>CAWBAD010000010.1:0-241039 GCA_963786725.1 uncultured Actinomycetes bacterium | reverse complement strand
AGAAAGCTCGCCGCCAACGCATTCTCGTTCGCAGGCCAGAGCTGCATCTCCGTCCAGCGGATCTACGTCCAGCGAGCCGCCTACGACGGCTTCCTGGAACGCTTCCTCCCTCGCGTCGAGGCGCTACAGGCAGGCGACCCGTCGGACGAGGACACCGACGTCGGGCCGGTCATCGACGACGACGCGCGTGAGCGGATACTCGCCTGGATCGAGGAGGCCCGATCGCTGGGCGCCGAGGTGCTCACGGGTGGCGAGGCCGACGGCCCCGTCATCGGCCCGACGGTGATCGCCGGAGCACCACCGCGGGCGAAGGTGTCCTGCGACGAGGTGTTCGGGCCGGTCGTGACGGTGTCGGCGTACGACAGCTTCGACGAAGCTGTCGAGCTCGCGAACGGCACACGCTTCGGCCTTCAGGCAGGCATCTTCACGGCCGACGTACGCCGGGCGCTGGCTGCGGCCCAGCGGCTCGAGTTCGGCGGAGTCACCGTGAACGAGGCGCCGACGTTCCGCGCGGACCAGATGCCGTACGGAGGCGTCAAGGACTCGGGCACGACCCGCGAAGGCCCTGCCTACGCGGTCCGGGAGATGACCGAGGAGCGCGTCGTCGTGCTCCAGCTCTAGGAAGCGACCCGTGGCTCTCCGCCGTCAGCGGCCACCCCGCGTTCCTCTCCCCTCCCCCGGCGCCCTGCGACGCGAGCGTCGCGTGCTGCTTCAGATGCGAGATGAGCAGCTTCGCGACCTGGGGGGCGTCATCCTCGAGATGTTCCGGCGCAACCGGTTCAACGACGAGCTCGTGCGGGAGCGCTGTAGCGAGCTGGTCGAGCTCGACCGCCGGCTCGAGGAGCTCGAGGAGGTGTTGCGAGCCGCGACGCACCGGGCGCCGCTGCGGCGATGCGAGTGCGGCACCGAGATCCCGCCGTTCTCCCGCTTCTGTCCCGGCTGCGGGCGGGAGCTGACGGTCGCCGTCGACGACCCAGAGCCCGAGCCCGAGGTATGAACGGCGCAGAAGCTTGCGTCCGCTGTGGCGCTGTTCTCGGTCGCGGGCAGGAGTACTGCGTCGAGTGCGGCAAGCGCCAACTTCCGCGGCGGAAGCCCCTCCACTGGCTCTGGCCGGCGGCGGCCGCAGCCCTCGTGGCAGCGGCGGGCGCGGCGGGCGCGATCGCTGCCGGTGCCGACGACGCCGGCAACTCCACGATTGTCGCGCTGACGCCGCTCCGGCCGGCTGCGTCGCCGGCGTCGCAGCCTCCGGCCAAGCTGCGGCGCTGGCCGGCGCGGCGCAATGGCTATACGGTCGTGCTCTCGGTCGTGCCCACGTACGGCGGGGTCAGAGGCGGCGCGCACGGGCGCACTTGCGGCCGTTTCAGCCGGCCTGCCGGACGTCGGCGTGCTCGCCTCGTCGCGCTACTCGAGCCTCCATCCCGGCTACTGGATCGTCTTCAGCGGCATTTACCGCACGCTCGACGAGGCACTGGCGGCGTTGCCGCGAGCCGCCCGGCACGCCCGCTCGGCCTACGCACAACAGATCACACGCTGACATTCCAAACCGGACTTTGTAACACTCCTGAACAAGACTTTGTAACAGCACGCGAAACGCGTTAGACTCAGATCGAGCGGGGTACGGGCCCCATTAACGCCCGCTCAACAAAGCACTTTCTCGAACTTCACACGGCAACGAGATACTGATGACCATGGACGAGCGAGTGGCCGAGATCCGCGCCTGCATGTATCAGTACTCGCGGGCGCTCTACCGCTCGATCAAGGATCTCATCGACCCGTACGTCGACCCCGCGGACCAGCTCGAGTACCGCCGCGAGGTGCTCGCGTCGTGCGAGCAGACGATGGAGCGACTCGCCACCGACCCTCATTACTTCGCGAACCCCGACAAGTCGCTCTTCCAGGACATCCGGCGGTACTTCCCGATCACGAGCCAGGCCCAGGTGGCCTGGTCCGTCAACAAGGTCGTGGGTGCGGCCGTCGCCTTCATCGAGGAGCAGATCGAGGCGGGTGCATTCGACGGCGGCGTCGCCCGCTGCCAGGCAATGACGCGCAAGGGCAAGCCCTGCCAGCGCACGCCACTTCCCGAGCGGCACTACTGCCCCTCGCACCAGCACCTCGAGCAGCGCTCGAAGGTCGCGGCCTAAGCAAGTTCTCCGGACGGCTCGCGAGCTATAAGCTCGCCCTGCGTGTCTCATGACACCGACAAGCTGATCCGCCAGCTGTCCCTGGTGGCGTTCCTCATGGCCGAGCTCCGTCCATTGACGGCGCGCGACGTGAAACAGAACGTCGAGGGCTACTCGGAGATGTCGGACGAGGCGTTCGCGCGCCGCTTCTACTCGGATCGCTCCGAGCTGCTCTCGCTCGGCGTCCCGCTCCAGTCGCAACGGGACGAGTTCACGGGCGAGGAGCTCTACACGCTGCGCTCCGAGAACTACTTCCTGCCGCCGCTCGAGCTCACCGACGACGAGCTGGCGGCGCTCCAGACGTGTCTCTACCTGCTCGAAGGGCAGTTTGCGTACGCGGAGCCGTTCCGCCTGGCCTTGCAGAACCTCGCGCTGGGCCGGCCGGGATTTGCACAGGCGCCCACCGAGACGGCCGTGCGCGTGGAGGTGACCGACCCGGACTACTCGCCGGAGCTCGCGGGCCGGCTGAGCAAGCTGGAGACGGCGATCTCGAAGCAGCGCACGCTGAAGTTCGACTACTGGGGCATCGCCCGCGACAAGGTTCGCGCCCGCACGATCGACGCGTATGCGCTCTTGCCACACGAGGGCAGCTGGTACGTGATCGGGCGCGATCACAAGGCCGAGGAGATCCGGACGTTCCGCGTCTCCCGCATCCGCGGCGAGATCCGCTTCGCGACGCGGAGAGAGCGCGACTTCCGCCTGCCTCCCGAGTTCAACGCCCAGAAGCACCGGCCGCCGCCCGCGTGGCAGATGGGAGAGATCGTCGGTGAGGCGCGAATCGAGCTGACGGGCGACACCGCCTGGTGGGTGGAGCGCACGCATCGGCGCTCGGGGCGCATCGAGGACGGCGTCTTCGTCACTCCGTACGCGAGCATCGAGCACCTCGCGGCGTGGGTGCTGCGACTCGACGGCCGGGCGGCGCCGCTGGAGCCCGACGAGCTCAGGCGAGAGGTGGCCGTCGAGCCTGAGGAGGGTCAGGGAGCGCCACGAAGGCGACCCTCCGAAGGTCGCTGGGCACGCGCCGGACGCTGACGAGCCGCTGCCCGAGCGTCCCGCCGGCCCGGTCGCGCCGGAGCGCTTCGGGCTTCTGCAGGCTCTGCTCGCGTATCTGCTTGCTGCCTGCGGTGAGGACACGAGCGCCGAGATTCCGGCGGCGGAGCTCGTCGATCGCTTCATGATCCCTCCCGAGGCGCTCGAGGAGCACCTGTCCTTGCTCAACCTCGTCAACTTCGGCGGCGGCTGCTACGCCGTCTACGCGGAGCTGCGCGGCGACACCGTGCACGTGGACAAGGAGCTGTTCGGCGACACGTTCCGGTCATCCCCACGACTGACGCCGCTCGAGGCGCGGGCGATCAGGCTGGCGCTCGAGTTCGTCGGACCGATGATCGCGGCCGAGGCGCACCGGCCACTCGACAAGGTGCGGCGGAAGCTCGAGGAGACGTTCGGCGAGTTCGATCTCGCCCAGACTGCCGAACCGCCCGGCGACCGCGTCGAGGAGCGGCTCATCGCGACGCTCAGCAACGGCATCAAGCGCCGGCGGCTCGTTGAAGTCGAGTACGTCAAGGTCGGCGAGGAGGCCGTCGTCGCACACACGGTGGAGCCGTACTGGCTCGAGCGGCAACTGCCCCACTGGTACGTCCATACGTGGGATCGCACGCGCGACGACGCACGGAGCTTCCGGCTCGACCGCATGCGATCGGCAACGCTCACGCCGGAGAAGTTCGAGCCCCGAGAGGGCTTCGAGCCCGATCGCTTGCGAGACGCGCGCGTGGCGCGCATCCATTACTCGAAGCAGGTTGCCCGCTGGGAGGTGGAGCGCGGCGCGCAGCCGTTGCGCGACGGAAGTGCCACCGCCGAGCAGAAGGTCGGCAGCCCGGAGTGGCTCGTCGGGGAGATCCTCCGCTTCCGCGGAGAAGCGATCGTGATCGAGCCGGCCGACCTGCGGCGCAGCGTTGCCCAGCGGGCGCGAGAGCTGCTGTCAGAGCTCGGGCTCGCCCGCCTGCGCGTCAAGGTCTGAGACTCGCGTGAAGGCGATACGCATCCACGAGGACGGCGGTCCCGAGGTGCTGCGCTACGAGGACGTACCGGATCCCGTCGCCCGCTGCCGGCGAGGTGCTGATCGGGCTGCGCGCCGCATCGCTGAACCATCTCGACGTGTGGGTGCGCAAGGGCCTGCCTTCCGTGCCGAAGCCGCGGATCCTCGGCGCGGACGGCGCAGGCGTCGTCGAGGCGCTCGGGTGACGGTGTCGCCGGCTTCGAGCCCGGACAGCGCGTCGTCATCAACCCCGGCGTCATGCACGACGGCCGCGTGACCGTGATCGGCGAGCACACCGACGGGACGCACGCCGAGCTGATCGCCGTGCCGGCGACAAACGTCTACCCACTTCCCGACGACATCCCATTCGACGAAGCAGCCGCCTTCCCGCTCGTCTTCGAGACCGCTTACCGGATGCTCGCGACGAAGGCCGGCCTCCGTGAGGGCGAGTGGGTACTCGTGTGGGGCATCGGCGGCGGAGTCGCAACGGCGGCCTTCCAGATCGCGAAGGCTCTTGGCGCGCACGTGATCGCCACTTCATCGAGCGACGCGAAGCTGGAGCGGGCAAGCGAGCTCGGCGCGGACGTCACCGTCAACCACGAGTCAGGCGACGTCAAGGCCACTGTGATCGAGGCGACGGGCGGCCGCGGCGCGGACGTCGTCGTCGAGCATGTCGGCGAGGCCACCTGGCGCACGTCGCAGGACGTGGCCTCACAGGGTGGCCGCATTGTCGTCTGCGGGGCGACGACAGGCCCGAACCCGCCCGCCGCGCTCCACCGCATCTGGTGGAAGGAGCTTGCGATCCTCGGCTCGTCGATGGGGACGAAAGAGGACTTCGAGGCCGCGTTTGAGCTCGTGAAGAGTGGACGCGCGAAGGTCGTCGTCGACTCGATGTTCCCGCTTGCCGAGACCCGCGCCGCGCACGAGCGGCTCGAGGCAGGCGAGCAGTTCGGGAAGATCGTGCTGCGAATTCCCGGCTAGCCGGCCTAGCCGAAGCCGAGGATGAACTTCGCGTCGTCGGACATCTTGTCCGGCGTCCACGGCGGGTCCCACGTCAGCTCGAGCTCGACGTCCTTCACGTCGGGGAACGTCTCCGCGACGGTGTTGGATGTCCTCCTGGATCATCGGCCCGGCGGGACAGCCCATCGACGTCAGCGTGTGGATCACCTTGACCTTGTCTGCCTCGACCTCGACGTCGTAGACGAGGCCCAGGTCGACGATGTCCATGCCCAGCTCCGGGTCCTCGACCCGGTGCAGCGCCTCCAGCACGTCGTCCTTCGTCGGCACGCGACGAGTGTAGTCGACGTCAGTTGCCGGGTAGCCGCACTTCTTCGCGCCGCTCGCGCGCGAAGAAGTGGATCCCGTCCACGAACCGCACCCAGTTGCAGCGCGTGCACATGACGAGCGAATGCGTCCACGCGCTGTCGGCGAGGAAGCGGACGCCGCGAAGCAGGTCGCCGTTCGAGACGCCCGTGGCGGCGAAGATGATCTCGCCCGGCGCGAGATCCTCCGTCTTGAACACCTGCTCGACGTCCTCGATGCCGTGCTCTTGCGCGGCCTCGATCTCCCGCCGCGACGTGGGCCAGAGCTGTGCCTGGATCTCGCCGCCGAGGCAGCGCAGCGCGGCGGCGGTCATCACGGCCTGCCGCGTGCCGCCGATGCCGATTGCGAGATGGTCGTTCGTGCCGCGGATGGCAGCGGAGATGGCGGCCGTGACGGTCCCGTCGGGGATCAGCTTGATGCGCGCGCCCGCCCGGCGTATGTCTTCGATCAGATCCTCATGACGCGGGCGGTCGAGGACGATCGTCGTCACGTCGTTCGGCGCACGGCCGTAGGCCTCGGCGATCGCCCGCACGTTCTCTTCGACCGGCTTCAGGATGTCGACCGATCCGCGCGCACGCGGCCCCACCGCGATCTGCCGCATGTACATGTCGGGCAGCGGAGGCATCGAATCACGCCCGGCGACGGCGACGATCGACATGGCTCCCTGGCCGCCGCGCGCGACCACCCCACGACCCTCCAGCGGGTCGAGCGCGAGATCGACCGCTTCCCCGCCGGCGCCGATGTCGCTACCGGGAGCGAGATGCTCCGCGCCCTCGTCTGCTCCGATGACGACCCGGCCGGAGATCGACAGCGACGCGAGTGCCGACTGCATGCCGGAGAACGCTGCCTCCTCGGCGCTCGTCTGGCTGCCGGCGCCGAGAAACCGCGCGCTGGCCAGAGCGGCGCGTTCGGTCGCGCGGGCGTAGAGCTCGCAGATGCAGGAGTGGCTCAGGCCGTCTTCCAGGTCAGTGCTCGAGGCCACTGCCGACCGCGCCGAGCCTCTCCGCGCTCGCGAGCACGAGGTCCATGACCGCGCCGATCGTCGCGTCGATGTTCGAGTTCTCGATCACCGGCACGTCGCAGCGACCCGCCCGATCGACGATGAAGCCCTGCACGCGCCGGATCTCGTCCAGCTGCGTCGATGTAGCGCTCGACCGGCCGCAGGCCCTCGGTGGTCGCGTCACGCACCCAGAAGTGGCCGGCGTGGATGTCCTCGCTCTCGATCTCGAGCACGCACTGCACCGCGAGCGCGCCCTCGATGGGCGGCACCAGCCCGGGCACGAGATGGACGCCCTCGAGCACCATCGACCAGCCCTCGTGCAGCGCCCGCTCGATGACGGCACGCACGCCGACGAGGACGTTCCGCGTCTGGTCGAGGAAGCCGGCGAGCGTCGGGTCGTCCGCCTCCGGTGCGGCCGGGCCGGCCTCGAAGCTCGAGTAGTGGATCGACGGCATGAACTCCTCCGAGAAGAACGCGCGCATCGTCTGGCGGATGAAGTCGGTGGACGTGACGCGCGTGATGCCGAGCCGGTACGCGACCTCCGTCGCGACGCGCGACTTCCCCGTGCCGGTGCCGCCGCCGACGAGGACGACGATCGGCAGATCGAGGCCCTGCAACTCGCGGTAACGGCGCAGCCGGCGTACCGCGTCGACACCTTCGCTCTCTCCCGAGAACGTCCTGCGCCAGCTCCTCGAGGCGCTCGAGGTCGACCGATGTCTCGCGGCGCAGCTCGAGATCGTCCTCGACGCGAAGAGCGAGCTCCCAGGCGTGCACCGACGAGAGGCCCGTCGCGACGAGCGCGCGGGCGAGCAGCCCCTTCGAGTACGGCAGTCCGCCCTCGCCGCCGAGCGGCAGGTGATCGAGTCTGCGTGGCTCGCTCATGCCGGTACCGCCTCGGCGACTGCGGCTCGGCGAGCGCGAGCAGCGCTGCGTCGAGGTCGGGCTCGCCGGGCACGCGAAACGACGTCGTTTCGCGCGAACACGACGCGGGCTCCCCGCTCCTGCGCGGCCTCGGCGACGACGTCGATCGCGGCAGCCTTGATCTCGATCACGTAAGTCTCCGCGTCGATGGAGGCGAGATCCTCGCGCAAGCGGGCCCGATCCGCAAGGTTCGCGGAGGTCGCGACGACGTCCGCCTCGAGATGATCGGTCGACGCAGGCCCGGCGGTGAACACCGCCACGCGGCCTGCCCGAGCGGCTCGACGGGCTCGAGACGGAGCTCGCAGCGGACGACCGGGACGTCCTTCGATCTCGCGGATCGCCGCCGCTTGAGCCTCATCGACGCCGACCGCGACCACGAGGTCGGAGACGAGCACCCGATACGCGTTGAGACCGGCGCGGACGTCCTGTGCGCCGCTCGTGACGAGGATCGCGGCGGTCGGTGGCCACCGGCGGAACGGCGGCGCCGCTGCCGTCGAAGACGACGATGTCGGGCGCGAGCTCCTCCGCGAGACGGGCGCCCTCGGCGACGTTCGAGGTCGCCACCTGCCCGGCGAGGCCGCCGCCGCAGCGCCGGCAGCCGATCGTCCGCACGCCGGCGCAGAGCGGCCGTCTCGAGGTGGTCGGACGCCGCGTGTCGGCCCGACCGGGACAGCTCGAGCAGGTCGTCGAGCGTCGGCGCCGCCTCGATCAGCTCGGGCTCCTCTGGGCCGCCGCGCCCCATCGCGACGACGACGACGTCGCGGTCGCGGGCGAGCAGGCGCGCGAGCTGCCCCGTCAGCGCCGTCTTGCCGATCCGCTTGCCGGTGCCGATCACGGCGAGCGACGGCAGCGCCGACCGGCTCGTAGCGCGGCGGCTCGAAGTCGAAGTCGGGCCCGAGGTAGCGCAGCCCGAGCGCGAGCGAGCGGCTGGCGAGCACGCAGGCGGCGCTCGCGGCGAGAGCACCGGCTCGTCGGAGAGGTCGACGACGAGCTCCGGCTCGTACGCGAGAGCCGCAGCGAGGTCGTCGCACGAGCGGCACGCCGTACTCCTCGCCCCCGCGGAGCTTCTCGACACCTCCGACGAGCACGGCCGCGACGAAGTCGTACGGCAGCTCGGCGAGCGCGGCGCGCACGACCGGCGCGTAGTGCTCGCCGTCGATGACCGCCACGGCTCTCACGGCGCTCCGCACCTCGGACTTCGATCGCTCCGGTCGACTTCTCGTACGCGAGCGTCTCGGTCGAGAAGCGGATCATCAGCTCCTCGCCGTGGTACGGGTACCGCCGCCGCACCTCGACGTGCGCGCCGTCGACCTCGATCACGTTGTAACAGGGCCGCGTGTTGCCCCGGAGGCGCAGCGACGACACCGTGCCCGTGTTGACGATGAACATGTCCTCGAGCCGCCAGGCGTACGGCACGTGCTTGTGGCCGCAGAGCACGAGATCGACGCCTGAGCGCTGGAGGCACTCGATCGCGTCGCCGGCGTCGTAGACGATGTTCCGCTCGCGGCCGGTGCCCGGGCACCGGCAGCAGGTGGTGGTGGAGGACGAAGACGCGCAGCTCGGCCGGCGTCGCGAACTGCTCCTCGATCCACTCGTAGCGGCCGCGGCCGATGCGGCCGTGGTCGAGATCGGGCTCGGTCGAGTCGACCGCGACGACCGTCACGCCGCCGACCTGCAGCACGGAGTTGCGCTCGCCGAAGAACTCCTCGAAGTGGACGTAGCCGACGTTGCGCGAGTCGTGGTTTCCGGGGATGACGACGAACGACTCGCACTCGATCCGGTCGAGGAACGCGCGCGCCTCGACGAACTCGGGCTTGAAGCCGAACGTCGTCAGGTCGCCGCAGCAGACGACGAGGTCCGGCTTCCAGTCGTTGATCTCCGCGATCGCGCGCTCGAGCAGCGTGGGGACGAAGTGCGGCCCTCCGCAGTGGACGTCGGAGATGTGGGCGATCCGGAACGGCCGGTCCGCGGCGCCCGCCATGCCGGAAAGTCTACGAGCTCGAGCTAGCCGTAGATCTCGCCGAGCTTGCCGCGCAGGTACGCGAGCAGCGGCTGCGGATCGAGGCCGAGCCCGTCGACCCGCTCGAGCAGCTCCTGCGGCATGTACTTCCGCCCGTGCTGGTGGACGTGCTCGCGGAGCCACTCGCGGAGCGGCGCCGAACTCGGCCGCGCCCGATCTGCTCGTAGACGTCGGGGATCTCCGTCGGAGATCCGCTCCCAGAGCTGCGCCGAGATGACGTTGCCGAGCGCGTACGTCGAGAAGTAGCCGATCGCGCCGCCCGCCCAGTGCGTGTCCTGGAGCGCGCCGTCGGCGACGTCGGGCACCTCGACGCCGAGGTACTCCATCATCTTCGCGTCCCACGCCTCGGGCACGTCGGCGGCGGCGAGCCGGCCGGTGATCATCTCCTGCTCGAGCTCGAAGCGGAGGATGATGTGGAGGTTGTACGTCGCCTCGTCCGCCTCGATGCGGATGAGCGACGGCTGCACGCGGTTGACCGCGCGGTAGAAGCCCTCCGCGTCGACGCCGTGCGAGCTGCGCCGGGAACGCCTCCTGGACGAGCGGGAAGTAGTGCTGCCAGAACGGGCGGCTGCGGCCGACGAGGTTCTCCCACATGCGGCTCTGCGACTCGTGGAAGCCGAGCGACGTGCCGCGCGCGAGCGGTCGTGCGCGCGAGCGCGCGGTCGACGCCGTACTCGTAGATCCCGTGGCCGAACTCGTGCATCGACGAGAAGATCGAGCTGAGGCTGTCCTGCGTGGTGCTTCGTCGTCAGCCGGATGTCGTCGAGGCCCGAGCGCGAGGCGAACGGGTGCACGGTCTCGTCGAGCCGCCAGGAGTCGGCGGTGAAGCCGAACGCGGCGAGGATCTCGCCCTCGACGTGCTTCTGCGCGTCGATCGGGAAGTCACCGGTCGAGGAACGAGTCGTCGACCGCGTCGGCGCGCTCGGCGATCTCGGCGATGAGCGGGACGAGGCCCGTCTTGAGCTCGTCGAAGACCGCTCGCACCTCGGCCGTCTTCATGCCCGGCTCGTAGTCGTCGAGCAGGATGTCGTAGTCCTCGTCGGCCGGCTCGAAGCAATCGACGTACTGGCGCCGGAGCTCGATCACCTTCTCGAGATACGGCTGGAACATCGACCAGTCGGACGCCTTGCGCGCCTCCTGCCACACCGGCTCGGCGATCGCGCCGGTGCGCGACATCTCGGCGCGACAGCTCGGGCGGAACGCGCACGACCTTGTCGTAGTCGCGGCGCACGACGCGGACGAGACTCGCCTCGATCGAGTCGTAGTCGTGCTCCTCGCGCCCACGGCTCGAGCTCGTCGAGCAGCTTGCCGATCTCGGGCGACACGAACATCGTGTGCGTGATCTGCGTGAGCGTCGCCGAGCTGCTCGGCGCGGGCCGCGGCGCCGTTGCGCGGCATCATCGTGCGGTGGTCCCAGCCGAGCACCGCCGCCTGCGCCCGCGAGGTCGACGACCTCGGCGAGCCGGCTCGTTCAGCTCGTCGTACGCCTTGTTCATCGCCTCCCGCATCGGCTCGGATACGTTGCAGCGTTGCGCAGCGCGTTCGTACGCACGTCGCCTGCGAGCCGCGCGGTGTCCGGACCGGTTGCTACCCTTCCTCGCGGTGCTCTCGGAAATCCCCGATTTCCAGGCATATTCTGGCGTCGGTGTCGCCGCAATTCGCCAACGAGGCGGAGCTCGAGTGCGCGAAGATCCTCGACTACTACCGCATCCCCTGGGCGTACGAGCCACGGACGTTCGTGCTCGAGGAGGACGAGGAGGGCCGCGTCGTCGAGGCCTTCACGCCCGACTTCTACCTCCCGGAGCAGGATCTCTACCTCGAGGTGACGGTGATGAAGCAGTCGCTCGTCACCCGCAAGAACCGCAAGCTGCGGAAGGTGCGCGAGCGCTATCCCGGCGTCCGCGTGAAGCTCTTCTACAAGCGCGACATCGAACGCCTCGCCCAGCGATACAGACTCGACCTCGCCTCCTAGCGGCCCGACGCGGCCGACCCGACGTCGATCCACGGATCGGCGACGTCTACCTCTCCGCCGAGGAGATTCGTGCGCGCGTCCAGGAGCTCGGCGCGGAGATCGCCGCCGACTACGTCGGGCCGCGAGCCCGTGCTCGTGGCCGTCGCTCAAGGCGAGCTTCATCTTCCTGGCCGACCTCTCCGCGCGCTGCCGATCGTGCACCGCGTCGACTTCGTCGAGCTCGCCGGCTACGGCGGTCGCGCGACAGGTGGCGAGCGCGGCGTGCGGCTGCTCAAGGACCTCGACGCCGACATCCTCGACCGCGACGTCCTGCTCGTCGAGGACGTCGTCGACACGGGGCTCACGCTCCACTACCTGACGAAGTCGTTCGCGCTCCGCTCGCCGCGGTCGCTCGCCGTCGTGACGCTGCTCGACCGCCCGTACCGCCGCCTCGTCGACGACCTGCCGGTGCGCTACGTCGGCTTCACGGCGCCGGACGAGTTCTTCGTCGGCTACGGCTTCGACCTCGACGAGCGGTACCGGAACCTCCCGGACCTGCACCTCGCGCAGCTCTAGGACAGGTAGCCCAAGCGGGTCGACGGGACGCCGTTGACGCGCACCTCGAAGTGAAGGTGCGGCCCGGTCGAGTGGCCCGGTCGACCCGACGTAGCCGATCACCTGTCCCTGCGCGACGTACTGGCCGCTTGCCTGACGGCGATGCTCGACTGGTGGCCGTAGGCCGTCGCGAGGCCGTTGCCGTGATCGATGACGACGAGGTTGCCGTAGCCCCCGAGCCAGCCGGCGTAGATCACCGTGCCCGCCGCTGCGGCGCGGATCGGCGTGCCAGAGGCGCGCCGATGTCGATGCCCTCGTGCAGTCGGCCCCAGCGCACGCCGAACGGGCTCGTCACGGGTCCCGACACCGGCCAGATGAGCCCCGCCGCCGACGGAGAGCCGCCGCCCGTGCCCGCCGCGCGACTGCGCAGCCTGGATCTTCGCAGCGAGCGTCGCGCTGACCTGCCTGGAGCGCTCCATCTCGCGCGACCTCGTCGCGCTCGCCGCGGGTCAGCGCCGCGAGATCCTGCTTGTCGCTGACCCTGCGCCGCGACGAGGCCGCTGCGTGCTAGCGGCCAGTCGATCGCGCAGTGCACGAACCTGGCCGACGCGCACGGCGACGACGCGAGTCTCCTGGCGATGGCGCTTGCGCGTCGTCCTCGTCTGCTTCGCGCTGTCGCCGCACGCGCTTCTTGGTCGCGCCCACCTGCGTCGCGATGCGCCGGTCCTCGTCGGCGATGCGCTGCAGGTAGTCGATCACGTCGAGCAGCGTCCGTGAAGCTCGCGGACGACAGCAGCAGCGAGAGCGTGTCGGTCTGCTCCTGCTCGTAGAGCCGGACGAGGCGATCGCTCAGGCGCGTGCAGCGCGATCGCGTGCTGGCGCCGCAGCAGCTGGAGCCGCTCCGTCTGGAGGCGGAAGAGCTCGTTCAGCCGGTGGAGCCGTTCGCGCCGCAGCTCGAGCTCGCGCTCGAGCGGGCTCGAGCTCGATCGAGATGTCGCTGACGCGCTCCGCGAGCACGCGGATCTCGCGACGACGCGGACTCAACCTCCGCGCGAAGCGACGCCTCCTTGCGCTGCGTCTCCGCGACGCGTGCGCCGAGCGCGGCGATCTTCGCGTCGACCGACTGCTTCTGCTCGACGATCGTGTCCGCGCCGGCGGGCGCAGCGGCGACCACGGCGAGCACCAGCACGAGAGCCGCACGGCGGACCATGCGGCGGGGTTCGCCGGTCGACGCGCTACCCCTGCTCGGAGTCCGGCGGCGGTCAGCGCCTTCATCGCGCGAGCCGGCCTCGGCGCGCAAGCGGCGCGACGAGCGCGCGGTAGTCCTCGTCCGACACCTTGCCCGTCCGATGATCGAACTCGAGCTCCTTGAGCGCAGTCGAGCGCACGATCTCGCTCCTCGACGAGCGCGAGCCGCTCCCGTCCGTGCTCATCGAGCGCGCTCGAGCCGATCGTCGGCAGCCGCGACGGCAGGCTCGCGGAGGAACGGACGCGCGACGTAGACGACACACGCGGCGGCGAGCAGCGCGCCGAGCAGAAGCGCCAACGTCGACGCGCTCATGCCTTCGCCGTGACCGGCGCGCTCGTACCGCTCCGCGAGGCGGCGGCTCTCTCGCGCATCCGGCCAGAGCGTGATCACCGAGCCGACGAGGAAGACGAACCCGGCGAGCCAGATGAGGTTGACGAGCGGCTTCACGAGCACCTTGAAGTAGACGCTCCCGTCGGGATTGACCTGGTCGGCGATGACGTCGACGTCCTCGGCGCGGAGCCAGTTCGTGTGGATCGCCATCTCGTTCGAGACCTGCTGCTCGGCTGCGTAGCGGTTCTTGCCCGGCTCGAGCCGGGCCGACGAGCTCGCCGTCGCGATAGAGATCGACGTGGGCCCGCACGGCCGTGTGATTCGACCGCGCCTCGGTCGCGAGCGACGCGGTACGACGAGCGTGTAGCCGGCGGCCTCCATCGACTGGCCCGGCGAGAGCTTCGCTTCTCGCGTCGTCTGGTACACGGACGAGCCGGCGACGCCGATCGCGAGCAGCACGATCGCCGCATGGACGACGTAGCCGCCGTAGCGACGCCGGTTGCGCGCGACGAGGCCGCGAGAACGCGCCGCGGCCAGCTGCCGCCGGTCAGCGCACGCCGTGCCTGCGTGCCCTTCGACGAACTCGATCACGATCGACGTCAGCACGAAGGCCGCAGAACGAGTACGTGATGAGGCCCGGCAGCGACGAGCCGGCGCCGAACACGAGCAACACGCCGCCGGTGACGAGCGCGGCCAGCGCCGGCCACGGCCAGCGTCCGCCGCAGCGACGAGATCGACGCGCGCCGCCAGGCGACGAGCGGCCCGATCCCCATCAACAGCAGCAACGGCAGCCCGAAGACGCGGAGGAAGAAGTTGAAGTACGGCGGCCCGACGGTCACCGACTCGCCGCGCACCGCCTCCGAGACGATCGGGAAGGTGACGCCCCAGAGAATCGTCAGGCAGAGGGCGACGAGCAGGAGGTTGTTGTAGAGGAACGCCGCCTCACGCGAGATCGGCGACTCGAGCCTCGTCTTCGCGCGCAGCAGCGGCAACCGGTAGAGGACGAGCGCGAGCGAGCCGAGCGTGATGGCGACGATGAAGCCGAGGAACCACGGCCCGATCGAGCTCTGCGTGAACGAGTGGATCGAGTTGACGATCCCCGAGCGCGTGAGGAACGTCCCGAAGACCGACGAGGCAGAAGGCGAGGACCACGAGCAGCACGTTCCAGACCTTCAGCATCCCCTTCTTCTCCTGCACCATCACCGAGTGGAGGAACGCCGTCGCCGCGAGCCACGGCATCAGCGCGGCGTTCTCGACCGGATCCCAGGCGTAGTAGCCGCCCCAGCCGACCTCGACGTACGCCCAGTGCGAGCCGAGCAGCTGGCCGATGCCGAGAAACGCCCAGGCGCCGAGCGTCCAGCGCCGCGTGGCGACGATCCAGCGCTCGTCGGTGCGCCCGGCGAGCAGCGCGCCCATCGCGAACGCGAACGGGATCGTCAGTCCGACGTAGCCGAGATAGAGCAGCGGCGGGTGCGCGACCATGTACGGGTTCTGGAGGCTCGGGTTGAGCCCGGCGCCGTCGAGCCGGCGCGGCCTGCGTCTCGAACGGGCTCGCGACCGCGACGAGCAGGAACGCGAAGAACGACGCGACGAGGCCGAGCACCGGCACGGCCCACGCGATCACCTCGCGCGCCGCGTAGCGGTTGAAGAGCACGGCCGCGGTGCTCATCCCGGTCAGCACGAGCAGCCAGAGCAGGAGCGAGCCGGCCTGGCCGCCCCAGAACGCCGACAGCGTGTAGAGGAGCGGCAGCTCGCTCGCTCGTGAAGTCGGCGGCGTAGACGAACGAGAAGTCGTGGCGGACGAGCGCTGTGAGCAGCACTGCCGACGCGACGGCCGCGGCAGCGAACGCGGCGATCGAGTGCGTTCTGCGCCGACGCGGCGAGCCGGCGCCTTCCCTCCCACGCCGCGAGCGAGCCGGCGAGGAGCGCGTAGAGCGAGAGGCCGAGGCAGACGATGAGCGCCGCACGCCCGAGCTCAGCCATGGGCTAGCGTGTTCTTCTTGGGGCGTACTTCGACGGGCACTTCGTCACGAGCGAGTTGCGCTCGCCGACGAACGTGCCCTGCTCGAGCTGCCCCTTGAGGTACACGTGGCGGCCCGACGCGGAAGAGATCGGGCTTCGAGCCCGTGTAGACGACGCGCACCGTCGCCTTGCCGTCGACGTCGCGGAGCCGGAAGCGCATGCCGCCCTCGTACGGATCGCCCGCCACAGGGCCGATCACGAGGCCTGCGAGCTGCACCTTCTCGTTCGCGTGCGCCGGGAGCTGGCTCGGCCGCAGCGACGCGGTCGTGCCACCGGCGATCGACGTGTAGAGCAGGAAGACCGCGAGCGCCGCCGCGACGGAGAGCGCGACCACGAGGCGCGCGGGACTGCGCTTGCGCGCCACGGGGCACGATTCTAGCGCGCGGACCTTCGACCCTATGAACGTTCGGCGTCCCGCTTGGCGGGAAGCCGGTACCCGTGGTCGAGGCAGAGTGACCCGGCGTCGTCCTCCGTCAGAGCGTCGCAGTAACCCTTGCCGTAGGCAGCGCGCATGAACGCAGCCGCGATCTCGAGGTTCCACTCGGTGATCTCCGACAGCTCGCGCCAGAGATCGGCGAGCCGGAGGTCGATATCGAGCTCGAGCAGGTCGACGCGGGAAGGTCGCTTGGCCATGGGCAACACCGTAGAACGCGCGTCGGACGGACTCCGGTGGCGTGCGGTAGCGTCCGTTACATGGGCGAGATCCGCTTCGGGCCGGCGCGCGTGCCGTCGCAGGAAAGCCCCGAGCGGGCGGTCGAGCTGCTCCTCGAGCGCGGCTACACCGCCTGCGAGATCGACTTCGAGACGAAGCTTCTGGATGGACTAGGACTTCGCCGCGAGGCTCGGCGAGCTCGCCCGTGAGCACGACATCGCGCTGTCCGTCCACGCACCGCTCGCCGGCTTCATGGGTCACGCCGAGCGCGGCAAGAAGCTCAACATGGCCGTCGGCATGCTCGACCACTCGGCGGGCATCGCGAAGGCGTGCCGGGGCGGAAGTCGTCGTCTTCCATCCCGGCTTCCTGCTCGAGCCGCACGCGCGAGGACGCGCTCGACTCCGTCGTCGAACAGCTCGGCGAGCTCCGCGAGCGGCTCGAAGGGCAAGGACCGCGCCGTTCCGTTCGGCGTCGAGGTGATGGGCCGCGTGCGTGACCTCGGCTCGCTCGACGACGTGCTCGAGATCTCGCAGCGCACCGGCTGGGTACGCCCGGTGCTCGACTTCGCCCACATGCACGCGACGAGCGACGGCGCCTTCACGGACGCGCGAGCCGTTCCAGGCCGCGCTCGAGGCCGTCGACGCCGTCCAAGAGCCGGGCACGCCATTCCACATCCACTTCTCCGACATCGCGTTCGCGAACCGCAACGAGACGAAGCACCTGCCCTACGGCGAAGGCACGCTGCGCGCCGACCCGCTGCGCGAGGCGCTCGACCGCTTCGAGCGGCCGGCGACGGTGATCAGCGAGTCGCCGGACGAGGAGTCGAATCAGGCGATCTCGGCGGTGCTCTCGGCAGGCACGAGCGCGGCGAGACGCTCCTCGTAGGGCAGCGGCCTTGTCCGTTCTGGCCCGCGTCCTCGAGGAAGCGGACAATCCGTCCGCAGCACCTCCGCCTCGAGAGCCGGTGAAGTCGACCTCGTCCGCGATCGCGAGCGCCTCGACGGAAAGCTCCTCGGCCTCGTCCTCGCCGTTCCTGAGCGGTGCGTACGGCGGCGAGCGCGAGCACGATCGACAGCCGCAGCTGCGGCTCCGCCGAGGACAGATGCTCCTGCGCCTCGACCACGAAGCGCTCGGCCTCGTCGGTCTTGCCCTGCTCGGCGAGCACGACGCGCCAGCTCGGCCTGCGACTCCGCGAGCTCGCGGTCTGGCCGAGCGGCGCCAGCAGCCGATCGATCTCGCGCAGGAGCTTCTCCGCCCGCGCGAGCTCGCCCTTCTTGATGGCGACGTCGGCGATCTCGTGAGAGCAGCGGCCGACGCAGCGTGGCGTCGCCGATCTCGGCGAAGAGCTGCCAGCGAACGTGCCAGGTCGGCCTGAGACTCGGCGAGCTCGCGATGCTGGCCGAGGGGCGCGAGCAGGCGGATCGCCTCCCGCATGAGCTTCTCGGCGCGCTTCAGGTCTCCCCTCTCGAAGGCGACGTCCGCCATGCTGGAGAGCGAGAACGAGAGCAGCGTCGCGTGACCGATCTCCGCGAACAGCTCGCGCGCCCTCGTAGGCTCCTTCGGCCGCATCGAGCTCCCTCCGCATGCGATAGAGCCAGCCGAGAGTGTGCAGCGCCGTACCCCGGGCGCGAGGACTGCCGCTCTCGTCGGCCAGCTCGACCGCCTTCTGGATCAGACGCTCGGCCTTGTCGAGCTCGAGCCGGACGATGTGCGCCTGGGCGAGCGCCTGCGACGGCGATCGTCTGGAGATCCTTGCGACCGGCGGCGAGCGCGACCGCGAAGGCCTGCTCGATGTACGGAACGGCCTCGGCCATCGTGCCGCGCGACACCGCGATCGTCGCTCGCACGATGAGCGAGTCGAAGTGCGCGTCGACGTCCGTCTCGTCCTTCTGCAGCTCGAGCGCGCGGTCGATGAGCTCCTGCGCTCGCGCCGTGTCTCCGGTCTGCCGGAGCACCGCGTCCCCGAGCGCGGTCAGCGCCAGCGCCTCGATCAGCGTGTCGCCCTCGGCCTCCGCTTCCGCGCGCACCTTCTCCATCTCGACCGACGACCGCGGTCAGGTCGCCGAGCCGCCAGACGGCGCGCGCCGCGTAGTAGCGGCGCTGGAGCGTCGGCTCGAGCTCGACCGCCCGCACGAGCTGCCTGCGCGCAGACTTGTACTGCTCCCGGTTGAGCGCACGCTTGCCGGCGCCGGTCAACGCCTCGGCCGCCTCGCTCGTCAGCTCGTCGGGCGGGGCACCGTCGAGCTCGGCCAGGAGCTGTGTCGCCTGGTCGAGGTGGTGGGCGCGGATCTCGAGCAGCTCCTCACCGGCGCGCTCCTTGAGCCACTCGGCGAACCGTCGCGTGCTGCTGTGCGCGCGACTGCTTGGACAGCCCGGCGTACGCGACCTCCCGGATCAGCATGTGCTTGAAGCGAAACGCCGTCTCACCCGAGATCGACGAGCGCGTCCTCGCGGAGCACGAACTCACGCAGCAGCAGGTCGTCGAGCAGCGCCTCCACGTCGAGGTCCGGCGCGACGTGCTCGATCGCACCCTTCCAGAACACGCGGCCGATGACGGCGGCGCGCTGCAGACAGCGTCTTGCCGTCGGGCGCCAGGTGGTCGATCCGGGCCGCGATGAGCGCCTGGAGCGTGTCGGGGATGCGATCGGAGTCGCCGCCCTCCGCGAGCATGCGAATCGTCTCCTCGACGAAGAGCGGGTTGCCCTCGGTGCGATCGAGCAGCCCCTTCGGCAGCGGCAGCGGGTCGTCGAGCTCGGCGACGAGCGCCGTCGACGAGCTCCTCGCTCTCCGCCTCGGACAGCGGCTCGAGCTCGATCGCCGTCGACCGCACGCGGCCTCCGCCCCAGCCCGGGCCGCACGTCGAGCAGCTCCGGTCGCGCGAGGCAGAGGATGAGGAGCGGCGCCCGCACCCAGTCGGCGAGGTGCTCGATGAGGTCGAGCAGCGGCTCCTCCGCCCAGTGGATGTCCTCGAAGAAGAGGATGAGCGGCTGCACGTCGCCGAGCGTGCTCATCACCTCGCGCGCCGCCCACGCGATCTCCTGCGGGCTGCGCTCGCCTTCGACGGCCTCGAGCAGGCCCGAAGCCAGCCCGATCAGATCGGCGACAGCATCGTCCTCGCAGCAGGCGCGGAGCTTCTCGAACGCCTCCTCGAGCGGCTCGTCGTCGGAGATCCCGGCCGCCGACTTGATCATCTCGGCGAGCGGCCAGTACGTGATGCCTTCGCCGTACGGGAGGCAGCGGCCCGTGAGCACGCTCGCACCGTCCACGGAGTCGACGAACTCGCGGGCGAGGCGGCTCTTGCCGACGCCCGGCTCGCCGTAGATCGTGAACAGGTGGGCGCGGCCGTCGCGCAGCGTTCGCGCGTAGGTGTTCTCGAGCAGCTCCAGCTCGGTCTCGCGGCCGACGAGCGGAGCGCCGACGTGGACGTGGGTCCCGTCGAGCGCGCCGATCACGCGCCAGGCGCGCATCGCGGCGCCCATGCCCTTCAGCTCGAGCGGGCCGGCGTCCTCGACGACGAGCCGCCCGCGGGCGAGGCGGTGCGCGGTCGGGCCGAGCAGGATCTCGCCGGGCTTCGCCACCTGCTGCAGCCGCGCGGCGAGATTCACCGCCTCGCCGGTCGCGAACGTCGAATCCGCCTGGTCGACGACGACCTCGCCCGCCTCGATGCCCGATACGCGCCTCGAGATCGAGCTCGCGGATCGCCGTCGCGCATCGCCGAGCGCCGCCCGCGCGGCGCGCTCGGCGTCGTCCTCGTGCGCCTGCGGGATGCCGAAGGCGGCGAGCACGGCGTCGCCGGCGAACTTCTCGACGATGCCGCCGTGCACCGTCACGCAGTGGGAGACGCGGTCGAAGAACTCGCGTCACGCGGCGGCGGACGACCTCCGGATCGGCGCCCGTGACGAGCTGCGTCGAGTCGACGAGGTCGACGAACAGCACGGTCGCGAGCTTTCGCTCCACGTTGCCGGCACCATGTAAGTGTACGAACGCCGCACGCGCCACGGGCTTCCGGCACTAGCATCAGGCTCGTGCTCGACTCCGAAGGTCTTCAAGGCGTACGACGTGCGCGGCATCTACCCGACGAGCTCGACGAGGAGGGCGCGTACGCGATCGGGCGCGCGTACGTCGAGCAGTTCGAGCCGCGCCGGATCGCCGTCGGCCGCGACATGCGCCTCTCCGCGCCGGCGATGGCGCAGCGCCGTGATCGAGGGCGCGGCCGACGCGCGGCGCCGACGTCGTCGACATCGGCATGGTCGGCACGGAGATGCTCTATCTCGCCGTCGGCGAGCTCGGGCTCGACGGCGGCATCGCCGTCACCGCCTCGCACAACCCGAAGGAGTACACGGGCATGAAGATCGTCCGCCGGGGCGCGCTGCCGGTCGGCGGCGACTCGGGCCTGCTCGACGTCCGCGACCGGGCGCTGGCCGCTTCGGCCGTGCTCCAGGGACAGTCCCCGGACGTGGCCGAACGGGGCACGGTGACGCGAGGAGGACATCTGGCCGGCGTACGTCGAGCGCGTGCTGTCGTTCGTCGACGTCGAGGCGATCCGAGCCGCTCCGCGTCGTCATCGACGCGGCGAACGGCATGGCCGGCGCCATGCTGCCGCCGGTGCTCGAGCGGCTGCCGATCGACGCCGTCACGTGCTACTTCGAGCCCGACGGGAGCTTCCCGAACCACGAGCCGAACCCGCTGCTGCCCGAGAACCGCGAGTTCATCGTGCGCGAAGACGCTCGAGGAGGGCGCCGACTTCGGCGTCGCGTTCGACGGCGACGCCGACCGCTGCTTCTTCGTCGACGACACCGGCGAGTTCGTCCCCGGCGACTTCGCGACCGCGCTGTTCGCCGAGACGCGTGCTCGCGAAGGAGCCCGGCGCGAAGGTGATCTACGACGTCCGCGCGAGCTGGGCCGTGCCGGAGACGATCGAGCGCGCCGGCGGCATGCCGCTCGTCAACCGCGTCGGCCACGCGTTCATCAAGCACCGCATGCGCAAGGAGGACGCGGCTTCGCCGGCGAGGTCTCGGGCCACTACTACTTCCGCGACTTCTTCCAGGCCGACTCCGGCGTCGTCCCGTTCCTGCTCATGCTCGAGCTCGTGTCTCGCGCGCCGGCACGCCGCTCTCCGAGATCCTCCGCCCCTACCGCGAGCGCTACTTCATCACCGGCGAGATCAACACCACGGTCGCCGACGTGCCCGTCAAGCTCCAGGAGCTGAAGGAGCGCTTCGGCGCGGAGGGTCGCGTCTCGCACCTCGACGGCCTCTCGGTCGACGCCGACGACTGGCACTTCAACGTTCGGCCGTCGAACACCGAGCCGCTGCTCCGGCTCAACCTCGAGGCGCGCTCGCAGGAGCTGATGGAGCGGAAGCGCGACGAGGTGCTCGCCGTGATCCGCTCGTGAGGGCACGCGATCTCGGGATCGCGATCGGCGATCTCGAGCCGGGCCCGCTGAACGCGATCACCGACGTCGCCGGTGTCCGCGTGGGCGCACACGACGCTCGTCGAAGGCGACGACGTTCGCACAGGCGTCACGGTCATCGTCCCGGGCGAGCTCCCGGCCTTCGCCGCGCCGTTCCGGCTCAACGGCAACGGCGAGGTTACGGGCCTCCAGTGGATGCGGGAGTCGGGTCTGCTGACCACGCCGATCGCGCTGACGAACACGCATTCGGTCGGCGCCGTCCACGAAGCCCTCGTGGCGGCCGCGCTGGCAGGCGACCGCAGCACGTGGAGCTTGCCGGTCGTCGCCGAGACGTGGGACGGCGTCCTCAACGACGTCAACGGGTTCCACGTCCGGTCCCGAGCACGCGAGAGCCGCGCTGCGATGCGGCGTCGGACGGTCCGGTGGCCGAGGGGAATGTCGGCGGCGGCACGGGGATGATCTGCCACGGCTTCAAGGGCGGCATCGGCACTGCATCGCGGCTGGCAGACGCGTACACCGTCGGCGTGCTCGTGCAGGCGAACCACGGCACGCGGTCGCGGCTCGCAGTCGACGGCGTGCGGGTCGGCCGTCGCATCGGCCCGGACCGCGTACCCGCTGCCGCCTCGTCCTGCGCTCGAGGGCGTGGGCTCGATCATCGTCGTCGTCGCCACCGATGCGCCGCTGCTCCCGCACCAGCTGACACGTGCCGCTCGCGCTGCGGGCGATGCTCGGCGTCGGCGCGCACCGGTGGCGCAGGCGAGTGCGTCGAGCGGACGACTTGCCCTCGCGTTCTGCCACGGCGGCCTCGAGCACGGCGGGTCCGAGCCGCTCGACGCCCAAGCGGCGCTGAACCCGCTCTTCTACGCCGCGATCGAGGCGACGCGAGGAGCGCCGATCGTCAACGCGCTCCTCGCCGCTGAGACGATGACGGGCCGCGGCGGCGCGACCGTCCACGGCCTCGAGCCGAGTCTCCTGGCCGAAGCGATGCACGCTCCGCGGCCAGTAGCATCGGCGTGTGACGCTCGAGCTGCGGACGAGCTCACCGATCGCAAGCCGCCGTTCAAGTACTCGGCGCTCGACCGCGTCGGCTTCTCGGACACCGATGCGCAGGGGGTCGTCTACTACGGCCGCTACATGCCGTACTTCGACCTCGCCCGCGTCGAGTACCACCGCCACCTCGGAATGGCGTACGGCGGACAGCGTCGAAAGCACGAGTTCGTCATGCGTGCGTGCACGATCGACTACCTCGCACCGGCGCGCTTCGACGACCTCATCGAGGTCTTCGTCCGCGTCGCCCGGATCGGACGGACGAGCGTCACGTACGAGTGCGCCGCCTACCGGGCGGACGACGACGTGCTCATGGTCACGGCACACCAGACGCTCGTGCTCGTCGAGCTCGCGACGCACACGGCGGTACCCGTGCCCGATTCGTTCCGTGAGACCATTCGAGCCTTCGAGGGCGACGACGTCGAGGAGTGACCGAGTCCCTCGTTCGAGCTAGGAGTCCCTGCAAATAGTCGTGTTCGGCAGGCCGTCCCTCGAAGGGGGTACCGCGTCTGCTGCGGGCTTTATCCCCCGTTCGAGGGATTCGCACGAAGCTGCTTCGCGCACGTACACGTCGGTCAGATAACGCAGCTCGAGCGGCTCCTCGAAGGGCAAGAGCGCCTGGCGGACTTCGTCGAGGAACGCGTGTCTCTCCTCGGGCGCCATGGCACCGACGAAGCTCGTCGACGCCACACGCTCGACGTACGCGGCCAGCGTCAACGTCTGCGAGTAGTGCCAGGTCTTGAGCTCAAGCGGGCCGAGGACGGAGCGCCAGTGCTCCTCTCCGCCCCGAAACTCAGGGCGATGCGGAGCAAGCAGCTCGTCCACGCGATCATGCTTGGGATCGTCGAGGTCCCGGCCGTTCCAGAGCAGGGCGAGGCCGCCACCAGGACGGAGGACGCGCCGGATCTCGCTTACCGCCTCGTCCGGGCGGAACCAGTGGAACGCCTGGGCGCACGTGACAGCATCGACGCTGCCGTCAGCGAGCGGGATCGCCTCGGCCGTGCCGGCGAGCGCCTCCGCGCTGGGGACAGCACGCTCGAGCTCGGCGCGCATGGCGTCGATCGGCTCGACGGCGACGATGCGGGCTCCGAGCGGGACGAGTTGGCGAGTGAGCTTGCCCGTGCCCGCGGCGAGGTCGAGCACATCGCGGCCGGGGCCAATGCCGAGGCGCTCCGCGACCCAGGCGACCGCGTCGTCCGGGTAACCCGGACGCGCGCGCTCGTAGACCTCCGCTGCGGCCGAGAAGCCCGCTTCGGCCGTCGGATGAATTCCCGCCAAGGCGCCGCTCTACTGTGGAGTCATGCGATAGGCGTCGAAGACGCCGTCGATCTGGCGCAGCGCGTTCAACAGCGCCCGCAGCGCCTTCACGTCGCCGAGCTCCGCGGTGTAGCGGTTGCGGGCCATCTGGTCCTCGACGACACCGCCGTACGCGACGATGTTCGCGCCGTGCTCGGCGAACGTCCGGGCGACGTCCTCGAGTAGCCGCGGGCGGTCCCACGAGTCGACGGCCACCTGGACACGGAAGCTCCGCGAGCTGTCGCCGTCCCAGGAGACCGGAGTCAACCGCTCCGGATTCCGTCGCAGCGCCTTGACGTTGGGACAGTCCTCGCGGTGGATCGTGATGCCGCGGCCGAGTGAGATGTAGCCGAGGATCTCGTCGCCGGGCACGGGCGTGCAGCACTTGGCGAGGCGCACGAGGACGTCGTCGACGCCCTCCACTCGGATCCCGACGGCCTGGCTCGTCGCCGGGCGGGCGCGCGTGGGCTTGCGCGTGACGGTCTCCTCCTCGGCCACCTCCTCGGTCTTCAACCGCTGGATGACCTTGCGGACGATCTGCGTGGGCTGGAGCTTCCCGGAGCCGAGCGCGATGTAGAAGTCCTCGGCCTTCTTGAACCCCGTCTCGCGAATCACCTGCGCGAGCACCGCGGATCCCTGGAGCTTCTTGTACGGCAGCTTCTGGGCGCGGAGAGCCTGCTCCAGCGCGTCTCGACCCTTCTGCTCGGTCTCCTGGCGGGTCTCCCGGGAGAACCACTGGCGGATCTTGTTGCGTGCCTTCGAGGACGCGGCGAGCGAGAGCCAGTCGCGCGACGGGCCGCGCCCGGTCTTGGCGGTGAGGATCTCGACGAAGTCGCCGCTCTTCAGCTCGTAGTGGAGCGGCACGATGCGTCCGTTGACCTTGGCGCCGACCGTGCGGTGGCCGACGTCCGTGTGCACGGCATACGCGAAGTCGATCGGCGTCGCGCCGGACGGAAGCGTCTTCACCTCGCCTTTGGGCGTGAACACGTAGACCTCTTCGGAGAAGAAGTCCTTGCGAAGCGTCTTCATGAACTCGCGCGGATCTGCCTCGTCGGACTGCCAGTCGATCAGCGAGCGCATCCACGCAGTCCACTCGGCGTCGCCCTTTCCCCGCTTGCCCTTCTTGTAGACCCAGTGGGCGGCGATGCCGAACTCCGCCTCGCGGTGCATCTCCCGCGTACGGATCTGGATCTCGAGCGGCTTTCCCTCCGGCCCGATCACCGTCGTGTGCAACGCCCGGTAGCGGTTGAGCTTGGGCATGGCGATGAAGTCCTTGAAGCGGCCGGGCATCGGCTTCCACAGCGAGTGGATGAGCCCGAGCGCGCCGTAGCAGTCGCGGGTCCCCTCCTCGCCGGAGCGCTCGACGATGACCCGCATGGCCGTGAGGTCGTAGATCTCGTTGAACTCGCGGCCTTTCCGCACCATCTTGTCGTAGATGGAGTAGAAGTGCTTCGGGCGGCCGGAGATGTCGGCCGGGACGTCGGCCTTCTCCAGCTCGCGCTGAAGCACGCGCGAGGCCTTCTTCACGTGCTCCTGGCGGTCCCCTCGCCGCTCTGCAACCATGGCCTCGATCTCCGCGTACTTGCGCGGATGCAGGCGCTCGAAGGAGAGGTCCTCGAGCTCCCACTTGATCGCGTGGATGCCGAGCCGGTGTGCGATCGGCGCATACACCTCGAGCGTCTCCTTCGCCTTCTGCAGCTGCTTCTGCCGGCCGAGGTACTCGATCGTCCGCATGTTGTGGAGGCGGTCGGCGAGCTTGATGAGGATGACGCGCGGGTCCTGCGCCATCGCCACGATCATCTTGCGGTAGTTCTCGACCTCCGCGTGCTCGCGGCTCGCGAACTGGATCCGCGTCAGCTTCGTGACGCCCTCGACGAGCCGGGCGATCTCTTCGCCGAACTCGGCCTTCACGTCGGCGATATCCGACTCCGTGTCCTCGACGACGTCGTGCAGCAAGCGCGGCGGCCAGCGTCTGCTCGTCGAGGTGGAGCGTGGCGAGGATCATCGCCGCGCCCCAGGGATGGCGGATGAAGGCCTCACCTGAACGGCGGCGCTGGCCCTCGTGAGCCCGCTCGGCGTAGGCAAACGCACGGCGCAGCAGGTCGCGGTCGACGTCGGGCTTGTAAGCCTCGACGTCGGCGATCAGCTCCTCTACGAGATGCTCATGCCGTTCTTGAGCCTCGACAACGGCCATGCTCCAAGTGTAGACGGCGGTCCGAACGAGGGCTCATGCGCGGCCGGCCAGGTTCCGAAAGGAATGGCGGGGGAATTGACGAAAGGGACACTCTTGTTCAGACGGATCCGCATGAGAGCCCGCGCGCGGGCCATTCGCCGCCTCACCCGCATGCTGGTCGAGCTCGACTCGCTCGCCGCGTCTCGCAGCTAGAAGGGTCTGGCACGTCCTACGCGGCTTGCGCGAGCAGCGGCTCTTGTTCAGTCACGAGGGCGCGAAACGTCTCCGACTCGTAGAGGCTGACGGCCCTGGAGCCGTCGAGCCCGAGCTCCCCGAAGATCGCGCGCCCGTCCGCGCTCCACGCCGCCTCCCCCGCCTCCCACTCGGCCGCCAGCTGCGCGCGCAACGCGTGGTAACGCTCGTCACTGTCGAGGACGTGACGAATGACGAGCTGCGGGGCGACCGTGCCGTTCCAGCGGTTCTCCTCGAGCCTGAACGCAAGGTCATACGTGCCCTCCCGACGGAAGCGGTCGAGCTGCGGGCCCATCCCGAAGGCGATCGCGCTCCCGGCGGGCCGGCTGCGCTCGCGAACGCGGAAGCGAAGATGCTTCCCCTCGCCCACGGTCTGCAGGTCGCTCAGCTCACAGCCCGGGAGCAGAAGCGTCACGCCCGGGTTGCCGAGCCCGAAGGGTGCTAGGCGACGTAGCTCCTCCGCCAGCCCCAGTGTCAGCGCCGAGCCCGGGACGGCCGCGTCGACGATGGTCACCGGTCGCAGCTGGTCATCGGTGAGATGGGCATCGGCGTGAGCGGCGAAGGCTTCAGCGAACGCGTCGATCGCCTCCGGATGAATCGAGAGGCCCGCGGCCGCACGGTGTCCTCCAAAGCGGTCGAGATGATCTGCGCAGGCGGTCAGCCCTGCGTGCAGGTCGTACGCGCCCAGCGAGCGTCCCGACCCCTTCCACTCGCCGTCCGCGCCGGCGATAAGGACGCACCGGCCGCCGGTAGCGCTCGACGAGCCGAGAGGCGACGATGCCCACGACACCTTCGTGCCAGTCCTCGTCGGCGAGGACGTAACCGCGCTGGCGGCGGCGGCTCTCCGGCCACTCGTCGATCCGTCGCGACGCCTCGCGCAAGATCCGCTCCTCGACGGCCTGACGATCGCGATTGAGCTCCTCGAGCCTCGCGGCCAACCCGCTTGCCTCGCCGTCGTCCTCGCACATGAGCAGATCGAGCGCGATCTCGGGCCGGCACAGCCTGCCCGCCGCGTTGATGCGCGGCGCCAGGCGGAAGCCCACCGCACCTTCGTCGACCACGGCCGGATCGACATGCGCCGAGCGCATGAGAGCACGCAGGCCAGGACGTTGCGTGCGCGCGAGCTGCTTCAGACCGGCAATCGCAAACGCACGATTCTCGTCGACGAGCGGGACGACGTCGGCGATGGTGGCCAGCGCGACGAGGTCGAGGTGCCGCTCCAGCGGATCGTCCGCGAGCGCTTGCAGGAGCTTGAACGCCACGCCGGTGCCGCAAAGCTCCGGGAACGGGTACGACGACGGCTGCGTTGCGACGATGGGGCAGTCCGGCAGCTCGTCTCCGGGCCGGTGGTGGTCCGTGACGATGACCTCCAGGCCAAGTCGCCTGGCGGCCGCGACCTGCTCGACGGCGGTGATGCCGCAGTCGACAGTGAGCACGAGCCCGTAGCCGTCCTCGGCGAGCTTCTCCAGGGTCTGGCCCGAGAGCCCGTAGCCCTCCTCGAAGCGACTCGGCAGATGCCAGCCGACGTCGGCTCCGAGCTCTCTGAGGCAGGTGACGGCGAGCACCGTCGCGCAGATGCCGTCCACGTCGTAGTCGCCGTGGACGCAGATACGCGTTCCGTCGGCGATCGCCTTGTGGATGAGTTGGCACGCACCTTTCACGTCTCCGAGCAGCTCCGCGTCGTGGCCGGGCGGCTCGCCGGCGAGAAACGTCGTTGCCGACGCAGCGTCGCCGTAGCCGCGGCGGATCAGCACGCGAGCAGCGATCTCGGAGACGCCGAGCTCCTCCGCGAGCTTGCGAGCGGTGCGCGTGTCGCAGGGAGCGAGCACCCAGTCCATGCCTTCGAAGGTACGGCCCTCGCCGGACGGCGTCGATGAGGGGGTAACCACGTCCGGGCTGGTTATCCTGGGGCTGTGGAAGCGGACTACTGCTCCGGCGACGACTACGAGGTCGAGTTCCGCGCGGGACCGAGGTCGTACCGGTTCTCGTTCGGACGGGACGACTTCGAGGAACGGGTCGTGGCAGCCGCCGTCAAGCTCGGCCTCGTGGAGAGAAACGAGCTCGACGACGACGAGACGGCCGACCTGGTCGAGCTCACCGCGGACGGACAGCTGGCCGTTCCCCGCAGCGCGCTCGGTCACTACCTCGTTCGGCACTGGGAGCGGATCTCGCTCGTCGGCGACGAGTCGCTCGTCTACTGGTTGCGCAAGCTCGTCTTCCGCAGCGCGTGGCTCGACCACCGCGTGAAGCAAGGGCTGCTCGACATCGAATGGGACGAGCGCTCCGGTGAGTTCACATACTCGGAGCCGAACGGCGACCGCGCGCTACTCGAGTTGGCGCCAGTTCCGTCGTGGCACGAGCTCCAGTTCAGGCCTTAGCCGGCGGCCGCTGCCCGAAGCCGAACGGCGGGTGCTCTTCCATCTGCGTCAGCCTGATGGCGGCGATCGCGGCTACGGGCACGATCATCTCCTCCGGCATTCCGTCGTCTCGATACGGCGCGAGCGTCACGAAGCCGTAACCGGGCGCGTCCGCGATCGAGAGCAGCCTGTGCACCGAGCCGTCGCGAAGCTCGACCTCGACGGCGGCCTGCCCGTCGGCGTGCTCGCGCGCGAAGCGCTCGATGTGCTCTCGCAGACGCGTGACGAAGTCTTCGAGCGACGGCTGCGGCGCGCCGGGGACCCAGATCTGCTCCGCCATCAGAAGAGGGCGCCGTCGACAGCGGTGGTTGCCCCTACGTGCTCGAGGCCGAGCTTCGTGATCACGCGGCCCCGCGGCGTCCGCTGGAGAAAGCCGAGCTGGAGCAGGTAGGGCTCGTAGACGTCCTCGATCGTGTCGGGCTCCTCGCCAAGTGCGACGGCCAGCGTCGACAGCCCCACCGGCCCGCCTTCGAACTTCGTCGCCACAGCCTCCAGGAGCTCTCGGTCCATGCGCTCGAGCCCCTCGCGATCGACCTCCAGTAGCGCGAGCGCATCCTCGGCCACGTCGGTCGTGATCGTGCCGGAGTGGCGCACCTCTGCCACGTCGCGCACGCGGCGGAGGATGCGGTTGGCCACGCGCGGCGTGCCGCGCGAGCGGCGCGCGATCTCGTTCGCCGCGTCGTCGTCGATCTCTACGGCGAGGATGCGTGCCGAGCGGCGGACGATCGCGGACAGCTCGTCCTGCTCGTAGTAGCCGAGCCGGAACGTCATGCCGAAGCGATCGCGCAGCGGAGTCGTCAATAGGCCCGTCCGTGTCGTCGCGCCGACGAGCGTAAACGGCGGCAGGTCGAGCGCGAGCGTCCTCGCGGAAGGCCCCTGTCCGACGACGATGTCGAGTCGGAAGTCTTCGAGCGCCGGATAGAGGATCTCCTCTACCGCGGGCGCGAGACGATGAATCTCGTCCACGAACAGGACCTCTCGCTCGTCAAGAGCTGTGAGGATCGCCGCCAGGTCGCCCTTGCGGTCGAGCGCCGGGCCGGCTACGGAACGCAGCCCGACACCAAGCTCGGCACGGATCACGTGCGCCAGGCTCGTCTTGCCGAGCCCCGGCGGTCCGGCCAGCAAGACGTGCTCGAGAGCTTCGCCACGGCCGCGCGCGGCCTCGAGCGATATGGCGAGCTGCTCGCGCAACCGTTCCTGTCCGACGAACTCGTCGAGCGTCCGCGGACGAAGCGAGCGGTCGAGCTCCTCGTCGCCCTCCGCCTCGAGCACGGGCGAGACGAGCCGCTGAGCGCTCATGCCGCCTGCCGCAGAGCCTGGCGAACGCGTTCCTCGGGCGGCAGCGCTGGATCGATGTGCCGCGAGCACCGACTCGGCGTCGACGACCGAGTAGCCGAGCTCGACGAGCGCGTCGCGAGCCACGACGTGGCCGTCTCCGTCCGCGGACGGCTCCTCGCTTCGACCGCGAGCGACCCCTTCAGCTCGAGCACGACGCGCTGCGCGGTCTTGCGGCCGATGCCGGGAATCGCCTCGAAGCGCGCAGTGTCCTCGCGCGCAATGGCCCGGCGCAGCTCGGCCGGCGTCGACCCGGAGACGATGGCGAGCGCCACCTTCGGGCCGACTCCCGAGACGGAGAGCAGCTGCTCGAAGAGCTCTCGCTCGGCGGCGTCGGCGAACCCGTACAGCTGGAGCGCGTCCTCGCGCACGTGGAGGTACGTCTCGACGGTGACGTCCTTCGAGCGACCCGCCTGCGCCAGCGCGCGCGGCGTCGCCTGCACGAGATAGCCGACTCCGCCCACATCGAGCACGAGTCCCTCCGCGCCGCGCCGGACGGGCTTCCCGCGGAGCTGGGCGATCACGAGGCGACCTTCCTCAGGAGCGGCGGCGCGAGCGCGTGACAGATGGCGACGGCCAGTGCATCGGCCGCGTGGTGCGGCTCCGGCACCGCGTCCAGTGCGAGCACCGCCCTCACCATCCGCTGCATCTGCGCCTTGTCGGCGCGCCCGTAACCGCAGACCGACTTCTTGACCATGCCGGGCGCGTACTCGACGCAGTCAACGCCGGCGCGCGCGCACGCGACGAGCACCGCGCCCCTGGCCTGACCGACAGAGAGTGCGATGCGGGCGTCGGCGCCGACGAACGACTCCTCGAGCGCGACGGCAGCCGGAGCGTGCTCCTCGATGAGCTCCTCCACCCGCTCGTAGATCGTCCTGAGCCTGAGAGCCGGGGATTCTCTGGCGGGGGTGGTCCACGACCCGAAGTCGATGCCCTGAGGCCCGCCTGCGTCTTCTTCGTGGACGATGCCGTATCCGCATGCAGCCGTGCCCGGGTCGATGCCGAGGACCTTCACGCGTTGAGGTTAAGCACCCCTCCGGACATCCCTGCCCGGAGGAGTGCGACATGCGTCAACGACTACAGATGCTTCTTGAAGAAGTCGACGATCGTCTCGTAGCAGCGCACCTTGTTCGGCAGCTTCAAGCACGTCGTGGCCCTCGTCCTCGAACACGAGGTAGTCGACGTCCTTGCCCTGGGCGCGCATCGCCTCGACGAGGTCGCTCGACTCCTGCTCGACGACACGTGGATCGTTCTTCCCCTGGATGACGAGCATCGGACACGCGAGGTGCGTCCATGTGCGTCTTCGGCGAGCGCTCGATGAGGAAGTCGCGATCGCGCTCGGGATGCCCGATGGCGAGCTCGAAGTACGGCTTCCACGTCGGCGGGATGCGGTCGAGGAACGTGAACATGTCGTACGGACCGAACATGTCGATGGCGGCCGACCACAGCTCGGGGTGGCGCCCCGCCAGCGTCAGCGTCATGTAGCCACCGTACGAACGGCCGACGACGCCGGCACGACTCGCGTCCACTCGCTCGTCGTTCGGCAGCACCTCGGTCATCGCATGCACGTGGTCGAGCCGGTCCTGGCCACCCCAGTCATGGTCGACGCGCTTCATGTAGTCCATCCCGTAGCCCGTCGAGCCCCGCACGTTGGGCACGAAGACCGCGAAGCCCTCGAGCGTGAGCGCCTGGATGAGCGGCATCGAGAACCACGCGAAGTTCGGCCGCTCCTGGCCCTGTGGCCCTCCGTGCACGTAGTAGACGAGCGGCCGTCGGCCCGTCGTACCCGAGCTCCGGGGACGGCAGGTACAGCCGCGCAGACGTGCGCAGGCCGTCGTGGGAGACGAACGACGACGTCCTCGCCGGCCGAGAGCAGCGCCGGATCGATGCCGAGCGGCTTCTCATTCGTCTGCTGCGTCGGCGTGCCGTCCGCGTCGAGCACGAAGAGCTGCGTCGGCGTCGTAGCCGTGCAGAACGAGAGAGCCCAGCGACCGCTCTCCGGGTCACGGGCGATGCCGTGCAGCACTCCGCCGGCGAGCTCGCCCTTCGCCCACGAGCACGCGGCCGAGCTTCATAGCGCGGGCCGCTTCGTCGAAGTCAGCCTCATAGGCCCACGAGACAGCCGTCGATGTTGAACACGGCGAGGTACTGGTCGCCGTCGATGTGCTGGAACCGCTCCAGCTCGCCGACGCCCTCGTGCCGGGCACCGGTCAGCTCGACCGGCTCCGACCTCGCCGGACCCGTCGAACGCGAGATAGCCGGGGCCGTAGGCGTCGTCGAAGAGGCTCGTGCCGAGGAGCAGCCCTTGCTGGCTGTCCGTTACGTGGGCCGACTGCGAGCCCGAGCAGCGGGTGCTCCTCGCCCTCTTTGCGGTCTTCGAGCAGCGTCCCCCAGAGCATCGTGCTTCTCGCCGGTGTCCGGATCGCGCTCGTAGAGAACGACGTCGCCGGCCGTGTAGCCGTCGCCGAGCACCGCGCGCGAGTGATCGCGCGTCCAGGCCACCGGATAGGGACCGTGCATGCCTTCGCCGAGAATCTCCACCTCGCCGGTGGCGAGGTCGATGCGCATGCCGAAGAGCTTCGCCTCCTCGCGCGACTCGGCAGCGGCGTACGCCGTGCCTGTCTCCTCGTCGACGTCGAGGAGGTGCGTCCTCATCCCGCCGAAGGCCTCCTCGTTCAGCGGCTCCGGGAAGCCACCGTCCAGCGGGATCACGCGGGGCTGGTAGTTCTCGTCGCCGTCCTGGTCGAGCATGAGGACGATGCGGTCGAGATCCGGTAGCACGTAGAACGCGTAGCCGCCGAGCAGCTCCGGGTTCTGGAGCGCGATCCCCGGCGGCAGCAGCGGCTCGGGGACGCTGCCGCCGACGTCCATGCGGTACAGGCTCAGCCTGCCCGCGAGATCGCTGATGAAGTAGAGCTTGTCGCCGGCGAGCTGCGGGTTGAGAAAGAGCCGCGCCGAGAGCAGCGACTCGATGCGGCCTCCGGTCTTCATTGCGACTGCCATCAGTTCGCTACCTCCTCGATAACACGGGGGAACCCATGGTTCCCCCGTGGGCCCCCTCCTTATGAAGTTGCCGATACAAGCACTTGCTCTGGAATGTCGAAGTTCGCGTACACGTCCTGCACGTCGTCGAGCTCCTCGAGCTCTTCCATCAATCGAACGATCCTACGTGCTGCCGCCTCGTCCTCGACGGTGACGGACGTCTTCGGCAGCATCGTGATCTGGGCCGACTCGACGGCGAAGCCCGCCTGCTCCAGCGCGCGCCGTACGTCGCCCACGCTCTCCGCGGGACAGGTGATCTCGAAGACCGAGCCGTCCTGGGAGACGTCGTCGGCGCCGCCCTCGGCCGCCGCGAGCATGAGCTCGTCCTCGTCCACTCCGTCGGCCGGGACGAGCAGCAAGCCGGTGCGCTCGAAGAGCCACGCGACGGAGCCGGACTCGCCCAGCGAGCCGTCGCTCTTCGAGAACACGTGGCGCACTTCGGAAGCCGTGCGGTTGCGGTTGTCCGTCAGCGCGTCGACGAAGACCGCCACGCCCGCCGGGCCGTAGCCCTCGTAGGTGATGTGCTCGAAGGCCTCGCCGTCGGCGGCGGCGCCCGACCCGCGAGCGATGGCACGCTCGATGTTGTCCTTGGGCATCGACGCCTCGCGCGCCTTCTCGATCGCGTTCTGGAGCGCGAGGTTGGCTGCGGGATCCGGCCCGCCCTCACGCGCAGCGACGATGATCGCCCGGGCGAGCTTCGAGAAGAGCTGGCCGCGCTTCTTGTCCGTCGCGCCCTTCTTGTGCTTGATCGAATGCCACTTGCTATGCCCGGACACCGGCGTCCTCCTGGACGAGTCGCAGGAACAGCGCCAATTGTAGGTAGGGCTACAGCGCGGAAGGCTCGACGAGCACTGTGGGCTTCCGCCGCTCGAGCCAGAGGCCGATCGCGACGAGCACGAGCCCGAAGAGCGCGTAGAGCATCGTGGCGCCCCAGATGCTCGGCTCGCCGCTGTCGGAAGAGAACCCTGGTGTAGAGGTGTCACCGTAGACCGGGCTGACCTGGGCGTCCGTCCATCGCTCCACGAAGTACGTCCACGCGAGGAAGAGGCCGATCGCGCCGAGCACCGCGTAGATCGAGCGGTCGAGGCCGCCCGCGAGCAGGAAGTAGAACAGGGCGATCAGGCCGATGAGGATCCACTCCCACGCGGCCGAGTGCCAGAGGTAGAGGAAGCCGCCGCCGATCGCGAGTGCCGCGACAACGTGAATCCAGAAGCCGTACATCCGATCAGCACCGGCCCCGACCAGCATCAGGAAGAAGCCGACGATGATCGACACGACCGCTGACCAGTCCCCCCGCCGGAGACGAGGTCGACGAGGAAGAACCAGCTCATGAAGACCGCGGGTAGCACGAGCAGGGGGAACCGGAAGCGGGCAAGGAGGATCAGCGACGCCGTGATGATCACGAGGTCGAAGAGCAGGAGACCCCAGCGGAAACCGTCGAACGGGCCTTCGCCCGTGTCGTCGAGGATGCCGATGAGGTCTTCGAACGAGCCGATGAAGACCGAGAACATGATCAGCGAGACGAAGGCGAACAGGCCGGCTGTTACCCGTTCGCCCGCCGCCTCGAATCCGATTGCGATCACCGCGAGCACGAAGAACACGAGCGCCGACCAGCCGAAGAACGCTCCGTCCGAGTGCTCAGATGCGAGCCAGCTGAGCAGTCCGACGCCGGCGAAGAGGACGACGAAGGCGCCGGCGTAGAGGAGGAACGAGGAGCTCGACCAGCGCGCCCGTACGACGTCCATCGCCGGGGATCTTCATCACCCCGTCGGACGGCGCATCAGGACGAGAGGATGCGGGCCACCTCGTCGCGCTCTCGCGCAGACATCGGCGTGCCGTCGGAGGCGACCATGCCGCGACCGCGCTCCACCGAAGCCAATACGGCGACCGCATGCCCCGCCTCCTCGAATGCCGACGCGGCGTCCGGGACGGCCGCCTCCGGAAACGCGGCGAGCAGCGTCCCCGACGCGAGCGTCGACCACGGGTCCCCGCCCAAAGCCGTGCACACGGCGACGCCAGGCTCGAACCACAGCACGGCATCCGGGTCTACTCGTAGGCCGAACGTCTCCCGCCACGGCCATCTCGTGCAGACCCATCAAGAGGCCGCCCTCCGTCGGGTCGTGCAGCGCGGTCGCACCGAGTCGTGTCGCCAGGAGCGCCGGCTCCACGACGGAGATGCCCGGATCGTCCAGAGCGACCCGCGCCTGTGCCAGCGTTTCCGCGTCCAGGCCCGAGAGCCGCTCTGCGGCCTCGTTCGCAAGCACGGCCGCGCCCTCGATCGGCACTGGCCGAACCTGGAGCAGCAAATCGCCCGGCGCAAGGCCGGCCGTCTCGACGATCGCACCCCGCTCGGTGATTCCGAGCATGGTGCCGAACACGATGGGCTGGGTGACGGCCGGTGTGACCTCGGTGTGACCTCCGACGAGGGCCGCGCCCACGTCTTCCACCGCCGCGTGAAGTCGGGAGAAGAGGTCTCTGATCGAGCCCTCGGACGTCGCGGGCGGAACGAGCACGACCGCCAGAAACCAGCGCGGACGGGCGCCACACACAGCGATGTCGTTGGCGTTCACGAGCACGGAGAGCCGAGCGACGTCCGACGTCGTGAGGGTGATCGGATCGGCCGCCACGACGAGCGTTCCCTCCTGAACATCGATGCCGCTCGCGTCCTCTCCGATGCGCGCCCCGAGCCGAACCTCCGGCGGCAGGTCCGGGGAAGCCGAAAGCAGCTCAGCGAGAAGCTCCTGCGGGAGCTTGCCACTCTCGAGCGTACGGCCGTGTTTTCCGGGCTGACTCACAGTCGCGGAGACTACGCGTACGTATCCTCACCGCGTGCTTCGCCCGGTCCTAACCGTGCTCGTCGTTCTGGCCGCGCTTCATCGTAGCCGGCGAGACGGCGCCCGCCCGAGAGTCTCCGCTCTCCGGCAAGACGATCGCCGTCGACCCAGGCCACAACGGGCGCAACTGGGCCCACCCGGAGGAGGTCAACCGGCTCGTGGACGCCGGCACGCTCAGGAAAGCCTGCGACACGACCGGAACGGCCACGGCGTCCGGTTACGCGGAGCCGGCGTTCACCTGGGACGTCGCGGTTCGGCTGCGCAGGCTGCTGCGGGCGTCCGGCGCCACGGTCGTGCTCACGCGGTCGTCCAACTCCGGCTGGGGACCGTGCATCACCGAGCGCGCCGCCATCGGCAACCGCGCGGGAGCGGACGCGGCCGTGTCGATCCACGCCGACGGCGGGCCGTCGTCGGGACGCGGCTTCCACGTCATCTACCCGCCGTCGATCCGCGGCCTGACTGACGACATCGCGCGGCCGTCGAAGTGCCTCGCGCTCGCCGTGCGGCAGACGCTATAAGGCGGGCACCGGGCTCCCCTATGCCACGTACCTCGGCGGCAGCGGGCTCTCCGTCCGCTCCGACCTCGGAGGGCTCAACCTCTCCGACGTGCCCAAGGTGTTCGTCGAGACAGGGAACATGCGGAACCGGGCCGACGCGCGGCTGCTCGAGAGCCCGGCCTTCCGCGAACGCATCGCGCGGTCGATCGCAGCTGGGCTCGCGCGGTTCCTTTCGCGCTGCTGAGGCCCTGTCGTCGCAGGGGCGGGCCCGACCGGGCCCGCCCTTTTTGTGGCGCTACGGCTTGATGTTCTGGTCCAGGTGGAAGAGGTTGTCGGGGTCGTACTTCCGCTTGACGTCGACGAGGCGGTCGTAGTTGCCCTTGTAGTTGGCCTTGATCCGCTCCTGGTCGTCCCCCGACATGAAGTTGACGTAACCGCCCTCCTCCGAGAGTGGCGCGGTCGCGTCGTAGTAGTCGCGGACCCACTTGATGTTGTCCTCGTTGTCGGCGGGGTCCGGCCACATGCCGGCGATGACCGTGGCGAAGGTCGCGTCGCGGTAGGCGAACGCCGTCGCGTCGGACGCGACACGGTTGGCCGCGCCGTTGATCGAATAGATGTGCACGGTCGAGTTGACGACCGGAACCTTCGGCCCGTGCTCGAGATGCGCGTCGATCGCGTCGTCGGTGAGCTCGGTGACGAAGTTCGCCTTCCAGTAGTGCTGGAGGCCTCCGGGCGGATAGAGCGCGTCGAACGCGCTGTTGAGCGCCGGGTACGGCATCGGGCCGACGTGCTCGGCCACGACCGGCGCCGCGTCGCGCATCGGCGCGAGCACGGCCTCGCCTTCGTCCAGCGGGCCTGCCCAGCACGACACGAACGCCATCATCGTCTCGCCGTGCCGCTCCTCGGGGATGAACGGAAGCGGTGGCGCGATCTGCCAGGCCGGGAAGCCGCCGAACTGCTCGGGAGCGTCGGCGATGAACTCGCGGTAGGCGCGTAGCACGTCGCCCGCGTTCTCCGCGTCGTAGAACATCGGCCCGCCGTAGATGTCCGTGACCGGGTGCAGCTGAAACTCGAACGACGTGACGACGCCGAAGTTCCCGCCGCCGCCGCGCAGCGCCCAGAACAGATCCTCGTTCTCGGCGTCGCTCGCGACGAGCTTCTGGCCATCGGCGGTGACGACCTCGGCCGAGATCAGGTTGTCGCACGAGAGGCCGACGCCACGCGTCAGGTAGCCGATGCCGCCGCCGAGCGTGAGGCCGCCGACGCCGGTCGTCGAGACGACGCCTCCGGTCGTCGCGAGGCCATGCGCGTCCGTCGCGTCGTTGAACATGCCCCAGGTGGCGCCGCCCTGAGCGCGGGCCGTCCGCGCTTCGGGATCGACCTGGACATCGGTCATACCGGACAGGTCGACCACCACCGCGTCGTCGGCGGTGCCGAAGCCGGGCACGCTGTGGCCGCCGCCGCGCACGGCGAGGTCGAGCTCGTTCTCGCGGGCGTAGTTCACGGCCGCGATCACGTCGTCGGCTGACGGTGCAGCGCACGACGACGCTCGGCCGCCGGTCGATCATCGCGTTGTAGACCTTCCGCGCTTCTTCGTAGCCCGCGTCGCTCGGCGTGATCACGTCGCCGCTGACGCGCTCCCTGAGCCCGTCGATCGTCTCGGCGCCCATGTCGTCCTCCCTTTCGCTCCGTATGTGCTGGTCGGGCGACCTAGACTCGAACGGGTGCGGCCTGTTGTCAAGTACACGAAGACCGGCGACTTCAACATCGCCTACCAGGTGGTCGGCGACGGGCCAGTCGACCTGCTCCTCCTGCCCGGTTGGATCACGCACCTCGAGCTGCAATGGGACGTCCTGCCGCTGCGCCGCTTCCTCGAGCGCCTGGCCGGGTTCTCGCGGCTGATTCTCTTCGACAAGGCGGGCACCGGCCTGTCGGATCGAGTCTCGCCATCCGAGCTGCCGACGCTGGAGCAGCGGATGGACGAGGTTCGCGCGGTCATGGACGCGGCCGGCTCGGAGCGGGCTGTGCTCTTCGGGACGATCGGCGGCGGCGCGATGTCAGGCTTGTTCGCGGCCACCTATCCCCGAACGTGCGCTTGGCCTCATCCTGTACGGGACCTTCGGCCGGCTCGAACCCGACACGGGCCTGCTGTCACGGCTCGCTCCCACGCAGGAGGCCGCGATCGAGCGCATCGAGCGCGAGTGGGGCACCGAGGGTGTCTGCGTGTCGTTCTGGGCGCCGAGCATCGTCGCTGACGAGGAGACGAAGAGTGCGTATCTTCGCTTCGCCCGCTCCGCAGCCAGTCCCGGCTCGGCACAGGTGGTGCTGCAGATGGGATACGCGCTCGACTGGGAGGAGTTCCTGCCGGCGATCCACGTGCCCACGCTCGTGTTGCACCGAACGGGCGACCTCGTCGTCCCCGTGCATCAGGGGCGGAAGCTCGCGGAGCTCGATCCCGGGCGCGACGTTCGTCGAGCTACCGGGCAACGATCACCTGATGTGGGCGGGCGATCAGGACGCGGTCTTGCGAGAGGTCGAGGCGTTCCGTCGCGACGATCGGGCCGCGGCCACGCGACGACCGGATGCTGATGACGATCCTGTTCACGGACATCGTCGAGTCGACGGAGACGGCTGCGCGGCTGGGCGACAAGCGCTGGCGAGAGTTGCTGGACGAGCACCACCGCGTCGTACGCGAGCAGCTGGAGCGCTACCGCGGGCACGAGGTGGAGACGGCCGGAGACAGCTTCCTGGCAACGTTCGACGGCCCGGCCCGGGCGATCGAGTGTGCGCAGGCCGTCGTCGAGAGCGCGGCGTCAATCGGCATCACGCTGCGAGCCGGCCTGCACACGGGCGAAGCCGAGGTCACAGGAGACGGCCTCCGGGGCATCGCCGTCCACGTGGCCGCACGGACCATGGCGCTGGCCGAACCTGGCGAGATTCTCGTCACGTCGACGTCGAAGGATCTCGTCGCAGGCTCGGGGATCGGCTTTCGCGATCGAGGGAACTTCGAGATGAAGGGCGTCCCCGGCGAGCACCGGCTGTTCGCCGTCGAGTAGCTACTTCTCGATCTCGACGATGCCGTCCGGCTCGAGCACGATGCGGCGCGGAACGGTGTCGCGGTAGAGCAGCGGGACGACAGCGGACCTCCCTCGCGAGCGAAGAGCGGCGCGAATCTCCTGCGAGAGCTGACGCTTGTCAGCGGCGGCCAGCGCCCTCGAGACCTCGACGCCGATCGTTCGGTGTTCTCCATCCCGCTCGACGTCCCACCCCCAGCCCACGTCGGCGTCGCGCCCTTCGGGCGGCTCGTACTCGCGTGCCGAGAAGACGATTTGCCACGAAGCCATGCTCGGCGACGATCGTAAGCGGAGCGGCCGTCCGTTCCGCCTAGGCGGACGCCGACCCGACTCCGACTCCGGGGTAAGGGAACACGCCGTCGGCCGGCAGGCCGGGGTCGACGTGTCGCCGCATCGCCGCGTCGCAGACCGCATAGCCCCAGTTGATGAGCCGCTCCTGCACAGCCCCGTCCATCTTGCCGAGCCTCGTCGGTGTCGCCGCGATGCGCAGTGTCAGGTCATGCGGGCACGGCAATGCCGACGGAAGCCCGTAGTCGGCGATGTTCGTCCAGATTCCCCAGTACGTCCCCTTTTGGCGGCCGGCCGTGAAGTCGGCGATCGCCGACCGCTTGCGCAACGCGCGCACCTGGCTGTCGATCACGCCGAGCACCCGGAAGGCGTGGAACGGCCACAACCTCTTCGGCTTCTCCTGCTCCTTCATGTGCCCGCCGCCATCCGAGATGAGGATCGTCTCGTACCGCTCCCAGATCGTCTCGAGCCCGAGGTTGTCGTAGACCCCACCGTCCGTGAGGAACGGCCGTGTCGTGAACGGCGCGCGCTGCAGCTCGCCCGATCCCGGCGTGAACGCGGCCTCGTCGAGCTTCAGGACGACGGGCGAGAGAAATGGCGGGAAGGCCGACGACGCCGCGACGGCCGTGGCGACATCGACCTGCGGCGCCTTCACCTCGCCGACGCGGTAGTCGCGCATGTACGGCTTGGCGAAGCGCCAGAGGACTCCCGACTGGATGTTCGTCGCGTTGAAGACGAAGCGCGGCTTGTCGGGAAGGTCCTGAAGTGTCGCCTGCCCGAAGAGGTGCTTCCGGTACGCGGCCGCGACCCGTTCGCCGATCGTCGTCCCGGGCGTGATCAGGCCGAGCGCGATGGCCGGGAAGTCGATCGTCTTCCCCGCCAGCTTCCGCAGCGGCTCGACCACTTCGGTCTGGAAGCCCTGGGCCACGCCGTTCTCGTCGAAGCCGAGCTTCGGCCACGCGAGCGCCGAGCACGCCTGCCGTGATCGAACCGCCCGAGACGCTGGACACACGCTCGAGCCTCGACAGGTAGCCGGCCTCGTTGAGCCGCCAGAGAGCGCCGACGTGAAAGAGCATCGCGCGGTAGCCGCCGCCAGAGAGGCAGAGGGCAGTCCCCGGTTCCGGACGCCGCCCGTGATCCTGTTCTCTCGACTCCGCCGCAGGGGTCAACTCGCTCACATCACCACTCCCCCGTAGGCAGGCATCTTCTCACGTTTCCGGCGCGCCGGTAGAGTGCTGGCTCGGGGGAAGGAGGTGTTGTGTGAGCAACGACTCGACTCTCGGGCGCCCGGCGGCGGGCGCCGCGCCGGTGGCGCGGGCGGTGGCCGCCGAGATCGCCGCGGCGTCGAAGCGAAGGAAGCCGGTTGCCGCCGGCGACCTGATGACCGCGCTGCGGCGCAAGCTGCTCGCCAAGGGCGAGCTGACGGCCCTCTGCCTGACCGCGTTCGGCGACGCGGGCTGGCAGCTGGGCGGAAAGGGCTAGGCCATGTTTAGGATCGAGATGCTCCCGGCCGAGCAAGGGGACGCATTGTTCATCGAGTACGGCTCCTCGGGCAGCCCGCACCGCGTGCTGATCGACGCCGGCGTGCGCAAGACCTCCGCTCTCGTCCGGGAGCGCATAGGGGAGCTGCCGGCGAGTGAGCGCCACTTCGACCTGCTCATCGTCACGCACGTCGACTCCGATCACATCGGCGGCATCCCCAAGCTCCTCGACGACCAGTCGCTTGGCGCCACATTTGACGACGTGTGGTTCAACGGGTGGCGGCACCTGCAACCGGATCGGCTCGGTCCCGTGGAAGGAGAGATCTTCTCGGCCCAGCTCGACAAGCGCGGCTGGAACTGGAACGCCGCCTTCGACGAGAAGGCCGTCGTCGTTCGCCCCACAGGCAAGCGTTGCCGAAGCACGAGCTCCCGGGGGGAATGACGCTCACGCTGCTCTCCCCCACGCGCCAGCGCCTCGAGGTGCTCAAGGACGAGTGGAAGAAGGTGGTCGAAGCGGCAGGCCTGGAGGCGGGCGTGCAGGACGAGAATCTCGCCGAAGCGGCGCGGCGCAAGGGGATCCCGGACCTGCTCGGTGACCGGCTCGACGTCCCGAAGCTCGCCGACGTGGCCTTGCTGCCCGACAAGGCGCCGGCGAACGGCAGCACCATCGCCGTGCTGGCCGAGTTCGACGGCAAGAGCTGCCTTTTCACGGGCGACGCCCATCCGGACGTCTTCGAGGAGGGGCTCAAGCGCCTGTGTCAGGACCGAGGGACGGAACGGATCGCCGTCACCGCGCTCAAGGTGCCTCACCACGGCAGCCGGTTCAACGTATCGACCGGCGCACTCGACCTGATCGAGACGGACCGCTACCTGTTCTCGACGAACGGCAAGCAGACCGAGCATCCACACCTGGAGGGCGTCGCCCGCACGATCGTGCGCGGCGGCGAGCCGACGCTCTTCTTCAACTACAAAGTGGAGACGACTGCCCCCTGGGACGACCGGCGGCTCGAGCGGAAGTACAAGTACCGCGCCGTCTACCCGGAGGCGGGGACGAACGGGCTCAGTGTCGACCTCTAGGCGGCGCCTTGACCAGCGGCGTCAGTCTCCGAGTTGAAGGCGTGACTCTAGGCGCGCCCCTTCGATCTGATGGCCCGCCCGCCTTTGGCTGCTAGTCGACCGGCCACGGCAGCCGCAGCGGCTGGTATTCGCCGGGCCAGTCTGCGTAGGCCTCGTCCGGTTCGCCGGTCTCCTTCGCGACGGATGCCCCGTACTTCGCCGCGACCTCACTCACCGGGTAGCGAATGGGCTCATCGGGACGCGCCCCGATCATGAGAATCGCACACGGCCCAGCTCCCGCACCGACGATCACATGGCGGGTATCGGCCGGGCAGTGGAAGTAGTCCCACTGCCGCAACGGCCGCTCCTCTTCTTCGACGATCAGCGTGCACTCGCCCGACAACACGAGAAACCCCTCCTGCACGCCCTCCGAGTGGTAGAGCGCGTTCGGGTCGCCCGGCCAGAGGACGCGGACGCGGACGCCGACGTCGTTGAACGGCTGCTCCCGCGGCTCGAGCGGATACGCCGCACCGCCCTTCTCCTCGTTCCGCACGGCGAGCGCGTCCGCGAGGTTGAGGACGAACCAGCCGCCCGAGGTGATGTAGCGGCCGTACGGAGTGTCTTCCGAGCTTGCTTCCTTCACGGGCATGGGTCCTCCTCGGTCGTCGGGCGACGTACGAACGGAGATCGTGGACGACGCAGCTTACGACCGTCACCGCACGAGGTGGCCACGCGGCGTTCACGTCCGGCCAGCGTCGCGCAGCAGCCACGTCACACCGATGGCGATGAACGCCAGCCCGAAGGCCAGATGGCCGACGTCGATCCTCACAGCTCTCCAGCCGGAACGAGCTGGCGACTTGGGCGGCGCGGCGCAGGTTGCTCTGAGGATGTGCAGCGCACGTTCAGCTCTCATCCCGCGGACGGTCTCTGTTAGCGTCGGCCGGAGGTGAGCTCGCCAGAGGTCATGCCTCCCTGGGAGAGGCGCTTTCATGTGCCGGTCTCCTTCCTTCCCGAGTGGTCTCCGCAGGCACCCGGGCGAGCCGTGTACGCCTCGAACGAATCCGGTGTCTGGCAGCTGCACGCATGGGACATCGCCACCGGCGAGCGACGGCGCGTCACGGATCACGCCGTCGGAGTGATCGACGGCACTCCCACGCTCGACGGCGAGGGTGTCTTGTGGTTCCACGACGAGACGGGGTCGGAGGCCGGGCAGTGGCTCGTCCGGCCATTCGCAGGCGGTGAGACGCAGCCGTTTTTGCAAGGCGTGCCGGAGGGCTGGAGTGGCGGGTTGGCACAGGCGCCGGGCATCGTCGCGACCGCGCTGAGCAACAAGGACGGCTTCGCAATCTACGTCTCGCTCGAAGGAGATGAGGCGCGAAAGATCCATCACTCGTCGGAGTCGGTTCTCATCGGCAGCCGCGGCCAGGGCTTTCTCCGTGGCGGTCTCTCGGCCGACGGGGCGCTCCTCTGTCTCGAGCACTCCGAGCACGGCGACCTCATCCATCCCGCGCTTCGCGTCGTCGATCCTCGGACAGGAACGACCGCGGGCGAGCAGATGGACGCGGGCATGTCACTGAACACGAAGTGCTGGTCGCCCGTTCCAGGCGATGCGCGGCTGGCGTTCGATCACGAGCGCGAGGGGGACGAGCGACCCGGGATTTGGGATCTCGCGACGGGACAGCGGTCAGACCTCGAGCTCGACCTCGACGGCGCCGTCACGGCGCAGGACTGGTGGCCGGACGGCTCCGCCCTGCTCCTCGTCCAGCGGCACGAGGGCCGCGACCGCGTACTCCGCTACGACCTCGACACGGGCGAAGTGGAGACGGTCTTCGACGAATCCGGTGTCGTCTGGTCGGCACGTGTCCGGCCGAACGGGACGGTCTGGCTCCTCCACGAGCTCGGTCACCGCCCTCGGCGAATCGTCGACGATTCGGGAAACGAGGTGCTTCCGCTCGAGGGCGGCGACGCTCCCCGCTCGCAGCCTTACCAGTCCTGGCACTTCAGAAATCCGCACGGCCAGAGCGTTCACGGCTTCCTCGTGACCCCGAACGACTCGGGCGGGCCGTTCCCCGTCGTCATGCTCGTCCACGGAGGACCGTACTGGCTGGACCTGGATCGCTGGCAGCCGGAGGTACAAGCCCTCGCGGACGCGGGCTTCGCAGTGGGAATGGTCAACTACCGCGGCTCGGCCGGGTTCGGACGCGAATGGCGCGACACCCTGATCGGAAACATCGGGGGACCCGAGCTCGAGGACGTCAACGCGGGCCTCCAGGACCTCATTGACAGCGGCATTGCCGATCGCGAGCGGGCCGTGATCGCCGGCTGGTCGTGGGGCGGATACGTCACACTCCTCGAGCTCGGGAAGCATCCTGACCTCTGGTGCTGCGGAGTCGCCGGGGTTCCGGTCGGTGACTATGAGGCCGGTTACGAAGACCTCTCGCCGCTGCTCCAGGCCTACGATCGCGCGCTCCTGGGAGGGCAAGGAACCGAAGGAGCTTCCCGAGTTGATGCGCGACCGGAATGCGATCAACTTCGCTGACGCCGTGCGGGCGCCGGTGCTGTTCCTGATCGGCGAGAACGACAGCCGCTGCCCGTTCCGTCAGGCGATGGCCTACGTCGAGAAGCTCGAGGCGCGAGGGCACCTGCACGAGGTCTACGTCTTCTCGGCCGGGCACGGCTCCTTCGACGTCGACGAGCGAGTCCGTCAGATGCGGACCGTCCTCGAGTTCCTCGGCCGCCACGTGCCCACGGCATAGCGCTCGTGCCGCCACCGTCCTCGGTCACTGAAGTGGTGGCTCGCATGGAGGCGATCGTGGCCCCGCTGTCGGCCTCCGACGGGATCGCAACGTTCACGCGGCTCTACCTGGCGGTCACCGAAGCCGTTCAGCAGCGTCTCGCTGGTCCTGGCTTCAAGGACCCTCGTTTCCTGGCACGACTCGACGTCGTGTTCGCCGATTTGTTCTTCGCGGCGCACGACGTCTTCCAGGGCGATCCAGCTCAGACCCCACGCGCATGGCTGCCGCTGTTCGAGGCGCGGTCGCGCCGCGGCATCGCCCCACTACAGTTCGCACTCGCGGGCATGAACGCGCACATCAACCGCGACCTGCCGATTGCGCTCGTCACCACCTGCGACGAGCTCGGGCTGGAGCTGCGCGCTGACTCGCCCCAGCACTCGGACTACATCCTCGTGAACGACGTGCTCGAACAGGTGGAGGCGCAGGTGAAAGCACCGTACCTCCCAGGCTCGCTCAGGTTCCTGGACCGAATCCTCCACCGGTTCGACCGAATCGACGACGTGGTCGCGATGTGGAACGTCCGTCGAGCGCGCGACGCTGCTTGGACGAACGCGGAGGCGCTGTGGACGCTCAGGAGTCATGAGAGTCTGCGAACGGAGTTCATCGAGGCGCTCGACCGGATGGTCGGCTTCGCAGGCCGCGGCCTGCTCGTGCCAGCCGATTCAGCGCTCGGGAGGCTCGCGCGCCGGTTCCGTCGCGGCTGACCGCACCCGCTGCGTTGGAGGCACTCGTCGACGGGCCCGCCTGGACTCGAACCGGGGACCGACAGGCTCTGCGCGACGAGTGACAATCGGTGTACGTCGGCTTACGCTACGCGACGTGGAGAACGTCCTCGGCCTGGTCCTCCTCGTCTGCCTCGTCGTCGTGGCGGTCCGGGTTGCCGGGTGGGACCGAAGGAGCGAGAGTGGCGTCAGCTCCAGGCAGCAGACAGATGACGAACAGTCTCTGTCCGACGAACTGTCAAAGGCGCGCCAGGCGGCGGATGCGTTGCACGCAACGTACGAATGGGCGGACCCCGAACGCCTTCCGCTCGACAAGCGTTTCAACGACGAGGTTGAACGACTGGCGCGGCCGGAATTCGATGTCGATGCGGTCATGGGCATGTCCCGCAACACGAACGCCTACATCTCCTGCATGGCCCTCGCAGCACTGGCCGAACGGGACGACGTTCCCCCAGAGTGGACGGATTCGGCCATCCGAGCGCTCCGGCGGGTGCCGAATGAGGTTGAGCCTTTCGTCTATGGGGCCCTCGTGACGCATGCTGCGTATCCGGTCATCGGGGCGGCTCTCGCACAGCTCGATGAGGGGATCAGCTGGCAGTATCTCGCGGGATTCATCCGCGACCGCCGCGCAAGAGGCGAGCTCGTCTCGGTGGAGACATTCCGAGGTCAGGTTCCGATCCGGCTCGTGCCGACGATCGAATCACTCATCGACAGCTTCGAGGACGAGCTTGGAGAGGGCTTCCGATCCGCCTTCGAGGAGTGGCAAGGGACGAGTGTCGACCTCGATTTCCTGAGCCAGTTCGCGCGCATCTGGGAACGACCATTCGACGATCCCCCGACGTTACTCGTCGGTCGTCGGCGGGAGCTTGTCGAGTTGATTCTCGATTCCCTGTCGCTCAAGCCACCCCGATCGGTTCTCTTAGTGGGGGAACACGGAGTTGGGAAGACTGCGGTAGCGCGCACCGCACTGCAACGGCTCGAGGGGGCTCCTGTGGTCTTCGAGGCCACCGCTGCCCGGGTGAACGCAGGAGCGATGTACGTGGGCGAGCTCGAGGGTCGTATCAAAGAGATCGCCGACAAGCTGAAGGGACACAGGGCGATCTGGGTGTTGCCAGATCTCGAAGAGACCGTCTACGCGGGGCAGCACCTGCGTAGCCCAAAGGGCATGCTCGATGCGCTCTTGCCGCACATAGAGACCGGGGAGCTCGCGCTCCTGGCCGAAATCACGCCGGCCGCGCTCGAACGTCTCCAATCGGAGCGGCCACAGGTCACCAGCGCGTTCGATGCACTCCGCGTCCGTGCTCTGGACATGGACGACGCGGTGGCAGTGGCGCAGCATGCGCTCGCGTCCGACGAGCTGAACGTCTCGACCAGCGACCAGGTGCTCGTGGAGTCGTTCGAGCTCGCCGAACAGTTCCTGCCCAACACTGCGGCTCCGGGCAATCTGCTCCGACTCGTCAAGGCCACCGTTGCCGAGGTGGCAGAAGCTGAGGGAGCTAGCTTCGACACGACTGACGTGCTAGGCACGCTCGCCGCGTCGCTGGGTTTACCGCTCACGATCCTTGATCCGCAGGCCGCCTTGGAGCTGGACGAGGTTCGGAGCTATTTCAACACGCGCGTCCTGAATCAACCTGAGGCGGTCGAGTGCATCGTCGAGCGCATTGCCATGGTCAAGGCAGGTCTCGTCGACCCCACGCGCCCGCTCGGAGTGTTCTTGTTCGTAGGGCCCACAGGGACCGGGAAGACTGAGATCGCCAAGGCGCTCGCCGAGTTCCTGTTTGGATCCCAGCACCGACTTGTGCGACTCGACATGAGCGAGTACCAGACTCCGGAGTCGCTCGATCGGCTCCTGTCGGACTCCAGCGTCGAGCCGCAGGCGGCGGCATTGATCAGCTCCGTTCGCAAGGATCCGTTCGCCGTCGTGCTGCTCGATGAGTTCGAGAAAGCGGCCGCCCCGATCTGGGACGTCTTCCTTCAGGTGTTCGACGACGGCAGGTTGACCGATCGACAAGGACGAACTGTCGACTTCCGTCACACCGTGATCATTCTTACTTCGAACCTCGGTGCGACGCGCATCGGGGGACGTCTGGGCTTCGTGCCCGGCGGAACGGCGTTTCGGCCCGATGAAGTTCAGAAGGCGGTAGACAAGGCGTTTAGGCGCGAGTTCCTGAACCGCATCGATCGGGTCGTGGTCTTTCGACCATTCGAGCGGGCACACATGCGCGCACTGCTCGACAAGGAGCTCGCTGATGCGATGGCGAGGCGCGGACTCCGTGGTCGTCCCTGGGCAATCGAGATCGACGACTCAGCATACGAATTCATCATCGAGCAGGGATTTAGCCCGGAGCTCGGCGCGCGACCCCTGAAGCGCGCAATCGACCGCCACCTGCTCGCACCGCTGGCGGCCGCCATCGTTGGGAAAGCGGTACCAGAGGGAGAGCAGTTCCTTTTCGTAAGTGCGCCCGCAGGGACGAAGATCGAGGTCGAGTTCATAGATCCCGATGCCGAGGAACCCGCCGGCCCCGACAAAGCCGACATTGACGAGCGTGACGGCGGCCATTCGCTCGACCTGCGAACGCTAGCGCTGGCGCCGCGGTCGGACGACCGGGCGTCGGCATTCGTGCTCGACGAGCTCCGCCGTCTCTCCGGGGCGATCAGAGGGCCGGAGCTGCAGGGCAGAAAGCACGACGCGCTTCAGGCGATGAACGCCCCCGGATTCTGGGACGACGGGAGCCGTTTCGAGACGCTCGGTGAGGCTGAATACATCGACCGCCTGCAAGCCGCTCTCTCCACGGCTGAGTCGCTCGGCGAACGGCTGGCGCGCTCAGTAAAGGCAAACGGGGGCGCCGGCCCCCGAGAGCTCGTGGCGCTGCTGGCGAGTCGCCTGTACGTCCTGGACTCGGCGGTTCGCGGGATCTACGACGGTGCGGCGACCGATGTGTTCGTTCGTGTTCGAGCGTCGGATGGGAGCGCCGACAAGGCGGCCGAGTTCGTCCAGCTCCTATCGAACATGTATGCGGGATGGGCCGAGCGACGGGGAATGCGCATCCAGCAGCTTTCGGCGGAGCCGGCCGAGCACGTGCTTGCGGTGTCCGGACTCGGGAGCGCGACAATCCTCACCAGCGAGTCGGGCCTGCACGTGCTCGAGCGAGGAGAGGAACGACAGGACGGCGGCCGAACGGTCGACCGCGTGACGGCGGCGGTGAGCGTCGCCGCGTGGCAAGCTGGACCCAGCGCCGTTTCGGAGCTTCTACCGGAGGCGCGCGCGGCACTCACGGCCTCGACACCCAAGACTGCCGTTGTCCGACGCTACCGAGTCGAGCCGGCACCGCTTGTCCGCGACGCAGTACGCGGCTATCGGACCGGACGCCTCGACCGCGTCCTCGCCGGCGACTTCGATCTCTTCTGACGCTTCGTCGGCCGGTGGTTCGCTCCGGCTGCGTGCCGGTCAGGAACTGCCCGGCGAAGCCGCCGGAACCGCTCGTCGGCGCCGCCAGCGCCGAACCAGCATGACAGGGGCGATGACGAGGATGCTGAGAGGGGCTGTGAAGGCAGCGATCTCCGCGATCACCAACGCGAGCAAGAATCGTAGATTCGTGCGCCGCTGCCCGCTACGCCGACGCAGGACGCGCCACCACCCGATGAAGACGAACAGCGCCGACAACGTCCAGATCAGCCCGAAGAAGTAATTGGGATCCTCGTCTGCCCCGACGGCGATGAATCCGGTGGTCAGGAGCAGCCACCAGAAGGTGGTGCCGATGAGCACCACGAGGCCGACGACGTTCCTGACGGCATCGGCGAGCTCCAGATCCTTGATGTGGCGCGTGCGCCAGTCGAGGATCGCGGGGCCGAGGATGTCGTGGAAAATCTCGTATTGCGTCTCTCCGTGGCCACCCGGAGGAGCGACCGGCCGGAGGATGCGGGTGTCGCCTTCGCTGAGCTTCGCGAGCACCGACTCGACCTGCGGCTGCGCCCACTCAGCGAGGTGGGTGTCTGGGTAGGCCAACGCGGTGAGGTCGGCCGGCGTCCACGCGATCTTTGTCCCCGAGGGGGTGACTAGGAACCGGGCCACCTCGGCGACGATCTCCTGCTCGCCGGCGTCGATCCTGTTCATCCGCTCGTCGAGGCGATCGCGGACGAGCTGCTCCGCACCGCCGAGCTCTACCAGCGTCTGCGCGCGAAGCGTGTGAGAGCCCTGTCCCACCTCCTTCTCCCAGAGGGCGGTCAGCACGACCTGGAGGATCGGCGTCTCGACCCGGGCCTCGAGGTCGGCGCTCTCCGGCGCGGCGCCCGCGCCCATGGACTCGAATGACACCCGGCCCGTGCGCACCTGGTCCAGGACGTCGTGCACGAGCTCTTCCTCGATCGCGAATCGTTGCTCGGGCGGGACGCGCCGGTTGTACGCCTCGATCGGCAGCTTCACTGCGTCGCGCGCCGCCGAGAGCGTGAGGTGATTGACTTGCAGCCGGTTCTCGAACAGGTTCGGGATCCGGCCCTTGAAGCGGTCGAGCCGTGCGAGCGCATCGTCGCGAATCGAGAGAAGGAAGTTCGCCCGCAGCTCGGCCCGGTTGACCGCTTGCGGAAACTCGGCGTCGAACGTCCCGGGCCCGCTCTCGTGGCCATGGTAGAGGAAGTACTCCTCGAACTGATCGAACAGCACGAGCAGCTTGCCTCGGACCTGCACGCTCCAGTGATCGAGCACGTCCGCGAGCGTCGCGCCGGGCGCCGGGTCGGGGAGATCGTCGCGATCGAGCAGCGCAGCCGCTTCCGCGCGAGCGGCGGCGGCGATCGTCGTCAGGGGATTGGGGTCTCCCCACGAGCGCACGACGACCACGGCGAAGCCGGCCGCGTCTTCGTCTGCGAAGTTCTCCCGCGAGCGCTCGCGCAGCGAGTTGACCACACCGGCAAGCAGGACGGAGCTCTTGCCGACGCCGCTCGGGCCGTACAGAAGCGTAAGTCGCGCGCCGAGGAGGTTCGCCCCGATGATCTCCTCTTCCGCCTCCCGTCCGAAGAAGAAGGCGGCGTCCGCCTCGGTATACGGCCGTAGGCCACGGTACGGCGACGGCGGCACCCCTGTCGCGGCGGGCTCGGCGACGGCGGGCTCGGCGACGGCGGTCTCGGCGACGGCGGTCTCGGTCACGAGCCGGCCTGTTCGGCGATCCGCTCGTCGAGGGCGACGCTCAGAAGCTCGATGTACTCCTCGAGGTCGACCTTGACGATCTTGACATTCCGCTTCTCCCAGAAGGCCTGTTCCATCGCGTCGACCTCTTTCTGGATCGCCCACGACCCGTACGTCATCACCTGTTCGCCCCAAACCCGTCGCAGGATCGCGCGGAGGTTCCAGTCCCTCATGCCGTACCCGAGGAAGAGGTAGCTGCTGTTGCGCATCTTGTCGGTGACGACGCTCGGGAGCTGGCTGGTGATGTCCGTGTGCGTCAGGTACTCGATGTAGTTGTCCTCGGTGATGACGTAGTTGTCCTCCTCGGGTGGTTTGAGCCGTTGAACCGCACCGTGGAGCTTGAGAATCACGGCCCTCTTCTCTGGCCCCAGGCGATAATCGTTTGCGCTCTCGATCACTTGGGGCGGCTCGCCTGGCGCCCAGTGCATGAAGCGGCCGCGGTACTCCTTCGGGCTCGAGGCGATGTACGCGATGAGTTCGTATGGCTCGCCGATTTGCTCGAATGCGCGTTCGAGTGCGTCGTCGTAGTTCGTGGTCAGGATCACCTGGAGCTGATTGTGCTCACGGAGGAGCGGCGCGATCCGCGCGAGAAAGACGTGCACGGGTCCGGGCTGGTAGTCGGCGTCGAAGATGTCGTGCAGCGCCTGGTAGAGCTCGCCGCCGCTCGACTCGACCGAGTCGATGAATTGCGAGACGCGGGTGAGATCTGCTGTCTTCGCTAGCTCCTCGGGAGCGTCGAACTCCTCCGCGAGGTACGTCGCGAGCTCGCTCCCAGTCGGAAGGTGCTGCTTGTCGCGGAGCTGCCAGGTGAAGTCGGCCGGACGTCCGCAAGCGTTCACGCCGGCGCCGAGGAGCGGAACGACCATTCCTTTCAGAAGCTTGCGCGCGACGGCGCGTATGTCATGGCCGAGATCCGTCTGGGCGTCAGGCACGTCGGCCACCTGCCAGAACAGCGTTTGACTCGAGTCGGCGCAACGGCGGCTCCTTCGCGTTGCCTCGGCCGCGATCGAGGGAAGGCGTCGATTGAAGTGCACTCTAGCCGCGTTCTCGAGGCGCCGCGAGAACCCGAGGAACAGGGCGAGTGGAGCCTCCCGCGAGGCCCCACTCGCCAAGTCGTCCTTAGAACTTGAACTGGTCGATGTTGGCCTTCGTAAAGGCGAACGGCGGGACGCCGATCATGACGCCCTTCGCGCCGACTTGCCGTTTGCCGGCCTTGCCGGCTGTGAACGTGTCACCTTTCTTCCCGGTGATCTTGCCCGCGAGGACGGCATTCGCGGTGTAAACCGCGACGTAGCCGAGGTCCTCGACGTTCCACAGGCCGAACTTCTTCACGCAGTTCGACTTCACGTACGACCTCATCTGGCTCGGCAGGCCAAGGCCGGTCACCCGCACCTTGTTGCAGACCTTCGCCTGCTGCACCACGCGCGCCGAGGCCGCGATGCCGACCGTCGTCGGGGCGATGATGCCTCTGAGGTTGGGGTACTGCTGCAGCAGCCCCTGCGCCAGTTGAGCCGACTTCGCGTCGTTGTCGTCTCCGTACACGGTCCTCACGAGCTTCATGTTCTTGTACTTCGGCTTCTTCAAAGCGAGCTTCATGTACTTGATCCAGGCGTTCTGGTTCGCCGCCGTGGCGGCCGCCGAGAGGATCGCGAACTCGCCCTTGTAGCCGATCTGAGAGCCGAGCCACTCGACCTGCGCTTCGCCCACCGCCTTGAGATCCGGCAGGCTCACGTAGATGAGACGGGCGTCGGCCGCTACGTCGGCGTCGTAGGACAGGACCTTGACTCCCCTCGCCTTCGCCCGCTTGAGGGCCGGCGCGACGGCGTTGGGGTCGTTGCCCGAGATGATGATCGCGTTGTAGCCCTGGCTGACGGCGGTGTTGATGAACGCCACTTGCTTCGCCGCGGAGGCTTCCGTCGGGGCGTTGAAAGTGACCGTGTCACCGAGCTCCTTCGCCGCCTTCTGGGCGCCCTTGTTGCTCGCGTCGAAGTACGGGTTGCCGAGGTTCTTCGGGAGCAGGTAGATCTTGTAGCCCTTCGAAGGCGAAGCACTGCCTACGCCTGCTGCGAGCAACGCCGCGATGACGGCCGCGGCTCCGACGAGGGTCGTATACGACTTCTTTCGCATCTGCGCCTAACCTCCCTGGTTGATGTTCGATTCCGGGGTTGCGGGAACGGTGACCTGAACCACCTCCTTTCGAGAGCGACGCGCCGTCCACGGCGTGGATCGGCCGTGAGCGGCGCGCACGAGGTTTCCGACGAGAATCGCGGCGATCAGGAGCCCGCCGATGACCATGTCCTGGGTCGCGCCGTTGAGGTTGTCGAGCTGCATGCCGTTCCGCAGCTCGGCGATGAGAAACAGCGCGAGCAGGACGCCGAGGATGGAGCCCGACCCCCCGAAGATGTCGACGCCCCCGAGCACGACTGCGGTCACGACGTCGATGAGCTCGGAGCCGCCGGCGGCGTCGGCCTGCACCGCCCCAAAGAACCCGAGGTACACAATGCCGGCGAACCCCGCCATCAGTCCCGACAGGACGAAGACGGACACGCGTACCCGCGTGACAGGAATGCCGGAGAAGCGCGCGGCCTCCCGGTTCGATCCGATCGCGTACACGTAGCGGCCGAAACGCGTGACCTGCAGTAGCAGGCCCAGGACGACCGCGAAGCCGAGCAGGATGAGCAGCGCGTTGGGTAGCTCGTTGGAGATGTAGCCTCCACCGATCTTCGTGAACTCCGGTGGGAAGTTCGAGCGGGCCTCGCCGCCGAGGATCACGTAGGCGAGCCCGCGGTACGCGGCGAGCGTTCCGAGCGTGACGGCGAGCGAGGGCAGGTTGAGCACGCCGATCAGCAGCCCGTTGACGAGGCCCAGCAATGCCGCAATGGCAAGCCCCAGCGCTGCGGCAATCCACACGTTCGTGCCCCGTTGCCAGATCTCGGCGAAGGACACAGCAGAGACGGCCATTACGGAGCACACCGAGATGTCGATCTCCCCCGACACGACGACGAACGTGAGACCGAACGCGAGGAGGCCGAGGAAGATGTACGGCGTCACCAAATCGAGCAAGTTCAGCCGCGTCAGGAAGAACGGCGACAGCGTCGTGCACCAGTACCCGACCACGAGGATCAGGAGCACGAGCAGCGCTTCCCAGCGCCCCACGACCTTCCGGGCAAAGCTGCCCGCCGAGCTCATGCCTCAGCCGCCCGGTCATGTGATGCCGCCAGCACTTCGGCCCGGCGACGCCTGCTCAACACGTCCTGCAGACGTTGCGTGATGAGCGCGTCGATCGTCACGGCCGCGAGAATCGCCGCGCCGTTGAAGAAGATCTTCCAGAACTCGGAGACCTTCAGCAGCGTGAAGCCCTCCTGCATCGTCGCGACGAGGAGCGCGCCGAGTACCGCGCCGAGGACCGTGCCGGAGCCCCCGAAGACGTTGACGCCGCCAATCACCACTGCAGTGACGACGTCGAGCTCGAACCCTCTTCCGGCGACGGCGTCGACGCTCGCAAAGCGGGCGGCGAACATGAAGCCGCCCAGTCCCGCGAGCGCACCGCAGATCGCGAACGCCGTGATCACCCGCCAGGCGACCGGGATTCCCGCCAGGCGAGCGGCGTCCGGGTTCGATCCGATGGCATAGAAGTCGCGTCCCCACGGCGCCCAGCGCAGCGTCGCCATCCCGACGAGCGCGACGGCGAGCGCAATCCACGCCAGCATCGGGATCCCGAGCGGCTTCCTGGCCGCGAGGTTGAGGAAATTGTCCGGGAGCTGGAACGAAGAGATGTTCGCGCCGCCTCCGCCCGTGGCTTCGTACGTGAAGCCGCGATAGATCGCGAGCGTGGCGAGCGTGGCGATGATGGCGGGCACGCGTCCGATAGCCACCAGCACCCCGTTGCCGATGCCGCAGGCCAGGCCCACCGCCATCGCGAGCAACGCGATGAGCACGATCGGCGTCCCGTGGTGGCCGGCGAGCGTGTCGGCCGATATGTAGGCGCTGAGACCGACGATCGAGCCGACGCTGAGATCGATGTTCCGCGTCAGCACGACCATCGTCTCCCCGACCGCGACGACGACGACCATCGCGACGTTCGTGGCGATGTTCTGCCAGTTGGGGACTGTGAAGAAGTTGTCCGCGCGGACGGAGAAGAAGACGATTGCCGCTGCCAGCGCCACGACGATCCCGATCTCGCGGAGCCGGAAGGCCGCAGCGGCGATGCTCTCGGCCGTCATCCCCTGCGACGGGCGATTCATGCTGCCTCCACGCCGGCCGCGGCCCGCACGATCCGCTCCTGCGTCGCTTCGGCGCGCGGAAACTCCGCCACGAGACGTCCCTCGCGCATGACGAGCACCCGGTCGCTCATGCCGAGGATCTCCGGCAGCTCCGAGGAGATGAGGAGGATCGTCAGCCCCTGTGTGGCGAGGTGCGAGATCGTACGGTGGACGTCCGCCTTCGTGCCTACGTCGACGCCGTGCGTCGGCTCGTCGAGGATGAGGATTCTCGGCTCGGCGGCGAGCCACTTCGCGAGCACGACCTTCTGCTGATTCCCGCCGGAGAGACTTCGCACGGCCTGCGCCACCGACGTCGCCCTGATCTTGAGCTGTTCCACGAACCGATTGGCGAGCCGCCGCTCGCGGCGGGGCCGCAACACGCCTGCGGGAGTCAAGCGCGGCAGGACGGCCATGGAGACGTTCTGGGCGATCGACATCGGCTGGACGAGCCCCTGCTGGAGCCGGTCCTCGGGTAGGTACGCGAGACCGCGGCGAAGCGCCGCCCGCGGCGAGCGCGGGGTGAACCGGCGGCCGTCGATCCACAGCTCGCCTCCGTCCAGGGCATCGATTCCGAACAGCGTTCGCGCGACCTCCGTCCTGCCGGAGCCGACGAAGCCGGCGAGGCCGACGATCTCGCCGCGGTTGAGCCGGAACGAGACATCCGAGAAGACGCCACGGCGTCGGAGTGACCTCGCCTCCAGCACGACGTCGCCGATCTCCGCCTCCTCCTTGGGAAAGAGCGCGTCGAGCGACCGGCCGACCATCAGCCGCACGATCTCCGCCTGCGGCAGATCGGCGATCGGTCGCGTGGCGACGTGGCTTCCATCGCGGAGGACGGTGACGACGTCGGCGATCTCCTCGGCTTCCTCCAGCCGATGGCTGATGAAGACGATCGCGACTCCGCGCTCGCGGAGCCCGCGTACCGTCGCGAAGAGGTTCTCGACCTCGTGTGGCGAGAGCGCAGCCGTCGGCTCGTCCATGATCAGGACGCGCGCGCTCGACGAGAGAGCCTTCGCGATCTCGAGCAGTTGCCGGTCTGCGACGCCGAGGCCTCGCACCGGCGTGTCCGGGCCGATGTCGACGCCGAACTCCTGGAGCACTCGTTCCGTCTCACGGCGCATCGTCGCGCCAGTCGACTGTGCCGAGGGGCGTCTTCGGATGACGGCCCGCGAAAACGTTCTCTGCGACGCTCAGGTCCTGGAAGACGGTGGGCTCCTGGTACATGGCCACGATCCCCAGCCGGTGCGCCGTGTGTGGGTCACCTATATGCGTCGGTCGACCATCGATCCGGATCTCGCCCTCGTCGGGCTGGATGACGCCGGTCAGGATCTTCACCAGCGTCGACTTGCCCGCGCCGTTCTCGCCGACGAGCGCGTGCACGGTGCCCTCATCGATGGACAGGCTGACGTCGGCCACGGCGCGCACGCCGCCGTAGCTCTTCGTCAACCCGCGCAGCTCCACGAGCGGGGACCGCGGCTCAGTGGTCATCGCGGGTACGCGGCCGAGACGCCGCCGTCGACGTTGATCACGTTGCCGGTGGACTTCGCCGAGCGGGGCCCGGCCAGGAAAGCGATGGCTTCCGCCACGTCCTCGGGATAGACGTTGACGCCGAGCCGGGTGCGTTCACGGTAGAAGCCCTGCAGATCGTCCTCGGCCACGCCGTAGGTGCTGGCACGCTCGGCTCTCCAGTCCGACGACCAGATGCCCGAGCCCTCGATGACTGCGTCCGGGTTGACGGTGTTGACGCGTATCCCGTGCGGGCCGCCTTCCTCTGCGAGGCAGCGGGCGAGGTGCAGGGATGCGGCCTTGGCCGACGAGTACGCCGCAGCGTTCGCGCCCGCGACGAGCGCGTTCTTCGAGGCGACGAAGACAACCGAGCCGCCGCAGCCCTGCTCGATGAGAACGGAGAACACCTCGCGAGCGGCGAGGAAGTAGCCGCGGGCAAGCACCGCATACGTGTGCTCCCAGTCCTCGAGCGTCGTCTCCGTGATCGGTGAGCTCGAAGCGAGGCCTGCGGACGCCACGAGGATGTCGATCCCGCCATACTCGAGAACGGCTCGCCGCGCCATCTTCTCGACCGCGTCCTCGCGCGTCACGTCGACGGGGACCGCCACAGCCCGCCTGAGACCGTGCGACGCCACGAGCTCGTCGGCGACAGCCTGGGCACCCTCGACGTTGAGGTCGGCGACGACGACGTGCGCACCGCGTGCGGCAAGCGTGCGCGCTGCCGCGCGGCCGATGCCGCTGGCGCCGCCGGTGATGACCGCGACCCGTCCTGCCAGCTCCCCGCGCGGCTGAGCCTGCGCCAGCTTGTAGCGCTCGAGCGGCCAGTATTCGATCGCGAACGCCTCACTCTCCGAGAGGGAGCGGAAACCGCCGATGGCATCTGCCGCGTCCTGGACGGCGATCGCGCGGTGGTAGAGATCGCGTGCTTGGCGCGCGCGGCCGGCGTCCCCCCCGGCGGTGACGATGCCGACACTCGGGACGAGGACGACCCGGGGTCCTGCGGGGTCTATCGGGAACGGACGTGTCTCGTCGTCGACGTTTCGCTCGTAGTAGTCGCGGTACCAGCGGGAGTACTCCTCGACGCCGCCCTTGAATGCCTCGCTCAACTCGTCGGCGCCGCCCGCCTCCAGGTCGGCATCCACCACGAGCGGCTTGTGCTTCGTGTGAATGAGGTGATCGGGGCAGGGAGCGCCGATCTGGCTCACTTGCGACGCGCGCTCGGACGAAACAAACGCGATCGCTTCAGGGCTTCGGTCGACCTCGAGGATGACGCCGTCGGCATCGGCGAGCAGAGCACCGCGGAGCGCGGGAAGGGATCGCGCAAGGAGGGCAATCGCGCTCTCTTCCCGCAGCTCCGCGACCCTGGCGCCACCCAGGCCGAAACGGCCACTCGCGACGCGGCTGATTGCGTCGGCGGCTCGGGTGACGAATTCGAGCGTGGCTCGGTAGCTGCCATCGCTCGTCCCGCCCCAGGTGACGAGCCCGTGCCGCTCCAAGAGAACCGCGCGAGCCGTCGGATTCGCCTCGAGGAGCAGCGCGATCCGACGGGACATGTCGAAGCCCGGCCGCTGATAGTCGAGCCAGACCGCCTCGTCGCCGAACGTCTCCTCGGCGAGCCGTCGGCCGTTGGGAGTCGAGGTCAGCGCGATCACGGAGTCCGGATGCGTGTGATCGACGTGCTCGGCCGGGATGAACGCGTGCAACAGCGTCTCGATCGACGGCCGAGGCTGGTCGGGGCTGACCGCGCACCGGCGCAGGTAGTCGACCATCGCCGCGTCGTCCATTCCGTCGCGATCTCGTAGAGGCAACAGCTCGTCCAGGCGAAGCCCTGCGAAACCGGCCGGCGCGATGGTGGCGAGATCCGTGCCCGATCCCTTGACCCAGAGCACGCGCGTCTCGCGGCCGAGGTGATCGGCGACCGTCTCCTTGGCCGAGGTGTTTCCACCGCCCTGGTTGGCCACGGCGCGGTCGGCGCCGAGCAGATTCGAGCGGTAGGCGAGGCTCGCGAGCACGCTGAGACCGGCGGCGCTCGCCTCGTCCCACCGGTCCTCGGGCACTCCGATGCCATGGAGGACGCCCACGACCTCGCTCATGCGCTCACCTCCAGCCCTGATCGAGCGGTGATCTGAGCGAACCGCTCACGCGCTTCGCGCCACTCGGGCGAGTCGGCCGGCTCGTACGTCGTCGGCGTCACGGAGCGCTCCACGACCTCACGCGCTTCCGCAAGCGACGAGATCTCTCCGAGCGCCATTGCCTGTACGAGGAGGTTGCCGTAGAGCGTCGCTTCCTCAGGGCCTGCGAGTACGGGCAGGCCGGCTGCCCGGGCGGTCCAGTCGCACAGCAACTCGTTGCGGGCTCCTCCGCCGACGACGACCAGCTCGGCCGGCTCCCGCCCCGTCACTCTTCCCAACGTGCGGACGACCTCCGCGTGCTTCAGCGCGAGGCTCTCGAGGATGCAGCGGACAATTGCGCCCGGATCACCGGGCTGCGGTTGGCCCGTGCTGGCGCAGAACTCGTCAATTCGCGCCGGAAGGTCACCGGGCGACGCGAATGCGGCATCGTCGGGATCGATGAACGAGCGAAGGGGCGCTGACGACTCGGCGAGCGCGATCAGCTCGTCGAAAGCATGCTCGCTGCCTTCGAGTGCCCAGGTACGGCGGCACTCATGGAGTAGCCACAGCCCTGTTACGTTGCGGAGCAGTCGAACCGTCCCCGCCACGCCTCCTTCGTTCGTGAGGTTGGCGCCGAACGTCGTGTCGTCGATCAGCGGCTCGTCCGCTTCGACGCCCACGAGCGACCACGTGCCGATGCTCAGATACATGGAGCCGGGCCCACGCAGTGGAATCGCAGCCACGGCCGACGCCGTGTCGTGCGTGGCCGCTGCGACCACCGTTGCACTCTCGATCCCCGTCGCGGCGGCGGCCTCGGCGACGAGCGGGCCGAGGGGCGTCCCCGGCGTCACGATCTCCGGCAGCAGCCGCACCGGAACGTCGAGGCGCTCCAGGAGATCGGTCGCCCAGCCGCCGGCGCGCGCGTCGAGGCACTGCGTCGTCGTCGCGTTCGTGTACTCGCTGGTGCAGCTCCCGCAGAGCCAGTGGTGGAAGAGGTCGGGGATGAGGAGAAGCGTTTCCGCGGTGTCCAACGCCGGGTCGCGCTCGTCGGCCATGGCAGCGAGCTCGAACACCGTGTTGATAGGCATGAGCTGAATGCCGGTGCGTTCGTAGAGCTCACGCGGTGGTATACGCGAATAGACGCTCTGGACGGCGTTGGCGCGGCGCTCGTCGCGATAGTGGACGGGGTTCCGGACAAGCTCACCGGCACGATCCAGCAGGCCGAAGTCGACTCCCCACGAGTCGACGGCGAGCGAGTCGATCGTCCCGTCACGCGCCGCCGCTCTCAGGCCGTCCAGAACGTCCTGGTAGAGGCGGCGTACATCCCACTGGAGCACACCCTCGACACGCACCGGCTCGTTTGCGAAGCGGTGCACCTCGGCGACCGTGAGCCGGTCGCCGTCGAATCGACCCAGCGCGACGCGGCCGCTCTGTGCCCCGAGGTCGACGGCCGCCAGGACCGACATCAGCCGACCTGCTCGTCGTTGCGCACGGCACGCCGGAGGTCGCGGGGTCGAAGCGGTGGTGGCTCGGGCGGTCCCGGATCGACGGCGATGACCTCGACTCCGGCTGCGCGCCAGGCCTCGACTTCTGCCTCGGGTGCGCTCGAGTCCGTGACGATGCCCGCGAGCTCTTCCACGGGGACAAAGGCGAGCAGCGCACTGCGATGCCACTTCGTCCCGTCGAAGATGCCGTAGACCTGCTCGCAGGCGTCCGCCATCTCCTGCTTGATCCGCACCTCGTCGGGGTTGAGATCCATGAGCCCGCGCTCGAGGCTCAGGCCTCGTGCGCCCAGGAAGCCCTTGTTGATTCGTGTCGTGCGCAGGACGTCCGCGCCAAGGTCGCCGACGAGCGACATCGCGGACAACCGGAGCATGCCCCCGGTGACGAGCACCGAGATGCCCGGAGCGTCGGCGAGGGCGGTCGCCACGAGCAGGCCGTTCGTGACGACCACGAGCTCTCGCTTCGCTCGCAGCTCGAGTGCGAGGTAGTACGCCGTCGTGCTCGCGTCCAGTGCGACCGCCTCGCCCTCGTCCACCATCGCCGCGCTCGCCCTCGCGATCGCACGCTTCCGCTCCACCTCCAGGCGCAGTCGGAGGTCGAAGCCGACCTCCGACTGGGGGTGCTGAAGGGCGCGCACGCCGCCGCGGACACGATGGGCGAGCCCTTGCTTCGCAAGTGCGGTCAGGTCGCTACGGACCGTAACCTCGGAAACCGAAAACGCTTCCGCAAGCTCCGCAACGTGAACGGAATCGCGGGTCTCCAAGATCCGGAGCACGTGCTCCATTCGCTCTTCCTGGGAAAGCCCGCTGAAGGCGTACGGGTCGCCCACGCCCGCGACCATATGCCTCTGGCCACGGGTACGTCAAGGCCGCCTTTCGCTAGTCGTGTATCGAAAGTGGTTCGAAACCCAGCCGGATCCGTCAGACTCCACGAGCATGGACGAGGCGGCCGCACTCCGACGGCTCCGACAGCTCGAAATCGAGACGCCGTCCTGGGGATACGGCAACTCGGGGACGCGCTTCCACGTGTACCCGTGGCCGGGCGCCGCACGCACCGTGCACGAGCGAATTGCCGACGCGGCGCTCGTGCACCGATTGACCGGCTGCTGCCCCACCGTGGCGCTCCACATCCCGTGGGATGCGGCGGACGACTACCGTGAGCTGCGACGCTACGCCGAGTCCGAAGGCGTGCGGATCGGCGCCATCAACCCAAATCTCTTCGGAGACGCCGCGTACGGACTGGGAAGCCTCTGCCACCCCGACGAGCGCGTTCGCGCGCAGGCGCTCGGCCACTGCTTGCAGTGCATCGAGATCGCGGAGGAGGTCGGCTCGTCGATCATCAGCCTCTGGCTCGCCGACGGCACGAACTATCCGGGGCAGGACGATCTCCGCGAAAGGCACCGGAGGCTCACGAGTGGGCTAGAGGAGCTCTATGCCCTGCTTCCGCCAGGGATGCGTCTGCTCGTCGAGTACAAGTTCTTCGAGCCCGCCTTCTACAGCACCGATCTCCCGGATTGGGGAACCGCCGCTCTCGTCTGCCGTGGCCTCGGCCCCCAGGCGCAGGTGCTCGTCGACACCGGCCATCATCCGCAGGGAACGAACGTCGAGCAGATCGTTGCCCGCTTGCTCCTCGAAGGGTTGCTAGGCGGCTTCCATTTCAACAGCCGCAAATACGCGGACGACGACCTCATCGTCGGCTCGATAGATCCCTTCGAGCTCTTCCGCATCATGCGGGAGATCGCCCTCGCGCCCGACGTCGACGACATCGCGTTCATGATCGACCAATCGCATAACGTCGAGGGGAAGATCGACGCGATGATCCAGTCGGTCATGAACATCCAGACCGCGTACGCCAAGGCGTTGCTCGTGGACGAGCAGCGCCTCTCGGCAGCCCAACGCGAGGGCGACGTGCTCGGGGCCCACCGAATCTTCCTCGAGGCGTTCGAGACCGACGTGCGGCCCCTGCTCGCCCGGCTGCGCGGGGAGCTCGGCGTGGAGCCTGACCCCGTTGCGGCGTTTCGTGCCGGAGGCTATGCGGCCCGCTTGACAGCGGAGCGCGGCACGCTGTCGGTCGAGAGCGCCTACGAGCGGCCATGACCGAACGCAGCGCCTTCGTGCTCAACGTCCGGCCGGAACGGTTGGAGGAGTACCTCGAAGCGCATCGGAGCGTCTGGCCCGAGATGCTGGATGCTCTGAGGGAGGCCGGCATCCGCAATTACACGATCTTCCAGGCCGGTAGCCGCGTGTTCGGCTACTTCGAATCGGACGACCTCGAAGGTGCCGCTCGCTATCTCGAGTCGCAGGAGGTGAGCGCGCGTTGGCAGGACGCGATGGTGGACCTCCTTGACGAGCGCGTGCCCGACGGCGGACCCCCTCGGCTCAAGGAGATCTTCCGGCTGGACTAAGTCGCTCGCGCCGCCTTTTCACTGGGCCCGCCTGGACTCGAACCAGGGACCGACGGATTATGAGTTGAAGGCCGCGATCTCGGCCGGTCTCGGGACGGTCCGGGAAATCCCTGCTCAGCGCTGCATCAGAAAGGGCCGTGCCGGCCGACCGACGTGCTCGCTTCCGCATTGCCGCGCCCCGTGCAGCTGTTTGAATCTCGTCTCGTGAGCCGCGCTGACGCTCAGCACCACCAGGGCATCGTCAGAGTCTGCGGGCGGTTTCGGTGAGTGGCCTCGAAGATTCGGCTGCCCGCCCGACCCCACTTCAGGTTCTCGTGGCGATCGCAGTCGTCGCGGTGACGCTCGGCGTCCTCGCCTGGAACGCCGAGCAGTATGACTGGCTACAGAGCTACGACGCGTACGCGAGTTGGCAATACAAGAACGTTGTCACGGACGAGCACCGCCTGCCCACGAAGTCGGAGACGGACGTCTGGCACAACCCGCCGCTCTTCTTCGTGATCGCGGGTCAGATTGAACGAGCCGCGAAGAGCGCCGGATTCACGACGCCGGAGCACGCCGTCCAGTTTCTCAGCGTCCTTTGCGTTCTCGGCATCGTCGTGCTCTCTGGCTTAATCGCTCGGGAGCTCTTCCCGGCGAGACCGTGGATCTGGGTTGCGACACTCGCCGTCGCCGCGATCACACCCGTGCTCGTGCGGGCGGGTGTGCTGTATCACCCGGAGCCGCTCGCCACGCTTCTGGCGACCGCCGGTCTCTTCGTCGTCGTCCGCGCTCTCGCACGCGGAGACCTCGGGTGGAAGACCGGTCTCACGGCGGGCGTCCTGCTCGCGCTTGCCAATCTCACCCGAACGTGGGCGCTCGCAACCGTCGGTGCCGTGATCCTCGGGCTCTCCCTGCGCGCGGCGATCCGCAAGGACCGTCAAGCACTCGTGGCCGCAGGAGTCGTGGTCGGCGTGGTCGCTGCGCTCACTGGCCCCTGGTTCGCATACAAGGCGGTCGAGCACGGTAACCCGTTGGCGTACAGCCGGCCGAATCCCGAACAGTGGCGTGAACGTGGGAGGCCGGCAGCGTTCTGGGTCGGGCTCTCGATCGACAAGCTCTTCACGCGGCCCTACCAGCCGGCATTCAGAAACCACCTCGCTCCCGTGCTATACGCGGACTGGTGGGGCGACTACTGGCGAACGTACCGCGTGCCTTCCGAACTCCACGAAACGCCCGACGTCCTGCCCAGCGAGTACTCCCGACCGCTCGTCAGGCAAGTCTGGCTCGGGCTGTGGATCACTGTCGCCGCTCTTGCGGGGCTCGTGGCACTCGGCATCCGTGCCGTCCGCCGGCGGGACGAGGCTCTCTCGACGCTCCTGCTCTCGCTCGCCCTGCTCGCCGTCTCGTACGTCAGCTTTCTTTGGCGCTACCCGAAGCAGGATGGCGACAACATCAAGGCCCTCTACGTTCTGAACGCTGTGCCCGTCGTGGCCGTCGCGGCTGGATACGCGCTCGAGCGCATCGCGCGGGAGGGCATCCTCCTCCTACTTGGAGTCGTGCTCGCCACGCTCCTCGTCGCTCTGGCCGCCTTTGCATTCCTCGTCCTTCCTCAGGCTTGAGGCTAGGGCACGCCGCAGCGCGAACTCTGGCTCGCCCGGTGCGATGACTGGCCAACGTGACATCCACCTGTTCAATCACGATTTCCGGATTCAGCGTCCGAGATCTCTGTCTGTCGTCGCCGCCGTTTGCTTCGTACTCGTGTTCGCTGTGCCCGTGCACGTCGTCCCCTGCGGAACGCAGACGTCTCACTATGCTCTCGTGCGCTCGCTCGCCACCGGGACGGCCAGCATCGATCGCTACGAGTGGATCACGTGCGACAAGGCGCTGTTCCGTGGCCACTACTACTCCGTCAAGGCGCCGGGGCTGGCGGTGGCATCTCTCCCCACGTACCTCCTGCTCGATCACACGGGCCTGCTCCCCGACGACACGCGCTGGGCCATCTGGCTCCTCTCGCTTACGACACTCGTGCCGGCGGCGCTGCTTCTCGTGTACCTCGTGGGTCGAACGGCGGAGAGCATCGCGCCCGGATGGGGCCGCTTCACCGCGATCGCTCTCGGTGCCGGAACGCTGATCCTCCCGTTCGGCAGCCTCTGGTTCGCACATGTCCCAGCTGCGGCGCTCGCATTCGCCGCGTTCGCCGTCGTGCGAGGTGCCGGCGAGAAGCTTTCGAACGCCCGTGCGCTCGGGGCAGGCGTGCTCGCCGGCTCGACCGTGCTGTTCGAGTACCCGCTGGCACTGGTCGCCGCCGTGCTGCTCCTGTACGTCGGCATTAGTCACGGGCTCCGCGCGGGGCTCCGGTTCGCCGTCGGATCGGCTCTGCCCGCAGCCTGCCTGCTTCTCTACAACCGTTGGGCCTTCGGCTCGATCCTCCACTTCTCGTACAAGTACGCGCTGCCGTTGCACACAACGAGCTCCGGCAAGGTGGTCGGGGAGAACGACGTCGGGTTCTTCGGGATCACGTGGCCGAGCGGAGACGCCCTCGCCGAGATCCTCTTCTCGCCTCGGGGGCTCGTGACGCTGTCGCCGATCTGCGTCATCGGAGCCGCCGGGATCGTTCTCCTCTACCGTCGGGCTCGCCGCGAGGCCGTGTTGCTCGGCGCGCTCGTCGCGACGTTTCTCGTCTACAACGCGGGCTACACGCTGAACACTGCAGGCCCGTTCGGAGGCGACACCCCAGGCCCCAGGTTCCTGATTGCGATCCTTCCGTTCCTCCTCGTCTCGGTCGGATTGGCAACCCGGGCGTCACCCGGCGCGTCGGCAGCGCTGCTCGCCGCCTCGGTGAGCGCGATGGCGCTCGTGACCGCCACCACGCCGATGCTCGGCGGCGGCGAGGAGGAGCGCTGGATGCGCGAGCTCCGCTCCGGCACGTTCGTCAAGACGGTGGCGAGCGGCGGCGAGAGCAGCAACTGGCTCGCGATCTTGCCGTTCGCCGTACCTTTGTTCATCCTCCTCGCGATCGGCGTGTGTGACGCTCTGCGAGCAGCTCGCGCGCACTGGGCCTACGCAGCCTTCAGCGCTGCGACGGCGGCAATCGCGTGGCTCCTCGTACTGGAGGCCAGCCATTTGTTCTACCGCGACGAGAACCGGCGGGCCGCACTGATCGCATACGTGCTCGCTGCCGTGGTGGCGACCGCGGCGCTCGTCGCCGCGCGCGAGGCTCGCCTGGGCGGCCCGCAGGACAGCCTCGAGTCTCGTCACGAGCAGGGCTCCGGTGGCGCGAGTTGATGCCGATCAGCCGCGACATGGCCTTGGTCGTCCATTCGCGTCCCTCGCTCTGAGACGCCCGGGTAGTGACCGCTGCGGTCCAGCTCGACCATGTAGTCGCCCTAGCCGCAGCCTGGCGAATCGGTGCGAGGCAGTGGAGCAGTGACCTGCGGCTCTTCTACGCCAACGACCCTTTGGTGCTGCTCGCGGTCGATGGGCCGACGAACAACGCGCGTGCATGTCCCGCTGGGCGCGACGTCCTTGTCCCCCTTCGCCCCCCGGCGCTGGTCAGGGGCAGCTTCCTGGCGACATCCACGCAGGTTGGAGCACCCACACCCAGCGCCCGTCTAAGAGGATTGCGTGAAGCGTCAGCGTGTCAGAGTCGGTGGTCGACCCCTGCCCAACGGTGACTTTGAGCGTGACGGCCTTCGAGGTCTTCTGCGGGATTCCCGGCAGATCGATGGGGTCGTCGGAGATCTCGACCGTCTTAATGGATTTGAGTGGAGCGCTTGGAAAGTCCTCGACTGCACACTCTTGAAACTTCTCCCGCGAGACGATCGCCTGCTGGCCCGGATGGAGTTCGTCCCAGGCTCGGCCGAACTGTCCGTTGAAGCCGTATTCGAGCAGCCGCTTCATGAACGCATCCGGCGACTCCTCGGGCTCCTGAGGAGCTGTCGTCTCCTGAGTCTGATTTTCACTGCTAGACGTTGCAGACACCTCATCATCGCCAGAGCCACCGCAGGCAGCGAGCGCCATGATGAAAGCGGCAAGGATGATCAGAGCGGGCCGCTGGATTACGTCCCTAACCACGCGTACAGGAAGCACGAGACGTACCCGGCCGCGACTACCCCGACCGCCCAGAGCCAGATCCTCCCAACCCTTCGTCCAGCTCATGACTACTCCCCGAACTCCCGCGCCGCATGCTTCGGGCAGTAGACGGCGACCTCGCCGTTGTCCTCTGCCTCCTCATCGCCAGCCGTGAGCAGCGCACGCCAGCTGAGCCCGTCCGTCGACGTAGCGGCGCACTCGACGCAGCGGAGCGTCTCGGCGGACTGCTCCGTGTGCGTGCAGTCGCTCATCGTCGCGAGCCTAGTCCGCGACGAGCGAGAGCGCTAGATGCCCTTCTTCGGCCACCGGCTCGAGGCTCGAGCGACAGTACGCTCGCCCAGGCGACACAGGTGTCCGTGGTGAAGTGACGGCTACCGGAGCACGGCACCGATATCAGCCCACGAAGCATTTCGGCCGCTACGTGCATCACGTCCCGCAGATCGACGCGGCAGACAAGCTCAGCCAGCTCGTCACGGCAGCTCAAGGTCCGGTTTCGGGACACGTTCGGGACACGATCGCCGAGCCCGACGAGACAGGCGATGGAGAAATCGTCCCCGTTTCCAGCACCTTCTCGATGGGCCCGCCTGGACTCGAACCAGGGACCGACGGATTATGAGTTGAAGGACGCGATCTCGGGCTGTCTCGGCCCATCTGAGTATTTCGCCGCTATTGAGCGAAATCACGCGCGCGGCGGGATAACGCATCTCGTGTCGTCTCGGCCGGTCTCGTTACCACCCCGTTGCCACTGCGAGGTACGGTGCGGGCCGGCGTTGCCGTCAAGGGAGGCCGTTTGCGACAGCGCGTCGTGTGTTAGCGCAGTACTCGATCGTGTCTTGGCAGCCGGTAATCCGTGTGAGATTCTTGTTGCCGATGTGACTTTCGTTGGCAATGCGATCCGGAATGTAGCCGCGACTCAGCCAAAGGCAGGTGAGCGGTGAACGGTGAGCCTTCGGCACCGCGGCAACCTACGAACTCGCAGGTCGAGGCTGTCTCCCGCGAGCTCGCAGAACTGGTCGAGCAGCAGACGGCGACGAGCGAGGTTCTGCTCGCGGTGGGTCGTTCGGACTTCGAGCTCGGTCCCATCTTCGAGACGGTGCTCGAGAATGCGATCCGGTTGTGCCACGCTGACGCTGGGCAGTTTTTCGTCCGCGAGAATGACCACTTCCGGCTCGCCTGCGCCTCGGGCGGCTCGGACGAATACCGATCATTGATCACAACGCGTGAGATTCCGCCTGGTCCCGGCACGCTCGTCGGCCGTGTGGCGCTCGAGCGGCAAGCCGTGATGTCGGCGGACATCGGCAACGACCCGGAGTACGACACGGATGAGCAGCAGCTTCGGCAGCGGCTCGGGGGATTCCGGACCATCGTCGGGGTCCCGATCCAGACCGAAGACGAGGTCATTGCCGTGATCTCGTTGTGGCGGCGTCGAGTCAACCCGTTCAGCGAACGGGAGATCGGACACGCCATGACCTTCGCCGCCCAGGGCGCCATCGCGATCCGGAACGCGAACTTGATGCAGGAGCTCGACCAGCGCACACGAGACCTCGCACGTTCCGTAGACCAGCTGCAAGGACTAAACGAGGTCGGTGAGGCGGTGAGCTCGAGCCTCGACCTAGAGGAAGTGCTATCGACGATCGTGAAGCACGCGGTACGGCTCTCCGGCACCGAGGGCGGATCGATCTTCGAGTTCGACGACGACGCGCAGGAGTTTCGCGTCCGGACCGCTTATGGAACAAGCGACGAGCTACTCGCCGCTCTCATGGCAACGCGGGTCGGCCTGGATGACACGCTCGTCGGGCGTGCAGCTGCAGGCGGCACCTCACTCGCTGTCCCGGACATCGGTAAAGCACCGCCCGACGCCCACCTCGACCAGCTCGCGCGGGCCGGATGGCGGTCGATGCTCGCCGTGCCGCTTCTCCGCGACGATCGAATTCTCGGTGCACTCGTCGTCCGCCGGCGCACGACGGGTGAGTTCTCGAAACAGATCACCGAGCTGCTCGAGACGTTCGCGAGCCAGTCCGCGCTCGCGATCCAGAATGCACGGCTCTACCAGGAGCTGACGCTCAAGACGCGCGAGCTCGCCGACTGGAATCAACAGCTCGAAACGCGGGTCGAGGAACAGGTCACGCAGCTCGACCGCATGGCGCGATTGAAGCGCTTCCTCTCGCCGCAGGTCGCCGACCTGATCGTCTCGTCCGGAGAAGAGTCTTTCCTCGAGAGCCACCGGCGCGAGATCACGGTCGTGTTTTGCGATCTCCGCGGCTTCACCTCTTTCGCCGAGACCGTCGAGCCCGAGGTGACGATGAGCGTACTGAGCGAATATCACGAGGCGCTGGGAGATCTCGTCCATCACTTCCAGGGTACGCTGGAGCGCTTCACCGGGGACGGGCTCATGGTCTTCTTCAACGATCCGATGCCGTGTACCGATGCTCCGCTCCGTTCCGTTCAGATGGGCGTCGCGATGCGGGATCGCATAGGAGAGCTCGCCGAGGGCTGGCATCGCAGCGGGCACGACCTCGGCTTCGGAGTCGGTATCGCGCAGGGGTACGCGACGCTCGGCCGCGTCGGGTTTGGGGGCCGCTTCGACTACGCCGCTATTGGAACTGTGACGAACCTTGCGGCTCGCCTTTGCGACGCTGCCGACGCCGGGCAGATCCTGGTCAGTCAGCGTGTCCACGCCTCGGTCGAGAGCGTCGTCCTCTCAAACGAGATCAGCGAGCTTCAGCTAAAGGGTTTCTCGCGCCCGGTCACGGCTTACGAGATCGTCGGCGTCGACGCCGCGCAGGAGCGAGCGTGAGCGCGGCGGCTGCTCTTGATGGGTCCGCCTGGACTCGAACCAAAGACCGACGGATTTAACCATCACGCCTCAGCTCATGCCACAGCAGCCCGCCTAACGCGGTTGCATCAACCCGTGGTCTAGCCTCCTCCCCACCGTCGTATGTAGCGATGACGGTGAACGGTGACCTCTTGATCGCTGAGCGCCAGGCGCGTGGGGTCCAGGCGGTCATGTCGTGGAACTCCTCGACGACCTCGCCCGCGCGCGGCCCGCTTAGCACGTGGATCCGCGATCGCTGCCTCGACCGTCCCGCGACCACGTCCAGCTCTTCTTCGACCCAATCGATTCGAAGCTGCGTGTCGCCGCGGCTCGCTTCCCAGTGTGAGCTCGCTAGCGGTGCGCGCCGTTCTGGGTCGGCCAGTCCGACCTGGACGAGATAGCGGGCGCCGGGCTCGAGATGGCGTGCCATGGCTTCGAGGTGACGCGTCAGCTCTGCTCGCTTGAGGTGGCACAGCGTGTTGATCGGACAGACGGCGCCCTCGAACATACGACCGAGGTCGAAGTCCGTCATGTCGGCGAGGTGGACGACTGCGCGGCCCGCAAGTCGTTGACGGGCGAGCGCGACCATCGTCGGCGAGGAGTCGATCCCGACCGTCTCCAGGCCGTGGGCGCCAAGTGCGTCGAGCATCCTCCCGCTGCCGCATCCGGGTTCTACGACACGACGGCACCGCGGGCCGAGCCGCTCCAACAGCCACCGAACCTCCCCGCTGATGTCCCAGTCGAACGCAATGTCGTACAGGTCGGCGTTGTTCGTGTACAGCTTCGCCACGCCGGGCACTGCACTCCCCGCCACAGCTCGCCCTGTCATTCCGCGATTCTCACTTGTCGAGGGTCCCTAGCCGCTGGCACCGCCACTGGAAATCTCAACTTCGTCGGGCCGCCACCAGCAGCACGCGCCGTGCGTCCGCCAGGCGGGGGAGAAAAGCTCGGGCCTCATCCGCCAACCAGCGGATGGCTTGCTCGGCGTCCTCGCTGTCGGCGGCGATCACGTTCTCGTGCAGCGCTCGGTGACCTTCGAGCCATTCCGGGTGCTCCTCGCGGAGAACGACCTGGAGGCCGGCGGCCTCGGCGAGTCGAGCGACGTCAGGCATGGGAGCCCGGCCTGGAGGGGTCTCGTCGAGCTCTATGGTCGTGAGGACGATCCGCCCGTCGCCGCGTAGCAGGCCGCCTGCCTCACGCAGGGCTGCTTCCCCGTCGGGAAGCAGTTGCAACGAGTCGATGCAGACGACAGCGTCGACGCTCTGCCGTTCGAGCGAGGTTTCTCTCGCATCGGCGACGACGAACGATGCCTGACCGTCGGCAACGAACAGGTCGGCCCGACGTTCAGCCTCGGCGACCGCGAACGGCGAGAAGTCGATACCGGTCAGACGAGCGCCGGACTCTTGCGCAAACCAGAGGCCTATCCCTCCCCGGCCGCAGCACAGATCGACGAGGTGGTCGTCGGGCTCTAGCCTGAGCTCGGCAAAGACACGCTCGAGGCCCTCGCGCGTCACGTGCGAGAACGGCTCCACGTGCGGTGGGAAGGGCCCCAGCGCCTGATCGATAAGCGCCACCAGGGATCGGGCGGCGGAGATCTTTAATAAATTCGTCGAACTGCTCCGGAGTCGGCCTGAAAGGCTCGGCTCGCCCTGTCATTCCGCGATCCTCACGCTGCTGGGGGCCCCTAGCCGCGACGCTGCCGTGCGACGCTGCTCGGCCAGGCGGCTGGCGGGGGCAAACGCGCTCCAGGCGAACCAGCGACCAAAGCCTCGCTGGAGCGCACGCGGGCCGGTCATCGTCAGCTCTTGCGTGCGCATCGCGCCGCCGAGCTCCGCCCGTCCCAGGTAGACGCGATAGAGGGTGGCGGTATCGACCGAGACCTTGAGGTCGACGTCGAACCCGGGATGCTGCAGGCACACCGAAACCTCCGAGGGCTCGAGCACCATCCAGTAGCGCTCGGCCGGATCGCGAAAGTCGAACTGGAGCACCGTTCGGCCGGGAGGAAGCTGCTCACGATGCACATGGCGAGCCATCCAGACGATCAAGAGGTAAGGGTCCAGCTCCTCGGGGCGGGGATCGGTGACCGACCAGGTCACGCCCCACTCCCCCATCGCCTGGACAACCGGCTCCAGGTCACGGCCGCCGGGCGTCAGCTGGTACTCGAGCGTCCTGCCCTTGGGGCCGGTTCGGCGCGCGACGACTTCGGCCCGCTCCAGTGAGCGCAGACGGTCGGTGAGGACCGAGCGCGAGATCCCTGGCAGGCCGCGGTGTAGCTCGTTGAAGCCTTTGGCGCCCCCGAGCATCTCGCGCACGATCAGGAGCGTCCAGCGATCGCCGAGGATCTCGCTTGCCTTGGCGATCGGGCAGTACTGGGCGTAGCTTCGCATCGCCTACCACTACCCATGCTAGCCCCCACTCCGCAGCAGGTTCGAAATCCGAACCGGTTGGTTCGAATCTCGGTCTAGCCGCACGGGGCCGCACGTGCCTACCGTGGCCACATGGCGACCGAGACGGCAGTTCCGCGCGAGACCGAGGGGCTCGACGAGTTGGAGAGCGCGCTGCGCGGCGAGCTGCTGGTGCCGACGAGCGTCGGCTATGACGCCGGTCGCAGGATCTGGAACGGCGCGATCGACTGCCGGCCGGCCGCCATCGCGCGCTGCGCCGGTGTCGCCGACGTGGTCACGGCCGTTCGCTACGCAAGCGAGCGCGATCTGCTCGTCGCGGTGCGCTCCGGTGGCCACGGGGTTGGCGGACATGCGCTCTGCGATGGCGGGCTTGTGATCGACCTGTCGCCGATGAGGGGCGTCCGCGTTGACCCTGGGGCGAGGACGGCGCGCGCCGAGGCGGGCGTGCTGTGGGGCGAGCTTGACCGCGAAGCACAGCTCTTCGGGCTCGCCACCGTCGGCGGCATCGTCACGCACACCGGGATCGCCGGCCTGACGCTCGGGGGTGGGATCGGCTGGCTGATGCGCAAATACGGCGCGACGGTCGACAACCTGCTCTCCGTCGACGTCGTGACTGCGGACGGCGAGCTCGTCACCGCCAGCGAGGACCACAACCCGGATCTTTTCTGGGGCATACGCGGCGCCGGAGGGAACTTCGGCATCGTCACCTCGTTCGAGTACCGCCTGCACCCGGTTGGGCCGATCGTGCTCGCCGGGCCGATCTTCCACCCTCTCCACGATGCCCTAGAGGCCCTGCGCTTCTACCGTGAGTTCGCCGCCACCGCGCCCGACGAGCTCACGACGATCTTCGAGCTCGGTGTCGCGCAGCCACTGCCGTTCCTGCCAGAGGACGTGCACGGCCAGCCGATAGTCATGGTGGGCGCCTGCTACGCCGGGCCACCCGGGGACGGGGCCGAGGTCGTGCGCCCGCTCAAGGAGTTCGGCAACCCGATCGCTGACCTCCTCGAACCCAAGCCGTATCTGGAGCTGCAGTCGATGTTCGACCCCTTTGTGCCGCACGGCTGGCACCGCTACTGGAGATCGGTCGAGCTGCCGCCGCTCACGGACAGTGCGATCGACACGCTCATCGACCACACCTCACGGATCACGTCGCCCCGCTCGTACACCATCGTCTTCCAGCTCGGCGGCGCACTCGCGCGCGTTGCCGAGGACGCAACCGCGTACCCGCAGCGCGACGCGGCCTTCAACGTGAACATCAACGCGGTCTGGACCGAGGACGACCCCGACGCACACCAGCACATCGTTTGGGCGCGCGACTTCTTCGATGCCATACAACCCCACGCCCGCGACCGCGTCTACGTCAACTTCCTCGGCGACGAGGGACCCGACCGCGTTCGACAGGCCTACGGCACCGAGAAGTACGACCGGCTCGTGGAGCTCAAACGCAAGTACGACCCAACGAACTTCTTCCGCCTCAACCAGAACATCGCGCCGGGTTAGCTCTCGCTGAGGACCAAGCCGAGCTTCCGTAACCACCCGAGGCCGGGCGGTGTAACTCTGTGGAATGCGTATGTTCGTCGCGGCTGCGACCCTCTCGCTGCTGCTCGCAGCCACATCAGGCGACGCGTTCTCCCAGTCGGTAGGGGAGGTGATCGGAGAGCAGCGGATCGGGCTCGTTCTGGCGACCTGGGGTCCTGAGCCCGTCACCGTCGAGGAAGCCCGAGCTGCCGTCGCAGAGACCGTGACCTACATCCGCGACGCGTCGTTCGGCAAGACGTCGCTATCGGTCGAGGTGATCGGTTGGACGCGTGCGCTCCCGAGACGCCCGAGTGGCTGCGACACCCAGGGTGTCCACGAGACGATTCGCCGTTCGGTCGATCTCCGCCGATTCACCCTGGTCGCGTACCTCCTTCCGGGCATGGATTGCCCGTGGGGCGGTGCGTACTACCCGCCGGGTGTCTGGATGCTCGGGAGGATCTCGAAGGATCTCTTCGCGCACGAGTTGGGGCACAACTACGGCGTGCGAGAGGAGGGCCCGGCCTGGATCTGCAGTACGAGGTGCCGCGCGGAAAACTACGCGAGCCCGTACAGCGTCATGGGGCACGGCAGCGGGCACTTCAACGCCTTCGAGAAATGGCGATTCGGGTGGATCGCGCGCGAGGGCCCGACTCTCGTGAACGGCGAGTACCGGATCGCCCGCATCGATCGTCCCTCTGCGCTCCCCCACGCCCTCTACGTCGTTTCGGGGGCGGACGAGTACTGGATCGAGTACAGGCCAGAGGTTCCGTGGCCGGTCGTGCACGCTGGTGCGAACGATGCGCGACTCACTCCCAGCCGATTCCCTCAGCGCAACCTGCTGCTGGCGAGTGCACGGAGCGCGAAGTTCTCGGTGCGGAATGCCTTCGAGGTGGTCATGCTCGGCTCAGACCCGGTGCAGGCGACGCTTCGCTTCCGCTGGACCGACCGAACCCGACCGTCCCGCCCGCGCATCGACGCGATCGCGTCGGGCCGGTGGGTGACACTCAGCTTTCCAGCCACGGATACGGGCAGCGGTGTCGACCGCTACGAGGTCTCGATCGGCCCACGCTATCGCGCTTTGGTAGCCACGACCGAGGTCGTGGATCGAGAGCTCTCCGGTCATGAGCCCGTCCATCGAGTTCGCCTGCCACGAGGAGCTCACCGCGTTGTCGTGACGGCGGTCGACCGAGCCGGCAATCGCGGTCCGGCCGCTTCGCGCGTGGTGCGTGTGCGGTGACCGAGCCTGCGTTGAAGGCTGTTCCTGAGCCTCCCCCCGAGGAGGCCGACCTCATCGAGCGTGCGCGCAAGGGCGATCACGGCGCGTACGAGACGCTTGTCCGGAACCACGAGCAGGCTGCCTTTCGCGTCGCGTTCGCGATCGTCAGGTCGGCAGCGGATGCCGAGGACGTCGCGCAGGAGGCGTTCGTGAAGGCATATCGCTCGCTCGAGCGCTTCCGCCGTGGAGCACCGTTTCGACCGTGGCTGCTCCGGATAGTCGGCAACGAGGCTCGCAACGCGCGGCGCGCTTCGGGGAGAAGGACCTTCCACGAGCGCCGCGCGAGCATGCTCGAGCCTGTCCGCATGACTACGGGGGCCGACGACGAGCTGTTCGAGCGCGATGACCGCGGCCGAATTCTCGCGGCGGTGGACGCGTTGCCCGAGGGCGAGCGTACGGCGATCGTGGCGCGCTACTTCATCGGGCTCTCGGACGCGGAAGCTGCCGCTGCACTGGGTGTCGCCCGCGCGACGGTGAAGATGCGGGCCTGGCGTGGGCTGAGGCGACTGAGACCGGAACTGGAGGAGGAGCGATGACGACCGAGCCCGCGTTGCGGAACGCATCCGTCGGCTGGTTCCCGCCGACCCCGGCGTTGGCGGAAGGCGTGCGCGCGCGTTTGCCCTCGACTCCCGACCCCCGGCGGCGTCGCTTCCGGCGCGCCCTGGTGGTCGCGATCGCGATCCTCGTGCTCGCGGGCACCGCGATCGCCGCGTCCACACTCGATCTCGTTCCCGGGGTGCGGATCGATCGCGTCGACCGGCTGCCGGAGGTGTCGTACACCTGGCAGCCGAACGGGACTCAGGTCGAGCTGGAAGACGCGCGACGCAGCGTGCCGTTCACGCTCCTCCTGCCGTCGGGCCTTCAGCGTCCAGACCGGATACTGCTCGACCGCGACCTTGACGGTGCGCCTATCGTCACCGCGATCTACGGAGGACGTGAGGGTGCGTCGCTCGTGCTCACCCAGTGGGAGGCGAACGACGTTCTCTTCGACAAGCTCGTCGGGCACGGCACGAGCACGAAGTTCGTCGACGTCGACGGTGCCCCGGGGATCTGGATCGAGCGTGCCGACCACGTGGTCTTCTATCTCGGAAGGTCCGGGGAGGAGCGGCGGTTCACGGGTTACCTGTCTGGAAACACGCTCGTCTGGCACAGGGGGTCCGTCTCGTATCGGCTGGAGGCGGGCGTCTCGCTCGAGCGTGCACTCGAGCTTGCGCGATCGCTTCGACCGGACGAGTAACCGGCAGCCCGCTTGCCGGTGTATCGGTGGCATGCGGCAAGCTGGCAGCGCTTCTCATTGCGGTGACGGTAAGCGTCGCGATGCCCGCCGGAGCCGTCAGCTCGAGCTCGTCGTCCGAGATCGTGGGTGGACGAATCCCTGAGGCGCGGGCGCTGCGCTCGTGCGCTGGAGCGGGTCCCTATTGGCCGACGATGACGCTCGCGCTCAGCGGCAGCACGGCCTGGGTCGCCTGCAAGGAGCAGGCGCGACTCGTGCGGATGGCGCTCCCCAGCGGTCGGAGAACCGCAAGCGTGCAGCTCGACGGGCAGGTGATCGCCGTCGCCGTGGGCCTCGGCTCGGTGTGGGCGCTCGACGCCGGCTCCACCCTCTACCGCCTCAACCCTCGCACCGCGCGGGTGACGAAGCGAATTCCACTCGACGCGATCGCGGCCTACAACATCTGGATCGGGGGAGGCGCGGTCTGGGTTGCCGACGACCAGGGCGCCCGAGTCCTGCGCATCTCACCCCGGACGAACAAGATCGTCGCGCGCATCTCGGTTGGAGACGGACCTGCCGACATGGTGTTCGTCGGGAAGAAGGCATGGGTCATTACCCACCGTGACAACACGCTCTACCGCATCGACACGGCGACGAACGTCGCGACGCGTCTCGCGATCGTCGCAGGCAGCAATGCCGCCGCCGAACGCCTCGCGATGGCGGGGGACAGCCCTCTGGATTACAGGACGCGGTGTGGCGCTCCTAGAGGTGGATCCCGAAACCGGAGAGACCCGTCGCTCTGTCGATATCGAAGGCACGGGAATCGATGTCGTCGCGACGGCCGACACGCTCTGGATCCCTGTCCGCACCGCCGCCGTCGACCGGACCGGCTTTCCGACGATGACGGCCGTCCGACGCGTGACGACCGCCGGAGCTGTGACCACGGTCGCGACCGCTCGTGGGCGCGTCGACGTTCACGGCCTCGCGGTCGGACTGGGCTCCGTTTGGCTCGCCGACAACACGGGCGGCTTCCTCTACCGACTCCCGAGGTGAAGCGAAGGGAGTTCACTGCGCTGGCGCTCGGCGCGGGTGTCGGCATTCCGCTCGCCGCGGTCGAGCTGAGCCGAGCACTGGCCAGTTCGGAGACGTCCCGGCTACCGGATCGACCGCTCGCGATCCCATCGGACGCCATCATTCGGACGGCAGTCGCCATTGGGCCGGGCACGAATGTGATCGACCTCGCCGGCCCCTGGGAGGTATTCCAGGACGCGGCGATGGCAGGGGCCGCTGCCCAGTTCGAGCTCTTCACCGTTGCGCAGGAGACGAGAGCGGTCGAAGCGAGCGGCGGCCTGAGGATCGAGCCGACGTACTCGTACGAGACAGCGCCACAGCCGCACGTCGTCGTCGTTCCGGCACATCAATCGAGCGGCCGTACGCTCGAGTGGCTACGTGAGGTTGCCCAGCGGGCCGATCTCGTCATGTCCGTCTGCACCGGCGCCTACATCGTCGCGGAGGCAGGCCTGCTCGACGGGATGGCGGCGACCACGCACCACGGCTCGTACGACGACTTCGAGGCCTCCTTTCCTGCGATTCGCGTCCTGCGCGGCCGCCGTTTCGTCGAGCACGACCACGTGGCAACCGCCGGTGGGCTCACCTCTGGCATCGACCTCGCTCTCCGAGTCGTTGAGCGCTATCTCGGCCGCGATGCGACAGACGTGACCGCGGCGTACATGGAGTACGAACGTCGCCCGCTACCTGTCGCGTGATACGGCGTAGTGCCGGCACGCGCATGGAACAGAATCCCCGCGAAGCGAGGCTGGCATTCGTTAGGCGTCTGCTCGCCGTTTCCCTGGATGTACCCATCAACGATGACGGCTCCGCCGCCGACTGAGATTGTGTCGGAGCCGCCGTAACGCGCCCGATCGACCGGGCGTGGATTCCAGCTTATGCACAGGCGCCAACACACCGCTAAATCGGGAAGACCGACGCCCGGGAAGAGCTGGCGCCCAACTGTGCGACATAGACCTAACCGGACAGCTCTCGAGCCTAGCGCACACGGCCTCTGTCTCGGCAGACGCTTCTCCCACGCGGCTATCCACTCCGTGGTTCATCGCGTCCTGCTCGACGCCGACGCGAACTGGGGAGGTGCCGTAACTGCGAATGTCACGGATCGCGGACATCACGTCCGCGGCCTCCTCATCCACCGTCGGGATGATCAGTGTTGCTGCAGTTTGATCGACGACGACCAGGATCGGGCGGGTCTAGGACGTCGAGCGCGTCGCTGTGCGGTTGAACGCGTCTCGCGCCTGCAAAGGCGCAGCTAGCTCTGCCGCCCGCGGTGCGCATGCTTCGATACCGGAATGGCCTGGATGGACGGACGCCGTGGTCGCGGGCAGCGGTTTCAGCCGTCAGAGGCTCCCGACCGGCCTTCTGATCCCGCGATTCGCCGGGCGAACCTGCGCCGCGTCGCCGGCCTCTTCCGCCCCTACCGGATCCGGCTCGCGACCGTCCTCGCGCTGATTTGCCTCTCGTCGCTGCTCGGGATCGTCTCGCCGTTCCTGCTGCGCGCGGTCCTGGACACGGCGATTCCAGAGGAGGACGTCGCCCTGCTCACGCTGCTCGTCGGCGGGCATGATCGCGATCTCGATCGTGACGGGCGCGCTCGGCGTCCTCCAGACCTACATGTCGAACGTCGTCGGTCAGCAGGTGATGCACGACCTGCGCTCGGCCGTCTACCGGCACCTGCAGCGGCTCTCGCTGGCGTTCTTCACGCGCACCCGCACGGGCGAGATCCAGTCGCGGATCTCGAACGACATCGGCGGTGTCGAGACCGTCGTCACCTCGACCGCGACGTCCATCGTCTCGAACCTAACCACGGTGATCGCGACGGTCGTAGCCATGTTCCTGCATGGACTGGCAGCTCGCGATCTTCTCGCTCGCCCTGCTGCCGGTTTTCCTGTACCTGACGAGGCGCGTCGGTCGCGAGCGCCGGCGAATCACGACGACGCAGCAGCGGACACTCGCCGACCTCTCGACCCTGGTCGAGGAGTCGCTGTCGGTCTCCGGGATCCTGCTCGGCCGGACGATGGGCCGTTCTCGAGGAGCTGGGCGACCGTTTCACGGCGCAGTCCGGCCGACCTGGCCCGGCTCGAGGTGCAATCGCGGATGGCCGGCCGCTGGGTGATGGCGCTGATCCAGACGACGTTCGCCGTCATGCCTGCCGCTGTCTACTGGTTCGGCGGTTGGAGCATGGCCCACGGCGCCGGGGCGATCTCCATCGGCACCCTCGTTGCCTTCACCACCCTGCAGACTCGCCTCTTCTTCCCGATCGGGCAGCTGCTGTCGGTCGGCGTCGACGTTCAGACGTCGCTCGCGCTGTTCGACCGTGTCTTCGAGTACCTCGACCTGACGGTCGACCTGGACGAGAAGCCGGACGCGGTCGAGCTCGGTGACTGTCGTGGCGACGTCACCTTCGAGCACGCCTGGTTTCGCTACTCCCCCGACGGGCCGTGGACGCTCGAGGACCTGTCGGTGGCGGTCTCGCCGGGAGAGACACTCGCCATCGTGGGCGAGACGGGCGCCGGCAAGACGACGATGGCCTACCTGGTCGCGCGCCTTTACGACGTCGAGCGGGGGCGCGTCACGATCGATGGCCACGACGTCCGGGACGTGACGTTCGCGTCGCTCGCCCGCACCGTCGGCGTGGTGTCGCAGGAGACGTACCTGTTCCACGACACGGTCCGCGAGAACCTCCGCTTCGCGCGGCCCGACGCGACCGACGAGGAGATCGAGGAGGCGGCCCGCGCCGCGCGGATCCACGACCTGGTGGCCTCGCTTCCCGACGGCTACGACACCGTCGTCGGGGAACGCGGCTACCGCTTCTCGGGCGGCGAGAAGCAGCGGATCGCGATCGCGCGGACGATCCTTCGCAATCCGCCCGTGCTCGTCCTGGACGAGGCAACGAGCGCCCTCGACACGCAGACCGAGCGGGCCGTCCAGGAGGCGCTCGACCGGCTCGCGGAAGGCCGGACGACGATCGCGATCGCGCATCGACTCTCCACTGTCCGCGACGCCGAGCAAGATCGTCGTCCTCGACGGCGGCCGGATCGTCGAGCAAGGCACGCACGAGGAGCTACTCGAGCTCGCGGGGCGTTATGCGGCGCTCGTGTCGCGCGACGACGAGCTCGCCACGCTGCCGTGAAGGCTGACTTACGATCCCTCGGCTAGACCAAGGCTGCACTCGGCTCGAAGCAGGGCACTGATCGCGCGACCAACTTGACCTGTTCCCAGAGGTCGTCAGTCCGCATCGTCCTTCCCGGCGCCGATGACGGCTCGAGCCACGGGGCGGCGCGCTGCGCGCCGGCGTCATACCGGTGAGATCGAGCGTGTAATTCGCTCCACGGCACGTTGACTCGCGGCCGAACCAGTGGTTTCATGGAGGCGCTCGGCTGGGTCGCTTCTCGTCGTGGAGCCGCCACGAAGAGCCGCGGCCCGGCGGCGACGCCGCAACGGCCGAGCTTCGACAGGAGAGGGTGCGCATGTCCCGCTGGCCCGTGTCGCTCTTCACCGACGCCGCCGAGAAGCTCGACCGGCGCTACGGCTGGGACAGGCTCCCGTGGCCGGTCGGCCTCGTGACCCTGATCGGGCTGCGCAACCGCCTGCGGGAGAAGAACCTCTACGACACCGGCCGAGGGCCGCTCGACAGGCCGGACGTCTCCGACCACCCGCGCTACCTGACCGCGCGAACGCTCGACGGGACGTTCAACGACCTCGACGACCCGCTGATGGGCAGCCTCGGCAGCCGCTTCGGCCGCAACGTCCCGCTCGAGGCGACGGTGCGCGAGCCGGAGGACAGGCTGCTCGAGCCGAACCCGCGGCTCGTCAGCCGGGAGCTGCTCACGCGCAAGGAGTTCCAGCCCGCGACGACGCTCAACCTGCTCGCCGGCGCGTGGATCCAGTTCGAGGTGCACGACTGGTTCAGCCACGGCAAGAACGAGGCGCAGAACCCGTGGCTCGTCCCGCTCGAGGCCGACGATCCGTGGCCGGAGCACCCGATGCCGATCGAGCGCACCCGGCGGGATCCGAGCGCCGACCCCGACGGGCCGCCGACCTTCGTCACCGACGACACGCACTGGTGGGACGGCTCGCAGATCTACGGCCGCGACCCGGCGTTCGCCGAGGCGATCCGCACCGGCGACGCACGGGAAGCTGCGGCTCGACGAGCGCGGGCTGATCCCGCAGGACATCGAGGCGCACGTCGACCTCACCGGCGTCGCGGGGAACTTCTGGGTCGGTCTCGCGCTCCTGCACTCGCTCTTCATGCGCGAGCACAACGCGATCTGCGACCACCTGCACGCGACCCATCCGGAGCTCGGTGACGACGAGCTCTTCGACAAGGCGCGGCTCGTCGTCGCCGCGCTGATGGCCAAGATCCACACCGTCGACTGGACGCCGGCGATCATCGCCCACCCGACCACGGTGCGCGGCATGCGGGCGAACTGGTGGGGGCTCGAGGGCGAAAGGCTCGACAAGCGCTTCGGCCGCCTCACCTCGAACGAGGTGATCCGCGGCATCCCGGGCTCGCCGACGAACCACCACGGCGTCCCCTACTCGCTCACCGAGGAGTTCGTCGCCGTCTACCGGATGCACCCGCTGATCCCGGACGACTTCAGCTTCCGCTCGCTCGAGGAGCGACGCGGTGCTCCAGGAACGCACGCTCGAGGAGCTCGGCGTGCTGCACGTGCGCGAGCGGCTGACCGAGATGTCGATGGGCGACGTGCTCTACTCGTTCGGCACCTCGCATCCCGGCGCGATCACGCTGCACAACTACCCCCGCTTCCTGCAGGACTTCCACCGCGCCGACGGGACGCGCATCGACCTGGCCTCGATCGACGTCCTGCGCGTGCGCGAGCGCGGCGTGCCGCGCTACAACGAGTTCCGGCGGCTGCTCCACCTGAAGCCGTTCGACACGTTCGAGGAGATGGCCGACACGCCGGAGCACGCCGAGGAGCCTGCGCCGGGTCTACGGCGACGTCGAGCGGGTCGACACGATGATCGGGATGTACGCCGAGCGGAAGCCGAAGGGGTTCGGCTTCAGCGACACCGCCTTCCGCCTCTTCATCCTGATGGCGTCGCGCCGGCTCGAGAGCGACCGGTTCTTCACGCGCGACTACCGGCCCGAGGTCTACACGCAGGAGGGGCTCGACTGGGTGGACGCCAACTCGATGCGGACGCTGCTCCTGCGCCACTTCCCCGAGCTCGAGCCGGCGCTCGCCGGCGTCGCGAATCCCTTCGCGCCCTGGCAGCGCGCCGGCTGCGCGGCGTGATCGAGCTCGCGCCGGGCATCCACCGGCTCGGCCACCGCGCCGGCGGCCGCGTGAGCGCGTTCCTCATCGAGGACGGCGGCGAGCTGTCGCTCGTCGACACGCTCTTCGAGAGCGACGCCCGGCTCGTGCTCGAGGCGATTCGCGGGCTCGGCAGGAGCGTGACCGACCTGAAGCGGATCGCGATCACGCACGGCCACCGCTCGCACCTCGGCGGCCTCGCGGCGTTGAAGCGGGCAAGCGGCGCGACGGTCTACGCGCACGCCTGGGAGGCCGACATCGTCAGCGGCGACCGCCGCGCGCAGCCGGTCACCATCCTGCCGAAGCAGTCCCTGAAGCTGATCCCGTTCCAGCTCGGGCTCCGGCTGAACCGGCCGAAGCACGTCCCCTGCCCGGTGGACGAAGACGCTCGACGACGATGACACCTTCGGCCCGCTCCAGGTGCTCCATGCGCCGGGCCACTCGCCGGGCCACCTGGCGTTCTCCTGGCCCGAGCGCAGCTTCCTGATCGCCGGCGACGCGATCGCGACCTGGCCGTCGCTCTGCCCCGGCTGGACGGCGTTCAACCTGAATCCGAAGCAACACGCCGTCTCGGTGCGGCGGATGGCCGCCCTCGACGCACGCATCGTCGGCGTTGGTCACGGCGCACCGATCACGGAGGACGCAGCAGACCGGGTGCACGCGCTCGCGGTCTAGCAGCGAGCTCTGGCGGGTCCGAGGCGGACCGGCGATCTTGACACCCCCGATCTGCAAGGCTGAGAATCGCGTCGGCCGTGAGTTTGCCGGTCATCGCTAACTAACGTCGGCCTGCAGTTGGACGACTGTGCAGAGAACAAACGCGACGCACCTCTACACTTGTCGCTGACAAAGCACTAGGCGATTGACAGGAAATCCCTGCAGGTCACCACTTTCGCCCCCGTAGCTCAGTGGATAGAGCAGCGGACCCAGCATGTGCGTCGTGGCCATCAGGGCGGGGCGGGCTCTGCGCGGAGCCGGCGAGTAGCGTCCTCGTCGATGCTCACGTCGTCGCGCAGGACGACGCCGTAGTCACGCTCGGCGCTCGCGCGGGTCACGTACCCGTCGAGCACGTCCTCTCGTAGCCGCTCCGGGTCGCGCTCGAGCGGGTTCCCGAAGCCGCCGCCGCCGCCGGTTTTGAGCTCCCAGATCGTTCCGGCGGCGAGCGGGAGCGCGTTCACCTTCAGCAGATGGCGCTCATCCGGCCCATCGGGGTCGACCACGACGTCGGGCCCGACTGCGTCGCGGCCACCGAAAAGCCCCCAGCCGGGAGTAACCGAGCGCTCGAACCACAGGTAGAGCCGCGACTCAGGGTCGACCTCGTGCGTGCGGTAGATGCCGCAGCCACCACGGAAGCGCCCCGGGCCGCCAGTGTCCGGGCGGAAGCCGTAGCCGCGGATCACAGCCGGGTATTTCGTCTCGAAGACCTCGACCGGGTAGTCCTTGAACCCGCCGTTGACGTTGTTGATCAGGCCGTCCTCGCCGTCGCCGCCTTCGAACGCGCCCCAGCCGCCAGCGTGCGGCATGACGTACAGGAATGGGGCGCCGTCCCGCCGTGGATCACGGCCCGAGAGGAAGGCGACCATCGAGTCTCCGAAGTGTGCGGCCGCCACACTGCCGGGGAGGACGGGAGCGAGCGCCGTCACGACGAGATCGATAAGCAGGCCGAGCGAGCTGAAGTACCACTGGCAGGCGGCCGGCTCCTGCGCGGTGAAGATCGACCCGGGGGGCGCGTTCACCTCGAGCGTCTTGAACGTGCCGCCGTCGACCGGGCGCTCCGGGTTGATGAGGAGCTTGAAGGCGACGCGGCAGGCCGAGACGGTCTGCGCGAAGCCGCAGTTGACCGGCCCCTCCATCTGCTCTGCCGATCCCGCGAGGTCGATCGTCATGCGGTCGCCCTCGAGGTCGATGCGGAGCTTGACCGGGATCGGCCCGTGGCCGAGCCCGTCGTCGTCGAGGAAACCCTCCGCGCTGTACGTGCCGTTGGGGATCGCGTCGACGGTCTGACGCTCCAGCTCCTCGGACTGCCGGTAGATCTCCCCACGGGCCTCGAGATAGGTGTCGTAGCCGAAGCGGTCGAGGATGGCCTGGAAGCGAGCCTCGCCGGTCCGGCACGCGGCGACCTGCGCATTCATATCGCCGACGAGCGAGTAGCCGAAACGGCCGTTGCGACGTAGGAGATCGATGATGTCCTCGCGCGGCTCACCCCGGTCGTAGATGCGCGTCGGCGCCCAGCGCATCCCCTCCTGGTAGATCTCGCGCGAGTCCATCGGCCCGCCGGGATCCTTGCCGCCGACGTCCAGCCAGTGCGCGCGCGTGGCCGAGAAGCCGACGAGCCGGTCCTGCCAGTAGATCGGCCCGAAGATGGTGGCGTCGTTCAGGTGTGTGCCCGTCATGTACGAGTCGTTCATGTAGAAGACGTCGCCCGGCAGGAAGGCGTCCCAGCCGAACATCTCGGCCGCGAGCTTCACGCAGATCTCGAGATTGCCGAGGAAGAGCGGCAGGCCGAGCGACTGTCCGAGCACGTCGCCCTGCTCGTCCAGGATCGCCACCGAGCAGTCCTTGCCCTCGTAGATGATCGGCGTGTACGAACTGCGGATCAAGGTGGCGTTCATATCCTGCGCACAGGAGACGAACGCGTTGCGGATGATCTCCGTCGTGATCGGGTCGGGCCGCTGCGTCATCGCTTCGTCATCACCAGGTTGCCGAGGTCGTCGACGTCGATGACGTGGCCGGGCGGAACGACCGTGGTCGAAGACTCCTCCTCGATCACCAGCGGCCCATCCTGGCGGGCGCCCGGTCTCAGGTTGTCGCGAAGGAGCACCGCTGTGTCGTATCTCTCATCGGCGAACACGACCTGGCGGTGCCCGAGCAGCGGATCATTCTCCTCGACGGACGCTCGGTACGGCGCCTCTCTCGTGCCGATGCGGCCCATGGCGGCGAGGCGGAGGTTGACGAACTCGACCGGTGCGCCCGGCGTCGAGTGCCCGTACCGGATGCCGTACGCCTCGTGGAAGTCGTGCTCGATCCCGTCGAGCGCGATCTCTGCTCCGATGGTCACGTTCACCGTGTACTCCTGGCCGATGTAGCGCATGTCGGCCGAGCGGGCGAAGTAGCGATCGTCCGCCGGCACGCCTTCGTGCTCGAGCAGCGCCGAGCCCTCGTTCTCGAGCTGTGAGCAGACCGTCGCCACGTCATCGGCGCCGAGCTCCGCGATCGGCCGGTAGAACGCGCGAACAACGTCGTGGCGCATGTCCGTCTGGAGCATGCCCCAGGCGGAGAACGTTCCAGGGCTCGACGGCACGATCACCTCGCGGATCTCGAGCTCCTCCGCGAGCCAGGCGGCGTGCATCGGCCCTGCGCCGCCGAAGGCAACGAGCGAGTACTCGCGCGGATCGATTCCCTGCTTGACCGTGATCGTGCGCATGGCGTCCGCCATCTTCGCGTTGATGATCGCGAGCACACCCTCCGCGAATGCGACGTCGTCCAGGCCCACCTGCGGCCCGATCGCGTGCAAGGCCCTCTGCGCGGCCAGCTCGTCCAGCGGCATGCGTCCGCCGAGGAAGTAGCCGGGATCGAGCCGACCGAGGAAGAGGTTCGCGTCGGTGACCGTCGGCTGCGTGCCCCCGCGCCCGTAGCAAGCCGGCCCGGGGTCCGCCCCCGCCGACTGCGGCCCCACGCGGAGGCCACCGGCCTCGAGCCACGCCAGAGACCCGCCCCCCGCGCCGATCGTGTGGATGTCGACGAGAGACATCAGCACCGGCAGACCCTCGAGCTCCGTCTCCATCGAGACGCTGGGGTGACCGTCGACGATCAGGCTCAGATCGAAGGACGTGCCACCCATATCGATGCAGAGGAGGTTCGGCCGACCGGTCGAGCGCGACAGAGCAGCTCCCCCGATCGTTCCGCCGACGGGCCCGGAGAGCAGCGTCTGTACTGGCTGCTCGCGCGCCTTGCGCGCGGTCGTGATACCGCCGTTCGATTGCATGACATAGAGCGTCGACTCGACCTTGCGGGCGCTGAGCTCGTCCTCGAGTGTCTCGAGGTACCGCTCCACGCGGGGGGCGATGTACGCGTTCAGAACGGCGGAGGACGCCCGCTCGTACTCGCGCCACTCGCGCACGATCTCGTGGGAGAGCGTCACTGAGAGGCCTGGGCACTCGCGCTCGAGGACCTCGCGGACCTGCAGCTCGTGCTCGGGGTTCGTGAACGCGTGAACGAGGCAGACGGCGACCGCCTCGATGCCCTCCGCTTGGATCTTCGCGACGATCGGTTCCAGACTCTTCTCGTCGAGGGGCGTCTCGACAGACCCGTCGTACCGCAGTCGCTCGGCCACCTCGAGGACGTCGCGCCGTGGGACGAGGCGCTTCGGCTTCCGGTACTGGAGGGCGTAGAGCTCTTTGCGGTCGTGCCGCGCGATCGAGTAGGCGTCGCGGAGGCCGGCTGTCATCAACAGCAGCACGCGCGTGCCCTTACGCTCGAGGAATGCGTTCAAGCCAACCGTCGTCCCATGAACGAGGAACTCGATCTCGCGGAGCTCGGGGACGAACTGCTCGAGACCGGTGAGCACGCCCTCGGCCGGATTGGCCGGGGTCGAGAGCACCTTGCCCGAGTGGGTGCCGGGGCGCTCGCCGTCGTCGACCACGACGAAGTCGGTGAACGTGCCGCCGATGTCTATGGCCACCCGGTACGAGCTCATCGCAAGACCGTATCCTCGGCGTGCCTCAGGAGCCCTCGACCAATACGGTGAGGTCGTGCTTCTCGTCGGTGTCCAGCGTGCGCATCGACGCGGGATAGCGAGAGCCTTCTGCGGAGCCGGGTCTGAAGGCATTGTCGAGTCGCGCCTGCTCAGCGCTCGTCAGCTCGATCGCGAGCGAGCCCACGTTCTCCTCCACGTGAGCGATCCGGCGGGTGCCTGGAATCGGAACGACGCCGCGGTGCACGAGCCACGCGAGAGCGACCTGCGCCGGGGTCGCCTCCTTCTCAGCCGCCAGCTCGATCAGCGGCTCAAGGAGGAGGACGTTCCGGCGCAAGTTCTCGCGCTGGAAGCGCGGCAGGTCGCGGCGAAAGTCCCCCGGCTCGAATCCGGAGGATGAGCGAAGCGTCCCGGTGAGGATGCCCCGCCCGAGTGGGCTAAAGGCGACGAAGCCGATGCCGAGCTCACGCAGGACCGGCAGCACGCGCTCCTCGGGATCGCGCGTCCAGAGCGAGTACTCGCTCTGGATCGCCGCCACCGGATGGACCGAGTGCGCGCGGCGAACGATCTCGTCACTGACCTCGCAGAGGCCGATGTTGCGTGCCTTCCCCACTGACACGAGCTCCGACATGGCGCCGACGGACTCCTCGATCGGTGTACTCGGATCGGTGCGATGGAGGTAGAAGAGGTCGACGGACTCCACCCGGAGTCTCCGCAGGCTTGCCTCGAGCGCACGCTTCAGGTAATCGGGTCGGCCGCAGACCGACAGTGACCCGCCCTGCCCCCGCACGAGCCCGGCCTTCGTCGCGAGAAAGGCCTCGTCACGGCGTCCGCCAATCGCGTCTCCGACCAGACGCTCGTTGTGCCCGTCGCCGTACTCGTCGGCGGTGTCGACCAACGTCACTCCGAGATCGAGCGCGCGTCGGATGGTCGCGATCGACTCGGCGTCGTCGGCGGCCCCGTAGTCGCCCGACAGGCCCCAAGCGCCGAACCCGATCGCGCTCACGGGCGACGCTTCCTGTCCGAGGAGAACGCTCCGCATTAGCGCTCGATGTCCTCGTAGAGCCCCCCGCGGAGCACGTCCTCGGCCACCAGCCGATCGAGCTTCTCCTTGAGCTCCTCGCGCACCGGGTTGGCGAGCCACGCTTCGTAGGACGCGGCGTCCTCCCACTCCGCGATGACGACGAAGGGATCTCCGGCGCCGAGCGGGCGTAGCAGGCGCCCGCCCAGGAAGCCGCCGCTCTTAGCCGAGTGGTCGAACACACCGAGCTCGCGGAACGCGCGCACGAAGTCATCCTCCGCGCCGGGTGACACGACGATGCGAAGCACCGAGGCGACGCTCACTGCATTCCTCCGGACGGTCGGCCCAGCCTGTGCCGCTCGAGCTGCGCAAACTCGGGCGGGGCCGACTCGTAGTAGGGCAGCGACACGGTGCGCGGCTCGTACGTGCCCGCGTCGATGCAGGAACGTACGTGCCTTGCGATCTCGTCGAGCGTGGCGAACCAGACGTCGCCTCGGCTCTGCATGTACTCGATCAACTTCGCCCACGCGAGCATGCGCGCAGGGCGGCCGGAGACGTGCGGGTGCCAGATCGTGATCCAGAGCCCGCCGAGCTCGTACGCGGCGTCGAACTCGGCGCGGAAGACCTCCATGGCCGCATCGGGGGGCTTCGGCGACATCAGGTAGCCGAGGTCGGGGACGTGCGCGAATTGCGGCCAGTCGCTCATCGTCCCGTCGACGGGAAGCTCGACGAGCTCACCGCCGCCGGCCTGGATCAGGAACGGCCGACTGTCGCTCATGAGTGACGAGTCGTAGAGAAACCCCTCCTGCACGAGGAGATCGGCGGAGCGGCTCGAGACGGCGGCGTACGGGGCACGCCAGCCGCTCGGCCTGCGCCCGGTGAACCGCTCGATGATCTCCAGGCCGCGCGAGAGCTCTTCGCGCTCCCCCTCGCGCGTGCAGCTCGTTCGGAGCCTCGTGCAGGTAGCCGTGGTGGGCGATCTCGTGGCCGCCGGCGACGATCGGCTCGCACATCGCCGGGTAGCGCTCGATGCACCAGGCACAGACGAAGAACGTCCCCTTGAGGCCGTACCGGTCGAGCACCTTCACGATTGCGGGCACGGCCACCTCGTCGTAGCGAAGCCACGACAGAGCGGCGTACAGCTCGTGGCCGCGCTCGGGCTGACGGTGGAGCACGAGCGTGTCGGCATCGACGTCCCAGCTGATGCAGGCTGCGCAGCGGGCCCCGTTGGGCCACGGAAAGCCGGACTCGAGCATCACGAGCGGCGCCGCCTCGCCCACGCGTCGAGGGAGACGGCCACGATGAGGATCGAGCCCTTGAACACGCTCTGGTACTCCGGCGTCACATTGAGCAGGTTGAAGCCGTTGCCGATCATCTGCAGGAAGAACGCGCCGAGCACCGCCCGCCAGATTGCGCCTTCCCCGCCCAGGATCGACACGCCGCCGAGCACGACGGCAGTGATCGCGTCGAACGTGTACCCGGCGTTGCCCGCGTCTGCCTGAGCTGTCCCAACCTCGGAGGCCAGGATGATGCCGGCGATGGCGCCTGAGAGTCCCGAGATGGCGAACGTTGCAGTTCGGACGACGCCGACACGAACGCCCGAGAGCCGCGCCGCCTCGGCGTTGCCGCCGACCGCGTACACGTAGCGGCCGAATGTCGTCCGCGAGAGCAGAAAGCCGCAGAAGAGCGCGAAGCCCGCCCAGACGAAGATCGGGTAGTTGATGCCCCAGACGCTTCCCAGACCGAGCGTACTCCAGCTCACATCGTCGATCGAGATCAGGAAGCCTCCTGTGACCGCGACGGCGAGTCCATAGACGATGATCGAGCTGGCCAGGGTGGCGATAAACGCGTTCACGCGTGCGACTGTCACGAGCAGCCCGTTCCCAATCCCGATCGCAAGCCCCGTAAGCGCTCCAAGGATGAACGACGGCCAGAACGGTAGGCCAGCTTCGACGAACACCTTCCCCGCGATGACCGCCGAGAACGATGCAACTGCTCCGACCGAAAGGTCGAAGCCGCCGGCGATGAACACGAGCGCACCGCCGCACGCCATGATCCCGACTGGAGCTGCCTGGAAGGCGAGATTGATCATGTTTTGCTTCGTCAGGAATACGTCGCTTGCGATCGAGAGCGTGATGAAGAGCGCAATGAATGCGACGACGATTCCGTAGTCCCGGAGGATGGCAAGCTCGATCTGGCGGGTGGGTCCTGTGGCCGCGACCGCTGCAGGTTGAACCTCGCGCCCGCTCACATCGACGACTGGCCTTCCGATGGAGTCTTCATTGCGAAGGCCGCGCGCAAGACCGCGTCATCGCTCATCGTGCGTTGGTCGAACTCGGCGACGATGCGCCCCTCCCGCATGACGAGCACGCGGTGCGCGAGGCCCACGACCTCCTCGTGTTCCGAGGAGATGAGCAGGACGGCCATGCCTTGCTCGGCAAGCGAGCGGATCAGCTCGTAGACCGCGCGCTTTGCGCCCACGTCGATGCCACGCGTGGGCTCGTCGGCGATGAAGACGCGGGGCCGCTGGAAGAGCCACTTGGCGAACAGCACCTTTTGCTGGTTGCCTCCGGACAGCATCATCACCTTGGTGCGTACGCTGCTCGCACGCACGTCCACGCGCTGCATCAGCTCGACGGCGGCGCGACGCTCGCGCCGCGGGTTGAGGACGCCGCCGACGCTGACTGAGCCGAGATGGGGCAGTGTCACGTTGTCGGCGATTGAGCGAAGCATCAGCAGACCGTGCGACTTGCGATCCTCCGGCAGCATCACAACGCCCGCGCCGATCGCGTTGCGCGGCGTCCGCATCCGCAGCTCTTCGCCGCCGACCTCGATCGAGCCGCCGGTTCGGTGGTCGGCGCCGAAGATCGCCCGCGCGACCTCGGAGCGCCCGCTGCCGATCAAGCCGGCGAGCCCAAGGATCTCGCCGGCCCGGACGTCGAAAGACACGTTCTCGAACGCGGGGGGCCGAGAGAGACCGCGGACGGAGAGCACCACCGGCGCATCGTCCGCCGCGCGGACCTTCTCAGGGAATGCAAGTGCCATCGTGCGACCGAGCATGGCTGTGACCAACCGGTCGGGCGTCTCCTCGGCGACGGGCGCGGTTCGCACAACTCTCCCGTCACGGAGCACAGTGACGGTGTCGACGAGAGCGAGTACCTCCTCGAGGAAGTGCGAGACGTAGACGATCGTCGTCCCACGCTCCTGCAGCCGCCGCACTGCCTCGAACAGCCGTTGCGACTCGTCGGCCGTCAGGGCCGAGGTCGGTTCGTCCATGACCACGAGTCGCGCCTGGCGCGCGATGGCCCGCAGAATCTCGACCTTCTGCTGATCAGCGACTCTGAGCGTCCGCGCGAGGCGGTTCGCGGGCAGCTCGAGTTGGGCCTGGTCGACGAGAGCGGCGAACCGGCGCCGCAGCGCGCGCCGGTTGACGACGCCCGGCCTTAGCGTGCTCGATTCCCAAGAAGACGTTCTCGAGGACGGAGCGGTGCGGGACGAGCGTCGGCTCCTGGGCGATGATAGTGACGCCGTCCGCCAGCGCTTCGCGGGGGGAGTGGTAGTCGACACGTCGGCCATCGACCCACAGCTCGCCCGCGTCGGCGCGGTAGACGCCGGCGACGATCTTGCCCAGCGTCGACTTACCGGCGCCGTTCTCGCCTACGAGGCCGTGGATCGAGCCGCGCTCGACGACGAGGTCGACGTCCTCGAGGGCGTGCACGCCGCCGAAGCGCTTGCCGACGCCGCGAAGCTCGACGTGCGGCTCGGTCATCTCCGCGGCCGATGCCGTCGCCGCGCTCATCGCTCGATCCCCGCGACCGCGCCGGGGAGGCCAGCGTCAGCGAGACGCTCGTGCACGACCTCAGCTCTCCCCATCTTGAAGACACCGGTGACCAACCCCGGTGTCCCGAACGCCGACAGGTCGCCGGGATCTTGATCGAGGATGATGGCGTCAAAGACGTAGCCGGGTGCGACACGCCCGTAGTCGGCGTCGACTCCGCAGAGCTCTGCGCCGCCGATGGTCGCGGCGAGCAGGACCTCCTCGACGGTCATCCCTGCCTGCCGCATGAGAGCCAGCTCCTCGAGGTTCTTACCGTGCTGCTCGCGCATGATGTAGTCCGTCCCGGTCGCCATCTTCACGCCGTACTCCCTGGCCAGGCGGACGGCGCCCCCGAGGTCAAGCCCGAAGGAGAGGATCTTGCGGCACTGCGGCGGCGTGAGCCTCCCTGTCTCGGCCCAGAGGAGCGTGTCCCGCATCGCCGACAGAGTCGGAACGAGCCAGCAACCGTCCTTTGCCATCTGCGCGGCTTGCTCCTCTGTGAGGAAGCCGCCGTGTTCGATCGAGCGCACGCCGGCTCGCACGGCATTGTCCAGTCCTTCGCCGCCGTAGGCGTGCGCGGCCACGTGCCTTCCCTTGCGGGATGCTTCGAAGACGGCCGCCTGAATCTCCTCGAGGGTGAACTCCGCGACGAGCGGCTGGTCGTGGTCGGAAACGAGGCCCCCGGTCGTCGCGAGCTTGATGAAGTCCGCTCCTGCACGCAGAGCAGCGCGGACGGCGTGCCGCATTGCCTCGGTACCGTCGACGAGGTACGGCGGCTTGCCGGGGTAGTCCGGCATCAGGTAACCGGAGGTGATCTCGAGCCCGGGCCCGGCGAGAAAGCCGTCACCGTGCCCGCCCGTCTGCGAGATGAGCACGATCGAGACGAACAGCGAAGGGCCCGGAACGTAACCGCGTGCGATCGCGTCCCGTATGCCGGCGTCGGCGCCGGCGCAGTCGCGAACGGACGTGACGCCCGCCTCGAGCGTCACCCGCGCCTGATAGGCGGCCTCGAGTGCCCACTCCGTGATCGGCCTGCGCAGGCATTCGTAGCCGTCGATCGACGACAGTGTGACGTGGTCATGGCAGTCGAAGATGCCGGGCATGAGCCAGAGCCCGTCGCAGTCGACGGAGGGAGTGTTCCCGGCGGGAAGGCTCGGCGCGACTGCACTCACGCGGCCGCCCTCGACGTGGACGTCGAGAGGTCCGGTGAAGCCGCCTGAGAGGTCGAGGACGCTGGCGCCTCGAAGGATGAACGAGGGGGAGGTCATCGACTCACCTTCTCTCGGGCGGCGGGCCTTTCGTGGAGGACGTAGTCGCTCGTGTGCAGGTGCTCGCTCAGCGCCTCCAAGGCTGACGCGGCGTCCCGCTTTTCGAGAGCGTCCACGATCGCCTCGTGCTCGTCGATCACCTGAGCGAGGTGGCTTGGATGTCGCACCGTTCCGAGCCGCGCCACGCGCACAAAACCGCGTAGCTGCCCGAGGAAGCCGACGAGGATCGGCAACCGCGCGCTCTCCGCGATCCTGACGTGGAACTCCTCGTCGAGGTCGATGAAGTCGTCCTCACGCACGTCGTCTGCCGCTCGCCGCTGGCGCAGCAGGAGCAGGCGCAGGTGGTCGACGTCGTCCATCGTCATCACCTCGCACGCGCGGCGAACGGCCACACTCTCGAGCGCCTCGCGCAGGGCGAGCAGCTCGGTGCGATGCTCCGACGTGAAGCCGCGGACAAGCAACTGGCGCCTCGGCCCGATCTCGCAGAGGCCCTCCTGAAGGAGCAGGCCGAGTGCGTGTCGCACGGGTGTGCGGGAAATGCCGAGGGCGGCGGCGAGCTCGCCTTCCGCGAGGGCGCTGCCCACCGGTAGCTCGCCGCGCAGGATGCCGTTGCGGATGTAGACGTAGGCCCGCTCGGTCAGCTTGCCGCGCCCGGGCCCCATGGCGGAGACGACGGCGGTCGGCGGCGCTCCCGGCGGGTGGCCGGGAGCGCGGCGCGTCATCGACTTCGGTGCGATGTGATTACGAGTGGAACTCAGGCTTGAACCTTGCGATATTCGCCTTCGTCCCGATCGGCCCGATCGGGCTGAGCGAAATCGGGTCGATGGTGCGACCCGAGACTCGCTCGCCGTTGACCGCACGGACGAGCAGGTCGACTGCGAATCTCCCCTCCGAGCGAGGCAAGTAGACAGCGCAGCCGGTCTGCTTCCCCTGGAGGATGAGCTGCTTCGCCTCGTACGTGCAGCCGCCCCCGTACAGCTTGATCTTGCCGTCCGGAATGCCGGCCAGCCTGATGGCCCTTTGCGCGCCGGCGATCATCTGGTCACCGCTCGACACGATCACGTTCACGTCGGGGTTGGCCTGAAGGATGTTCTGGGTTGCCTTGAGTGCGGGCGCGGCGAGGTAGCCGCCCGCCTGCACAGAGACGACCTTGATGTTCTTGTTCTTCTTGATAATCGAGTAGAGGCCGTCGGTCCGCGCCTTCTCGAGCGGTAGCTCGGGCAGTCCGGGCATCCACACGACCTTGCACTCCTTGATTCCCTTGCAACCCTGCACGACGAGCTGTCCCAGCTGCTGTCCGTTCGGGTAGAAGCCGATCCCCGCGAACGCAGTCTGGCCTTTGATCTGGATGTTGGTGTTACGGATGCTGGGACCGCACGGGACGAGCGTGCATGCGACCTTGACGCGCTTGCTGATCGCCTGCCTGATCGTCTGCGTGAGCGGACCGCCGTCGTTGGGGCCGATGAACCACGCGTCGAACTTCTTGGAGATCAGGGCGTCGCGCAGCTGGTTGAGCTGCTTGCTCGTCGTGAACTGGGCGTCGAAGACCGTGATCTTGACGTTGCCGTATTTCTTGGCAATATCCTTCGCGCCCTCGAGCTCTGCTGTCCAATAAGTGTTCGCGGCCGAAGCGAGAAACACCCCCAGCCTGACCTGCTTTGTGCCGCGCCCGGACGCGCTCGTCGTGAGCGTCGTCGAGACGGCAACGGCGAGCGCAGCTACGAGGAGCACCAGCGTCCTTGATCGTCTCATCACTCCTCCTTCGGTTGGCGTCTTGGATCCCACACCGCAACTGGGATACAAGCCGCGATGGACGATCCTAAAATGGGTTGCTACCCGCGGTCAAGGGGTTCTCTCAGTCGAGCCCGTAGACCGTGCGCGCCTGCTCCTCGGTGAGGTAGCCGTTGCGCAGGTCATCGAGCACGAGCTCGCGCGGGCGGCGCAGGGGGTCGCCGTAGCCGCCGCCGGTGCCGGTATACAGGCGGATCACGTCGCCTTCGTTCACCTCGAGCGCGGTCACGACGGCGTAGTCCTCGACGCTTCCGTCCTTGCGAATCACCTGGGCGTGGTTCGGCGAGCCCTCTCGGCCGCCCTGGAGCGACCACGGCTTATGCTTGTTGCGTGTGTACGCGCAGGTGAAGAAGCAGCCGTTTGAGCGTACGCGGTAGTCGAGCACGATCCCTCTGCCCCCACGGTGCTCGCCCTCCCCACCCGGCGCGCCATTCAGAGCGAGCCGGTCGACGTACAGGCCGTAGCGGCTCTCGGCGACCTCCGCCGGACAGTTGAAGGTGTCGCCGTGAAAGCCGCTGAACATCGCGCTGTTGCCGTCCTGGAACGCCGAACCGCCCCAGCCGCCGACCTGCGGCTCGACGATCGTGAAGTGCCTGCCGGTGTCAGGATGAGGCCCGCCGATGAACGTTCCGCAGATCGAGGCGAAGCTCCCCGCAGGCAGCCGGTCGCCGAGGTGCGGAGCCAGGCAGCGCCAGATCACGTCGTACAGCCGGATCTCGACCTCGTAGTAGGTCGCGAACGCAGCCGGCGGGCTCGCGTCGAACACCGAACCGGGACGGGTGAGCACCTTCAGCGGCTTGAAGTGCCCCGCGTTCGCAGAGCTGTGCGCGTCCGTGATGTTCATGAAGACCATCTGGGCCGCGATCATCGTGCCGTCGCGCGAGGCGTTGTTCGGGCCCGGGTCCTGGTCCGGGTTGTCACGCAGGTCGACGATGAACTCGTCGTCCGTGATCTCGACCGTCACCCCGTAGACGGCGCCGCTGTCCTGCTCCTCCTTGAGGCTGAATCGCTCCTTCGGCAGCCCCTCGAGAGCGCGGCAGAGCGACCTGCTCCCCGTAGTCCATGAACACCTGCAGTGCCGTATTGAACGTCTCGAGCCCGTACTTGCCGACAAGCTCGAGAATCCGCCGCTCTCCGACCCGAGCCGCGGCGATCCCCGCCCACATGTCGCCCTGCAGGAAATCGGGCAGCCGGCTGTTGCACTTCATGATCTCCACTACCGACTTGATCGGCGTCCCCCCCGAGATCAGCTTCACCGCCGGCAGGCGCAGGCCCTCCTGGAAGATCTCCTTCGCCTCGTTCGAGATCGAGCCGGGCACCATGCCGCCGACGTCGTTCCAGTGCGCGATGTTCGCCGTCCAGGCGATCAGCTCGCCGTCGGCGAACACCGGCATCGCCAGTACGACGTCGTTCAGATGCGTCACGCCGCCGTAGTACGGATCGTTCGTGACGAAGATGTCGCCGGGCCGGATGTCGCCCGGGTCGTTCACCTCGATGACTCGCTTGACCGCCTTGTCCAACACGCCGACGAAGGCGGGGATGCCCGCGCCCGAGGATGCGAGGTTCCCCTCCGCCGTCGGTGATGCCGGTGCCCATGTCGAGCACCTCGTAGATGATCGCGCTCATCGCCGTCTTGCGCAGCGCGGCGAACATCTCGTCACTGGTCGCCTGCAGCGAGCTCTGGATGATCTCCAGGGTGATCGGATCGATCATCGAATCGCGGTGTGTCGTTGTCACTCGTTCCCGTCCTCGTGACCGTTGAGCGTGATGGAGATGATCAGGTTCCCGTAGTCGTCCACGGTCAGCTCGTTGCCCGGGTGAACGACGACGGTGCTGCCCTTCGTTTCGATGATCGCCGGACCGTCGAAGCCCATACCGGGCTCGAGCAACTCGCCGACGTAGACGGCGGCCTCGTGGATGCCCTCGGTCGCGTAGTCGATCTTCCGCCCGCCCTTCAGCGCGTCGTTGAGCGGCCTCCCGGTCGTCGGCAGCGGCACCGGCGCTAGCTTTCCGACCTCGGCGATCGCGACGACGTGTGCCCCGACGAACTCGACCGGCGCGTCGAGTCGGTACGTGTACTCACGCTCGTACGAGCCGTGGAAGTTCTCGGTGATCTTCTCGACCGCTGCCGCGTCGATCTCTCCGGCCGGGAGCTGCACCTCGACGCCGTGCTCCTGGTTTTCGTAACGAAGGTTGCCGTAGCGGAGGAAGCGCACCTGCTCTGCCGCGATCCCCTCGCCCGCGAACAGTTCCAGGGAGGATCCGGTCACGTCATCGAGTAGCGCGCCGAGCTGCTCGGCATTGTCAGCATTCAGGCTCAGCAGGCGGGTGACGAAGTAGTCGCGGCGCAGGTCGCTCATCAGCATCCCCCAGGCGGAAAAGACATCGGCGGCGCGCGGGATCACGACCTTGCCGATCCCGAGCTCCGTCGCCAGCGCCACCGCGTGCATCCCGCCGCCACCTCCGAACGCGACGAGCGTGAAGTCACGCGGGTCGTAGCCGCGGTTCACCGAGACCAGCTTCAGCGCGTTGATCATGTTGTTGTTCGCGATCCGGACGACGCCGCGCGCCGCCTCGGCGTTATCGACGCCGAGCTTCTGCGCGATCGCGCCGAGCGTGCGGTCGACGGCGTCCATGTCTGCCTTGATCTCGCCGCCGCAGAAGTAGTGCGGGATTGATCCGGCCGAGTGCGAGGTTGGCGTCGGTCGTCGTCGCCTCGGTCCCGCCGCGGCCGTAGGCTGCCGGGCCCGGCACCGCCCCCGCCGACTGCGGCCCGACGTACAGCCTGCCGAAGTCGTCGACCCACGCGATGCTGCCGCCGCCGTTGCCGATCTCCACCACGTCGACGACCGGCACCTGGATCGGGTAGCCGGCCGAGCGGCGGGTCCGTCCGATCCAGTAGTCGGAGATGATCTTCACGTGCCCGCCCTCGATCAGCGAGCACTTCGCCGTCGTGCCGCCGATGTCGAGCGCGAGCACGTTCGAGTCACCGATCGATCGGCCGAGCTCCGCCGCACCCCAGAAGCCGCTCGCCGGCCCAGACTCGACCATCGTGATCGGGATCTGCTTCGTCGTCTCGACGGAGTCGACGCCGCAGTTCGATTGCATGATGTAGAGCTGGCCGCTAAAGCCAGCCTGATCGAGGCCGTCCGCGAACCGGCTCAGATAGCGCTCTGCGACCGGCTGCACGTACGCCGAGAGCACCGCTGTGCTCGTCCGCTCGTACTCGCGCCACTCGCGGCTGATCTGATGCGACGCGACGACCGAGACTTCCGGCCAGAGCTCTCGCACACCTTCGAGCACCGCCTGCTCATGGCTCGGATCGGCGTAGGAGTGGAGCAGGCAGATCGCGACCGCCTCGACACCGTCGGCGCGGAAGTCGTCCAGGATTGCCGACAGGCCGCTCAGGTCGAGCGGCGCGCGCTCGCGGCCGACCTGCGACATTCGGCCCGGCACCTCGCGACGCAGGTACCGGGGCACAAACGGCGGTGGCTTCTCGTAGTGGAGGTTGAAGAAATCCGGCCGGTTGCCCCGGGCGATCTCCAGCGAGTCCCGAAAACCCTCGGTCGTGATCAGTCCGGTCTTCACGCCCTTGCGCTCCGTCAATGCGTTGATGACCAGAGTCGTGCCGTGCGCGAGGAACGCGATCTCCTCCAGCGAGACGCCGCTCTTCCGGAGCACGTTCATCACACCCTGCTCGAAGTCCGGCGGCGTCGTGTCCGACTTGGCCGTGACGATCTCCTGGACGCCGGTAAGCGGATCGGTCGAGAAGTACACGAGGTCGGTGAAGGTGCCGCCGACGTCCGTCGCTGCGCGAATCGCCCCGCTCGTCATTAGGCCTCCCCGTCGGAGGGATCTTGCCACTTCGCCTCAACGGCGAACCGTGCGGCCTCATCGTCGAGCACAGCCACGAATGCCTCCCTGTCGGTCAGACTTCGTAGCAGACGAGGTCCTCCGGACCCGCTGCGTGGCAGGCACTCTGTCAATGGGCCCGCCTGGACTCGAACCAGGGACCGACGGATTATGAGTTGAAGGACGGGATCTCGGGCTGTCTCGGCCTGTCTGAGAAATCGCCGCTAGTCGAGCGGAACTGCGGCCGCGAGCGACTCCTTCGTCTCGTATCGTCTCGGCCGGTCTCGTTGCCACCCTGTTGCCACCGCGTAGGCCGCTCACCGTGCGCGCCGGACGAGGCACCGCCGATGGCGGCGTCGGTCTGGACGGATCCGATCTCTAGACCACGACGTTCCTTCGACGGTCCATAGCGAGACCGTCGACTCTCGACCTCTCACATCGAACTCACCCACGTGCTTCAGGTCGTCCTGCGCCCGCAGGAGCGCATCTCGGGTGGAGTCGGCGAGGAGAATCGGGCAGCCGATGGTCTTCGTCATGCCCTCGATGCGGGAGGCCGTATTCACCGTGTCGCCGTGCACGGTGTACTCGAGGCGGCGGAGCGAACCGACGTTTCCGGACATGAAGGGCCCGCTGTTCAGGCCCACTCCCATGCGAATCCCATCGCCCAGCCCGTTCGCGCGAAGCCAGTGGTTGAAGCGTGGAAGGCGGACGTTCACCATTTCGCGAGCGGTCTCGAGCGCGCGATCGGCGTGGTCCTCGACCTCCATCGGGAGCGCCGAACACCGCCAGGAAGCCGTCGCCGGTGTAGGCCACGAGGGTGCCTCCGTGCTCGAGGATCGCGTCGCTCGCCTCGTCGAAGTAGTGGTTCAGAGCGGCGATCACGAGCTCCGGTGGCTTCCCCTCCGCGAACGCCGTGAAACCCCGGAGGTCGGTGAACATGACGGTGCCCACGGTGCTCACACCGCCGAGCCGCAGGTCGTCGTCGGCAGAGGCGAGCACGTTGTCGACGACGTGCTCCGGGAGAAAACGCGAGAAGACGTCGTGCACACGCGCGCGCTCGAGGTCGTGGAGTCGCTTCTTCGAGAGCCCCGCATTGATTCTCGCCCTGAGCATCACGGGGTTGAAAGGCTTGGTCAGGTAATCGTCTGCGCCGATCTCGATGCAGCGGACGACGCTCTCGGTGTCGTCGATCGCGGAGATCATGATGACGGGGACGTGCTCGCCTGCCGACGTAGCCTTCAGGCGCTCGAGCACGGAAATGCCGTCGAGCCCAGGCATGAGGATGTCGAGGAGAACTACATCGCACGTCTCTTCGGCAAAGAGCTCGAGTGCTTCGCGGCCATCCGAGGCGGCCCGGACCTCGTACCCGTCCTGCTCGAGGAGGCGACGGAGAACCTTCCGGCTGATGCTGTCGTCATCGGCGATGAGGATGCTCGCGGTCATCGGTCGCGTGATCCTCGCGCCCGCGCGGCTGCAGGTCAAATAGGCTCGCGCATGCGGTGACGGAACCTGAGAGCCCTCTCGACATGCGCACACTGGAAGAGCTCCGCGCGAGTGTGGGCGACGATCCGGTGTTTGTCGCCGAGCTGATCGACGATTTCGTCGAGGAGGCGCCGCGCCAGCTCGAGATTCTGCGAGAAGCGGCGACGACCGGCGAGGCCGAGTGGGCCCGACGAGCGGCGCACACGCTCAAGGGGAACGCCCGCACATTCGGAGCCGAGGGGCTCGCCTCGCTTTGTCTAGAGGCGGAGACGGCGGCGGCGGCGGGCGACCTCGAGGTCGTGCGCCAGCGCCTGAGCTCCGTCGAAGCCGAGTGGAGCCGGGTGCGAGAGGCGCTCGTCGCTCTTCAGGCCCCGTAGCACCTCGGTCAGCCCAATCTGGCGGGCGTCTCCGCGAGCGCCGCGACGAGCTCGTCGACCCTGATCGGCTTGCCGACATAGTCGTCCATGCCGGCCTCGAGGCACGCCTCCCGATCGCCGTCCATCGCGTTCGCGGTCATGGCGACGATTCGCGGCCCTCCTTCGACTCGCGCCCGAATCCGCCGTGTCGCTTCGAGGCCGTCCATCTCGGGCATCTGTACGTCCATCAGGACCAGGTCGTACTCCTGGCGCTCCACGGCATCGACGGCCTCGATCCCATTTCCCGCAACGTCCGCCTGATACCCCATGAGGGACAACACGCGGAGGGCGAGCTTCTGGTTCACGGCGTTGTCCTCGACGAGCAGGATCCGCAGCGGATGCCGCGACGCCTGCTCGGGGTCGAGCTCGGAGAAGCCTGGCGCCGTCTCGAGGTCGGGCGGCGCCGTCTCAGTCGCAGCGCGTGTAACAAGCGTGAAGTGGAACGCGCTGCCGCGGCCGGGGACGCCCTCGCTCTCGGCCCACATCGTTCCTCCCATTAGCTCGGCAAGCCTTTTCGAGATAGCGAGGCCGAGGCCCGTGCCGCCGTACCGCCGACTGATCGAGACGTCGGCCTGGCTGAAGGATTGGAACAGGCGGTCGACCCGGTCCGGCGGGATCCCGACGCCGGTATCGCGGACGACCACGTGAAGCTCGATGTGCTCGTCGTCCCCTGCCTCCGATGTGGTCACGGTCAGCGAGATGCCTCCCTCCTCCGTGAACTTCACCGCGTTGTTCAGCATGTTGAGCAGGATCTGGCGAAGCCGCCCGACGTCGCCGAGGATCGTCTGCGGCACGCCTTCGTCGATCTCGGACACGAGCTCGAGGCCCTTGCCCGATGCCACGGAGCCGATGAGCGCGAGCACGCCGTCGACGCAGGCTCGGAAGTCGAGCGGCGCGATCTCGAGCTCCATCCGTCCCGCTTCGACCTTCGAGAAGTCGAGGATGTCGTTGATGATCGTGAGGAGCGCTTCGCTGCTCGTACGGATGGTCTCCGCGGACTCGTGTTGCTCTGCGTCGAGGTCGGTGCGCAGTAGGAGTCCGCTCATCCCGATGATGGCGTTCATCGGTGTGCGGATCTCGTGGCTCATGGTCGCGAGGAAAGCGCTCTTGGCCTGCGTCGCCGCCTCCGCCTCCTCGTGCGCCCGCTGGAGCTCGGTGACGTAACGCGCCTTCTCGATCGCCGTGGCGGCGAACGCGGCAAACGCCTTCGCCACGTTCGCATGCTCGGCGGTGTAGAAGTCGGCCTCGAACGAGTCGAACGTCAGCATCCCGATGAGGCGGTCGCCGATCAGCAATGGAACTGCCATCCACGACCTGATGCTTCCCTCGACGTGGACATCCTCGAACTGCGGGTAGCGCGCGGCGGGGTCCGAGAGGATGACGGTCCCGTGCCGCTCGACCAGGTCCCACGCAGGATCGCTGGGTCCGCTCACGCGGTAGCGATGTCCGACCAGTTCGTCGAGGTCCGGATAGCCGTAGCCGCGGTCGATCACCCACTCGTCGCCGTCGAGCCGCTGGACGCTGGCACTCCGGTAGGGGACGACCTTGCGAAGCTCCGACAGGATCAGGTCGAAGACTTCGGACATGCTTAGCGTGCTCCCCAGCGACTCGGCTGCGGCGCGGAGAGTCTCGGCCTGTTCGCGGGCGGCTCGCTCGGTCTCGAGCAAGCGCGCGTTGTCGATCGCGATCGCGGCATGCGTGGCGAATGCCGTCGCGAGCTCCGCCAGGTCTTCCGTGTAGAAATCCGGTTCGAACTTGTCGACGCTGATGACGCCGATGACGCGGTCGCCGATGATCATCGGCGCACAGATCACTCCGCGAATGCGTCCACTGCTATGCACTCCACTCGCAAAGTGCGGGTTTTGCGACACGTCGGCAAATACTCGTCGCTGCTTCGACCTCACGACCTGGACATTGACGTAGGTCTCGTCATCCAAGTCGAAGCCCACTCCCAGAAGAGAATCGAGATCGTCGAAGCCACGGCCGCCCACGATGACCAGGCGGTTGCCCTGAATTACCTGTACGGAACAGCTGTCGTAGGGCACGACTCGTTGCAACTGGCTGAGGATCACCTCGATGGTGTCCTCTAGGCTCAGCGTCTTGCCGAGCACCTGCGTGACGGCGTAGAGCGTTTCGGCATGCTCGCGTGCGTGCTGGAGCTCGGTGATGTCGTGGTAGATCGCGTAGAAGCCGACGTGCTCGCCGTCGACCCTGAGCGGCACGAACATCATCTGCACGTCGACGAGCGTTCCGTCCTTTCGCCAGCGGCGTGTGATTCGGTGCGCGCGACCGGCCTCCAGCGCCTCGCGCGTCACGTCCCGCCCTTCTTCGAGAAGGTCTCCCCCGACAACGAGGTCGTCGATCAGCCGACCGATCGCCTCTTGCGGGGTGTAGCCGAATAGCTCGGCGGCGGCCGGGTTCCAGCCCGTCACCCGCTCGTCCGCGTCCATGACGACGATGGCGACCGGGCTGATCTCGACGAGCGACTCGAAGTACTGCTTCTGACGGTCGAGTTCGGCAGCCGCCTCGACCCGCGCGGTGATGTCGATCATGAAGCCCTGGAGGTGGGTCGGGGTTCCCTGCTCGTCGCGAACGATCCAGGCGTCGTCGCGGACCCAGACGACTCGCCCGTCCGCCGCGCGAACGCGGTACTCGATGGACCAGCGTTCGTCACCGGCTTCGAGGTGGGCGAGCGTACGAGCGAGCGTGCTCTCCCGATCTTCGGGCAGGAGCACTGATTCGGTGAACCCTTCCTCGAGCCACGCGTCGACGGAGTAGCCGAAAACCTGCTCCACGCGCGGGCTGATGTATACGGGAATGCCGGCTGTGGCGCCGGAGGCATCGGGCTTGTCCGTGTAGACGACGAGGGGCAGCTCCTCGACGAGGCCCCGGTACTGCTGCTCGGCGGCGCGCTGTGCCTCGAAGAGGCGCGCGTTCTGGATCGCGACGCCGACGTTCGCCGCGATCGTGGCGAGCAGGCCCGAGTCGGACTCGCTGAAACGCCCCACCTCTCGTGTGCTCTGGACGCTGATCACGCCGATCGCGCTGTCGCCGACGACGATCGGCACGCCGAGGTACGAGCGGGAAGGTGTTCCCACGCGCGGCGTCGCGAGCTCGTCGTAGTGCTCGGATCGGTTGAGCACGAGCGGCTCAGCGGAGTCGAGGATTCGCGAAGTCAGCCCCTGCCCGTACTCGAGCGAAGGCTCGTGCCGTCGCTCGCCGGCTTCGCTGTAGTAGGCAAAGTCGATCAGCCCGGTCGCCTCGTCGTGCAGCGCCACGTAGGCGATGTCGGCGTCGAAGGTCTCGCGCACCTGCTCGCCGACGAGCTCGATCAGTGCATCGAGGTCGAGCTGCGATGCGAGCGCCTGCCCGACGCTGTTCACGGTCGCCAGCTCGGCGACGCGTTGGCGCGTCTCCTCGATCGCACGCGCGCGGGAAAGGGCGGCGCCGACGTGCTGGCCGACGTAGGCGAGGAGCTCCTTGTCCTGCTCGGTGTAGGTGAACTCCTTCGTGTACGACTGGACGACAAGGGCGCCCACGGTCCGCCCCTCGGACGTGAGCGGAACTCCGAGCCAGTCTTCGCTCATCTCGCCCCAGAGCTCGAACTCGCCCTGCGCGATCAGCGCCTCTTGCCGCTCCCTCGGAAGCCATTGCGGTTCGCCGGTACGGAGCACATAGGCGGTTGTCCCCCTCGACTGCCGAGTGCCGAAATCGACCCATGCGTTGGCGGCCGGCCAGTCGACGTCAACCTCGTCCTCCCAGTAGGGCCAGTTGATCAGTTGCCGCTCCTCGTCGAAGAGCGCGATGAAGAAGTTGTCGGCGTACATGAGCTCGCCGACGACGGCGTGCACTGCCCCGTAGAACTCCTGCATGTCCTGGGCCGCGCTCGCGAGCTCGGCGATCCGGTAGAGCGCTCCCTGAATCGTCTCGGCATCCCGGCGGTCAGCCTCGGCTGCCTCGAGCTCCGCCAGCCGCCGCCGCGTCTCGGCGAGCTCGGACGAAAGGTCGCTGTCGGATCTCATCGAAATCCGCTCACCGCGCCGAAACTCTGCGACGCCGGGCACCGCACAGCGCCCTCTCCACGTGGAACCGGCTGCCCGTCACGAGAGAAGTATCGTGTGCGACAAGGCGGTCGTCCAGGCGGAGGCCCAAACACCATGGCATGTGGTGAAGCTGACCCTGAACCGTCCCGCCTCACGTGTGGGGACTTTGTGAGTGGGCCCGCCTGGACTCGAACCAGGGACCGACGGATTATGAGTCCGCTGCTCTAACCAGCTGAGCTACGGGCCCTCCGCGTGCAGCGTAACCACGCAAGCCGTGAGCCGTTAACCTCTCGTGGCGTGAAGGTCTTCCAGCGCGAGACGGAGATGCGAACGGCGGGAGGGCTGCGCGTCCACGACATCACGGACGACGTCGTCGGAGTCGGTTCGCGAGAGCGGCGTCCGCGACGGCATCGCCTGCGTCTACTCGCCGCACACGACCTGCTGTATCCGCATCACCGAGCCGCAGAACGGCTTCCTCGACAGCTTCGTCGACCTGCTGCGGCAACTCGTACCGCACGACCACTACTACGCGCACGACGACTGGGACAAGCGCACCGAGAACATCTGCCCCGAGGACGTCGAGTTCGCGAACGGCCACTCCCACTGCATGGCGATGCTGCTCGGTACCGCCGGCGAGTCGATTCCCGATTCGCGACGGCGAGCTACTGCTCGGCGAGTGGCAGCGCGTGCTGTTCCTCGAGCTCGACCGCGAGCGCGACCGCCGCTGGCTCGTCCAGATCGTCGGCAGCTAGCCCGGCTTCGACGGAACCGAGCCGTCGAACGTCTGGGGCGTCGCTCAGCCAGGTCGTGTCGCGACGATGCGGCCCGCAGGATCAGTTCCTCGAACTCCTTCGTGCGCTTGCGGCGGACGAGACGCCAGCGGAGCCTGTCGCGCGGCGTCACGGCGTCGCCCGAGTGGCAGGTTCCCGCCGCTTCGCCTGAGACGACACGGCCAGAGACGACGCTAGAAGAGGCCGCAGAAGCGCGCGGTGTTCGGCCAGGGGTAGAAGCCCCGGCCGGATGCGTGCGCCCGCTCGGCGACCCACATCTGCTCGAGCGGCGACCAGTTGTCGGCCGTGCCCTTCGTGTCGAGCAAGCTCGCCGCCGTAGGCGCGCTGGAACGAGAGATCCATCTGCAGGCCGCCGTAGTACGGCGCGTTCGGGGTCGACCCAGCTGCCCTCGTAGCGGTGGATGCACATCCACTCGTCGTAGTGCGGTGGCCGCTGTCGCCTTCCGCCACGCCTGCTTGGCGCGGCTCTCCCAGACGCGGAGCACCCAGCGGCGGTACGGGCGGCTCGTCGACTTCTCGTGCAATCGCCGGAGTAAGGCGTCCGCTCGGCCTGAGCATCACGTCCTGCCAGCGCCAGGTCGAGTTGCGCTGGTTGATGATCCGGCGGGTCACGCGGCGGTCGGCCTTCGTCAGAACGCGAGGCGCCGACGCTTCCTGGTTGTCGGTCGCAGGGCCAGGCGCTTTCGCCCCGTTGCCCCTGCCGTACTTCCCATAATCGCCGTACCAAGCGCCGCTGCCAGCCCGACGAAACGACGGGCCAGCAGCAAGCGTGATCGTCTCGAGCGCACGCTGCCTCCTTGACCTACGGAGCGCGATGACCACATGTGCCGCCCACCAAGCTGTGCACGGGGCCGTCGCTGCTTGTTACGTACTTGGGGGCAGACCGTAGCAGGGTTATCGGACGGGTGCCTCCGAGATTGAGTAAAAACCCTGCAAAAATGGAGTTGCTTCTCTGTTGACTGCCTGTTGAGAGACTGCGACGAAGTGTTACAAAGTCCGCTCTGAGAGGGCGCTTTGAACCTTTCCCTGGAAGCCGGCGATCAGCTGCTCGGAGTCGACCAGCAGCCGTCCGCGCTCGATCAGTTCGCGACGCGAACGCCGCGCTGAACCGACTCGACGAGCGCCGTATCCTCGCGCCCAACCTGGTCGTCGAAGGCCATCAGCTCGGCGGCGTCGGCGGCCGACACGTCGGCGCCGAAGAAGTAGTCGAGGAACCCGGCCGTGCGCTCCGTGCCCTTCCGGCCAGACGGGCCCGAGCGAGAGGTTCGGCGAGCCCCGGGTAGGTGTTGAGCTTGAGGGCCGGCCAGACGAGGTGGAACTGGCACGCGCCGTCCCCGTTGCGCGCCTGGCCGTACTGGCTCCAGCGCCCGTCTCCCGATTCGAGCACGTAGGCGTCGGGATCGACGTCGACGAGCCTTGTGAACCCTGGATGCGCGACCGCGCAGTGGTAGCACTCGAGGTAGTTCTCGACGGCGATCTTCCAGTTCGCGGCGACCGCGTACGTGCTGCGCTCGCGGAAGGCGAGAGCGTCGACGTCGACGCCGCCGCGCTCCAGCAGCTCCGGCACCTCCCCGAGAGCGTCCTGCGAGTGGCGCCGCGTCCGGATCCGCGCTGGCGAAGACGAACGGGCCCCACTCCGCCACGCTGGCGGGCACGAGGCCGAGCTCGCTCTGCCTCGAATGACCCCTCGCGCTCGGAGCGGGGTGCCGAGCGCAGGCGGCCGTCGAGGTCGTACGTCCACGCGTGGTACGGGCACTGCAGCGTCTCCCGCCTGCCTCGCTCGGAGACGATCACCGAGCCGCGGTGGCGGCAGACGTTGACGAACGCGCGCAGCGTCCCGTCGCGATCGCGAACGACGACGAGCGGCACATCGCCGGCGCGGCACGGGAAGCGCTCGCCGGGCTCCGCCACCCACTCGGCCGGCCCGGCGTAATGCCAGGCATTGCGAAAGATCCGCTCCTGCTCGGCTCGCAGCACTTCCGGCGACACGTACCACTCCCACGGCAGCGTTTCCATCACGCAATTGTGGCGTAGAGTGGCGCCGTGATCCGGATCGGCTACCGCTCGCTTCCGCAGCACGGGGACTGGCGCGACATGCGCGCCGCGTGGCTGGAGGCCGAGCGGCTCGGCGTCGAGTCGCTGTGGACGTGGGATCACTTCTTCCCGCTGAGCGGCGACGCGGACGGCAAGCACTTCGAATGCTGGACGGTGCTGGCCGCGCTCGCCGAGGCGACGGAGCGTGCCGAGATCGGCGCTCTCGTCACGTGCAACTCGTACCGCAACCCGAGCCTGCTCGCCGACATGGCGCGCACGGTCGACCACATCTCGCGACGGCCGCCTCATCTTCGGCATCGGCTCGGGCTGGTTCGAGCGCGACTACGAGGAGTACGGCTACGAGTTCGGCACGGTCGGCAGCCGCCTGCGCGACCTCGATCGCGACTTGCCCATCATCAAGGAGCGCTGGCAGAAGCTGAACCCACCGCCGGTGCGGCGCATACCCATCTGCATCGGCGGCCGCGGCGAGAAGGTGACGCTGCGAATCACTGCCGAGCACGCAGACATCTGGCACGGCTTCGGCGACGTCGAGACGATGCGCGACCTGAGCGGCGTGCTCGACGACTGGTGCGAGAAGGTCGGCCGCGACCCGGCGGAGATCGAGCGCAGCACGTCGATCCGGCAGGAGAACGTCGACGACATCGACGCGCTCGTCGAGGTCGGCATCACGCACCTCATCGTCTCAGCCGACGGGCCGGACTACGACCTCGGCCTGCTGAACGACGTGCTCGCCTGGCGCGAAGCGCTAGCCGCTACGAGGGCGGGCAGGCCGGCAGCACCGCGTCCCGCGTCATCTCTCGCCCGTCCTTGAAGACGACGTGTGCGCGGATGTTCGCGGCGGCGGCCCCGAGCGGCCGGACGGCCTCCCAGGGAGCCGCGGCCAGCTCGACGATCTCCCCGGGCAGAAGCAGTCGAGCCTGGGCGACGGAGCCCGGATCCACGGCTGCGAGGGCGATCTTCGCCGTCGCCGACGGGCACGCACCCTCGACCTCGACCGCCAGAGACAGCTCCGGGCCGCGACGGCAGTCGGCGCCGGCGCAGCTCTCGAAGTCAGCAAGGCGCCCGCGCAGGTCGGCGCGCACCGCCGCCGATGCAGGGTCGCTGTGCAGGTTCGTGAGCTCGTCGGGGTCGACCAGCAGGTCGTAGAGCTCCTCGCCGCCCGTCAGGTAGCGCACGTAAAGCCAGCGCGGAGTGCGAAGAGCCGTCCACTTCGGCTGGCCATCCTCGTTCAGCGGCCCCTCGTGGAGGAGGTCGCGTCCCCAGAAGATGCCCGGGTCGGCAAACAGCGGCCACAGTGAGCGTCCGTCCATGGGCAGGTCGGGTCGGGCGCGCGCGGCCGCGACGATCGTGGGCGCGACATCGATGTTGGCAACCGGCTGCCGCAGCCGCAACCCGGCCGGGATGCCGGGGCCGCGCATGACGAGCGGCACCCGCGTCGAGGGCTCGTACACCCTCTGCTTGCCGACCGGAATCCGGTGCTCCCCCTGCATGAAGCCGTTATCCGACGTAAAGACGATGAGCGTGCGCGACAGCTCGCCCTGCTTCTTGAGCGCCGCGACGATCCGGCCGACTGCCTCGTCCACCGCCAGGAGCGACTCGAGCCGCAGCTGGTAGCGCTCCTTGATCGCGGCCACCTGCTGCTCGTTGAACGGAGCGCGGTTGCGGATCGAGCCGGGCTTGTCCGACACGTCAGCCTCGTTGAACGACGGCGGTGTGGGCAGGGGCAACGCGGCGAAACGGCCGAGATGCCTGGGCGCCGGCAGGGTCGTCAGCGCGGGGCGGCCAGGAGTCGGCGGCCCGCCCACATGAGGAGCGAGGAAGGTGAGCCAGAGGAAGAACGGACGCTTCCCTGCCGATCGGCGGCGCACGACCTCCACCGCCTTGTCGGCGTAGACGTCCGTCTGGTACGACCCCGGGTCCCTCCCGTACTTCACGAGCTTCCCGTTCTCGTTCAGCACGTAGCCGTAGAACTGGTACGCGGACTTGTTGACGGCGCCGTGCCACTCCGTCCAGCCGAGCGGGATCTCGTGCTTGTCGTGGTCGCCGTACCCGTTGAGATACTTGCCGACGAGGATCGTCTCGTAGCCACCGCGCTTGAGCCACACGGGGAGCGTGTCCTCACTGTTCAGCGCGTAGTAGCCGCCGTACGGCGGCTTGTTCGAGAGCACGCCGTGGTTGTGCGCGTACTGGCCGGTGAGGAAGGTCGCCCGCGACGGGCAGCAAAGCGAGAAGGACACGAAGCTGTTGTCGAACGACGTTCCCTGGTCGACCAGCAGCCGCTTGACGTTCTTCATGACGCGCATCGACTCGACGTCCTGGTCGTCGGTCATGATCACGACGATGTTCGGACGCTGCGGCGGGCCGGACGCGGCCGTCGGCGCGCCGACGGCGCCTGCGGACAGCGCTCCAACGGCCAGCAGCACGGCGGCTATCGACAGGCGTGGCTTACGCGTCACAGGAAGGCAGGGTACGGTCCCGGGTCACTTCGCGTCCATCGACAAGCACTGCGTGCGCCCTGAGCTGGACGGGCTTACGCGCCAGCGGCAGGATCGCACGGTAGGGCTTCGACGCGTCGGAGGCGCCCTCCTCTCCACCCACGAGAAAGCGGACGCGCATGATGCGCGCGGCGTCGGGACCGCGGAGCTCCACTTCGGCCCGGCAGGATCTGCGCCCAAGCAGCGAGAGCAGGAGTGCGACTCCCTGCCGGCAGTCGGGGCCGGCGCAGCGCCGGAGTCCAAGGAGCCGTCGCGCAAGGTCGCGGCGAATGGCAGCTGCCGACGACGCTTCGTGGAGGCTCCTGAGCTGATACGGATCCTTGGCCAAGTCGTAGAGCTCGGTCTCTCCGTTCTCGTATTCGGTGATCGTCCAGAGCGGCGTCTGTAGCGCCGTGAAAGCCAGGGCAGCGGGATGGGGACCCGGCCCCTCGAGCAGGATGTCTCGCCCCCAGAAGACGCCCCGGTCACGAAGGATGGGCCAGAGCGAGCGACCGTCCATCAACCGACCGGGCTGCGAGCGCGCCGCCTCGACGATCGTCGGCGCGAGGTCGATGTTCGCTACGAGCTGGCGTAGACGAATCCCCGAGGGGATGCCCGGCCCCCGCATGACGAGCGGCACGCGAGTCGACGGCCCGTACAGATGGACCTTGCCGCCGGGGATGCGATGCTCACCGTGGAAGAAGCCGTTGTCGGAGGTAAACACGATGAGCGTCTCGGCAAGCACGCCGCTGCGCGCGAGCTCTCCGACGATCGCCGCGACCGCGTCGTCGACCGCGAGTAGCGACTCGAGACGCAGCCGGTACTCCTCCGTGACGGTATCGATCTTCGACCCGTCGAGCAGAGGCAGGCGCTTCACGAACGACGGCTTGTCGGAGACGTCGGGCTCGTTGAACGACGGCGGCTTCGGCAGGCGCTCGGACGAGAAACGACCCATATGCCTCGGCGCCGGCATGGCGGCCTCCCCCACACGTCCCGGCCACTCCGTGGAATGAGGCGCGAGGAAGGCCACCGACAGGAAGAACGGCTCGCCGGCCAACGCTCGGCGCCGTACGATCTCGACCGCCTTCTGCGCATAGACGTCCGTCTGGTACGCGGCGGGGCTCCTGTCGTACGTGACGAGACGTCCGTTCTCGTTCAGCGTGTAGTCGTAGAAGCGGAAGGCCGAGTTCGCGACCGCCGCGTACCACTCGCTCCAGCCCGGCGGGATCTCGGTCGGGTCCCTGTCACCGTAGCCGTTCAGGTAGCGCCCGACGTGCACGGTGGCGTAGCCCGACCGCTGGAGCCAGACCGGCAGCGTGTTCGAGCTGTCGAGCGCGTAGTAGCCGCCTTCCGGCGGATGGTTCGACAACACGCCGTGGTTGTGCGCGTACTGGCCGGTGAGGAACGTCGCGCGGCTCGGGCAGCAGAGCGGAAACGATGCGAAGCTCGAGTCGAACGACGCTCCACGGTCGACGAGCAGCCGCTTGACGTTGGGCATGACCCGCATCGACTCGACGGTCTGGTCGTCCGTCATCAGCACGACGATGTTCGGCCGCTTGGACGAGCTCGTTGCTGCGGGGGGCGCTCCCACGGAACCGGCGGACAGCGCTCCCACGGCCAGCAACAGGCAGACAGCGCCCACGCGATGCCGGTTCACGTGGTCAGCCATCGGCGCACGAGTCTACTGCGGCGAGCCACGCGTCACACGGCCATGATTGCTACGTGGGAGAGGTCGTGGTCGTAGAGAGCGGCGCCGAGCTGCGCGTGACGGGCACCGGGCCCGACGCGGTCGTGTGTGTGAACGGCGGCGGTCGCGCGGAAGTCGCGGGCACATGGAGCTCGACGGTGGAGTGGCTCGTCGAGCGGTTGGCGCCGAGGTTCTCCGAGCTCCGCTTCGGCGAGGTCCGCTACCGCGTGAAGTCGTGGCGGCGGCTCGACCTCTGCGAGGAGGACGGGCTCGCCGCGATCGCGGCGCTCCGCCCACGGCGAACGCTCATGCTCGGCTTCTCCATGGGCGGCACGGTGTCCGTGCGGCTCGCGGTGCGGCCGTCGGTGGCCGCCGTGGTCGGGCTGGCGCCATGGCTGCCAGAGCGGCTTGATCTCTCCACGCTCGACGGCAAGCGGCTCGCCATCCTCCACGGCAGCCTCGACAGCCCGCTACCCGGCATCCCCGGGGTGACGGCGAAGAGCTCGCGGCATGCGTATGAGCGCGCCGTCGCGCGCGGCATCGACGCCTCGTACACGATCATCCACGGCGGACTCCACGGCGCGGCCGTTCGCGCTCCCGGTGGCCGAACGGTGCCCTTGCCTAGAGCAGGCGCGTGGCTGGAGGCGATCGCGGGCGAGCTGGAGCGCTTTCGCGAGGCGTAATGGATCCCGATCGCCCCGTCTACACCATCGTCGAGAAGATCCTGCGGCCGCTCTTCATGACCGTCTACCGCATCCGCATCACGGGCCGCGAGCATGTTCCGGAGACCGGGCCGTGCGTCCTGGCAGCGAATCACGTGTCGGTGCTGGACGGCTTCTTCCTCGGTATCGCCGTCACCCGCCAGGTGCGGTTCATGGCGAAAGCTGAGCTGTACCGAGTGCCGGTCGTCAAGCAGATCCTCCACGCCGCGGGGGCGTTCCCGGTCCAGCGCGGCGCCGACGCCGGCCGGGCCGTCGCGGCGGGAGTGGCCCTGCTCGAGCGGGGCGCCGTGCATCGGTCGTCTTCCCCGAAGGCACGTCGTTGCCCGACCAGAAGCGCGGCTACAAGCGCGGAGCGGCGCGCCTCGCCCTCGCATCGGGCGCCCCGCTGATCCCCGTCGCGCTCGTCGGCACCGAGTTCACACTCGAGCCGCGGACGCATCGCATCTCGCTACCTCGCGTGCGCATCGTGATCGGCGAAGCCGATCCGCGTCGAGCGGCAGGAGCCGACGGAGCAGGCGGCAACGGAGCTCACGGCACGGCTCCAGAAGCGCGATCGAGGCTCTCCGCAGGCGCCTCTTAGCGTCCTCTCAGCCGCGCCTGCGATCCTTTCCGCATGCCCACACGCCTGCTCGTGGTGGACGACGACCGCGCCGTGCGCGAGTCGCTGCGACGCGCGCTGACGCTCGAGGGCTACGAGGTGGAGCTGGCCGAGGACGGCGCCGACGGCGCTGGCGCGCGTCGCAGGAGCCAGCCCCGACGCGATCGTGCTCGATGTCGCCATGCCCGTCGTCGACGGCATCGAGATGTGCCGCCGTCTGCGGCACGACGGCTCGAACCGTGCCCGTCCTGATGCTCACGGCGCGCGAGTCGGTAACCGACCGCGTCGCCGGGCTCGACTCAGGTGCTGACGACTATCTCGTCAAGCCGTTCGCGCTGGAGGAGCTGCTTGCACGGCTGAGAGCGCTCTTGCGACGCAGCGATGGAGCAGTGCCAGGCGACGTGCTCGACTTCGCCGACCTCACGCTCGACACGGGCACGCGCGAGGTTCGCCGTGGCAGCCGCGACATGGAGCTGACCCGCACCGAGTTCAGCCTGCTCGAGCTCTTCCTGCGCAACCCGCAACAGGTGCTGACGCGTTCGCTGATCTTCGAGCGTGTCTGGGGCTACGACTTCGGGCCGACGTCGAACTCGCTCGAGGTGTACGTCGGCTACCTGCGGCGGAAGACCGAGGCCGACGGCGAGCCGCGGCTGATCCACACGGTGCGAGGCATCGGCTACGCGCTGCGCGAGCAATGACGCTTCGCGCCCGCCTGACCCTCTCCGCGGCGCTCGCCGTAGCCGTGGCCGTCGTCCTGGCGTCCGTCGCCGTCTACTTCGTCGTGCGCAGCGAACTGCGTGGCGAGGTCGACGAGTCGCTGCGCGCACGGGCAGCGGCGGTCGAGGGACCCCCTTTCGGCGCGGACTTCCCACACGTGCGTGGTCCGCTGCTCGGCGAGGCGGGGGGTTATTTCCAGATCGTCGGGGCGGACGGCAGGACGTTCCGCGGGCCCGGGTGCGACGCTCGCGCTCCCGGTGGACGAGCGCACGATACGCGTCGCTACCGGAGCAGCCGATGGCTTTCTTCAGGGACGCCAACGTCTCGGGCACGCATGTGCGGATCGCTCGTCGTCCCGTTCGGGGACGGCGTCGCGCTTCAGATCGCACGCCCGCTGACAGAGGTGGACGACGTACTCGAACGGCTGCGCTGGATCCTCCTGGCCGTCGCGCTCTCCGGCAGCGCAGTGGCGGCACTGCTCGGCCTCGCCGTCGCGCAGTCAGCGCTCGTGCCCACCCGCAGGCTGACGGAGGCCGCCGAGGACATCACCGCGACGCAGGATCTTCGCCGCCGGGTCGACACTGACCGCCAGGACGAGCTCGGGCGCCTGGCGGTCGCCTTCAACACGATGCTGGCGGCGCTCGAAGACTCGGTGGAGGCACAGCGCCGGCTCGTCTCGGACGCATCGCACGAGCTGCGGACGCCGTTGACGAGCCTGCGCACGAACGTCGAGACGCTGGGCAAGGCAGACGCGCTGCCGGACGACGAGCGCCGCCGGCTGCTGGACGACGTCGATGCCGAGCTGGACGAGCTCTCGCGACTGATCGCCGACGTCGTCGACCTCGCCCGCGACGGCGAGCCGGAGCGGCTCGAGGAAGACCTCCGGCTCGACCAGCTCGTGGCGGACGCCGTCGACCGTGCACGCCGCCGGTCGCCCGAGGTCACCTTCGAGACGATGCTCGACGAGACCGTCGTCCACGGCTCGCGCGAGCGCCTGCACCGCGCCGTCTCCAACCTGCTCGACAACGCGGTCAAGTGGAGCCCCGACGGCGGATCGGTCGAGGTGCGCGTGGCCGACGCGGCCGTCTCCATCCGCGACCACGGGCCGGGCATCGCCGAAGAGGATCTGCCGAAGGTCTTCGATCGCTTCTACCGGGCTGCGGACGCGCGCGGCCTGCCGGGCTCCGGCCTCGGGCTCGCCATCGTGCGCCAGGTGGCAGAGTCGCACGGAGGCACCGTCAGCGCAGCGCGGGCGGACGGAGGCGGCACGATCGTCACGCTTCAACTCACAGAGAGCCCTTAGTCAGCGTTCAGGAGCTTCTCAGGGTCGCCTGGTTCGATGGGCAGCGTGAACGACGAAAGGAGCCCGATGAACCTCAACCGACTCGCCACGAAGCGCACCCTCGTCGTGGGTGCGGTCATGCTGGCCGTCTGCGTCGGAGCCGGCGCCGCCATCGCGGCCACGAAGGACGTTTTCGATCCCAAGGAGGAGCAGGAGGCCTTCCAGGCGGCAGTGGCCGAGAAGCTCGGAGTGACGACGACGGAGCTCCAGAACGCGTACAAGGCCGCCGCCCTGGAGCAGGCTCGATGCCGCCGTCGCCGCCGGCAGGCTCACCGAGGAACAGGCCGACGCGATCCGCGAGCGGATCGAGGCGGGCGACTTCCTGGGGCCGCACTTTGGCTTCGGCTTCGGCTTCAGCATCACCTGGAAGGCGGCCCAGGTATCGAAGGCGCAGCCGACTACCTCGGCCTGACCGAGGACGAGCTCCACGAACGGCTTCGCAACGGCCAGACGCTGGCCGAGATCGCGAGGGCCGAGGGCAAGTCCGTCGACGGTCTCGAAGCAAGCGCTGGTCGCCGCCGCGAAGGAGAGGCTCGACCAGGCGGTAGAGGACGGCCAGATCACCGCCGCCCAGCGCGACGAGCTGCTGGAGCGGCTCGAGACGAAGATCGACGCCCTCGTCAACGGCGAGCCCTTCCTCGAAAAGCACGGACCCGGCTTCGGACAAAGGTTCGGCGGTCCCATGGACGGCTCGTTCGTCCCGCTCGCGCCGCCGAACGCGTAGCACGCAGCACCCTCCCCGAGCGCCTGAGGGGGCCGTCGCGGCCCCCTCGGCGTCTTCGACCGCTCAGAGTCGGACGACGAACCAGCCGTCGACGTTGTCGCAGAGCACCTGGCGCGGGCGCTCGTGCGCGTACGTGTAGACCGGGAGCTTGTTCCGCGTCACCTGAAGCCTGCCGTCAGGCCGTCGCACGGTGCCGAAGACGCCGCTCAGCCCGGTGATCTTCTTCGGCACGAGCTTCGCGGACTTCACGATCAGCGGCGGCCAGGCCTTCGCACAAGAGCCGACGCAACGCACCTTGCCGCCGGCCTTCTTCTCGACCTGCCAGTAGTAGAGCACCTGCTTGTCGATACGAGATAGCACCTTGCCGAACGTCGGGTCGACGAACGAGGACACGGGTGCCTTTGGCTTCGCAGCCGCCACCGGCACGACGAGCACCAGCCCGACCATGGCGGTCGCAATGTGGATGCGGTTCATACGGAGATTGATAGCCGAGCCGCCAAGCCGGCGCGGGGAAGTTCAGGAAGTTTTCACACCTGCGCCGACGGAGCCGGCGCCAGCTCGAACCAGAAGACCGAGCCGCTGCCGACCGTCGTGTCGAAGCCCATGCGGCCTCCGTGCGCCTCCACGATCTCGCGCGACACTGCGAGCCCAAGGCCCATGCCACCGATGCCTCCGGCGCCGGCGTCGCCGCGGAAGAACTTCGTAAAGATCCGCGACCGCGCCGACTCGGGGATGCCGATTCCCTGATCCCGCACGCTGACGCGCACCTTGCCGAGACGCATTCCCGCCTCCACCGCGACCTGGCCTCCGTCGGGCGAGTACTTGATGGCGTTTCCGAGCAGGTTGGCGATCACCTGTGCGATCCGGCCGCGGTCGGCACGTACCTCGAGAGTGCTGCTCCCCTGCTCGAAGTCGATCATGTGCCGCTCGCTGCGGTGACTGAAAGACCGCACCTGCTCCTCCAGCAGCGTCCCGAGGTCGAACGCCTCCACTTCCAGCTCGAGCCGGCCTTCCTCTATGCGCCTCACGTCCACGAGCTCGCTGACGAGGCCCTCGAGCCGGCGCGCCTCGTCGGAGATGATCGAGAGGTACTTTCCCCGCGTCTCGTCGTCGACGGGCCGCGTCTGCAGCAGCGACGCGTAGCCGAGAACGCAGGCGAGCGGCGTGCGCACCTCGTGGGAGATGACGCTGATCAGCTCGTAACGCAGCCGTTCGGACTCACGGAGCTGGCGGTTCTGCTCCTCCAACACCTGCTTGTTCTGCTCGAGCGAGACCGCCATCTCGTTGAAGGCAGCGGAGAGGTCGTAGACCTCCGCAGGGCCTCGCTCCGGGATGCGTACTGAGAGATCGCCTGCGGCCACATGCTTCGCTGCTTCCGACACGCGTCGCACCGGGTGGGCGACCGCGCGCGACAGCTCGACGCCGAACAGCAGGACGAGGAACACCGATATGCCGAGCGCACCAAGGCCCACGAGGATGGCCCGGTTCGCCTGGTTCGTTGCCGACGAGGTACGCGCGGCCGCGAGATCGTTCTCCGTGGTCAGCAACTGTGTGACCTGCCGCCGCAGCGCGTCGAGTCGCCTGCGCCCTTCCGCGAGAGCGACAGGCGAGCGCGCCGCCGCCGGGCTGAACTCCGCGATGCCGACGATCGGTACGGCGTAGTCCTGCTCGTACTCGCGGACCGCTTGGACCAGGCGCCGGGCGCGCTGCTGCTGTCCTTTGCTCCCGGCCGCGCTTTTGGTGAGGGTCGCGGTCGACGCCGGGAGGTCCGCGCGGACTTTCCGCCACGCGTCCAGGAACCTCCGGTCGCCGGTGTTGACGAAGCCACGCAGGGCGGCATCGAGCTGCAGCAGGTCCTGCTCCAGCACGAGTGTCGCGGAGGTGACGTCCTTCGAGCGGTTCACAGCCGTGGTCGTCGACCGCAGGTCGGAGAGCGTGATCACGAGAATGGCGAACGCTGCCGCAATGAGCACGGCGAGGAGCGCGCTCGCGAGCGCGATCCTCGCGACGAGGGGGACGCGCACACCGAAGGCGCGAAGCACTGGCAGACGGCGCATGCGGCCGAGCCGGCCAGGGTGCGACTGCTCGAGCTGTACGTCCGCCACTGGGCTCACAGCCTTACAGCAGGTCTCGCACGGCCGCCGTCAGCTGCGGGAGGTCGAACGGCTTGGCGAGAAAGCGGTTGGCGCCGGCGGCCTCAGCGTCGCCTGCGTCGATCTCGCTGAACGCGGTCATGACAAGGACGGGCGTGTCCCTGAGGCTGGGGTCGGCACGGATCACGCGCACGACGTCAAGGCCCGAGAGGCCGGGCAACATGACGTCGAGGAGAACCACATCCGGTCGCAGTCGTCGCGCGAGGTCCACGGCCTCCTCGCCGCTGACGGCGCCCGCAACTTCGAACTCGTCAGCCAGCGCCGTGCAGAGGAACTCGCGGAGCGCGCTGTCGTCCTCGACGACGAGAATCGTCACGCGTCCGCTCTTCGGCGTTTCCTCTGTCGCTGCGGTGTCGACGTCCGCCACGACCTGGAGCCTAGACAGTCAGCCGAAACAACAGCAGCTGACGTGCCGGCCGTCCTCCGAGGAATGTGACGGTCAGGGTGCCACCGACGTTGTCGTAGAGCCCGGTTCCGCCCACCACGGGGACCATGTAGAAGAGCAGGCTGTGCACGGCGCCCATCGCCACCAGTCGTCCTTCCGGCAGGTAGAACGTCATATTGCACGAGCGTGAGCCTCCGCCGAGGACTCCGCCTCTCCCCAGATGCGTGCACAGCACTTCCTGGTGGCCTAGAGCCCTCGGAGTGATGCGCCGGTTGTAGAGGAGTTGGGTAATGATCAACTGGTCGCCGGCGCTCGTGCCCGGGACGCCGTGATCGACGACCGTGCGCGAGGCCTCGCGGTTCGTGATGCGGATCACGCCGGGCTTGGTGAGCTCGGAGCCTGCGACCACGCCGGAGGCAGGCACTGCTCCGACAAGCAGCAGCACAGGGACGATCCAGCGCAGTCGCGGCATGGTCATTGGTGCCTTCGCGCCGGATATCGGCATTCCTCCAACGCCCACATCCCTCGATCGAGGTATTCGCCGTGCAGGCCAGGCACCGATGGCAGAGATAGGAGAACCACGAGGGGGTGTAAGGGTGATCAGGCTTCTGATCTGCGATGACTCCGACGAGGCCCGCCGACTCGTTCGGGCAGTGCTCGCCGACCACCCCGAGATCGAGATCGTCGGCGAAGCGACCAACGGCAAGCAGGCAGTCGCGCTCGCCGCCGAGCACGAGCCCGACGCCGTGCTCATGGACATCGGCATGCCGGAGCTGGACGGCATCGAGGCTACGCGGCAGATTCGCGCAGCGCGTCCGGAGACTCGCGTCGTCGCATTCACCGGGCTCGACGACGAGGAGTCGGTTCAGAGGATGCTCGAGGCCGGCGCCACGTCGTTCGTCGTCAAGGGCGCTCCGCTCTGGGAGCTGGAGCGCGCCGTACAGGGCGCCAGCCAGCCTCTGCTTCGCCTCGCACACACGCTCGCCCGCACCCTGAGCGAGCAGAGCGCGCTCGGCTTTCTCGCTCGCGAGACGAGCGAGCTCACCGGCGCTTCGCTCGCAGGTGTCTACCTCGCGGCCGAGCCGGAGCTCGTGCCTGCGGGCTTCGGTGGCCCCGGCGCCGACCAGGCGCCGGACACCTGGCCTCGTGGGGCGCCCCGTGTCGTCCGCAGGGCGTTCGGGGATTCGCGCCTGACAGCCGCCGGAGGGCGAGAGCTGGTCGAGCTCTACCGAACGTACGGCGTCCCTTGCGGCGCCGCCACTGCCGTGCCGCTGCTCGCCGACGGCGAGCGCCTCGGCGTGCTGCTGATCGTGATGCCGGCGAACGTCCAGTTCGAGCTCGACAGTGACCTCGTGGGCGCGCTGGCCGACATCGCTGCGGGAGACCTCTCCAGCCGGCGCAAGCTCACGAAGAGCCAGGCCGAGGCGCGCCGCGACCCGCTTACGCTCCTCCGCAACCGCCGTGCGTTCGACGAACACCTCGAGTCGATCCTCGAGCAGGCGAAGACGAGGGAAGCCCCGGTCACGCTCGTGCTCGTAGACCTCGACGAGTTCAAGGAGATCAACGACGGCGAGGGCGGCCACTCGGCCGGCGATCTCGTCCTCATCTCCGTCGCCCGCGAGCTCGAGTTCCGGGCGCGCACCGGTGAGGAAGTGTTCAGGATCGGCGGCGACGAGTTCGCCGTCGTCGTGCGCGGTGACGCGGATGCCGGCCTCCGGGCTGCTGACCGTTTCCGCCAGGCCATGATCGACTACGACGGACCGGAGGAGCTGCCCGCACTGTCCGCCGGCGTTGCTTCCTATCCGCACCACGGCGTGGACAAGGACACGCTGCTCAAGCACGCCGACGAAGCCCTGTACTCCGCGAAGCACGCGGGGCGTAACCAGGTGGCCGTCTACGAGACGGCCGACGGGGTCGCGGAGGCCGGTGTCGCGGCAAGCCCACCGCCCGAGCTGACGGTCGTGTCGACCGCTGCCCAGGTGGCTCCGATTCAGCTGCGCGGCAGGGGCGGCATTCGCATTCTCGTCGTCGACGACCAGCCGAACCTCCGCATGTTGCTGCGGACGACGTTCGAGATCATCGACGTCCAGGTCGACGAAGCCGGCAGCGCCGCCGAAGCGATCGAGCGACTCGCGGAGCGCACGCCCGATGTGATCGTGCTCGACGTAGCACTGCCTGACGTCGACGGGATCTCCCTCTGCCGCCGTCTGCGGGCTCAGCCGTCCACCGCCGAGGTGCCGATCGTGCTGCTGACCGGCTCTTCCGATGCGAGCGACGAAGAGGGCCGCGCCGCCGGGGCCGACGCGTTCGTCCACAAGCCGTTCAGCCCGCTCGAGCTACTCGAGATCATCGAGCAGGTCGCGGGCGGGCTGCCGCAAGGGCCGTTCCGCAGGAAGACGGACGAGCGGCCGGAGGAGCAGCTCATGCTGTATGCGGAGGATCTGCGCCGGTTACTGGAGCTCGAGCGCGGCCAACGGCTGCTCATCCAGTCGGCATACGACGAAACCGTGACGGCGCTGGTCCATGCACTCGAGGCAAAGGACTTCGGCACGGGGCTGCACTCGCAGCGCGTAACGAAGTACGCGGCGCAGCTCGCCGGGGCGATCGATCCCGCCTTGCTGGGTGACCCGAGCGTCGAGTACGGCTTCCTCTTTCACGACATCGGCAAGATCGGGATCCCCGACGATGTGCTGAATAAGAAAGGCGCCTACACGGACGCGGAGCGCCGGATCATGGAGACGCACACGATCCTCGGCGAGCAGATCCTCGACCGCGTGTCGCTGCTTCAGACGGAAGGCCTGAAGATCATCCGCTCCCACCACGAGCGCTGGGACGGCACGGGCTATCCCGACCACCTGCAGGGCGAGGAGATCCCGGAGTGCGCGCGAATCTTCGCCGTCGTCGACACGCTCGAAGCGATGACGTCCGATCGGCCGCACCGGAAGGCCGGGACGTGGACGGGCGCCGTGCAGGAGATCGTCGAGCAAGCCGGCAAGCAGTTCGACCCGACGGTGGTCGACGGGTTCCAGGCCTGCGAGCCACAGCTGCGGCGTATTTTCTTCGAGCTCGCCGCCGCTTGAGCCAGCCGGCTAGCGGAAGCGGAAGCTCTTCGCGCTGCGCTCGAACGTCGCGCGGTAGCCCTTGGCCAGCTTTGGCACCGTCGTGTAGGTGAGCACGACCGCGGCTCCGTTGTCCATGAGGGCGTACTGCGTGATCGACGTGTCCAGCCGCTTCCCGCCGACGTTGAAGCGCGCCCGGTAGGTGAACCGCACGGCCTTGCCTGCCGGCAGCTTGACGTTCTGCCACCAGATCGGCTCGATGACGAAGCTCATCGAGTTCAGCGCCTTCAGCGCGTCCTGCCTCCAGGCGGCCAGCGGCTGTGACGTGCGCTCGCGAACGATGTTGAGATTGGTCGCGAAGCCCGTCTTCAGCGACGACTGCGCGAGATCGAAGGCGATCAGCTTCACGGCAACGTTCCTGCTGCCCGCCGCCAGCAGGTTGTCGATGATCCCGGCGAGCTCCGGGTCGTCTCCGGCGATCCGGCGAACCTCCCGGACCATTCGGGCGCGGTCCTTCTCGTCGGCCCAGCTCGAGGGCAGGTCGACAGAGAAGCCATCCCCCTGGTGGCGGACCCACGAGGACGCGGGCTGCGCTCCGGCGGGCAGCGCCAGCACGGTCAGGGCCGCGACGGTCACGAGAAGCCTGCGCACGCCGTCAATATCGACCGCGAACGCTCCCTTCGTTAGGGTCGCCGCGTGAAGCTCGTCGCAGCCGCAGTTGCCGGCGCCGCCATCCTCGCACTCGCCGGCAGCGCGACGCCCCAGGCGTCCCCCTTTGCCTACGGCGTGGCGGCGGGTGAAGTGACCTCGACGAGCGCGCTGCTCTGGACGCGTGCCCCTCGTGCCGGAAAGGTCACCGTCCTCCTCGGCACAACGATCGTCGCGACTTCTACGGCACGCGCAGCAGGCGACCTCACGATCGTCGCCCCCGCCAAGGGGCTGCGCCCCAGTACGAGCTACTCCTACAGGTTCCGTCAGGGGAGCGCGACGAGCCCGCTCGGTCACTTCCGCACTGCGCCTGCGCCGTCCGCCGCGGCCACCGTGCGCTTCGCCATCACGGGCGACGCCGACGCGACGCCGGGCGAGAACGGCAAGCCGGCGTACAACAGCTTCCAGGTCTATGCGCGCATGGCCGCCGAGCGGAACGACTTCAACATCAACCTCGGCGACACGATCTACTCCGACAGCGAGGTCGCAGGCACGAAAGCGGCGCTGACGAGACGCGAGAAATGGGTGAAGTACCGGCAAAACCTCTCGCTTGCACCGCTACGGACGCTGCGTGCAGCTGCGGGCACGTACAGCCACTGGGACGACCACGAGTTCATCAACGACTTCAGCCGCGCCGAGTACGGGAACTCGCTCTACGCGGCGGGCGTGAAGGCGTTCACGGACTACGCACCCGTGCGCACGGGCACCGACGGCCTCTACCGGACCTTCCGCTGGGGGAAGCACCTCGAGCTGTTCTTCCTCGACGAGCGCTCGTTCCGCTCCGCGAAGGCGTCGGCCGGCGGTACCTGCAACGTGGCCGGCGGCCCTGACCTTGCGCCCACGGCGCCGCCGGCGGTGCGACAGGCGTTCACGCTGCTCGTACCCTCGCTCTCGCAGCCCGTGCCGCAGGCCTGCCTCGACCGTATCGCCGATCCCGCGCGAACGATGCTCGGCGCCCGCCAGCTCGCCCGCTTCCTGCGCAACGTGCGACAGTCCACGGCGACCTTCAAGGTGATCGTGAACGAGGTGCCTCTCATGCAGCTCTTCGCCCTGCCGTACGACCGCTGGGAGGGTTATGCGGCCGAGCGACAGAAGGTCGTGGAGGCCCTGAGAGGCGTGAAGAACGTCGTGGTGCTGACGACAGACACGCACGCGAACCTCGTCGGCGATGTACGCCTCCAGACGTTCACACCGAATGGACCGATACCGAGCGGCATCACCGAGGTGATCACAGGTCCGGTGGCGACGAACACGTTCGCGAAGGAGATCGACGACGTGCTCGGCCGCGACGGCATCGGTGACCTGATCGGGGCAGTGTTCTTCAAGCCGCAGCCGCCGGTTGGGCTTGGCCTCCCCTGCGTCTCGCTCGACACGTACAGCTACGCGCAGGTGGCGGTGACCGGGTCGCGGCTGACCGTGCGGCTGAAGGATCTGAGTGGCAAGCCGGTACGCGACGTGCTCGGTGCGCCGTGCGCTCCCGTGGTCATTCGCAAGCGCTAACTCGGCGCGAGCCCGGCCGTCGAACTGGACATGGCCGGCCGAGCATTCGCCTTCCTCATCCTCTTTGGGATCTTCGTGGTCGGCGCGAACGCTGCGCCTGCGCCGGTCACGGCGAAGAGCGTCGTCGTGACGGCTTCGGGCCGATCGTTTCCGGCTCGGATCGCTTATCCGACACGCGGCGGCCCGTACCCCGCGATCGCCTTCGCCCACGGGTATGGGATCGACTCGTCGTACTACCGGGGCACGTTGCGCGCACTCGCGGCGGCGGGCTACGTCGTCATCGCTCCGGACAGCGAGACGGGGCAGTTCCCGAGCCACAGCCGGTTGGCCAACGACCTCAGCCGGTCGTTGCGGTGGCTCGGCCGCCAGAGCGCAACCGGCAGCAGGGACCTACCGCGTGGGAAGGTGGACTCAAGACGTCTCGGAGTCGCCGGCCATTCGATGGGGGGCGGCGTCGCGCTGCTCGCAGCGTCGCGAGACCGCTCCATCGACACGGTCGCGACGCTCGCGGCCGCCGACACGGCGCCGGTTCGGGCATCGGTCGCCGTCCGCCGGCTGCGGGTGCCGTCGCTCTTTGTGGTGGGCTCGGACGACCGCATCGTTCCGGCGGCGGGTACGGCCGTGATGTTCCGCCGTGCGCCGTCGCCGACAGTCCTCGCGACCATCACGGGCGGATCGCACTGCGGGTTCATGGAAACCATCCCGCTCGCCTGTGACGCGGGCAGGATTTCCTACAACCGGCAGCTCAGGCTCACACGAGACCAGCTGCGGCGCTGGCTCGACAGATACCTCCGGGGCCGCAAGGCTGCGCGCGTCACCGGCGTTCCCGGCATCCGCTACGTCAAAGACTGAAAAGAGACCCTACAAATGCCAAGTCCTGCGAACCCGAGGGCCCACAGGACTTGACGGAGAGACTCTTTCGCATCCGGGCGTCCGCGTCAAGAGGGTGCCACCACGAACTTCTCGCAAATTGCGGGAATCGCGCCTCGCGCGATGCGTTTTGCAGGGGGCGCGGGTTGAACTCGTATGTACGCAAACCGCTCAGGAGGTGTCCGGACTGACGATCAGTCGAACGAGAAGCGCGTCACGGAGCGCGGGAAGTCCTGGCCCCAGGCGAGTGCGCGGCGGGGGCGAAAGCGGTACCAGCCTTCGTTGGCCGAGCCCGGTGGCTCCGGCCGGTAGTCGTACTTCGCGGCGTACAGATCGGCCGTGACGGCGTCGAGGGCACCCTCATCCACCTCCCCTTCGAGGATCACGATGTCCTCGCCGTCGGCAACGTGGAGCACCGCCCGCGGGTCGCGGCCGAAGTTGCGGGCCTTGATCGAATCGGGCGATGTGCTGAACAGGACGACGCCTTCGAGCCAGAGACCCCAGACGGGCATCGCATGCGGTGAGCCATCAGCCTTCGTCGTCGCCAGCCAGTAGTTGCGCGCCACCTCGAGGCGTTCCATGGCCCAATCCCAGGACACCATGCCCGCCGGGGACTCGGGAACCCCGTAGCCCGGAAAGTGCGCCGGCCGCTGCGCGCGAGGCTCCGTCACGCTCCCGATGATGGCAGGCGTTACGCTGAGGCGTAGCTGTGCAGCGAGTGACCGGTATCGGCGGCGTGTTCTTCCGCGCGCAGGACCCGGCGGCGCTCGCCGCCTGGTACGCGCAACACCTCGGCGTCCCCGTCGAGGAGGGTGGCCACGCGATCTTCCCGGAGAGCCGCAACACCGTCTGGTCGCCGTTCGCCGCCGATACGGACTACTGGCCGCGCGAGAAGGGCGGCATGGTCAACTTCACGGTCACCGACCTCGACGCCATGCTCGCGCAACTGCGGGCGGCCGGCGTGGAGGTGGACGAGCGCGTCGAGGATCACGAGTACGGCCGCTTCGGCTGGGCTGTCGACCCCGAGGGAAACCGGATCGAGCTCTGGCAGCCGCTCGATCCGAGTTAACCGCGGGGTCAGCGGCCGGTGATGTAGTCGGTCAGGTACTTGATCTCGAACGCTTGCTGCTTGGACCTGAACTTCACGAGGTCGCCGATCGAGACGACGCCTACGACTTCACCTCCGTCCACGACGGGCAGGTGGCGGATGCGGCGGTCGGTCATCATGGCCATGCACTCGTCGATCGATGTCTCCGGCGTGGCGACCACGAGCGGCGAAGACATGATCTCGCGCACCGCGGTCTCTCTGTCCGTGCGGCCCTGGAGCGTCACGCGGCGAAGGTAGTCGCGCTCGGTCATGATGCCGACGATCTCGCCTTCCTCGGTGACGAGCAGCGAGCCGACGTTCGCATCGACCATCATCGTGATCGCCTCGAAGACGGTGGCGCCGCCGTCGATCTGCAGCACGCCGCCGCTCTTCTCTTCGAGGATCGAGGACAGCAATTGATTCATCGCGACCTCCTCGGCCGGTTCGAAGCACGTAGCGTGCAACACAAGTGGCCCTCGCCGCAAGCGGGCGAACCCGTCGCGACGCGGACGGCGTTCGTAATTCTCAGCACAATCGGTGCTAGACTGCGTGGGCGCGTAGGCCAAGCGCGGCAGCCGCCGAGGCTCCTTTCTTTCCTCTTCGACTCTCACACCTGGCTTGAGTGCGCTCATGGAGCGCTCAGCCGAGCGTTCCATCCTGCAAGACGAACAGAGGAGCACCGTATGTATGCCACTGTGAGACGCTACGAGGGAATCGACAAGGACCGCACCGACGAGCTGACGAAGAAGGTCGGCGAGCGCCTTATGCCGCGCATGAGCAAGCTGCCCGGTTTCGGCGGCTTTTTCCTGATCGAGGCTGGCGAAGGCGTCATGACCTCCGTCAATCTCTTCGAGACGTCGGAGCAGGCCAACGAGTCGACCCGCCTCGCAGCCACGTGGATTCGCGAGGAGAACCTCGAGACCGCGCTCCCCAACACGCCGAAGATCACCGCCGGCGTAGTGGTCGCGCACGAGACGAACGGAGCCTTCAAGGCGTAACAGCCTTCAAGCACCTCTGTACTTCGAGAAGGTCCGCTTCGGCGGGCCTTCTCCGCGTCTAGCCTCCCGTTACGTGAAGCGAACGTCCTTCGAGCCCGACCTCACGAAGTGGGATGCATGGCAGCCTGACGAGGTCTTCGAGCGTCTCGCGTCGGTGAAGGCTCCTTGGTACATCGCCGCCGGCTGGGCAATCGACCTCTTCCTCGGCGGCAGCTACCGCGAACACGACGACCTGGAGATCGCGGTGCCGCGCGATCGGTTCCCGGAGATTGTCGAAGCCCTGGATGGGTACGACCTGTTTGTCGTCGGTGTGCCCAGGCAAGGTCTCGTCTCACCGCTGGAGCAAGCGACGGATGCACTCGAGGCCACGCACCAGACGTGGGTGCGGGAGCCGGAGACGGGGCAGTGGCGGCTCGACGTCATGCGTGAGCCCGCCGACGGGGACACGTGGATCTGCCGGCGTGACGGGCGCATCCGCATGCCGTACCGCGCGCTCATCGAGCGCACGTCCGAAGGAATCCCCTTCGGCAGCCCGGAGGTCATTCTCCTCTTCAAGGCGAAGCACGTGCGCGAGAAGGACGACGCCGACTTCGCATCCGCGCTGCCGCACCTGGAGCCGGAGCGGCGGCAATGGCTCGCCGGCGCGCTCGAGCTAGTGCATCCCGGCCATCCGTGGCTCAGAGGGCTTCAGGCGAGGGCGTAGCGGGGATCTCGTCCAGGTCGTCGATCGACGGTGCGTTACGGATCGCCGGACTGAGCGTCGCCCACAGAGCAAGACAGAGAGCGAGCACGACACACAGGCCTATTGCGGCTCGGGCCGACACCTCGGTAATCAGTACGCCCATTACGAGCGGCCCGATTGGCGAGATAACGATCGCGAACGTCGTCCATGCCGACTCCGCTCGTCCGAGCAGCCGGTCGGGCGTCATCGCGATCCGGTAACCGTGGACGACAGAGTCGGTGGACGGGATGACGAGCGCAGTCGGCAACAGGCACACGGCGAGCACGTAGACGCTCGGCCACACGAGAAAGGCCGCACAACCGACCCACGTCCAGAGCTCGAGCACGAACACGGCTCGGACGGGTAAGGCCCGGCGGATATACGGCGAGAGGAGCGTCCCGGGCAGGATGCCCGCGAAGAACACGGCCACGAGCAGCCCCACCTCGCCTCCCGAGAGCCCCTGGTCGGTTCCGATGACAATGATTGCGAAAAGCACGCTCGGGCCGACGAAGTTCAAGAGCCCGAAGATCAGTGCGCACGTCCGCAGGAAGGGCTGGCGCCAGACGTACCGGACACCCTCGAGCAGCTGCGCGCGAAGCGATGAAGCATCGCGTTCGCGGTTCTCCTGGAACGAGGCGCGCATCATGAGCAGCGAGATCGCCGAGAAGGCGTACGAGATGACGTCCACGACGAAGGGCAGTACCCGCGCGATCGTGAACAGGGCGCCTCCCAGTGGTGAACCGGCGAGCTGCACGATCGCGTTTCGGCCACTCTGGACGGCGGCGGCATCCGGCAGCTGATGCATCGGAACGACGGACCGCACCGAACCGGGGTAGGCGGCCATGAAGAACGCCGTGCCGACGCCCTCGACGAACGCGATCACCGAGATGAGCCAGAAGGCATCCGAGTCCAGAGCGACGACGACAACGAGGACGCTCACAGCGACGACACGCACGGCATCCGCACCGATCATCAGCCACTTACGGTCCCAGCGATCGGCCACGACCCCTGCCGGCAGCGCGAAGAGCGCGTGCGGGATCGTGCGCGCGAAGAGGACGAAGCCGGCTTTGGCCGCCGAGCCCGTGAGCGCGAGCACGAGCAGCGGATAGGCAATCGACGTCAGCCGCGTCCCGATGTTGGAGAGCAGCTGCCCTGTCTGGAGCAGCACGAAGTCGCGGTTTCGGCGCAGGGGAACCGCGTTCACGAGGTGACGCTACCGGGAGCCGCGCCGACGTGCCGTAGCATCGCCTCGCATGCCGGGCCTGCCGCTGTCGACGCCGCTTTCCCAGGTACTCATCGCCTTCACGATCGAGTTCGACAACGAGTTCGACCACCGGCTGACCGCGGCCGACGTAGGCAGCCGGCTCCCGATCTCGATGGTGATGTGGTCGAACTTCATGCGCTTCGTCGGCGACGGCATCACCGTCGGCGAGCTACCTGGTGCTGCGGGCCTCCCGAAATCCCGGACGCTCTCGACGCTGGGCGGCATGGAGCGTTGGCGTTACGTGTTCGTCACCCCCAAGCCGACCGGCGCTGCTGCGAAGTCGAAACGAGACGGATGGGGCAGTGCTCGAGCGCTTCGGGGCGAATGGTTCGTCCGCCCCACGCCCGTCGGCCAGAAGACGCAGGAGATCGCTCCCGCGCTGTTCGGCGAGATCGAGACGCGCTGGGAGCAGCGGTTCGGAGCGGGCGCGATCGACGAGCTCCGTCAGGCACTGGGCGCGGTGCTCGAGCGGCTCGACGTCGAGCTACCCGAGTACCTGCCGGTCGTCGGCAGCTCGAACGGGATGCTCGCCGAGATCGACCACCGCGAGGGCACAACGACCGCAGCCCACCTGTCAGCGCTTCTCGCGCAGGTGCTCCTCGCGTACACGCTCGACTTCGAGCGTAGGTCGGAGCTGTCGTTGCCGCTGACCGCGAACTTCGGGCGTGTCCTCAGCAAAGGGGGTCTCGACGTTCGAGAGATACCCGCGATCGCGGGCGTGTCCAAGGAGGCCACCACAATGGCGCTGAACTTCCTCGAGAAGACCGGCTACGTCTCGGTCGATGCGAAACGCGTTCGCCTGACGGCCAAGGGCCTGGAGGCGCAGGCGGCCGCGCCCGCGCATCACGCGGAAGTCGAGCGAGCACAACGCCCACATGGGCTGCGCGAAGCCCTGGCCGGAGTCCTCGATCAGCGTGCCGCGCTCTCCGAAGGATTACGGCCGTATCCGGATGGCTGGCGGGCGAGGAAGCGCTACGTCGAGCAGACGAACGCCGTCATCGACGACCCGACCGGACGGCTGCCGCACTACCCGATGGTGCTGCATCGCGGAGGGTGGCCCGACGGGTCCTAGCTTCGGAGCACGTAGGCCTCGACCGGCTCCGCCTTACCCTTCACCCGCAGCTCGGGCAGCCGCTCGACGACCGTGCCGGGCGGCAATCGGCGGACGGTCTCCGCGCCTAGCACGACCTCGCCCACGGGCGCTTCGGACTGCAGCCGGGAAGCGAGGTTGACGGTGTCACCGACGACGCCGTGCTTTCGGTGCCCTCGCGGTCCTCCCACGACGCCCGCCAGCACCTCACCGCTGTTGACACCGGCGCGGAAGCGGGGCCAGTCAGGATGATCGCGCGCGACTGCGGCAGCCGTCTCTTGCAAGGTCCGCGCGGCACCCGCGGCGACAACCGCGTGATCGGGGAGATCGCCGGCCTTGTTGAAGATCACCATCACCTCATCGCCGATCAACTGATGCACCTCGCCGCCGGACTGCTCCATCAACGGGATGATCCTGCCGAAGTACGCGTTCAACATCGCCGTCACCTGCTCGGGTGAGTGGCGCTCGGAAAACGGCGTGAAACCCGCCAGGTCGGCGAAGAGAATGCTCACGTCCTGGGCACCGGCCAGCGTCTCGTCGAGATACAGCGCGCTGTACCGCTCTTCGTGCCACTCGCGGCGGGCGGCGAGCGCGATCGCGACGAAGGCCAGCAGCATGAGCACGTGCCACTCCCACCACGAGACGTGCCAGTTGCGCGCCCATGCGATGACGACCATCGCCTCTGCCAGGAGCGCGAGTGCGAACGTGACTGCGAAGACGAACGTCGCGCCGCGGCGGCGGTAGAGACGGAAGTAGCCGAACGCAGCCAGGGCGAAGAGCGCGATTCCAGCCACGGCGAGCGCGACCTGCCAGCCGTCGAGCTGCTCGGCTGCGATCGGCGCGTCCAGCGGCCACGTCTCGGTGAGCGAGACGGCGCCCCACAGCACCAGCACGCCGACGAGGGCGGCGACGAGGAGATGCGAGCGTCGCATCACGGCCGCTGAACGCTCGCGGCTGAGCTCGAGTGCGGAGGCGGCGGCAAGCAGTGCCGCGACGACCAGGCCGACAGGCGTCGCCAGCTCGAAGCCGGCGTTCTTGCCGAGCAGGACGTCAGGCGTAGCCAGCGCGTGCAGCGCGAGAAAGCCGAAGCTGGCCATGAACGCGAGCGAGATCAGGAACAGCCTCGCGTCGCGACGGCGCCGGGCCGTGGCGCTGACGGCATAACCGAGGCCGAGCGTGACCAGCGCGGCCGCGAGCACGAGCCAGAAGTGCGCAACGTGGCTCTCCCAGCGATAGTCGGCGCCGGAAGCGAGCAGGAAGAGCGCGAGCAGCGCGAGCGGCGCCAGCGCGAGAGCGACGCCGAACCAGATCAGCATGTTCCGCTCGTGACTCGATGTGGGCCGCTGCGGCAGAACGGTCACATAGGGGTTGTAACAAGCAGAGCGAATTGATGGCAGTGGCGACAAGCGAGGCCGAAGCACGCGCAGAGAGCCGGCGCGAGGCAGCCCCTGCTGCTGCGGTCGTCTTGCTCGTGATCATCGTGCTCGCCGTCGTGAGCCGGGCGAAGGAGTGGGAGCTACTCGGCCTGTCGTGGTGGATCTGGTTGCTTGTCGCCCTGCCCGTGATCTTGCTGACCATCGACCTGGCGTTGACGTATCGGGGCAAGGGCCTTGTTCGGTCTCGAAGAGCGGCCCTAATCCTCCTCGGCTTGCTCGCGCTCGGCAATTTCGCGGCAGTGGCGATTCTCGTCGCCGGCCTGGTGACCACGAACAGCGCTGATCTCAGCGGAGGTGAGCTCTTGTTCACCGGCTTCGCGATCTGGAGCGCCGACGTGATCGTGTTCGGACTGTGGTTCTGGGAAGTCGACGCAGGCGGCCCTGTAGCTCGGCTGCACGCTCCGAGAGCTGAGACGCGTGACTTCGAGTTTCCGCAGGACGACAATCCGAGGCTTACCTCCCCCGACTGGCGTCCCCAAGTCTGGGACTACCTCTACGTGTCCCTGACGAACTCGATCGCCTTCAGTCCTACTGACGCGATGCCGCTGTCCGTTCGCGCAAAGGCGCTGATGGGCTTCGAGTCGGCAATCTCCGCTGTGACGGTGCTGCTCATCGCCGCGCGCGCGGTCAACGTGCTCGGTTCGTAAGACCGGTATCAGTTAGAACACCCGAGTGCAGATTTCGGAGGGAGACGCGGCGGTCGTCGACTGGTTGCTCGAGGGCGACCCGTCTGTCCGCTGGCAGGTGATGCGCGACCTGCTCGACGAGCCGCCCGCAGTCTGGGAGGAGGAGCGGCGGCGCACGCTCGAGGAAGGCTGGGTCGCGGCGCTGCTCGACCGCAGGGGTGCGAACGGCGAGTGGCCGGCCGGTCGCTGGACCGCCACGACCTGGACGTTGCTGCTGCTCGTCGCGCTGGGCGTGCCCGAACGTCACCCAGCCGCCCAGCCCGCGCTCGGTGCACTCGTAGACCGGTTCATCCCTCCAGACAAGGACGTGGACGGAGCCTTCCTGCTCAAGCGCGTAGATCTCTGCCATCTCGGCTTCTGGCTGGGACTGGCCACGCACTTCCTCGACCCGGACGATCCGCGGCTCGTCCCCCTCGCCGAGGCGATCCTCAGCGCGCAGTTCGCGGACGGGGGCTGGAACTGCCACATGCGGAATCACCCGCACAAGGCGCACAGCTCGTTCCACACGACGTTCAACGTGCTCGAGAGCGTCCGGACTGCGGTCGACCAGGGAGCGGTGCCGGCGCCGGCGTTCCGCGACGCGGAGGCGCGGGCCGCCGAGTTCATGCTCGCCCATCGCCTCTACCGCTCCGATCACACAGGAGAAGTCATCTCCGAGCGGTTCACCCAGCTGACGTACCCCTGGCACTGGCACTACACGGTGCTCCGCGGCCTCGACTACCTGCGGTTGACGCCGGCGATCCAGGATGAGCGCGCGGACGACGCGATCGAGCTGCTCCTGAGCCATCGCAAGCCGAACGGGCGCTGGCCACTCCAGAAGCGGATCCCGGGCACGCTCCTCGTCGAGATGGAGAAACCGGGCCAGGAAAGCCGCTGGAACACGCTGCGTGCGCTTCGCGTGCTCCGGAGCAGGAGCACGTAGCCTCTCATCATGCGTGTCGAACGCCACGAGACGGAGCCACCTCCACTCGTTCACAGCCCTCCTCCACCGTCTCACGGATTCACGGCCAGCCGACCCCGGAGTCGCGTGGTCGTGGCACCACCTCTACGCCACGCAGGGTCGCGCTCCGATCGGTGCGCGAGCAGATCGGCCTCACGCCGAAGGCAGTCGCGCGCGTGATTCGCTTCGATCGCGCAGCGACGGCTCTCCGCAAGCAGGATCGCGGCCTCGCCGAGATCGCGTACGCCTGCGGTTACAAACGCGTTCGGCGCAGAACGCCACGCCGTGTACGGCGAGAACGGCACTGTCCAACACGCAGAGCTCCGCCTCGGCAACGGGATCGTCATGTTCGGCCCCTCACGACCCGAGGCAGCTGCGACCCGCAGGGGAGGCGGCGGCGTCTATGTCGTCATCGACGATCCCGACGCGCACTGTGTGCAGGCCCGCGAGGCCGGAGCCGAGGTCGTGCGCGAGCCGTTCGACACGGACTACGGCTCGCGCGACTACAGCGCGAAGGACCCGGAGGGGAACATCTGGCACTTCGGGACCTACCAGCCGTTCGCCTACGACGAGCCGCCGGATAGACGACGGCCTCAGGCGTCTTGAACGACGAACAGCCGCCACTCGCCCGGGACGCCCTTGAGCTCGTGCTCCCCGCGCTCAGCGAAGGCGGTGCCGGAGCCGGCGACGAGGTCCTTCACCGTGCTCGAGACGAGGACCTCGCCCGGCCCGGCGAGCGCCGCCACCCGTGCCGCCGTGTGCACGGCGATGCCCGCAACGTCGTCGCCGACGAGCTCGCACTCACCCGTGTGGAGCCCTGATCGGATCTCGAGGCCCAGCGCTGCTCATGTCGTCCCGGATCGAGCAGGCGCACCGGATCGCCCTCGCCGGCCCATCGAACGTCGCGAGAAACCCGTCGCCGGTCGTGTTCACCTCGTGGCCGCGAAACTGGTCGAGCTCACGGCGAACCATGGCGTCGTGCTTCTCGCGCAGGGCACGCCAGTCGCGGTCGCCGAGGCGCGCCGCCAGCTCGGTCGAGCCGACGATGTCGGTGAAGAGGAGCGTGAGAAGCACACGATCCGGCTCCCGCTCGACAAGACGCCCGCTGAGAAAGCGCTCGATCTCGTCGAATACCTCCGGGGGCGCGCTTGCGAAGTACCCGATCCCGGGGAACTCGACGGCCCGCGCGGACGGGATGCGCTCGGCAACGAACGTCGACGGCCCCCGAAAGTCCTCGCGATAGCAGACGAGCGTCGGAACGCGAATCGCCGGCAGCACTTCACGGATGTCGGTGTCCATCATCATCCGGTAGAACGCTGCGGCCGACCCGGGGCTCGCGGCAAGGCGAAAGTGGGCCGCGTACCAGCGGCGAAACTCCTCGTCCTCCGCGAGCTTGGGATCGGCAGCGAGCAGCATGTCGTCGAAGAACGCTTGCCGCCCCCAGTTCTCCGCAACCTGTTCGACAAGCCGCTGCCACCCTTCCTCGGTCTCGCCCCAGGGATAGTCCGGAGCCGAGATGAAGCGGGCAACCGGGTCGTAGAGGACGAGCGCCGACGTCCGCTCCGGGTACGTAGCCGCGAACAGCGCGGCCAGGTGATTCCCCTCCATGCTGCCGAGCAGTGCGGTTCGCTCCGAGCCGATGTCGTCCAGCACCGCACGGAGGTCGTCCATGCGAACTTCGAGCGTCGGCAGCTCACTGAAGCGATCGGAGAGCCCCGTGCCGCGCTTGTCGAACATGATCACGCGCGAGAACGCGGCGAGCCGCTCGTAGACGCGAGGCCACAACGGATGGGCCCAGGCGTACTCGAGGTTGTTGAGGAACGGGACGAGGAGAACGTCGATTGGCCCGTCGCCGATGACCTGGTACGCGATCGATACGTCGCCGCTCTTCGCGTACTCGATCTCCGGCTAGTTCCACGAACAGCAGTCTCCTCGGTTGCGACCGACGGGTGCCAACCCCGCGTACTGCGCGGAGCTTCGGCCTACGATCACGCTCGCGCGGTGGTGAACCCGCCAGCAGCCGTCGCTGGCAGCCGTCACCGCCGCGCCGGGGTGCGCCCGAGCTCCTGGCGGCACGTCGTCGCGGGACATACGCATGCAGAGAAGTGGCTCGTCGAGCTCGTCGACAGCCGCTCGGCATTCGTGAAGGCAGCGACGGAGCCGAGCGCCCGTGTTCAGGTGGAACAGGAGGCAGCCGTCCTCGAGGCAGTGGCCGCACCGTTCATGCCGCACGTCTACGGAACGTCCGCGGTCGAGGACTGGACGGTGCTCGTGCTCGAAGATCTGCGCCTCGCCCATTGGCCGCCGCCGTACGAGGATCGCGGGGAGGCGTTGCTCGAGACGGTTGAGCGGGTGTCGGACACCACACCACCGCCCGGACTCCCGAGCCGCCCCGAAGGTCGTCCGTTCGGCACATACTGGCAGCGAATCGCGGACGACCCGGAGCCGGTGCTCGCCCACGGGCTCTTCTCTGCTTTGTGGTTGGAGGAGGCGCAACCGATCCTTCACGCCGCGGAGTCGTCGGCATCGCTCGCCGGAGACGACCTCGTCCACGGTGACGTCTGGGAGGGGAACGTCTGCTACGCGCAGCGGGGCGCGGTCCTGATCGACTGGGCGGACGCGTTCATCGGCGATCGCCGCATCGACCTTGCCTACGCGCTGCTGTCGATTCGCTCGACCGGGGCGACGCCACCGCCGGTCCAGTTCGCCGACGAGGCCGCCTACGCGGCACTGCTCGCCGGCAGCTGCGCGTTCCAGGCTGCCCAGCCCGTCAACGAGTCGATCAAGCATGCGTCCGTGCTCCGCGCCGGGTGGCTGCACGACCTCGAGTTCGCGCTCGAGTGGGCGTGCGAGCTGTTGCAACTCCCGTCGCCGCGGGAGAAGTGAGCACAATGGACAGCGATGTCGCGTACTGCACCGCCAGTTCCCGACGGGGAGTCGCTGGCAGATCTGCGCGCAGTGATCGAGCGCGCTGACTTCACCACTGAGCGAATCGAAACGACGTTGGGCGTCGGAGAACTCTCGGCGGCCCCGGGAGAGACTGCGGTACACCGCCGCCGCCTCGCCGGTGATGACGCGTTCTCGACGATCGCAAGGCTGTTCCTCCTCGGCGACGCGGTCGAGGCTTCCCTCGTCGACGCAGCCTTCGCGCCGATCACTCTCGACAGCGTGGCGGCGCTCGGACTCTTCGAGACCGAGCGTGACGGCGTCCGGACCACGGCGCGACTCCTTCCACACGGCGACTACTACCTCGCCTCCGATCACGTCGCCTTCGAGCCCTCCTCCGACTGGGTGGCAGGGATCCACGCGCCCTCGGTGACGCTCGCGAAGCTCGCCGTTCGGCGACCCGTGGCTGCGACGCTGGATCTCGGAACCGGCTGCGGGATCCAGGCACTGCTTGCGGCGAAGCACTCAGCGCGTGTGATCGCCACGGACGTGAACGAGCGAGCGCTCGCCTTTGCCAGGTTCAACGCAGCGCTCAACGACGTCGACGTCATCGACTTCCGTTACGGCGACCTCGTCGAGCCCGTCGGAGACGAGCGTTTCGGCCTGGTCGTAGCGAATCCGCCCTATGTGATCTCTCCGGACTCGACATACGCGTATCGCGACAGCGGGCAGCCGCGGGACACGCTTTGCCGAAGGATCGTGCAGAGCGTCCCCGAGGTGCTCGCCGAAGGCGCCTTCGCACACATCCTCGTCAGCTGGGTACATCGACGCGGGGAGGGAGACGAGTCGGTCCGAGCCGCTTCGTGAGTGGGTCCGCGGAACCGGCTGCGACGCGTGGCTGCTCCATTACCGGACTGACGATCCCCTCGCACACGCCGCAGGTTGGCTGCGCCCGGTCGCAGGCGCGCAGGATGAACACGAAGCCGCGCTCGACCGCTGGCTCGACTATCTCCGACAGCAAGCGATCGACGCCGTCGGGTACGGGGCGCTCGTACTTCGCCGCAGGAGTCAAGCAGCCAACTGGGTGCGACTGGACGAGATCCCGATCGAACGGCTCGAGCCTGCGACCGAGCACACGTTACGAGTCTTTGCCGCCGAGGACTATCTCGCCGCGTTGACCGACGAGCGCGGTCTGCTCGAGGAACGATTTGCGCTCGTCGACGCCCACCGGCTCGAGCAGGTGCTGGTGTGCCGGGAGGGACGCTTCGAGGTCGAGAGCCAGACGCTCGCGCTCACGGAGGGCCTTGCCTTTCACGCCGGCCTCGACCGGTCGACAGCCATGCTGATCCCCCACTTCGACTCGCGCCGCCGACTCGCCGATGTGCTGGCCGCAGCCGAAGCCGACCTCGACGTCGTGCAGGACGAGCGAGAACGCTATGCCGCCGCTGCTCTCGCCGTCGTCAGACGGCTGTTCGAGCTCGGCTTCCTAGTTCGCGCCGCTGAGTAGCGCCTCAGATGACCTTGTTCTGCTTGAGATCCCAGCCTGCCTTGACAGGCGCATCGAGCGAGCCATCCGCCTTCTGAGGCTTGTACTCCATCTGGATCGTCGAGAAGCCGAGCGAAGCCTGATCCATGGGAGCTTCGCTCAGCTCGGAGCCGCCGATCTGGTACGAGGTGACGACGACGTCCTTGAACTTGAAGACGAGGAACTCCTGCTGCGACTTCCCTGCCTTGCGCGCCGTCAGCACGGCCTCCTTGTGGTGCTTGCCGGTGGCGCAGGCAAGCATGAGCTTTGGTGACGCCTTGCTCACCACCATCGTGACGACAAGGTCCTGCATGTGCACCTTCCCGGCTCCGCCGCCGCCGCCAGACCCGGCACCACCGGGGCTCGTCTCGCCCCAGCTGAATGACTCGAGCTGGATCTCACCCTTGTGCTTCGCGTCGGGCGACTCGCCTGACACGCCGTCGATCTTCAGGAAGTAGTCGACTGCCACGATCCTCCTCGGTGAGCGTGGAACCGAGAGACCTCCCGGAACCATACACCGTCCTGCTACTGGGGAACCGCGTCGGCCGAGGGGTTGAGGCTAGGCTCGAGCCCATGATCCCGAGCGCGTTGTCCAGCGGGGGAACGTCTGACAACTCTCCACCGGGATTGTGCTTCCGTCCGCGTTAGCGCCGTATTGGCGAGCGCTTGTTGAGTTGGTCCAACGGAGGCCACATGGCTCATGCGTAGAAGAGGAGACATGTCGACAATCCACCGGAGATGGCTCGGGCTTGCACCTGCTACCACACCTCAACGTCTGCTCCGGCGTCCGGCTGAACCCGTGACTTCCGGCAACTCGGAGAGGACCTCGGAGGTGGTACCGACCGGCGAGCCGCTGCTCGTCTGGGCGCTCTACGCGCTCGGCGCAGCAGCGATTTTCGCCACCTACGCTCGCACGCCCGTCGGCCAGCTCTACCACGTGAGCGGCAGCGGGCCGGACGCGGGAGCCGGACGTGTGCTCGTCTTTCTCAATTGGTCGACCGCGCTGGCGGCGCTCGGGACGCTCGCCTTCGCCGCCGATCGCGGCGGGCGCGGGACGCGGATCGCGGCTGCGGTGTCTGCCGTGCTCTGTCTCGTGATCTTCTGGCCTGGGCTGGTCTCTCAGGCCAATCTCGATGCGAAGTGGTCGAACGCGATCCCGGCGGTCGGCGTCGCCATCGCGTTCGTACTGAGCGTTCGTGGGGCGCGCCCGATCGCCTTCGCAACCTGGGCGCGAGCCGATTACTGGCGCGCCGCGCTGGCCGTGCTGCTCGTGCTCGTCTCGCTGCCGTGGGTCGTGGCGGTGCTCGGGTTCAACGTCGGGTCGGTTCCCGGCATGCGCTCGCTCTTCTACGCGGAGGAACTGTTGGCCCCTCTCGGGCAAGCACGGCTGCATTCCGCCGTTCACCCGGGCGCTCACCACGGACTCGACGGCGTGTTGCTCGCGCTCACGGCCCTACTCCTTTCGCGCCGCATCGGCGCCTTGAACGGATTGCGTCTCCGCCGAGCAGCGCGGCTCTACTGCGCTGCGATGCTGGCCTACGGGCTCGCCAACGTCGTCAATGACGCGTGGTACGAGCAACTCACCAAGCGCGGCGTAGTCGACTGGTCGTTTCCGTCGATGATCCTCCCGGCCCTGAGTGTGGCCTGGGCGATCCTCCTCCTGGTCGTCGCGCTGCTCTATGCACTGGTCTTTCGAGACGGCGAGCGAACGCGGTCGGTCTCGCTCTCACCCGCCTGGGCTGTCGTGCTCGTGCCGCTGATCCTGATCGCGGTTCTCGTTGGAGCTACTCAAGACGCCTCGGTCTCGAACCCGACGCCGCTCGCCGCGCTCGACCAGGAGACTCTGGCCTTCTCGCTCGCAGCGAAGTCGCGCGCCCGCATCTGCACGTTGCGCGGTGACGGAAGCGGGCCCGTTCGGCTCACCCGGGGTTCCGGGAGCGACGGAGCGCCCGACTGGTCGCCGGATGGTCGTGCGATCGTCTTCCAGAGCAGCCGGGACGGCAACCAAGAGATCTACGCCACGAACGCCGACGGCGGCGCTGTCCGAAGGCTGACCCGTAACGGCGCCGCCGACGGCGAGCCGGCCTGGTCGCCCGACGGACGGCAGATCGCGTTCGTCAGCGATCGGGGAGGCAGCTATGACGTCTACGTCATGGACGCCGACGGCTCTCACCAGCGGCGGCTCACGAACGACGGCGGTGTCGACGAGTGGCCGGCGTGGTCTCCGGACGGACGGTCGATCGCGTTCGACAGCGACCGTAGCGGAGGCTACGACCTCTACGTCCTCCCAAGCGACGGACGGACGCCTCCGCTACGGCTCACGCGCGACGGTGCCGACGAGCGCTATCCGCGCTGGTTCCCGGACGGCAGAGAGCTCGTGTTCGAGAGCGACCGCGGCGGCGGGTACGAGCTCAAGCTGATCACGCTCGATGCGCCCGAAACGAGCGTTCGTGCGCTGACGAACGGGCCCGGTGAGGACTTCGGCCCCGCAGTCTCGAAGGACGGAAGGTTGGTCGCCTTCGTCAGCGACCGCGACGGCAACGATCAGCTCTATGTCGTGCGTCGCGACGGAACCCGCCTTGCCCGCCTGACCACGGGAATGGCCGACCGGGGTGCGGCGTCCTGGTCACCGTGAACCGGCCGGCTGCGGCGGCGCACACCCCCTCGATGACGTGCGCACGGACTTCAGCTCATCGTGGGCTCCGCGTACCGGCGGCGCCGTGAGCCCCGTGAACTCCGAGCGCCTATGGAGGTAAACGGAGCACTTTCGAACCCTCAACTCCGCGCTGAGCTTGCCCGGCTGCGCAAGCTCCACGCTCAACTCCTGGCCCGACGCGGCCAGAATCCGCGGCAGCCACCTCCCCACTCGGCCACGTCGAGTCCTAGGCTGGGGCGGCCGTGAGCCAGGTCGCGGTCACACGCTCGAGCAGCCGCAGCGTTACGAGCCTGAAACCGCGCTGTAATCGCCGGCCCGTACAGATCCTCTCGAGTCCCCCTATCGTTCCCGCAGGGCCTAAAAGCGAGGATGGCACGTGCACGTGAGCGACGACGCGGGTTGGCAGCGAGCTCGCCGGCTACCGGATCGAGTCGCTGCTCGGCTGGGGTGGCATGAGCGTTGTCTACCTGGCCGAGGATCTGCGGCTCAAGCGGAGAGTTGCGCTCAAGCTGCTCGCTGCCGGCCTCGCCGAGGACGAATCGTTCCGTGACCGCTTCCTGCGCGAGTCGGAGCTGGCCGCGTCGATCGACCATCCGAACATCGTCCCCATCTACGAGGCTGGCGCGACCGAGGACCTCCTCTTCATCGCCATGCGCTACGTCGATGGGCGTGACCTGAAAGAGCGCCTCCGACGCAACCGTCTGGACCCGGCGGACGCGATCGGCATCCTCGCCCAGGTGGCGAGCGCGCTGGATGCGGCCCACGCGCGAGGTCTCGTGCATCGCGACGTGAAGCCCTCCAACATGCTGCTCGATACAGGCGCCGGCCCGGACGGCTCCGACCACGTCTACCTCGCGGACTTCGGTCTCACGAAGCGGGTCTCCGAGGAGCCCGGAATCGGCGACGACGGCCACCTGCTGGGCACCATCGACTACGTCGCACCCGAGCAGATCGCCGGTGAGGAGATCGACGGGCGCGCGGACGTGTACTCGCTCGGCTGCGTGCTCTACGAGTGTCTCGTCGGGCAGCCGCCGTTCCGGCGTGACTCCGACCTCGCCGTGGTGTTCGCGCACCTCGAGACCGAGTCGCCGGTGCCGAGCGCCGGGCGGCCGGAGTTGCCGGCCGCCCTCGACGGCGTGATCACCAGAGCGATGGCCAAGGAGCCTGGGCAGCGTTACGCGACGTGCCGCGAGCTCGCCCGAGCGGCGCTCGCGGTTGTGGTCGACGAGGCGAGCAGCAGGCTCGTCGACGTCGCCTCCCGCGCCGCGGCCGGGAGGAGCGACCTGTCCGAGGTCGAGGCCGAGCTGACAGGCAAGGTGTTCGACCTCCAGCTAGCGCGCGAGCAGGCGCGCGCGCTCTCGGGCCCGGTCACCCCGGCCCGCGTGGCAACCGAGGGGATCTGCCCGTTCAAGGGTCTGGCGAGCTTCGAGCCGGTCGATGCCGACTATTTCTTCGGCCGCGAGCGGCTTGTCGCGGAGCTCGTCGCCCGTCTCGTCGGCGCCGGTTTCCTCGGTATCGTCGGGCCGTCGGGCAGCGGCAAGTCGTCGGTCCTTCGCGCGGGTCTCCTTCCCGCCCTCGCCGGAGGAGTCTTGCCGGGCAGCGGGGGCTGGAGGCGCCTATTGTTGCGTCCCGGCGAGCGGCCGCTGGAAGAGCTTCGCCGCGTGCTCGTGTCCGGAGCGACGGATCCTCTCGCCGAGGCCCTCGACACACTGCCCTCGGGCGCACGCCTTCTGATCGCCGTCGACCAGCTCGAGGAGCTCCACACCGCCTGCCGCTCCGACACAGAGCGCGCCGGCTTCGCCGACACCCTCGCCCGCGCGGCCGCTGATCCTGAGGGTCGAGCCGTCGTCGTGGTCGCGCTGCGCGCCGACTTCTACGGGCGCTTCGCCGCCTATCCTGGACTCGCCGAGCTGCTGGGCACAAACCACGTGCTGGTCGCCCCCATGCAGGCCTCGGAGCTTCGGCGTGCCGTCGAGCTGCCCGCAGGCCGGGTGGGGCTGCGCGTCGAGCCGGAGCTGGCCGACGCGCTGGTCGACGACGTCGAGGGCGAGCCCGGCGCGCTGCCGTTGCTGTCCACCGCCCTCCTCGAGCTCTGGCAGAAACGGCAGGACAACGCGCTCACCCTGGCTACCTACCGCGAGTCCGGGGGCGTACACGGCGCCGTCGCCCGGCTGGCCGAGGGCACGTACGCCCGCATCCCTGACGAGCGCAAGCAGCTCGTGCGCGCCGTCATGCTGCGCCTGGTCGGTGAGGGCGAGGCGGAGGCGCCGGTGCGCCGCCGCGCTCCACTGGCCGAGCTCGACCTGGAGCGCTCGGGCGACGTGGCCGACGTGCTCGCCACCCTCGCCGACAGCCGCCTCGTGACCGTGTCGGAAGGAAACGTCGAGGTCGCCCACGAGGCACTACTGCGCGAATGGCCACGCCTGCGTGAGTGGATCGAAGAGGACACCGAAGGGCGCCGGCTTCGCCGTCACATCACCCAGGCGGCGACCGAATGGGACGCGGCAGGTCGTGATCAGGGCGAGCTCTACCGCGGCGCTCGCCTCGCGGCCGCTCTCGACTGGACCGCGGATCACGCGCTCGACGTCAACAAGCTCGAGCGCGAGTTCGTCACTGAAAGCCGTGAAGCGTCCGAGAAGGAGACAAAGCAGGTCAGGCGCATCAACCGCCGCCTGCGCGGCCTGCTCGCGGGGGTCGCAGTCTTGCTGGCGGCTGCCGTCGCCGGCGGAATCTTCGCCGCCATCCAACGCAGTCAGGCCCGAGACGCGGAGACGGCACAGTTCGTCCAACGCCTCGGCGCCCAGGCGCTCGTCGAGGAGGATCTCGACCTCTCTCTCCTGCTCGCCCGCCAGGCGGTCGCGATCGACGACTCGCCGCAGACCCATGGCTACCTGCTCGACACGCTCCAGCGCAGCCCCGCTGCGATCGGGATCATGCACGGTCACGGCGCCGTGCTCACCGGAATCGCCATCAGTCCCGACGGGAAGACGCTGGCGGTGGACGCCAGCGGCTTGGGGGTTCTCTTCTTCGATGCCCGAACCTACGCGCAGATCGGGGACCCGCTGCCCTGGCTCGTAAAGGGCCGACCAGTTGAGTCTTGCGTATAGCCCTGACGGGCGAACCCTCGCGGTGGGCGGCGACCACGTCGTTCGCCTCATCGATGCGCGAACGCGTGAGCAGCTGGCCGAGACGGCCGTCGGCGGACAAGCCATGCTCATGGCGTTCACGAAAGACAGGTCGCAACTCGTCGTCCTCCGTCGCGCCCGGCCGCGACGGCTCCGCACCTCGGCGGAGCCGACGGGAAGATCACGATCCGAGACGCCGCCACGCTGCGAGCCGATCGGTCCACCGATCGAGCCGGACGCCTTCGTCGGCGGATACGTCGGTGCCTACTATGCGTCACCTCAGTTTGCTCTCACGGCGGACGATCGCTCCCTCATCACCGCATCCGAGGACGGTGAGCTGGCGTGGTGGGATCTCCGGAGCCGCAAGAACGACGCGGAGCCTGAAGATCGAGACGGTGCATGCCCCCGCGCTTGCCGTCAGCCCGGACGGTCTCACCGCGGCGGTCGGCATCGACGGTGGAGTACAGCTCGTCGACCTCCGTGTAGGAACCGTTCGAACGGCCATCGGCGGGCTCAAGGGGCGCAGCGACTGGGTGTTGTTCAGCCCGGACGGCAAGACGGTCGTGTCGACGAATCTCGACAAGACGGTGACTCGCTGGGACGTCGAGTCGGCGACACTCCTCGAGACGCTGCGCGGGCACTCGAACTCCGTTCAGCAGCCCGTCTTCAGCCCCGACGGGAGGACGCTCTACACGGTAAGTCACGACGGCACCGCGATTGCCTGGGATCTCACAGGCGACCGCAGGCTCGAGCGACCATTCACGTTCACGAACGACCGAAAGTTCTCCTCATCCGGCTATGACGGCCACCCTGGGAAGTTCAGCCCCGACGGCCGGCTGATCGCGGTCGGTCTCAAGAAGCGGGGCATCGCGCTCTGGGACGCGCGCGAGCTCTCGCCGGTCGGGGCGCCCCTGCTCGAAACGGGCGGCGAGGTCAAGACGCTCGCCTTCTCACCGGATGGGCGAACGCTTGCGGCCGCGACCCAGTGCGCGACCTGCCACAGCTTTGTCACGCTCTGGGACGTTGGTTCGCGATCGCGGCTCCGTGGGCCGCTCAGCGCAGGCTTCGACAGTCTCGTAGGCGTCGCTTCAGCCCGGACGGGGCGACGCTCGCTACGGCGAGCGACGAGCTCGGCGTGAAGCTCTGGGACGCGGCAACCGGAGCCAGTCTCGGTGAGCTCGGATTCGGTGGGAATACGAGCGACCTCGCCTTCAGCGCCGACTGGGCGCTCGTCGCATTCGCCCAGGTTTCAGCAAGGAGGCGCCCAGGTCTGGGACGTGGCCAAGCGCTCGCTGGTGGCCGATCGTGAAGGGTGACGCAGCCCTGGATCTGGCCGTCGCCCTCAGCCCCGACGGCCGGATGCTCGCGGTCGGTGGTTTGCGGCAGAGTCGTACGCCTCTGGGACGTCCGCACCCGGAAGATCGTCCACGAGCTCGACCAGGGCGGCGCCCAGAGCGTTTACCCTCGAGTTCAGCCCGGATGGCCGGACCCTCGCCGTCTCCGGCTTCGAGCCCGTCGCGTCTCTCTGGGACGTTGCGACCGGAACCCAGATCGGCCCGCAGCTCACCGCCGGCGACCGCAGGACGATGATCGACCTCTCCCCCGACGGACGCCATCTGTTGGAGACCCACGGCAACGGCCAGGGCGCTGTCTGGGACGTCGACCCCGAGTCCTGGGAGCGACGCGCCTGCGACGCTCGCCAACCGCACGCTGACCCGCGAGGAGTGGGAGGAGTTCCTCCCGGGGCGGCCGTACGAGCCGGCCTGCGCGACGCTGAGCTCCGACTCAGGGGCGGATCGACCAGGTGAAGCGCGTCAGCGCGGCGCGGCGGAGCGAGGCCGCCGGGGCGTAGACCCCGCCGCACGAGCAGCGTCGGCGGGGTGGCCTCTCTGGCGAGTCTGAGGCGGGCCGGGCCGAGGCCCTCGCGGTGCCACCTCGTCGACAGCCCGACGACGAGCAGACCGGCGTCGCGGCTCGCCTCCAGCATGCCCTCCTCACCCGGCGGAGTCAGCAGCGGCTCGGCCGAGATGCCCAGGACCCGCTGGACCGCGAGCGCGCCGTGCGAGAGCAGGCGGCTCGCGTCGCGCCTGCCTTGCTCCGGCACTGCGGCGGCACCCGCGAGCCGGAGCGGCGCGTCGGACGGCGCGCGCGAACCACGCGCCGAGCTCGACCGCCGCCCAGTCGTGCTCGGCCCCTCCGAACGGGACGAGCACGGGGCCCTCGGGCGTCGCGTCCCGAGGAACGAGCAGCGCCACGTCGCAGGGCGTCTCCTCGAGCACGGCAGTGAGCTGCTCGTCGGGAGCTCCCTCGGCCAGGAGCTCGTCGGGGGCGTCGGCGAGCAGGAGATCGACGTCGAGCTCGGTGGCGAGCCGAGCCAGCTCCTCACCCGGCGCCGTCGACGTGAACGAGGCCGCACGGGCCACGACACCGCGCGCCTCGAGTGCAGACCGGCGCTCTTCGAGCCAGGCCGACGCGGACCGAAGCTCGGCTGCGTCCGACACGAGCCTGGCCAGGATCATGACGCGAGGCGGGTGTCGCACGAGCGGCTCGGCCACCGCGAGCAGCGCGTCGACGCGCGTCTCGTCGCGTGATCGCGACGAGAATCGACCGCTCCGCGACCTCCCGGGCACCTGCGGGTGCCGGCGCCTCGACATCCAGCGACGGGTCCTGCCGAAGGATCGCCCGCTCCAGCTCCTGGAGCGCCGGGCTCGGATCGATCCCGAGCTCGTCGACGAGGCCCGGCGCGCGTCCTGGTAGGCGTCCAGGGCCTCCGCCTGCCGACCCGACCGGTACAGCGCCGTCATCAGACACCTCCGCAGGCGTTCGCGGAGCGGGTGCTCGGCGACGAGTGCCTCGAGCTCTCCGACCAGCTCGTCGTGGCGCCCGAGCGCGAGGTCGGCGTCGATCCGGAGCTCGACCGCTGCCAGCCTGATCTCCTCGAGCCGGGCGATGGCCGCCTGGGCGAAGCTCTCGTAGGCGAAGTCCGCGAGCGCCGGGCCCCTCCACAGCGACAGCGCATCGCGGAGCCGCTCCGACGCGTCGGCCGCCAGGCCGCGAGCGAGCAGCTCCTCCCCTCGTCCACCAGGCGCTCGAACCGGTGGAGATCGAGCTCGTCCGGCTCGACCCGGACGACGTAGCCGGGCGATCTGGTCGTCAGCACGTCCTGCGGAAGCGCCTTGCGAAGTCGCGAGACGTTGACCCGCAGCGCTGCGGCGGCGCGCTCTGGCGAGTCCTCGCCCCAGAGCTCGTCGATCAGCCGGTCAGTGGGAACGACCTCGTTCGGGTGGAGGAGGAGCACGGCGAGCAGCGCACGCGGCTTGCGCCCGCCCAGGGAAACCTCGCCGCCTTCGTCCCACACCTCGAGCGGTCCCAGGATCCGGAACTCCATCTGCTGGCCTCCCGGCCGAGGACGCTAACAGCTGTTGCTCGCCTGAAACGGACCTGAAACGGACCGGATCGATGATCGGATTCGACAGACGAGCAGAACGCGATGCAGAAAGGCGGACGAACGCGATGTCTACCAATCGAATTCAACGCTTCAGCGCCGTCGGCCTCGTGGTAACGGTCGGGCTGTTGCTGGCAGTGTCGCTGGGCTTGACGGCGAAGGCGAACGGCGCCTCAGGTCGAGCTCGAGCAAGGCCTTGCAGGGTGCGGTGAGCATCCAGCTCAACGGGTGGTGGCCAGGACCCAGCAGGGGTCTAGGGACATTCACCATCGCTGGCGCGATCTCTGATCGTGGGAGATTCGTTGACCACAACGGGGGCAGCGGGAGACTCCTTCGCATCCTGTTCGGGGCGAAGGGATCCATCCGGATCACGGCCTGGAGAGGGAACCCGGTCTGGAGCATCACCCAGGGAACGAAAGCGTACGCGGGACTTCGTGGGCGGGGCAGAGAGCGGGGTCTGTATCGGCGCACCATCGACATGACGATGGAAGGAACCGTCTCGAAGTAGCAACGCGAGCGAGCAGGCCCAACGGGTCACGGAAAGGGGACGAACGAGATGTCTACCAATCGAATTCAACGCTTCAGCGCCGTCGGCCTCACAGTCACGGTCAGTCTGGTGCTCCTGCTGGCAGTGCAGGTCGGCTTGACTTCGGCAGCGACCGACACGAGCTCGAGCATGGCCTTGCAGGGTGAGGTGAACATCCACCTCTGGGGGCCGCCGCTCGGACCCCCCGATGCGAATGAGGGTCACGGTGGAGGCAGAGGGAATCGAACCCCCAAGATCCCCCTGGCGTCCTTGCCAGCGCTCTCCTGAGCCGGGGAGAGGCCCGTGAGCGGCACGAGCGCGCAAACGCCGGTGATCAGTTCACGGTCGCTTTGGCTGCTGAGCGCGCGAGGATAAGTTGGGCGGCCCCGAAGCTGAGCAGGGCGACGGCAACGCCGAGGGTGGCACCTGCGAGCGCGTCGGAAAGCCAGTGCACTTGGAGGTATGTCCGGCTCCAGGTCATCGCGGCGATCGTGGTGGCTGCGAGAGTGAACCAGAGTCGGCGTCTCCGACCGGGTCTGCTGAAGAGGAGGACGAGGGCGACCGCGGTCGCGCCCGCGTAGGCGGCGTGGCCCGAGGGAAACGACGTCCCGTGCACCTCGAGCATGTGCCCCGGCGGGCGCTCCCGCCCGACGGCCAACTTGATCAGGTTGGCGAGTAGTGGGGTGAGCGCCTCAGCGACGGCGAAGGCCGCTAGCGCGGCCCAGCGGCGCGCGAGGAGGAGCGCGAGTCCGATCCCGGCCAGCGTGAGGGCCCGCCAGAGGCCGTGCCCGAGCGCGTTGAAAACGTCCGCGAGGTGCGTGAGGAACGGCGTCTCGATGTCCTGCATCAGCTCGGCCCAGCGGCTGTCGATCGTGAGAGGGCCTGCGGGTATCAGGAGCGCGAGCAGAAGCACCAGCGCGAGGAGTGCGCCCCCCCAACCGACGGCCCGGCTCGGGCGGGTGAGGAACTCCTCGGTCCGCCACCTTCTCGGCTCGCACGGCTGCCGCCGTCCTTCATTCCCGTCCGGCGGCTACGGCGAACAGCCGTCGGAGCGTGTCGAGAGCCCCCTCTGGGAGCCCGGCCGACGGTGAGACACCCGGGTGTTGCGGCGCGATGCGCACCCGCAGCGCCCGCGGCCGGCTGACGAGCCGAAGCGGCGGGTCCAGGAGGAGCGCCTCGCCGTCGACGCCAGCCGGCACCGGCTCCGACGCCGTCACCTCGAAGGCCGGAGCCGACCATTGCTGCCAGAGGCGACCCGGCTCTGTGGGCCTGCGGTGTCTGCAACACGGCGAGGCCCAGCTCGCCTGCGTCCATCCGAGAACGCGTGCCCGAGCCGACGACCCGCCCCAGGCGGTAGGCGTTGTTCGACACCAGGATCACTGCCGCCGACTCGTGCGCGCGGCCGTCCGGGCCGCGCCAGCCCAGCTCGGCGGTCCGCTCGTCGGGTTGCGCGTCGAGCACGTCGGGCGCCGTGTCGAGGATCGTGCGGAGCTTGGCGTCGCGGTACCCCTCGCGCTGCACGGCCTCGGCGTAGAGCCCGAACGAGACGTTGTTCACGAACACGCGGCCGTTGATCTCGGCGAGGTCGACCCGCCGCTCCCCGCCGGTGACGAACGCGTCGAGCGCGCCTACGACGTCGTCCCGGTCGACTCCTAGGTCGAGCGCGAAGTGGTTGCGGGTACCGGCTGGGATGCAGGCGAACGGGAGATCGTGCTCGGCGGCGATCGAGGCCACCAGCGCCTGGGTGCCGTCACCACCGGCGGCCGCCAGTCCGTCGGCTCCCCGGGCCACCGCGTCGCGGACGAGCTGTGTGAGGTCGTCGCCGGGCTCCAGCTCGATCGGCTCGATCCCGCGTGCGCGCGCTTCCTCGGGGAGGTTGTTGCTCACGGCCTTGCCGCCGCCCGACCGGGGGTTCCACACGACGACCGCACGCCTCGGCGGGGCGGCGGCCTTGAGCGTCGCGTCCACGCGGAACACCGGCCTGGCGATCGCGACGCCCAGGATCAGGAGCCCGATGGCCGCAAGACCGAAGCCGAAACGGTCACCCGACAGCACGACGACGACAGCGGCGACAAGCAGCAGACCGACGCCGGCCGCGAGAACGCCCCTTGCGCTGCCCCTCCGCAGAAGCGCCTGCCATGCCACTAGGACGCCGGCGGCGAGCAGCGCGATCGTCAGAAGGCCGCGGGGGAGATCGCGCACGATCTCGATAACGGCCGCGACGACGGCAGCCACCAGGCACACCAATGCCGCCGCAGCGAAAACACGCCGACCGACCATCGCGTCGTCACCTTCCGTCGCCCACGTCTCGCGCGTCTAGGCCCGCGCTTCCTGACGCAGTGCAGCGTACCGCGACGGCGATACGAAGCGCGCGTCTCCGGTCGGCTCAGTAATCTCGACCGATCAACGCCACTCTCGAACCCTCGACTCCGACTTGAGCTCTCGCAACTCTCGGAACGCTTCGCGCGGGCGATCTGAACCGCATACGGCGGCCGCACCGCGTGATGGCTTGTCGGCACGGCCTTCTAGAATCGTGCCGCGATGCGCAAGAACCTGAAAGGGTTCATCGCACTCGCGACCTCGATGAGGCGTTGCGCTTCTCGTCGCGACACGTGACATCGCACACGACGCTCAGCGTGCTTCGGCCGCCGCGTCCGCGGGAACGTGCGGCCTCGCGCGCAAGATCGCGGTCGCCCGCACTGTACTCTCGTCTAATGACGCCGGGGTCGGACCACGATCGCGGCATCTGGGTCATGATCGCAGACGGCAGTGTCAGCACAACCTGTCTCGGAACCGAGCCTGGAGGTGAACGGCAAGCCCCAATCGGTCACCCGACGCGAGGTCCATCGCATTCCAGCGCGTCCCCGACATGGCCTGGACGGTGAACGCAGACCGGCTGTCGTCGGCGGAGGCGCCGCGATGGCCGCACGGGCGTCGATTCGAATCCGTCTGGCTCGCCCGAGGGCCGGAGAGCTTCAGCCTTCGAACACGCTGGAGTCGGTCATCGGTCTCGATCGTCCAGATGGCCGCCATGCCCTCGGCGGTACGTCTCGGCGTGCCTGCGCGGCGGCTCCAGAGCACCGGAGCGGGTGCCTGAGGCGAACGAGCGCTTTGACGCCATACCGGGTCGGCCGTACGCAATCCGGCCGAGGTCGGTCCGCGGATCCTGCCGATCGGCAGTCTTGGCCGCATGCGCCGGCTGGCGAACGCCGTCACCGGCGAGCATTCGACCTGCCCGGTCGCCTGACGGCCGCGCAGATCCGCCTATCTGGTCGTAGGACGGCATCGAGTTCCGAATGGACTGCCGCTCCGGTAGTCGTCTACGCCGCCTCGACTCCGTACGGACCGCGACGTCGACGGGCCGGTTTCGCGTCGGTCCGCGCCGCCGGCAGGCAGCTTCGCCTACGGTCGCAACCTCCGCCTTTGAAGGACAGAGCGCCACGGGAGCCGGACCGCTCGAAGCCAAGCCCGACAGCGAGTCGGTACGATCGTCCTGGCTTGGGCTCCGATCGGCCGTACGAGAGCGTCGCCTGGACCGCACCTGGTTCCGCCGCCGCGACCGACATGGCGGGCGCGGCTCACAACCGGCTCTCGGAGACCAACCTCGCCCGGAAGTCGTCAGACTTCCGGGCTGCGAATGGAGGCGGGGGGAATCGAACCCCCGTCCGCGGTCGCACCGGGCAGAGCGTCTACGAGCCTAGCCTGCGCTTTGATCTCACCCGGACGGCCGGTTCGCAGGCGACCTACCGCCGGGCCAGCCATCCTTCGGTCTCACCCCTCCGGCGATTGGCTCTCCTTCGGGGCCAGCCCGTTATCTGACGCCGCGTACCCGAACCACGGGCCGAGTTCGGTGCGACGCGCTACCTAAGTTTCAGTTAGGCAGCGAGTGCGAGATTACGATCCGCACTTACGTTGTTCCCGGTTGTTTTACGAGGCCGACCGGGGACCTCGACTCGCAGCTCAGCCGGAGAACCGACCACGTCGAAACCTGGTCGCCCCCGTATGTCCTTGCGCACTCATTGTAGCCGTCAGCGGTTTCGCGACCTGAGCGCGCGCTCGATCTGGCGGTCGGCGTCGCGCTTCGCGATGTCGCGCCGCTTGTCGCGGAGCTCCTTCCCCCGCGCGAGGGCGATCTCCACCTTCGCACGCCCGTCCTTGAAGTAGAGCCTCGTCGGCACGAGGGTCAAACCACGTTCGCGCACGCGGCCGGCGAGCCGGTCGATCTCACGGCGATGCAGGAGCAGCTTGCGGTCGCGCTCGGGCTCGTGGCCGGACGAGGCCACGCTCTTGTCGTAGGGCGAGATATGGGCACCGACGAGCCACAGCTCTCCCCCACGCTCCTCGGCATGGGCCTGCGCGAGCGACGCGCCGTTCACGCGCAGCGACTTCACCTCCGTGCCGAGGAGTTGCAGGCCGGCCTCCACGCGCTCGAGGAGCGTGTATTCGTGCCGGGCCTTCCGGTTGTCCGCGATGACCTTGTTGCCTTGAGGCTTCGCCATGAGCTGAAGTCTAGGTTTCAGCCGAGCGCTGCCCCTGCCGATGACAGCGGGAGAGACATCGTGGATTCCGGGCGGCATTTCTTCATCGCCGACGTCCCGATCGGGTACGTCGTGGCATTCGTCGTGGCGATATGCGCGGCGACCATCGTGATGCTCACGCCGCAGCTGCGCAGCGACGGAAGCCCGCAGCCGAAGCGCGAGCTCCTGAAGCGACCCGAACGTGCTTCCGCGATCCTTCAGCCCTTCGCCGTCGGGCAGGCCCCAAAAAAAGGACGACGGGCCAGGAGCAGCACCGTGAGCTGCCTCCGGCCCGGTCCGACTAACACCGTCGCTAACTGCAAGAGCGACGGCTTCCCCGCCGTCGAGCCGACCATCGCCGCGAACGGGAACCTCGTCGTCGCTGCAGCGGCCGACTACAACTCGTACAACGGTCAGCCGCAGTTCGGCTTCTACTGGTCGCGAGACGGCCGCCGCTGGTCGGACGCCGGCCCGCTCGACGTCTTTCCTCACGGCGAGACGAACGCCGGCGGCGACCCGCTGATCGCGATCGACAAGCGCGGCGTCGTCTACTACGCGGGCATGTTCTTCAGCTACACGAAGTGTGAGGTCGGCGGCGTCGAGCTGCTGCGGCGTGACCCCGCGACGGGCCGCTGGAGCCGCACCGAGCTGGCGCAGAACGGGAAGGACGTGCTCCAGGACCGTCCCGGGTTCGCGGTCGAGGAAAACACGATCTTCTATGCCTGGGCGGTGTTCGACTCCTGTGAGGGCAACGCGGTCGAGTCGCCGCTCAAGGTCGCACTCGTGCCGGCCGGCCCGAGGCCCGCAGCTCCGCGACGCGTGCTCGAAGTTCCAGGCACCCGCTACTCGCAAGGAGCCGCGCCTGCCGGCGACGGCCGTGGCGGTTTCTGGCTCGCGTGGGAGGAGTATCCGGACGCCGTCGCCAACTCGGGCTCGATCAGGATCGCGCACTGGAGCCCGAAGCAAGGCTGGAACGAGCCGAGGACGATCAGCCCGACCGGCTTCCGCGACCTGCCCGAGCCGCTGCCGGGCTTCGACGTCGACACGAGCTCGGTGCCGGCCGTCGCCGTCTCGAAGGGCGTGCCACACGTCGTCTGGGCGTCAGCCGACTCCGGCCGAGGCCGTATCTACCTCTGGACGCCGAAGGGCGTGCGCGCCCTTCACGACACAGGCGGCGACCAGCTGCTGCCGGCCGTTGCGCCTGATCCCAGCGGTGGCGTCGTCGTGTCCTTCAGCCAGGCGGACGCGCGCCACTGGCCGAATGGATCGCCTGCTCTGGCGCCGCAGGCACGAGCCCGCGTGATCTCCAACGCGCCCTCATTTCCCCGCGCCGAGCGCGTTCTTCGACGGCCGCTTCCTAGGCTGGATGTCCGGGCTCGCGTCCTATCGCGGCCGGACGATCGCCGTGTGGCCGGACACCCGTCGCGGCGCGCGAGAGGTGACCGTTTCGGCCATGTCCGGCTGAAATTCCGGCCCGATCTCCGGCATCCCCCAGACGGGTGGTTCGTCGCCTAACGCGCCCCGAAATCGTGACCGATAGGTGCCTTTGAGCCGGGATCCTCCCGTCTCGACGACCCAGGAGGAGTATCACAATGACCCAGCGCCATCGGCTTCCTGCCCTGGTGATTGCCGGGGTCCTGGCCGTTGTCACGGCAGCCGTGGCGACGGCGGGTAGCTCCGACGCGTTCCGGAGTGCGTCTCGCACGACGGTCGCGCCCGCACCGAAGCCTCGCGTCCAGAAGCCGCACGCCTCGGCCATGGCCCAGGTTCGCGCGCTTCAGAAGCAGCTCGCGAAGGCGAAGGCCAGCGTCAACTCGCTGAACAAGCAGTACGCCAGCGCGAAGACGCCGGCCAAGAAGGCTGCGCTCAAGAAGTCCCTCGCCAAGGCACAGGCAAAGGTCAAGAGCCTCGCGAAGGCACTGGCGAATGCCAAGTCCCGAGCCTGCGACCAGGGTTACCGCCTCAGCGGCAGCTCCTGCGTCGCGACCGGATAGCGCGTACACCGACGTGCCGAGCGCGTCAAGCGAGCGATAACAGCGCGGGCGGCGACGGCCGCCCGCCTGACGCGCCGGCCATGCGACCCCATGACCGTCGAGCTCAAAACAGCCCAACCGCTACATCGAGAGGCCCCACAGGGGCTCACTTCTCGAAAGCTGGGCGTCGTCATTCCCGCCCTGAACGAGGAGGAGACGGTCGGCGCAGTCGTGCGGGCGGTGCCGCGCCACATCCTCGGCTGTAACGAGGTCGAGATCATCGTCGTCGACGACGGCTCGACAGATGCGACGAACGAGCGAGCGATCGCCGCCGGCGCAGACCGGGTCATCACGCACAGCCGCAACCGCGGTCTCGTGGCATCGTTCAATCACGGCATCGGACTGGCCCTCGCCCGACGCTGCGACGTCGTCGTCCATCTCGACGCCGACGGTCAGCACGACCCGATGCTGATCCCGAACCTCGTCGCGCCGATCCTCTCAGGTGAGGCCGACATCGTCGTCGGTGTGCGCCGCCTCACGGACAAGACCTCCGGAACGCCCGTGCGCCGGTACGGCAACCGGCTGGCGTCGTGGCTCTTCCGTCGAGCGTTCAAGGTGCCCGTGCAGGACGTTACTTCAGGCTTTCGGGCCTTCTCGCGCGAGTCACTCCTGAAGCTCAACGTCGTCGGCGACTACACGTACACGCTCGACAGCCTCATCCAGGCGGCGCGCAAGCGGCTGGCCGTGACCGAGGTGGAGATCCCTGCACTGCGCAGGCAGTTCGGGGAGTCGCGGATGACGCACTCCGTCCGCCGCTACATCGGCACGACGGGCACGCAGGCCCTACGCACGACACTTCACTCCTCCCCGCTCTCGGTCTTCGGGCGAGCGGCACTCGTTGCGCTGGTCGCGGGAGTCGCGTTCATGGGGTGGTTCCTCGTGAGTTATGGCGACGGCGGCATGCACCTGCCCGCTCTGCTGGCCACGCTGATCGCCTTCGGGCTGAGCGGTGCGCTCTTCCTGAGCGGGCTGATCGCGGACGGCGTCAACACCAACCGGCGGTTACTCGAGGACGCGCTTTACCGCCTCAAGCGACTCGAGGCGGATCTCGGTACGGAGGACAGGGAGCAACGGGCGATGGACGACAGGGTGCGGTAGTGGGCGCCCGCATCGCTGTGATCGCCCCCGTGCTCCCGCTGACGGTAGGCGCGGCGGCGTTCAACACGGCCATGGTGGGAGCGCTGGAGCACCGTTGCCCGGTCGAGCTCGTCGGCTGGCGGCGGCTGTACCCGCCTTTCCTCTACCGCGGCTCCGACCGCGATGATCGCTCCCGTCCGCCGGGCACCGTCCAGGCGGATCAGGTGCTCGACTGGATCAACCCGCTCACCTGGCGGGCGGCCCTCCACCGCGTCGACGCCTTTCGGGCTACGGCGCTCGTGCTGCCCTGGATCCACGCGGTGATGAGCCCGCCCTACCGCTGGTTGCTGCGCCATACGCCGCCAGGCGTGCGCCGGGTCGTCATCTGCCACAACGTCGTGCCGCACGAACCGTTCGCCGGCTCGCGCACGCTGACGCGATCAGTGCTCGGCAACGCCGACCTGCTGGTCACACACGCACCGCACCAGGCCGCCGAGCTTGCGGACCTGGGTCTCGAGCGCATTCCCGTGCTGGAGTCGTTCCATCCCCGCTTCGTCGCCGAGGACCTCGCGGAGCCGCCAACGTCGAGCGCAGTCATCGCGACGCGGGAGAGGCTAGGGAGTCCGCGGCTGCTGTTGCTGTTCTTTGGTGCCGTGCGGCCGTACAAGGGGCTCGACACGGCACTCGAGGCGCTCGCGCGTTTGCCCCGCGAGCTCGACGTGAGGCTGCTCGTCGCCGGACGCTTCTGGGAAGGCCGTGCGCGCTACGACGCTCTCGTCGAGCAGCTGGATCTCGGCGACCGCGTCGAGATCCACGACGGCTACGTCTCGAACGAGGACGCCGCGCTCGCGTTCTCGGCCGCCGATGCGGTCGTTCTCCCCTACCACTCGGCAACGCAGTCCGGCGTGGCGCAGCTCGGGTACGCCTACGGGAAGCCGGTCGTCGCGACCGACGTCGGCGGGTTGCCGGCCGCAGTCGACCACGGCCGCACAGGACTGCTCACGCCACCGGGCGACCCCGCAGCCCTTGCCCAGGCGATCGAGCAACTCGCGGTCGATCCTCATCGCTTCGACGCCGCCATCGCAGGCGACCGGGAGGCGACGTCATTCGCCCGCTATGCCGACCTGCTCGCCGCTGCCATCGAGGACGCCGCATGACGCCCCGCAGGCTGGCTACAAATTCGGGGCTGGCATTCGCGGGCGACCTCGCGTCGAAGATCGGCCTGCTGCTCGTGCTCGTGATCGCCGCGAGGACGCTGTCGACGGACGAGCTCGCGATCCTCGGCACGGCCCTCGCTGTCTCGGGGATCCTCGCCGTCTGCCTGGATGCCGGCTCCGGCCTGGCCATCACCCGCGACGGAGCTCGCGACGCGGGGGCGCGTGGCGCGCTGCTCTCCGCACTGGTTGTAGCTCGGCTGCCGGCCGTCGTGCTCGTGCTGCTCTCGGCGGTCATCGTCGGCACTGCGTTGGAAGCGCCTGTCGTGTGGATCGGCGCCGCGGTGCTCGCGGTGCTGGGCGCGCTCGCGGTGAGCCTCATCGGCTACTTCCGCGCAGGCCAGGACATGCAGCCGGAGGCGGTGCAGAAGCTCGTCTTCTCAGTGCTTGCGCTCGCGCTGACAGGTGCTGCCGTCGCGGCATCGGCGACGGCCGAGGCCGTGTTGCTCGGGCTCGTCTGTGCAATGGCGCTCTCGCTTGCGTCGTTTGCCGTTGCCGGCAAGCGTGGGCGTCCCGGATCGCATGTTGCACGCTGGGGTGCGCTACGCCGGGCGTTGCCGCTCGGCGTGATGGCGATCGCCACTGTCTTCTACTACCGCGCGGGCACGGTCGGCCTTGCCTTGCTCTCGACCCCGGAGGAAACGGCTGCCTTCACCGTCGCCTCGGCAATCGGCTTCGGGTTGCTCATGCTCCCGAACGCGATCACCACGGGGCTTCTACCCCATCTGTCCGCTGCCCCGGAGGGCGAATCGCCCACTTCCACTCGGCGAGCGCTCACGCTGGTCGCTCGCGATCTCAACACCGATCGCCGGCGCGTTTGCCCTCGGCGGCTACATGCTTCTCGGGCCGGTGTTCGGCGCGGAATACGCCGACGCCGCGCTTCCGCTCGCCATCCTCTGCGCCGCGGTCGTCGTCATCGCCTACAACGGCGTGCTCGGCACGGCTCTGCTCGCCGCCGACCACGTCAGCGTCATCGTGCTACAGGTCGTCTGCTCGCTCGTCGTCAACCTCATCGCTCTCGTCGTGCTCGCGCCGGCGTTCGGCGCCTCGGGCGCAGCCACGGCCACGCTCCTCTGCGAGCTCGTGGCCGCGGCGATGCTCACCGTCGCCTCCACCCGCCGGTTGCCGGGTCTGCACCTCACTTCCCGTCCAGCCGTCCCGACCGCCTGATGATCGACGTCCGCGTCTCAGCGCAGCCGCCGGTCGAGGTCTTCGACCAGATGAAGTACGTGCGACGCGTCCACGCTTTCCCGGTCGTGGTCGTGCTCTTGCTGGCCGGCCTGGTTGCGCTTCAGCTGTGGGCACGCTCGACGGACTACGGCCTCCGAGTCACCTCGGACACGCCGACCTTCCTGGCGCTCATCCCGGACATGGCGGACCGGCCGTTCGAGCGGCAGAGCCCGTTCCTCTCCGACAACGAGATCGCCACGCCGCACGCGGAGCCGTACACACAGGCGCTGGCGTTCCTCTGGAAGGCAACTCGCGCGTCGGGCGAGGAGCGCGACCCCGTGGCGCTCGGGCGCATGCTCTCGCTGGTCGGGATCGGCGTGATGTTCTTCGTTCTCTTCGCCGTCTTCGCCTACGCGCGGAGCGTCGTCGGAAGACGGGAGGCGTGGATCGCTGTGCCCGCGCTGCTGGCGCTCTTCGGCCCCGCAAACGTCATCTGGGCATCGGATCTCAGCCTGCACGGGTTCCTGTATGCGAGCTGGTTCCCACAGAACGTCGCCATCGGCCTGTTGCTCTTCACACTGCTCGCGCTCGATTGGCGGAGGCGCGTTGCCGTGCCGCTGTCGATCCTGCTGACCGCTGCGACGATGACGATCCATCCCTTCACGGGAGTGCTGCTCACCCTCCTTGTCGCAGCTCGAGGCTGCCAGCTCGCCCTCCAGCGCGACGATCGCTGGCGAGGGATGTCGTACGTGCTCTTGGGCGGCTTCGCGCTCGGCTCCCTCTGGCCCGCGTACTCGCTGAGCCGCGGGATGGCGGAGACCGGCCTGCCCGGCGGCCTCTTCGTCGCCATCGCCGCTGCGACACCGCTCCTCGCAACAGCACTCGCCGGCTCGCAGCCGGTGCGGCGCTCACTCGCGCTGTGGGAGACAGTCGTCCGGCATCTGGCTTCCCAAACCAGGGCGCACTGGCTCGCCGTAGGCGGTTTCGTCATCGTGCTCGCGCTCGGCCTCTGGGCCGCCGCGCTCGCACATCTTCCGCCATCCGACCCGCTCATCACCACCAACCGTCTGTCCATCTACTGGGTCGAGGACCGGTGGCGCTGGCCACTGATGCTGGCCGCCGGCGCGATCGGCATCTACGGACTCGCACGACTCGCGCAGCGAGGACGCACTGTGCCGGCGTTGTGGTTCGCGGGCTGTTTCACCCTTGGGACGATCGGCGCGCTCGGCAGCCTCGCGGGCATCCAGATCCCGATCTGGTACCGGTTCCTGCTCGCTGCCCAGATCCCGCTCGCCATCGGCGTCGCCGCCGCGATGACCGGCCTGCCTCGGCACACGACACGCTACGTGGCCACTGCCGCCGGCTTCGCCATCGCCTTCAAGACGCTCACGCTCGTCGGCCTTCCCCCGACGCACACGTACTTCCGCACGGGCATCCAGGATGCGTACAGGCTCGGCGAGGTGATCCCGCCGGGAGAGACGGGGCTGGTCGCCACCGACCCGCGCACCGCGTACTTCATTCCCGGCGCGACCGGCCGCCGCGTGCTGACGGTGACGAAGGCGCACGTTGGCTCTCCCGCGGAGCTCGCCACGGCCGAACGCGGCTACGCCGTGCTGCACGAGTTCTGGGCGGGCGGCCCCACCTGGTGGCAGGCGGCGCAGCGCATGTGGGTGAAGGGAGTGCGGTGGATCGTCGTCGAGAAGTCGACCCTGCTCGCGGCTCCCACACTCGAGAAGTTCTCGACTGGGCCTTCGCCGCTCGTCCACGCTGGCGGGGAGCGCGAGCAGCTCGGTAGCTACTTCTACGAGAACAACCGCCTCGGGACGCTCGTCTACGACAGCGACTCGTACGCGGTCTACAAGCTCGACCCGACGAAGCTGTTCCCCGACTACCGGCATGTCTGGGGGATTTCGTGATGGCCAGGCCCGCCGTATCCGTGGTCATCCCCGTTTGGGACTCGTACTGCGATCTCCTCACCGATAGCGCGGCCAGCGCGGTGAGACAGGCGAACGTGGACGTTCGCGTGATCGTGGTCGACAACGCGTCCGAGCGACCGGTGCCTGACCTCGGGTCGGAGGCACGCATCGTTCGCTCGGACGTGAGGCTCGAAGTGGGCGCCGCTCGCAACCTGGGCCTGGCGTCGGTCGAGACCGACTACGTGACGTTCCTCGACGCCGACGACATCTTGCTGCCGGGCACGCTCGCGTTCCTCGTGCGGCAGCTGGAGGCAGACCCGCGACGCGTGACCTCGGGCGGGCGCTTCGTGTCGTGGAACCCGGAGACAGGCGAACGCGTCGTCGTCCGCCGCGCCCCGAAGCCTGTCGTGCTGCCCGTGAGCCGGCTCCGGCGCACGTTCGCCCTCGTCAATCTCCTCTGGAACACCTTTCCCGTCGTCGGCTGCGTCCATCGCACGGCGGCCGTACGCGCCGCGGGTGGTTTCGGCGACTGCAGCATCGGCGAGGACTGGATCCTCGGCGCGATGCTCTGCTTCCAGGGACGAATCGTGTTCGCCGAGCGAGAGACGTTCCTCCGTCGTGTCCATCGAGGGTCGCTTTGGTACCAGGCGCACGAGCCGGCAGAGCTGCTCGAGCGCAGCCGGGAGCTGCGCGAGCGTGCGCGGCGAGACCCGGCTGTTCCCGGCTGGGCCAAGGCGCTGCTCCCGCTGCTGCCAATCGCGCACCGCCGGTCGGTGCGCCGTGCGACACGGGCCGGCGTCGTCGAGCCGGAGAGTCCGGTCCTCGTCACGGAGCCAGGGCGATGAGAGCCGTCAGCCTCACGACCGTCATCTGCACGCACGATCGGCCTGACGAGCTGCGGCGTTGTCTCCACGCGTTCACCTTGGTCGACGACCCGGTCGAGGTGATCGTCGTCGACTCGGCGTCGACCCCACCTTGCCGTGAGCTCGTGGAGGAGTACGCGTCGTCGATCCCCGGCCTCACCTACCTGCGCGAGGACGCACCGGGCCTGTCACGAGCACGCAATCGCGGCATGCAACACGCAGCCGGCGACATCGTCGCCTTCGTGGACGACGACGCGGCGCCCCGGTCGGATTGGGCGCGGAGGATCGTCGAGCCGTTCTCCAACCCTGGCGTCGGCTGCGTCGGAGGGGCGTGTCTTGCGTTCTTCCCCGATTGCAAGCGCCCACGCTGGCTTTCGGACCGGCTACTCCAGTTCGCAGGCATCACGCGCTTCGAGACGGCGCGCGAGGCCCGATCGAGCGCTGAGTGGCCGTTCGGCGCCAACATCGCGTTCCGCCGCGAGGCGCTCGAAGCCGTGGGGGGATTCCCCGAGCAGCTCGGCCGGACCGGCGACGCATTGCTGTCGGGCGAGGAGTCGGCTGCCATCCAGGCCATGCGCGACGCAGGCTGGCGCGTCGTGCTCCACCCGGATGCGGCCGTCGACCATGCCGTCCCGGGATCGCGTTGCGTCTCGCGCTACTACTGGCAGCGACTCTGGTGGGCGGGCGTGACGCGCGCCCGCATGGGAAGAGGTCGCGGACGGACGCTGGCGCGGCTGCTGGCGGCAGCTCCGCTGAGGCTCTGTCTCTACGCCGTGACGTGGGACCGCGTCTACCTCTACCGACTCGCCGAGACGGCCGGGTTCCTGCGTGATCTGGCGACGCCGAGGCCGTCGCGATGACGACGATCACCGGCGCAGTAGCAGTGCCGCGGCTGCCCGCGTGGCTCGGGTACGCCGTCGCCGCGGGCGTCACGTTCCTCGGTCTCATCGCCATGCGGGCAGCGGGGCTCCACGATGGGCTGCTCTACCCCGACGGCTATCAGTACCTGCTCATGGCGCACGGCATTGCCGAGCACCTGGAGCCGACGTTGACACTCGGTCTGGGCGGGGATGCGTTCACGCCCAGCGCCGATGCCGCGGTGAAGCCGTTCTTCCCGGCGCTCGTTGCGCTCGCGAGCGTCCTTGGCGTGTCACCCGTCGATGCTGCGCGGGCGATCACGGTGCTCGCCGGCGCGGCTGTGCCCGTGCTGACAGCGCTGCTCGCGCTTCGTCTCGGCGCGGGCCGCGTGGCGGCAGCGGTCGCTGCGCTTCTGTGTGCCGTCAGCCCCACGCTCGTCTACTGGTCCGGCTACACGGGGCCCGACCCGGTGGCGCAGGCCCTGGCGCTAGGGGCGGCTCTGACCCTGCTCCACCGTCGCCCGGTCGCAGGTGGAGCGTTGGCCGGGCTCTGCGTGCTGACTCGGATCGACTACGCGATCGTTGCGCTGGCTGCTCTCGGAGCAGGTGTCGCCGTGCGTTCGCTGCGCGGCGACGCCCTTCGCGCCGCCGCATCGGGTGTGTTCGTCGCCTTGGTCGTCGTCGGGCTGGTCCGGCCGCCGATAGAGCTGCCGCCGGCAGCCGCGATCGCAGGGGCGCTGGGCCTGGCGGGGCTGGCAGCGGCCTTGCTGCTTGTCGCCGGCCGCGTCGGTGGCCTGTGGGCGGCCTGCATCTCTGTCTCGGTCATCGCACCAGTTGCCTTGCTCGACGGAGGCGCCTGGGCCTCGGTCGCGCGACAGGACTGGCCGCTGCTCCTCCTCGCCCTGGTAGGCCTGGCCCTTTGCCTCCGAGCGCAGGGGCCGCGGTCGATCGCCCTCCGCATCGTCGCTCTCTCGCTGCCTCTCGTTGTCATCTACTGGGTGAAGAACCCTGGCCTGGACCGCTACGCCGCCCAGCTCGTCCCGGAGCTCGCCCTCGTCGCCGTCGTCGGGCTGGGAACACTCGGCCGCGCGCGACTGCTCGCGGCGACTGCCGCATCCGCACTCGTCACGGTGGGCATCGCGGCTTCGAGCCAGCCCTCCATCGGAGTCGACTCGTTTCAGGAGCTCGCCCCCGCACTCGGACGCGCGCCCGCTGGCCCACTCGTGACTGCCGCTCCCGACGCGTACGGGCTCCTCTTGCCGGAGCGACCGATCCGCCGTTTGCGAGCCGGCGCGGAGGGCCTCGTCCTCCTCGACGGAGCCGCACGCGCGTACGCACCCGACCTAAAGGTCGACGGCAAGCTCCTCAGGAGCATTCCCGTCATCACTGGCTTTCTCCGGCCGGACGGCGCAGTCGATCGCGAGCCGGCGCTGCTGTACCGCGGTCGCGTCGTCGAGCGCCGCTAGGCCTCGTGAACGACCACGTCGACGAGGCGGCGGGCCAGCGTCCGCAACATGGCGATCGCCAGCGCAGGCTCGGCCTCGATCAACTCCGTGAAGTCATCGCGGCGGATAGCGAGGCAGCGGACATCGGTCAGCGCTCGCACGCGAGCGACACGGTGTGCCTCGGGAACGAGCAACGACAGCTCACCGAAGAACTCCCCTGGCCCGAGCTCTCTGTGGAACCCACCACGCCCCTCCACGACCACCCGCCCTTCCTCGACGATGAACATGCCCGTGCCCGGGTCGTCCGCCATGGCGAGCACGGCTACCGCCGACACCTCGATCTCCGTCGCCAGCTCCGCGACGCGACCGAGCGCCTCGTCCGAGAAGCCCGCGAACAGCGGGATTTGCCGCAGGTGATCGGGGTCGGTCACGCCGACTTCATATCACGGAGCTCCACCTTGCCCGTGGGACGCTCGATCTTCTCCACGCGCACGGCGATGGGATCCCCGAGGCGGTACGCACGGCCCGACGCGGCGCCCCTCGAGCGCCGTGCCGAGCTCGTTCAGCTCGTAGTAGTCGCCGCCCAGCGAGCGCGCCGGCACGTAGCCCTCGAACACTTCCTGGAAGCGAACGAAGATCCCGGAAGGGATAGCGCCGGTGATCTCCCCTTCGAACGCGTGCTCCCAGCCGCGCTCGAAGAGCCGGCGCTCGAGCAGCCACGCAAGGCAGATCGCGTCCGCGGCGTATTCGACGTCGGTCGCCTCGCGCTCACGGGCCGACGAGTGCTCGGCGAGCTCGTGGAGATCGTCGGCGATGGGCTCGTCCGAAGCGCCCAGCTCCTGCAGCAGCGCGCGGTGGCAGACGAGATCGGGGTATCGCCGAATGGGTGACGTGAAGTGGCAGTACGCCGGGCTGGCGAGGCCAGAGTGGCCGAGATTCACCGGGTCGTAGCGAGCCTGCTTCAGCGACCGGAGAACTAGGGGCGGGAAAGCAGCGACGCCGCGACCGGAGCGGCGCACGTAGTCCGTCACACGCTCAGAGATCTCGGCGGCGAGCCGGGCGGCGTCGGCGGGCGTGAGGTGATCGGGGTCCGGCACCGGCGGTGTCGGCACGCCGAGGTCGGCAAGCACGGCGAGCAGGCGCGCAATCGACTGAGCCTCGGGCGGATCGTGAACGCGGTAGAGCGCCTCGCGCCGGCGACTGCCCAACAGGTCGGCGACGGCTTCGTTGGCGAGGATCATCAGTTCCTCGACGAGCATGTGCGCATGCGGCTCGCGCTCGAGCCACGCGTCCGCCACGCCGCCCTCGCCGTCGAAGGCGAACGCGGCCTCCGCCGCCTCGATCCGCAGTGCTCCTCGAGCGAACCGGCGACGGCGAAGCTCTTCGGCGAGTTGCTCCGCCAGTCGCAGCGTCTCTCCGACCTCGCCGTCGAGCTGTTCCGTGCCGGCCAGTGCCCGCTCTGCTTGTCCGTACGTCAGGCGCGCGTCACTGCGGATCGCCGAGCGGTAGAAGGACGGCGTGCCCATCGTCAAGCCGTCGCCGAACGGGATCTCGACGGTGAGGGTGAGGCGTTCCTCGTTCGGCCGGAGGCTGCACAGATTGTCCGCCAGCTCGCTGGGCAGCATGGGGGCGACGCGGCCGGGCACGTAGACGGAGCAGGAGCGGCCGGCTGCGCCCCAGTCGAGCGGTGTCCCCGCCGGGACGAAGTAGGACACGTCCGCAATGTGCACGTACGCGCGCAGGCCGTCGCCCTCGCGGACGATCGAGAGCGCGTCGTCGTAGTCCTTAGCCGTATCGGGATCGATCGTGATCGTCGGCAGTGCGCGGAGGTCCGTGCGGCCTTCGAGGGTCGGAGCAGGCGCGTCGTGTGGCTCGTTGGCGCCGTACTCGCCTCGGTCGTACAAGAGGGCTTCGAGCACCGTCTCGATACGCGTGGCCGGGCCGAGGGCGCGCTCGATGCGAGCCCGGCCACGGCCCGCGCGCGCGACGACGAGATCGCCCGCGCGTGCGTCTGCGAGACCGCGGCGGTCAATGGCGAGCGGAACGCCGGGCTGGAAGTACGGCTCGCCGACGATGAGCTTGCCGCGCTTGGTCAGCTCGACGACGACCTGGCGGTCTGTGGAGGACTTGTCACTCATCATCCACGATCCCGTTACCCACAGGTCTGAGTTTCCCCTCTACGCTGAAATCGGGAGGAGGCGCGGGGAGGCCCCAGCGGCAGAGTGGGCGTGGCTCGATTAGACGCGGAGGAACCGGTGCAGCGTCAGCGCCGATCCCACCGCACCGAGGAGCAGCCCGGCCCCGAGGATGGCGAGCGCCGTCAGCTCGAAAGCCATCGCCGAAATGTCCGAGCTGTCGCTCTCCCAGTTGGGCAGCGACGGCAGCACGACCGACTTGCCCACGAGCAGCAGGAGGATCGCGCCCACGGAGCCGATCAGTCCGCAGAGCAGGCCCTCGATCATGAACGGCCCCCGCACGAACCAGTTCGTCGCGCCGACGAGCTTCATGACCTCGATCTCCCGCCGACGCGCGAAGATCGACAGCCGGATCGTGTTGGCGATGAGCAGGGTCGACGCGATGAGCAGCACGATCAGCCCGACGAGAAACACCGCCTCGATGACGCTGCCTACCTTCACGACCTTGCGTGCCTTCTCGCCCCCGTCCTTTACCGACTCGATGCCCCGCGGCTTCGTTCCGCCCGACCCGGCGGTCAGCAGGTCAGTCTTGATGTCGTCGGTGAACTCGGCCTTCACGGGAATCACCTCGAACGAGGCAGGCAGCGGGTTGTACGTGAGGTTCTCGACGAGCTCCGGGTAGCGCTTCCGCATGTCCGCGAGCGCATCGTTCGCAGAGATGTACTTGATCTGCTTGACGCGTGCATCCCGCGCCAGCATGAGCCGAACCTTCTCCACTTGCTTCGCGGTGACATCGCCGCTACAGCCCGGTCGCCCGGACTGACAGAGGTACACCTTGTCGAGCAGCTGCTTCTCGGCGTGATGCGACCACGAGAGCACCCAGGTGCCGAGCGCGATCGTCAGCCCGAGCACGAACATCCCGATCAGCACCGTGAGCGTCGCCGCTACGGTCGTCGACATGCTCGCGCCGAGTGAGCGCAGCGCCTCGCTGACGACGACGCGAAACTTCATTCGTAGCCTCCGCGGCGCTCGTCGCGCATGAGCCGCCCCTCATCGAGCGCGATCACGCGCTTGCGCATCTTGTCCACCATCTCGCGATCGTGCGTGACCATGAGGATGGTCGTGCCCGCGCGGTTGATGCGGTAGAGGAGCTGCATGATGCCGACCGACGTGTCCGGGTCGAGGTTCCCCGTCGGCTCGTCGCAGACCAGCAGCGGCGGATGGTTGGCGACCGCGCGCGCGATCGAGACACGCTGCTGCTCGCCGCCCGAGAGCTCACCTGGATACGAGCTCGCCTTGTGAGAGAGCCCCACGAGCGCGAGCACTTCGGGCACGACCCGCCGGATCTCGTCGCGGCTCTCCCCACGCACGTTGAGCGCGTACGCGATGTTCTCGTACGCCGTGCGGTTGGGAAGCAGCTTGAAGTCCTGGAACACGCAGGCGACGTTACGGCGCAGCATGGGCACCCGCGAGCGCTTTAGCCGGCCCAAGTCGCGCCCGCCCACGACGATGCGGCCCCGAGTGGGCTCCAGCTCCTTGATCAAGAGCCTGATGATCGTCGACTTGCCCGACCCGGATGCGCCGACGATGAAGACGAACTCGCCCTTGTCGATGACGAAGGAGACGTCGCGGAGCGCCACGACGTCCGGCTCGTAGATCTTCGTCACCGCATCGAAGACCACCATCGACGCGGCGCTAGGGATGACTGGCGCGTCGGGCTGCTCGCGCTCGACTGGTAGGGCCACATCGGTGGGCATGTTCAGTTCCTGCACGGCGCCTCAAGGAGCCGACGACACCATCGCCGGCTGTTCCGAGCGGAAAAGTCTAGCCGAATCGCCAGACTACTCCACGCGTCCCGCAGCGCTCGCGAGCAGGTATGCGTGGATGAACGCGTCGAGGTCGCCGTCGAGGACGCCCTGCGCGTTCCCGCTCTCGTGGCTGGTGCGGTGATCCTTGACCTGCTGGTACGGGTGGAGCACATAGCTGCGGATTTGACTCCCGAAGCCCGTGTCCTGCACCTGGCCGCGCTCGCGAGCGAGCTCCTGCTCGCGCCGCTCCAGCTGCAGCTCGGCGAGCCGTGATTTGAGGATCCGCAGCGCCGTCTGCCGGTTGGAGAGCTGCGACCGCTCGTTCTGGCACTGCACCACGATGCCGGTGGGAAGATGCGTGATGCGCACGGCCGAGTCGGTCTTGTTGACGTGCTGGCCGCCGGCGCCGGATGCCCGATACGTGTCGACGCGGAGGTCGGCCTCGTCGATCTCGAGGTCTGCTTCGTCGCCGAGCAGCGGGCTGACGATCACCTGTGCAAACGAGGTGTGGCGGCGGTGCGCCTGGTCGAACGGCGACAGACGCACGAGTCGGTGGACTCCGCGTTCCGCCTTGAGCGTGCCGTACGCGTTCTCTCCGCGAACGCTGAACGTCGCCGACTTCAGCCCGGCTTCTTCACCCGGGCTGGCCTCGAGCAGCTCCGTCTGGAACCCCCGATCGTCGGCCCAACGGAGGTACATGCGCAGCACCATCTCGGCCCAGTCCTGCGCGTCAGTGCCGCCCGTGCCGCCCACGACCGTGACGACCGCATCGCCCGTGTCGTACTCGCCGTTGAAGAGTGCCTCCTCCTGAAGACGCTCGAGCTCGCGCTGCAGCGGCGCCACCGACTCGCCGATCTCGGCGCCCAGGTCACCGTCCAGCTCGAGCAGCTCGCGCGCGTCGTCGTACTCGCGCCGGAGCCGTGTGTAGCGGTCGAGACGTTTCGTCAACCGCGAATGCTCCGTCGAAACCCGGGCGGCGCGCTGCTGGTCGTCCCAGAACCCGGGCTGGCCCATGTCCGCTTCGAGCTCGGCGACCCGGGACGTTACGGCGTCCGGGTCAAAGGTAATCACGGACCCAGTCGAGCTGGGCCCCGATCTCCTTCAGTTGCTCCGGGAGCTCCTGCATGGCTACGCCCCGTGGCACTTCTTGAACTTCTTGCCGCTCCCGCACCAGCATGGGTCGTTGCGGCCGATCTTCTCCTCCTCGGCGACGACGCGCTGCTCCGTACGTGGCACGGCGACAAGCTCGCCGTCCTCACCGTTCGACCCGAAGGCCGCGCTGATCGCGTCCGCGCCGGCCATCGAATCGTGCGAGTACGCGAGGCCGCCGTCGATCGTGGGCGCCTCCTGGGGCGTGAGCTCAGCAGCTGCCTCGGGAGCGAGCTCGGCGTGGAAGAGCGTGAAGACGACCTCCTCGCGGATGGCACGTCCCAGCTCCTCGAACATCGTGTGACCTTCCTGGGTGTATTCGACGAGCGGGTCCTTCTGGGCCATGGCCCGCAGGTGCACGCCCTCGCGCAGGTAGTCCATGTTCTCGAGGTGCTCGCGCCACCTCGTGTCGACGACCTGGAGGATCACGTAGCGCTCGAGCTCGCGGAGCAGATCAGTCCCCAGCTGGCGCTCCTTTTCGGTGTACGCCTCCTGCGCGTCGTCCGAGAAGTCGTCCACGAGCGCATGCCGGTCGAACGAGCCGGAGAAGTCCTCACGCAGCTCGTCCGCCGAGACGTCGGAGCCGTAGAGGGCGTTCATCGCCTGGCAGAGCTGGTCGAGATCCCAGCCCTCCGCCTCGTCGGTGGCGAACGTGTCCACCGTCTGCTCGACGATCTCGGCGATCCACTGGCGCACCTCGTCCGAGAGGTCCTGTCCCTCCAGCACGGCGCGGCGCTGCTCGTAGATCACCGTGCGCTGCTTGTTCATGACGTCGTCGTACTTGAGGACGTTCTTGCGCATGACGAAGTTCTGCTCCTCGACCTTCTTCTGCGCGTTCTCGATTTGCTTGGTGAGGATTCCGGCCTCCATCGGCTGGTCCTCGGGCACCTTGAAGCGGGCCATGATGTTCTGGATTCGATCGCCGGCGAAGAGCCGCACGAGATTGTCCGCGCCTGAGAGGAAGAAGCGGGTCTCGCCCGGGTCGCCCTGGCGTCCCGAGCGGCCTCGCAGCTGGTTGTCGATGCGCCGCGCCTCGTGGCGCTCCGTGCCGACGACATAGAGCCCGCCGAGGTCGAGCACCTCCTCGTGGTCGGCCTCCCACTCGTCGCGCGCCTCCTCCATGCGCCGCTTGACCTCGGCCTCGAGCTCATCGGTTCCTTCCTCGAAGCCTTCGGCAATCAGCTGCGAGCGGATCTCGTGCTGCTTGTTGCCGCCGAGGACGATGTCGACACCGCGGCCGGCCATGTTCGTCGCGATCGTGACGGCGCCCTTACGGCCGGCCTGCGCGATGATCTCCGCCTCGCGCTCGTGCTGCTTCGCGTTGAGGACGTTGTGCTGGATGCCGCGGCGCGTCAGGAGCTGCGAGAGAAACTCGGAGGTCTCGACGGCGATCGTGCCGACGAGCACCGGCTGCCCCGCCTCGTGGCGCTCGGCGATGTCGTCGAGGGCCGCGTCGAATTTCGCCTCCACGGAGCGGTAGATGAGGTCGTTGCGGTCGTCCCGCGCCACCGGCACGTTGGTGGGGATCTCCGCGACGTGGAGCCCGTAGATCTCGGTGAACTCCTTCTCCTCGGTCTTCGCCGTACCGGTCATCCCGGCGAGCTTGTCGTAGAGCCGGAAGTAGTTCTGGAGCGTGATCGTCGCCATCGTGACGTGCTCCTCCTGGATGGCCACGTTCTCCTTCGCCTCGACGGCCTGGTGAAGGCCTTCTGACCAGCGCCTGCCTTCCATGATGCGACCCGTGAACTCGTCGACGATCTTCACCTCGCCGTCCTGGATGACGTACTCCTTGTCCCGGTGGTAAAGCGCTTGCGCTTTCAGCGCCTGCGTGAGGTGATTTACGAGCTGGACGTTGCGGGGGTCGTAGAGGTTGTCGATGCCCAGCGCGCGCTCGACCCTCTCGATGCCGCGCGGCAGCGGAGAGACGGTCTTGAACTTCTCGTCGTACGTGTAGTCGACGTTCGGCTCGGCTCGGCGCTCGATCTTCGACGGCGGCACGTACGGCTCGCCCTCCAGCTGCATGACGACGCGGGCGAAGTCGTAGTACGTCTTCGCCGCCGTCTCGGGCTCGCCGGAGATGATCAGCGGCGTGCGGGCCTCGTCGATGAGGATCGAGTCGACCTCGTCCACGATCGCGTACGTGTGACCCTTCTGGACCGTGCCCTCGAGCGAGACGGCCATGTTGTCGCGGAGATAGTCGAAGCCGAACTCGGAGTTCGTCCCGTACGTCACGTCGCGCTCGTACATCGCGCGACGCTGGTCGAACGGCATGAGGTTCTGAATCGCGCCGACGGTGGCGCCGAGCGCCTCGTAGACCGGCCGCGTCCACTCCGAGTCGCGCTTGGCGAGATAGTCGTTGACGGTGACCAGGTGGACGTTGCGGCCCGAGAGCGCGTTGAGATACAGCGCTTGCACCGCCGTGAACGTCTTTCCCTCACCCGTCTTCTGCTCCGCGATGTCGCCCTCGTGGAGGACGATGCCGGCCATGAGCTGGACGTCGAAGAGGCGGATGCCGAGGGTGCGCCTGAATGCCTCGCGCACTGCGCCGTACGCCTCGAAGAGGATCTCCTCCAGCGTCTCCCCGTTCTCGATCCGCTGCTTGAACTCGGCCGTCTTGCCGCGCAGCTCGTCGTCGGAGAGTGCCTCGAACTCGGGCTCGAGCGTGCCGATGTAAGCAGCCTGCTGGGCGAGCCGCTTTAGGCGCCGGCCTTCGCCGACGCGCAGTACCTTCTCGAACGATCCGAGGCCCTGGGCCACAGGCCTAGGGTACCGGCAGCGCTGCTCCGCTTAGAGCGGCAGGACGGACAGTTCGAACAGATTGTCCTCGAGCCGTCGCGCCCGCGCGGCGTAGGGCCCACGCTGTCGCTCCGAGGCGATCCGCTCGAGTGCCTCGGCGCGCTCGACGTCGACCGGGATCCCGTCGGCGGCGAGCGAGAGCGTCTCGCCGTCCCAGCTCAGCTCGAGATCGTCACCGTTGGGATCCGGGTCGAGTTGCACGACCTCGATCGCCGACCCACCGACCGCCCAGACGTCGGCGTGCCGCACCGCGGAGGCACGGAACGGCGCCTCCAGCGAGCCGGCAACTCCAGCCGCCAACGCCTCGAGATCTCCTGCGTATCCCGCCTCGACGAGCAGCCGTCCGTCCGCGAGCGAGATGAACTCGACCTGGTCGCCGGGCAGCCCCGGCGAGTCGACCGTGGCCACAGCATCCCACTCGCGCTGGCGCGAGAGCCCCGTGATGCCGGGAGGAAGCCAGCCCTGCTCGGGATCGACAGGCAGGGCTACGTCCGTTTCCTTCGAGCGCGAGGCCTCGCGGCGGCGCTCGACCGTCCGCTTGTCGCGATAGCGCTCGACCTGTCGCTCGAGCTTGTCGGCAAGCTGGTCGATGGAGGCCTTCATGTCGGTCGAGGCCTCGCGCGCGCGAAGCACGGGGCCTTTCGTCCAGATCGTCGCCTCCGCCACCTGATTGTTGGCGATGGACGGATTGCGCTCGACCGCCAGCTCGACGACGACGGGCGTGGGATCGGCGAGCAGCTTGTTCGAGCTTGCCGATCTTCCGTTCCGCGTAACTGACGAGATCGGGAGTGAGGTCGATGTTCTTGCCCTTCACCTGGAGCTGCATCGCGTCCCCTTTCGGCTCGCGCGCTACGTACGTTGAATCTATCGCACCGCCCTCGCGAGGCTCACGACGTGCACGCGACGCGCACCCGCCTTCCGCAGAGCCGAGGCGGCGGCGTTCACGGTCTCGCCGGTCGTGTACACGTCGTCGACGAGACAGATGCTCACCGGAGCCTCGGTGATCGGCGCGAACGTCCCGCGAACGTTGCCGCGGCGGGCGGCGAGCGCGAGCCCCGCCTGGCGCGGGCGCGCCGCAGAGCGGGTGATGGGTGCGACCACGGGTACGTGCCAGCGACCGCTCAACTCACGGGCGAGCGCAATCGCGGGATGCTCGCCGCGCATGAGGGCACGGTCCGGGTCGGGCGGCACGGCACAGAGAGCGACAGCCTCCGGAAGCGCCACGGCTCGGACAACGAGCTCGGCCCCGACACACGCCAGGCCGCGGAGGCCGCGCTCCTTCCAGCTACGCACGAGCGCCCGAGCCGCCTCGTCGTAGACGATTGCGGCCCGGGCGGAGGCAAAGGCCAGCCTGCGTCCTGCGCACTCTCCGCAGCGGCGCACCGGCCATGCCGTCGGCGCCCCGCAACGCTCGCAGAGCGGCAACGGAATGCGGCGCAGCCCGGCGAGACACTTCGTGCACAGCTCGTCGCCCGGGTTACGGCAGACAACGCACCGCCTCGGGAAGAGCAGGTCGAGCACTCCGACCCACCGTACGGCCGGAGACGTTACGCCTTTACGTCAGCTCTGTGAAAAGACGCGGTCGGCTTCCTCGAGCTGCTCGCGGGAGCCGATGTCGTACCACTGTCCTGGCACGTGCCAGGTGTAGACGTCCACGCGTGGGTAGAGCCACTGGATGAGGCGCCCAGGCTGGTCGGGATTGTTGCCGGCGGCGAGGTACTCCCGGATCAGCGGCAGCGAATCGCGCGGGTAGAAGTAGAGCGCGATGCCGGACAGGGTGGAGCGAGGCTCCTCGGGCTTCTCCTCGAAGAACGTGATGCGGCCTTGCGCGTCGACCTCGATCGAGTTGTAGCGGCCGCGGATGAGCTCGAGGTCACCGACGTCGTGGATGGCGAGCAGCGGCGCGCCACGCTCCCGCGCGACGCGTCCGAAGTCGCCCAGCGGCTCCGTGAAGAGGTTGTCCCCGGCCACGACCACGAGGTCGTCGTCGATGCTCTCGCGCTCGATCACGAAGCCGATGTCGCCGATGGCCCCCAGCCGGTCCTCGTCGCTCGTCGTCCCGTCGTCGACGACAGTCGCGTCTCTCCCCTCGGCCCACTCCCGGAACTGGCCTGCGAAGCGCGCGTTCGTGACGACGTAGACGGCGTCGAACCCGATCGGCTCCAGGGCTTCGAGCACGCGGTCGGCCATCGGCCTGCCGCCGACGGGCAGCAGCGCCTTGGGCCGGTCGCGGGTCAGCGGGTAGAGCCGCGTCGCGTAGCCGGCTGCCAACACGAGCAGCCTCATGCGACGGGTGCTCCCCGCCTGATGCCCTCCTCGGTGACGATGGCGTCGATCAGCCCCGCAGGCGTGACGTCGAAAGCCGGGTTGAACGCGGGAAAGCTCGTGGTGATCTCCTCCGCCGCGCGCTCCTCGATCGGAATCGCATCGCCGCTGAGCGCATCGTGATCGATGGTGGAAGTGGGCGCGACAACGACGAATGGAACTTCGTGATGGCTGGCGAGCACCGCCAGACCATACGTCCCGATCTTGTTGGCGGTGTCGCCGTTGGCCGCGATGCGATCGGCTCCGGTCAGCACGATGTCGACGAGCCCGCGCGACATGAGCGATGCGGCCGCGCTGTCCGCAATGACCGAGAACGGGATTTCGAGCTGCTGGAGCTCCCATGCTGTGAGCCGCGCGCCCTGGTCGAGCGGCCTCGTCTCCCCCACCCACACGTGTTCGACGAGGCCTTGCTCCCAGCCGAGCCGGATCGCCCCGAGCGCCGTCCCGTAACCGGCTGTGGCGAGCGCTCCGGTGTTGCAATGCGTCAGCGCGCGCGTGCCTGGCTCTAGGAGCGTCACCGCGTGCTCGGCCATGCGCCGGCAGCGCTCGACTTCCTCGGCGTGGATCTCTCGCGCGCGCTCGGGCGTTGGATCATCTCGCATCCGATCCAGCGCCCACGCGAGGTTGACGGCCGTCGGCCGCGACGACCGCAGCACGTGGTCTGCCTCGTCAAGGTCGTGGCCAAGCCGGGCCGCGAGGGCGAACCCGTAGGCGGCCGCGACGCCGATGGCGGGCGCGCCGCGGACGGCAAGCGTCCGGATCGCCTCGGCCACCTCCACGGCGTTCCGGCACTCGAGCTCGACCTCCTCACCCGGAAGCCGCCTCTGGTCGAGCAGGACCACCGCGCCTGCTTCCAGACGAACGACGCGGTCGGGAGGGAGCGAAGTGGCCACGGCCTACGGCTCCCGATCACCTGCGAGCAACGCGGCGACGGCACGATCGAGCGCCTGACCCGCGTCCACGTCACTGAGCTCCGAAGAACGGCGAAAGACCTCTGCCGCAGCCTGATGAAAGCCGTCCGGCAGGCCGGCCGCGGCGAACGTGCGGGCGATCTCGTCCATCTCCCCCGCGAATCGCCACCCCTTCCGGCCGGCCGAAAGCGCTGCCCGGCGAGATCGCTCGGGCAGGTCTGGAGCGGACGCCTGCCATTCGTCGAGCAGCGTCTCCTCGACGCCTTCGGCGCGAGCCAGCGCCCGGATCGCGAGTAGCAGCGCCGCGGCGCCCTTGGACCACGCCGCGTACGCCATCTTGACCGCCGACGCCGAGCCCGGCTCGCCGGAGACGACCCGGGCCTGGACGACCGTATCTCGGCAGAGGTCGGCGACAGCAGGGGCCATCGAGCCCGACAGGTAGATCCGCGTCGGCACGCCGTCCCGTGGCGGAGGGCCGACGATCCCGCCGTCCACGTAGTGGCCGCCGCGCTCCTCGATGACGCTCGCGATCTCCCGGGCCGTCTCCGGAGAGACGGCATTGGCGTCGACGTAGATGCCCGTGAAGCCGAAGGACGCCACCGAGCCGGCGACGGCGGGTGCTGCGTGCGGCGGACACACGCAGAGGACGATGTCGCTCGACTCCGCAAGCTCTTCGACCGTCGCCACGTCTCGCAGGCCCGCCTGCTCGGCCCGCTGAACGGTGGCGAGACCGCGGCCAGAGGACGCCCACAGCATCGGGCGCTCTCGCCGCAGCTGCATCGCGAGCGCTGCACCCATCTCGCCTGGGTGCAGCAGCCCGATCACCGGATCAGACATGCCTCAAAGAGACACCAGGGACACTCTCAGTGACTGTCCCTGGGACTGTCCCTGGGACTGTCTGAATTGGCTAGGTCCCCTCGTCCCACGAGGCGAGGTAGCGCTCCTGCTCCTCGGTCAGCGTGTCGATCTCGATGCCCATCGACTCCAGCTTGAGGCGGGCGATCTCGGCGTCGATCTCCTCCGGCACCGGGTACACGCGCCGCTCGAGCCGTGCCGCGTTCTCGACGGCGTACTCGGCGGCCAGCGCCTGGTTGGCGAACGACATGTCCATTACAGACGCCGGGTGGCCCTCGGCGGCCGCGAGATTCACGAGCCGCCCGTCGGCGATGAGATAGATCCTGCGGCCGTCCTCGAGCACGAACTCCTCGACGAACTCGCGGGCCGTGCGCGTCTCCGTCGCAGCCGCCCGTAGCGCCGAGATCTCGATCTCGACGTTGAAGTGGCCAGTGTTCGCGAGGATGGCACCGTCTTTCATGACGCCGTAGTGCTCCGTGGCGATGACGCTCTTGTCGCCCGTGGCTGTGCAAAAAATGTCGCCCACTCGGGCCGCCTGCGCCATCGTCAACACCTCGAACCCGTCCATCGCGGCCTCGAGCGCCCGCACGGGCTCGACCTCGGTCACGATCACGTGCGCGCCCATCCCGCGCGCGCGCATCGCGACGCCACGGCCTACCCAGCCGTAGCCGGCCACGACGAACCGCCGTCCGGCGAGGAGCACGTTCGTCGCCCGCACGATGCCGTCGATCGTCGACTGCCCCGTGCCGTAGCGGTTGTCGAAGAGGTGCTTCGTCTTCGCGTCGTTGACGGCAATGATCGGGAACCCGAGCTTGCCGTCCGCCTCGAGCGCCTTCAACCGGATTACGCCCGTCGTCGTCTCCTCGGTGCCCGCGATGATCTCGCCGAGCTGCTCGCGGCGCGCCGAGTGCAGGACACCGATCACGTCCGCACCGTCGTCCATCGTCAGGTGCGGCTTGTGGTCGACAGCTGCGTCGATGTGGGCGTAGTACGTGTCGTTGTCCTCGCCCTTGATGGCGAAGACCGACACGCCGTACTCCTCCACGAGCGCGGCGGCCGCGTCGTCCTGCGTGGACAGGGGGTTCGACGCGCACAGGACGACGTCGGCGCCGCCTGCCGTCAGAGTGCGCATGAGGTTGGCGGTCTCGGTCGTCACGTGCAGGCACGCAGAGACCCGGTAGCCGGCAAGCGGCTTCTCGCTCTCGAACCGGTCGCGGATCGCCGCGAGCACCGGCATCTGCCGGTCGGCCCACTCGATCCGCCGCACGCCCTCAGGCGCCAGGGCCAGATCCTTCACGTCATATCGCTTGGTGGTTGCCATCGCTCCCTCTCGTCAGTGACTCCTATGCGGCCAGCAGCCGCTCGTGCTTTGCCTGCTCCCACTCCAATGCCTCGAGCTCCAGCCCGGCGAGCCAGCCGTCGACGGCTGCTCGCAAGGCCGCGTCTCTCCGCAGCCGAGCTGCGAACGCGACGTCGCCGATCTCTACTTCGAAGCGGCGCAACAGCTCCCGTAGCGAGCGCAGCCGGTTGAGCTCTATCAGGCCGTAGCGGCGGTACCCGCTCGACGACCTCTGCGGCTCGACGAGACCCGCTTGCTCGAGGTAGCGGAGCATGCGCGGCGACCAGCCGGTAAGCCGGGCTGCCGCGCCGATCGTCATTGGCTCCACGCGGCCACCTTAACACAGCTACGTCAAGGTTTGCTGGTGCCTTCCCGCCCGTAGGCGTCCTCGAGCCGGACGATGTCGTCGAGATCCGGCGTCGAGACCTCGATCACGAGCGTGTCGTCGAGCGCCCGCACGCGATGCACCGTCCGCGGACGAAAGTGGAAGCAGTCGCCCGCCGTGATCTCGACGAGCTCACGTTCCGCTGCCCCGACAGCGGACAACTCGAGCTCGGCACGGCCTTCCTGGACGTACCACGACTCGTCCTTCCGCTCGTGGTACTGGAGCGAAAGCGCCTCGCCGGCGCGGACGAAGAGGAGCTTCCCGCAATACCGGTCCGTCATGGCCCAGATCAGCTCCCAGCCCCACGGCTTCTCGACCTTCCGCGACTCGAACGCGTACTCGCTCACGTGGCAGCCACTCGGGATGCTCGGCGAGGTACTCCTCCGCCTTGCGCAGGTCCTTCGGCGTGTTGACGGTGATCCAGACACCCTCGTAGCGGTATGCCGCGAGCTTTCCGGCTTCAGCGAGCTGCGGGAACGTGCTCGTCTCGTGGTCGCCGCGCTCGGGCAGGGCAGCCACCGCTTCGGCGCCGAGCACATACACGCCGCAGTTGACCCAGTACGGGACGCGAGCGGCCTCGTCGAAGCCCGTGACCAGGTCGCCGTCGTCCAGCTCGACGACGCCGAACGTCGACGGTGGCTGCGTGATGGTGATCGTGGCGGCCGCGCCGGCCTCGCGGTGCCTGGCCAGCAGGGCATCGAAGTCGAGCGCCAGCAGCTCGTCACCGTTCAGCGCGTAGACGTCGCCCTGCTCGCGTCGCGCGGACGCCGCGTAGCGCAGCCCTCCACCGCGCCCAAGCGGCTCGGCCTCCTCGAGGACCGTCACCTCAGGCCCAAGCCCGGCCAGCTCGCGCTCGAACTCCGCGCCGGCTCCGGCAGCACAGCCGACGATCACGTGGTCGACGCCCGCACTGGCCAGCGCCGCCACCTGGTACGCGGCGAGCGGCCTGCCCGCCACGGGGACGAGCGACTTCGGCTTGCCGGCGGCCGCGTCCCCCAGCCTCTCCGCTTTGCCTCCGGCAAGGACGATCGCCTCCATCAGGCTCTGCTAACTCACCGCTTTGACCGGCACGGGCCGGCCAACACCCTCATAGACGAAGCCCAGCGCACGCATGGCCTTGGGATCGAGGACGTTGCGCCCGTCGACCACGAGCGGCTTGCGCATCGCGGCGTACGCCTCCGGCGTGGCCAGCGCCGCCACCTCGGGCCACTCGGTGACGATCACCGCCGCGTCGGCGTCTTGCACGGCATCCAGCACACTCGAGGTGAACGTCACCTCCGGCAGCAACGCACGGGCATCCGCGACTGGATCCCAGGCGCGCACCTCCGCACCCTCGGCGAGGAGGCGCGCCGCGATGACGAGGCTCGGCGCCTCGCGCAGGTCGTCGGTCCCCGGCTTGAAGGCGAGGCCGAGCACGGCGATCTCCTTGCCGTGCAGGTCGCCGAGGTGCTTCTCGAGCTTCTGGACGACGCGCCGCCGCTGGAGGTCGTTGACCTCGATCACCGCCGCGAGCAGCTGGAAGTGGTAGCCGGAGTTGCCGGCCAGCTGCTTGAGCGCCGAGATGTCCTTGGGGAAGCACGACCCGCCGAAGCCGAGCCCTGCTTTGAGGAAATGCGGGCCTAGCCGATGGTCGAGCCCGATGCCGGTGGCGACGTCGACGACGTCCGCGCCGACGAGCTCGCAGACGCTCGCGATCTCGTTGATGAAGCTGATGCGCGTGGAGAGGAACGCGTTCGACGCGAGCTTGATCATCTCGGCCGACGCGACGTCGGTGAGCACGACCGTCGTGTCGAGTGGCTCGTAGAGCTCTGCCACTCGCTGCGCATGCTCCGCCTCGAAGGCGCCGACGACGACGCGATCCGGGTGCATGAAGTCGTGCAAGGCGGTGCCCTCGGCGAGGAACTCCGGGTTGGAGACGTAGGCGACGTCGCCCAGCCCGCGAGCGTCCAGCGCACGCCGCACCTTCTCGCCCGTGCCGGGCGGGACCGTGCTCTTCATGACGAGCGCCGTCTCCACGCCTGCGGGCAGCTCGTCGACGACGGTCCACACGGCCGAGAGGTCGGGGTCGCCGGAGTATGTCGGGGGCGTGCCGACGGCGACGAACGCGAGCTCGGCTCCGTCCAGAGCCTCGCCGACATCGAGCGTGAAGCGAAGGCGGTCGCCCACCCGTTCGATCACGTCCTCCAGTCCCGGCTCGTGGATCGGAACGCGGCCGGCACGCAGAGCGTCGACCTTGTCGGGCAGGACGTCGCGGACGACGACGTCATGACCGAGCTCCGCCAAGCAGGCCCCGGTGACGAGGCCTACGTAGCCTGCTCCGAAGACGGCGATGCGGCTCACGGCTGATTCTGCTTCTGCTTCGCCTTGCTCTTTGCCTTCTTCGGCTGGTCGAGCGGCTGCAGACCTTTGGCGATCGCGATCATCGTCTCGTTGGACAGCGAGTCGAGCAGCGTGTTGACGACCCAGTAGCTCGCGTCGCCCTTCCGGAGCACGATCATGTGCAGCTTCCGGCCCCGGTAGTAGAAGTCGTAGCCGCGCCCGTTGATCAGGCGGTGCAGGCTCCTGCTCTCGAGAACGGGCGCCTCCGGCCAGTTCATCTCCTGCACGCCCCAGTACTCCAGGCCGCGCTGGAAGACGAGCCGCACGGCGTCGTAGTCCTCGGCGATCCTGTAGGTGCGCACCGGCACGTCCGAGTCGGGAGACGACGAGCGGTCGAGCACCGACGGCACCATGAGGTCGAAGCCGACCTTGTTCTTCTGGGCTCGGACGAGCGAGACGGTGGCCGCACGGTCGCGCCGGACGTCGGGCGGCGTACGGACGATCTCCTCCCTTGCCGGCGCGGGCGCCAGCGCGTTGTGGAAGGTCTGCCCTACGACGACGGTGAGCATTGCCCCGTTCGCGAGCGGACGCAGGTGGCAGCTTCGAGGCTGCTGAAGCGGCGGGCCGCTGCATCTCTGGCGGGGGGCGAAGGGAACCGCCTCGGCAGCACCGAACAGTCCTGCCATCGAGATCGCCGCCGCGCGGGCGCGTGGCTTGCGACCGTTGAAGAACACCTTCGTGTGGAACTGGTCGTCCCACGGGGCGTTCCCGGTCGAGTTCGCGGCCCCCTCGACCGTCGCAAACCCTCGCTGGGACAGGAGGTATCTCGCCTCGGCCGCGGCACCCGGGACGACGTAGCCGTTGAGCACGACGACGGTCGTGTCGGCCGGCTTCGGCGTGGACGTCTTGAGCTTGCGCTTCAAGGCGACGGCGGTGGCTACCTTAGGCGCCTCCACGTCGGGGCTCGAGAACCTCGCGACCGCCTCCTGAACGTTCGCGCTCTCGGTCGTCAGCTCCGAGTACCCGGTCAGCCCGTCGATCTTCTCCTGGAAGAAGTGGCCGCCCTTGAGCCCGTAGGCGAACAGCGCGTAGCGGAGAATCGTGCGCGGCGTCAGCTCCTTGCCGCCACCGACGCCGACCTCGACGTTCTTCGTGATGGCACCGACGAGGCTCGGCACCTTCGTCAGCGAGAAGCTGCGGCCGAACTGCTCCTTCATTGCCGTCACGAAGAGCTGCTGTCGGGCCACGCGGTGGAAGTCGGAGTCCGTGTGCCGGTAGCGCGCGTAGTCGAGCGCGGAGCCTCCCGTCAGCCGCTGGTAGCCGGGCTGGAGGTTGATCTTCGCGTAGCCGAACCCCGGACTGACGCCCGCGTTGTCGTTGAAGTAGCGCCGGTCGACATCCACCCAGACGCCGCCGAGGGTATTGACGATCTTCTTGAAGCCGCGGAAGTTGACGGTGAGCAGGTAGTTGATCGGCAGCCCCGTGAGCTGGCGGACCGTGTCGAGCGCTCCCTTGGCGCCGCAGGTGGAGTACGCGGCGTTGATCTTCGAGGTGAAGACGGAGTCCGGACAGCGGATCTCGACGATCATGTCCCGCGGCAGTGACAGCATGGAGATCGTGTCCGTCTGCGGGTCGGCGCGCAGCAGCATCAGCGTGTCGGAGCGCGACGGCGTGCCCTCCGCCTCGCCGTGACGGCGGTCGTAGCCGATCACGAGCGCGATCGCAGCCTTGTCTGCGGGCGGCACGCCGTCGAGCGTCGTCTGTGCCGCCTTCACGTCGGCCGAGTGGGCGCTGACGGCCGCGACGCTCTCGTGGAGCCAGAGGTAAACGCCTCCGACCAGCGACACGACGAGCGCAAGCACGCCCGCGGCGACGATGCCGAGCACCCGGCCGAGGACGCCCATGCCGCTGCGGCGCGGAGGCCTCGGCGCCTCGTACACGGTGACGGGCGACAACGCGTCCGGCGGCAGCATCGCCCGGCCGTTGCCGTCGGCGCCCGCGCTACGCCCCTGGGCTCGTTTCAGCGTAGTTCGCACGATCTCAGAAGCGACTCATCGCACCTACATGGCACGGGCGTCGCATCGCGGCACGATACCCGACGCGACGGAGCGGCTTTCGGCTCAACCCGGCTCGTACCCGAGGTTGGGTCTCAGCCAACGCTCCACTTCTGCCAACGGCAGGTCCTTGCGGACCGCGTAGTCCTCTGCCTGGTCGCGACCGATCCGACCCACCGAGAAGTACCGCGACTGCGGGTGGTGGAGAAAGACGCCGCTGACGCTCGAGGCCGGGAGCATCGCGCACGTCTCCGTGAGCGTCATCCCAGCCTCGTCCGCCCCGAGCAGGGCGAAGAGCGGCCACTTCTCCGAGTGATCGGGACAGGCGGGATACCCGAACGCCGGGCGGATCCCCCGGTAGCGCTCTTCGATCAGGCCGTCCGCCGACAGCGTCTCTGTCGCCGCGTACCACTCGTGACGAGCCTGCTCGTGCGCGTACTCGGCGAAGGCTTCGGCCAACCGGTCGGCGAGCGCCTTGACCATGATCGACCGGTAGTCGTCGTGCTCCGCCGCATAGCGCTCCGCGAGCTCGTCCGCGCCGTGGATCGACACGGCGAAGGCGCCGATCGCATCGCCCTCCGGTGCGACGTAGTCCGCAAGACAGCGATTCGGGCGCGAGTCGCCGTGGTCGGCCTGTTGGCGAAGAAAGCAGAAACGCGTGGCTCCGTCGACGACGACATCGTCCCCATCGGCATGCGCAGGCCAGAAGCCATGGATGCCACGTGGGAGGAGGCGTGACTCTCGAACGAGCTCGTCGAGGAGTGCCGTGGCGTCGTCAAAGAGCTCCTGGGCCGCCGGCTGCTCGAGGATCGCCGGATAACGCCCCTTCAGCCCCCAGGCGTGGAAGAAGAACGTCCAGTCGACGTAGCGGACGAGCGTCTCGAGATCGGGCGCGACGGTTCGTGTGCCGGTGAACGGTGGAGGCGGCAGCTCGTCGAAGCCCACGCGATGACGCCGCGCCCGGGCATCCGCGAGCGGAAGGAAGAGCTTCCGTCCGCGCTCGGCGTGCTGCTCGCGAAGCGTGTCCTGCAGCGCGACGTTCTCCCGCTCGAACGCCGGCCGGCGCTCCTCGTCGAGCAGCGCTGAGACGACCTTGGCGACCCGCGACGCATCGAGCACGTGAACGGTCGGAGACGAGTACTCCGGGGCGATTCGTACGGCCGTGTGGAGCTTCGACGTCGTTGCGCCGCCGATCAGAAGCGGCCGCGTCTCGCCGCGCCGCTCCATCTCGCGGGCGGCGTGCACCATCTCGTCGAGCGAGGGCGTGATCAGGCCCGAAAGGCCGATGATGTCTGCGCCGACCTCGTTTGCCGTCTCGAGCACCTTGTCCGCGGGCACCATCACGCCGAGGTCGACGACGTCGTAGTTGTTGCATCCGAGCACGACGCCGACGATGTTCTTGCCGATGTCGTGGACGTCACCCTTGACGGTGGCCAGGACGACGACGCCTCGCGACCGGCTCTTCCCCGTCTCGCCGCGCTCGGCCTCCATGAACGGCTCGAGGTACGCGACAGCGCGCTTCATCGCCCGCGCGCTCTTCACCACCTGCGGCAGGAACATCTTTCCGGAGCCGAAGAGGTCGCCGACGACCTGCATACCGTCCATGAGCGGGCCTTCGATAACGTCGAGCGGCCGGTCGACACGCTGACGCGCCTCCTCGACATCCTCCTCGATGTAGTCGACGATCCCGTGCACGAGCGCGTGCTCGAGCCGCTTCTCGACCGGCTCCTCCCTCCAGGAGAGGTCCACCTCGCGCTTCGTCGCATCGCCTTCCACCCGCTGCGCGTACTCGAGCAATCGCTCCGTCGCGTCAGGCCGACGGTCGAAGATGAGATCCTCGACGAGCCCGAGTAGCTCCGGCGGGATGTCCTCGTAGACGGCGAGCTGGCCGGCGTTGACGATGCCCATGTCGAGGCCCGCCTGGATGGCGTGGAAGAGGAACGCGGAGTGGATCGCCTCGCGCACGTGATCCGCACCGCGGAACGCGAACGAGAGGTTCGAGATGCCGCCCGACACCCTGACGCCCGGGCAGCGCTCTTTGATCAGCCCGGTCGCGTCGATGAACGCCTTCGCGAACGCCGCGTGCTCCTCGATGCCCGTGCCGACGGCCAGGATGTTGGGGTCGAAGATGATGTCCTCCGGCGCGAAGCCGGCGCGCTCGGTCAGCAACGCGTAAGCCCGCGCGCAAACCTCGACCTTGCGATCGACGGTCTCGGCTTGGCCCTGCTCGTCGAACGCCATCACGAGCGCTGCGGCCCCTAGACGGCGCACGCGGCGGGCCTGATCGAGGAACGGCTCCTCGCCCTCCTTGAGGCTGAGCGAGTTGGCGACGCCCTTCCCCTGGACGCACTTCAGCCCCGCCTCGAGGACGGAGAAGCGCGAGCTGTCGACCATGATCGGCAGCACGGAAACCTCCGGCTCGGTCGCTACGAGGTTGAGGAACCGCGTCATCGCGGCCTCGGAGTCGAGGAGATCCGCGTCCATGTTCACGTCGATCAGGTTGGCCCCGCCACGCACCTGGTCGAGCGCGACGTCGAGCGCTCCCTGGTAGTCGTCCGCCTCGACGAGGCGGCGGAAGCGGGCCGATCCGGTGACATTCGTTCGCTCGCCGACGATCACGAAACCCGTGTCGGGCCCGATCACGAACGGCTCCAACCCACTGAACGCGGCCTGCGGACGTGGCTCCGGGATCCTCCGGGGCGCAAGGCCGCCGATGGCGGCGGCGATCGCCCGCACGTGATCCGGCGTCGTCCCGCAGCAGCCTCCGACGACGTTGACGAGCCCGTCCTCCGCGAACTCCCGGAGATAGCGGCTCGTGTCGCCGGGCTGCTCGTCGTGGAGCCCCAGCTCGTTCGGAAGGCCCGCGTTCGGGTGGCACGACACGTACGTCGACGCCACCTCCGCCAGGCCTTCGACGTACGGCCGCATCTCCGTCGCACCGAGCGAGCAGTTGACGCCGACGAGCAGCGGCTCTGCGTGCTCGACGGAGCGCCAGAACGCTTCGACCGTCTGCCCCGACAGGTTGCGCCCGCTCGCGTCGATGGCGGTGAAAGAGATCCAGCGCGGGATCTGCGGCGCGACGTCGAGCGCGGCGGCAATCGCGGCCTTCGCGTTCAGCGTGTCGAACACTGTCTCGATCATCAGGAGGTCGACACCCCCTTCGACGAGAGCGGTCATCTGCTCGGCGTAGGCGGCGCAGACCTCGTCGAACGTGACGGCGCGGAACGCAGGGTCTTCCACCTTCGGCGACAGCGAGAGGGTGACGTTGAGCGGGCCGACGCACCCGGCGACGAACCCGCCCGCCTCGTCGGCCGCCTGCCGGGCGAGACGAGCGCCGGCGACGTTCATCTCGGCCACCCACGGCTCGAGGCCATAGTCGGCCTGCCCGATGGACGTGGCCGTGAAGGTGTTCGTCGTCGCGATGCGGGCGCCGGCGGCGAAGTAGGAGCGGTGGATGTCGAGGACCGTGTCCGGCCTCGTGAGGTTGAGCAGGTCGGGGTCGCCCGCCACGTCGCGCGGGTGGTCGCGGAACCGTTCGCCGCGGTACGCCTCTTCCCCGCGCACCTCACGCTGGATCAACACCCCCCACGAGCCGTCGAGGAGCACGATCTCCCGCTCGAGGAGCGCCGTCAGCCGGTCGGCCGCGCTCATGCGGCCTCTATACCAGTCGCGACACGCCTGGCCGCGTCTTCCTACGCGCGGCCCGCAACCGCAAGCTGGTTTTCGGCGTGGCGGATGCGCTGCTCGAGCTGCCAGCGGTCGGCGTCCGACTCGCCCGCCTCGACGCGCTCCAGCTCCGCCTTGGCCTCCTCCAGCTGCTGTTGTGCGCGCGCCGTGTCGATCTCGCGTGCATCGACGGCGTCGTCGACGAGCGCGAGAGCGCGATCCTGCTCCACCTTGAAGAAGCCCGCTCCCGTGGCGAACTCGATCACGTTCCCTTGCTCCACGTGCACGCGCGTCGAGCCGGCCTTCAGCATCGCGACGAGCGGCGCGTGCCGCGCGAGAACGCCGATCTCCCCTGCGGCGCCCGGTACGACCACCATCTTCGCGAGGCCTTCGTACGCCGGGCCTTCCGGCGTCACGAGCGAGACCTCGAATGACTTCCGCTCGTCGGCCATCTACGCCGACGCTACGGGTTCGGGCTCGGCTTCGGCTTCCTCGGTCTCCTCGGACTCGGCCTCCTCGGCGGCCGCCTCGGGAACGGTCACCGAGCCCTGTGCCTCCTGCATCGCCTGCTCGATCGTGCCGACCATGTAGAAGGCCTGCTCGGGCAGCTCGTCGTGCTTGCCCTCGACGATCTCGCGGAAGCCCTTCACCGTGTCCTCGAGCTTCACGTAGACGCCCGGACGCGCGGTGAACGCCTCGGCCACGAACATCGGCTGGGAGAGGAAGCGCTCGATCTTCCGCGCCCTGGACACGGTGAGCTTGTCCTCGTCCGACAGCTCGTCCATGCCGAGGATGGCGATGATGTCCTGGAGGTCCTTGTAGCGCTGGAGGATCTCCAGCACGCGCGTCGTCGTCTCGTAGTGCTCGTCGGAGATGACGCCGGGCTGGAGCGCTCGCGAGAAGCACTGGAGCGGGTCGATCGAGGGATAGATGCCCTTCTCCGAGATCGGCCGCGAGAGCACGATGAACGCGTCGAGGTGGGCGAACGTGCCCGCCGGAGCCGGGTCGGTCATGTCGTCCGCGGGGACGTAGACCGCCTGCACCGACGTCACCGAGCCGGTTGTCGTCGACGTGATGCGCTCCTGGAGCTCGCCCATCTCGCTGGCGAGCGTCGGCTGGTAGCCGACGGCGCTCGGCATGCGGCCGAGCAGCGCCGACACCTCGGAGCCCGCCTGCACGAAGCGGAAGATGTTGTCGATGAAGAGGAGCACGTCCTGGCCCTGGTCGCGGAAGTACTCGGCCATGGTCAGCCCGGACAGGCCGACGCGCAGCCGCGCTCCCGGCGGCTCGTTCATCTGGCCGTAGACGAGCGCGACGCGGTCGATGACGCCCGACTCCTGCATCTCGAGCCAGAGGTCGTTGCCCTTCGCGGGTGCGCTCGCCTACGCCTGCGAAGACGGAGACGCCGGCGTGCTGCGTGGCGACGTTGTGGATCAGCTCCTGGATGAGCACGGTCTTGCCGAGACCCGCGCCGCCGTAGAGGCCGATCTTCCCACCGCGGACGAACGGCGCAGCGAGGTCGACCACCTTCATGCCGGTCTCGAACACCTCGAGCTTCGGCGACAGCTCGGCGAACTCCGGAGCGTCCCGGTGGATCGGCCAGCGCTCGCCACCAGCCACGGGCTCGCCCTTGTCGATCTGCTCGCCGATGACGTTCCAGAGCCGGCCGAGCGTGGCGTCGCCGACGGGCACGCTGATCGGCGCGCCCGTGTCGACGACGTCGGCGCCGCGCGCGAGCCCATCCGTCGAGTCCATGGCGACGGCGCGCACGCGGTCGTCGCCCAGGTGCTGCTGCACTTCGGCGATGAGGTCGCGGGCAGCGCCACCGTCCGCGTCGGTCATCGAGATGCGCAGCGCAGTCTGTGATCTCGGGCAGGCGGTCGGGGAAAACGGCATCGACGACGACGCCCTTGATCTCGACGATCTTGCCGACGTTCTCGCGGCTTTGCTCCTTGGCGGACATACGTCTCCTGGGTCAGCTGAAGGGACTTAGGGCGCGCGCCGCAAGGCAGCTGCGCCGGTGCGGAAAGTCTATCGCACCGTAACGCCCTGCTCACCGACAGCTAACGGCCTCCTGGGTACGCTTTCGCCGTGATTCGCACGCTCGTAATCGGTGCAGTTGCGGCACTCGCCGCCGGCACTCTCGTGCTTGCCGGGTGCGGCGGCTCGAGCGTCGTCTCGAAGCAGGACTACACCGACTCCGTCGTGTCCGCCCGAGACCGTGTGGACTTCGCGCTCGCCCAGATCACCGTCGGTTCCGGGGACGTTGACGACCTCGTCGTCCGGATGGAGACGGCGGCTGACCAGATCGACGAAGCCGCTGACGACTTCGACGGCGGTGGGTCCGCGGACGGCTTCGACGACGAGACAAGCGAGCTCGTCGACGCGTATCACCAGCTCGCCGCCGGTCTTGCCGGCACGGCGCACGACGCCAGCGTGGCAGGAATGGAGGGGCTGCTGACCGGAACGAACGCGCTGCAGTTCCCCGGCTGGACGAAGGCGAACCGCGTACTGCGAGCCTCGACGACCAGGGCATTTCCGTAGAGCCCATCGGATCCACTAGCCAGGAAATCTGGCGATTTCCTGGCGCAGGGTCTCCGCGTAGCGAGTGAACCGCGGCCGCACATGTCGGCCGCGGTGGCGGAATCGAGCCGTCGATCCGTCATCGATGTCGCTTGCGCGGGTCGCCGAGCCAGGCACCGTAGGCACGAGGTCACCGCCGCGACCGACCTGCGGGCGCGGCTCACTACGGCTACTCGGAGACCACCTCAGCGCTCGAAAGTCGTCAGACTTTCGAGCCTATAGAGCTTCGCCCTGGAGCTGAACAGGGTGGCCTGGCCGCGCGCGGGCGAGGATCGCCTGCTCGCGCTCGACCTGCTCGCGCGTCTGGTACTTGATCTGCGTGGCACCTTCGGGGACGAACGTCGGGTCGAGGTTGAGCTGCTCGCCCCGGAAGGCCTGGCTCGCGCCGACCAGGGCGGCAACGGCGACCGCTGCCGCAGCGGCGACCTGCACGCGCGTGCCGACGTCACGACGCCGACGCTGGATGGTGATGGGCCGTGCCCATCGGCTCGAGCGGAGCGGAACGAATCACCTGGGTGAAGCAGCTCACCTCGCCTTCGTACTCACGGCACGTGGCGCAGCGCTCCAGATGGGAGGCGATCATCGCGCGTTCGAGCTGCGACAGCTCTCCGTCTAGCCCGACCGAGATCTGACCACGAACCCGTTCACACACAAGAGGCCGAACCGGTCTCATGCCCATTCAGACGAGCCCGGGCGCAGAGAGTTAGACGGCAACGTCAGCTCGTCGAGCGCTTGGGCTGAGCGCTGAGCCGCTCCGGGGGCTCCTCGTCGAGCGCGAGCGGCCGCATCACCTCGGCGAAGTGGCACGCGACGGGCTGTCCCGTGCCGCCGCGAGGCACGAGCGGCGGTTCCTCCTGGGCGCAGATCTCCTTGGCCATCCAGCAGCGTGTCCGGAAACGGCATCCCGAAGGTGGGTTCGCCGGGCTCGGCACGTCACCTTCGAGCATGATTCGGTGGCGTCTGCCGCGCTGATCCGGCGACTCGATCGGGACGGCCGAGAGCAGCGCCTGCGTGTACGGGTGCATGGGCGTCTCGTAGATCTGCTCTCGCGTTCCGACCTCCATCACCTTGCCGAGGTACATGACGGCGACGCGATCGGAGATGTGCCGGACGACGGACAGGTCGTGGGCGATGAAGAGGTAGGTCAGCCCGAACTCGTCCTGAAGCTGGTCCAGGAGGTTCACGACCTGCGCCTGGATCGACACGTCGAGCGCCGAGACAGGCTCGTCGAGCACGAGCAGCTCGGGGTTGAGGGCGAGCGAGCGGGCGACGCCGATGCGCTGACGCTGGCCGCCCGAGAACTCGTGCGGGAAGCGGTTCGCGTGCTCGGGGCTCATGCCGACCGTCCGCAGCAGCCCTTCCACCTTGCGTTGCCCTTCCTTGCCGCGGTAGAGGCCGTGAATGCGGAGCGGCTCGGCGACGATCTCGCGCACGGTCATCCTCGGGTTCAGCGACGCGTACGGGTCCTGGAACACGATCTGGACATCGCGGCGCACCGGCCGCATCTGCTTCCGCTTGTACGCCGTGATGTCCGTGCCCTTGAAGATGATCTTGCCGCCGGTCGGCTCGGTGAGCTTGATGATCGTCCGGCCGAGCGTCGTCTTGCCACAGCCGGACTCGCCGACGACTCCGAGCGTCTCGCCGCGGAGAATGCTGAGGTCGACGCCGTCGACGGCCCGCACCTGGCCGATCGTGTGCTTGAACACTCCGGCCTTGATCGGGAACCACTTGACGAGGTTCTCGACGCGGAGGATCTCGTTGGGATCGGCGGTCGCCGCCGCGACCGCTGCGTCGACCGTCTGCTGCGCGCTCTCGCTCACGAGCCTCCTCCGGACCTGCCGGCGGACACGCGTTGCGCCGCGAGCTCCTCCGCGAAGTGGCAGGCGGCGACGTGCTCGCCGAAGTCGCGCAGCTCCGGGATCTCCGTCCGGCAACGCACACGTCCCTGCGACAGCGTGCAGCGCGGGTGGAACGCGCAGCCGGGCGGCGGGCTGATCATGCTCGGTGGCTGGCCTGGAATCGGCTCCAGCCGCTCCTGCTCGCCCTCGAGCCTCGCGAGGCTGTTCATGAGCCCGACGGTGTACGGATGGCGCGGATCGCTGAAGAGCGCGTAGATGTCGCAGAGCTCGACGACGCGCCCCGCGTACATGACGACGACGCGGTCGGCGAGCTCGGCGATGAGGCCCAGATCGTGGGTGATGAGGATGATGGCGGCGTGCGTCTCGCGCTGGGCCGCCTTGATCACCTCCATGATCTGAGCCTGGATCGTCACGTCGAGCGCCGTCGTCGGCTCGTCGGCGACGAGCACCGACGGCGAGTTGGCGATGGCCATGGCGATCATGCCGCGCTGCCGCATGCCGCCCGAGAACTCGTGCGGGTACTGGTGGTAGCGCTGCTCGGGATTGGGCACGCCGACGAGCGTCAAGCAGCCCGACGACGCGCCGCTCCGCCTCGTCGTCGCCCACGCCCGGGTTGTGCGCGCGGATCGCCTCGGCGATCTGATCACCGACCGTGAGCACCGGGTTGAGCGACGTCATCGGGTCCTGGAAGATCATCGCCATGTCCCCGCCGCGAATCTTGCGGAGCTCGTCCTTGGACATCGTGAGCAGGTCGCGGCCCTTGAAGACCGCCTCGCCGCTCGCGATCCGGCCGGGCGGCTGCGGGATCAGCCCGAGCACCGAGAGCATGGACACGCTCTTGCCCGGAGCCCGACTCGCCGACGATGCCGAGCACCTCACCGGGGAAGAGGTCGTAGCTGACGCCGGTCACGGCCCTGCACGATGCCGTCCTCCGTCGTGAACTCGACCGTCAGGTCGTCGATCGTGAGGATCGGCTCAGGGCTCATGGCGGGAGGCTACCGCTGAATCGGGGCTGCAGGCAAATCGTGAGCGAGCTCCGCAGCGGTGAGCGCGCGAGCGCTAGGCGCGCACTCCGCTGCGTCGGGTCGAGCGCGTCGCGCAGGCCGTCGCCGACGAAGTTGACGCAGAGCGCGATGGCGATGATCACGAGGCCAGGAAACACAATGAGCCACCACTGATCGGGACCCTGCTGCTGACCGTCGGCGATGAGCTTGCCGAGCGACGACTCCGGCGGCTGGATGCCGAAGCCGAGGAACGAGAGCGCCGCCTCGACGAGGATCGCGGCCGCGATGATGAGCGTCATGTTGACGACGATCGGTCCGACGCAGTTGGGGAGGATGTGCCGCGCGATGATGCGCCGGTCGCCGGCGCCGGCGGCCTTCGCCGCCTCGACGAACTCCTTCTCGCGCAGCGAGAGGAACAACCCGCGCACGATGCGCGCGATCCCGGTCCAGAAGAGGAACGCGAGGATGAGGCCGATCACCATCGGCTGCGGAATCGTCGAACGACGTGACGCCGAGCGGCACTGTGACAGCCGACGAACCGAGGTACGCGGCGGCGACGAGCAGGACGGCAAGACCCGGCACGTGAGGATGAGGTCGGTGAAGCGCATGAGCCCGTTGTCGATCGTGCCGCCGTAGTAGCCGGCGACCGCGCCGATCGGCGTGCCGACGAACGTCGCGAGCAGCGCGACCACGACCGCGACGCCGAGCGACGTCTGGATGCCGTAGATGACGCGGCTCAGGTAGTCGCGGCCCAGCTGGTCCGTGCCGAACGGTGAAAGTCCAACGACGGAGCCTGGTTCAGTGTGTTGAGGTAGTTCGCGTCGTAGGGCGGCTGCCAGTCCTCCGTGTGGGGCGCGACCTAGCCGGCGAAGAACGCGACGCAGCCATGAAGCCGATCAGGATGATGAGGCTCGTGACGGCGAGCTTGTGGCGGAAGAAGCGCATACGCGCATACGCCCACTGGCTCCGCGCCTCGAGCTCGACGCCGTGCTCGTAGGTGAGCTCGAGCTCGTGTTGGGCAACCTGCATGGGATCCTCGTGCGTTGCGAGCCCGCCCGTCGCCATACCCGCGCTGGCCGGGCGCCCAACGCTCTCGGACGCAATGGTGTGCTCCTCGCGCTCCTCCGGCAGCATGTCGGAGGCGGGCCGGACATCAGTCATAGCGCACGCGCGGGTCGAGCACGCCGTAGAGGATGTCGGCGATGAGGTTGAAGACGATGATCATCGTCGCGGTGATCATCAGCCACGCCATGACCGGGTACGGATCGGCGCCGCCGAGCGCGTTGATGAAGTAGAGGCCCATGCCGTCGAGCGAGAACACCGTCTCGGTGACGATCGCGCCGCCGATCAGCGCTCCGAAGTTCAGCGCGACGACGGTCACGAGCGGCACGAGCGCGTTGCGGAACGCGTGCCCCATCGTCACTCGCCGCTCGCTGAGCCCCTTCGCCCGCGCGGTGCGCACGTAGTCCGCGTTCACGACCTCGAGCATCGAGGCGCGCATGAAGCGCGAGTACGTGGCGATGCTCGCCACCATCAGCACCATCACGGGCAGGGCCAGGTGGTGGGCGCGGTCGATGACAGAAGCTGAAGCCGCTGCCCGGGTCGACGTCGTTGAGGTTGGCGATGGGAAAGATCTTGTAGCCCGTCCACGACTGGATCTGCACGTCGAGCACCTGGAGCATGAGCGCGAGCCAGAACAGCGGCATCGCCAGCCCGAGGAAGCTGAAGGTCGTGGCCGTGTAGTCGAACTTCGAGTACTGGCGTAACGCGGAGAGCACGCCGATGCCGATCGCGATGAGGATGGCGAGGAGCTCCGCGACGATCACGAGCTGGAGCGTGTTCTTCATCACGCGCCAGAGATCGGGCAGGATCGGCTTGTTCGTCAGCAGCGTCGTCCCCGAAGTCGTTCGTGACCGCGTCCTTCGCCCAGTAGCCGTAGCGCACGAAGATCGAGTCGTTCAGGTGCTTCTCCTCGGCGATGCGATCGAGGCCTTCCAGATCGACGTTCGGCGCTGACGCGGAGCGGCGCCGAGCGGGTCACCGGCTCCCTTGGCGACGAACGTGAAGACGAGGAAGCTCGCCGCGATCAGTACGAGAACGCTGTAGAGGAGCCGGCGGATGATGTACGTGATCATCTAGTGAGCTCGGATTCTGACCGATTCGTTCGTTTTCTGGAGGGAAGCCCCACCCCCGCCGGAGCGGGAGTGGGGACTTCGTCGTTCCTCCGTTACCTCCTGGAAGGCTGGCTTACGCCGTCCAGGCCGCGACGTTCCAAGGGCTGCCTTCCGTGGTCGGGTTGACCACCGGGCCCTTGACCGTGTTCGCGCGGATGACGTAGATCGGCCGCGCGAACAGCGGGATGGACGGGATGTCCTTGACCATGTACTTCAGCTCGGACGAGTTGAGCATCTTCGCCCGCTTGGCGGCGTCGAGCTCGATGCGCGACGGCCTTCATGCACCGCCGAGAGCTTCTTGTTGCAGTAGTTCATGTAGTTCTGGTCACCACCACAGGCGTACAGGTCCTTGATCGTGATCGGGCTCGACGGGCTGCCGACCCACGTGAACATGACCAGGTCCCAGTCACCAGACGGAAGCGTCGTGCCGAACAGCGTGCCGGCCACCTGGAAGCGAGCGACGAGCTCGATTCCGACGCTCTTGAGCTGCCTCTGCATGATCTCGAAGGCGAGCGCGCGGAGCTGGTTACCGGTCGTGGTGCCGAAGCGGAACGACAGCTTGCCGACGTTCGGGCAGCTGAAGATGGACTGGTTGTTCGCGGAGGGCTTGCTCGGCCCACCGGTGCAGCCCTTCTTCTGCAGAATGTCGATGACCTTCTGCTGGTTGAACTTGTAGACGGCCCAGTTCTGCTTGTAGGTCGATCTCGAAGGGCTTGAACATGAGGCTGTTGAGCGACGGCAGGCCCGGGGCGATCGTCGCGTAGAGGGCACCCGCGATCTGCTTGCGGTTGATGCCCGTGATGAGCGCCTGCCGGACGTACGGCTGCTTCAGAGCCGGGTGGCCCTGCGGACCGAACTGGATGTCGAGGTGCTCGCACGCGTAGCCGATCTTCTGGTCAACGACGAACTTCTTGTCCTTGAGGAAGTCGGCGATCTGGAGCTGCGGCTGCGGCTCCATGACCTGGCCCTCACCGGCCTTCATGGCCTGGAAGCGGGCGTTCGTGTCGAGGATGTAGCGGAACACGACCCGGCTGAGCTTCATCTTCGGGCCGGCCGTGAACTTCGGGTTCGTCTTGACCGCCAGCTGGACGCCCTTCTGCCAGCTGTCGAAGAGCCAGGGACCGCTCGACACGGGGATCGAGTTCAGGAACATCTGGTTCATGTCCTGGCCCGCGATGATGTGCGCCGGGTAGACGCCGCTCGAAATGAGGGTCTCCCAGTCGGCGTACTGCTTCTTGAAGACGACGGTCGTCTTCTTGCCGCTGCCGCTGACCGACTTGATGTCCTCGTAACCCGTTCGGCTGATGACGTTGTTCTTCGGGTTGATGAACACCTGCCAGGTCGCCCGGAAGTCCTTGCGCCGTGACGGGCTTGCCGTCGCTCCAGTTGGCGTCCTTGCGGAACTCGAACGCAATCGTCAGCGGCTTCTTCTTGACGATCTTCGGTGCACCCGTGAAGAGGCGCGGCTGGAAGTTCGCCTTGTCGTCACGGATCTGACCGCCGTACCAGATGTTGTTCAGCACCAGGGTCGTGGCGTAGAGGTTGTTCCCCACCCACGGGCCCTGGAGGTTCGGCGGCTCCTGGTCGTGAATGAACACGACCGTCCCGGCGGAAGCGCGATCCGAGCTTCGCCGAGGCCGTAGGGCCGACGACGAGGCTCGCAGCGATCGCGAGCTGCCCCGACGAGGAGCACAATTGAGCGTCTTACGCATGTATCTCCTCCATCCGAGTCGATGCTGCTTCACACACTGACCGCGGGATGCAGGGATAGGCACGCGACCAGTCGTCCCGACCAGGCAGCCGTTCCCAGCCGAGAAGTTCACGTCGATGTCCAATCGCCCTCTCCTGTGGTCAAGTGCAGGATCGTAATGTATGACGTACCGCACACAGTTTCGTTAGAAACGCTCATCGTTAGATAGGAGACGCGATGTCGCTCTTTCCACGCAAGGGCGCAGTGCAGCGGCCGGCGGACGACTTCGTAGCCGCCGAGGACGCCAATCGCTGGCCGACCACGCGCCGGCCGCGATCGACGGAGCGCGCGGGCGCCGACTGGTACCACGAGCAGGGGAGCACGCCGACCGCGCCGCGTACACGCTGTCGCTCCTGCGCCGCGCACGGGCGGGCGACCGCCAGAAGCCCAGTGGCCGGGGACGAGGCGGTTCGCGCCGCGCTTTCGCAGGCAAGCCCCGAGGCTGCTCATCTGGATCGCCAGCCGGGCGATCTCGTACATGGACGAGAACGGCTTTCCCGAAGCCGTCGAGCCGTGGTTCGACGAGGAGGGACCGGTCGCGACCTCCTGAGCGCTGCATCCGTGAGAGTGATCAGCGCTCGCGCCGCCAGAGGAGGACGCGAGCGGGAACACCGCGCGGCGAGCAAGTACGGCGCGAGCGCGAGGCGCGTCTTGCGCATGCCCTCGATCACCGTCGGCCCGCTTTGAGCGCCGCGCGCACTCGCGCGTCGCTGCGTCGAGCTCGTCCTCGTCGTAGACGGTCGCCCCGGTCACCTTCGCGAGGCCGTTCAGAGCGTTGCGCGCTCCCGGGTCGGGCCGGTACTGGGGCTCGGGCAGCCCGCGTTGAACACTCGCTCGTCGCGCGACCAGAAATGCACGAAGACGACGTCGACACCGGGTGCCCGCCGCCACGCACGCGCCAGGCGCGCCTCGTTGATGCCCTGAGTCTCGCCGTCGGTCAGCACGACGACAGCCCGCCGCTTCGCGCGTGGCGAGAAGAACCTCTGGGTCGCGACGGCTGCCAGGGAGTCGAAGCTCGTCGCCGTCGTGATCAGGCTCGATCGCGGCGGCGGCCGCTCGATACCGAGTGCCAGCGCCACGGTCGTGCGGAACGTGTCCGCGTCAGCGCTCGGGAAGAGATGCGGGAGCACGCGGTCGGTCAGCGAGGCGACACCGACGGGGATCTCCGGCAGCGCGCTGCGCAGCTTGTCGGCCGCGGCTTTCGCTCGCGTCAGGCGCATGGCTCCGCCGAGCCCCGGAGCGCGCGAGCATCGAGCGGGAGATGTCGATCACGACGTACGCCTCTGCGTCCGTCCGCACGTCGAGCGCCGTCTCCTGCTCGCGACCGGCTGCGCCGCGGCCACGCCGAACAGCGCCGCGACCAACGCGGCAGCGACCGTCGGTACGACCAGGCGCCGATCGAGAAGCGCGCGGGACTGCGAGCGCGGCGCGGAGGCGGCTCCGCACGCCTGGCCACGAGCGACGAGCGACGACCAGCGGGACGAGCACACCGAGCGCGAGCAGCGCGCCCGACGGGGACAGGAAGATGAGGCTGAGCCCGGTCACTTCTAGTAGCCGGATCCCGGGTCGCCGGCGCCGGCGCCTTTCGCGCCCGAGCCTCCGGGCGACGGGTTCGGCCCACCACCGGCTTCCGTCGGCTGAAGCGCACGCCCTCTCTGGAGGGCCAGCTCGAGGTTCGCCTTCGCCTCGACGGTTGTCGGGGTCGAGCTCGATTGCCGTCTGGAACGCGGCGGTCGCGTCCGCGATGAACGCCGCCTGGTCGCGGGCCTCGGTCAGCGAGCTCGCGAACGCGATCACGCCGACGAGGTTCGTAGCACGAGACCTCCGACGGCGATCGGCGTCCTCGGTGGCGACCTGCTGGAGGCGCGCACGCGCCTCGCCGCGACGGAGCGCGAGCTCGGGATCGGAGGTGATCCCGAGCTCGAGCTGGCCCGAGTCGAAGCGCCCGCAGCGCCTCCCGGAATGCCACGTCGTCTCCGGATCGCCGAGGAGACGCTTTGCCGCCGCGAACGGCAGCACGGTGTCGGGCTGCCAGAGCCCTTCGCTCTCGGGCGCGGCGCGGTAGCGGACGTCGTCGGCGGCCATGGCGTCGCTCCAGCGCCCGATGTCGACGGCAAGCAGCGAGCAGGCACGACCGCCAGGGCGACACAGACGACTGAAGCGGCGCCGAGCGCAAGCCGCCTCATGCCTCTCTTCCCTTCAGGCGGGGCAGCGCCAAACGTCCCGCAGAACTGCTCGTGCAGGGCGAGCAGTGCGAAGAGCAAGCCGCCGAGCACGAGCAACGCCGGTCGGCACCCCTGAGCCGACGCGCCTTCTGGAAGCGCCGCTCTTCGCCGGTCGACTCTGCGGCAGCGCTGCGAACGCCTTCTGGCCGAGCAGCCCTGGAAGAGGCGAAGCGCGTCGCTCGACGCTGACAGGGGCACGACGCGCATGTCGATATCGCTGCCGCTGGAAGTCCTGGAGCACGCGCGTCATGGCCTGACGTCGTCGGGCGCGGTCTCGAGATCGCTGACGAGCACGATGAAGCCGTCCTTCACCTTGTCGCGTACGAGCATGTCCCGCGCGAGCGTCGAGCGCCGACGAGATCCGCGTGCCCGCCCGGAACGTGTGCCACCACGGGTTGATGGGCGGCGCCGCCTTCGACTTGGACGGCTGGAGCACGCCGCAGCAGCGGCTTCGAGCTCGGACGCGGGCGTGCCTGGCGGCAGCAGCTCGTACGGGATGTCGGAGAAGAAGACGAGCCCGACGGGAGCATCGATCCGGATGAGCTGCCTCACCGCCTGCCGGACGTCGAGGTAGTTCGCCTCGGCGATGCTCAGCGAGAGTCGAGCACGACGACGCCGGTCGAGCCCGCGCGGCAGGAAGCTTCGCTCGCGGACGTCGAGGCCGCGCGCCGAGGCGGCGGCCGCTCCGAGCAGGGCGACCGCGCCGCCGGCGAGCACGACCCGGAGCGCTCCCGCGCGCAGTCGCCCCCGGCGAGGGCGCGGCATGTCGTAGCTCGAGACCGCCTGGCGACGGCTACGGCGCGGCAGGCGCATCGGCCTCCTCCACTTCTTCTGCCGGCTCGTCGGGCTCGAGGAGCGCGAGCTGCGCGCGCACGTTGTCCGCGAGACCGCTCGTCTCCGCCACGCGTCGGTGTCGTCCTCGGACCACGCCATCGCCCGCGCGCTTGCGCGCGAGCGCAAGCTCGTCGCGCGCCTCCATCTCCTCGGCCACGAGCTCGAGCGCACGGCGGCGGTCGGCCGCGCCGTTCTCCTGTACGTCCTCGCTCGAGCAGGATCGAGCGCGATGCTCGAGAGGCGGCAGCACGGGCAGCGGCTCGGGCTCGGGCTCCGGCTCTGGCTCTGGCTCCCGGTAGGGCATGGCGCGCAAGGCCAGCGCTACGCCTGCCAGCGCGAGTAGCAGCGCGCCGCCGAAGAGCAGCGCCTCGCAGCAGCCCAGGCGAGATCGAGTACGTCGTCGCAGGTAGTGCCACGAGGTCGGCTTTCCACGGGCTCACGGCCGCTTCACGGCGCTCGAGATCGCCCGAGACGAGATTCGAGTGGACGACGAGCACCGGCCAGCGCTCCTCGATCGAGTGCTGTTCCTTCGGGTTCTCCGTCCGCCGAAAGGTGACCACGGCCGGGTCGAACTCGAGCTGGCGACGTCTCCCGCTGCGGGACGCACGGGCTGATCACGCAGCGCAGCGAGTACGTCGTGCTGATGAAGCTCGAACGCTCCGCGTCGTGCCGCGTCCGTTCTGGACGCGTGATCTACGACCCCAGGGCGAGAACTGCTTGCCGCACCCGGACCGAGTCCGGATCGACCCGCCCCCGATCGACCGTGACGTCGACGGTGGCAGTGAGGTGTCGCCGAAGGCAGGAGTACGCGGCGACAGGGCGAGCTCGACGTCGATCTCCGGCGCGTCGTTCACCGGTGGGCGTCTGCTGTCCCCCGCCACCGCCCCGCAAGATGAGGACGAGGCTGACGGCAACGGCCGCCACGACGAGCAGCGCCGCCGGCAAGTACGCGGCGCACGGTCATGCCACGCGCCTCAAGTTGCGCGCAGGTCGGCCCAGTCGAGGAAGGCGGCGAGGATGTCGATGGGATCATCGGAAGAGACGAGGACCGGGTCGAGGTCGAGCGCCTCGAGCTCGTCCATCAGCGATGCGAGGCGCTCCTCGTTCGCCGTCCGCCGCCTCGCCGCCTCGCGCCGCGTGACGCGAACGTCAGCCGAGACGCCCGTGTCCTCGGATCTCGCAAGGGCACGACGATGCCGCTCACGTCCGGGAAGCTCTGCTCCCAGGTCGGGTCCTGGACGACGACCGGCACGATGTCGAGACGATCGCTCGAGCGCCTTCAGCCAGACGTCGCACCGGTCGGCGGGTCGAGGAAGTCCGAGAGCACGAAGACGAAGCTGCCCGGCGTCACCGCCTTCGTGTGCTCGGTGAGATAGAGAACGGCCTCGGCGAGGCTGCCCTCGGGTGCCCCGAACGCCGTCGAGGGCAGCCGCTCCTCGCGGAGCTCCCAGAGACGCCGGCCACCCTGCGGCGGCAGCCAGCACGGCTCGCCCTCCGCCAGGTCGAGATAGCCGACGAAGCCGCCGACGAGCGCCGTGCTCTGGAGGATGAGCTCGATCGCCTGGCGCATCGCCTCCGCCTTGTCGAGCCACGGCAGCGGCGGGCGGAAGAACGCCATCTCCGGGCGGCGGTCGCAGACGACGACGACGCGCGGCGCCTCCTCGGCGAAGCGCTCGCGGACGATGAACTCGTCGCGCTGGCGCGCGACGACAGCCGGGCCGAAGCCGCCCAGTCGATCGTGTGCATGTCGTCGCCTGTCCTGATACGGGCGCGAGCCCGGCCACATCCGACCCCGCGCCGCGCCGGTAGCTGCGCATCGTCCCGAACGAGAGGCCGACCAGGCGGCCCCGCGGAACGAGAGTGAAAGTCACCGGGTGTCGTCCGCGACAGCCGGGTGCGGACCCTCGAACAGCGGGTCCTCCTCGGAGCCGGGGACGGGGGCCAGCTCGAGGCACTGCCGGCGGAAGTCCTCGATCGCGGCCGCCCAGCCGCTGGCGCGGGCGCGGGCGAGAAAGCCGGAGCGGAACACGAGCCGGTGCGAGATCACGGGCACGAAGAGCTGCTCGACGTCGAGCGGCACGACGTACTCGCGACCGTGGAGCAAGCGCCCACGCGCGCGCCGCGCGCTCGAGCGCGAGGCTGCCGCGCACCGAGGCTCCCATCGCGACGTCGTCGAGCTCCCGCGTCGCGCGCACGAGCTCGACGAGCCAGCGCTTGAGGACGTCGTCGACGTAGACGCTGCTGCACGGCGGCGCGGAGCACGGCGATGTCCTCGAGGTCGACGGCCGGCTCGAGGCTGTCCAGCGGGTGGACGACGCGCTGCTCGTCGAGGATCGTCAGCTCGTCGTCGACGCCCGGATAGCCGAGCGCGGTCTTCAGGAAGAAGCGGTCGAGCTGGGCCTCGGGCAGCGGGAACGTGCCCTCGTACTCGATCGGGTTCTCGGTGGCGAGCAGCAGGAACGGGTCGGGCAGCTCGCGCGTGATCCCGTCGACGGTCACCTGGCGCTCGGCCATGGCCTCGAGCAGCGCCGACTGCGTCTTCGGCGTCGCCCGGTTCACCTCGTCGACGAGCACGACGTTCGCGAAGATCGGCCCCGGCCGGAACTCGAAGTCGCGCGTCCGCTGGTCGAACACCGAGAGGCCCGTGACGTCCGTCGGCTGGAGGTCGGGCGTGCACTGGATGCGCGCCGTCGATCGCTCCGTCGATCGTGCGCGCGATCGTGCGGGCGAGGACGGTCTTCGCCGTGCCCGGCACGTCCTCGAGCAGCACGTGGCCACCGCACGTCATGGCCGAGAGCACGAGCTTGATCTCCTCGCGCTTGCCGAGCACGACCGTCTCGACGTTGGCGAGGAAGCGGTCGGCCACATCGACCGCACGGTCGAACTCGGTCTTCTCGTCGAACGCGACCTCGGATTCCATCGTCCTCTCTCGATCGTAGCCGCCGGGCGTCGCCCTTTTGGACGAGTGCCGCGCGGGATTGTTTGTGGCTAGCCCTTCCGGGCTTTCGCGAGCGCCGCCTGCGCGGCAGCCAGCGCACGCCGCTTCGTTCGGTGGAGTGGCGTCGCCGTACATCAAGATCGTCTGCACCGTGTTGCCGAGCCGGAAGGCATGCGTGATTCCCTGACCGCCACCCACCTGGATCAGGCCGCCGGCGGCCCACGACTCGTCGCCGAGCACCGGCGGAGCCACTTCGGCGAACTGCAGCTGCGACGCGAGTCGTCCTTCGTCTTCTGCAGCCAGGCCTTCGCGCCGCCGCGGGTCTTGAACAGCCAGATCCGCTGGGAGACGCGCTGGTCGGATCCCGGTCGCTTGGACGACGAAAACGCGTCGTGCATGGCCAGGAAGCCGAGAGCACGCAGCGGGCGCCTTTGCCTGCGCGGCAGCACGAAGCCGGCGTCGTCGAGCGTCATCGGGCCGGACTCGTCCTTGACGTAGCGCAGTCCGGGCGGGGCGTTCTTCGGGCCGAGAGCGATCCGGGCGAGGTCGCCTTCGTGAACGTCGGAGAAGGCTTCGCCGGCGGCGGCGGCGGTGGCGTCGGGGGCTGCGGCGCAGTCAGGCGGAGGCGGTGGCCGGTCTCTGCCGCAGTCGAGTCGCCGCCGCAGCCGGCGACAGGCAACGCGAGCGCGGCTGCGAGCAGCGCGAGCACGACTGGGCGACGCATCGCGGAAATGTAGCTACGGCGAAGTTGCGGTCCAGCGCTACGCGTACGTACGGGGCATGCGATCTACTGCGTCAGCGCGTCGGCGCCCGCGACCACCTCGAGGATCTCCTGCGTGATCTCCGCCTGGCGGGCACGGTTCATCTGCAGCGTGAGCGAGTCGATCAGCTCGCCCGCGTTCTTCGACGCGTTGCGCATGGCCGTCATCCGTGCTCCCTGCTCGGAGGCGGCGGACTCGAGCAAGGCCCGGTAGAGCTCGGTCTCGAGGTAGAACGGCAGCAGGCGCGCGAGGATCTCTTCGGGCTCCGGCTCGTAGATGACGTCGCCGAGCAGCGCCGCCTGCGCTGCCGCCTCGTCGCCGCGGGCGAGCAGGTCCTCGGAGATCGGCAGCACGTCCTGCTCCACGACCGTCTGCACGAGCGGCGACACGAAGTGGTTGTAGATGACGACCGCGCGGTCGATCTCCTCCGCGACGTACAGCTCGGAGAGCCGGTTGGCGAGTGCCTGCGCATCCCCGTAGGCCGGCCGGTCGGAGAAGCCCGTCCACGCCTGCTCGACCGCGTAGCGACGGAAGCGCAGAGTCGAGGCGCCTTTGCGGCCCGCTACGAGCCAGCGCACGTCCAGACCATCGCGTCGAAGGGCGCGGTCGAGGGCGAACGCGTGACGGAGCACCTGGGTGTTGAACGAGCCCGCCAGGCCGCGGTCGCCCGTCAGCGGGAGGATGGCGACGGTCTTCACGTCGCGCTGCTGCAGCAGCGGCAGGCCGTGCACGGAGGCGGCCGCGCGCGCCGTGCCCACCATCAGCTCCAGCATCCGGTCGGCGAACGGCCGCATCGCCTCGATGCGCGCCTGCGCACGGCGCAGCCGCGCGCTCGCCACGAGCTCCATCGCCTTCGTGATCTTGCGCGTGTTCGTGACGGAGCGGATGCGCCGCCGGAGGTCCTGAACGGTTGCCATCAGTTAAGCGGCGTCGTCCGTCACCGATGGAGCGAATCGGTCCGAGAACTTCTTCAGCTCGGCCTCCAGCTTCTCCTGGAGCTCGTCCGAGAGCTCCTTCTTCTCCTTGATCTCGGCGTAGATCGAGCTCTCCGAGCGCAGGTGCTCTCGCACCTCGTCCTGGAACCGCGCGACGTCCTCGACGGGAATCGCGTCGAGATAGCCGTTGACGCCGGCGAAGATCGCAACGACCTGCTCCTCGAGTGCCCACGGAGAGTACTGCGGCTGGTTGAGCGTCGCGACCATTCGCTCGCCGCGGCCGAGCGCGTCACGTGTGGCCTGGTCGAGCTCCGAGCCGAACTGCGCGAAAGCCTCGAGCTCGCGGTACTGCGAGAGGTCGAGCTTCAGCCGGCCGGCCACCTGCCGCATCGCGCGCACCTGCGCGTTGCCGCCCACACGGGAGACGGAGATGCCGACGTTGATCGCAGGCCGCACGCCGGAGAAGAAGAGGTCGGACTCGAGGTAGATCTGGCCGTCGGTGATCGAGATGACGTTCGTCGGGATGTAGGCGGCCACGTCGCCGGCCTGCGTCTCGATCACCGGCAGCGCCGTCAGCGAGCCGCCGCCGAGCTCGTCCGAGAGCTTGCAGGCGCGCTCGAGCAGCCGCGAGTGGAGGTAGAAGACGTCGCCAGGAAACGCCTCGCGTCCGGGCGGGCGCCGCAGCAGCAGGGACATCTGGCGATACGCGTCGGCGTGCTTGGAGAGGTCGTCGTACATGCAGAGCGCGTGCTTGCCCTGAAACAGGAAGTACTCGCCCATCGAGGAGCCCGCGTACGGCGCCATCCACTTCATCGGCGCCGCCTCGTTGGCGGGCGCGTTGACGATGATCGTGTAGTCCATCGCGCCCGCGTCCTTCAGCCGCTCGTAGACCTGCTTGACGGTCGACGACTTCTGGCCGATGGCGACGTAGATGCAGATGAGGTCCTCGCCACGCTGGTTGAGGATCGTGTCCACGAGCAGCGCCGTCTTGCCGATCGAGCGGTCGCCGATGATCAGCTCGCGCTGTCCTCGCCCGATGGGGATCATCGAGTCGATGGCCTTGATGCCCGTCTGCACGGGCTCCTTCACCGGCTGGCGGTCGACGACCCCAGGCGCCTTGAACTCGAGCGGCCGCGTCTCCGAGGTTGCGATCGGCGGACCGCCGTCAACGGGCTGGCCGAGCGGGTTGACGATGCGGCCGATGAGCTCCTCGCCGACGGGCACGCTCGCGATCCGCCCCGTCCGCCGCACAGACTCGCCTTCCTTCACGTGCTGCCAGTCGCCGAAGAGCGCTGTGCCGACGTTGTCCTCCTCGAGATTGAAGGCGATGCCGGTAACGCCATGCTCGAACTCGAGCATCTCCATGGAGACCGCGCTCTCGAGGCCGTAGACGCGGGCGATGCCGTCGCCAACCTGAAGCACGGTGCCGACCTCTGCGAGGTCGGTCTCGACGGCGAACTCCTCGATGCGCTGCTTGAGGATCGTGGTGATCTCTTCAGGGCGTAGCTTCACTGGAAGCTCCTTCTCTTCGTTGCAGTGTGGACGGGAGAGGCAGTCGGCGGGCGGAGCCGGGCTTTGCCCGAGCGCAGCCCAAGCTGTGCCGGAGGTCGTGAAGCGAGCAGGAGGGGGCTCGTGGGGGAACCATGGGTTCCCCCACCCTGGCTCGAGGATCGTAGCTGACGACTCCTTCTCGAAAGGCGTAGCCTCAAGAGCCGCCGGAACACCTTGAGACGGAAAGCCAGCGTAAACGTCCGCAGCTCGCCACGCTCGCCGGCAGCCCGAGCGGATCCGCGCTTCTTCGCGAGTCCTGGGGCGCCGTCAGCGTGACATCCGGTACGACTCGCCACGGCTTTCTTCGCCGCTGACTAGCCTCTGAGTCGCGAGCCGCGAGCCGTCTTCCGATCCACGCGGTCCACGACATCGCCAGTCCGCCGTCATCGTTGCCTTCGAGGATCTCGTGGCGCGTGAGCCTGATGCGGATCTGGAGCTCGTACGTGTTCGAGGGAGATCACCTCGTCAACCTCTTCCACCCAGGTCTAGCGCCAATCGGTCGAGCCGCCCGCGAACGCTCGCGTCCGCGCGCAGTGAGCCGGCCTGGAGCACGATGCCGCCGATCAGGTTCGGGTCCACCTTGCGCAAGGCCTCGACCTTGCGGCCCGAGGCCTGCTCGATGCGGCCGACGATCTCCTTCGCCTCCTCGTCGGAGAGCTCGTACGCTGTCGTCAGCGTGACGGAGAGCTGCCCTTCGGCGCGCGCCACCATCTCGTCGAACTCGGCACGGATGCCTTCGAGCGAGCCGGCGCGTCCCTTCTCGGCCACGAGCTTCAGGAAGTTCGACATGAGCTCGTCCGGCTCTCCGGCCGCCGCTTCGAGCACCGCAGCCTTGGAGCCGGCATCCACCTGCGGATTGCCGATCACCGAGCGCAGCAGCGGCACTTCGGCCATCGCCTCGGCCACCGAGGCGAGCTGCGCCTGCAGGTCCTTGACGTTGCCGCGCTCGACGGCAGCGTCATAGAGCGCACGGGCATACACGCGGTCGGCGACCGACATCGGCTAGACGGGCTCTTTCTCCAGCGCGGAGAAGTCGAGCTCGTCGATCGCCTCCTCGATCAGGCGACGCTGGTCGGCGTCGGTCAAGACCTTGCCGGCTACCTTCTCCGCCGCCTCGAGCGCGAGGCTCGCTACCTCGGCGCGGATCTGGCCGATCGCGCGGGCGGTCTCCGCCTCTACGTCCTTGCGCGTCTCTTCGATGCGCCGCTGCCGCTCGGCGTCGAGCTCCTCCCGCAGGCGACGCTGCTGGTCCTCCGCGACCCGCCGTGCGTCCGCGAGCATCTCCTCGGCCTGCGTGCGTGCTGCCGCCAGCGCCTGGCGCTGCTGCTCGACGAGCTTCTCCGACTCCGTCCGCGCCTGGTCGGCGGCGTCGAGCGCCTCGCGGATACGGTCGCGACGCTTGTCGATGCCTTGTCTGGATAGGCCCGAACGCGAACCGCCGGAGCACGAAGAACACGATCGCGAAGATGATCAGCGTCCAGATCATGAGGCCCGGGACGACCTCGATGATCCCCGAACTTGCGAGCAGTGGCGCGCTCGGCATCAGACGAGCACGAAGGCGAGCAGGCCGCCGAGGAGGCCGTAGAAGACGCAAGCCTCGGTGAGGGCGAAGCCGATCCACTGGATGCCCTGGAGCTCGCCGCGGAGCTCCGGCTGGCGGGCGACAGCCTGGATCATCGAGCCGAAGATGTTGCCGATGCCGATCCCGGCTCCGAGCGAGCCGAGGCCGATGCCGAGCGCGAGCGCGATCGCCTTCCCGGCGTCGACTGCGGTGTCGGTTTGCGCGAGAAGAGTGAACATTGAAGGGCTCCTCCTAGTGTTCGGGCTCGATGGCCGAGCCGATGTAGATGGCGGACAGGGCGGCGAAGATGTACGCCTGGATCGTGACGACGATAACCACTTCGAAGCCGTAGAAGAGAAACGCGAGGATGACGGACGCCGGGAACACGTAGCCAGTTGATCAGGAAGATGAGGCCGATGGAGACGAGGATCAGCATGTGGCCGGCGAGCATGTTCGCGTAGAGCCGAACGCTCAGCGAGATGAGCCGCATGAACTGGCTGAGGATCTCGAGCGGGATCATCATCGGCAGCAGCGCCCTGGGCACGTCCGGGATCCAGCTCTGGAGGTATCGCTTGACCCCGTTCTCGCGGATGCCCTCGACGTGCGTGAACGTCCAGCTCATCAGAGCGAGCGCGAGCGTCACAGACAGCGTCGACGTGGCGGCGAAGATGGCGAGCGTCGGCACCTCCACGCCGGCGATCTCGACCTTCTCGTCCGAGAGCGGCAGCGGGATGAAGCCGAGCATGTTCAGAACCCAGACGAAGATGAGCAGCGAGGCCACGTAGGGAAACCAGCGGCCGATCGCCTTCGTCGGCAGGCCTTGCTCGGCGACCTGCACCTGCGCCATCTCGTAGACGATCTCGCCCACCGTCTGGCGGCGTCCCGGTCGCTCATTCAGGCGTACCCGCATGAGGACGATTCCGAGGACGATCGACACAAGGCCACCGAGCATGAGATACGCGACGGCCTTGTTGATGGACATGTCGAGCGGGCCGATGTGGATGGGAATCCACTCGTTCATCTCCCACTCGTGGGACGGATCGAACTCGTCCTCGGCCTGTGCCGCCGCGAACGCGGGGAACACGAGCGCCAGCGTCGTCACGAACACGAGGGCGCGCTTCACTTGGAGCCTCCAAAGTACGAGGCGAGTGACAGGCCCAGCTCGGCGGTGTAGGCGAGGGCGAAGACGAGGATGGCCGGGAGGGCGAGATCCTCGTTGGTGGTGGCGACGGCCAGCAATACGACGAGCACCGCCAGGCCCTTGAAGACGAGCTCGAAGGCGTGAAGCCCGCCGCCGGCCGCGGGGCTCGCATCCTTGCGCACGTAGTCGACCAGCAGCGAGATGGCACGCAGGCCCGCCCAGAGCACCGCGCCGAGAGCCCAGCCGCGGACGTCCCAACCTGCAATGAGGAAGACGACGAGTGCGATGCCGAGCACGAGCAGCGCCGCCAGTGCGGGCGCGACCTTGCCGGGCACGGGCCTCGGCGTCATGAGCGTGCTGGAGGGCACTACACGGAGTCCTTGTAACGGAAGTAGACAGCGCCCACGCCTGCGGGAACGCCAATCATCGCGCCGGCGAGCATGCCGTATCCCACGGAGCCGGCAGCCCAGCCGACGAGCGCGCCGCAGCCGATGCAGGCGGCCGTCGTGCCGGCGAGCAGGGTGCCCGCCCCGGCAGGATGAAACGCGGGGCGAGAAGGCTCCATCGCCGCGAGCATACCAGCCCAGAGGCCCGCGCTTGTAACAGCTGAATCCGCTCGTTGATGCGAGAAAGGGCGATGTTTGTGGCTAGGCCGACTTACGCTGCTCTTCCAGCTCGCGCTCCCGCGCGACCCGGCGCCGGATGCGCGGGTTGGCAAGCTTCACGATCTCGAGCGCATACACGATCACCATCGAGAACAGTACGGCGGCAAGGCCGATCGCGGCCACCGCAACGGTGGGCCACACGTGCCAGTTGCCACCGTCGCGAAAGTCGATGAAGCGCGTGGCAAGCGCCGCGCCGGCGAGAGTCGCGCACCAGAGCCAGATGATTATCGTCGTCCGCCTCTGCGAGAGGCCGATGCGCAGGAAGCGGTGGTGGAGGTGCTCCTGGTCGGGCGCCGTGATCGGCTGGTGGTACTTGAGCCTCCGGGCGACGACGAAGCCCGTGTCAATGATTGGCACGGCCAGCACGAGCAGCGGGAAGAACAGGGCCACGGTGGCGGCCGTCTTCAGGAGCCCCTCGACGGCCACTGTGGCGAGCACGAAGCCGAGCAGCATCGCCCCCGAGTCGCCCATGAAGATCCGGGCTGGATAGAAGTTGTGCCGCAGGAAGCCGAGGCAGGCGCCGAACACGATCGCCGACACGATCGCCGCCTCGGGCTTGCCGAGCGAGAGCGCGATGACGGCGAAAGTGCCGCCCGCGATCGAGCACACGCCCGCCGCAAGCCCGTCGAGCCCGTCGAGGAAATTGACCATGTTCATGACGGCGACGATCCAGACGACGGTCAGCGGCTTGCCGACCCACGGCGACAGCTCGTGCACCCCGACGAACGGGAACGTGAAGTGGTCGATCCAGATGCCGGACGCGACGGGGATCGCTGCCGCGCCGATCTGCCCGGCGAGCTTCTGCCACCAGAGGAGCCCGCGGAAGTCGTCGACCGCGCCGACAGCCGTGGCGACGGTGGCGCCGAGCAGAAGGCCGCGCATCTCGTCGGAGAAGTCGACGAAGGCGAGCGCCGGGATGATGATCCCGAAGAACAGGGCGAGTCCGCCGAGCTTGGGGACGATCCGCTCGTGCACGCGACGTTCGCCCGGCCGGTCGACGATGCCGAGGAAGCGGGCGACGTTGCCGACGACCGGCGTCAGCAGCAGGACGATGACGAGCGCGAGCCCGGCCCCGTAGAGGACTTCCCAGTTCGCGCGCAGCTCGTCGAGCATTCAGTGCACCTACTTCGTCCCGTACAGGCGATCGCCGGCGTCGCCGAGGCCGGGCACGATGAAGCCACGCTCGTTGAGGCCCCGGTCGATTGCGGCGACGACGATGTGCACGTCCGGATGCGCCGCCTGTACGCGCTCGATCCCCTCCGGCGCGGCGATGATCGCGATCAGGCGAATGGACGTCGCTCCCGCTTTCTTGACCACATCGATCGCGGCCGTGGTCGAGTTGCCGGTGGCCAGCATCGGATCGAGCACGATCACGTCGCGCTCTGCAACGTCGGTCGGCAGCTTCACGTAGTACTCGTGCGGCTCGAGCGTCTCCTCGTCGCGGTACATGCCGATGAAGCCGACGCGCGCGCCCGAGACGAGCGACAGCACGCCGTCGAGCATGCCTACACCGGCGCGCAGGATCGGGCAGACGGCGACCTTCTTGCCGGAGATGCGCGGCACCGACGTGGTCTCGAGGGGCGTCGAGATCTCCACCTGCTCCGTTGCAAGGTTCTTTGTCGCCTCGTACGTGAGCAGCAGCGTCAACTCGTTGACGAGGCGTCGGAAGCCGGCCGTAGAGGTGTTCACGTCACGTAGCAGGCCGAGCTTGTGCTGCGCGAGCGGGTGACCGACCTCGGTGACTGTCATGCGACGTACGTCGTGTAGCCGCGGAAGCCGGGGTACAGCGGCCGCGCGTCGCACAGGGCGAGACTGCGCTCACGGAGCGTGCCGAAATCGGCGTGCTCGGCCAGCGCCTCGCATGTGATCCTCCCCACCTCGCGGAAGTCGTCCTCGTCGAAGCCGCGCATCGTGGCCGCCGGTGTCCCAGCACGCAGGCCGGAGGCAACGGTAGGCGGCCGCTCGTCGAAGGGGATCGTGTTTCGGTTGACGGTGATGGCGACCTCGGCGAGGCGCTCTTCGGCGTCCTTTCCGGTCCACTCGGTCCGACGGAGGTCGACGAGCAGGAGGTGCGTGTCGGTGCCGCCCGTCAGCACGTCGAGGCCGCCCGCGTGGAGCTCGGCCGCGTACGCGTCCGCGTTGGCGCGCACCTGCTGCTGGTAGGCGCGGAACGCGTCCGAGCCCGCGATCGCGAAGCACGTCGCCTTGGCGGCGATGACGTGGTTGAGCGGGCCGCCCTGCATCCCCGGGAAGACCGCGCGGTCGAGGGCCTCGGCGAGCTCCTCGCGGCAGAGCACGAAGCCCGAGCGTGGGCCGGCAAGCGTCTTGTGCGTCGTAGACGTGACGAAATCGCAATGCGGCACGGGGTTCGGGTGCAGCCCTGCCGCGACGAGCCCGGCGAAGTGCGCCATGTCGCAGAGGAGGTACGCGCCGACCTCGTCGGCGATCTCGCGGAAGCGCTCGGCCTCGACCGCCCGCGGGTAGGCGGAGCCTCCGCAGACGATGAGCTTCGGCCGGTGGGCCTTCGCCAGCTGTCGCACCTCGTCGTAGTCGACGAGGCTCGTCTCGCGGCTGACGCCGTAGTGAACGATCGTGTACAGCCGTCCGGAGAAGTTCACCTTCAGTCCGTGGGTGAGGTGCCCCCCGTGCGAGAGCTCGAGCGAGAGGATCGTGTCGCCCGGGTCGAGGCAAGAGAAGTAGACGGCCATGTTCGTCTGTGCCCCGGCGTGGGGCTGGACGTTCGCGTGCTCGGCACCGAAGAGCGCCTTCGCGCGGTCGATCGCCAGCTGTTCGATCTCGTCCACCACCTCGCAGCCGCCGTAGTAGCGGCGACCGGGATAGCCCTCGGAGTACTTGTTCGTCGGCGTCGAGCCGACTGCCTCGAGCACCGAAGGCCACGTGAAGTTCTCGGATGCGATCAGCTCGATCTCCGCCCGCTGGCGCTCGAGCTCGCGGTTGAGCAGCGCCGCGATGTCGGGATCGATGTCGGCGAGACCAGCGGTGCGCAGCTTCTCGAGAGACAGGGCCGTCGCGACCATCGGCCGGATCGTACTCGTCGCGCCTGCGTGAATTGACACAGAGCTGGCACAGACACGTAACTCGTGCCTGGCACCGTTTACAAAGCAGAGAGGCGCGAGAGGGCCTCGGCGGCGGGGACGGCGCCCTCTCGAAGCACTCGCGGCTCCTTGCCCGTGAGGTCGAGCACCGTCGACGACACGCCCGGAAGCTCGCCACCGTCCACGAGCGCGCCGCAGCCCGCGCGAATCTCCTCGGGCACTGCGTCGAGCGACCGCGGGTCGGGCCTGCCGTGCATGTTCGCGCTCGTCGCCATCACCGCGCCGATCGCACGCACCACCTCGGCCACGTCGTCAGGCAACTGCGGCACGCGAACACCGATCGTCTCCTCCGCAAGCCAGACGAAACGGCCCTCGGGATTCGGGAAGACGAGCGTGTACGGCCCCGGCAGCAGCGCCCGAACGATCTCCTCCGGCAGCTGCGGAACGCGCTCGAGCAGCGCCTCGACGTCGGCGCAAACGAGCGCTGCCGGCTGCTCCTCCGGCCGTCCTTTGAGCGCGAGCGCACGGAGGCACGCCTCTTCGGAGGAGGCGTCCGCGCAGAGCCCGTACACCGTGTCCGTGGGCAGGACGACGGGCTGTCCCGCGCGGAGTGCCGCTACGGCGTCCATCGCCCCTCGACGACGCGATCACGCCCGGCGAGATCCGGTGTGGCGACGACTTCCTGGAAGCCGAGCTCCTCGAGCAGGCCGGAGACGCGTTGGGCGGATCCATCCGCCACTTCGAGCACGAGCGCGCCCCCAGGGCGCAGCACCTGGCGGGCGCCCCGAGCGATCTGCTCGGTCACGCCGTGGCCAACGAGTGCGCCCGGCGGCTCCCAGTCGCGCACCTCCGGCTGCAACGCGTCGAGCTCCTCTGGCTCCACGTACGGCGGGTTGGAGACGACGAGGTCGTACGGGCCGGCCGGCAGTCCCTCGCCCAGGTCGTGGACGACGAGCTGTACGCGCTCCGCGAGACCCGTCAGCGCCGCGTTCTCCGTCGCAAGCGCGACCGCGTCTTCGGACACGTCGATCGCCGTCACGGCTGCGTCGGCCCGCTCGTCCGCGATGGCGAGCGCAATCGCGCCCGTGCCCGTGCCCACGTCGAGCACAGCCGGGTCAGCGACACCGTCTAGCAGTGCCAGGCAGCGCTCGACGACGACCTCCGTCTCCGGCCGTGGGATAAGCGCACGCGAGTCGACCCTCAGCATCAACCGCCGGAAGCCCCACTCGCCGAGGATGTAGGCGAGCGGCTCGCGCGTTCCGCGGCGGCGCACGAGCTCGCGGCAGGCGGCCTGCTCCTCCTCCGTCAGCGGCCGGTCGTACTGGAGGTAGAGGTCGAGGCGCGTAACGCCGAGCGCATTTGCGACGAGGTGCTCGGCGTCGACGCGGGGGCTCGGCACGCCCTTGCGCCGCAGGAAGTCCGTCGAGGCGCCGACGGCCTGCCCCAAGGTCATTCCGCCTCGAGTGCCTGACGGCGCTCCTCGTCGGCGAGCGCGTCGGTGAAGTCGGCGAGGTCACCTTCGAGGATCGCATCGAGGCGATGCTGGGTCAGTTTGACGCGGTGATCGGTGAGCCGGTTCTCGGGAAAGTTGTAGGTGCGGATCTTCTCAGCCCGCTCGCCGCCCCCGATCTGAGCGCGGCGCGCGGCGGACTCCTCCGCCTGCTGCCGCCGACGCTTGTGCTCGTATAGGCGAGCGCGCAGCACGCGCATGCCCTTGTCGCGGTTCTTGAGTTGCGAGCGCTCGTCCTGCATGGCGACGACGATGCCCGTCGGCATGTGCGTGATGCGGACGGCCGAGTCGGTCGTGTTGACGCTCTGTCCGCCCGGGCCGGTCGAACGATAGACATCGATCTTCAGGTCCGCCGGGTCGATGTCCACCTCCACCTCCTCGGCTTCAGGCATCACCGCCACCGTGGCCGTGGACGTGTGAATCCGCCCAGACGACTCGGTCGTGGGAACCCGCTGGACGCGGTGCGTACCGGCCTCCCACTTGAAGATGGAATACGCGCCGTCACCCTTGACGGCGAAGACCGACTCCTTGAAGCCGCCGCCGTCGTTGGGGCTCGCCGAGATCTGCTCCCACTTGAAGCCCTTGCGCTCTGCATAGCGCGTGAGCATCCGTGTTACGTCTGACGCCCACAGCGCCGCCTCGTCGCCGCCTACGCCCTGCCGCACCTCGACGATCACGTCCTTCGAGTCGGCAGGATCGGTCTCCACAAGCGCGAGCTTCAGCTCCTCCTCCAGCTCCGCGGCACGGGTCTCCAGCTCCGGCACGAGCTCACGGAGATCGGAGTCCGTCTGCGCGGCGTCGAGGTCGGCCCGTACGGCACGCCAGTCCTGCGCAAGTGCATGCGGACGCTCGAGCTCCTTCAAGCGCCGCCCGACGTCCGCTGCCTGCCTGTGGTCGTTGTAGACGGCAGGGTCGGACAGACGCTCCTGCGTCTCGCGATATGAGCGCTCGAGCTCGTCTACAAGGGCATCGATCGAGGCCATGACACAAGGCTAGACGAGGGCCTGGAGGGACGTTAGGCTCGCCCGGATGATCTGTCCGTCGTGCACGACGGAGAACCAACTGGGGGCGAAGTTCTGCGTCGAGTGCGGTACGGCGCTCGCGCTTGCCTGCCCGTCGTGTGGCGCGCCGCACGTGGAGGGACAGCGCTTCTGCGCCGAATGCGGCACTGCCCTCGGCGCGGAGGCAGAGGCACCGGTTGCACCTCGCGAGGCTCCGACAGCCGAACGGCGCCTCGTAACCGTCCTGTTCGCCGATCTCGTCGGGTTCACAGCCGCATCGGAGAAGCGCGACGCCGAGGAGACACGCGAGCTGCTCTCGCGTTACTTCGACACGAGCCGCCGGCTGATCGAGCTGTACGGCGGCACCGTGGAGAAGTTCATCGGCGACGCGGTGATGGCCGTCTGGGGCACGCCCACGGCCACGGAGGACGACGCCGAGCGGGCGGTGCGGGCGGCCCTCGACCTCGTCGCCGCCGTCTCCGCGCTCGGCCAGGAGGCAGGCGCCGAGGACCTCCGCGCCCGCGCAGGCGTCCTGACAGGCGAAGCCGCCGTCACGATCGGGGCCGAGGGCGAGGGCATGGTCGCCGGGGATCTCGTCAACACGGCGTCACGGGTGCAGTCGGCCGCCGATCCCGGCACGGTCTACGTCGGCGAATCCACGCGGCGAGCGACGGAGCAGACGATCGTCTACGAGGAGGCCGGCTCCTTCGAGCTCAAGGGCAAGGCGTCACTGACCCCGCTATGGAAGGCACAGCGCGTCGTCTCCGGGTTGCGCGGCTCGCTCAAGTCACACGGGCTCGAGGCGCCCTTCGTCGGCCGCGATCGCGAGCTGCGGCAGATCAAGGACCTCTTCCACGATGTCGCCGGTGAGCACAAGGCCCACCTCATCTCTGTCACCGGCATCGCCGGCATCGGCAAGTCGCGTCTCGCCTGGGAGTTCTACAAGTACTTCGACGGCATCGCCGAGACCGTGTACTGGCACCGAGGGCGCTGCCTCTCCTACGGCGAGGGCGTGACCTACTGGGCGCTCGCGGACATGGTGCGGATGCGCTGCCGCATCGCCGAGGAGGAAGACCCTGAGAGCGCGCGCTCCAAGCTGCGCGCCACGCTCGAGGAGCACATCCTCGACGTCGAGGAGCGCGGCTTCCTCGAGCCGCGACTCGCGCATCTGCTCGGGCTCGCGGATCACCAGGCCCGGGACAAGCAGGATCTCTTCGCCGCCTGGCGCCTCTTCTTCGAGCGCCTCGCCGAGAGCTATCCGACCGTGCTTGCGTTCGAGGACATGCAGTGGGCGGACGAGAGCCTGCTCGACTTCGTCGAACATCTCCTCGACTGGTCGCGGAACCATTCCATTCTCGTCGTCACGCTGGCGCGGCCGGAGCTGCTCGAGCGTCGGCCGACCTGGGGCGCCGGGCAACGGAGCTTCACGTCGCTCTATCTGGAGCCGCTGTCCGCAGGAGGCGATGGAGGAGCTCCTGACGGGGCTCGTGCCGGGGCTGCCGACGGAAGTCCGTGACCGCATCCTGGCGCGCGCCGAGGGCATCCCGCTGTACGCCGTCGAGACCGTGCGGATGCTGCTCGACCGCGGCCTGCTCGTCGCGGACGGCCCTGCCTACAGGTTGACAGGGCCAGTCGAGGCGCTCGAGGTTCCGGAGACGCTGCACGCGCTGATCGCGGCGAGGCTCGACGGCCTTTCGGGAGAGGAGCGGCGACTGCTTCAGGATGCGGCGGTGCTCGGCAAGACGTTCACGACAGACGCTCTGGCCGCGCTGGCTGGCGCAGACACGGAGCTCGAGCCGCTGCTTGTTTCACTTGTGCGCAAGGAGGTTCTGGGCGTGCAGGCCGATCCCCGCTCGCCCGAGCACGGCCAGTACGGCTTCCTCCAGGATCTCGTGCGCTACGTCGCATATGAGACGCTGTCGAAGCGCGAGCGGCGCTCGAGGCACCTCGCTGCCGCCGAGTACCTCAGCGGCGCTTTCGCGGCAGACGAGGACGAGGTGGTCGAGGTCATCGCCTCCCACTACCTCGCCGCGAACGAGGCCGTCCCCGACTCCGAGGACGCGGCCGACATCCGAGGCAAGGCGCAGGGCATGCTCGTGCGCGCGGGACAGCGAGCCGAGTCGCTCGCCGCGGCCGCCGAGGCGAGGCGGTACTTCGAGCAAGCGGCGGCGCTGACGGATGTGCCACGAGAGCGCGCCCAACTGCTGCATCAGGCCGGTCGCATGGCCGGCTACGCAGGCGATCCCGACGGAGCACGAACGGCCCTCGAGGAGTCGATCGAAATCTACGAGCAGGAGGGTGACACGCACGCCTCGGCACGCGTGCTCGTCGTACTCGCCAGGATCGACGCCTTCACGGGCCGTCGGAACGAGGCCATGGCCCGGGGGGAGCGCGCCCTCGCCGTTCTGTCCGCCGACGAACCGGGCGAAGAGCTCGCCCTGCTGGCCGCCCGTCTGGCCATCGGCTACTGGTTTGAAGGCGATCTCGACCGATCGCTGGAACGGGCGGAGCTGGCGCTCGACATCGCCGAGGCGCAGGACTTTCCCGAACCGCTGACAGTTGCGTTGCGCGCGAAGGGGGCCGTGGCAGAGAGCCGTGGCCACCACGAGGAGGCACAAGCACTCCTCAAGCACGCTCTAACGATCGCGCTCGAACACACCTTGAACCAGGAAACCACCGTCTTGTACTTCGTCCTCTCCGATAGCTGCTTCAGGCAGGACCTGTATGCCGACGCTCTCGATTACCTCGACGAGGCACTCGCCTTCGCCCAAAAGATGGGCAGCCGCCCCCACGAGTGGGGAGTCACGGCCGAGCGAACCTATCCCCTCTGCATGCTCGGCCGCTGGGACGAGGTGCTCGCGGCAAGCGAGGAGTTCACGCAGGAGCAGTTCGACTCCGGCGGGCTCTTGTTGAGCCTGCTGCAGTCACTGGTCGAGGTCCACATCCGGCAGGGTGAGCTGGGCGGCGCGCGTCGGATGTTCGGGATGTTCTCCCGGCTGGAAGAGTCGACTGACGTCCAGGAGCTCACGTGCTACCTCGGCTCACGCAGTGCGATACGCCGCGCGGAAGGAAAGCTGCGCGAGGCGCTCGTCGATGCCGAGGCGACGATCGAGGCCGGCCGCACGCTGGGCATCGCGCAGCAGGCCGTGAAGCAGGCGATCGTCGAGGGAGTCGAAGCCGCCCTCGAGCTGGGAGACCTGGAGAAGGTCGAGCAGCTGCTCGCGCACGTCGAGAGCATCCCGTCCGGATCCCGGCCTCCGTACCTCGACGCGCACGCAAAGCGCGTTCGAGCACGCCTGGACGGTGATCCGGGCGGCTACGAAGCCGCGGCGGCGGGCTTCCGCAAGCTTGGCATCCCGTTTTGGCTTGCCGTCACGCTGCTCGAGGACGCCGAGCTGACCGGGGACGAAGAGTCGCTCGCCGAGGCATGCGAGATCTTCGAAGGCCTGCGGGCAACGCCGTGGCTCGAGCGCGCCTCAGCGGCCGAGGCCGTGCGCGTCTAGCTCGCGAGCCGCGCGGCGAGCAAGATCTCGACGTTGCCCTTGAGCGCGCCCGAGACGGGGCAGTTGTCGCGGGCGCCCTCGGCCGCCTCCACGAACGCCGCCTCGTCGATGCCGGGCACAGTGCCCGTCACGTCGAGCTTCATCTGCGTGATGCCCGTGCCGGGCACGAACGTCGACGTCGCCCTCACGTCGAGCTTCTCGGGCGCGTTGCCGGCCTGCGCGAGACCGTGCGACAACGCCATGCAGAAGCAGGACGCGTGCGCCGCCGCGATCAGCTCTTCGGGGCTCGTCCGCCCGGACTCGCTCTCTTCGGCCCGTGAGGCCCACGTCACCTCGAGGCCCTCGATCGCGCCGCTGCCGGTCGACTCGATCAGGCCCGAGCCGTCCATGAGACTTCCACTCCATGTCACGTGCGCAGTCCGGTCAGCCACGTCCCCTCCTTGTCTGCTAGGCCATCACTTCGACTCTGCTCTCAGCCTTCGTGATCCCGCCCTCGCGTTCCAGAACCTCCTGGAGCGCTCGGATCGAGACCTCGATCTGGTCGAGCGACGGCTTGCGCGTCGTCAGCCGCTGCAGCCAGAGGCCGGGCGCGAGCAACGCCATCACGAGTGTGTTCCCCTGGTGCTTGCCGGCGAAACGAATCAGCTCGTAGGCGAGGCCCGCGATCACCGGCAGCATGAGGATGCGGCTCGCGATCAGCCAGTACCAGGCGGGCTGGCCGAAGAACGCGAAGACGAAGATCGCGATCACCATCACCCACAGCAGGAAGGCCGTCCCGCAGCGTGGGTGGATGAGGCTGAAACGGTCGACACGCTCGGGCGTCAGCTCCTCCCCCGCCTCGTACGCATTGATCGCCTTGTGCTCCGCCGCGTGGTATTGGAAGAGCCGTCGCAGATCGGGCAGCAGCGAGATGATCACGAGGTAGGCGATGAAGACGCCGACGCGGATCAGGCCTTCGACCACGACGAAGAGCTGTGTTGTCTCGATCCCGATCTGGTTCGTGATAAGCGCAGGCCCGACCTTGAACAGCGCTAGCGCGAAGCCGATGGCGATCGCGAATGCGAAGATGATCTGCCCGCGCGACAGCTCGACGTCCTCTTCGCCGTCCTCCGTCTGCGCCGCGTAGTTCGCCGAGATGGCGAGAGCGCGAAAGCCGATGGCGAGCGACTCGCCGAGCGCGATCACGCCGCGAATCACCGGCAGCCGGTAGATCCGCCTCTTCGCCATCGGCGAGGTGATGACCTTGCAGACCTGGGCGATCTCGCCGTCGGGCTTGCGCACGGCCACGGCCCAGTTCGAAGGCGTGCGCATCATCACGCCCTCGAGGACGGCCTGCCCTCCGACGTTCATGCTCAACGGAGCTAGCGCTGCGCGCGCTCGAGCCGGCGCTGGAAGCGCTCGACCCGTCCGCCCGTGTCCATGAGCTTCTGCTTGCCCGTGTAGAAGGGGTGGCACGCAGAGCAGATCTCGACGTGGAGATCGGGCTTCGTCGATCGCGTGGTGAACTCGTTGCCGCAGGAGCAACGAACCGTGGCGATCACGTACTCCGGGTGAATGTCAGTCTTCATCAGGCCTCGGCGAGGATAGCAGCAGCGACCTTGGGGTCCGCATTGCCTCCGGACACCACAGCGACGACGGTCGAGCCGGGATCGACCTCGACCTTGCCGGCGAGCAAGGCGGCGGTCGACGCCGCTCCTGCCGGCTCGCTGGCCAGCTTCGCGCGGGCGTAGAGGAACCGCATCGCCTCCTTGATCTCGTCCTCCGAGACGAGGACGACGTCCTCGACGCGCTCTTGGATCACCGAGAGCGTGTGCTCGCCGGTGAAGGGGGCGCCGAGGCCGTCTGCAACGGATCGTGGCCGTATCTCCACCGGGTGGCCCGCCGCCAGGGCCTCCGTGACGGTCGGCGCGAGCTCGGGCTCGACGCCCACCACGCGGACGTCGACAGCCGACGCGATGCCCGAGATCAGCCCGCCTCCCGCGATCGGGACGACGATCACGTCGGCATTGGGCGCGTCCTCGAGGATCTCGAGCCCGATGGCGCCGTACCCCGCCTGGAGCACCGGGTCGTCGAAGGGATGCACGAAGGTCGCCCCGGTCTCATCGACGAACGCGAGGAGACGGTGGTGCGCTTCCGCGGGTCCCTCCGAGTCGAGGTCGACGTCGGCGCCGTAGGCTCGACAGGCAGCGATCTTGATCGGATTTGCGGTCCGCCACATGAACACGCGGCACGCGATCCCGAGCTCCCGTGCGGAGTAGGCCGCCCCCGCACCTGCGTTCCCCGCCGACCAGGTGACGATGCCGCGCGCCTTCTCATCGGCAGACAGCGACGCGAGCTTCGCGAGCATCCCGCGCGGCTTGAACGAGCCGGTGCGCTGGAAGAGCTCTGCCTTGAGATGCGTCTCGGCGCCGATCCGCTCCGAGAGCGCTCGCGAAGAGAAGAGCGGCGTGCGGTGGAGGCGTCCGCCGATCGCTTCCCGCGCGGCGAGAACGTCCTCGCGGGAGATCGCCAAGCCCATGCTCAGAGCCTACTTTCCGTCTCTGCCAGGCTACGGTCGTGGAGCTCACCGTCGTTCCGTTTTCGACCGAGTACGTCGAGGAAGCAGCTCGCTTGCTCGCAGCCCGCCATGCACAGCATCGGCGGGCGGAGCCGCTCCTCCCGGCGCGCTTCGAGGCACCGGCTGCCGCGCGTGAGCAGATTGCCGTTGCGTGGTCGGCTGAGGGTGCGTCTGGCGCGGCGGCCTTCCGCCGCGGCACAGCTGGTCGGGTACCTCGTCGGGGCTCCTCGCAAGGCGCCCGTCTGGGGGGAGAACGTCTGGGGTGGAGGCCGCCGGCCTGGCGGCCGAGGAGCCGGAGGTTGTCCGCGAGCTGTACGCAGCTGCGGCCGCAGCGTGGTTCACGCACGGACGGCGGCGCCACTATGTCCTCGTGCCCGCCACTGATCAATTGCTCGTGGACGCCTGGTTCCGGCTCGGCTTCGGCCACCAGCAGGCGCATGGTGTTCGCGAAGTCACCGCGCCCGCCAACAGCACCCGCACTCCGGAAGGGCTCGAGATACGCAGACCGCGTGAGGAGGACATCGAACGGTCGATTCCCTGAGCTCTGTCTACAAGGCCACGTTCGCCGAGCCCTACGAGCTCGCGGACGCGGCGCACCGGTTTCGCGTCCGAGTCGGCGAGGAACGCGCCGATGCCACACAGCGGGAGTGCGAGCTTGACGTCCTCGGTCTCCGCGCTCACGTCAGCGAGTATTCAGGCCCGGCACCGCCCTCGGCCGGGAGCAGGCGGCCGCCCTTCGCAGTGATCGCACCGCACTGGACGCAGTTCGAGGGAGTGATGGCGACCTCGACCTTGCCCGCATCCTCGCGCCCCAGCTCGTACACGTGCGCGGGGCACATGTTCACCCACAGCTGGCCGACCTCGCGGGGCACCCGCCCGGCGACGCGGATGTGACTCGGCGCGTCGTCTCGGGTCTTGTTGCCGCTGAGGAAGACGGAGGAGAGCTTGTCGAACGTCAGCTTGCCGTCCGGATCCGGATAGCTCGCGGCACGGTCGGTGCGAATGAGCTCCTGATCCGAGTCGGGCTCGGTGGGGAGCGCCTTCCGTGGCACGTGCCCGCCCGTCACCGTCATGACGCCTGCTTTCGCGGAGCCAATCCAGAAGCCCTTGGCGAATGCCTGCCGCATGTTGCGAACCTGTTTCAGGTCCTTCGTGACGAAGCTCTGGCGGACCGCATCGTCGTAGCCGGACAGCGCGCCGGAGCGGCCGATCGCCTCGCCCGGACGGAGCGCGCCGGCGATCGCCTCGGCGGCCAGCACGCCCGACTCGACCGCGTAGTGGATGCCCTTGAGCGCGGGCACGTTCACGAAGCCGGCCCCGTCGCCGCAGAAGACGACGCCAGGCCCGTGGAGCTTCGAGGGAAGCGAATATAAGCCGCCCTCCGGAATCGTCTTCGCCCCCCAGGCGACACGCTCGCCGCCGGCAAGGATCTTCCGTACGAGCTTGTGCGTCTTCAGCTCCTGCAGGAGGTCGTGCACCGACAGCGAGACATCGCGATAGTCGAGGCCGACGACCATGCCGAGCGAGACGAGGTCGCCGCCCATTGGATAGATAAACGACCCGCCGAACTCGCGGTAGCGCTTACCGCCCCGGAGCGGCCAGCCCAACGTGTGAATCACCTTGCGGAGCGGCTTCGGCACGCGCCAGACCTCCTTCACGCCGAGCGCCCAGACCTGCGGATTGCGGCCGTGCAGGCCGAAGCGCTCGATCGCGGCGCCCGTCAGGTAGCCCTGCGTGCCCTCCGCCAACACTGTCACCTGCGCGGCGATGTCGGAGCCGGGCTCGAAGCGTGGCAGCGGCTCCCCGTCGCGGCCGCGGCCACGGTCGCCGGTGCGCACGCCGACAACTCGGCCGTGCGAGACGAGGAGCTTGTCCGCCGACGTCTCGGGCAGGACCGCCACGCCCAGCGCTTCGGCCTCCTCAGCCAGCCAGCGCCCGATCTGAGAGAGCGACGCCACGTAGTTTCCGTGGTTGCGCATCGTCGGCGGCGCCGGGATGCGCCATGCGCGGCCCCGTGTGAGGAAGTAGACCGACTCCTTCTCCACCCGGCCGAAGAACGGCATGTCGTCGGTCGTGCGACGGCCCGCGAACAGGCCGCGCAGCGAGATCGGGTTGACGACCGCTCCTGAGAGCAAGTGCGAACCCGGCTTCGAGCCCTTGTCGAGCACCGCGATCGGCACCTCGCCGAGCCGCTCGGCGAGCGCCGGCGACTCCTCTGCGAGCTGACCGAGCCTGATCGCGCAGGCCAGGCCGGCGGGGCCGGCGCCCACGATCAGCGCGCCGACGTCGATCCGCTCGCCGGGCGGGTCCGTCGGCTCGGCGATCGCCTCGTCCGGCGTGTGCGGCGGCGGGTAGTCGGCGGGCTTGACCATCGGCCCGCTCAGGCCTTACGAGCCCGGACGAGCTCCGTGAGCTTGGGAACGATCTGGTTCAGGTCGCCGACGATGCCGATGTCGGCGAACTCGAAGATCGGCGCGTTGGGGTCCTTGTTGATGGCCACGATCGTCCCGGAGCTCTGCATGCCGACCTTGTGCTGGATGGCGCCGGAGATGCCGGCCGCGATATAGAGCTTGGGCGCCACTGTCTTGCCCGTCTGGCCGACCTGGGTCGAGTACGGGTACCAGCCGGCATCGACCACGGCGCGCGTCGCTGCGACGGCTCCGCCAAGCGCCTTCGCAAGCTCCTCGAGCTGCGCGAAGCCCTCCGGCCCGCCGAGCCCGCGGCCGCCGGCGACGATGACGTCCGCTTCCTCGATGGAGGGGCCGGCCTGTTCTTCGGTGTCGTGGCCGGTGAGAGTCGCTGCGGTCGAGAAGTCCTCGAGCTCCGCGGTCACGTCCGCGACCTGGCCTGCACCGTCGGCGGGCACCGGGTCGAAGCTGCCGGCACGGAAGAGCGCAATTGCGGGCTCCGAACGCCAGCTCGTGTCGACGTAGACGCTGTCGCCGAGGGCCGGCCGAACGCCCACGAGGCCGCCGTCTTCGACGCGCGCGTCGACGAGATCCCAGTTCAGGCCTGCGTCGAGCCTGACCGCCAGCGCCGCCGCGATGTCGGCCGCGAGCACTGACTGGCCGAAGAACACCGCGCCGTACCCACCCTCGCGCGCGACCTTGGCGAGCACGTCGACCCGAGGCTGGGCGAGCGGCGCCGCGAGCTCGGGCGAGTCGGCAACGTGCACTGTCGCCGCCCCGTGCGCACCGGCCTCCGCCGCTGCGTCCCGCGCACCCTGGCCGACGAGGATGCCCGACGCCTCGCCGAGGGACGCCGCCTTGGACAGCACGCCGAGCGAGCCCTTCTGGATGGCGCCTTCGTGATGCTCGAGGAAGACCAGCGTCTTCAGAGCAGCTTCCTCTCCGCGAGCAGATCCACGACCTTCTGGGCGGCCGAGCCGTCGTCCTCGAGCTTCAGTGTGTCGCCGCGCGGAGGCGGGCTGCCGAGGCCACTCACCTCCGTGCGCGAGCCGCCCTCTCCGACGTCCCCGGAGTCCAGTCCCAGGTCGGCGATCGTGAGGCTCTCCTGCGGCTTCGACTTCGCGCCCATGATCCCCTTGAGCGACGGGTAGCGAGGTTCGTTGATCGCGTCCGAGACGGCGACGACGGCCGGCAGCGGCGCGGCGACATGGTCGTAGCCGAACTCCGTCTGCCGCTTGGCGTCTACCGCTCCATCCTTCACATCGAGCCCGGACACCTGCGACACGAGCGGCAGCCGAAGTCGCTCGGCAACGGCGGCGGAGAGCACGGCGCCGTCCGAGTCGGATGCCTGCTGGCCGAACAGCACGAGGTCGGCGCCTTCCCGCTCGAGCGCCTTCGCGAGCACGGAGCTCGTAGCGACGAGATCGGACCCTGCAGCCGCCTCGTCGGAGACGAGCACGGCGCGGTCTGCTCCCATCGCGAGACCCTTGCGCAGGGCTTCCGTTGCCCGTTCTGGACCCATGGAGACCAGTACCACCTCGCCCTCGCCGGACGCGTCGCGCAGGCGCAGAGCTTCCTCGATCGCGTTCGTGTCGAACGGGTTGAGACCGGCCTCGCCGGAGCGGTCGAGACGCATCGTGCCGGGATCGATGCGCTTCGTCCCGCCCTCGGGAACCTGCTTGACGCAGACGGCAATCTTCATCGCGCCAAGACTCTAACGGCGCGTGCATCCTTCTCCGCCTCCAACAAGCATCGGCAGACGCTGCTAGGGTCTGGCGCTCCGAGCGCGAACTTCGGAGTCGTGGACTTCCGCCGAAAGACAGCCCGAGGACTCATCTTCGCCGCCGCAGCGGCCAGCGCAGTCGGCGTCGCCGGCGGGGTCGCTTCTGCGCAATCGGATGGGCCCGTGCCGCGGCTGATTTTCCCGATCGTCGGGTCAGTGGCCTGGTCGAACGACTTCGGCGCCGCCCGCTACAGCGGCAGTCACCAGGGCAACGACCTGATGGCGCCTCGGCGCACTATCGCCGTGGCCGCCGAGGCGGGCAAGGTCAAGTACTGGACGTCTTCGGCTCCGGCCGGGTGCATGCTCTACCTCTACGGCAACAGCGGCACGACGTACCTCTACATCCACCTCAACAACGACGTCACGAAGGGCAACGACAACCGCGGCAAGTGCGTCGCGGGCATGGCCTACGCCAAGGGGCTCAAGGACGGCGAGTCGGTGGAGGCCGGAGAGGCGATCGGTTACGTGGGCAACTCGGGCGACGCGGACAGCACCGATCCCCACCTCCACTTCGAGGTGCACCCCAACGATGGCGGCGCCGTCAACCCCTATCCATACCTGATGAAGGCCGAGCGGCTGATCTTCGCCGCAGCGACCAAGAACACCGTGACGCTGACCGTTACGGGAAACGTCCTCCATGCGTCCACCGGACAGCTGACGCTGAAGGTCACGAAGCTCCAGGCCTTCCCGGCAGGGGCGGTGCTGGACAAGATGCGGCGGCCGCTGCAACTCGGAGTAGCCGAGAACGTCCAGGTCGACCTCGGCAACAAGGTCGTCGGCGCGAGGTCTGCTCCGAAGCTCGACGGTCACGAGGTGGTCGTGCTGACCGAGCCGACGGCCGCCACGCTGGCAGCCGCCGCGGTGCGTCCCGGCGCCTACAGTGCCGGCCGCGTGGTGCTTGCTACCGGCCGGTGAAGCGCGGCTCGCGCTTCTCTATGAAGGCCGCCATCCCCTCGCGCTGATCCTCGCTGCCGAAGAGGCCGGCGAACGCCTCCGCCTCGGCGCCGAGATCGCCATACAGCGTCTTGTTCATGGCCTGCTTCGCCGCAGCGAGCACGAGCGGGCTCTTCGCCGCCAGCTCGCGCGCGAGCTCGAGCGACTTCTCCATCAGCTCCTCCGAGGAGAAGACCGCGTTCACGAGGCCGATGCGGAAGGCCTCCTCGGCGTCGACGAGCCGGCCGGTCATGATCAGCTCCTTCGCACGGCCGATGCCGACGACCCTCGGCAGGCGCTGCGTTCCTCCCCACCCCGGGATGATCCCGATCGACACTTCGGGCTGGCCGAGCCTTGCCACCGTGGACGCGTAGCGGACGTCGCACGCGAGCGCGAGCTCGCAACCACCGCCGAGCGCGAAGCCGTTGACCGCGGCGATCGTGGGCTTCGGCATGGTCTCCAGCAGCGACGCCGTCTCATGCCCGAGCTCCCCCCAGGCCTGTGCCTGCTCGATGTCCATCGTCGACATCGCCTTGATATCGGCGCCGGCCACGAAGGCCCGGTCACCGGCACCGGTCAGCACGACGACGCGCACAGCTGCGTCCTCCGCGAGCTCGGCCAGGCGGTCGCGCAGCTCGCTCAGCGTCGGCTGGTCGAGCGCGTTCAGCGCTTCCTGCCGATCGACGGTGACGACGGCGACGGCGCCGTCACGCTCGACGCCGATCACGCGGCAGGCACCCGCTCGCGGAGGAAATCGACGATGGCGCCCGTAGTCGCGCCCGGGGTGAACACCTCGGCCACTCCTTGCTCCTTCAGCTGGCGCGCGTCGTCCGTGGGAATCGTGCCTCCGACGATTACGAGGACGTCCTCCGCCTCGTCCGCGCGCAGCAACTCGAGGATCCTGGGTACAAGCGTCATGTGCGCGCCGGAGAGGACGGAGATGCCGATCGCGTCCGCGTCCTCCTGGATCGCGGTCTCCACGATCTGCTCGGGCGTCTGATGAAGCCCCGTGTAGATGACCTCCATCCCGGCGTCTCGCAGCGCGCGGGCGATGACCTTCGCGCCGCGGTCGTGCCCGTCGAGACCGGGCTTCGCGATCACTACCCGGATCTTCTTCGCCATTCGCGCGGCAGTATATGGCCGTGAAGCTGACCGTCGTGGGCTCGAGCCCCGCGTGGCCGAACCCCGGCAGCGCGCAATCCGGCTACCTCGTCGAGGGGCCAGGACGGCTGCTGCTGGACTGCGGCCCCGGCGTGCTCGGGCGGCTACGTGACATGAACGGCGGCTGGCCGCACGTCGACTCGATCGTGATCACGCACTGGCACCTGGACCACTGGGGAGATCTCGTGCCCTGGGTTTGGGGGAACATGGTCGGGCCGGGCAAGGACGCGGATCGTCCCGCGTTGTGGCTGCCTCCGCAGGGCCGGGCGCGCATCCGCGACTTCGGCACGCGCCTCGGCTGGGAGGACATGTTCGAGACGACGTTCACCGTGCGCGACTACGAGGAAGACGTGCCGTTCCAGACCGAGGCCGGGCTCGAAGTGCTTGCCAAACGGCTGCCGCACTACACGCTGCGCACGTACGGCCTTCGCGTCTCGAACCGCGATCACACGCTCGCGTACTCGGGCGACTCCGGTCCGGACGACCGTCTGACGGAGGTCGCCCGCGACGCCGACCTCTTCGTCTGCGAGGCGACGCTCCTGCGCGGCGAGCTGGACGGGAGCCCGCGCGGCCACCTGTCGGTCGACGAAGCCGTGGAAGCCTTCCAGGCCTCGGGAGCGAAGCGTCTCCTCCTCACACACCGCCCCGAGGAGCTGCCGCGGCCGGACGGCTACGAGCTGGCCTACGACGGTCTCGTCATCGATCTCTGAGGTTGTAGTCTGGGTCCGTCGTGTGGAGGGAAGCAGCACGTTACGCGGTCATCGGCGCCCTCATCATCGGCGCTGTCCTCCTGGCGGTATTCATCTTCGACGCAGTGTGGGCGAGGGCGGGGTTCATCGCAGCCGCCGTCCTCGTCGCCATTGCGCTCTTCATCCTGAAGAAGTGGGATGACCGCCGGGCCGTGCGAGATCGAGAGCGCTTCGAGCGCAGCTGAAGTCGTGCGGGTAGTCGTCGCGTGAGCGACGGGTCGCGCACGGACTTCTGGAAGTTCTGGGCCGGCCAGACGATCTCGCAACTCGGCAGCTCGTTCACGTTCTTCGCGCGTGGAGGCGGCTGACGTGGCCCCTTCGCAGCCGTGACAGGGGTTCTGTCACGCACGTGACAGACAGCTCTTGTGAGTTTGCCCTATGCTCGCAGCCCACATGAGACGGTCGGCACTGGTAATCGTCGTTTCCCTAGGAGCGCTCGCGGCGTCGGCTGCGGTCGCGCTCGCCCACAACACGCCGTATTCGTGGACGGTTGGGAAGGCCCGCGTGCTGCTCCAGGAGGGCACGAACATCAGCCTGCCTCCGGATCAGCGACAGGCGCTCGACGCCGAGTTGGAAGCGCTGCTCGATGAGTACCGCCCGCTGAAGCTCACGGCCCTCTCGGAGTACGAGACCACCCAGAACCCGGACTACTCGCGTCTCGCCCAGACGTACGCCTCGTTGATCGACCGTGTTGAAAAGGCGCAGACCAGGATCAACGCGGGTCTGTCGATCGACTCCGTCAAGTGCGCCGGCCAGGGCAAGGCGCTGAAGGGGAAGCGCTACAAGCACTTTCGGTGTGACGCGACGTCGTACGTGCAGGAGATCCCCAGTGTCGAACTGAAGCCCGTCGCGGGCCTAACGGTGCCCGAAGTCGTCGAAGGACCGCGGCGGCTCATCGGCCCGCTCGCGGCGGTCTTCACCGTCCACGTGATGGGGAAGTCGCGGATGCTCTCGCAGCGCGCGAGCTAGAAGACCGGCGTTTCCTTCCACACGCCCCACACCCCGCGCAGGGCGTCGCACATCTCCCCCATCGTCACGTAGTCGCGGGCGCAGTCGACGATGATCGGCATGAGGTTGAGGTCCTCACGGCCGGCGGCCTCGCGTAGCTGGGCGAGTCGCTGCTCGACGGCGGCGGAATCGCGGCGCGCGCGCAGTGCCCGGACGCGCTCCACCTGCTGGCCTTCCAGGGCGGGATCGATGGAGAGAATCTCCGGCGGCGCCTCGTCCTCCAGCCGATAGCGGTTGACGCCCACGATCACGCGGTCGCCCGCCTCCACCTCGGACTGGAAGCGGAACGACGCGTCGGCGATCTCGCGCTGGAAGAAGTTCTCCTTGATCGCCTCGATCACGCCGCCGAGCTTCTCGATGCGGTCGAAGTACTCGTACGCCTCCGCCTCCAGCCGGTTCGTGAGGTCTTCGATGAACCACGAGCCACCGAGCGGGTCGGTCGTGTTGACGACGCCCGTCTCGTGCGCGATCACCTGCTGGGTCCGCAGCGCGATCCGCACGGCGTGCTCGGTCGGCAGCGCGAGCGCCTCGTCGAACGAGTTCGTGTGCAGCGACTGCGTGCCGCCGAGGACGGCGGCGAGCGCTTCGATCGCGGTGCGCACGATGTTCACCTCGGGCTGCTGCGCCGTCAGCGAGACGCCGGCGGTCTGCGAGTGGAAGCGCATGAGCCACGAGCGTGGGTCCTTCGCCCCGTGCCGCTCGCGCATCTCCCTGGCCCAGATGCGACGTGCCGCACGGTACTTCGCGATCTCCTCGAAGAAGTCCATGTGCGCGTTGAAGAAGAACGACAGGCGGGGAGCGAAGTCGTCGACGTCGAGACCGCGCTCGCGGCACGCGTCCACGTAGGCGAGTCCGTCCGCGAGCGTGAAGGCCAACTCCTGAGCGGCCGTCGAGCCGGCCTCGCGGATGTGGTAGCCCGAGATCGACACCGGGTGCATCCGCGGCAGCTCTTGTGAGCAGAACTCGATCATGTCCACCACGAGCCGCATCGAGGGCTCTGGCGGGAAGATGTACTCCTTCTGCGCGATGTACTCCTTGAGGATGTCTGTCTGCACCGTGCCGCGGAGCTGGTCTCGCGGGACACCCTGCTCCTCGCCCACGCAGACGTAGAAGGCGAGCAGCATGGCCGCGGGTGAGTTGATCGTCATCGAGGTGGAGACCTCGCCGAGCGGGATGCCCGCGAAGAGCGTCTCCATGTCGTCGAGCGAGTCGATGGCCACGCCCTCGCGGCCGACCTCACCGAGCGAGCGCGGGTGGTCCGAGTCGTAGCCCATGAGCGTCGGCATGTCGAAGGCGGTCGACAGGCCCGTCTGGCCGTGCTCGAGGAGGTAGCGGAAGCGCTCGTTCGTCTCCTCAGCCGTGCCGAAACCGGCGAATTGCCGCATCGTCCACAGGCGACCGCGGTACATCGTCGGGTACACGCCGCGGGTGAACGGGTACTCCCCGGGCATCCCCAGGTCGCGGTCGTAGTCGATCGGGGTCGTCTCGGGCGTGTAGACGGGCTCGAGCGGCAGCCCGGAGATCGTCGTGTGCAGCTCGCCTGTCGACTCCGTGATGGCCATGGCAGCTATTCCGCGACGGCGCGGGCGAGGACCTCTTCGGCCCGTCTCCGCCTGTAGCGAAGCTCCTGCCTCTCGGGCTCGGCGCTCATCGCCGTAGGTGATACCACGTCTCGCAGGCGATGACAGCGAGAACGCCGAACGCGACCTGCACGCCGATCAGCTGGGACGGCTCATCGTGGAGGAGTGCGTAGGCAACCACCTGGCCTGCCAGCAGCGCGGCGAAAACAACGGCAACGCGTTCTCGCCCCAGGGCGAGGAAGTGGTAGAGGTAGACGATGGCGAGCCCGTAGAGCGCCATGGCGAGGCAGAGTGGGCCGAGCCAGGCGTCCGCCGCCTCGTAGTCCGAGCCGAACAACAGGTCGATCAGCGGCTCGGCGAAGACCCACGCGAAGGCGGTGAGCAGCGCCGAGGCTGCTGCGACGACGCCGAGACCGGCCAGGAGGTGTCGCCGCTCCCGAGTGCGGTCGTGGAGGACCGCAACAAGGGGGAAGAGGACGGTCGTTGCCGCGATGGGCACGAGCAAAAGCACCTTCGACGCGACTGCGGCAGCGGCATACGCGCCCGCCTCGTCACCCGAGAAGGCAAGCCGAGCCACGAGCAAGTCGCCGTAGGCGAGCGCCCAGAGCGCCGTCAGGCCGAGCGCGGCGCCGGCGTTCGCGCGCGTGGCGAGCGGCAGCCTGGCCGCGCCGCGACCGGCTATGAAGAGCCATCGGATCGGTAGTGCCGAGATGAGCAGCGTGACCATCGTGGCGCAGGCGACCCCGAGCATCACGGCGCCGACGCTGCCGCCGGCCAGCGCAATCGTCAGACCCGCGGCGAGGCGCGTCCCGGCGAAGAGCACGTGGGCGCCGGAGAGCTCCGTGAACCGCCCCGCGCCTTGCAACCCGCCCCACACGACGGGGATGGCCAGGGCGACGGCGATGGTGAGGACGGTCGCTCCCACCGAGAGCGGATCGTCCATGTCGGCCAGCGCTGCGATGGCAGCTGCTGCGATGGCGGCGGCGCCGAGCACGCCCCCCCAGACGTTGACCGAGCGACCCATGCCGTGCAGAAAGACCCCCGCGCCGTGCTCGTCGCCGCGAGACAGCCGTGCGGACACTTCGCGCGCTGCCGTCGCCTGGAAGGCAAGCGGAGGGATGGCCCCGACGATCACGACGGCGAACAGCGCCGCCACGAGGGCGTACTCGTCCGGCCCGAGGATGCGCGCGAGCGAGAACTGAAAGACGGCGTTGAGCACGTTCGCGAGCCCGACCGCGATCGTGAGCAGGACGCCCGAGCGCACGATCGTCATCGGACGATGGCCTCGACGACGAAGGCAGCTCCCACGACGAGCAGCGTGACACCGAGCGCACGGCGCAGCGCAAGCTCCGAGAAGCGGCCTGTCATCTGCGCGCCCAGCCAGCCGCCCGGGAGGGCGCCGACGACGCCGGCCGCGAGGAACGCCCAGTCGACTTCGCCGCGGACGGCGTGGCCGAGGAAGCCGAAGACGCCCAGGAAGAAGCCGACGACGAGGTTCGTGCCCACGACGCGCACGGCGGTCATCCCTACGCCGCGCAAGAGCGCCGGCACGCGCAGCGTGCCGAGGATGACGCCGATCGCTCCGCCGAGCAGTCCGATCGCGCCGCCGAACGCGGCGGCCGAGAAGAGCCGGGGTCGCTCGCGTGGCTTCGCGTGAAACGGGCGTGCGAGCAGGTCGACGCCATTCCAGATCAGGACGGCGGCTATCGCCGCGAAAAGCAGGCGCTCGGGTACTGCGTCCCCGTAGAGGCCGCCGATCAGCGCGCCGACGACCGACGGCGGCGTCATCCAGGCGACGACATGCCAGTCGACTCGCCCAGCCCGCGCGTGCTGGATGCCGCCCGTCGCTGCCGAGGCCGCGCTGATGGCGATGTTCGTGCCCGCCGCCGTGCGACGCGTCGCCGGAGACGAGGAGGACGAGCGGCAGCCTCAACGTGCCGAGGACGAGCCCGAGCATCGACCCGAGGTAGCCGGCCACGAACGAGCCGGCACAGACGACCGCTACTTCCCAGGCTTCCAGAGCGTCTCTGGCTCACCCGCTGCGGAATTGGCCGCCCGCGCGAGGATGAAGAGCAGGTCGGAGAGCCGGTTGAGATAGACGCAGACGAGCGCGCCCGCCTCGGCGGTGATCGCGGCACGTTCCGATCGGCGGCACACGGCGCGAGCGACGAAGAGTCGCGCGGCGAGCTCGGTCCCGCCCGGCAGGACGAAGCTCTTGAGCTCGGGCAGCGCTTCGTTGAAGCGGTCGCAGTCGGCCTCGAGTCGGTCGACCTGCTCCTGCGTCACGCGCAGACCCGCCTCCCCCTGCGGGACGCTGATGTCAGCGCCGAGATCGAACAGCTCGTTCTCGACGCGAGCAAGCACGTCGCCGATCGCGCCCTCGGCGACGACGGCCGTCCAACCGACGAGCGAGTTGAGCTCGTCCACTTCGCCTCCCGCAACTACCCGCGGGTCGAGCTTCGACACCCGCGTCCCGTCGCCGAGGCTCGTCTGCCCTTCATCCCCGCCGCGCGTGTAGATCTTCGTGAGGCGAACAGGCTCGTCCCGCTTCCTCGGCACGGGCCTAGAGTACGCCGGTGATCCGACGCGCAACTCCCGAGGACGCTGACGCCGTCGGTGACATCTTCGTGCGCGCACGGGACCTGATGACGTACCTGCCCCGCATCCCGGATGAGGACCGGCCCCGGCTGGGGGGCTTGATCGTGCGACGGCACGAGGTCTGGATCTCTGAAGAGGCCGGCCGGATCACCGGCTTCAGCGGGCTTGGAGCGGCGCTGCTCGATCATCTCTACGTCGATCCGGAGACACAGAATTACGGCATCGGAACGGCGCTGCTCGACCACGCGAAATCGCAGCGCCCGGCAGGCTTCCAGCTGTGGGTGTTCCAGGAGAACGACGGTGCACGCCGCTTCTACGAGCGGCACGGCTGCAGCCTCGTGAGGCTCACCGACGGGTCGCTGAACATGGAGAAGGAGCCCGACGCGCTCTACGAGTGGCTGCCTAGCCGCCCAGGATCGACCGTGCGATGACGATTCGCTGGATCTCGCTCGTCCCCTCGTAGATCTCGGTCACCTTCGCATCGCGGTAATAGCGCTCGACCGGGAACTCCTTCGTGTAGCCGTAGCCGCCGAGCACCTGGATCGCTTCCCCCGTCTGCCGCCGCGCCGTCTCCGAGGCGGCGAGCTTCGCCTGCGCACCGGCCGCCGCGTGTGGCAGGCCGTTCTCCTTCAGCCACGCGGCCCTGTAGGTGAGCATCCGCGCGGCCTCGATCTCCACCGCCATGTCGACGAGCTTCCATTGGATCGCCTGATGACGAGCGATCAGCTGCCCGAACGTATGGCGCTGCAGCGCGTATTCGCGAGCGACGTCGTACGCCGCCTGCGCGATGCCGAGCGCCTGCGCGGCGATGCCGATTCGCCCCGCGTCGAGCGTCGACATAGCGATCGCGAACCCCTCACCCTCGGCCCCGAGCATACGGTCAGCGCTCACTCGCGCCTGGTCGAGAACGAGGTCGCCCGTGGACGACGAGTTGAGGCCGAGCTTTTCCTCCTCCCGAGTCACCTGCACGTGCTCCGCGCCGAGCAGGAACGCCGAGATGCCGCGCGCGCCGGGCGTCTCGGGATCCGTGCGCGCGAAGAGCAGCACCGTGTCGGAGTACTTCGCGTTCGTGATCCACTGCTTCTGGCCGGAGATCACCCACTCGCCGCCGTCACGCGTCGCGGCGCAGCGCAGGCGCGACGCGTCGGAGCCGACGTCCGGCTCCGAGAGGGCGAACGCCCCGATCGTCTCGCCCCTGGCGAGCCGCGGCACGAACCGCGACTTCTGCTCCTCCGTACCCCAGGCGAGAATCGGCAGCGTGGTGGCGCTCGTGTGAACGGCCACCGTGACGCCGACGCCGGCATCGCCACGCGATAGTTGCTCGAGCACGAGGATGTACGAGAGAAAGTCCGCGCCGGCGCCCCCGTACTCCTCGGGCACGCACACGCCCATCAAGCCGACCTCGGCCAGCCTCGCGAAGACCTCCTCAGGGAAGCGGTGCTCGCGGTCCCAGCCGGCCGCGTGAGGCGCGATCTCGGCATCCGCCAGCTCGCGGGCGAGCGCCTGAATCTCTTGCTGCTCCGGCGTCAGCTCGAAGTCCACGGCTGCGCGAGTATATGAGCCGATGGAGCTGGATCGACGAGCGTCGCCTTGACGCGCGACGCGCGGTGTCTCCTGGCGGTGCAAGCGGCGCGCGCCGTCGTCTACGGCCTCGGCAGCATCGTCATCGGCGTCTCGCTCGAGCAGTCCGGCCTCTCCACGACCCAGGTCGGGCTTGTCTTTACGGCCATGCTCGCCGGCGCGGCGCTCGCGTCGATCGTGCTCGCCCGCTACGGCGATCGCATAGGGCGGCGCCGCTGTTACCGGCTCCTGCTCGTGTTGATGGCGTTGTCAGGAACGGCGTTCGCCCTCACGCACTCGCTGCCTCTGCTGATCCTCGTGGCGCTGACCGGGACGGTGTCGGCGGACATCGTCGAGTCCGGGCCGTTCACGTCGCTCGAGCAGGCCATGCTGCCACACGCGGCCGGCGACGTCGACGCGACGCACCTCTTCGGGACGTACAACACCGTCGCCACGATCGCCGGTTCGCTGGGCGCCCTGACGGCCTTCGTCGCCGCCTCAAGGCTCTGGCTGCTCGCCTACCCCGTCGCCGCTGCGATCGCGCTGCTCGCTACCGTCTGGCTGTCGGCGCGCGTCGAGGTAGGGCACGAGCTCGACCGCGAACCGCTGCCGCCGCTCCACCGTTCGCGCGGCATCGTCGCGCGCATGTCCGGGCTCTTCGCCCTCGACAGCTTCGGCGGCGGCTTCGTCGTTCAGTCGTTCATCGCGTACTGGTTCGCGCTGAAGTTCGGCACTACACACCAGGAGCTGGCGATTCTCTTCCTCACCATCGGCTTCCTCCAGGCCGCGTCGTTCCAGATAGCGGTGCGCCTGGCCGGCCGCATCGGCCTGCTGCGAACGATGGTCTTCACGCACTTGCCGTCGAACGTGCTGCTGGCGGCGATCGCGTTCGCGCCGACGTTCGCCGTTGCCGTCGTGCTGCTGCTCTCGCGATACGCGCTGAGCCAGATGGACGTGCCGGCGCGCCAGGCGTACGTTGCCGCTGTCGTCGATCCGAGCGAGCGTACGGCCGCCGCTGCGTACACAAACACTGCTCGCTACGCTACCCGCCCTATCGGCCCCCTGGTCGGCGGCGCGACGCTCACGATCGCGCTCGGCGCGCCGTTCGTCATCGCCGGCGCCGTCAAGTGCGTCTACGACGTCGCCTTCTACGCCATGTTCCGGCGCGTCAAGGTGGACTAGTACCCGTCGAAGTCAGGGCCCACAGTGGCTACGCCTTCAGCTCGACCACGATCGCGTGGATCAGGCCGTCACCGGGCTCGACGCGCGCATCGAGAACCCGGACTCGGTCGTTCTCGAGCACCAGCGCGTAATGGGGCCGGCGCCGCCACGAGCGCGTCGAGCTCGTCCGGCCACTGTGACTCGGCCGAGGTCATGTGTATGAGTAGAACCCCTGGCCTGACTTCCGGCCGAGCTTCCCCTCCGCGACGAGCTCGCGCAGCAGCGCGCAGGGCGCGTATTTGTCGTCTCCCAGCCCCTGGTGCAGCACCTCCATGATCGATGCGCACGTGTCGAGCCCGATCAGGTCGGCGAGCGCGAGCGGGCCGATGGGATGGTTGAAACCGAGCTTCGCGATCGTGTCGATCGCCTCGGCCTCGGCGACACCGTCCTGCAGCGCATAGACGGCCTCGTTGATGTACGGCATGAGGATGCGGTTGGAGACGAAGCCCGGGAAGTCGTTCGCCTCCGCAGGCGTCTTGCCCAGCTCGTGCGCCAGCTCGACGATGGCGGTTGCCGTCTCGTCCGACGTCTCCGGCGCGCGGATCACCTCGACGAGCGACATCACGGGCACCGGGTTGAAGAAGTGCATGCCGATCACCTGTGGCGGCCGCTCGGTCGCCGCCGCCAGCGTGGCGATCGGGATGGAGGAGGTGTTAGACGCGAGGATTGCGTCACGCGGAAGGATCTTGTCGGCTGTCCTGAAGATCGCTTCCTTCACCGAGACGTCTTCGACGACCGCCTCGATCATCAGCTCCGCCTCGACAATGCCCTCTACGGGCTCGACACGGGCGAGCACCTCGTCCGGATCGGCCCCGCCCTTCTCTGCGAGCTTCTCCAGGCTGCGTCGCATAGCCACCAGGCCGCGCTCGACCGCGCCCGGAGCCGCGTCGTGGAGCGAGACCCGGCGACCCGATGCCGCCAGCACCTGGGCGATGCCGCCGCCCATCTGCCCTGCCCCGACGACGAGCACGTGCTCGAAGCGCAAAGCGTCAGACCTCGATCAGCAGCGCGTCGCCCTGTCCGCCGCCGGAGCAGATGGCCGCGAGCCCGAGCCCGCCGCCCTAGCGGCGCAGCTCGTAGACGAGCGTGGAGAGGATGCGCGCGCCCGAGGCGCCGATCGGGTGGCCGAGCGCGACGGCGCCGCCGTTGACGTTCACCGTCTCGGGATCCGCTTCGAGCATCCGTACGGAGTTGACCGCGACGGAGGAGAACGCCTCGTTCACCTCCACGCGCTTCACGTCGTCGATCGCCTTGCCGGCCTCCTGGAGCACCTTGTTGCCCGCGCCGCCCGGCGTGCGCGCGAGGTACGCGAACTCGTCGGCGACGTACGCCTTGCCGACGATCGTCGCCAGCACTTCGAGGCCACGCTCCCGCGCGAACTCCTCGCTCGTGACGACGAGCGCGCCGGCGCCGTCGTTTACGCCCGGAGCGTTGCCCGCAGTCGTCGTGCCCTCTTCGTCGAAGACGGGCTTCAGCGCGGCGAGCTTCTCGAGCGACGTGTCCCGCCGCGGCGCCTCGTCGGTGTCGACGTCGCCCACGGGAACGATCTCCTCGCGGAAGCGTCCCTCGTCGATCGCCGCCGCCGCGCGCTGTTGCGATCGCAGCGCCCAGGCGTCCTGATCCTCGCGGGAGATGCCGAGCTCGCGCGACACGAACGACGCCTGCTCGACCATGTGCCGCCCGTCGAAGCTCGAAACGAGCCCGTCGTGCACCATGAGATCGACGAGCTTGCCGTCGCCGAGCTTGTAGCCGAAGCGCGCCTTCGGCGCCGCGTAGGGCGCGTTCGACATCGATTCCATGCCCCCGGCCACGATCACGTCGTGGTCGCCGGCGCGGATCATCGCGTCCGCGATCTCGACGGCGCGGATGCTCGACGCGCAGACCTTGTTGATCGTGTCGGCCGGAACGTCGATAGGGAGGCCCGCGCCGATCGCAGCCTGGCGCGCCGGCGCCTGGCCCGCGCCGCCCTGCAGCACCTGGCCCATGATCACGTACTCGACGTCGCCGTCCTCGACGTTCACGCGTTCGAGCGCCGCCCGGATGGCGACAGCGCCGAGCTCGGTGGCCTGCTTCCATGCGAGTGCGCCGCCGAGCTTGCCGAACGGCGTGCGGACAGCGGAGACGATGACCGAGCGCAAGACGGTGGCCAGCGTACCCGCCCTCCCGTCGAGCTGCAGCGGCGTTAGGATCACCTGCGAACGGTTTCTACAGGGAAGGGGGCGTCATGCACGCACGCGGCAGCACGATGAGCGGCGACCCGGCAAAGGTCGATGAGGCGGCGGAGATGCTCGAGGCCGAGCTCTACGCGCAGCTCGAGCAGATCGACGGGTTCCGAGGGGTCGTAGCGCTCGGCCAGCGAGCCAGCGGCAACTCTCTCGTTCTCACCTTCTGGGATTCCGAGGACGCGATGGCCGCCAGCGAGGAGCAGGCGAGCCAGATGCGGAGCAACGCGGCCGAGCGTGTCGGTGCCGCGGCCCCAGAAGTCGAGCGTTACGAGGTGCTCTTCTACCGCGCGCCGAAGTAAGCCGGCGCCTCCGCCGGAACGAGAAGCCTTAGGAATCTCACCCGTTCGGGTGATACTCGTTCGGGTGATCTGAGTCACTTCAATCGTCCCTTCTGTCGATCGATGAAGCGTGAGCAGGCTCCGCCTCGTTCTCGCAGGCGCGCTCGGCGCGTTCATCCTCGTCGCCGCTCCGGCGGGCGCCAAGTTGGCGCCGGGCGACAACGGACGCGGCGCTGTCTTCACGGATGCCGCGCTCGAGCGTGAGCTCACACTCGAGATCAACGTCTTCCGCGCAAGGCGAGGGCTCCGGCCGCTGGCCGTCAACCCTTCGCTCGACATGGCGGCAGAGAGCCACTCGCTCGACATGGCCCGCACGGGCTACTTCGCGCACGAGTCGTCGAACGGGAGCGGCTTCGCCGCGCGAGTCCGCCGCTTTTACACGACGACCGGCTACCGCAAATGGCGTGCCGGCGAGACGCTGCTCTGGGCCTCCCCCGACGTCGACGCCAAGCAGGCCCTGACCATGTGGCTGAAGAGCCCCGAGCACCTGCACGTGCTACTGACTCCGGCGTGGCGCGAGATCGGCCTGTCAGCCGTGCACACGCCCTCCGGGCCGCGGATGTTCGAGAGTCTCGAGGTGACCGTCGTGACCGCGGACTTCGGCGCCCGGGCTAGATGAGCGCCAGGTACGCGCAGGGACGTTCGTCGCCCGGCAACGGCGAACGGACGATCCTCAACACGGCGTAGCGGCCCTCACGACCTTCCAGCTCGAGCAGCTCGCCTGCGGCCGGGGAGTCACCGATGCACTCGACGAGCTCATAGCCCGCGGCCGACGGCACGAAGAGCAGATGGGCTGCGGCTCCGTTGGCCTCCAGCTGGACAGGTTCTCCGTCCAGGCGGTCGAGCCGCGCTTCCCAGTCCGCGAGGCGGGCGTCGAGCTCGTGCGTCATGTCCGGATTGTAGGAACCCGCGCCGAGCCGTAGAACGAGTCGCGGTGACGGACGAGCGCCGCCTCGTGCTCGTGGCGCTGGGCGGCAACGCGCTGCTCCGGCGAGGCGAGCCGATGACGGCTGAGGCCCAGCGCACGAACGTCCGGGTCGCCGCGGAGGCGCTCGCGCCCGTTGCGGAACGCCACCGGCTCGTGCTCTCCCACGGCAACGGGCCTCAGGTGGGGCTGCTCGCGCTGCAGGCGGCCGCGTACGTGGAGGTCGAGCCGTATCCGTTGGACATCCTCGCCGCCGAGACGGAGGGGATGATCGGCTACCTCATCGAGCAGGAGCTCGGGAACCTGCTGCCGTTCGAGGTTCCGTTCGCGACGATCCTGACCATGGTCGAGGTCGACCCCGACGACCCCGCCTTCGACGACCCGACGAAATTCATCGGCCCGGGCTACGACGAGGGCGAGGCGCGGAAGCTCGAGGCAGGAGCACGGCTGGGCCTTCAAGCTCGACGGCGACCGCTGGCGCCGCGTCGTCCCCTCCCCCGTCCCGACGCGCATCTTCGAGCACCGGCCGATCAAGTGGCTGCTCGAGAAGGGCACGATCGTCATCTGCGCCGGCGGCGGCGGCATTCCCACGATGTACGAGCGGAACGGCACACGGACACTCGTGGGCGCCGAGGTGGTAATCGACAAGGATCGAGCGAGCGCACTGCTCGCGCGGGAGATCGAGGCCGACGTGTTCGTCATGGCCACGGACGTGGACGGCGTGTACCTCGATTGGGGTACCCCGGATGCGCGCCGGCTCGAGCGGGTGACGCCCGCCGAGCTTCGTGCGCACGACTTTCCCGACGGCTCGATGGGGCCGAAGGTGGAGGCGGCCTGCGACTTCGTCGAGCGGACGGGCCGCACGGCCGCGATCGGCGCACTCGCCGACATCGAGGCGATCGTCGACGGCCGCGCCGGCACGATTGTTCAGCCGGGATAGCAGCTCGGGAACTTTCCCCCCTCGGTACGCGACTATGTAGTGATGGCGAACGCGCAACCTGCGTCCGACCGGCGCGTCGAGCGCGCCGAAGTCGAGGACGCCGAGCTCGTGCGGCAGGCGCAGCTGGGGAGCGTCGCGGCGTTCGAGGCGCTCGTGGTGCGGCACGGGCCGAGGCTGCACCGCTATCTGAGGATCGAGCTCCGCGATGAGAGCGACGCGCACGACGCCTTCCAGGAAACCCTGACGGCGGCGTGGCGCGGGCTTCCCGGCCTCCGCCACGCCGACCGCTTCTGGCCCTGGCTCGCCGGCATCGCCACGCACAAGGCAGCCGACGTCCACCGCCGGCGCACGCGAACAGTCGACGCGGAGAGCGTTGCCGAGTCGCATGACGACGATCTGCTGCTCGAGACGAGGGAGGCACTCTCCGCGCTGCCGGCGCACTACCGCGAGGTGCTGCTGCTCCGCTACCTGCTCGGGCTGAGCGAGGAGGAAGCGGCGACTGCCCTGGGCGTCCGCGTGGGCACCATCAAATCGAGGAGCTCGCGGGCCCGGCATGCCTTGCTGGAGGAGCTGGGATGAGGCGCAAGCGAAAAGGACCAAGAGCTCGTCGTTCGCCAGCTCCTGACGCGCATCGCCGCCCAGTCGGAAGATCCGGCAGAGGCCGATCTGCGCACGGCGGCTCGCCTCGCAGCTTCCGAAGGGCGACGCCCCGAGCAGCGTCCGGCCGCGCGACCCTGGCGACCCCTCCGCCTGCGCTGGGCCGCCGCCGGCGCGGCAGCTCTGCTCGTCGCCACGGCGCTCGGCTTCGGCGTCGCCTCCTGGCTGACGCCGACGAGCAGCGCACGGACAGACGTCGTCCAGGGTTTCGGCTTCCTGCCGGCCACGGGCTGGACGGTGATCCAGGCAGGTCTCGCCGGCTCGGCCGAGTCGACGCGAATGGTGGCTGCCAACGTCCCGATCCAGCCGGCCGATCCCCAGCGCGGCCTCTCCCTCCCCGCGTTGCACGCGTGGCCCCCGTGGGCCATCGTGATCTCCGCGACGCTCAGCGCGCGAGGAGACCCGGCCCGCGATGTCGCCTTCCCCGTTCGAAGCCTGCCGCTGAGCCTGGCGGATGCGACACTGGTCAAGTCGCCTGGGCAGCCGACGTTGGAGTACGTCCTCCGCGCAGGAATCGACGGCTACAACGTCGACGCCAGCGTCACGTTCGCGAGCGAGCCCACGGCCGGAATGTTCGAAAGGGCCGAGGAGCAGATCGCGAGACTCGTCGTCGCGCCGGCGGCGGTCACCATCGCCGCCCGGCCGACGATCCAGGGCGACGACCCTCTTGTTGTGTACGGGTCGGTTTCGACCGGCAGAGCGGATGAGAAGGTGACCGTGCAGTTCAAGCAGTGCGGGCTCTCTCCCGTCCAGTTCCGCGACCACGCCGAGGTGCTGAGCGAGGTCGGCGGCGGCTGGTCGCTCGAGACGGGCGTGTATGCGAACGGCGTCTTCCGCGCGGTCTCCAGCGGCGATGTCTCGAACGAAGTGCAGGTGCAGAAGCGCGTGGACGTCCGCCTCGCGCCCAGCCCACCCCGGCGGTTCGTCGTCAACGTCGTCGAGCGCATGCAGTTCTGGCGAAAGCAGGTGCTCATCCAGCGGTTCGACCGCAAGCGCAGCAGGTGGCTGCTCGTAAAGAAGCTCCGACTCGTTAACACCGGCGCCGCCCCCGGATCAAGCTTCGTGTGGTCGACGACCGACGAGTTCGCAGTCGACGTTGCGAAGGGCACGACGATCAGGGCTGTCCTGCCTCTCGCCCAGGCCAAGCCTTGCTACATCGCCGGCTACAGCACGCTTCTGGTCACGAAGTGAGACGCGCGGCTTGGATCGCCGCCGCGATCGCGGCAGTCGCCGTGACCCCTGCCCTCGCCGGCTCTTCCAATGTCACCATCGCCGTGCGCAACTCGATCCTGCGGTGGGGCCAGCAAGCCACGCTCTACGGCGCGATCGCCTCCACGAAGGCAGACGAGAAGGTCGTGATCGAGGTCAAGGAGTGCGGCCTGCCGAACACGAGCTTCCGCGCGCTTTCCTGGGTGTACACGCAGGCGGGCGGCGGCTGGTCGGTAGACATGGGCGCGCGCGTGAGTTCGGAGTACCGCGCCGTCTGGGGAGCTGAGCGGAGCGCGAGCGTCAGGGTCCAGCAGCGGCCGTATGTGACGGTCGTGATCCGGCCCGGCAATCGAGGTGAGGTCGGCGTGAACGCGATCTATCCGTTCTGGGGAAAGCGCGTCTCTATTCAAGTGTTCGACAAGCAGACACGCGTGTGGAAGCAGGTACAGACGGTGAAGCTCACCGAGCAGGGCGGAGGCGGCGGGTACATATGGACTTCGGGGAAGTTCCGCCCCAAGGTGCCGAGGAACGCGCAGATGCGAGGCGTGCTGCCGCTCTCCCAAGCGAAGCCCTGCTACCTCGCCGGCTACAGCGGGATCGTCCAGACATGAGACGCGCCGTCGCCGTCGCCGCACTCGTCGCGGTGGCCTTCGCCGGTCTGGCCGCAGCAGCCGTCCTTGCCGACAGCATCACGATGCGGGCGAGCGAGACCGTGCTGCGCACGCGTGCCGCTTCCGTAGGTGCTTCGGGTGAGATCTCGAGCGGCGCACAAGGCGAGTATGTGACCGTGACGGGCAAGGAGTGCGGTATCCCCGGCGCCTTCTTCCGCGCGCTCGGCGGCGGCACGACCCTCGCCGGAGGCCGCTACGAGGTGTCCGTGCCCATTCGTACGAAGACCACGCTGCGCGCGGAATGGAAGGAGGCGAAGAGCGCGACAGTCGTCGTCACTCCGCGCGCGTACGTATCGCTCACGAAGGAGCGTGGCGGTTACGAGGTCGGATTGGCGAGCGAAGCAATCCAGGTAGACGGCAAGCGCATCCGCGTCGAGCGGCTCACGCCGACGGGCTGGAAACTGCTGCAGACGGTCGTCGTCAAAACGGGGGCCTACGGCGGCTGGGCCGAGAAGGACGGGCTCCGCTTCAAGGTGCCGAAGGGCACGACGCTGCGTGCCGTGCTCCCGCGCGTGCAGACGGGGCCGTGCCTGCTGGCCGGATACAGCCAGCTCATTCGAACGTAGAGGAGACGACGTGACCGAAGTCGGAGGGAACCTCGGGCAGGCGGCGGAGATCGCCGCGAGACTGCTCGCGAACGTCGAGACGGTCGTCCACGGCAAGACCGACGAGGTGCGCCTCGTGCTGGCCGCGCTCGTCTGCGACGGCCATGTCCTGCTCGAGGACGTGCCCGGCACGGCGAAGACCGTGCTCGCCCGCGCGATCGCCGGCTCGGTGGACGGCGCGTCCTTCGCGCGCATCCAGTGCACGCCCGACCTCCAGCCGACCGATGTCACCGGCCTGTCCGTCTTCAACCAGCGCGACCGCGACTTCGAGTTCCGGCCCGGGCCTGTGTTCGCAAACGTCCTGCTCGTCGACGAGATCAACCGCGCAATGCCGAAGACGCAGTCGGCGCTGCTCGAGGCGATGGCCGAGTACCAGGCAACGATCAACGGCGTCACCCGCGAGCTCCCCAAGCCGTTCCTCGTGCTGGCCACCGAGAACCCGATCGAGCAGGAGGGGACGTTCCCGCTGCCCGAGGCGCAGCTCGACCGCTTCCTGCTCCGCACCGCGCTCGGCTACCCGGGCGAGGAGGAGGAGCTCCGGATCGTCGAGGAGCAGGTGGTCCACCATCCACTGAGCGGGCTTCGGCCCGTGCTCTCGCTCGACGAGTCAACGTGCTGCGCGAGGCTGCGCACGGCGTGTACATCGACCCTCTGCTGCGGCGCTGGGCGGATGCGGATCGTGCGCGCGACGCGCGCGGCCGACGGCGTGGCGATCAGCGCTTCCGTTCCCACGGCAGCCTTGCGCTAGAGCGCTCGGCACGTGCGTGGGCGCTGCTCTCCGAACGCGATTCGTAGACGCCGGTGGACATCGAGCGGCTCTTCCTCCCCGTCGTCATGCACCGCATCGTCTTCACGCCCAGCTACGTCGCCACGGCCCGCGAGATCGGCTGGCAGGAGGCGGCGGACGGC
>CAWBAD010000009.1:0-118318 GCA_963786725.1 uncultured Actinomycetes bacterium | reverse complement strand
CGGCGCGTATGGTTGAGCCAACGCTCTTCCAATTGCCAGCGCGGTGACGAGTAGCACTGCCGTTGCCCACCGTGTCGACCCCTTTTGGGCTTGCGAACGCGCTCTGCCGCTTCGTCGAGCTCGCCGATGGGAAAGCAAAAGCGCGTCTGGTCACGCTTCTACACCGATCCGACGAAAGATGTAGATGGGATCACACTTTCGCGCAGAAGCGTGATTCTGCTTCTTGCAGTGCGATCTTCCGGAGAGAGTCGCCGTCGTCGCGCTTGCGCTGAATCCGTCGAGCGAGCTTCTCGGGAAGGAAGACGGGAGCGTCCCAGGCCCGCTCAGCTTCCATTTCACTTGCCAAACCAGCCGCTGCTCGTTGTCAGGAGAACAGACCGAAGGAGAAAAGCCCTGTTTCCAGGGCTTTTCTGAGTGGGCGGGGTCGAACCGCCGACCTCCTGCTAGTAAGGGCACAGGACGCAACGTGACAGGGGGCGGCAGGAGGCGACAAACCCGCATGGCTGTGTGAATGCCGCGCCGTCGAGACGACCCCAGACGACCGAGCGGGTCCCGCTCCAGCCGACGACCTGACCGCGGTTGTTGATGTCGGACGCGTCGCTCGACTCGCCTTTGGCAAGGGGGCGCCAGGATCCGCAGCGACCCGTTGGGCCGCCACAGCAAGGCGAACTGGTCATACGCCGCACGCTGAACAGATTGCAGGCGCGCATCTGGGCGATCAGCGCGTCTTCATCCTCCTCGTCCTCGTTCCGGCCTGGATGGTCGCGTCGCTGGAGGGATAGAACACGGTCTCGTTGCCGTCCTCCCAGCGCACCCGATAGTGCTCGTGACCGGCCGTGCCGAGCACCTCGAGGATCTCCCCGAGCCGGCGTGACTCCCCGACCCGATGGCCTTCGACGATCACAACGTCACCTGGTTGCCCGCGTATGGCGTCGTTCGTAGAGGACACGATGCACGCTCCTTCTCGACTGTCCTCAGCCTGCCCGTTCGGGTCGCCTGTGCCATCAGTAGTTCGCCTGAATGGGTCTCCGTGAGAACACCGATGTGAGCTCCTGCCGTACCAACGATCATCGAAGCATGTACGACGGCAGCCGCGAGCGCGACCATCACTGCATGACGGTTCCGCCCTGGAAGATCAAGGTCGTGGAGCCGATCGCGCTCCTCCCGCCGGCCGAACGACGGCAGGCCATGGAGGGTGCGGGCTTCAACACGTTCCTCCTCCGCTCGGAGGACGTCTTCATCGACCTGCTCACGGACAGCGGCACCTCGGCTCTCTCCCAGGAGCAGCGTGCCGCGATGGAGCTCGGCGACGAGGCCTACGCCGGCTCGCGCAGCTTCTTCCGGCTGGAGGCGGCGATGCGCGACGTCTACGGCTATCGGCACCTGATCCCAACCCACCAGGGTCGCGGAGCCGAGCACCTGCTCGCGCGACTCCTCGTGGAGCCGGGGAAGCTCGTCCCCTCGAACCTGTACTTCACGACCTCGCGGCTCCACGTCGAGCTCGCAGGCGGGATCTGGACCGACGTGGCCATAGGCGAGGCGTCCGAGCCCGAGTCGACCTTCCCCTTCAAAGGCAACGTCGACCTCGTCGCGCTGGAACGGGTCCTCGGCGCGGCGGCGCCCGAGCGCGTCGCCTTCGTGCGCCAGGAGGCGTGCCTGAACATGGCCGGCGGCCAGCCTTTCTCGATCGAGAACCTCCGCGGCGTTCGCGAGTTGACCCGGCAGTACGGTGTGCCCTTCATCCTCGATGCGACCCGGATCTCGGAGAACGCCGTCTTCGTCAAGGATCGCGAGCCGCGCTGGGCCAACCGGTCGCTTCCGGAGATCATTCGCGCGATCGCGGCCGAGAGCGACGGTGCCGTCTTCTCCTCGAAGAAGGACCACTTCGTCCCGATCGGCGGCTTCCTGGCCCTGAACGACGACCGGCTGGCCGAGCGAGCTCGCGAGCTCGTCGTCGTCTACGAGGGCTTTCCGCACTACGGGGGCATCGCCGGGCATGACATGGAGGCGCTTGCTCAGGGCATCCTGGAGTCGGCGGACGAGCCGATGGTGCGCCACATCGTCGCCCAGGCCGCCTATCTCGGTCGTCTGCTCCGGGAGCGGGACATCCCGATCGTCCTGCCCGTCGGTGCCCACGCCGTCTTCCTCGACGCGAAGCGCTTCCTACCACACCTCGCGCAGCACGAGCTCCCCGCGCAGTCGCTCGCGGCCGCGCTCTACCTGGCGGGCGGCGTGCGCTCGATGGAGCGCGGCATCGTCTCTGGCCAGCACGGGGACGAGCCCTACGACGACCTCGAGCTCGTGCGCCTCACGCTGCCGCGCCGCGTCTACACCCAGGAGCACCTCGCATACGTCGCCGACGTCGTCGAAGCCGTGTATTGCGTGCGCGATGCGGTGCCCGGCCTTCGCTTCACCCACGAGCCCGAGCAGCTGCGCTTCTTCCTCGGCCGCTTCGAGCCGCTCGCGCCCTATCCCGAGTTCGGTATCGAGGCCGCGTTGCGTTCGGAGCAAGTCCGCATCTAGCCGCCGAATTTCGGACGGGCACGCCGACGGATACGCCAGCGGCGTAGCTCGTCGGCGCCCCAGACGACAACCGGGAACGTCGCGAGCAGCGCTACCTCAGTGGGGCCGAGCGCAGCCGTGTGGAAGACATCCTGGAGCGCCGGCACGTAGACGAGCAGCGCCGTAAAGACGATCTCCGTTGCGATTCCCCACAGCAGGAGGCGATTGCTGAAGACGCCCACCGCGCGGAGCGAGGCCCACTCGGTTCGGGAGGCGACGGCGGTGCCGATCTGGCAGGCGACGATCCCCGCAAACGTCATCGTCGTCGCGCGCAGGTAGTCGTCGTGCAGTGGGCTTCCGGACGAGACGTCGGCACCAGGGCTCCAGTCGGCGAGCAGGAGAACCCAGAAGAAGCCGGCCATGACGAGCGCGGCCTCGATCAGCCCGAGGAAGACCCAGGCCCGGTAGAGCATCGAGCGCCGGATGACGCCCTCTGAGCGGGGACGCGGGGGTCGTTCCATCAGCCCTGGTTCTGCCCGCTCGCGGCCGAGCGCGAGCGCCGGCAGGATCTCCGTGCCGAGGTCGATGGCGAGGATCTGGAGCACCGTGAGCGGCAGTGGAATCGTCCCGCCGGACAGAGCGAACACGAGGAACGGGACGACCTCGGGCGTGGCGTGGGCGAATATGTAGACGATGAACTTGCGGACGTTCTCGAAGACCTGTCGGCCCGCCGAGACGGCGGCCACGATCGTCGCGAAGTTGTCATCGGTCAGCACCATCGTCGCCGCCTCGCGGGCCACGTCCGTGCCGGTGACGCCCATGGCTACCCCGATGTCTGCCCTCCGCAGCGCGGGCGCGTCGTTCACGCCGTCTCCGGTCATCGCGACGACGTGGCCCTCGTCGCGGAGCGCATCGGCGATTCGGAGCTTTGCCTCCGGCGATGTGCGCGCGAAGATCAGCTCCTTGCCCTCCCCCAGGAGGGCGTCCAGCTCGCGCTCGCTCATCTCATCCAGCTCCGCGCCGGTGACGACTGTCGCCCCGTCGCGTGCTATGCCGACCCTGCGCGCGATCTCGGCGGCCGTCAGCCCGTAGTCGCCTGTGACGACGAGGATGCGGATTCCCGCCTCGTGGCAGCGGGCAACCGCCTCTGCTACCTGGGGCCGCGGGGGATCGAACAGAACGACCAGGCCGAGCAAGCACAGATCGCTCTCGGCGTCTTCCCTGCGCTCGGGTGGCGAGGAGCCGGCAGGGAGGCGCCGGCGCGCGACCGCGAGCACGCGCAGCCCCTGCGACGCATAGCCCTCGACCACGAGGAGCACCCGTTGCCGGTCACTCTCGGTGAGTGGCACGTGGTCGTCAGGCCCTCCGATCAAGGTGGAGCGGCGAAGCACCTCCTCCGGCGCCCCCTTCGCATGCACGGTGATGCCCCCGTCCTCGCGCTCGTCGACGGTTGACATGAGGCGCAGCTTCGGATCGAATCGGTACAGCTTCCGGCGGTGGTGCTCGCGTCTGGTGACGGTGACGTCGACCCCGAGCGCGCGTGCCGCCTCGAGCATCCCGATCTCGGTTGCCTCGCCGCGCGACTTTCCGGCCCGCGTTGGACTGAGCTCGGCGGTGCTGCAGGCAGCTATCGTCCGGCCGAGGAAGCCGAGCACCGGGTCGGCGGCGACCGCTGCCTTCGCGTCGATATCTCCCTCGAGGTCGAGCTCGCCGAGTGGTGTCCAGAGACGCACCGCGCGCATGCGGTTCTCGGTCAGCGTCCCCGTCTTGTCGGTGCAGATGACGTCGGTCGAGCCGAGGGTCTCGACCGCGCTCAGCCGTTTGACGACCGCGCCACGTCGGGCGAGCTGGGCCACACCGACGGCGAGCGCGAGCGTCAGGGTCGGGAGGAGGCCTTCCGGGACATTCGCGACGATGAGGCCGATGGCGAAGCTGAACGCGTCGTGAAGCGGAAGGCCGGCGGCGAGCCAGCCGATCGGCAGGAAGACGAGCCCGACGCAGACCGCCACCAGCGCGATCAGCCACGCGACGCGCCGTACCTGCTGCTCGAGTGGGCTTGCTTCGACACGGACCCGCTCCGACAGAGCAGCGATGCGACCGAGCTCGGTCTGCATGCCGGTCGCCACGACCAATGCCTTTGCCTCGCCGCCGATGCAGGTCGTGCCGCTGAACACGACATGGCGGGCGTCCATGAGCGGACCCGTCGTGTCGAGGAACTCGGAGGAGCGGTAGACGGGCTGCGACTCACCCGTCAGGGTCGAGAGGTCGACGTCGACGGATCCTTCGAGGAGTCGCGCGTCGACCGGAACGCGATCGCCTTCTTGGAGAACGATCACGTCGCCCGGCACGAGCCCGATCGCGTCCACGAGCCGGGGCCGCCCGTCTCGGACGACTGTCGCTTGCGGCGGCATGTAGCGCTTCAGGGCCTCGACGGCGCCCTCTGCATGGCGTTCCTGGGCGAAGGCGAAGAGCGCATTGAGAGCGATGACGGCGACGATGGCCGCACCGAGCACGGGCAACCCCGCGACGAAGGCAAGGCCGGCCGCCACCCAGAGCAAGAACGCGAGCGGATGGGTGATCTGACGCAGCAACTGGCGGGGCCAGAGCGCACGACCCCGCCTCCGGAGCTCGTTCGGTCCGTAGGCGACGAGGCGACGCTCCGCCTCACGACTTGAGAGGCCCTTGGGACTCGCCGTCAAGTCTCGGAAGAGCTCGAGGATCGGCTCCCGAGGATCAGCGCGTCCGCGCTGCGCCACCGGCGGAGCGGGCGGGTCCATGCCGAGCACGATGCCTCTCAGGCCGCCGCCCGGACGCGTGAGACAGTCCGAGATCGAAGAGCTGGAGTCATTTCAATCCGACTCGAGTGTCGGGCGTCTCGGCGGCGAAGACATCGGTCGCGGCGCGGATCGGAGCTACGGCTTTTCCACACGGGAAGCCGCTCCGTGAAGGACGTACAACTCTCAAGCCGCAGCGGTCTCCGTCAGACGGAGCCCGGCGTGCTCGAGCTGCTCGGTCATGCGCAGTAATCCTCGGCCAGGATCCGCGCGAATGCCTTCGGGTTAGACCGTCGGCTCTTGCTTCACCTGTGGACCGGCGCACGCGGAACGTGCGGGTCGGACTGTGGGACCTTCGGCCTGTCCACGCGCCACCGGAGCTCCGAGCGCACGGAGACCACGCCCGGCACGCGCCTGGCGAAGTGTTCGAAGAGCTCGGCGTCCGCTTTCAGGTCGACCTCGCCCGCGAGTGTCACCTCGCCTTCCTCGACGCTGATCTCGAGCTCGCGCGGATCGATCCAGAGCGTCTTGACGGCGACGTTCTCACGCAGCTCGCGCTCGATCTCCTCGTCGGGACGGACGAACGCGCGCACGATGTCGGCTCGCGTGACGATGCCCACGAGCCTGCCCTCCGGAGTCACGACCGGGAGCCTGTTGATTCCGCGCTCGACCATTAGCCGCGCAGCCGAGGCTACGTCGCGCTGCGGATGCACTGTGATTGCGGGCGACGTCATCGCCTCTCCCGCGGTTCGGGCGGCCTTCTTCGTGTCGGTGCGCTTTCGCCCCAGCAACCGCGCGAGCCCTTTTGGCCCTTCGTCGGCCTGCTGCTCGAGGATGTCCGCCTCCGAGACGACACCGCGCACACGCCCGTCCTCGACAACTGGGATTCCGGAGATGCGATGGCTCGCAAGCGTCTCCGCCACTGTCCTGAGCATCGAGGACGGCGCCACGGTGACGACGTCTCTCGTCATTACCTCTTCGACCTTCATCAGCCTCACCTGCCTCTCGCCTGGAGAGTGCCCGCTTCTGGCACAAAGGGCATCGGGGTCGAGACCGACTCGCTTGCGGGGAACCCGAATCACACAATGCGAAGGCGCTGCGGCGCCACACGCCGTCAGTGAAGCTACGGATGGCCGATCAGCGCCGCCACGGATGCGCCGCCGCCCGCCGTCGCCGACGATCGGTCTGCTGTGAAGGAGATGCTCGTTGTCGGCCGCGGCGGCGAGGGTGTCGTCCTCGCGTCGCAGATCCTCGCTGACACGTTCGCGCGCGCAGGCCTCTGGGTGCAGAGCTTTCCCGAGTTCACGGCCGAGCGACGCGGGGCGCCGATCTCGGCCTTCCTGCGCTGGGACGAGTCTTCGCCCATACACCGGCGCTACAAGCTGCGGGAGTGCGACGTGCTGCTCGTAGTCTCACCCTCGCCGCCCTCGGCGCAGGCTGTGGGCACCGTCAGGCCGGGTGGACTGATCGTCCTGAACCGCGAGTCGCGGTTCCCCCACACGGGCCCATTCGACATCGCGCGCGTGCCAGCCTCGCGGATCGCCCAGGACAACTGCGTCCTTTCGTCGGAGGGCCGGCCGATGGGCAACGTGGCCATGCTCGGCGCCTGCGTGCGGCTGTTGCTTCCGGATGGGCTCGAGCACCTGGAGCAGGCGGTCGCGTCTCGCATGAGTGGCGCGGTGGCCGAAGCGAACATCGCCGCCGCTCGGGAGGGCTACGCGCGGTGCACGAGGCAGCACACGCTCGCCGGTGATACGCCGGTCGTGGTGGCGCCCGGCCCTGCCCAGGCCTCCCTGCCGCGGAGCGTGCCCGTCTTCCCTGTCAGCACGATGGACACCCGGAGCAACCAGACTGGCACGTGGTCGCTGGATCGGCCCGTGCTCATGGCGGAGTGCACCGTCTGCGGCCTGTGCGCGCTCTTCTGCCCCGAAGGAGCAATGTCCAGAGAGGACGGCGCAATGGCCATCGACTACCTCCACTGCAAAGGGTGCGGCATCTGCCAGGTGGTCTGCCCGGTCAAGAACGCGATCGCGATGGAAGAGGTGAGGGCGTGACCCAGACGCTGCCCCGCGGACGCACGGTGCTGACAGCCGACGAGGCTGCGGCGTACGCAGTGATGCTCGCCCGCGCCCGCGCCATCGGCTCATACCCGATCACGCCGCAGACCATCATCGTCGAGCGGCTCGCCGATCTCGTGGCGGGGCGCGACGACGTGGAGTACGCGAACGTCGAGAGCGAGCACTCGATGTTCGGATATGTCATCGCCGCGGCGAGGGTCGGCGTACGGACGTTCACCGCGACCTCGTCGCAAGGACTTCTGTACGCCCACGAGCAGCTCCATCGGGCGTCGCGGGAGCGCATCCCCCTGGTTGCCGTCAACGTCAACCGCGCCGTCCTCGCGCCCTGGAGCATCGAGCCCGATCTCTCGGACAGCATGAGCCAGCGAGACACCGGCTGGATCCAGCTGTACTGCTCGTCCGCGCAGGAGGTCCTCGACAGCATTCTGTGCGCTTACCGGATCGCCGAGACGGTGATGCTGCCGGTCATGGTCTGTTTGGAGGGCTTCCTGCTCTCGCACACGTCGGAGGTGCTCGACATACCCGAGCAGGCCGCGGTTGACGCCTTCCTCCCTGAGTTCCAGCCGCCGGAGGACTGGCTGCTCGACCCGGAACGGCCGCGCACGTTCTCGGGCCTGCCGCAGCCGAGGGACTATTACGCGTTCCAGCTCCGCGTCGCACAGGCCATGGACGAGGCGAGCGGGCTAATCGAGACGGTCGCGTCGGAGTTCTCGGCGCACTTCGGGCGGGAGAAGATCGGTGCGCTCGAGCTCGTCGGCAACCCCGACGCGGACGACGCTCTCGTCGCCATCGGAACGATCGGAGATACCGCGCAGGAGCTGCTCGACGACGACGACGACCTCCTGCTCGTCCGCGTGCATGCCTACAGGCCGTTTCCGCGTGCCGAGCTCTCGGCCGTCCTGGGAGGGGCAACGTACGTGTCGGTCGTCGACCGCGCCGCTGCCTTCGGCTCGCTCGGCCCGCTCGGGAACGACGTGAGGTCACTCGAGCTCGGGCATGCACGGGCCGTCACGAACTACGTCTGCGGCCTGGGCGGCGCAGAGGTGACGCCCGCCACGCTGCGCTGGGCGCTGGAGCAGACGCGGTCGCGCTCCGAGCCGGGAGCAGGCCCCGTGTACGTCCCGGAGGGGGTGTAGACGTGGCCGTCTGGCTCGAGGAAGTGCTGTCCGAGGAGAGGCTCCTCTATCCGGGCCATGCGGCCTGTGCAGGCTGCGGCCCGGCGATCAACATCCAGCACGTGCTCGGAGGCCTCGTGGCGGCGGCGCCCGAATCAAAGATCGTGCTGGTGATACCGGCCTCGTGCTGGACGATCATCGCGGGAGTCTTTCCCGCGCACGCCCTCGGAGTATCGGTGCACCTGACCCCCTTCGCGTCGGCTGCGGCGGAGGCATCCGGGCTCAAGGCTGCCTTGCGCCTGCGCGGCAAGGGCGACGCGACGGTGGTCGTTTGGGGCGGGGACGGCGCGACGGTCGACATCGGCTTCTCGGGCGTGTCTGCGGCCGCGGAACGAAACGAGGACATCATCTACGTCCTCAACGACAATGAGGCCTATATGAACACCGGCGTCCAGAAGTCGGGCGCCACGCCGGAGGGCGCCTGGACGACGACAACGCCTGCAGGCGCGCCGAGGGAAGGACAGAAGAAGGACATCGCGCGGATCATGGCGGCGCACGGGATTCCCTATGTGGCGACGCTCGCCCTGGGATCGGTGCCGACGCTGAAGGATTTTCGAGCCAAGGTCACGAGAGCGGCGGAGCTGCGCGGATTCCGGTTTCTCCACGTGCTCGGCGCGTGTCCACCGGGCTGGAGGTACCCGACCGACCAGTCGGTCGAGGTCGTGCGGCTGGCCGTCGAGAGCCGATACTTTCCCCTCTTCGCGTGCGACGGCGGCGAGTGGAAGATCACCTTCCGGCCCAAGCATCCCGTGTCGATAGGCGAGTTCATCGTTACCCAGGGACGCTTCAGCCACCTTTCGCGGGAGGAGATCGACGTCATCCAGTCTCATGTGGACGCGCGCTGGAAGCTGCTGGAGGACCTGGAATCCGGGGAGAACGGCAAGAAAGGAGCGCACGCATGACCACGATCACCCTCCTGCCCGGCGACGTGGACACATCTCTGTACGGATCCGTCGAGATCGCCTGGTACGCCGACCGTCTACTGATCACGGCTCTCGGCGCTGGCCCGGCCTCGATCGCCGAGGCGCACCCGAGCGACGACGGCCAGGACGTCATCGTCGAGATCCGGCCGCCTCGGCTCGAGGAGCTCCCGGAGACCGTGCCGGGCGCTGACTGAGCGTCGTTCGCCTGCGCCCGAGCCCTCGGTGTGCCCTTGGCCGTCACCTGCGCCATCAGCCGCTCTACCGCGCGAGCGACCTCCGCCGGCGGCGTCGGAGCGGTCCCGATCTGCGGCCTGCTTGCACTATACGACGACGTCGGGGTCGACCTGGTGCCGCTCGAGGCCGGTGGCTACGTGGTTCCCGAGCTGAACGGCGCGGCCGAGTTCGACGAGCGCTACTCGCTCAGCAGCCGTGTCTTCGAGGCCTCACGCGCTCACCGATCACCCGAAGAACGCTTCTGCCACGTCGTACCAATGCGGCGGCACGGTCTTCAGCGCGCCCGTCGCGTCGGCGAGTGGAACATCGACGATTTCGTCGCCCCGTAGTGCGGCCATCCGCCCGAACCGTTCCTCGTAGGCGAGATCGGCGGCTTTGAGCCCAAGGCGGGTCGCGAGGACGCGGTCGCGCGGGGTAGGGGAGCCGCCGCGCTGCACATGGCCGAGCACCGTCACCCGCGTCTCAAAGCCGGTGTGGGACTCGATGTGCCGAGCAAGCGCGTCGCCGACGCCGCGGAGACCGAACCTGCGGTGGCCGAACTCATCGACCTCGCCGGTGTCCGCGAGCCCCTCGAGCGCGTAGCCCTCGGACACGACCACGATTGAGAAGTCCTTCCCTCCCCGGTGGCGCCGATCGAGCAGTGAGCACACCTCGTCGAGCGGCGTCGCATGCTCCGGGATCAGGATCACGTCGGCGCCGCCGGCGATGCCGCTATGAACGGCGATCCAGCCGGTGTGCCGTCCCATCACCTCGACGATCATGACTCGGTTGTGCGACTCAGCGGTCGTATGCAACCGGTCGATCGCCTCCGTCGCGATCGCCACGGCTGTATCGAAGCCGACGGTGTAGTCGGTAGCGGAGAGATCGTTGTCGATCGTCTTTGGGACCCCGACGACAGGGAGTTCGCGCTCCTCGTACAGACGCGCCGCGACGCCAAGCGTGTCCTCGCCGCCGATCGCGACGAGCGCGTCTAGCCCGAGCTCGCGGAGGTTGGCGACGACCGTGTCGGCGCCACCTTCGACCTTGAGCGGGTTGGTGCGCGACGTGCCGAGGATCGTGCCGCCGCGAGGCAGAATTCCGGAGATCCGCTGCCGACCAAGCTCGTGCCAGTTGCACTCAAGCAGACCTTTCCAGCCGTCGCGAAGACCGACCACCTCCAGGCCCCGATCAAGGGAGCGCCGTGTCACCGCGCGGATGACCGCGTTGAGCCCCGGGCAGTCTCCCCCGCCGGTCAGGATCCCAAGCCGCTTCAGCATTAGCTCAACGCTCGGTGTCGCCGTCCCTCCAGGCGTCGAACCCGCTGGCAGGGGAGGACTGCAGAATCGAAGAGCCCGCCGTTCTCGAAGTCGTGTCGGGGCTTTCGTTCGAACGATCGGACCGCTGCGTCGATCAACTGCGCCTCGCGCGTCCGGCGCTCAGTCGAGTATTCGTAGGCGCGGAGCACCCGTCGGGCGCAATTCGCGTCTTCCACCCCAGCGTTCCTCGCGATTCTCTCGATCGCCTCCGACGGAAGGCCGAGCGGCTCCCGCGTCGTCGCCGGCGAGCCCGTCTCTGGCGCAGAAGTGACCATCAGAAGCCTCCTTTGTGCCAAAGCTAGCGAGGAGCAGACGGGACCGCATCAGCGCGAACGCTGATCGTCCTTGCCACTACCTACGCAGTTGCACGGCCTCCCAGGCTCGTTGGAAGGCGGGGCCATGCCCGCTATCACGTCTTCCCGCTCGCGTGCCGCCTCGGTGAGAGCATCGACAGGGTCTCGCGCGCGATCGAGCTCGACGTCCGGCAGCGCAGCGCGTGCGGCCGCCCGGGCGTCGGCCGACTACGGCGCCCGCCCAGGCGTCTTCGGTGTAAGCGGACTCGGCGGGCGCCTCACTTCGAGCGCGCGCGCAAGATCCGTGATCGACAGGAATCCGGCGAGGCGGTCGTCATCGACAACGAGGCCGCGGTTCACGTGACTCATGGAGAGCTCAGCGAGGGCGTCGATGGCCGGCTCGGCCTCGGCGAGCAGCGGGATCTCGTCACGGGGAACCATCGCGTCGCGCACGCGCCTCGTGTTCCATTCCTCTCGCGGGACGCTCGCCACGGACCGGAAGGCGAGGAGTCCGATGGGATGGCCTCGCTCGAGCACGGGATAGGTCGTGTATCGGCGCGACCGGGCGACGTCGTCCATGAACTGGCCGAGAGTGAGGTCAGCATCGACGGTTACGGGCTCACGGATCATCAAGTCGCGCACGCGGAGGCCGTCGAGTGCCTGCTTGGTCGCCACGTAGCGAGCTTCGGCGGTGGCCGCTTGGAGCAAGAACCAGCCGACGAACGCCAGCCACGCCCCGCTGAACGCTCCCTCGACGATGAGCATGAAGAGGCCCAGGCCGATGAGGAGGAAGCCGAACCCGCGCCCGACGCCAGAAGCAATCCACGTCGCCCACTGAAGGTCGCCCCTGACATACCAGAGCGCCGAGCGGAGCACACGGCCACCGTCCAGTGGCAGCGCCGGCAGCAGGTTGAAGGCAAGCAGGATGAGATTGGTAAAGCCGAGCCAGGCGACCACCCCGTCGACGGCGTTCGGCAGTCCCGCGAGTGCGGCCACGAGGACGAAGAGAACGCCAAGCGCAAGGGAGACGAGCGGCCCAGCGATCGCGATCCGGAACTCGGCGCCCGCGCTCGGAAAGCCGCCTTTGAACTGGGCGACGCCGCCGAAGAGCCAGAGGTTGATGCCCTCGATCTCGAGTCCGTCTCGCCTCGCCTGCAGCGCGTGACCGAGCTCATGAAGCAGAAGTGAGGCGAAGAAGAGGACGGCGGCGGCGACGGCCATGGCGACGTACTCACCATCGGAGAGGCCGGGGTTCTGCGAGGGAAACACGGCCGAAGCAAGCGACCAGACGATGAGCGCGAACACGATGAGCCAGCTCCAGTTGATCCCGATCCGGATGCCGGCGATCTGGCCCAGCTGGATGGTCGGATTCACGCGTACGAGTATGGATACAGGAGCAGGTGCATGTCCGGCCGGCCTGCCGTCTCAGGGCGGCGGAGCCCTGGCCGACATGCGAGCGCTCTTGGCGGAGTAGGTAAGCCTGGCCGCCGATGTCTTCTCGCGCACTCCACCCGATCGCCTGCATTGTCTGCCGCGCCACCCGCAGCGCCGCCAACTCTCGCAAGGGCAGGACGAGGGCCATCGTCCTAGGCACCGACTGACCCCCGCCCGACTGAAGACCTCCAGCGCTCGAGTCGGTCGTCCCGTGCCGGCCACCGATCTCCTCGACGATAATTGGTCGAACACAAATCGGCGGGCGCGGTTCTCCGCCGGTCACGACCGCGATCTGGCGAAGAAGGAGGCAACCATGGCCCCGGACCGATCGTCGACTCAGGAGCAGGTCAGCGAACGCGGAAGGAGTGTCTTTGCCAGCGTCCTCGTCGGGATCGACGGCTCGCCCGAGGCGCTGGAGGCGGCCCGGCAGGCGTCCGTGCTGGCCGAGGGTCGGCTCGAGCTGCTCGCGGCGTACGACATCGCGGCGGCGATCGTCGGCGGCACCGACCCGTCCATGCCGGCCTACTACGACGAGGAGTGGCTGCGCTCCGAAGCGGAGAAGGCGCTCGCGCAGGCCCGCGGGGAGGTTGAGTCGCTTGCGTCCGCCGAGGGCCGGGTGGTCCGCGGCACCTCGTGGGACGAGCTGATCCGCGAGGTCGAGCGTTCGCAGCACACTCTCGTGGCTGTCGGCAGTCACGGACAAGGCCGTCTCAGAGGCATCATCCTCGGCTCGACGGCGACCGAGCTGATCCACAAGGCCCCGTGCTCCGTCCTCATCGCGCGCGCGGCCGGCCCCGACTTTCCGCGCCGGATCGTCGTCGGCGTCGACGGCTCGCCCGAGTCAGGAGCCGCGTACGTCGTTGCCCGATATCTCTCCGAGCGCTTCTCAGCGGAGCTGTGGCCCGTCGTCGCCCACGGCGGCGATGGCGTCGACAAGGAGCTGGTGGCGAAGATCGTCGACCACCACCACGAGGACCTCCCGGGCGAGCCGGTGCAGGCCATCGTCTCGACGGCGGCAGACGCCGATCTCGTCGTTGTCGGCAGTCGGGGCCTGCACGGGCTCAAGGCCCTCGGCTCGGTCAGTGAGCGGGTCGCGCACGAAGCGCACTGCTCGACGCTCGTAGTACGCGAGCCGCGCCCGACTGCGGGCTAGGTCCGAATTCGGAAGCCTCGGATCCGCACCTGGACGAGCCCCGACCTCTGTCTCGCGCATGTCGCCGATCTTGCCAGCGCTGGGAGGCACCGCCGAGCATCGCGCCATCGGCCCGTTCCCGCCTTGCCTAGGGTTGCGGTGCCGCCGGTAGCATCGGGCCGGCAGCGCGGCTTCGCTCGTCGAGGCGGCAGAGACCCAGGCGTTCGGAGAACGCGATGGCATGCTCGAACTCCTGCCGGTGGACGGAGCGGTCGATTTCCGCGTACTTGCCGTTTGTCCCGACTTTCGCGCAGGGACGGTACTGCCCCATCAGGTTCACGTAGGTGCCGGGGCCGAGCTCGGCGGCAACCCAGCGGAGGATCGCCTCAGTCTCGTCGATCAGACCGGGTAGAACGAGGTGGCGAAGCACGACGCCTCGCCGCGCAAGCCCCTGCTCGTCGAGGACGAGGTCGCCAACCTGGCGGTGCATCTCGCGGATCGCCGCGCGGGCGACCTTGGGGTAGTCCTCCCGCTTCGCGTAGCGGCGCGCCGACTGCGAGCTCCACAGCTTGAAGTCCGGCATGTACACGTCGACGACACCGTCGAGTAGCGCCAGCGACTCGAGCGCGTCGTAGCCGCTCGTGTTGTAGACGATCGGCAGCTGGAGTCCGCGCGCGGCGGCGATCGGCATCGCTTCCAGGATCTGCGGCACGACGTGCTCGGGAGTCACCCAGTTGATGTTGTGACAGCCGAGCGCCTGGAGCTCGAGCATCATCTCCGCGAGTCGGGCAGGCGTCACGGCGTTGCCGCGCAGCGTCCACGAGATGTCGAAGTTCTGGCAGAAGACGCAGCGGAGGCTGCACCCGCAGAAGAACACCGTTCCGGAGCCGCGCGCCCCGCGGAGGCAGTCCTCTTCGCCGAAATGGGGGAAATACGACGCAACCACCGCTCGGCGCCCGACCAGGCACAGCCCGTGCTCATCGAGCAGACGGTCGACTCGGCAGCCGCGCGGGCAGACTCGACACGGCTCCTGGAGCAGCTGGAGCGCCGCCGCTGACCGGCGCTCCAGCTCTTCCACACCGAGGGTCAGGAACGATGGCGTCCACGCGCGTGTGTGTCTCGGGGGGCCGGACTGGGTGACGGACGTCACGGTCGAATCACCTTCACGCTGCATCGATCGTCGTCTGCACGGGTCCGGTCCGCATCCGTAATGGCCCACATGCGAGACGCGTCACTAATACGGAAGCGAGGCCCGGCTCGGTCGGCAAGCATTCGGTTGCATGATCGGCACTGTTGCGACGAAGTACTGGCACGGCCTGGACGACGGGCGCGTTCAGTGTGACCTGTGCCCGCGCGCGTGCCGCCTGCACGAGGGGCAGCGCGGCTTCTGCTTCGTGCGAGCCTGCCAAGGCGGCCAGATCGTGCTCACGACATACGGCCGCTCGAGCGGCTTCTGCGTCGACCCGATCGAGAAGAAGCCGCTCCACCACTTCCTCCCCGGAACTGCGGTCTTGTCGTTCGGCACGGCCGGCTGCAACCTCGCCTGCAAGTTCTGCCAGAACTGGGACATCTCGAAGTCACGCGAGGTCGACACGCTCGCCGATGCCGCCTCCCCGGAGGCAATTGCCGACGCGGCCGAGGCGCTCGGCTGCGAGAGCGTTGCCTTTACCTACAACGACCCGGTCATCTTCCTCGAGTACGCGGTCGACGTTGCCGGCGCCTGCCGGGCCCGAGGGATCAAGTCCATCGCCGTCACCGCCGGCTACGTCTGCCCCGGCCCACGCCGGGACATGTTCGCGCAGATGGACGCGGCGAATATCGATCTCAAGGGATTCGACGACGACTTCTACCACCGAATATGCGGGGGCCAGCTCGGGACGGTGCTGGAGACGTTGGAGTACGTCGCACGCGAAACAGACGTCTGGCTCGAGATCACGAACCTCCTCGTCCCGGGCCACAACGACTCCGAGGCGGAGCTTGACGCGATGACCGGCTGGATCGTCGAGCGCCTCGGGCCGGACGTGCCGGTGCACTTCACCGCCTTCCACCCGGACTACAAGATGCTCGACGTCCCACATACGCCGCCTGAGACGCTCCACCGCGCGCAGCGGATCGCCCGCACTAACGGTGTCCGCTACGCCTACACGGGCAACGTCTTCGACCCGGAGGGGCAAAGCACGTACTGCCACGCCTGCGGCGCGCTGCTCGTCGAGCGCGACTGGTATCGCCTCGGCGCGTACCGCCTCCGGGACGGCCGCTGCCCAGACTGCGAGACCGTGCTTCCGGGCGTCTTCCCGGGCTCTGCCGGTGGCTGGGGCGCACGCCGCCGGCCCGTCCGCCTCGCCCCGCTCCTTGCGGGCCGAGCGCAGGCTGAAGCAACGAGAGCCGAGAGAGCCAGACCGCACGAGATGGCGTAGCCCGCGCTACCCGCGACGTTCAGGTTCTGGTGGCCGCGTGAGCGTCCTTGGCAGCGGTCGGCCGCCGACGACGTGGTAGCTAACCCTTCACGACGCCGATGGGAATGAGCCGGACGACGCGGCGTGCGAGACCCGCGTTCTCGACCACCTCGACCACACGTTCGACATCCTTGTAGGCAAACGGCGCCTCCTCGGCGAGGCCCTTGTTCGAGGGACAGCGGACGGCGATTCCCTGCGCCTCGAGCTGGCGACGGAGCTCGCCACCGGCGATCCGTTTGCGGGCGCGTGTGCGGGACATGGCCCGGCCGGCTCCGTGACAGGTCGTGCCGAACGAGCGTTCCACCGAACCGGGCTCGCCGGCGAGTACGAAGCTCGCCGTTCCCATGCTGCCGGGGATGAAGACGGGCTGGCCAACCGCGCGGTATTCCACGGGGATATCTGGTGATCCCGCAGGGAACGCGCGGGTTGCTCCCTTGCGGTGGACGAGCAACTCGCGGCCGCCATAGCGCTCGACCTTCGCCACGTTGTGGGCGACGTCGTACACCTGGCGGGTGGCGTCGGCGGTCACACGTCCGAGCACGCTCGCAACCGCCTGCCGCACGGCGTGGGCAATTGCGTGCCGGTTCGCGAAGGCGAAGTTGGCGGCGGCGGCCATGGCAGCGAGGTACGCGCGTCCTTCGGGTGAAGAAGCGGGTGCGCAGGCGAGCTGACGGTCGGGGACGACGATCCCGTAGCGCGCGTGGACGGTGTCCATCGTGCGCACGTAGTCGGTGCAGACCTGATGGCCGAGACCCCGTGAGCCCGAATGGATGAGAACGGTGAGCTGGCCCTCGGCGAGCCCAAAAGCCTGCGCTGTGACCTCGTCCAAGACGGCGGCGACCCGTTGCAGCTCGATGAAGTGGTTGCCGGCGCCGGCGGTGCCTAGCTGCCCGGCTCCGCGTTCGTGCGCGCGAGCCGAGACCGCCGCCGGATCGGCCCCGGGCAGGCACCCCTGCGACTCGGTGTGCTCGAGGTCGTCCACCCGGCCAATTCCCCGCGCGACGAGCGCACGCGGGCCCTCACGCAGCACCTGGTCGAGCTCCGACTCGGAGAGCAGGAGCGGTCCGCGCCTACCGGTGCCTGCAGGAATCGCTCGCGAGAACTCGTGTACGAGCGGGATTCGGCGCTCGCCGAGCTCAGTCGCGGAAAGCGGAAGGACGAGAAGGCGGACGCCGCAGTTGATGTCGTAGCCGACGCCGCCGGGGGAGACGACGCCGTCCGGGAGCTCCATCGCCGCCACGCCGCCGACCGGGAAGCCGTAGCCCTGATGGATGTCCGGCATTGCGAGCGCAGCGTCGACGATTCCAGGCAGCGTGGCGACGTTCTGGAGCTGCTCGAGGGACTGATCGCCGAGAATCGCGTCGAGCAGCTCGCGGTCGGCGAAGACCCGCGCCGGAACGCGCATGTCTGCTCGCGCCTCGGCTGGGATCTCCCAGAGAGTCTCGTCGACATGCACGAGCTCGAACTGCGAGGCCAGCATGGCCATGCCATCAGATTGACGGGTCCGGCGACAGCCGACATCAGGGTCTCGACTGAACTGGACTGAGGAGATTGCCGCAAGGAGGCTCCCTGCGGTAAACCCGAACCCGGATCGGTGTTCCTGCCGGATGCGGCACAGGCTCCGCCAGATCACAATCCGCATCAGACGGAAGGAGGTGACGTGTGATGACGGTCGCTCCTGTGCTGGGTCGTGTTCCCGCGTCGGCAGGTTCCGGTGAGCCGCATAGCCGTCTCGCTCGATGGGCAGTCGGGCTGTCCACTCTCTTCGGGGTAGCGATCGTGGCGTCGATCACGACCTTCGGCATCGCGTATGCCCTCGGAGGCGCGAGCGCCACCGAGGACAACTGGGTGGCCTACCTCGTCGCGGGCATGGCGTTTACTGGGCTCTTGGGTTCGCTCGCCGCGTTGGTGCTGGCGATCATCGCGAAGATCAGGCGCGAGCGCTGGGTGCTGCTGTGGCTGCCACTCAGCCTGTTCCCCACGTTCTTCCTCTTCCTGGTGCTCGGCGAAGCCTTCTGGTGGGAATAGCAGCTCAGGAGCTCATCGCATGCTGTGTGTGCCCTTCGTCCGTTGGCGGAGCGAAGTGCGTCGAGAACCACGCGGCCGCGAGCGAAGCCACCTGCTCGAGCGCACCCGGCTCTTCGAAGAGGTGCGTGGCACCTGGAACGACCGCAAGCTCCTTCGGGCACACGAGCCGTGTTGCCGCGGCGCGGTTGAGCTCGAGGACGACGTCGTCTGCGCCGCCGACGATGAGGAGGGTCGGTGCGCGCACCTCAACGAGGCTGTCCCCTGCGAGATCGGGGCGACCTCCTCGCGAGACCACCGCCGAGATCATCTCACTGAGCTCTGCGGCAGCGAGCAGCGCCGCGGCGGCACCCGTGCTCGCACCGAAGTAGGCGATCGGCAGGTTGCTGGCCTCGGGGCTAGCGGCGAGCCAGTGGGTCGTAGCGACGAGCCGCCGGCTGAGCAGCTCGATGTCGAAGACGTTTCGGCGGTCGAGCTCCTCCTCCCGTGTCAGGAGATCGAAGAGCAGCGTCGCGATGCCGGCGCGGTTCAGAGCTGCCGCAACGCTGACGTTGCGCGGGCTCAGACGGCCTGAGCCGCTCCCGTGGGCGAACACGACCCAGCCGATCGCTAGTGGCGGGATCGTCAGGTCGCCCGCTAGACGGATGTCGCCGATTGCGACCTCGGCCCTCCGCCTCGCGAGCGCTCGGTCGGCAAAGGCTTCGAGCATGGCGCATACGTCCTCGTCCGACACCTGGTGGAAGTCCTCGTACCAGAGTCCGACGGCGCCGAGGTCGAACGGTGTCGCGAGACAGACGATGGACTCCACGTTTGGGTCTCGCGCGATGATCCGAGCGGTGGCGGCCGCGCCGACCGGGACGGCGACGACGATCCTCCGAGCTCCCCGCGCCCTCGCCCACCGAGCGGACACGATCATCGTCCCGCCCGTCGCGAGGCCGTCGTCGACGAGGACGCACGTCCTGCCGGCGACCGAAACGTGTGCGAATCGCTCGTGCAGCCGAGCGTCGAGGACCTTCGCCTTCTCTTCCGCAGCGCGTGCCGCCTCGGCGACCTCGGCTTCGGTCAGGCCGTCATGGGCACGGACGTATACGACCCCTCCGGGAGCCACCGCACCGATGCCGTACTCGGGCTGCCACGGATGACCGATTTTCCGGACTGCGAGCGCGTCGAGCGGTGCCTGAAGCTCCGCGGCGACCTCGCGGGCAACCTCGACTCCGCCGCGTGCGAGGCCGACGACGACGACCCCTCCGGCCGATGCCTCGACAGCACCGGTCCGCGCCAGTTCGCGCGCGAGCAGCCGCCCCGCCTCACGACGATCGTGAAAACCTTGCTGTAAGGCCAGCGCCTCCACGACTCCATCATCCACCGGAAACACGCAGTCCGCATCGGGCTTTCTGCGGATTTCGGTCGCGGTAACCCCGCTCGCAACGATGTCCCGGCCAAGCCGGTTACGGGTGCTCCGCACCTGGATCAGGGCCGTCCCCGATGCGGCCGACGCGACCAACGGGCATGCGGCTTAACCGCACGCCCGTACCGGTGACCTACCGATGCGGAGGCGGGGCAGTCTAAGGACTATCTCGGGTATGAGAGCCTCAGAGCCGGTCGAGAAGGTCCGACGCTCAGGAAGGCGTCGCCTCGAGTTGCGACCCGAGCAGCTCCGGCGCCGCCTCGACCCGAGCCGGCTTGGCTTCGGCTCTACCGCGGAGGTGGAGCCGCTCCTCGGCACGATCGGCCAGCCCCGTGCACTCGACGCGCTCGAGTACGGGCTCTCCATCGAGACGCATGGCTTCAATCTCTTCGTCTCGGGTGTCCCCGGCTCCGGCCGGCTTACCACCGTCCTCGATTATCTGCACGGCCTCGCGCCCACTAAGCCCAAGCCGTCGGATTGGATGTACGTCTACGACTTCGGCAATCCCGACAAGCCGAACGCGATCCGGATGCCGGCCGGCCGAGGGACCGAGTTCGCCAAAGGGATGGACGAGTTCGTCGAGGCGGCGCGACGCGAGATCCCCCGCGCGTTCGAGAGCGAGGAGTACGACCGGCGCCAGCGCGAGATCGTCTCCGAGATCGCTGGACAACGCCAGAGCGAAGAAGAGGGGCTGACGCACTTCGCCGCCGAGCGGGGCCTCGCTATCAAGCCGACTCTCGTCGGCGTTGCGTCGGTGCCGCTCGTCGACGGCAAGCCAATCACCCGCGAGCATTTCGAGCAACTGCCCGAGGAGCAGCGCGCAGCGATCACGAGGGCCAGCGCCGAGGTCGAGGAGCGAGCGGCAAGCTACATCCGCCAGGTGCATCAGTTCGAGAAGGAGGCCGAACGCCGCATCCAGGAGCTCGAGCGTGAAGTCGCTCTCTTCGCGACGGAGCCACTCTTCCGGGAGCTCGAGGACCGCTACGAGGATCAGCCAGAAGTGCTCGCATACCTCGAGGACGTGAAGACCAACCTGCTTGCGAGTCTCGCCGACTTCCGCGACGGCGAGGAGAGCACGCTGCCCTTCGGCCTGGGGACGCGGCCCCGGGACTTCGCCCGCTACCGCGTAAACGTCCTCGTCGACAACGGCACCACGGAGGGAGCGCCGATCGTCGTCGAGCGGAACCCCACCTACTACAACCTCCTCGGCCGAACCGAGTACCGGCCGACCTTCGGCGCGATGGTGACCGACTTCCGCGAGATCAAGCCGGGCGCGCTCCACCGCGCAAACGGCGGCTTCCTAGTCCTCGACGTACTCGACGTCCTTCGCCACCCCTTCGCCTGGGAGGCCTTGAAGCGAGCGCTGCGGAGCGGCGAGATGCGCATCGAGAGCCTCGGCGAGGAGTTCAGCGCGACACCTATCGCCACGCTCCGTCCCGAGCCGATCCCGCTCGAGATCAAGGTGGTTCTCCTCGGCTCACCTTTCCTCTACCACCTCCTCTACCAGCTCGACGAGGACTTCCGCGAGCTTTTCAAGGTGAAGGCCGATTTCTCACCCGAGCTCGAGTGGACGAGGGAGCACCAGCGCAACTACGCCGCTTTTGTCAGCCGCTGGGTGCGTGAGAACGGCCTGCGGCACTTTGACGTGGCCGCGGTCGCGCGCCTCATCGAGTACGGGGCGCGCCTGCGTGAGAACCAGCGGAAGCTCTCGGCGCGCCTCCTCGAGATCTCCGACCTCGTCTCGGAGGCGAGTTTCTGGGCCGAAAGGCAGGATCACGAGCTCGTGCAGGCCGAGGATGTCGAGCTTGCCATCAGCAAGAAGGAATATCGCTCGAATCTGCTGGAGGAGCGTGTCCGCGAGCTCATCAGCGACGGCACGATCGTGATCGCGACCGACGGCGAGCGCGTGGGCCAGGTGAACGGAATCTCGATCCTCGACCTGGGCGACTACTCCTTCGGTCGCCCGAGCCGCGTGAGCGCCCGCGTCTCGCTCGGACGCGGCGGAATCGCGAGCATCGAGCGCGAGATCGAGCTCTCGGGGCCAATTCACTCGAAGGGGTTCATGATCCTTACCGGCTACCTCGCCGCCACCTACGCACAGGAGTGGCCGCTCGCGGTGTCCGCGACGCTCACCTTCGAGCAGTCCTACGACGAGATCGAGGGCGACTCGGCCTCCTCGACCGAGCTCTATGCACTCCTCTCCGCGCTGTCGGGCCTCCCGCTTGCACAGGGAATCGCCGTAACCGGGTCGGTCGACCAGCACGGCAACGTCCAAGCGGTCGGTGGGGTGACGCGCAAAGTCGAGGGCTTCTTTGCGACCTGCAAGGCGAGCGGACTTACCGGGACGCAGGGCGTGATCATTCCGGCGGCCAACGTCCCCAACCTCATGCTCTTGGAGGAGGTCGTCGAGGCCGTGCGGAACGGGCAGTTCCACGTCTGGGCGGTGCGGACGATCGACGAAGGGATCGAACTGCTCACGCGCCGCGCTGCCGGTCGCCGCCGACCGGACGGCACCTACCCGCCCGACACCGTCCACGGCCTCGTTGCCACGCGGCTCTCGGAGTACGCGGAGCGGCTGCGAGCCTACGCTGAGCATGGCGCGGCCGACCGTGACGGTCAGCCGCGAGGAGCCGGCGAACGAGCACGCTCATGAGCAAGGAGCGGATCGAGGCCCTAATCGCGCAGGGCGACGAGCAGGGGTTCCTGCTCCTTTCGGATGTGGAGCGGGTAGCCGGCGAGCTCGACTCCGAGCAGCTCGAGTCGTTGTACGAGCAGCTCGACGCCCACGCGATCGAGATACGAGACGACGAGGGTCGCGAGGATCGCGGGGTGGTCACGTACGCGAACGGCGATCTTGCCGCCGCGACTGTGGACTCGCTGCAACTCTTCCTGAGGGAAATGGCCCGCTACCCCCTCCTGACGGCGTCGCAGGAGATCGAGCTCGCCAAGCGGATCGAGCGTGGAGACCGACGGGCGAAGGAACGAATGATCAACTCCAACCTCCGCCTCGTCGTCTCGATCGCCAAGCGCTACCAGGGTCATGACCTGCCGCTGCTCGACCTCATCCAGGAAGGCATCCTCGGGCTCATCCGCGCAGTCGAGAAGTTCGACTGGCGGCGTGGATACAAGTTCTCCACCTATGCGACCTGGTGGATCCGGGAAGCGGTCCAGCGAGCGCTCGCCAACAAGTCACGGACGATTCGCGTCCCGGTGCACGTGCTCGAGCAGGAGCGAAAGATCCGCCGGGCAGAAGATCGGCTGGCGGCACGGCTCGGTCGGCCTCCTGAGGACAGGGAGATCGCCCGTGAGCTGGAGTTGCCCGTAGCTCGGGTTCGCTCGGTCCGCGAGGCTCCACGAACAGTGACGAGTCTCGATCTCCCGGTCGGAGCCGACAACGGCGTGCCGCTTCACGAGCTTATCCCTGGAGCGGCAGTCGAGCCTTTCGAGGACATCGAGGTTCCGCTGCACCACGAGGCGCTCTCGGCGGCCGTGGCCCGGCTCCCGGAGCGGGAGCGCGAGGTCATCCGGCTGCGGTACGGGCTCCACGGAAAGCCGCTGAGTGTCGCCGAGATCGGACGGCGTCTCGGGATCACCCAGGAGCGCGCACGCCAGATCGAGAAAGAGGCGCTCGAGCGGCTCTCGATCGAGCGCGAGTTACAGGAGCTCCACGAGCAAGTCGCCTGACCATTGCATTACGTGGCAGCCACGCTCGGACGCGAGCAGCGCGCCACGGCTGCTGCAAACGGCGACCCTCCTCCCGCGGCCCTCGCCTTCGCCGCCGGCGCGATGCTGTACGTCGTGGTGGACGAGCTCATCCCCGAGAGCCAGGCCCCGGGGGTATGAGCAGGACGCGACGGTGGCGCTCTTCGTCGGATTCGCCCTCATGCTTGCGCTCGACAACGCGTTCGGCTAGGCGACGAGGCGTGCGGCAAGACCGCAGGCCGAATCCGCGCGGCGACTGATGGCGGCTGACCAGTTGAGTTCGATACTCGGATCGTGGTGTCGACGATTCCGCGCGTGGCCGTTCTCGGCTCGAGTGCGAACGAGACGAACGTCATACTCGTTTCCTCGTGGCGCGCTCTCGGCATCGACGCCGAGCTGATTGCGCCGACCGAGGCGCGCCGGCGGATCGGCCCTGGATCCGTCGCACTCGCGCGCATCGACGTGACGCCGACGCTGGCCGGGGTCGAGCCCGGTCTGCTCGAGCTCGTGTGGCTCGAGCGGAGCGGAGTGGCGGTCTTCAACACAGCGCGCGCGCTGCTCGCCGCCCACGACAAGCTCCGGACGGCCGGGCTGATGGCCGCCGCCGGTCTCCCGCACCCGCGCACCGTCCACGTGCGCGCAGGCGAGGTTCCTGAGGTCGAGCCGCCGTTCGTCGTCAAGCCCCGCTTCGGGAGCTGGGGACGCGACGTCTTCCGTTGCGAGAGCTGGCCCGACGTCGCGCGCGTCCTCCGGGATGTTCAGCAGCGACCGTGGTTCCGGCGTCACGGCGCACTCCTCCAGGAGCTGATCCCGCCACGCGGCCACGATCTCCGCATCCTCGTCGCCCGCGGCCGCGTTGTCGGCGCTGTGGAACGTATTTCGGCGGCCGGCGAATGGCGGACGAACGTAGCGCTCGGAGGCACGATCCGTCGGACCGATCCGCCCACCGAAGCGCGTCTGCTGGCCCTGGCCGCAACGGACGCGATCGGGGCGGACTTCGTCGGCGTCGACCTGCTCGAGCTCGACGACGGCAGCCACATGGTCCTCGAGCTAAACGGCGCGGTCGAGTTCAAGCCCGAGTACGCGCTCGGCAGCACGAGTGTGTTCGAGGACATCGCCGCGGCGCTCGAGTTGGTCCCAGCCGCACGCGCAGCCGTCTGAAGCGACGCTCAATCGAGAACGTGGATGTTCCTACGCGAGCACATGTCCTTGAGTACTTGCGGCCAGACGCTGACACTCACCTCGCCGAGATGCGCCTTGCGGAGCAGGAGCATCATCGTGCGTGACTGGCCGATGCCCGCTCCGATGGAGAGCGGGATCTCGTCCCGCAGAATCGCCTGGTGGTAGGGGAGCTCGAGGAAGTCGAGCTGCCCCGACATCTCGAGCTGCCGCACGAGCGTCTCCTTGGTGACGCGGATACCGCCGGACATCAGCTCGTGCCGCCGGCGCGTAACCGGGTTCCAGACGAGGATGTCGCCATTCAGCCCGTGCATCGGGCGCCCGTCTGCCGACACCGTTTCCGTCGACCAGTCGTCGTAGTCGGCGGCCCGCAGCTCGTGCGGATACCCGTCTGCGAGCGGCCAGCCGATCCCGTAGATGAAGAGCGCCGGAGAGTGCTCCTGCAGGAAGTGGGTCTCGCGCTGCTTGCGCGGCAGGTCGGGATACGCATCGAGCACGTCCTCTGCGTGCACGAAGGTCAACTCGTCGGGAAGCGGAGGGTAGCGGTGGTCGGCCAGCGCGGGCCAGCGCTCGTGCAGGACGCGCTCGGCTTCCTTCAGCACGCTCCAGATCGTGCGCACGGTCTCCGTCAGGTAGTCGAGCGTGCGCTCTTCGGCGGTGATCGCCCGCTCCCAGTCCCACTGGTCGACGTAGGCGGAGTGGTCGTGGTCGAGGAAGTAGTCCTTGCGAACGGCGCGCATGTCGGTGAGCAGACCTTCGCCGGGCTCCATGCCGAACTGATGCAGCGCCATCCGCTTCCACTTGGTCGCCGCCTGGACGACTTCGGCATCGATCGGGTGCAGACCACGATCGTTCGCGATGTGGAACTGCACCGGCGTCCGTGTGGCGTCGCGGTCGAGGTAATCGTTGACGCCGCTTGCCGCGTCGACGATGAGCGGCACTTGCACCATGGCGAGTCTTAGCGCCTCGCAGAGCCCGTCCTCGATGAGCCGCTTCACTGCGTAGAGGGCCTGCATCGTCTCCTTCGGCGAGAGCAGCGGGACGTAGTCGTCCGGTAGCACCTGCTCGAGCTCTACGTAGTCGCCGATGCCCGGGCCGGCGAGATCAGCTTCCTTGGACGTTTCCATCGACCGGATCCTTCCGGTCGCGAAGGGCCTCGGCCATCGGTGCACACGCGGATCGCAATGCGGGGAAGTACGGCTGTGCTGCTGCGCCTCACGCGAGCTACAGCCACTTCGTGACGTGGCATGATCGAAGGGAGACCGATGGAGCTCACGAAGCTCGTGGACACGACCTTGACCCCGACGCATAGAGGCCGTCGCGCGCTGTCCGCCCGAGGAGTGAGGCGATGAGCGAGCTCCGCCTGCAGACGGTGCCGGTCGAGAAGCCCGAGGACGTGAACCTGATCCTCGGCCAGGCACACTTCATCAAGACGGTCGAGGACCTCTACGAGGCACTCGCTTGCTCTTCTCCGCACCTGCGCTTCGGGCTCGCTTTCTGCGAGTCGTCCGGGCCTCGCCTCGTCCGCCGCGCGGGAAATGACGATGATCTGGTCCAGCTCGCGGTCACGAACATACTCGCCGTCGGCGCCGGCCACTCGTTCATCGTCTTCCTGCGTGAGGGCTATCCCGTGAACGTGCTCAACACGGTGAAGTCGGTGCCGGAGGTGTGCAGGATATTCTGCGCGACCGCCAATCCCGTGGAGGTGGTCGTCGGTGAGACGGACCAGGGGCGGGCGATCCTCGGCGTCGTCGACGGCGGCTCGCCGCTGGGCGTCGAGAGCGAAGAAGACGCGGCCGCCCGATACGAGCTTCTGCGGCGAATCGGCTACAAGCTCTGAGGACTCGCCGGCTGGAGCGCGCTCGACCTGGGCGACGAGCGCCTCGTGCTGGGAGCGCCCGAGCGATTCGCAACCGCCGACCCGGAGCTCCCGGAGCGAGCGCTTGCGGAGGCGAGCTCGGGACGCCGCGTGCTGGCGCTCGGATGGACGGACGAGTCTCCCGGCCGCAACTCCGGAGCCGCCCTTCCCCGGCGACGTGCGGGCGCTCGGGCTCGTCGTGCTTGCCGAGCGGCTGCGGCCGAATGCGGCCCAGACGGTGGCCTTCTTCGCCGCCGAGGACGTCGCCTGAAGGTCCTCTCGGGGGACGCGCCGGCGACGGCGGGTGCGATCGCCCGCGATGCCGGTGTGCCAGGGTCGGCGCCTGCGCTCGACGGCGGGGCGCTGCCCTCCGAGCCCCGCAGCGCTGCGCGAGGCCATCCACTCCGCGCCAGCCGTCGGGCGCATCTCACCCGAGGGCAAGCGCGCGGTCATAGAGGCACTCAGAGACGGCGGGCGCTACGTGGCGATGGTCGGCTCTACGACCGCGACCAGCAGCAGCTTGCCGCACGCTTCGAGCAAGAAGTCGGACTGGCGCACGGCCTCAGGCTCGCCTGTGAGCCGTCAACCCCGCAGACGATGCGCTCGAATACACCTTCAGGCATTCGCGCCGAGTGTAGTGCTCGTCCGCTCGATCCTCGGCGACCCGCGGCGCCTCCTAGGCTCCCGTCATGGATGTGGGCCTCGTGGCTGCCGTTGTGCTGGCTTTCGCGTTTGCGTTCACGAACGGATTCCACGATGCATCGAACGCGATAGCGACGCTCGTCGCGACCCGCGCCGCGCGGCCGGGGCCAGCGTTGGTGCTGGCGGCTGCGGGCAACCTCATCGGCCCGCTCGTGCTCGGATCGGCTGTTGCCAACACGATCGCGGGGATTGTCGACATCGAGCCAGATGACACCGTTGAGGTCGCGATCGCAGCGCTCCTCGCAGCGCTCGGGTGGAACCTCCTCACCTGGTATCGCGGCCTTCCATCAAGCTCGAGCCACGCACTCGTCGGGGGGCTCGTCGGCGCGGCCGTTGCAGCAGCGGGCTTCGACGCCGTGAACTGGGGTGGCTTCGACGGCTGGCAGCCGAGCGGCGTCATGGGCGTGTTTGTCGCGCTCGCGGTCTCGCCGTTTCTGGGGGCTGCCGCAGCGTTCATCGTGCTGCGGCTGCTTCGATCCGGGCTCCGGCGGGGCACGCGGCGGTTCCGTCGGCCGGTACTCAACGCGCAGTGGGTCACGTCCTTCGCACTCGCGCTCAGCCACGGCGCGAACGACGCCCAGAAGGCGATCGGCGTCGTGGCGGCGGTGCTCCTGGCCGAAGGTGTCACGTCGTCTTTCGCGGCGCCTCTCTGGGTGATCCTCGGCTCAGGACTTGCGCTCACGCTCGGTACAGCGCTCGGGGGTTGGAGGATCGTGAGGACGATCGGCCGCAGGATCTACGACATCCGGCCGCTCGACGGCCTCGCGAGCCAGTCCGGTGCAGCGGCCGTCATCCTCGGTGCGTCGGTTGCGGGTGCGCCGGTCTCGACGACTCATGTCGTCGCGTCGTCGGTCATCGGTACGGGGGGCGGCCGTGGACGGTGGAGACGCGTTCGGTGGGCCATCGTGCGCGAGATGGGGGTAGCCTGGGTGACGACGGTTCCTGCGACCGCCCTCGTGGCCGCGGGCCTCTTCGCGGTGTGGAGGCTGCTTTCGTGAAGACCCAGCGCTGGTTCCTCCCCGAGTCGCCCGATGTGCTCGGAATGCTGAAGCGGCAGTTCGCGACCACCGGCGAGAGTGTGGACGCTCTCGTCGCTTGGGCGCACGGTGATGCCTCGAAGGCGAACGTGGTCAGGGCGCTCGAGCAGGAGGGTGATGAGCACAAGCGCGAGCTCGAGCTGGCGCTGAGGACCGCGTTCACTACCCCCTTGGAACCGGAAGATCTATACACGCTCTCACGCGGAATCGAGTGGATCCTCAACCTCTCGAAGGATCTCGTCCGCGAGAGCGAGGTGATGGCATGCCCGCCCGACCCGCCGCTTGCCGAGATGTGCACCGCACTCCAGCAGTCTGTGCACCTCCTCGCCGAGGCGATCGAGGGGCTCGAAGAGAGATCGGACGAGGCGACCGAGAAGGCCAACGCGGCGCTCAAGGCGCAGCGACAGCTCGAGATGGTCTACAGGGACGCGATGGCGGCGCTCCTCGCCGTTCCCGATCTGCGGGAGGTGACCGCGCGGCGCGAGCTCTACCGGCGTGTGGCGCGCATAGGAGAGGTGGTCGTCGATGTCGCGGAGCGCGTCTGGTACACGATGGTCAAGGAGGGTTGAGCGACCGGCTTCGTGGTCCGATTTGTGGGCGTCCCACTCCTCCTCAAGGATTCCTCTCTGTCCAGCGTCTCGCGTGGGGTACCTACGGCCATGAATCAATCCGCCGTCCGGTGCTGCAAACGCTCCACGTAGACGCGTCTACACATCGACCTGGACGATTCCCCCTGGTTCCGCGGACTCACGACGAAAGGCCCGCAAACAGGGCCTTTCGTCTGTTCGTCGTGACGGCAGTGGAGAGCACCGTCAGTGAGTCGACTTAAGACGCTCGACCTCGCGCTCGATCTCTCCCTCGGTCTCCGCCCGGTTGAAGTACGCGCGAAAACCCGCGGTCGCAACGAGGGCTGCGCCGCCGAGCGCAACCCAGATGAGCCACGGATCCCAGTCGCCGGGGTACCGCGACCTCGTGCTGAGGTGCTTTAGCCAGCCATCCGCCGTCTCGTACTGAGTCACGATCCACACGGGCGTGAGGACGATCATGGAGAGCACATAGACGAAGAGGTAGAGCTTGAACTTCCGGACGTGCTCCAGATGTCGCAGCGCGAGCTTCCTGAGCGCGTCGTCTTCTCGGCTCCGAACGATCTCCGGAACGTCCTCCGACGCAACGCGCTCGTTCGTCGTCGTGACGGTCTCGGTGGGCACAAGTCATCACCTCCTTTCGAGCCGGATCAAGCATCACGCCTCCGCGCGCACATGCCATCGTGGTCGGCGCGGATCGCTCCCTCGCGAAACTACGTATGACTCACGTCACGTCATCGCATCGTCGCCGTCAATGCAGCGAAGACGCCTGTGGCGCATGCTGAAGGCGTGGCTCGCGGGCTAGGCGAGATCGACTCACTTGCTCAACTTGCCAATTCACTTGCCAAACCCACCTTTCCCGCTGTCAGAACAACAGACCGAAGAAGAAAAGTCCCCGCTTAGCAGGGACTTTCCGATGGGCGGTGACGGGATCGAACCGCCGACCTCCTGCTTGTAAGGCAGGCGCTCTCCCAGCTGAGCTAACCGCCCGTTCGTGCTGAGGGTACCGCGCCACCATGCGGGCGCGGCCAGGTAGAGGTTCCTCGGCGTCTGGCGTGCCGCTGGCAAGCGTAGAGAGGGGTGCCAGCACCCTTCTGAACGGCAAGCTGCCACTGTTGGCGCCACCGACGGTTCCGCCTAGTCTCGTCAGCAGGTCGTCCTGCACATGACCACTCGGAGGTGTTCGATGCGTCGGTTCGGTCTAGCCGGTCTCGTCACAGCCATGTTTCTCGTTGCGGGCGGAGGAGCGGGTGCATCGCACGATGTCGTTGGCTCCGGCTCGCAGTGGGTAGTCACCGATCTTGGCGGCGGGGCGGTAGCTGTCTCCGACATCAACGACCGGGGGCAGGTCGTCGGCGGGATCAGGACAAAGAGTGACGGGTCGCGGGTGCTCGTGTGGAAGAACGGAAAGATGAGACTGCTCTGGCGCGGGCGATACGCCGGGGCATCCGCAATCAACGAACGAGGTCAGATCGTCGGCACGAGTACGTTCGCAGACGGCACCCAGCACGCCGTGCTGTGGGAGAACGGAACGATGACCCGCATCGGCCCCGCCAGCAGCCTCGACGCGATGGCGATCAATAACCGTGGTCAGGTCATTGGCCATTACGCCGTACCTGACAAGAACGACGACAACAGCTTGATGACTGTCTCCTTCATCTGGGAGCAAGGGGAGTGGCAAGGCCCGCTATTCGAGCCCGAAGATCCCCGCGCGGGTCCCGGCAATGTCTACGGGATCAACAACCGCGGCCAGGTCATCGGCGCGAGCGACGGTCGTGCGCTCTTGTGGGAGAGCGGAACGATCACCGACCTCGGGCCGGGCACTCCGACCGACATCAATGACCGGGGCCAGATCGTCGGAATGGACCAAGGTGGCCATGCCTTCCTGTGGGAGAACGGCCGCACCACCGACCTCGGGCACGGCTGGCCGATCGCCATCAATGAGCGTGGCCAGGTGATCGGCGTACGCAACAGCACGGATATCACTCGCGGGCCGAGAGGCCACGGCGTCGTCTGGCAGAACGGCACGAAGACCGACCTCGGCACGCTCGGAGGGAAATGGTCGATCCCGACCGCGATCTCGAACCGTGGCCAGATCATCGGGTACAGCAGCGGCAAGCGCGGCCTGCAACAGGCATTCCTGTGGCAGGGCGGGACGATGACGCGCCTCGGCCCCCCAAGACCGGGTGCGCGTACCTGGGCCAAGGCACTGAACGAGCGCAACCAGATCATCGGCGACAACGCGTGCGACTGCCGCGAGCTCAGCAAGTTCGCCGTGATCTGGACGCTTAAGCGCGGCTAATCGCCTAGGTCATCCCAGTGTTCCGATATCGCAGGTTGTCGACACCTCAATCCGTTTCGTGGGGGATGCCAGCACCTTCCGAACGGCAAGCTGCCACGGTTGGCGCGACCGACGGTTCCGCATAGCCTCGTCGAGAGGTCGTCTCTTACATCACCACCCGGAGGTGTTCGATGCGTCGCTTCGGTCTAGTCGGTCTCGTCACCATCATGTTTCTTGTTGCGGGCGGAGGAGCGGGTGCATCGCACGTCGCCGTTGGCTCAGGCTCGCGGTGGGTGGCGACAGATCTCGGCAACCCGGCCCGATGGGTAGCGGTTGCCGACATCAACGACCGGGGGCAGGTCGTCGGCGGGAGCCTGGCCAACGGTGTGTCTCGCGGATTCATCTGGCAGAACGGCCGGATGACCGCACTCGGTCGGGCCGCGCGGGTGGAGGCGATCAACGAGCGCGGTCAGATCATCGGCAGGAGCAGTTCAGCCGCCATCGCCGTCCCGCACGCGGTGCTCTGGGAGAAGGGAAGGATGATCGACCTCGGCCAACGCCGCGGCGGCGCGACCGCCATCAACGAGCGGGGACAGATCCTCGGGCATCACGACTGGGGCGGCTCGGTCATCTGGCAGAACGGCAAGATGCGAGAGCTCGGGCTAAACGCCTGGTGGCCCGACTGGTACGTGGCAGTGACGCCGATCAACAATCGTGGCCAGGTCGTCGGCTACAGCGGCGATCGAGCCGTGTTGTGGCAGAACGGAAGGATCACGACCCTAGGCTCTGGCTGGGCGATCGACATCAACGACCGCGGCGACGTACTGGGACGAAGCGGGTGGGGGCCCGACGACCGGGTGATCCTGTGGCGGAAGGGCGCCGAGATCGACCTCGGGCCGGGCTGGCCAGTCGCGATCAACGAGCGCGGCCAGGTAACGGGGGTCACGCGAACGCCGGCTGGCGAATGGGGTTTCGCGTTCCTCTGGCAGAACGGCACAACCACTGACCTCGGCACTCTTGGAGGAAGGCCGTCCTTCCCGACCGCGATCTCGAACCGCGGCCAGGTCGTGGGCTGGAGCCTCGATAAGAGCGGCCTGCAGCGCGCGTTCCTATGGCAGAGCGGCACGATGACCGAACTCGGTTCGCCGAAAGGGAAGACCGGACCTAACGCCTCCCGCACGCGGGCCATCGCCATCAACGAGCACAACCAGATCATCGGCGACAACTGCTACCAGTACTGCGATTACGGCGACTGGCACCAGCATCGTGCCGGATGGTTGCGTAGCAAGTTCGCCGTGATCTGGACGCTTAAGCGCGGCTGAAGCCTGGCTCATCACGGTGTTCCGATATCGCACCCGACCCGGCGCAGGTTCGACTACCGCTTGCCGCTAAAGGCTTACGAGGTCGTTCTGCTTGGCGCGACAGGAAGCCTCTCCGATTGGCTGCGAGGGCTAGCCTCTCCTGTTGGTGTCCGAGCTTCCTTGGACTAGTCCCGAGTGGCTCTCGGAGGCTAAAGCCTGGATTCGTGAGCGCGCCGATGTCGCGGGCGACATCGAGCAGCCGCATGTGCGCCCATGGTCGACCGTGCTCCGCGTGCCCACGGCCGACGGCGACGTCTACTTCAAGGCCGTCTCAGCGATTCACATCTTTGAGGCAGCGCTGACGACGTTGCTCTCCGAGTTGCAACCGGGCCGCGTGCCGGAGGTTGTCGCGATGGACGCCGAGCGCGGCTGGATGCTGATGCGTGACGGCGGGACACGCCTGCGGGAACTCGTTACGACTCCCGCCGACCTACACCACTGGGAGCGGGTGCTACCCGGCTACGCGCAGCTGCAGATCGAGATGGCCCTCCACGCCGCAAGGCTGGTTGGGATGGGGGTTCCCGACGAGCGGCTAGACCGTATGGAGTGCCCGGCGCCTCACTCGTAAGTTGGCGCGGGTTGCCGTCGGGATTGGCCCGGCGGTAGAGCCGCAATTACGGGAGGCGCCGGTTATGGTCGAAGGTAGCTGGGTCGGACTGGACGTGCATGCACGCTCGGTGCTCGCGGGCGTGCTCGATGCTGGAAGCGGTGAGCTGCGCACGCTGCGCGTGCCAGCGGCGAGTGAGCAGACGGTGGCGTGGCTCGAGACGCTGCCACAGCCCGTGCGGGTCGCCTACGAGGCGGGGCCGACCGGCTATGGCCTGGCCCGTGCCTGCAAGCAGGCGGGCATCGCCTGCACGGTCGCGGCCCCCTCGAAGATCCCGCGGGCGAGCGGCGACCGAGTCAAGACCGATCGGCGCGATGCGGAGCGCCTGGCGCGGCTGTTGCGACTGGGCGAGTTGGTCGCGGTACGGGTGCCCGATCCGCTCGAGGAGGCGGCGCGTGATCTCGTCCGTGCGCGCGAGGACGCGCGCGGCGATCTCATGCGCGCCCGGCACCGGCTCTCGAAGCTCCTCCTGAGGCATGGACTCCTGTACGACGGTCGTGCCTGGACGCTCGCCCACGATTGCTGGCTGCGCCGGCAGCGCTTTGCCAGCCGACCGCTGACGCTCGCCTTCGACGAGTGCTACGGCGTGGTGCTGCAGGCGAGGACGCGCCGCGATGCGCTCGACCGCGCGATCGGCGAACTCGCCGACGAGCCTCCCTTCGCCGACGTCGTCGCGCGGCTCGTCTGCCTGCGTGGCGTCTCCACGCTGACGGCGCTGGCGCTCAGCGTCGAGCTCGGCGACTGGCGCCGCTTTCAGCCGCGGAGCCTCGGCCCCTTCCTCGGGCTGACGCCCAGCGAGGACTCCACGGGCGGACGCCGCCGGCTGGGAGCGATCACGAAGACCGGTAACACGCACGCCCGTCGGCTGCTCGTCGAAGCCGCCTGGCACCAGCGCCGGCCGCTACGCGCCAGCGCTGCGCTCGAGCGTCGCCGGCAGGGGCAGCCGGCGCCGGTGCGCGCCCGGGCCGATGCAAGCGCCCGGCGCTTGCACGCACGCTGGCACGCCCTGGAGAGTCGCGGCAAACGACGCACGATCGTCGCCGTCGCGGTGGCCCGAGAGCTGGCCGGTCATTGCTGGGCGTTGGCGACCATGAGCTAGCCGGCCCGCCAGCGGCTCCGGCGAGGAGAGCGCGCCGGCGTACGACGCGAGGAGCAACCCGCGATACAGCTACGAGCAGCCACCGGGCGATGCTCGACTCTAGAGAGCGGCTCTGCTTCCGATCGCACACCCGGTCATGCGGTCTCGACCCGCGCATATCAGCCGCGACCACCGCGTCGACGAGCTGCCGGGCGCTCTCCCCGCCGAAGATAAAGGCCCGCGGAGCGCGGGCCTTCGGTGCGTGGGCACTTGACAAATCTCACTCCATATCAGCTGTACTGCCCGAACACTTCCGTGAACTGCTCGCCACCAATCCCAAGGGGCTAACAACAGAAGAGCACCGACGCCTCATCGACGCCGTGCCCCGCGTTGACGACATGTGCAGGGAACTTGCCGCCTACGGCATCCCGGAGACAATTCAGCACGACGACCTGCATGACGGCCAGGTGTTCGTGGACAGCGGGCGCTATCGCATCTTCGACTGGGGCGATAGCTGCGTCTCCCATCCGTTCCACTCGCTCACCGTCATCCTCCGGATGATCGCGTGGCAGCGCGACCTCGAGCCCGGCGGGCGAGAGCTTCAGCGCCTCCGCGATGCCTACCTTGAACCGTTCGGCCACCTGCAAGCAGCAGCCGAGCTCGCATATCGGACGGGCACGATCGCCCGCTCTCTCGCGTGGCACCGTGAGCGCAGCGCACGAGAAGCGGAGCTCCTCGACGAAGAGGACGCCACGGACACGGGCTACGGCCTCAAGCTGTTTCTGGCCGACGGCCCGATCGGAACATGGCAGGACGCAAGGCCGTAGGAGCTACGGAGTCCGTCGGACAAGCGAGGAAGCGCTGAGAGCACGCTGCTGGCATTCTGAGTCGCATGCGCATTCTTGATCGGTCTCGGTCGCGGCTTCCGAAGCCACTCCGAACGTTGATGGATTGGGCGCTGACGATCACCCTGGCGATCGTCGCGGTGCTTGTTTTCCAGGCGGAGGTCGCGAAGCCCTACAGGATTCCCTCGCCGTCGATGGAGCCGACTCTGCACTGCGCGAAACCTGTAAGCGGCTGCCTCTCGCGGGTGGCGGATCGAGTAATCGCGAACCGGCTCGTGTACCGGTTCCACGAGCCGCGGCGCGGCGACATCGTTGTCTTCAAGACACCTGCCCGGGCCGAGGCGGCCTGCACCGCTGGTGGCACCTTCATCAAACGGATCGTCGGACTACCCGGCGAGAAGGTGTCGATGCGGAACGGAATCGTTCTGATCGACGGCGTGCCGCTTGTCGAGCCCTACCTGCGGCCCGCCTACCGCGGTCGCGAGAGCGGAGCCTGGCCGCGTATCGCCGGCGACGGCTACTTCGTCCTCGGCGACAACCGCACGATGTCCTGCGACTCGCGCCGTTGGGGCGTCGTCCCTCGGGACAACATCATCGGCAGGGCAGAAGTTATTTATTGGCCCCCGAACCGGGTCGGGGAGCCGTAGAGACGCAAGGTCGTTCTGCTCATTTAGCTCCACGCACGGCAGGTAGTAGAGGTCACGCCTGGCAAACCGGAAGGGCTGTCGCTAGGTCGTCGCCGCTACGCGCGTCTCGCCTTGCAGAAGCGGTGACGATCGCCTGAACCCCCAGAATGTCAGGTAGATGCACAGGAACGACTCCCACACGATCTCCGGGGCGGTGAAGACGAATGAGCCTGCGCTTGGGTTGTCGAACACCCCGAAGAGGATGAGGACGCCACCAAGGAAGGCCAGCGGCCCGCCGATCAGCCCCACTAGGGCCATTCGCGGCGGCACGAGCTGCGACTTGTACATCAGGTAGCCGAGCAAGAGCCCGTTCCCGAAGCCCGCGCAGAACTGCGGCCCGAGGGTGAACGTCCAGTCGTGGAAGGCGACGAGGGACTGGCCTGCGAGCGTGAGCGTGTCGGCATCGACGCCCGTCCCTGCGAGGTCATCGCGCAGGGTCACCACGGTCATGAGGCTGATGACGCCGGTGAGGATCATCGCCGACTCGATCGTGCGAAGCGCGACGTAGCCGAGCGAGACGGCTTCGTTCACTCGTCTGAGGATCGGGAACAGGACGACGGCGGTGGCGATATTTGCGATCGCCAAGCCGATCTCGAGTAGTGCTCCCACCGAGACGGTCGTGTCGAACCCCGAGCCGAGGATGAAGTCGTCGTCGTTCAGAACAGAGTCGTAGAACAGTAGGGCTGGGATCGAGAAGACGAACGTGCCGATGAACCACAGACCTGCGATACGCGCAGTTCTCTGAGCTGACTCCATGGTTGCCTCCCGTCGACGCCTGCGGCCGCCTTTCCCCGGTTGTTCACCTCAGAAACCCGGCCCTCTGGCCCCGCGTGGGGAGGGCAGGGTGCTTCACGGAGCAGCTTCAGACGAAATGCCCCCAGCGGGATTCGAACCCGCGCTACAGCCTTGAAAGGGCTGTGACCTGGGCCGCTAGTCGATGGGGGCCCTGAGCCAGGATAAGGCCGAGGGCCAGCATAGCCCTCACCGTTCGGGACGAATGCTCTGCCGGAAGCGGAAGACGTTGTCGGGGTCGTACTTCGACTTGACGCGGCGCAGGCGCGGATAGTTCGAGCCGTAGTACGCGCGCTCCCAGTCGACGAGGTCCGCGTCGATGTAGTTCTGGTAGGCGTGCCCCGAGGCGTACGGCTGCATCGCCGCCCTGAAGCCGCGTAGCCAGGCGAGCGCCGCTGCGTCGCCGGAAGCGTTGGCGATCGCGGCGTAGTACTGGATCGAGAAGAGCTCTCGCCGGTGGACGAACGCGGTCGCGCCCGGCGCGACGCGGTTGATCGCGCCGCCGTACGAGTCGAGGATCGCCGCCCCGCCCCCGTGGCCTTGCCGCTGCTCGATCCACGTGCGGAGCGGTCGATATGCCGGCCGCCGGCAGCCGCTTGGCGAAGTAGTCCGACTTGGCGGCGAAGCGCGTTCGCGGCAGAGAGCCCCTTGGGGCCAGATGACACTCATCGAACCCGAGCGTCTTGCAGCCTGCCCAGCGCTCCATCAGCTCGAAGTACGGCGATGTGCCCGTTGTCAAGCTCCCGCCCGGGACGGCGCGCAACGGCGCGAGCAGCTGCCTGAGCTTCGCTTCCGAACCGAAGAACTGGCCGAACGCCTGCACGCTCGGCTGAGTGACTCCGGTCGCGAGGCGACAAATCGAGAAGAGGCCGTCCGGAGCTCGCGGAGCAAATCGCTGCCACGCCGCGACGACGTCGTTCATCGACGCCCACGGCCACGTCAGCACGAAGTACGACGCCTGAGTCACGGGATGGATACGGAAGCGGAAGCTCGTGACGACACCGAAGTTGCCACCGCCGCCACCACGGCAGGCCCAGTACAGATCGGCGTGGCGCGATCGATCGCAGGTCAGCACCCGCCCGTCCGCGGTCACGATGGTGAGTGCGAGCACGTTGTCCGCCGTCGTCCCCAGCTTGCGCGATGCGAAGCCGATCCCCCCACCGAGGGCGAGCCCGCCCACACCGACCGTGGGGCAGGAACCGGCCGGAATGGTCCCGCCGGCCTTCGCCAGCCGCGCATAGACGTCGATCAACGGCGCCCCGGCTCCAACGGTGGCGCTCTGTGCCTGCCGGTTCACCGCGATGCCGTCGAGCGCGCCGAGGTCGAGCACGAGCCCGTCCTCCACGGTCGAGTAGCCCGCGTAGCTGTGCCCTCCCGAACGAGCACGGATCCGGATGCCGTGCCTTCGCGCCCAGAGGATCGCCTGCCGCACATCGGCGGCGCCGGCGGCGCGCAGCACGGCCAAAGGCTTCACCCCGTCGAAGCGCTCGTTGAAAGGAGCGTGTACGCGCGCATACGCAGCGCTGGTGCGGTCGATCACGGCGCCGTCTACGAGCCGCGCCAGCTCCCGAAGCCGCGGGTCGCCTGCCCGCATTCGCGCCCCGGCGACGGCATCACCGGCAAGCACGAAGCTCAGCGAGCCGAGGACGAACGTGCGCCGGTCCATCGGCGGCCAACATACCTCGTAGCCGAGTATGATCCTCCTAGTCAAATGTTGACTACTGGGGTAAAGACGGCCGCGGCCGTCCTTCTGGTCGCCTCGGGGCTCGTTGCGGCCGCGGGCCGTTCCGAGGCCTCGTCTTCCCGGATCACGGTCTTCGCCGCCTCGTCCCTCACTGACGTCTTCCCGAAGATCGACCGGCGTCCCCGCTACTCGTTCGCGTCGTCGAGCACGCTCGCGCAGCAGATCCGACAGGGAGCTCCCGCCGACGTCTTCGCTTCGGCCGATCTGCGCAACCCAGAGGAGCTCCGTTCGGCAGAGCTGTGCAGCCGGCACGTGGTGTTCGCGACAAACGCGCTGGTCGTCGTCTACCCGCGTTCCAACCCCGGCAAGGTAAAAACGGTGTTCGACCTCCGCCGCCCCGGCCTCAAAGTGGTGATAGCAGAGCAGGGCGTGCCGATCGGCGACTACACGCGCACCGTGCTCAGGAAGCTCGGCATCACGCGCGCCGTCCTCGCCAACGTCGTCAGCCAGGAGCCAGACGTGCGAGGCGTGCTCGCGAAGGTCACGCTCGGTGAGGCGGATGCCGGGTTCGTGTACCGCACGGACGCGGCGACCGTGGGCAAGCGCGTCGGCGTGATCCGCCTCCCCACCCGGGCGCAGCCGTCCGTCAAATACGGCATCTGTGTCGTCTCCGCGAGCGTCAACAAGGCCGACGCGCGAGCGTTCATCACCACGGTGCTCGGCAAGACCGGCCGCACACGCCTGACCGCGGCCGGGTTCGGCGTGCCCGCGGCGAAGAAGTAATCCCATGCGCCGCTCGGCGTTCACGATCGTGCTCGTTCTCGCCCTCGGGCTTACGCTCGCGTTCTTCCTCCTGCCAATCGCGGCCGTGTTCCTGAACGTCTCGCCGGGCACGCTCCTCGATCAGCTGGGAAGAGACGTCGTGGTCGATGCCCTCGTCGTGAGCGCCAAGACGAGCCTGATCGCGCAGACGATCATCTTCCTCGTCGGCACGCCGGCGGCCTACCTCGTCGCCCGGCACAGGTTCCGGGGCCGCGCGTTCGTCCTGACGCTGATCGAGCTACCGCTCGTGCTGCCTCCTGCCGTGGCGGGCATCGGCCTGCTCGCGGCTTTCGGCCGCCTCGGCCTGCTGGGCAGCTCACTCGACGTGCTAGGCGTGTCCGTCGGCTTCACGCAGGCGGCGGTCGTGATGGCGATCCTGCTCGTGGCCGGGCCGTTCTACGTCCGCGGGGCGGTCGGCGCCTTCGAGTCGCTCGACCAGAACCTGCTCGATGCCTCACGGACGCTGGGGGCAGGGCCTGCGCGCACGTTCACGCGAGTGGCGATCCCGCTGGCGGCACCGGGCCTCAGCGCGTCCGCTGCACTGTCGTTTGCGCGCGGGCTGGGCGAGTTCGGCGCGACACTGTTCTTCGCCGGCAGCCTGCAAGGCGTCACGCAGACGCTCCCGCTCGCCATCTACGCGGAGCTGGACGTCAGCTTCGACACGGCACTCGCCATCAGCGCCCTGCTCATCGTCGTCAGCGCCTGCGTCCTCCTGCTCGTCAAACTCCTCCCCCTGTGGAAGCGCTCCGACTCACAGTCGACGTTCCCCGTCGTACCTTCCGCGTAGCGCTCGACCTCGCCGTCGGCCGCGAGACGGTCGCGCTGGTGGGGCCATCCGGCGCCGGCAAGACGACGGTGCTGCGCGCGATCTCGGGCCTCACCCGGCCGGAGAGCGGGCGGATCGAGCTGGACGGCACGGTCCTGTTCGACTCGGAGGCGGGAATCGACGTCGCCCCCGAGCGCCGCCGCGTCGGGTTCGTCTTCCAGGACTACGCGCTCTTCCCGCACATGACCGTGGAGCAGAACGTCCGCTATGCGGGCCGCGAGCGCGTCGACGATCTGCTCGAGCGCCTCGGGATCGCGAAGCTCGCCCGGGCGAAGCCCGAGTCTCTCTCGGGAGGCGAGCGACAGCGAGTAGGCCTCGCGCGGGCGCTGGCCCGCGATCCGGGCGTGCTCCTCCTCGACGAGCCCCTGTCGGCGCTCGATGCACATACGCGCATGGCCGTGCGTGCAGAGCTGCGCGAGCTGCTGGAGAGCTTCGACCTACCCACGCTGCTCGTGACTCATGACTACGAGGACGCGGCGGCGCTCGCCGGCCGGATCGGCGTGCTCGTCGAAGGCCGGCTGCTCCAGGTCGGCACGCCGGCCGAGCTCATCGCCGCTCCCGCCGATCCCTTCGTAGCGAGCTTCACCGGCGGCAACCTCCTGCGCGGGGATGCCACGCCCGGCGCCGGAGGGCTGACGCACATACGGCTCGAGGACGGCACCGAGCTCGTATCGGCCGACGAGGTCTACGGCGCGGTGGGCGTCATCGTCTACCCGTGGGATGTGTCGCTCTCACGTGCTGTCATCGGCGGCTCGGCGCTCAACCACGTCGCGCGCCCGGTAACGTCGATCGTGCCGGTGGGCAACCGCGTTCGCGTGCGCGTGGGACCGCTCAGCGCGGAGCTGACGGCGCTCTCCGCAGAGCAGCTCGGGCTTCAGCGCGGAGAAGAAGTGCACGCGACGTTCAAGGCGACGGCGACGCGGCTCGTGCCTCTCGGCTGACGTCCTCGACGAAGCGCAGCGCGGCGCGGGCGGACTCGAGCCGCCAGAGATAGAGCACCCGGTCGAAGCCCTCGGCGCGGGCGGCGGCGTCCTCCAGGCCCTCCACCACCGGCTTCAGCGCGGCCTGCTGTTTTGCCAGCAACTCGGACGCATCGCCGCCGCGGCGCGACACGAAGAGGAGCTTCAGCATCAGGTCCGATCGCAGGTCGCGCACGTGCGCCGCGGGCTCGCGTAGCCAGCGCTCGACCTTGCCCCGCCCCGATCGCGTTGCGCCCAGCACCCTGCGCCGCGGCCCGCTGCTGCTGAGCTCCGACCCTCGCTCTTCGATCAGCCCCGCTTCGGTGAGGACGCCGAGCGCGCGATAGACGAGCGGCCGCGAGCACGACCAGACGCGGCCCACCTCACCTCCGGGCGCGAGCGCGCGGGCGACCGCGAAGCCGTGAGCGCGCTGCTCGGCGAGCAGCGCGAGTGACGCCCACTCAGCCGGTGAGAGATCGGTCTGCGCTGCTCTCGGCACCTTCCGCCTTCCGGCGCTCCCAGGCGGCGAGCACGTCCTCGACGTAACGGCGCTGCGCTTCCGAGAACGGCAGGCCTGCGAGCAGCCGCCGCGCCTCGGCGGGATCGTCGTTTTCGACTGCCGCCTCCAGGTGCTCGCGGATCGCGGCCGGCTCGCGCAGCTGCTGACGAAGCCAGCGCAGCAGGCTCACTCGCGCCGCATCCATTAGCCCGTGTCCGATCGCCGGACGACGGTGATGCCCCACGCCTTCCCGCTCGCGAACAGCTTGTCGGGATCGACGTCCTCCAGCCAGCCCAGGAAGTGGCGCTCGGGAGTGTCCGGCGTCGAGCCGTAGACGGCCGGGCGCTCGGGCGGTGGCTGCTCGTCGAGCTCTCCGCGCTCGAGCGCGTCGCGCCTGGCCTCGGCTTCCTCCGCCGCCGGCCCTTCCGCGTACCCCTTCGCCATCGAGGGAAGTATCGACTAGCGGAAGCCGTGTGGCGCGGTCTCGGCCGACCGGCGCGAGCAACTGCGCGACGCTTCGTGACCGCACGCCGGAGGCGGCCACGGCCGTCCGCGGACGAAGGCCCGCGTCAGCTTCGGCTCGTGCTTGATGCACATCCGTCCAAGGCCGAGCGTGGTGCAACCAGGCTCGGCACATCGCATCAGCATGCGCACACCAGTTCGATACCCGCCGGACACCACGCTGAAACCATATCGCGACTAGCTCGAGCCCGTTCCTATACTCGCTGTCGGGGCCGGTAGCTCAGTCGGTAGAGCAGGGGACTTTTAATCCCAAGGTCGCAGGTTCGATCCCTGCCCGGCCCACTCAAGAACTGCCTGCAATCAGGGCTTTTTTGCTGTGGTCGCGGCCGGCCAGCCATCGAAAGAAGGCAAAGAGGGCAACAGAAGGGGCAACAGATTCCCTCCCCGCCGTGCTACGCAGTTGCTGCGCCAATGCGCGCCAGTTTCAAGCGGTCTTGAGCACTGGTCTTGAAGACGTAGCCTCTTTGGCTCAACGACACCGTTTGCGGTCGGTGCGGGCCAGTCGGTGGGCCAGTCGGCAGCTGGCCGAAACTACCGCGTAGTCAGCAGTCAAACCGCCGCGGGGTTACGCTCAGGCCGTGGGCAAACGCAAGCTCGCCAGTCTTGCCGGCGCGACTCTCAGCGCCTCGGCCGCAGCCATGCTGCTCGCTGGCCAGGCGGGCTCCGCGGTAGAGCCTGTTGCTGCGCCTGAAGTTCCGGTTATGAGTACGGCCGTCGTCTCGGATTGGGTTGTGCTGCTCGTGTGCCTCGGGTACGCCTTAGCCGCTTGGCTCGTGCAGGCGTACCGCGTTGTCCCGCCCCGAGACTGGCTGCTCGAACGCATTTCTTACCTCGAGGCGCAGCCGGGGCTCAGCGACCCGATCAAGACTGACCTCACACACATCAAGAACGGGATCGAGGGTCGGAGAGGTTGGTTCCTGTGGGTGGGTGTTTCTAGGGTGCAGGCAGGTTGGCGGACCGTCCACGCAATCGAGGACGACCAATTAATCACTCTCGATTCGCACAAGGTGAACGAGAGGTTGAAGACTATTGTCACCCGGTTGGCTGCCATCGAAGGTGACGAAGCCAAGAGCTTCAAAGAGCGCATTGACGAGGCTCTTCAACCAGTCTCGGGAGCAGCAGCCTTGGATCTTGATGGACGCCGCGCGCTCCTCCGCGAAGCGAGCATGTTTCGCCACAATTACGCGGATTCGAAATACGAGGACAACGCAGGACTACTCGGCAAGGCTCTGTTCCTCACGCTCATCGCACTAGCGATCGCCGTCGCACTAGCGGCGACCTTTGACCGCGAGAGCTGGCTCTTGTTCGGCGCGGCCGGCGGACTCATCAGCCGACTTTCTCGTGTGGCCCGTCGACGGCCAAGCCCCTCTGATTACGGGGCAGAGTGGTCGTCGCTCATTCTCAGTCCAGCTGGGGGAGCAGTGGCTGGATGGGTCGGGGTCTTGATCATGGTAACCCTATCCAACCCGCCATTCGACGCAGTCAGTGATGAGTTCTCCGAACTCTGGGACGATCCCAAGAAACCGCTCGGTCTTGTGTTGGCGTTCGCCTTCGGGTTCTCGGAGCGCTTGTTCAGTCGCCTGACCCGCTCGGCAGCGGACCTAGTGGGCGGTTCGCTGCCGGAGGAAGAGATAAAGAAGTAGCCAGGGGAGTGAATGGAACAGCTAACGGATACGGATGGAATCGTCCCGTTCGTTGAAGCTACCGCTGGCCAACATCGAGGCCGATACTGCCATCTAGTGCTCCCGGCAAAGGGCGGCGCAGCGTATCGCGGGGTTTTCCTTTGAGGAGAGAGAAGTGCGGTGGGGTGGTTAGCCGAGCCTCGGCGGTTCCTCGCTGGTCGTCATGACGACCTTCGGGGCAACTTGAGGGCAACCAGGCCCACCGAGATCAGCCGAGACTCAGAGCCGGAAGAACGCCGCTAAACGGCTTCGATCCGGGCAAACCGAGATCAGCCGAGATCCGAGCGGGCAACTTTTAATCCCAAGGTCGCTGGTTCGATCCCAGCCCGGCCCACTCTTCCCTCGCCCGCTTCGCTTTCCGCTCGGGTGTGCGGCCTTCGGCCGCGCGTCGCAGCCGGCTTGGGCGAGCCGCGCCCGCCATGTCGGTCGCGGCGACGGCAACCTGCCTGGCCCATCCTTCCCTCGCCCGCTTCGCTTTCCGCTCGGGTGTGCGGCCTTCGGCCGCGCGTCGCAGCCGGCTTGGGCGAGCCGCGCCCGCCATGTCGGTCGCGGCGGCGAGCTGCGTCGAAAACGCGCCGCCGTAAAGTGTCGTCGTGGAGCTGTCGAACGAGCAGCTGCTCGTGTTCCTCGTGCTGCTGGTGGCCGTCGCGGCCATGCTGGTGATCGCCCCGACGCTTCGGGTCCCCTACCCCATTGTCCTCGTGATCGGCGGCCTCGCGCTGGGGTTCGTTCCCGGGATGCCGGAGCTCGAGCTGCCGCCCGACCTCGTGCTCGTCGCCGTGCTGCCGCCGCTGCTGTACGCAGGGACGTTCTTCACGTCGCTGCACGAGCTCAAGCTGAACCTGCGCCCGATCGGCCTGCTCGCCGTGGGGCTGGTCATCGCGACCACTGTCATCGTGGCCGTGGTCGCTCACGCCGCGATCGACGATCTCAGCTGGAGCGCGGCGTTCGTGCTCGGCGCCATCGTGTCGCCGACGGATCCGATCGCCGCGACGGCCATAGCCCGCCGCTTCGGCGTCCCACGGCGCCTGGTGACGATCGTCGAGGGCGAGAGCCTGATCAACGACGCGACGGCGCTCGTCGCGTACCGATTCGCGGTCGTCGCCGTGGTCTCCGGCAGCTTCTCCATCTGGGAAGCCGGGCTCAAGTTCGTCTACGCCGTGGTCGCTGGGATCGCCATTGGCCTCGGCGTCGGTTGGCTGATCCGACAGTTGCGACGCCGGCTCGACAACCCGCCGCTCGAGATCACGATCGCCCTGCTCAGCGGCTACCTCGCGTACATCCCGGCCGAACTGGCCGGCGCGTCGGCGGTGCTCGCGGCGGTCACCGTGGGCATCTACATGGGTGCACACACGTCGGAGCTCACGACCGCGCAGACACGGGTCCAGGGCGACGCAGTGTGGGAGATCGTCGTGTTCGTGCTCAACGCGCTGCTCTTCGTGTTGATCGGGCTGCAGCTGCCCGTGATCCTCGACGAGCTCTCGGGGGAGCCCGCGGGCACGCTGCTCCTCTACGGCGTGATCGTGTCGGCGACGGTCATCCTCGTTCGCATCCCCATGGTCTACGCGACGGCGTACATCCCACGGTGGGCGAGCCGGCGAATCCGTGAGCGCGACCCGTATCCGCCGTGGCAGTGGCCGGCATTCGTCTCCTGGGCGGGCATGCGCGGCGCCGTGTCGCTCGCCGCTGCGCTCGCCCTGCCTCTGACCACCGACGCCGACACGCCGTTCCCCGGCCGCGACCTCATCCAGTTTCTTGCGTTTTGCGTGATCGTCGCGACACTCGTCGGCCAGGGTCTCACCATGCCTCTGGTCATCCGGCTCCTCGGCCTCGAGACCGACACGCTCTCGGAGAAGGAGGAGACGAAGGCGCGTATCAAGGCTGCCGAGGCGGCACTTGCCCGGCTCGAGGAGCTGGTAGACGAAGACTGGGTGCGGCCCGATACGGCGGAACGAATGCGCGGCCTCTACGGCTTTCGCAGGAATCGATTCGCAGCCCGTTTCGACAGCGAGGACGACGGCGCGATCGAGGAGCAATCGATCGCCTACCAGCGGCTGCGCCGCGAGCTGCTGGCCGCCGAACGAGACCTGGTCGACCAGCTCAGGCGCGAAGGCGTCATCGCGGAGCAGGTCGCGCAGCGCGTCATTCGCGATCTCGACCTCGAGGATCTGCGGCTCGACGCGTAATCCCCGTGAACGCCGGAAGCCGCTCCGAGGAGCGGCTTCCGAACCGGGGGCTCTCGGGTGAGAGAGCCGGACTCGCCTGCTTAGACGAGAACCTTGAAGAAGACTTCGACGTCCTCAGCCGGGAACGTCTCCGTCTCGAAGATCTCCAGCTTCGCGATCTTGCCGAGCGCGCGGAACGCGGCCTCGAGATCCGGGTACGTGAAGATGCCCAGGTACTCCCAGGGGCCCATGATCGCGAGGAACCGGTCGACCTTGCCGCCCTCGAGCTCCACGATCTTGTAGATCTTCTCGAAGTACTCGGGGGTCTTCTCGAGGTTCTCGCGGGCAACCGGGGTCATCCGGAACAGTCCGACGTAGTTGAACATCAGTCACCTCTCACTTTCGGGGGCTTGGGGGAAGCCCCAACACTCCGAGGCTCTCTCGTAGCCGACCGGGCGGCATCGGCGAATTCGCTGACGAGGCTTCCTCTAACTACTGACCCACCGCCTCCGACTCGAGGCCGGGCGAGTATTGTCCGCGGCGTGGCGACCGTGAGCACGTCGACGAAGCGGCCCGCCTTCGAGCGCTTCATCGGCTACCGCCGCTTTGGGGCCGCCCTCGCGTTCACGCGCGATGCCGCGCACGTGCTTTTCGTCAGCAACATGTCCGGCCAGTTCAATCTCTGGCGCGTGCCCGTCGACGGTGGCTGGCCGGACCAGCTGACGTCGTTCACGGCAGAGACTGTGCGGCAAGTTGCGGTCTCGCCGCAGGACGGCACGATCGTTCTTTGCGCCGACCGCGACGGCGACGAGTTCCACCAGCTGTTCGTCCTCGACCCCGCCGAAGGCTGGCCCGAGCAGATCACCGACGAGCCCGAGGTGCAGCACTTCGTGGAGCCTGGAGCGTTCTCACCGGACGGCACGAAGCTCGCGTATTCGTCGAACGCGAGAACGCCGACCGACGTCGAGGTGTGGATCCTGGACCTGGCGACAGGCGACACGCGCAACGTATTCGGCGAGGGGATGTACGCAGCCGTGGGCGACTGGTCGCCGGACGGCACGAAGTTGCTGGCCGTCGACTTCCGCAACAACAGCGACACGTCGATCCACCTGGTCGACCTGGAATCGGGCGAGACGACGGAGCTCACCCCGCATGACGAGGACGGCATCTACGCGCCGGGGCCCTGGGCTGCCGACGGATCGGGCTTCTACCTGCTGACCGACGAGGGCCGCGAGTTTCGCGGGCTAGGGTTCTACGACCTCGCCGCCGGTCGCTTCGACTGGGTGGAGACGCCGGACGGGGACGTGGAGGGAGTGACGATCTCGGGCGACGGCCGCGTGCTCGCCTGGCTCCTCAACGTCGACGGCTGGGAGATCGTGAAGCTGCGCGATCTCGAGTCTGGAGAGGATTTGCCGGATCCCGACCTTCCCGCCGGCGCCCGCCCACACCTGACCGGATTCACTCCGCCGATCGCGCTCTCGGATGACGGCTCACAGGTCGCTGCCATCCTCACGGGACCTCGCCGCCCTCCGGAGGTGTGGGTCGCGAGAACGGACGTCCCGGGCTCGCACGCAGTCACGGAGAGCCGAATCGGCGTGCCACGCGAGGACGATCTCTCCGACGTCGAGCTGATCGGATACCCGAGCTTCGACGGCCGTGAGATTCCTGCCTGGCTCTACAGGCCGCCCGATGTCGAGGGACGGCTGCCGGTGGTGCTGTCGATCCACGGCGGCCCGGAGGCGCAGGAGCAGCCGCTCTACCACCCGCTCTACCAGTACCTGCTCAGCCGCGGCATCGCCGTGTTGGCGACCAACATCCGAGGCTCGACGGGCTACGGCAAGTCGTACCAGCGGCTCGTTCAGCGCGACTGGGGCGGCGGCGACATGAAGGACTGGGAGCACGCGGTCAAGTGGCTGCACGACCAGGACTGGGCGGATGCGGAGCGGATTGGCGTCTTCGGCGGCTCGTACGGCGGCTTCGCCGTGCTCACCTGCGTCACACGGCTGCCGGACTACTGGGCGGCGGCCGTCGACATCGTCGGTCCGTCGAACCTCATCACGTTCGCGAAGGCGGTGCCGCCGTCCTGGCGGAGGATGATGAAGCGGTTCGTGGGCGATCCCGACGAGGACGCCGACTGCTTACGCGAGCGGTCGCCGCTGACGTACATCGAGAACACGAAGACCCCGCTCCTGGTGATCCAGGGTGCGAAGGATCCCCGCGTCGTGAAATCGGAATCCGACCAGCTCGTCGAGAAGCTACGGTCGTTGGACCGCGAGGTCGAGTACGTCGTGTTCGAGGACGAGGGTCACGGCTTCACGAAACGCCAGAACGAGGTGAAGGCCATGAAACTCTCCGCCGACTGGCTCGAGCGTCACCTCACACGCTGAGGTAGCGGCCAGCCTCTCTCCTCGGGGAGGAGATCGAGCCTGCCACCGTCGCGACACTCCGGGCTCCAGTAGCCGGGCGCGAGGTTGCTCTCCTTGTACCACCTCGTAAGTAGCGCCTCGAGCCGCATCGCGTACGCCCGGTTCGTGCCGAGCGCCCTGCTCATGAATCCCGTGAGCTGGAGCCCGAAGCAGGTTGCCGCAGCCTCGTTCGTGATGCCCAGCGTGTGCACCACCTCGTGCGTGAAGACGAGCACGCTGAACGCGGTGAAGAGCGTTGCTGCAGGCCTCGGCCGCTTGTAGCGGACGAGCTCCAGCCGCTTGCAGATGTTCGGAGCAAGATGCACCTGGCGAGGGCTGCGGAACTCGACGAAGCCCGCCACGATCTCGTGCTTCGGACCCGTGAGCGTCGACCAGTCGAGCTCGCTCCAGCAGAGGACGGCCCGCGGGCTCCACCGGTTGGTGAGCTGCTTGCCGAACGCGGCTGCGGCCTTGCTGAGCTCGGGATCCTTGTGGCTCCGGGGGACACGACCACGCAGGGTCGGCAAGGCGTCCGGCGAGGGAGCGCCGTGCACGGTGACGCTCTTGGTCTTCGCCGCGTACGCACCGCCGGCGGTGACGACCTCGAGCGTGATTACGTAGCGCCCGGGCTCGCGATAGCTATGTGAAGCCTCCAGGCCGCGGCCGAACGAGCCGTCGCCGAAGTTCCAGTCGTAGCGCGAGTAGCCATCCGCCAGCGCCACGAACTCGATCGGCTGTCCAACCCTGCGTGGCTCATCGCTGACGACGAAGGAGGCATCCGGGTTGTACGGGTCGGCAAACGTTGCCGAGGTCGCGCTGGGCACGAACAGCGAGGCGGCTAGGGCGCAGAGTGCGAGCAGGCGTAGGCTCACGTTGTGTCTGTAGTCGGCAGCTCGTGAGTCTGCCTGACCCCTCTTCCTAGGTCTCGCAGCCGACGCCGTCGCGATCGCCGTCGAAGCCGTGCGGATCCGTGCCGACGACCTTGAAGCCCTTCTCCGACACGTCGGCGCAATCGAGATCGGGCGGATACGGCGGAATGCACACCGTCGGGTACGACGGGTCACAGCCACTGCGCGGCACCAGCGGACGAGGCGTCGTGTCCTTCTGCCGCGTCTCGACCTGCTTCGACGGGTCGAGGATCGTGCCGGGACAAGCACCCCAGAGACCGCGCCTGGCTGCCTTCGCCGCCTTCGCTGCCGAGAGCAGCCGGTCCGCGTACCGTCCGCGGTCGCCGTCGTAGAAGTACGGCGCGGCAGCGCCCTGGCGCACGAGCTCGAGGTTGACGTTCACGCGGCCGCGCCAGAGATAGCGGAGGAGACGGCCGTAGCGGTCGACCTGGTCGAGGTGGGCGTCGCTCTCCAGCCCCACGGTGCTGCCTTCAGGGACGAGCCGCACCAGCACCTTTCGAGCCGCACGCGAGTAGCACTCGCCGGTGCCGAGCTCGGGCGTGTCGATCTGGAGGAGGCGGACGCGTCGCCCGTCCGCGAGCCGCACGGTATCCCCGTCGGTGATGCTCGCGACGACAGCCGGCCGCACCGCAGCCGAAACGGACACGGCCGTGGCGGCCGCGAGCACGAGCAGGAGCAGGAATACGGGGCGCATCGCCTTCATGTCGGCGACGCATCCTAGTCCTCTTACGACACGTCAACTCTGGTCAGGGCCGTAGGCTGGGCGTGTGAGAAAGCGGCTACCGCCCCCACTCCAGCAGCGGGATTTCTCGCTGTTCTGGATCGGGATTCTCGCGACGGGCTTCGCGGCGCAGATGATGGCGGTGGCAGTCGGCTGGCAGGTCTACGCCATTCACGAGAACCCGCTCGACCTCGGTCTGATCGGTCTCGCAGAGTTCCTCCCCTTGCCCCTACTGGCGTTGCCCGCAGGCCACGTGGCCGACCGGCTTCCGCGACGGCTCGTGTTCGCCGCGGCGATCGTGCTCGACGGGCTGATCGCCGGCGGGCTGCTCGTCGTCACGCTCGCGGGAGCGAATTCGCTGTGGCCCTTCCTCCTGCTCGCGCTCGCCGCCGGTTCAGCGGCCGCCCTCGGCTGGCCGGCATCCCGCTCCATGCCGCCCACGCTCGTCTCGGCGGACCTGCTCGCGAGCGCGTTGGCCCTGCGCGGAATCGCGTTCCAGAGCGCGACGATCATCGGGCCGGCTGTGGGCGGCCTGCTCTTCGTCGTGCGGGCAGAGCTCGTCTACGTCGTCGCGTGCGCGCTGTTCGTCGCGGCGCTCATCTGTGTGCTCGGCGTGAACGAGCGCACGGAGGAGCGGCTGCTGGAGCCGGCCATGAGCCGCGAGGCACTTTTCGCAGGTCTGAGATTCGTCCGTCGCACGCCGGTCCTGTTCGGCGCCATCACCCTCGACCTGTTCGCCGTTCTCTTCGGCGGCGCGATGGCGCTGCTGCCACTGTTCGCGAAGAGCATCCTCGACGTCGGGCCAGTGGGTCTCGGCATCCTGCGCAGCTCGCCGGCGGTCGGTGCCCTCACTGCAGGCGTCCTGCTCGCCCACCGGCCGATCCGCGGCCACGCGGGCCGCACGCTGCTCTTCGTCGTGGCGATCTTCGGCGCTTCGATGATCGTGTTCGGGCTTTCGAAGTCGTTCCCGCTGTCCGTGGCCGCCCTGGCAGTAGCCGGATTCGCCGACATGTTCAGCATGAACATCCGCTCGATGACGGTCGCGCTCGCGACGCCCGACGAGCTGCGTGGCCGCGTGAACGCGGTGGAGATGGTGTTCATCAGCGGGTCGAACGAGTTGGGAGCTTTCGAGTCAGGGATCGCGGCGGCCCTGATCGGCGCGGTGCCGGCCGTGGTGCTGGGCGGCGTGGCGACGATCGCCATCGCGGCGCTCTGGTGGCGGTTCTTCCCGGACCTACGGCGCGTCGACCGGTTGGAACTGCTGCGCCCCGCGTCCGAGCCCTAACATTCGAAGGTGACCCGGGTCGCGTCACTCGCTCTCTGCCTGCTAGCTGCGGCTGCGCTGGCCGGCTCGGCAACCGCCCGTGAAGCCAAGCTGCCGGGGCTCATGACCTCGAAGGCACCGTGGCCCGCGAACAACCGCGCGCTGCTCCACGCGCGTCTCGAGCAGATCGGGCTACCGGCGCTCAGAGCGGAGGGCCAGCGCCTGCATACGCACCAGCATCTCGACGTGGTCGTACGCGGCAACGGCTACCCGATCCCCGCGGGCATCGGCATCGACTTCAACGAGCGCTTCATCTCGCCGCTGCACACGCACGACTTCTCGGGGATCATGCACGTCGAGTCGTCGACGGTTCGCAAGTTCACCCTGGGCCAGTTCTTCGACGTGTGGGGCCTCCGCTTCTCGGCCACGTGCCTGGGGGCCTATTGCGCGAAGGGCAAGGAGCGCGTCTGGGTGTTCGTCAACGGCGACCGCTGGCTCGGCAACCCGCGGCAGATCGCGCTCAGGGAGCACCAGGAGATCGTGGTCGCGTACGGGACGTTCGCCTCGATCCCGAAGCCGATTCCCTCGTTCTTCCCCTTCCCGTCCGGGCTCTAGCTACGGCTGAAGCGACGCCGTCCACGTGACATTCGGCGCCGTGCAGGAGATGACGATGAAGCCGAGGTCGACGGCAAACGTCTCCTCGTACTCGCCCGACGCGGTCGTCCCCGAGAAGCTCCCCGTCACCCTGATGTTGTCCGTGAACGGGGTGCCCTCGACGACACCCGACTCTGAGGACTCGATGAGGAAGGTCGAGTCGGGTTTGACCGTGACCGGCTCCTTGGCCAGCGTCGGCCCCGGCTCGTTGACGGAGACGAGATCGGGCGGCTGGCAGGAGAGGTTGACGTCGTTGAACATGAAGTTCTTGAGCGACGTCCCGCCGGTCAGCACCTCGAACGTGACCTTCTCGCTCTGGGTCGTCGTCCCTGAGTAGCGGCCCGCGACCGCCGGAGACGGAGGCGGTGGCGGTGGCGGTGGCGGTGGCGGTGGCGGGGACGGAGGAGGCGGCGGGATCGTCCGCTTCACCACCTCGCAGTCCTTGGAGACCCGATCCTGGTAGTCCGCCTGGACCGTGTCCCTGCCCTTGCCGCAGTACACGGTGTCCCGTCCCGGCCCGGGAACGAGCAGGTCGTTGCCGGCAACACCGTAGAGCGTGTCGTTGCCCTTCTTGCCGTACAGCGTGTCGGCAACAGGCGTGCCGCGAAGCGTGTCGTTGCCGTTGCTACCGACGATGCGAGCCGCGGAACCCGTCGATGCAAGCGCCAGCACGCCCGCCGTGCAAAGGGCAAGAACGCGAGTGCGGCTCACGTAACACGTGTTACCCGCGCCAGTGGAGCGAGAAACGTCAGAGCGGCAGCGTCAGGCTCTCGAGGTCGCGGGGGTAGTACGTCACGAGCTCGATTCCATCCTCGGTGACGACAGCGGTGTCGGAGTGGCGAAAGCCGCCGAGCTCCGGCGAGTAGAGGCCCGGCTCGACGGTGAAGACCATGCCGGGGACGATCTCCGTGTCGTCTCCCGTATCGAGGAACGGACCCTCGTGGTAGCGCAGCCCGATCGCGTGTCCCGTGTGGTGGCGCCAGTAGGGCATCAGCTCGTGCTCGTCGAAGTACGCCCGCACGGCCTTATCGACATCGGCGCAGCGCGCACCCGGCTTGATGGCCTCGAAGGCGATGTCCTGGAGCGCAACCATGTGGCCGAACAGCCGTCGCTGCTCGTCGGTCGGTGGCCCGATCACCATCGTCCGCTCCAGCTCCGAGAGATAGCCCCACATGGCGGCGCTCGCCCCGGTGACGAGCACGTCTCCCGCCTGAAAGACGACGTTGTTGGCGAGCGCATGCGGGATCGCCGAGCCGCGCCCGATCTGACCGCGGTAGCCGGCGTGCGCACCTCGCGTATGCGGGTTCTGACCGCGGTAGATGGGGCCGAGCGCCTGGAGCATCGCCATCGTCGCTTCATCCGACGCGCGTTGTGTCACCTCCGTCTCAGTCAGCCCCGCACGCGTGTACTGCTGCAAGAGCCGGTGCGCGAGGTTCCCCCACTTCGCACTCTCGCGGATCAGCGCGAGCTCGGCCTCCGACTTCACCGCCATGTGCGCCTCGACGAACGCACCCACCCGAACGACCTCGGCGCCGGTCAGCTCGGAGAGCGAGGGCCCCTGGTAGCCGAGGATCCACGGGTAGCCGTCCTGGTCGGCACCGACCCGCCCCGTGATGCCCATGTCGGCGAGCAACTCGGCGAGCGACGTCTCCGCCCGCGGCGTGCCGGGGAACTCGTCGTAATGCGCGATCCGCTCGATCCCCGTCGCGCCGCGAGCGTGTTCAACCTCGAGCCGCGGCACGAGCATCGCCGGCTCGCCGCCCGTTGAGACGACGAAGGCGATCGGGCGCTCGGTGGGGATGAACGCGAAGCCGGCGTAGTAGAGGACGTAGTAGTTGTCGAAGAGCACGGCGCCGGCGAGCCCTGCGGCGTCGAGATGCTCGCGGAGCCCCGCTCTTCGCGCAGCGAGCTCTTCGCGGGAAATTGCAATCGACGTAAGCATGCTGGCAGCCTATTGCGCGTGGAGCACGACGCGAGCACGAACCGGGTGGCGCTGAGCGCAACATTGCACTGCCTCACCGGCTGCGCCGTGGGCGAGATCCTTGGGCTTGCGATCGGCACGGCCCTGGGCTGGGGCAACGCGCCGACCATCGTGCTCGCGATCGCGCTTGCCTTCTTCTTCGGCTACTCGTTCACGTTCGTCCCGCTCGTCCGCCGGGGGATGCCGCTGCGCACCGCAGCAGGAGTCGCGCTTGCGGCTGACACGATCTCCATCACGGTCATGGAGATCGTCGACAACGCCGTGATCCTCGTCATCCCGGGCGCCATGGAGGCCGGCCTGGACACGGCCCTGTTCTGGGGCTCGCTTGCGCTGGCGCTGGCCGTCGCCTTCGTCGCCGCCTTTCCCGTCAACCGCTGGCTGATCGCTCGTGGCCGGGGCCACGCCGTTGCCCACGCGCACCACTGACGTCGTCGTCGTGGGGGCGGGCGTGATGGGCCTGGCGTCAGCCTGGGCGCTCGCGCGCCAGGGGCGCGACGTCACCGTGCTCGAGCAGTTCGAGGTCGGCCACCCGTATGGATCGAGCCACGGTGCGTCCCGCATCTTCCGCTTCGCCTACGACGAGCCGGAGTGGGTCGCTCTCGCGCAGGAGGCGCTGCCCCTGTGGCGCGAGTTGGAGGAAGAGTCGGGGGTGGAGCTCCTCTCGCTCACAGGGCTCCTCGACGCGCGTCGCGACAGCGCGCCGTTGCGCGCGGCGCTCGACGCCTGCTCCGCGGAGTACGACGTGCTCACACCGCCAGAGGTCGCCGAGCGCTTCGGCATCGAGCTGGAGGGCGAGGTCGTGCTCGAGCTGCACGGCGGCATCGTCCGCGCCGACCGCGCCCTCGCCGCCTGCTCGCGGCGAATACCGGTGGAGTCGGGTGTGCGCGTGCTCGCTCTGAGGGCCGGCGCGGACGGCGTGTCGATCGAGACCTCTGCCGGCACCATCGATGCCGCGCTCGCTGTAGTCGCAGCCGGCGCCTGGGCGACGCCGCTGCTCGCGGACGCCGGCATCGAGCTAGACACGAACGTGTCGCAGGAGACCGTGGCGTACTTCGACCTCCCGGGCTCGCACATCCTGCCGTCAGTCATCGACTGGAACGAGGACACTGGGCAGGCACGCGTACTCGCTGGCCGCAGGCGAGAACGTCCTCAAGGTGGGACTTCACCACTCGGGCGCGTCCGTCGATCCCGGCGAGCGAGGTGATCCCGATCCGGCCGTCGTGGACGCCGCGGCCGACTGGGTGCGGGAGCGCTATCCGGCTGCCGATCCCCGTCCGACGCGTGCCGAGACGTGCCTCTACACGAACATCGAGGACGACCGCTTCGTCACCGAGCGGCACGGCACGATCGTCGTGTGCTCGGCCTGCTCGGGCCATGGCTTCAAGTTCGCGCCGGCCGTGGGCGCACGGACCGCTGCGCTCGCGTGACGGCGAGCCTATCCTTCTAGGCCATGAATCCGCGGAACATGAGCCTCCGGACGCGGTTCTTCCTGCTCGTTGCCCTGGGCTCGATCTTCACGGCCACCGCCGCGTACCTGCTCCACTTCCGCTTCCTCGACAACCTCGAGCGCCAGACCATCGATCTCCGCTTCTCGATCCGCGGCGACCAGCCGCCGCCCTCGGGCGTCGTCATCGTCAAGGTCGACGACGTGACGTTCCAGGAGCTCAACGAGCAGTGGCCGTTCCCGAGGGGGATGCACGCCCGGGTGTTCGAAGCGATCGCCAAGGGCAAGCCGAGGGCGGTCGCCTTCGACGTCCAGTTCTCGGAGTACGGCACGGCCGCGGAGGACAACGCTCTCGGCAACGCGCTGTTTCGCCACCCTCGTCTCGTGGTCCTCTCCACCACCGAAGTGGACGACAAGGGTCGGCCGAACCTCATTTTCGACGCGGCCGCCCTCAAGGAGCTGCGAGCGCGCGCCGGGAACGCGAACCTCCCCACCGACAAGGACGGCATCATCCGTCGTTTCCCGTTCGAGGTGGAAGGGCTGAAGGGATTCGCGCTCGTCGGTGCGGAGATCGCCCGCGGCAGCGCCAATCACGCGCGACGAGATGGGCGGCGAGCTGCAGTGGATCGACTACGCCGGCTCGCCGGGGACGGTCACCGCGTACTCGTACTCGCGCGTCCTGAATGGCGCCGTGCCGCCGAGTGTGTTCAAGGACAAGGTCGTGGTCATCGGGGCGACGGCGCCGTCGCTCCAGGACATCCACGCAACGCCGACCGGCGCTGTGATGTCAGGGCCGGAGATCCAGGCCAACGCCATCGCGACGGCGCTGGCCGGCTTCCCGATGCGCAGCCTCTCGATGGGCTGGAACATCGTGCTCATCTTCGCGCTCGGACTGCTCGTCCCGCTCGTCAGCCTCCGGGCCGGTCCGCTCGTCGCAGTCGCCGTCGGCATCGTCGGCTACGGGCTCTTCTCACTCGGCACGCAGCTGGCCTTCGAGAACGGACGCGTGTCGTCCTACGTCTATCCGACCGCCGCCCTCGTGATGGCGACCGTGGGCTCGGTCGGCGCGCACTACTCGCTCGCGGCCTTCGAGCGCGAGCGCGTGCGCGACGTCTTCTCGCGCTTCGTGCCGGAGCAGGTCGTCGACCAGGTGCTGGCCCACGCCGACGCCGACCTGCGCCTGCAGGGCAAGGAGCTGGTGACGACGGTCATGTTCTCCGACCTCAGAGGGTTCACCTCGAGCGCAGAGGACATGCCGGCCGAGAACGTCATCACCGTGCTCAACTACTACCTCCACGAGATGAGCGAGGCCATCCTCGACCACGGCGGCACGCTCGTCTGCTACATGGGCGACGGCATCTATGCGATCTGGGGCGCGCCGCTCGAGCAGGAGGATCACGCCGATCGCGCGCTCGCCGCCTCGCACGAGATGCTGCTGGAGCGGCTGCCGAAGTTCAACGCGTGGATGCGCGAGCAGGGCTACGGCGAGGGGTATTTCATGGGCATCGGGCTCAACTCCGGCCCCGTCATGACGGGCAACGTCGGCCACGAGCGGCGGATGGACTACACGGCCGTCGGCGACGTCGTGAACACGGCCTCGCGCATCGAGGGCATGACGAAGGGCACGCCCTACTCAGTGCTAATCGCGGAGTCGACGATCGAGATGATGAGCGAGCGGCCGCCCGACCTCGTCTACTACGACGAGCTCGAGATCCGCGGGCGCATCGCGAAGCTGAAGCTCTGGGCGCTCGACATTCGCAAGCCTGACGACGCACCCGACCTCGCCGCAGCGCGCGCCAAGGAGGCGAAGGACCAGGCCGGGGCGGCGGCGCCCGTCAACTGACTTCCCTCGTCCGTCACGGCGTCAGTGACTCGTTCGCGCCGCTGACCGACAGGCCCGGTTCGGTACCGCCCCCGATGACGTAGACACGCCCGGCGACCGCTGCGACGCCGACCCCGTGGCGCGGCGTGGGCAGATCGGCGAGGCGGCGCCAGCGCTTCGTCACGACGTTGTAGCCGTACACGGAGCCGATCGTGCCCTGCGGCTCCTCCCCGCCCACGGAGACGATGAGCCCTTTCGCGTAGGCGGCTCCTGTGCCACCGCGTGGGTCCGGCAGCGGCGCTAGCTTCGACCAGCGCTTCGTTGCCGGGGAGTACGACTCGAAGGCGCGGAGGTTCGTGTCGTAGCCGGCACGACGTCCGGCGACGGCGTAGACCTTTCCAGCCGCCGCGGTCACCGCGAGATGCTCGCGGGCCGTCGGCGAGCCGGCGATCGTCGTCCAACGGCCTGTCTTCAGGTCGAGCGCGAACGCGCGACGCGCGAGACCGTTCGGGCCGACGCCGCCCATGACGTAGAGCTTGCCGACGACGACGGCGGCGCCGGCAGCGCCACGCGCGTCCGGCATGGGCGCCAGCGCGCGCCAGCGATCGCCGTCGAAGACGTACGCCGAGCGCAGCCTGACTCCCGGCCCGCCGTAGCCACCGACGACGTAGAGCTTTCCGCCTGCCGACGCAGCCGCGGCGTGATTGACGCCGACAGGCAGGTCGGGGAGCCGGCTCCAGTCGTCGGCTGCGGGATCGTAGAGATCGACGTCGTCCGTGGACGTCCCGTCGGCGAGGTAGCCGCCGACGACGGCGATATCTCCGCGGAAGGGCGCGGCGGCGACCTCGGTGCGCGGCACGGGGAGCGGCTCGTGCGACTGCCAGGCCGCGCCGGCCAACGCGACGACGAGCGTCGCTAGCGCAGAAAGAACTGCTGCCAAGCCTCCCACCAGGTGTCTGCGGTCGACGTGATCGTCCTCTCGGCGGTGAGCACGACGCCAGGCTTACGGGCGTACTCGTCGAGTGAGGCCGTCCGTGTGAACTCCACCTCGATCGTGCACGGGCTACCAGGGTCGTACGGCGCGACGGCATTCAGGTCCGACAGCGCCGCCTTCGCTCCCGCCTCGATCAGCTCGCGGGCGCGCTGGGCGGGGAACTGACGTGCGCTGAACTGCCCGAGGCCGCTCTTGACCGCGACCGTCGTCAAGCTGTCGCCGAGCAGCTCGCTCGCCTCACGACAGACCGCCGCGTCACCGGTGACGAGGAGCACGGGGCAGCTCCAGTTCCCACAGAGCGCTGCGTTGATCCCGGTTTCGCCGACCAGCGTGCCGTTGAAAGAGAGGTTCTGCCAGGACTGCCCCGACACGGTGTGGTTCATGACGCCGTCGCGCGTTCCCGCGCGGGCGTGCATGCCGACGAAGAGCGCTGCATCGCAGCCCTCCTCCAGGAAGCCCGTGTACTCCGTCCACTCCTGCTGCACCACGAACTCGCAGGCCGAGTCGAGCAGGTCCGGGATCAGCGAGTTGAACGTCCAGCCCTTGCCGGCCCCGTGGCAGTCCATGACGACGATCTCTGTCGCGCCGGCCGCCTTCGCGCCACGTACGGCCGCGTTGATCTCCTCGGTGTAGAGCCGGCGCCCTTCCTCGTACATCGGGTCGCCGCCGGACACCTGCTCCCACTTGACGATGCCCGCAACACCTTCCATGTCGCTGATGATGTGCACCTTCACGCTGATCCCCCCTGCTTCGCCGCTTCTGCACGGGCCATGATCTCCGCCACGATCGCCGTCTTCGCGTCCGCGTACTGCTGCCCGTACTTCCAGTCACGGGCTGCGAGCTCGCGCTTCTTGCTCGCGTAGACGTCGCGGTCAGCCGCGTTCGTGCGCAGCCAGTCACGAAACAGGAGCATGCGATCGGTCTCCGGCTCGTTCGCTGACAGCACGTGCAGATTCACATTCGTGTCCGGTCCTTTGAACATTCGGTGCTCGAACCACTCGGGCTCCCGCCAGCGAAGAACGTAACCGGCGGCTTCGAGGTCGGATACGTACGCCGGCTCGTCGGCGGAATCCTGGACCTCGAGCACGATGTCGATGATCGGCTTGGCGGGGAGGGTGGGCACGGATGTCGAGCCCGCGTGCTCGAGCCGCACGACCTTCTCGCCGAGCGCCCCGCGGATACGCACCTCCTCCCGCTCGTACAGGGCGGGCCAGCCTGGGTCGTAGTCGACGATCTCGATTGGCGTCGTGAGCGGCTTGAGCTCGCCGACCACAATGTGGGCCAGCGCGTTGTCGTAGGCCGCGACGTCGTTCGGATCGCGCAGCGGAAACTCGGTCATTCGGCGATCACCTCCCCCACGGTCTCTCCACGCGAGTTCTTGATCGGCACGGTACCGAGATCCGCCTCGAGAAATCGCGCCAGCGCGGGCCGCAGCGGGCGCGGGTTGCCGTCCTCGGACTTGACCGCGTAGCCGGTGCCGTCAGGCGACACTGCGCAGAGCAGGCCCTCCGCACCACCCTTCGCCACCCAGCCCGGATGCGTGCGCATGAGGTCGGTGTCGAGCGAGCCCTCGCCGCCGACGAGCTCAGGGTGAGCGCGCATCGCAGCCAGGATACGGTCGGACCCGTCGAGCAGCCTGAGCCCGGCGAACGACGCCGCCATCCGGTCGAGCGACAACGCGAACGTGACGACCCCGCAGCCGTCCACTGCCGTCGGGATCTTTGCTGCCCGGAGCCTCGCCGCCGCGGCCACCTCCTCTAACAGCTCGCGCTGGAGCGGGTGGTCGGCGAGCCGGTACCCCTCCGCCTCCCAGCCGCGCGCGCGGCAGACAGCGAGGAAGCCGGCGTGCTTCCCGGAGCAGTTGTGATGTACGTGTCCTGGAGGACGCCCCTCCTGCTCGCCGCACTCGAGGTCGTCCTCGGTGGCCGGAGCCTTCGCGAGCAGGCTACGCACGGCTGCGAGTTGCGCGGGCTCGGCGCGATGGGACGCGCACGCGATCGCGATCTCGGCATCGGCGAGATCGGGCCGGACGCGTGCGAGCGGCAGCGCCTGAATCGGCTTCGCGCTCGAGCGGAAGAAGCACGTGAGACCGGTGTCGCCGGCGAATTCGACGACCTCGCCGCCCTGAACAGCGACAGCGTGGACGCGATGGCGCGCCTCGACCGTCGCGCCGCGTCGGACGGATACGCTGATCGCCTCCATGCAGAGGAGCCTAAAGCTGGCCTGGCCCGAGGGGGGCCTCTGGCGCCACAGCGACTTCCTGAAGCTCTGGACCGGCGAGACGATCAGCCAGGTCGGAACGCAGATATCACAGCTCGCGATCCCGCTGACGGCGATCCTCGTGCTCGACGCGAGCGCCTTCGCGGTCGGGTCGCTCTTTACCGTCTACTTCCTCCCGTTCCTCCTATTCACGCTTCCGGCCGGTGTCTGGGTCGATCGGCTCCGCCGCCGTCCCATCCTGATCGTGTCCGACCTCGGACGCGCGGCGGCGCTCGCATCGATTCCGATCGCGTATTTTGCGGACGCGCTCACACTCGGCCAGCTCTACGTCGCCGCATTCGTCGCAGGCACGTTGACGGTCTTCTTCGATGTCGCATACCAGTCGTACCTCCCGTCGCTCGTCCGCCGCGACCAGCTCGTCTCGGGCAACTCGGCGCTCGAGGTGAGCCGCAGCGCAGCGCAGATCGCCGGTCCCGGCGCCGGCGGCCTGCTCGTCGGGATCCTCACGGCGCCGTATGCGGTGCTCGTCGACGCGATCAGCTTCCTCGGCTCGGCCGTCGCGCTGATCTGGATCCGGACGCGCGAGCCCGCACCCGAGCCCGTCGAGCATCCGAGTATGTGGCGCGAGCTCGTCGAGGGGTTCCGGTACCTCGTACGTCATCCCTACTGGCGCCCAATCTCGATCACGACGGCGTCCTCGAACTTCTTCTCGATGCTCGCGACGTCAATCATTCTCGTCTATGCCGTGCGGACGCTTGACATGTCCGCTGAGCTGATCGGGCTCGTGTTCACGCTCGGCAGCTTCGGTGGCCTCGCGGCGGCGTTCACGGCTCGGCGGATCTCCGCGCGGATCGGCGTCGGCCCGACGATCGTCCTGTCGGCGATTCTCTTCGGCCCGGCGCTCATCCTGGTGCCGCTCGCACCGAAGTCGTTCCCGGAGCCCGTGCTCGTCGCGGCATTCGTGATCGCCGGGGCCGGGGCCGTCCTCTACAACATCACGGCGATCAGCCTCATGCAGACGCTCACGCCTGAGCGGCTGCTTGGGCGCCTCAACGCGACGCGGCGCTTCATCGTCTGGGGGACGATCCCGCTGGGAGGGCTCGCCGGTGGTGCGATCGCCTCGTCGCTCGGACTGGAAGCGGCGCTGTGGATCGGTGCCATCGGAGCGTGCCTGTGCTTTCTTCCCGTCGCGCTCTCGCCGATCCGCCACATCCGTGAGATGCCGACCGAGCCGGAGCCCGACGCCGGTGCGCCCCTAGCTGTCGCTCCCCTCGTCGCACCCGCGGATGCCTGAGCTACCGGAGATCGAGGCCTGGGTCCGCGAGCTCGATCCACTCGTCTCGGCGCACGCGATCGAGCAGGCCGGCCCCGCACACATCGCGACGCTGAAGACGTTCTATCCGCCGTTGTCGGCACTCGACGGGAAGCGGCTGGAGGGCGCGGGGCGGCGCGGCAAGAACCTGCTTTTCCCCGTCCACGGCGACGATCTCGTCCTGCGCATCCACCTGATGAGCGCCGGGAGGCTGCGCTACCTCACGGCGAGCGCCAAGAAGCCGAAAGCGCCGATGTTCCGCCTGCGCTTCGAGGGCGGCGCCGAGCTGGTACTCACCGAGGCGGGCAAGAAGAAGCGGGCCGGCGTGTGGCTCGTAACGCCCGGCGCGCTGGAGGCAGGCCTCGCCCACCTCGGGCCGGACGCGCTCGAGCTCGATGCGTCGTCGCTGGCCGAGATCCTGGGACGCGAGCGCCGCCAGCTCCACCCACTGCTGCGCAACCAGCGCGCCATCGCCGGCGTCGGCCGGGCGCACGCGAACGAGATCCTGCTGCGGGCCCGGCTCTCGCCGTTCAAGGCCTCGACCGACCTGAGCGTGGAGGAGGTGGAGCAGCTCGCCGACGCCATCCGCGTCGACCTCTCGCGCGCGCTCGAGCTGCGCTTGCAGGGCAAGGACGACAAGGCGGTCTATCTCGTGCACAACCGGCTCGGCGAGCCGTGCCCTCAGTGCGGCACGCCGATCGCGCGGGTCGACTACGAGGAGCACACGGTCTACTACTGCCCGAGCTGCCAGACCGGCGGGAGGACCCTTGCCGACCGGCGGCTGTCACGCCTCTTGCGCTAGAACGTCCGCGATCTGCCGTTCGGCGACGACCATTCCCGCGTTCCAGCCCGGTGCTCGTCCACCCGTCGGAAGACGAATCGCCCGCGCGTCGAGGCCGCTGCGCGCGATCAACCAGGAGATCACCGAGTTCGAGTTCCACATCTCGCCGGCATGCAGTTCGTCGCGGCCCCACACGGGAGTCGGCACCGTCGGCACCAGTTCGAGGATCCGTTGCACGACGCCGGGATCCTCCGTAACGCGCTCCGGGCCACTGATCGCCTCCTCGATGTCTGGTATCACCCCGCCGCGCCAGCACCGAATCTCATAGCGGAAGAGCTGGAAGCGCCCCAACCACGCGCTTCCGACCGCTCCTTCGGCGACGACCCCGCGCTCGGCCTCGCTTCGCCAGACGGGTGCTTGCTCAATCACGAACATGCCCTTCGGTACGCGCGCAATCAGCGCCGAGTGGTAGAGGTCGCAGGCATTCCGCCGTTCGAGCCGGGAAACAACGGCCTCGAAGACACGCCCGTTCAACCGTACCGAGTGGCCTCCGGCGCCGAGGGGCAGCCAGTAGAGGTGGACACTCGACGCAGAAGCCCCGTCGAGCATTGCTTGCGGATGAGGCCCGGTCATGCCGCAGCCTCGCCGTGTCGACGGTTCACGCGCACGGAAACGTCTGCAAATCTACTTGCTGCAAGTGGACTTCCCCGCCGTCCGCCGACCGGCGGCCGGGTGCTCAAGGACCGCCGTCTGTCGCGGCTCGTCCGCTAAGCCATTCGACGAGCCGTCGCTCGTACTCGGCAGCGAACGTCCCGTCCGGCATCGTCAGGTCGTGCTCGGCGCCGGGGATGAGGACGATCTCGACCTCGTCGCCGCGCGCGGCCCGCCACGCTGCGACGCTCGGCTCGACCGAGCGTGGCACAAAGGCGTTCTGGTGCCAGGCACGACTTCCGTGTCTGCGCCAACTTCGTGCCACTTCTGCTCCGAGCCAACGGCGGCGCGCTAGCGTGTCCCTGTGAGCGATACAACGAAGCTCGGCCTCACCCACGACCTCCAGGCATCGACGCCGGAAGTCCGGCTGGGGCTCTCGCGCGCCGGGGTGACCGGCGTCTCGAAGGCTGTGCGCATCGCCGGCAAGGAGTCGCAGACGGTGATGGCCGCGACGATCGACTGCACGGTCGACCTCGCCGCCGAGCAGAAGGGCGTCCACATGTCGCGCTTCCCCGAGCTCTTCGACGAGGCGATCGACTCCGTGGTCTTCGAGGAAGCGCTGCTCGTCGAGCTGCTCGCGGAGCACATCGCGAGCCGCATCGTCGAGCGGCAGAAGGCATTGCGTGCCGAGGTGACAATCCGCGCGCTGTGGCCGATCCGCCGCGAGACGCCGGTCACACGACTTGCCACGCAGGAGATGGTGACGCTGATCGGCATCGCGGCCGCCTCGCCCGGTCGGACGCGCCGCGTCGTGGGCGTCGAGGCGACGGGCATCAACGCCTGCCCGTGTGCGCAGGGCCTCGTGCGCGGCCGCGCCACGGAGCGCCTGCTCGAGGCCGGCTTCGGCGAGGACGACGTCGAGCGCATCCTCGAGCTCGTGCCGCTCGCGACCCACAATCAGCGAGGCCGCGGGACACTGCTCGTCGGCACCGAGAGCCCCGTCGACGCCGTCGATCTCGTCGAAATCGTCGAGCGATCGATGAGCGCACCCGTCTACGAGCTCCTGAAGCGGCCCGACGAATTGTTCGTCGTCGAGCACGCTCATCTACGGCCGCGCTTCGTCGAGGACTCCGTCCGCATCGCGCTCCAAGAGACACTCGCCGCCTACCCGAAGCTCGATGACGGCGACTTCGTCTTCTCGCGGCAGATCAACCTCGAGACGATCCACGACCACGACGTGGTCGCCGAGCGCGCGGGCACGGTAGGCGAGCTGCGCGCAGAGCTTTCATCGGGTGAGGGCGGATCGCAAACGGAGCTCGCCGAGTGGCTGCGGTCTTAGCGCCGCCGGAAACAGTCGAGCGGGAGACGACGGGAGGCGGCACAGGTTTTGGCGCACCCTGGAACGTCATCGTCCTGAACGACAACCACAACACGTTCGAAGGCGTGGCCGCAGCCCTGTCTCGTGTCCTACCAGGGGTCTCGTACGAACAAGGCCTGCGGCTCGCCGACACGATTCACAGCGCGGGCCAGGCCATCGTCTGGTCCGGCCACCGCGAGCAGGCCGAGCTCTACTGGACGGGGCTCAAGGACTCCGGCCTGACGATGGCGCCGCTCGAGCAGTAACCGCTCGCAGCTGCGCCCGCCACGGCCTGGCTCGGCTCTCGGTGCCTGCGAAGAGCCGGCGGACGTTCTGGCGGTGCAGGACGATCACCGCGACGGCGGCCGCGCCTCCGAAGGCGATCACCGGCCAGGGCTCACCTAGCGCCCACGCAACGAGCGGCAACGAGGCTGCGGAGATCATCGAGGCCACGGACGCGTAGCGCGTGACGGCGAAGACGACGATCCAGACGCCGGCGCTGATCAGGCCCACGATCGGCGCGACGCCGAGGATCGTGCCGCCCGCCGTCGCCACGGCCTTGCCCCCCTTCGCGAAGCCGAGGAAGAGCGGCCGCGCGTGCCCGACCATCGCCGCGCCGCCCGTCAGCACTCCTGCAAGCGAGCCGGCGACCTCCGTGGCGACAAGCGCCGGCACGAGTCCCTTGGCGATGTCGAAGAGCATCACAGCGACGCCGTACCGCCAGCCGAACGCCCGCCAGACGTTCGATGCGCCGATGTTGCCGCTGCCGACCGTGCGGATGTCGACGTGCTTCGTGGCGCGCACGAGCCAATACCCGAAGGGCACCGACCCGACGAGGTAGCCCGCGGCGACGAAGAGCGCCGTCGTCATTGCCTCAGAGGCCTGGGAGGGTTTGGCGGAACGGTGCTCGTCGTCGGGGCGCGCTGGAGGCCGACGATGCAAGGACGCAGGGAGCCCGCGTACTGAAGGAAGTACGTGGGCGACCGAGGACGCCGCAGCGCGGCCTCCAGCGTGATTCCGGCGGCACAGTCACTGTTTCGCCAGACCCTCCTAGGGCCGGATGCCGTACGCCTCGATCCAGCCGTTGACGACCGTCCAGTCGAGGTTGTCGAAGAACGCGTCGATGTAGGCCCCGCGGTCGGTCTGGTAATCGAGGAAGTACGCGTGCTCGTAGACGTCGAGCGCGACGAGGGGCGACGCGTTCCAGATCGGGAACGTGTTCTGGGCATCGCCGACGTAGTTGAACAGGCGGCTCTCGTCCCAGTCGTACGCCGTCCAGGCCCAGCCGCGGCCGGCCATGCCCGTCGCCTTGAGATCCGTGCGCCAGGCGTCGATGGAGCCGAAGTCACGCCGGACGAGCGTGCCGATCGGTCCGTCGGGATCGCCGCCGTCGCCACCTAGGTGTGCGAAGTAGATCTCGTGGTTCTTCACGCCGCCGACGGCGAACGTGAGGTCGACCTTGAGCGCGCGGAGGTCCGAGTAGACCTGGTTCGCGGCCGACGCGTCGACTTCTGCCAGCTTGCCGAGGATCTCGTTTCGCTTCGCCACGTACCCCTGGTAGAGCTTGTAGTGGGCCTCGATCGTCTGGCGGGAGATCCCGTCCAGCTCCAGCAGGCGAGGGTCGAGCGCTCGCGCTCCGATCTCCTCGGCGTTGTATGCCAGCGTCGCCATGCGCATCCTCTCCGTCAGTCGTAAGGGTTGCGCGGAGGATAACGCTACGGCGCGACTCTGCCCGCGGCGACGAAGGCCGCGTGCGTGACCGGCATCTTCTCGGCCAGGAAGGTCTCGACGGCGTCGGCGTAGCGCCGGATCTCCCGCTGCGCCGTCTCCGCGGCGCGCAGCGAGACGAAGTTCATGAGCGCTCGCGCGTTGACCGTCCAGTAGAACTCGGTGTAGGCGCCGACCGGCATCACGGAGCGGGCCAGCTCGCGCGCGACGCCAAGCTCGACGAGCCGCTCGTACGTCTCGAACGCCTGGTCGTAGACGGCCTGTAGCTCCTCACGCGTCTGCTCGGCTAGCTCCGCGTCGACCGGCTCGAAGGAGTACGCGCCCGGCTTGCCGACCTGCGACCTGACGTCGTCGGCCTCCGGCACGTAGAAGTCGCTCGTCGCCTTCGCATACCGCATCGAGAACTCGTTGAACGAGCCCACGCGATGCCGCATCCACTCGCGCACGACGAAGATCGGCGCCCGGATGTGGAAGCGGAACGCGTTGTGCTCGAACGGTGTGCCGTGCCGGTCACGCATGAGAAAGCGGACGAGCCCTGCGTCGGACTCGTCCATCTCCTCCTTGCGCCGGCCGAAGCTGACCCGCGCCGAGTTGACCACTGACAGGTCGCTGGCCATCGCGTCGTCGAGCCGGACGAAGCCGTGATCGAGCACGGCGATCGCGCCGTCGGGGATCACGCGCTGCTCGGCCGTGGCCACGTTGGCCACTGTACGCGAGCCGGATCCGCTGGCCGTACCGCGCTAGAACGTGACCTCTTCGATCACCTCGTAGAAGCCGTCGGTGCCGACCGACTCGACGTGCGGCGCCATCGCGGCCTGCGCGAGCCGTCCTCCTCACCCTCGGCGCGTGCCTCGATCTCCTCTCCTCGGCGCCTTCGATCATGCCGAAGGCGACGATCTCGTCCGGGTCGTTGACGTTGCGGCAGATGTACGCCGTGACGCCGGACGGCGTGTCGCCCGGATCCCCAGGCCTGCCGCCAGTCGTCGTACGACCCGGGCTTGAGCTTCCTCGCGGTGAGTGCGACCCACTTGGCCATGCCATCCTCCTCAGTCGAGTTGGGACGAGCCTACTGCAGGTAGCGCGCGAACCAGTCGAGCAGGATCTCGAGACGCGTCACGCGGTGGAACGGAGAGCCTGCACGCGACAGCTCGTGGCTCTCGGCAGGGAAGCGCACGAACTCCACCTCGCGGCCGAGCAGGCGGAGGATCGTGAACAGGTGCTCGGCCTGCTCGATCGGGCAGCGGAGGTCGTTCTCGGAGTGGAGGATGAGCAGCGGCGTCGTGATCTTGTCCGCGTAGGTCGTCGGCGACTGCGCGAGGTACGGCTCGACGTCCTCGAACGGCCACACGCCCGTGTACGCCCTGTGGAACCAGCCGAAGTCCGCCGATCCGAACTCCGAGTACATGTTGTTGACGGAGCGCTCCGAGCATGCAGCCTGGAAGCGGTCGGTGTGGCTGACGATCCACGACGTCATGTAGCCGCCGTACGAGCCCCCCATCACGCCCAGTCGGTCCGGATCGATGAAGTCGAACTGTTGGAGCGCCGCGTCGACGACCGCCATCAGATCGTCGTAGTCGAGCGATCCCCAGCCGGGACCACCGTCCACGGGCCCGCGGATGGCCCGTCCCCAGGCTTCCGAATAGCCGGAAGACCCGCGCGGGTTCGAGTAGACGACGACGTAGCCCGCCCGTGCGTACGCCTGGAACTCGTCGAAGAACTTGTTCCCGTACTGCGTGAAGGGCCCGCCGTGGATGTTGAGCAGGAGCGGGTAGCGCTTGCCCGCCTCGAAGTGGTGCGGCCGGACGAGCCATGCCTCCACCTCCTCACCGTCGGGCGACGTGGCCACGAAGCGCTCGGACAGCTGGCACGGCGCCTGTTCCGTGAACGCCTTGCTCACCTCGGTCAGCTGCCGATCGCCGACGAAGATCTCGTTCGGCATCGTCGGCGTCGACGCCGCGTGGACGACGACGTCGCCAGCCGCGTCGAAGCCGTTCACCCAGACGTCGCCGGAGACGACGGGCTCGACGGCTCCGCCGTCAGCCGGCACGCGCCGCACGTGCGTGTTGCCATGCTCCTCCACCGCGAAGAGGATCGAGCCACCGTCCCAGATCGGCTCGCGAACAGGCGGGTACGCGCCGCACTGGAGGTCGAGCTCCTCCGTGAGCACTCGCCGCTCGCCCGTTGCGGCGTCGAGTACCGCGATCCGGTCATGCCGCGGCCGGTCGAAGCCGCCCGGGCTCCAGTTGCACGCGATCGCAGAGCCGTCCGGCGACCACGAGGGCAGGTCGTAGAAGTCGTCGTCGGGCGTCACGCGGCGTGGCTCTCCTCCGGCGGCATCGACGACCCAGATCTGCTGCCGAAGCTGCACGTCCCAGTCGTCGTCGCGCGCAGACGCGAAAGCGATCCTCGACGAGTCAGGAGACCACGTCGGCGCGTCGTCCTCGAAGTCGCCGTCCGTCAGCTGTTGGGCGGGCGACGAGCCGTCGACAGTAACGACGAAGATGTGCGTCCGCCGGTCCCCCGTCCAGCCGACCGAGTCGAGCTTGTAACGGTGGCGGGTGAAGCGGCGCGGCATGCGCTTCTTCTCGTCCTCCTCCTCGTACGCCGGATCGGGCACCCGCGCCGCGAAGGCGATTCGCGTGCAGTCGGCCGACCAGGCGGGCTGCGCCGCGTCCTCCTTCAGATCGGTGAGGCACACGGGCTCGCCGCCGTCGAGCGGCAGCACATAGAGCTGCTTCTTGTCGCCGTCCCGGTTGGACGTGAAGGCGAGGCGCGTGCCGTCCGGCGACCAGCGAGGCGCGCCGTCGGACTTCTTCCCCGCGGTCAGCTGCCTCGGAGGCGACGAGCCGTCGACGGCCGCCAGCCAGATCGCCCCGCGATACGTGTTCTCCTCACGGTCGATCGAGTTGACGACGTACGCGACCGTCTTGCCGTCCGGGGAGAGGCGCGGGTCGGACGCCCAGGTGAGGTCGTAGAGATCTTCGGGGCGCACTGACGGCGGACACTATCCGACCGCGACTCGGCCGACGAGGGCGAGCCGCCATGTGCGCTCGGACGGCTCGCCACCGTCGAGGCCGCCGTACGCCTCGACCTCGGCGAACCCAGCGTCGCGAAGCATCGCCGCCAGCTCGGTGACGCTGTACACGCGCAGGCGGTAGGCATGCGACTGCCGCGAGCCGTCAGGCGCCACATGCGTGTGCGTGGCCTCGATCTCGCCCGCGAGGTGATCGAAGCGGCGTTCTTCGAGTACGAAGCCGCCGTCTGGGAGCGGATCCCAGCTGCGAGGTTGAAAGGTGTGCATCATCGCGTCGCGGTGTGCGGTCTCGACGACGAGCGCTCCGCCGGGACGAAGCACGCGCCTGAGCTCGGAGAGCGTCTGCTGGTCGCCTGTCTCCCCTCGGTAGCCGAGCGAGCTGAAGAGGTTGAGCGCGGCGTCGAAGCTCGCATCGTCGAAGGGCAGCTCGCGGTGGTCTGCCTGCACCCACTGCGGCCACTCGCCGTCGCCGGCACGGCGGCGCGCTTCTTCGAGCAGCACGGGCGAGCGGTCGGCGCCCGTCACGCGGTAGCCGGAACGGGCGAGTGGGATCGAGTGGCGACCGTAGCCACACGGCGCGTCGAGGATCTCCGCACCGGGAGCGACCCCGGTCAGCACCACCGCTGCGAGCGCCTGTCCTTCCGAGTCGTCACTCTCCTGAAGCTTTGCGTACGTGCGCAGGTAGAGCTCATCGAACAGGCTGTCCCAGTGGTCACTCTCCATGGCGAGAGCTTAGGGTTGACCGATGAATTTCGGGGTAGGGACAGGTCGTACCGTGTGACGACCATCTCCCAAGGAGGATTCAGATGCCTTCACCAACGCTAGTCATCGGAGCACCCTGCTGGATCGACCTCTACTCGTCGGACACGGAGCAGGCCACCGAGTTCTACGGTGGGCTCTTCGGCTGGACGACGGAGCTGCAGCGAGAGGAGTTCGGCGGGTACTTCACGTTCCTGAAAGACGGCAAGCACGTCGGCGGCTGCATGGCGAACGACGGCCAGCAGGGTATGCCGGACATGTGGACCACGTACTTGACGACCGACGACGTCGAGCGAACCGCCGCCGACGCGAAGGCGAAGGGCGGCCAGGTTCACATGGAGCCGATGCAGGTGGCGGAGAACGGATCCTTCGCGATCATCGGCGACCCCGGCGGCGCGGGCATCGGCGCGTGGCAGCCGGACCAGGTCACGGGCTTCGAGATCTGGAACGAGGCCGGCGCGCCGAGGTGGTTCGAGCTGCACACGCGGAACTACGACGACAGCGTCGACTTCTACCGCGACGTGTTCCGGTGGACCACCAACACGCACAGCGACCAGCCGGACTTCCGCTACACCACATTGCGCGCCGGCGCGGACGACCTGGCCGGGATCATGGACGCGACGCAGTTCATGCCCGAGGCGGCGCCTGCCTTCTGGACGGTCTACTTCGGCGTCGACGACACCGATGCCGCTCTCGAACGGATCGTCGAGCTGGGCGGCAAGGTCACCCAGGAGGCCAAGGACACGCCGTGGGGCCGCCTGGCACAGGCCGCGGATCCCACCGGGACGTCGTTCAAGCTGTTGGCGAGCGCCTAGGAGGAGCGATCAGCCCAGGAGCGTGAGCGTGTAGTCGGCGCAGGCGTCGCCGTTGAAGCCGAAGAGCAGCACGCGCTGCCACTGACCGAGGCACAGGCGGCTGTCGGCGAACGGGATCTGCTCGGTGCGCGAGCCGAGAAGGGCGACGATGAGGCGCTCACGCTCGGTGGTCTCGTGCGGGACGAGCCGCGAGAGCATGGCTTCGAAGTCGTGGAAGAACCCCGACTCGCGCTCGGTGACGCGCACGACGGCGAGCGGCGAGCCGGCAGCGACGTAGGCCAGCCCCGACGCGTGTTCCGAGCCCTCGATGGCGCGCGACACCTCGTTTGTGATGTCGAAGACGGAGAGGGTCGGCAGCGCTGCCGCGACCGAGCTCGGGATCTCCACAGAGGTCATCCGGCGACGACCTCCTTGGGCAGCCTGAAGTGGACGTCCTCGCGGGCGACGGTGATGTCCTCGACGTCTGCGTAGCCGCGGCGGGCGAGATCGGCCAGCACGTTCTGCACGAGCTCCTCTGGCGTCGACGCGCCGGCGGTCAGCCCGACAACGGTGTGCCCAGCCAGCAGCTCGTCCTCGAGCACGCTCTCGCCGTCGATCAGCGCAGCGTCGGCGCCTGCCACTCTGGCCACCTCGACCAGCCGGTTTGCATTCGAGCTCGTCGGAGAGCCGATGACGAGGATCATCGTGCCACCGAGGCTCGCGATCTCCTTGACTGCGTCCTGCCGGTTCTGGGTCGCGTAACAGATGTCGTCCGCGCCAGGGCGCTTCAGGTCTCCGAAGCGGTCCTCGAGGGCGGTCACCGTGGCCGCTACGTCGTCGAGCGAAAGAGTCGTCTGGGAGATGACGGCTATGGGCTTGCCATCCGCATCCAGCTCGGCGGCGTCCTCCGGCGACTCGACGACGACGATCTGCTCTGGCCGCTCGCCCTTCGTTCCGATCACCTCGACGTGGTCGGCATGGCCGATCAGCGCCACGAGGTGCCCCGAGTCGGCGTACCTCCGCGCCTCGGCGTGCACCTTGGAGACGAGAGGGCAGACGGCGTCGACGACCCGCAGGCCGCGCGTCACGCAGTTCTCGAGCACCGACGGCGCGACGCCGTGCGCTGACAGCACGCAGATCTCGCCCGGCGGGATGTCGTCCTCGGAGTCGACGAAGACCGCGCCCAGGCCTTCTAGCCTGCGTACGACATTGTCGTTGTGGACGATCTCGTGTCGGACATAGACGGGCGCGCCGTGGGACTCCAGCAGCCGCTCCACGATCTCGATCGCGCGATCGACGCCGGCACAGAACGAACGCGGTGCCGCCAGCAGCACCTTCACGACGTCCACCTCGCTCCCGCGCGCGTAAGTGCGTCGAGAGCGCGCTTGCCGTCTGCGCCCGCGCGGCTGAAGCCGATCGGCGCGCGAGCGAACGCTTTCACGAGACCGCCCCACGCATAGCGGCCGTCTTCGTGCACGGCATTGCAGACGCCGTGCAGCGTCCGCTGCGGCGTGTCCGAGATTGCTCGCAGGCAGCCGGCGAGCTGTCCTGATGCCGCCAGCACACCCGACTCGAGGTCGACTGCGTCGGCCCCGGTGCGCTCGTGGGCCTCTTGGCGCTCAGCCGGATCGTCGATCACCCGGTCGGATCCCAGCAACGTCCCCGTACGAGCGCCGGGCACGCCCAGGGGATCGCCCTCCCAGAGCACCTGTCCCTCCTCGTCGACCACGCGCGTTGCGTCGATCACGGTGCCCGACGGAAGATCGCCCAATCCGCCTGCAAGCCCGAACGAGACGACGCCGTCTCCCGGAATACCGTTCTTCGCGCCGAGCCCGACCAGCTCGGCGCGCAGCCCGGCGCGCCGCGCGGCGCGCTGCTCCGCGGTCGTTGCGCATGCCATTGTCAACCCGTCAGCGTCCACGCCATGCTCCGCACCGTCTCCTTGACGCTGCTCGTCGCCACGAACGCCGCCGAGGGCTCGAAACCGGAATGGATGCCGCAGTGCTCGCAGCGCGCGTCTCGGCCCGGGCCGTAGTGCTCCCACTCGATGCCTTCGAGCAGCGCCTCGTAGCTCGGGAAGATGCCGTCCGTCAGCAGGTAGCACGGGCCCTTCCAGCCGTACGGGTTACGGGTGATCGAGCCCCACGGTGCGCAGGGCAGCTCCCGCTCGCCCGTGAGGAAGTCCTGGTAGATGGGGCTCGCCAGCCAGCGGTAGCCGTGCTCTTTGACGGCCGCACGCACGGCGCGGAACTTCTCCTCGTGCTCGGCGCGCGTCATCGTCAGCGCGGGGTCGATCTGCGAGTACTGGTAGCCGGGGGCGATCAGCATGCCGTCGATGCCGATGTCGTTCGTGAGGAACGCCATCATCTCGATGACGTCGTCCACCGACGTCTCCTTGAAGATCGTGGTGTTCGTCGTCACGCGGAACCCGGCCTCGCGGCCGCGCTTGATGGCCTCGACGGCGACGTCCCACAGGCCCGGGTAGTCGCAGATGTAGTCGTGGATCTCCTGCATGCCGTCGAGGTGGACGACGAACGTCAGGCGGTGGTCCGGCTCGAAGACGTCGAGAAACTCCTCCATGCGCAGCGCGTTCGTGCAGAGGTCGATCGTCTTGCCGAGCTCGAGGAAGCCGGCGACGACGTCCTCGATGCCCTTGAAGACAAGCGGCTCTCCGCCGCAGATCGAGACCACGGGCGCCGGGCACTGGACGCCGGAGTCGATGCACTCGTCGACGGACAGCTTCGCCTTGTTCGACTCGTACTCGCGAATCTTCCCGCAGCCGATGCACGCGATGTTGCACGCGAGCGTTGGCTCGAGCATCAACACGAGCGGGTACAGCTCGCCCTTGCGGCGCTGCTGCGCGACGTACTTGCCGATCTGGATCGTCGAGCGAAGCGGGAACTTCGGCATCAATGCCCTCCCATCAGGAAACAGCCTGCCTGAAGCGGCCCAGCGCCAGCAACGGGAAGTGGAGCCGGTACAGGTGGTAGCGGATCATGAAGTCGGTTGGAAACCCCGTCCCCGTGTAGCGCTGCTCGTCCCAGTCGCCGTTCGAGAGCTGCGTCGCGCAAAGATAGTCCGCCGCCCTCCTGGCGGGCGTCCCTGTCGCCTTGCCTGCGGCGACGTAGGCTACTAGCGCCCAGGCGGTTTGTGAAGCCGTCGGCACACCGCGTCCCCGCCACGCAGGCTCCTGGTACGACCGGATGTCCTCGCCGAAGCCGCCGTTGGGATCCTGCACCGAGTCGAGCCACGCGGCGGCGCGCTCCAGCGCCGGATGTCCCGGCCCTATGCCGCATGCTTCGAGCGCTGGCGCTGCCGCAGCTGTTCCGTAGAGGTGATTGACGCCCCACCGTCCCCACCAGGAGCCGTCGCGCTGCTGGCTGCCGAGCAGGTAGTGGAGGCCCCGGCGCACGACATCCGCGTAAGCGTCGTCGTGGGCGAGGGCCTCGAGCGCGTGCGCGCTCACGTCCTCACTTGGCGGGTCGATTACGGCGCCGAAGTCGCAGAACGGGAGCTTGTAGAGCCACGTGCTCGTGTTGTCGGCGTCGAAGGCACCCCAGCCGCCGTTCTCCGACTGCATGCCGGCCATCCACGCGAGGCCGCGCTGAACCGCGTCCTCGCCCAGCTCCAGCTCGCGCAGAGCAAGGCAGACGACGGCGGCATCGTCGACGTCGGGATAGAGGTCGTTCTCGAACTCGAACGCCCAGCCGCCGGGAGCGAGCTCCGGGCGCCGGACGGCCCAGTCACCTGCAACCGTCACCTCCTCGCCGAGCAGCCATTCGCCCGCCTTGGCGAGTTGAGGGTCGTCGGCGGGCACCTCGCAGGCACGCAACGCGAGCACGGCGAGCGCCGTGTCCCAGATCGGCGACTGGCACGCCTCGGGCCGCAGCCGGTCCTCCTCTTCGACGAGGAAGCCGCTCCAGCCCTCGACGGCTCGGTGCAGGCAGGGATCGTCGAAGTCCTTGCCCGAGCGCCGCCAGCATGAGGATCGACCACACCCACGGGGGCTGGATCCCGCCCCAGCTGCCATCCGCCTCCTGCCGCTCGCGTACCCACTGCTCGGCTGTCGCAACGGCCCGTCGCCGGAGCGACGACTGCGGCCGCGGGTGGGCGGAAGCTCCGTGGCGCCCGCCGATCTCTTGGAGGTCGACGCCGGAGGGCCGCAGCGGGCGTAGCGCCTGGACGACGGACAGCGGGACGACCGTCTGGCGCGCCCAGCAGCCGAAGTTGTAGACGGAGAGTGGCGCGGATGGCGGCAAGAGGATCAGCTCGACGGGCACCGTGGGAATGTCCTGCCAGGGCCACGCGTCGAGCAGCGCGAGGAAGCACTTCGAGAAGACCCTGACGCTCGCGATTCCGCCTTCGCGCTGGATATAGGCGCGGGTCTCATCGCCCGCGTCGACGCCTGCCATCTTCAGTGCGACGTAGGACTCGACGGTGGTCGAGAGATTGGGCGGGCCCTCCCACCAGTTCGACCACGTGCCGTCGTCGCGGCGGCGCGCGAGCAACTCGTTCGCGAGCTTGCGGTCGGTCGTTCGGTCGCGGAGCCCCAGCACGTGGAGCCAGAAGAGGTGCTCCGCGACCATCGTCGCGTTCGACTCCAGCTCGCCGACCCACCAGCCGTCGGCGTCCTGGAGCTCCAGCAGCCGCCGCGTGCCCGCCTCGATGGTGCGCTCGAGCGTCGTCAGCTCAGCCGCAATGCTCACGCGGGCACCTCCGCACGGGGCCGTGTCAGCGCGCGTGCCGCGGCCAGGCCGCTCCGTACCGCGCCCTCCATCGTGGCGGGCCAGCCGGTGGCCGTCCACGCGCCCGCGCGGACGACGTGGGGAAGGTCGGTCTCAGCCGCAGGGCGCATGACGCCCGGCCGCAGCGCCAGCGTCGCCTCCGGCTCGCGGCTCACCCTCGACCAGACAAGCTCCGCGGAACCGAGCCGCTCCACGAGCTGCCCCGCGATCTGGTCCACGAGCTCACGGCCTCGGATCTCCATCAGCTCAGGCACGCCACTCGACACCACAGTCAAATACTGACGTCCCCCGCCCGGTTCCTGCCCCGTGAGCGCACCGCGATCGAAGACCCAGTGCGCATCCGTGCCCAGCAGCGCGGCGAGCGGGTGGCCGAGCAGCGGCCGGTCGAACAGCAGATGGGTGCTCACGATCGGCGAATGCTCGAGCTCGGGATCGGGCTCGCCGAGCAGACGGGCGGTCTCGGCGGGAGGCGTCGCGACGACGACGGCGTGGGAGTCGAGGTCGTCGAGCGACGCGACGCGCTCGCCCGTACGGACAGTTGCGCCGGCAGCCTCGAGCGCTCGACCGGCGGCATCGCCGTGCATCCATCCCAGCGGACGTGCGGGGAGGATGAGGTCGCTCGAAGTGCGATCGGCCAGCAGCGCAGTCCGCACCGTGAACACGCCCCACTCCGCGCTCACCTCGTCGGTGCGGAGGTTGAGCGCAGGTCGGACGAAGACGTCCCAGAAGCTATCGATCGACTCGTCAGGGCAGCCGAGGTCGCGGAGCAGCGCGCCGAAGGTCTGCTCGTTGGAGCCGGTCTGCGGCAAGCGGCGCACGGCGTTCGCCACGCGCAGCCGGTCGCCGAGCGACAGGTGCCGGTAGCGGAGGAACGATGCTGGCGAGCGACCGATGGACGCCGTACGGCCGTCTTCGGCGATCACAGGCAGATCGAGGGAAAGGCGGCGGTACGACTGGCCCTCGCCGATGCGCTCGAGGAAGCGGAGGTACTCGGTGAAGCAGCCCAGCGCGATGTGCTGGCCGTTGTCTGGCGGCGGCTGAGGGTCGCCCTCGCGCTCGGGAAGCGTCTGCACCGCGCCGCCGAGCGTCGGCCGCGCCTCGTAGAGCGTGACGGCATGACCCTGGTCGACGAGCTCGAGGGCGGCAGCGAGGCCGGCCAGCCCGCCTCCGACGACGGCAACGTTCACGGCCGGATCAGTCCTGCTCCCACGATCCGGAGCTTCGTCAGCGGCGACAGCTGCGGCGGCCCGTCGAATACGTCGAAGCCGCGCTCCTCGATCCGGTCGAGCGTCACCGAGTAGAGGTTCGCAAACGCCGCCACGCAGGCGGCACTGCGCCGGTCGAGCCGCGGTAGCAGCGTTCGTCCCTCGGCCAGGTGCTCGCGTGCACGCTGCGCCTGGTGCGCCATCAGCGCGCGCCACTCCGTCGTGCAGCGACCTGCAGCGATGTCTTCCTCGGATACGCCGAATCGGGCCAGCTCGTCCTGCGGCAGGTAGACACGCCCGAGACCCCAGTCCTCGGCCACGTCACGAATGATGTTGATCAGCTGGAGCGCAACGCCGAGCGTCTCGGCGCGCTTCGGCTCGTCCGCGCCGTACACCGCGACACACGCGACACCGACGGCCCCCGCCACCCGCCGGCAATAGGCGGCGAGATCGTCGAACGTCGCGTACCGCGTCTGCTCGCGTGTCCTGCAGCCCCCCGTCCACGAGGTCATTGAGCGCCGCCGACGGAATCGGGTATCGGCGTCGCGCGTCGGCCAGCGCAACGAACATCGCCTCGTCCGCGTCGCCGTCGAGGCTGACCCGCAGTGCCTCTAGCCGCTCCCGCTTCGTCGCGTCGTCGAGCCCGGGATCGTCCGCCACGTCGTCCACCTCACGCGCGAACGCGTAGATCGCCGCGATCGCCCGCCGCTTCCACTTCGGCAGCAGCATGATCCCGTACGCGAAGTTCCGCGCCCGTGCCCGCGTCAGCCGCTCGACGTCGGCATATGCCTCCTCGACCGTCGTCATCGCAGAAGAGAGGAGACGGCAGTGCGTGCGAGACGCGCACGGCGAGGGGCGTGGCCGCCTGCTGAAGACGTCCCAGCTGCGCGTCGTCGAGCGCGTCGAGCGCGGCGAGGCCGCCGCGCGCGAAGAGCCCGACCGCCTTGCCGGTGCGACCGCCGATCGCCTCGCGCAGCCGTTCCCCCGAGGCGAGCAGGCCCCGCGCCCGATCCGCCTCGAACTCGAGCAGCGCTCGTCAGCGGCTCGTTCGCGCTCGTCGAGCACGGTGACGCCGAAGCGCCGGCGATCCTCGGCCGGGCAGATACACGCGTCCCAGGCGCCAGGTCGCGCGGCACGTCCTGGAGGAAGTTCACGAGCTGGAGGCCGGTGCACACGTCGTCCGACCACGCGACGAGCTGCGCGTCGCCGGCGTCGTCCGATCACGCCGAGCACGAGCCGGCCGACCGGGTCGGCGGAGTGGCGCGCAGTACCCGCGCAGGTCGTCCCAGCTCTCGTACTCCGAGATCCGCTGGTCCATGCGGTTCGCCTCGATCAGCCGCGCGAACGGCTCGCGCGGCAGAGTCGCAGGCCACGATCGTCGGCTGCAGCTCACGCATCACCGGCCACTCGGGCTCGCCCGCTCCGTAGCAGGCGTCGAGCTGCGCCTCGAGCTCGTCGAGCGCAGCCAGCCGATCCCCCTCCCACTCGTCGCCGAGGATGTCGACGAGCCGGGCGAAGCCGTAGATCGCCCGCAGGTGCGGCCGGTGCTCGCGCGGAAAGAGCAGCGACGCGACCGGGAAGTTCTCCGTACGCGCGCGGGCAGCCACCTCCGCAACGTCCATCGCCATGGAACGATGCTAGCCGTGCGTGCGATGGTGCTCGACTCGCCGGGCTCGCCGCTGCGCGAGGTCGACGCTGCCCGATCCGGAGCCGGCCGTGGGCGAGATCCTCGTCTCCGTGACGGCCTGCGGCGTGTGCCGAACCGACCTGCACATCGTCGACGGCGAGCTGGCGGAGCCCAAGCTGCCGCTCGTTCTCGGTCACCAGATCGTCGGGCCGAGCGGTCACCGGCGGGGAGCGATTCGCAGCAGGGCGATCCGGTCGGCATCCCCTGGCTCGGCTGGGCGTGACGGCGAGTGCCGCTACTGCAGGAGCGGCCGCGAGAACCTCTGCGACCGCGCCCGCTTCACCGGCTACGACCTCGACGGCGGCTACGCGGAGCTCGTCGTCGCCGACGAGCGCTTCTGCACGCCGATGCCCGACGGCTACTCCGACGTGCGAGGCGGCGCCGCTCCTCTGCGCCGGCCTGATCGGCTACCGCGCGCTGCAGCTCGCCGGCGACGGCGAGCGGATCGGTCTCTACGGTTTCGGCGCGTCGGCGCACATCGTGTGCCAGGTGGCGCGCCATCAGGGCAGGCGTGTCTTCGCCTTCACCCGCGCCGGAGGACGACCGAGGCGCAGACGCTCGCACGCGAGCTCGGCGCCGAGTGGGCTGGAGACTCGCTCGGCCCAGCGCCGGAAGAGCTCGACGCCGCCATCATCTTCGCCCCCGTCGGCGAGCTCGTTCCCGCCGCGCTGCGGGCGACGGCGAAGGGAGGCGACGGTCGTCATGCGCCGGCATCCACATGACCGACATCCCGACGTTCCCGTACGAGCTGCTTGTGGGAGCGAGCGCGTCGTGCGCTCGGTCGCCAACCTCACGCGGGCTGACGCGGAAGAGTTCATGGCGCTCGCGCCGCAGGTGCCGGTGCGCACCGTGGTCGAGGAGTTTCCTCTGACGCAGGCCAACGAGGCGCTCGACCGCCTCCGCGCCGGCCGGATCCGCGGGGCTGCGGTGCTACGCCCATGACGATCGACGAGCTCTATGCGACTCATCCGCAGCTCTACGCCGCCGAGCACGACGCGGAGCATCGGTTGGAGTACGGCTCGGCATCCTCGACCTGCTGAAGCCGGGCACGGTCGGCGCCGAGCTCGGCGTCTTCACGGGCCTGTTCGCCGAGATCGATCATCGAGCACGTCCGCCCGGCCGTGCTTCACCTCGTCGACCCGTGGTGGCTCGCGTACGGCGAGCGTCTACCCCGACTGGGGCGCGTACACGGCGGGCGGCACGCTGCCGACGCGCGTCGCGCACGAAGCGGCCGTGGCGCGGGCAGATGCGGCGCGCGGCGACTGCGACGTGCACGTCCACGTGACCACCTCGGCCAACTGGCTCCGCAGCCTCCCGGACGCGTCGCTCGACTGGGCGTACGTCGACTCGACTCACTACTACCGCGAGACGCTCGAGGAGCTGCGGCTGCTACGGGACAAGCTGCGGCCGGACGGCATAGTGCTCGGCGACGACTGGCGGCCCGAGCCGAGCGACCCGCACCACGGCGTCTTTCGCGCCGTCCACGAGCTCGTCCGAGAGGGCAGCTGGGACCTGCTTCGCGCCGACGAGCACGCTGCAGTGGGCGATCCGGCCGGCGGTCGAGTACCGCCGCGGCGAGCGCTATCGACAGGCGTTGCTCAGCCGCATAAATCGCCTGCTAAGGCACTAGATCTAGATCTTCGCCGGTTGGCAACCGGTCCGCTACCCACGTCTCGCCCGCCGCAAGGCACCGTTTCGTGCGATGGCAGCAATCGAGACCCTCGAGACGGAGAGGCTCGTCGCGCTCGTGCTCGGCGAGGCGGAGCGAGACGCGCTCGTGCGAGTGCTCTACGTCGTCAAGGACAACTTCTGGCTGGACGACATCGAGGAGTCGCTGCTCGAGCGGCTGCTCGAGAGAGGAGAGAGCTGATGTTCGCAGCGATTCGCACCTACGGAGTAACGGACATCGACGAGCTTTCGGAGCTCGTCAAGGATGGATTCCTGCCCATCGTCGAGAGCGTCCCCGGCTTCGTCGCGTACTACGTCGTGGACGCCGGCGACGGCATGGCGAGCTCGATCACGATCTGCGAGGACAGGACGGGCGTCGACGAGTCCACCTCACGCGCGTCGGAGTGGGTTGAGGAGAACGCCCTGGAGTTCATCGAGTCGGGCCCGGCGGTCGTCATCGGGGCCGTGACGGCCGAGACCGCAGCAACGCGCCTGGCTGCATAGCTCGACGGGCTAGCAGGGCCCGCGACGGGCGGGCCCTGCCGCCCAATCGCTCACCGGCGGTGGAAGCTGGCGAGCACTGCCGCGCCTGCTGCCGTGAGAACGATCGTCCCGCCCGGCGCGAGATTCGCGTAGTACGCGATCGTCAGGCCGATCACGGCCGAGGCCAGGCCGATGCCCATCGCGATGAGGATCGTGGAGCGGACGCTCCAGGCGACGCGCCCTGCCGCGATCACGGGCAACACCATCAGCGCCGCGATGAGCAGGATCCCCACGATGCGCATGGAGACGGCCACCGTCACTGCTGCGAGCACGGCGAGAGCCACGTTGAGTGCGCCGACCGGAACGCCGCTCACGCGCGCGCTTTCCTCGTCGAGCGCTACGGCTACGAGCCCTCGGTAGAGCCCCGCGATGACGGCGAGCCCCACGGCGCCGAGCACGCCCACCAGCAGCAGGTCCTCGTCCGTCACCGTGAGGATCGAGCCGAAGAGGAACGAGAACAGGCTCGCGTTGAGCGCGCCGGCGGCCGAGATCAGCACGACGCCCGCCGCGATCCCCGTATAGAAGAGCAACGCCAGCGCCTGGTCGCCTGCTGCCTGGCGGCGGGTGCGCAGCCACTCGATCGCGACCGCGCCGAGCACCGAGGCGACGAGCGCGGTGCCGACGGGCGAGATACCGAGCAGATAGCCGAGCGCGACTCCCGCGAACGCGACGTGGCCGATGCCGTCGCCGATCAGGCTCATCCGGCGCTGCACGAGGAAGAAGCCGACCGCGGGCGCAAGCACACCGACGATCGCGCCGGCCGCGAAGGCCAGCCGCATGAAGTCGGCATCAAGGATGGACATGGGAAGGGTCGTGCCACTCGCCGGGCAGAGCCGACGGTGGACCGTCGAAGACGATTCCTCCTCGCACGAGCACCAGCCGCTCTACGAACTGCTCGACGGCACCGAACTCGTGCGACACGAACAGGATCGAGGTGTCGAGCTCGTCGTGCAGCTCGGCTAACAACACGGCCAGCGACTCCTGCGCGTCGACGTCGACGCCTGCCGTCGGCTCGTCGAGCACGAGCAGATCGGGCTCACCGGCCAGCGCCTTGGCGATGAACGCCCGCTGCTGCTGGCCGCCGGAGAGCATGCGCAACGGGCTCCGACGCTCGCTCGGCCAGCCCCACGCGATCGATCGAGGACGCGACGCGGGCACGGTCGAGGGCGCGCAGGCCTCCGATGGGACCGCGCCGCGGGACACGTCCCGCAGCCACGACCTCCTCCACCGTCACCGGCGACTCGATCCCCACTTGCGAGCGCTGGGCGAGATAGCCGATGCGGTACCGCTGGCGAAGGCGGCCGGCGGGCTCGCCGAAGAGCGCTGCCGTTCCCGCCTGCGGCTGCTCGAGCCCGAGCAGGATGCGGAGCAGCGTCGTCTTGCCACCGCCGTTCGGACCGGCCACGGCGACGAACTCGCCCTGCTCGACGGCGAGGCTGACGTCGCGGAGCACCGGCGGCCCGCCCGGATACGCGAAGGTCACGTCCATCAGCTGGGCGACTAGCGGCATGCGAGCGCCTTCTGCAGCGTGGCGAGGTTCGCGCGCATGAGCGAGAAGTAGTCGGCGCCGCGGTCTTGATCGCTCTCGGTGAGACCCTCGATCGGGTTCAGCACGGCCGTCTGCGCGCCGGCCTCGCGGGCCACCGCCTCGACCATGCGCGCCGAGACGAGTGGCTCGACGAACACGGTCGTGGCGCCGTTCTCACGCACGGCCTCGACCGCACGCTCGAGATCGCGCGGCGCCAGCTCGCCTTCGGGGCTGCTGCCGGTGATAGGGATCTGCTGGAGGGCGTATCGGTCCGCGAGGTACCCAAAGGCCGCGTGACTCGTGACGATCTCGCGGCGGGCGCAGTCGGCGAGCCCCTCCTCGTAGGCGCGGTCGAGGCCGCGCAGGCGTCGCTCCAGTCGCTCGGCCTCGTCCGGACGGCCGAGTGCGTCGCCGATCCGCTTCACGAGCACGCCGTAGCGCAGCGGGTCGAGCCAGACGTGGACGTCGCCGTCCTCCAGGCGGTCGAGACCGGGCGTCTCGAGGAGGTGGAGGACGTGGTCGCCCTCTCCGGCAGCATCGTCGAGCTGGGGCTGAAATCCGCCGCCGAGGAGCAGCACGAGGTCGGCGTCCTGGAGCTTCTGGACGTCGCCCGGCGTCGCCTCGAGGTCGTGCGGCTCGGCACCGGGCGGCGTGAGGTTACGAACGCTGACCGACGATCCGCCGACCTGCTCGGCGGCGAACGCGAGCGGATAGAAGGACGCGACGACGCGCGTGCGTCCATCGTCCGAGCCGCCGCCACCCCCGCCGCAGCCCGCGCAAACCGCCATCCCCAATAGGAGAATGATTCTCATTCTCATCGCTCTGTATCGTATGGCCGTGGCCGACGCACGGCAAGCCGACTACGAAAGCCTGCTCGCGGAGCACGGCCTGCGCCCGACACGGCAGCGGGTGTCGGTGCTCGGCGCGCTCGCGTCTCGTGACGACGCCACGGCGCAACAGATCCACGCACTGCTCGTCGACGCCGGCGAACGCGTTGGCCTCGCCACCGTCTACCGCACGCTCAAGAGCTTGTCCGAGAGCGGCGTCGTGGACACGCTCTCGCACCACCGAGGCGAGACCTGCTACCGCCTGTGCGGCGACGGCCATCACCACCATCTCGTCTGCTCGGGCTGCCACCGGGTCATAGAGCTCGGAGACTGCGAGCTCGACCCGTGGCTGGCCGACCTCGCGACCCAGCACGGCTTCGCGCTCGAGGCTCACACGGTCGAAGTCACCGGCCGCTGCCCGAGCTGCCAGGCGTCTTGAGCCCGCCCAGCTGGCTCGACGCCTCGGAGCTTCGGGTCGGTCTCGGCTGCATGCGCCTGACGGACGATGGCCGCGACGAACAGCTCGCGCTCGACACGATCGCGGCCGCCGCGCAAGCCGGCGTCACGTTCTTCGACACGGCGCGCGCCTACGGCGACAACGAGAACCTCGTGGCGCGCGGCCTCCGACACGCCAAGGCACTCGATACAGCGCGGATCGTGACCAAGGGAGGCATGAGGCGGGACAGCGGCAGGTGGATCCCGGACGGCCGCGCGAAGACGATCCGCGCGGACTGCGACGCGAGCCTCGCCGCGCTGGACGGCCTGGAGATCGATCTCTACCTCATCCATGCGCCCGATCCGGGGACGCCCTGGAAGACCTCCGTGCGCGCGCTCGCGCGGCTCGTCGACGAAGGTCTCGTCAAGTGCGTCGGCGTGGCCAACGTCAACCGGCGGCAGCTGGACGAGGCGCTCGAGCTGGCACCGGTCGCTGCCGTCCAGGTAGCGCTCAGCCACTACGACACGCGCGCCCTCCGAGGAGGGGTCGTCGAGCGCTGTGACGAGGCAGGAGTGACTGTGATCGCCCACTCTCCGCTCGGCGGGCCGCGCCGCGCTGGCCGCCTCGGCAGGCGCGAGGGGCTCGCCGGCGTCGCGGACGCACACGGCGCGACCCCAGCCGAGGTCGCCCTGGCGTGGTTGCTCGGCCTCTCCCCTGCCGTCGTCGCGATCCCCGGTGCCCGGCGCCCAGAGACCGCACGCTCCGCCGCCCGCGCGGCGACGCTTCAGCTGACCGACCGCGAGCGTGCAACCCTCGGCGAACCGCGCCCCGCCCGCGCCCGGCGCCGCGCCACCGACGGCGACGTCGTCCTCGTGATGGGCATCCCTGGAGCGGGCAAGAGCCGCATCGCCGAGGAGTACGTCGCCCGCGGCTACGTCAGGTTGAACCGTGACGACCGCGGAGGATCGTTGCGGGACATCGCCGCCGCACTCGACAAGCAGCTCGCATCAGGCGCGCGGCAGGTCGTCCTCGACAACACGTACCTCACACGGGCGGCGCGGAGCTACGTAGTCGAGGCTGTAGGCAAGCACAGGGTTGCCGCGCGTTGCGTCTGGCTCGACACGCCGCTCGCGCAGGCGCAGGTCAATCTCGTCGAGCGGCTGCTCGAGCGCTTCGGCTCCCTCCCGACGCCCGAGGCGCTTCGAGCGCGGGCACGACTCGAGCCAGGCCTGCTTGCGCCGACCTCGCAGATGCGAGCGCTCCGCGAGCTGGAGCCGCCGGGCATGGACGAGGGCTTCGCGAGCGTCGAGCAGGTGCCGTTCGTACGCGCGCCGGGCGGACGGGGAGCGCGCGGCGGTGTATTCGTCGCGGCGGCCGCGGTCGAGCACGCGCCTGAGAAGAGCAACGCCGTCGCTCCGCACCTGGTCTTCGACTGGAGGCCCGGCGGCCCGCCCGATGCCCTCGCCGGCGCCGCAAGAGAGCTCTCGGGCAAGGTCTCCGGGCCCGTGGAGGGTGCGATCTGCCCGCATCCCGGCGGCCCGCCGACCTGTTGGTGCCGGCCGCCACTGCCGGGGCTGCCACTCGCGTTCGCGCGGACACACGGCGTCGACCCAGCTCGGTCGATACTGATCGGCTCCAGCCCCGCGCACCGGACGCTGGCGACCACGCTCGGCGCGCGCTACGTCGCTGTCTGACGGGCGACCGACTCGAGCTCGTCCGCGACCTGGTCGAGCGGCCTGCGCGTGTCGATCTCCACCGTCGCCCCGGCCCGCAGCAAGGGCTCGAACATGGCGAGATCCTCTGCGATCTTCGTACGCTCGACCTCCGTCTTGCCGTACGGGTTCGACTCTCGTGTGGCCACACGCTCGAGGATCACTTCGAGCGGGGCGCTCAGCAACACGACGGCGTCGAACCGCGAATAGAACCTTCCCTGGTTGGCCACGGTGCCCACAACGAACACCGCGCCGTCGGAGTGCTCGTTGAGGAGCGCGTCGATCCGCTCCTCGTTCCACAGTGGCTCCGTCGACCCGTCCGGTTGTGGCACGTCCTCGATCCAGTCTCCGTAGTCGGTGTCGAGGGTGCGGTGCCCCCTCCGCGCCAGCTCCGCCAGAGCCGCCGACTTGCCGGTGCCCGACATCCCCGTGATCAGGACGACCGCCACGGGGCTCACACTAGCCCGGAGCGCTGCATCTCCTTCAGGTAGCGGCGAACGAGCGTCATGAACAGGGCGCGCGGCCAGCCCGGACCGGGATCCCAGTGCGAGCCGCCGAACGCCGTCGCACACTCCGCATGCGTCGTGACGCCCGGTCGGCCCGCCTCGAGATCGGCTGCCTTACGAAACACCGGCGCGATGCCGAAAAGGTTGCAGTGCAGGGCGGTCTTGTAAGCCGCCCGCTCGAGCGTCGCGAGATGCGACTTCCACTCTTCGGACGACCACCTCGCGAAGCCGCATTGCTCGACGTGGAAGCCGCCGTAATTCGCGCCCCTTGCGCCCCAGGGGACAGCCGAGTTCGGCAGGCAGCGCTGGCACTCGTGGTCGTCGACGACGAGATGCGTGGAGCCGCTCGCGCTCGAGCTCTGGAAGTAGCGGGCGACGCTCGCAGCCGTGCCTCCCTCCGTCGAGTGCAGCACGATCCATTTGACCGCCGATAGCGGCCGCTTGCCGGACTTGCGGTACGCGGGATAGAAGTCGCGTCGACATTCGGCCTCGATGGGGTCAGGTGCGACTGAGACGGGAAGTTCCTGCACGACCTGATGATGACCATCGCGCCCGCCCACTAGCTCACTCAACGCGCGACCTCCGGATGCCTGACCTGCACCCGGTGCTCGCGATGACGGATCGCCTCGTACGCCACGACGAACGTGCACACCACGCTGACCAGGGCCAGGGCTGCGAGCGCCGGAATCGCCACCGCAAGCGGGATGAGCGCAACCAACGCAACCGCCCCGATCGTCCTTCGCCGGAAGATGCGGTGAGTCATTCGGAACAGGAACGCCACGTGCCCGAGGAGGTACAGCGCGGCACCGCCGCAGAGCGCGACTGCAGGAACAGTGTCGAGTGACTCGCCGACATCGCCGACCGTCGTCTTGAGACCGAGGGCGAAGAGCACGATGCCGGCGGCGATCGGCAGGTGGAGATAGCTGTAGCCGTGTAGCGCGAGCCGGTGGAGCTCGAGGCCCACCGCTTGCATGAGCCGCGTCTTCGCGATGATCGCGGCCACGTCGAAGTACAGCCACCAGAGCGCTGAGACGACCGCGATCCCGAGCGCTGCCGCGACGAGCACTCCCGTGTCCAGGTCGAAGCCGGCGCCGAGGCCGATGGCGATGATCGACTCACCGAGCGCGATCAGGATGATCAGCCCGTGTCGCTCCGCGAAGTGCTCGGGCGCGACCCGCCAGCCGCTTCCCACACCGATCACGGCCGGGCCGAGGTAGTCGATCGCCAAAGCAAGGAGCCAGACGGCGATGCGTTCGTTCCCGTCGAGGAAGCCGGCGACGACGAGCAAGGCGGGGCCGAGGATCGCGGTCGGCGCGAATCTGAGCAACGCGCTGCGGCGCTCGGGGTCGTCGCGAACGACGATCGTGGAGAGAACGATGTGAAGCAGGCGGACGATGAAGTATGCGACGCCGAACAGCACGGCGTCGTCTCCGAAGGCGCCCGGCACTGCGAGAGCGGCGCCGAACATCGCGGCCATCGAGGCAAGCATCGCCAGCCGCACACCGCCCTCGTCGACGTCCATCGCGCTCGTCAGCCAGGCATAGGCGGTCCACGCCCACCAGAGCGCCGAGAGCGCGAGCATCCCACGGAAAATCCCGTGCCAGGTCGGGTCGTTTGCGAGCAGGATCGTGACCTGGGTCAGGGCGAAGACGAAGGTCAGGTCGAAGAACAGCTCGAGCGGCGTGACCTGGTGCTCCGGGTCTGGCGCGGGCTCGCGATCAGCGTCGTCGGGCACCCGCGGACCCTAGCCTGGACGCTGACGCGCGGACTCGAAGCGCCCCCGAAGTCGCTTCACCGTAGGCTTCGAGGTGATGCTCACGTGCTCACGCTGCGGCCAGGAGAACCCCGACGGCGCGCGCTTCTGCAACGCGTGCGCCGCGCCGCTTGCGGCCGAGGAGGAGACGCGGCTCGAGGAACGCAAGGTCGTCACCGTCCTCTTCGCCGACCTCGTCGGCTTCACCTCGCGCGCTGAGCAGATGGACCCCGAGGAGGTGCGCTCGCTGCTCCGCCCGTACCACGCCCGCCTGCGCGACGAGCTCGAGCGCTTCGGCGGCACCGTCGAGAAGTTCATCGGCGACGCCGTGATGGCGGTCTTCGGCGCTCCCGTCGCGCACGAGGACGACGCCGAGCGCGCCGTCCGCGCGGCGCTCGCCATCCGCGACTGGATCCTCGACGAGCAGGCCGAGCTCCAGCTCCGCATCGGCGTCAACACCGGGCAGGCGCTCGTCTCGCTCGGCGCGCGGCCGGAGGAGGGCGAGGGCATGGTCGCCGGCGACGTCGTCAACACGGCGGCGCGGCTCCAGTCGAACGCGCCGGTCAACGGCATCCTCGTCGGCGAGACGACCTGGCGCGCGACCCGCGACGCGATCGACTACCGGCCCGCCGAGCCGGTGCAGGCGAAGGGCAAGGCCGAGCCCGTCGAGGCCTGGGAGGCGCTCGAGGCGCGCGGCCGCGTCGGCGTCGACATCTCGACGCCGCGTGCGGACGCCGCTCGTCGGCCGCCGACGCGAGCTCGACACGCTGCTCGACGCGTTCGAGCGGGCGCGGAGCGCGCGCTCGGCCCAGCTCGTCACGCTCGTCGGCGAGCCCGGAATCGGCAAGAGCCGCCTCGTGTACGAGCTCTTCGAGGCGGTCGAGCGCGACCCCGAGCTCGTCTACTGGCGCCAGGGCCGGTCGCTGCCGTACGGCGAGGGCGTCAGCTTCTGGGCGCTCGGCGAGATGGTGAAGGCGCACGCCGGGCATCCTCGAGACGGACACGAAGGAGGAGGCCGAGCGGAAGCTCCGCGCGATCGTCGCGACGACCGTGCCGGCCGACGACGTCGAGTGGACGCTCGCGCACCTCCGTCCCCTGGCAGGCATCGAGGACGCGGGCGGGCGGAGCGACAGCCAGGACGAGGCGTTCGCGGCCTGGCGCGGCTTCCTCGAGGCGATCGCCGACCAGAGCCCGCTCGTCCTCGTCTTCGAGGACCTCCACTGGGCCGACGACGGCCTGCTCGACTTCGTCGACCACCTCGTCGACTGGGCGACGCGCGTCCCGCTGCTCGTCGTCGGCACCGCCCGCCCGGAGCTGCTCACGCGGCGTCCCGGCTGGGGAGGCGGCAAGACGAACGCGCTCACGCTCTCGCTCGCGCCGCTCTCGCGGCAACGAGACCGCGGAGCTCGTGCACGCGCTCCTCGAGCGGCCGCGATCCCCGCCGACGTCCAGGCGACGCTGCTCGAGCGCGCCGGCGGCAACCCGCTGTACGCGGAGGAGTTCGTCCGCCTGCTCGACGAGCGCGCCGACGGCGCCGCGCTCCCGGAGACCGTGCAGGGCATCATCGCCGCCCGCCTCGACGTGCTCGACCGCGAGGAGAAGGAGCTGCTCCAGGACGCGGCCGTGCTCGGCCGGGTGTTCTGGGTAGGGGGCCTCGGGCACGGAGCGCGGCGAGGCAGAAGCAGCGCTCCATCGCCTCGAGCGACGGGAGTTCGTCCAGCGCGAGCGGCGGAGCACCGTCGCGGGCGAGACGGAGTACGCATTCCGGCACGCGCTCGTCCGCGAGGTCGCCTACGAGCAGATCCCACGCGCGCAGCGTGGCGAGAAGCACCGCCGCGTCGCCGACTGGCTCGAGACGCTCGGCCGCTCCGAGGATCTCGCCGAGCTGCTCGCGCATCACTACATCGCCGTGCTCGAGTACTCGGAGCCGGACGCGGAGCTCGCCGCGCGAGCTGCGCGCGCGCTGGGCGAGGCGGGCGACCGAGCGCTCGCGCTCAACGCGTATCCGGCGGCGGCGGGCTTCTACCGCCGCGCGCTCGAGCTCGCTCGCCGACGACGGAGCGCGGACAGCTGCTCTTCGGCCTGGGCAGCGCGCTCGCGACGCTCGCCGACCCCGAGGCGGCGGACATGCCTCGCCGAGGCATCGCGAGCTGCTCGTGGAGGCGGGCGACCCGGAGACGGCAGCGGAGGCCGAGTGCGTCCTCGCCCAGATCGGCGTTCGACACGGGCGACGCCCCGGCGTGACCAGGCACGTCGCGCCGTGCAGTCGAGCTCGTGCGCGGGCGCCCGCCCTCCGCCGCGCACGCGCAGAGCGCTCTCGCAGGCCGCCCGGTTCCAGATGCTCGGCGGAGAGCTGGAGCGACGCCGTCGAGACGGGCGGGAGGCAGAACGGATGGCCGACGGAGCTCGGGCTCGACGCGATCCGCGCCGACGCGCTCGCGACCGTCGGCACGGCACGGGCGACCTGGGCGATCCACGCGGCGACGCCGATCTCGAGACCGCGATCGAGCTGGCCGAGGCAGCCAACGCACCGCTGGCGCTGTCCCGCGCGCTCAACAACCTCGCCTGGAGGTACACGGGCATCGACATGCAGCGGGCTCACGAGCTCGACGGAGCGAAACTACGAGGCCCAGCGCCGCTACGGCCACGTCCGTCGAGACGTGGTGGGCGCGCACCCAGCTCGTCGACACGGCCTTCGAACTCGGACGCTGGGACGAGGCGCTCGAGCACGCCGAGGCCGTGATCGCCTACGTCGAGGCCGGCAACCCGCTGTACGCCGAAGCCCAATGCCGCCTCGTCCGCGCCGCCATCGCGTTCGCACGAGGCGATGACCGGCACGTTCGACGCCGAGATCGAGCGAGTCCCTCGCGCTCGCGGCCGAGGCGACCGACCCCCAGGCGAAGGCGCCCGTCACCGTCTACGCCGCCTACCTTCGCCTCTGGGCCGGCGACCGCGCGGGCGCGCAGCAGCTGCTCGACTCGGCGCTCGAGACGGCCGACAGAGCGAAATCGGGGTCGAGCTCATCCATTACGAGGCAGCGCTTCTGGCAGCGCTCCTGGAGCTCGATCCAGCAGATCTCGGGATACCGCCCGTCGAGGTCGCCGACACGCCGCGACGGCGTGCGACCGCCGCCCTGCTCGAAGGCGATCTCCTCGGCGCAGCGAGCGTGCTCGCGGAGCTCGGGAAGGTGAGCGACGAGGCGTACCTTCGCCTCCGGGCCGGCGAGCGGCTGCTGGCCGAAGGTCGCAGACGGATGAGGGTCGCGCGCAGGTCGAGCGAGCGCTCGCCTTCTATCGCGGCGTCCGCGCGACGCGGTTCATCGCCGAGGCCGAGTCGCTGCTGGCCGGCGTCGAACGGCAAACGGCCTGACGGCAGCTAGGTGGTCAGGAGGATTCGCTTGCCTGAGCCCGGCTGGCCAGGCACGTGCGCCGTCACGACCCAGCCGTCAAAGCGGCCCGCGTCGCGCCAGGCGCCGAGGTCGTACCCGACGCTGAGACGCACCGTCGTCCCGTCTCCGGCGGTCACGAAGGTGCCGCACGAGTCGCCGATTACCCCGTTCTTCGAGAGGTAGAGCTCGTACCAGCCTCCCTGCGGTAGCTGCGGAAGGCTCTTGACATCCATCTCGAGACCGATGTTCCCGTTCTCGTCGGGCTCGCCCACTGCGAGCTCAGCGGTCGCATCGGCCACCGGTGGAACGCCGTGCATAGAGATCGTGGCCACGGAGTCGAAGCCCTCTCCACGATTGCCGGCGACGAAGCCGACGGCAAGCGCGATGGCTGCCAACGCCGCAGCCAGAGCGAGCTCGGCCCATCGCCTTCGGCGCGGACGTGCCCGAACGGCTGGGCTTCCAACATGTGGCGGCTGGGGCACGGCAGCCTCCGGCGGCGGGCCGGCAGCGACGAGCAGATCGTGGACTCGCGCGAGCCGCTCGTCCGGGGCGCCTTCGTCGCCGATCAAGTCGCGGAGGTCGGGCGGCCGCGTCACCGAAGCTCCTCGTCGAGGAGTGTCGCGAGCTGAGACAGCCCTGTTCTCGTTCGGGTCTTCACCGTTCCCAGCGGAATGTCGAGGCGGTCGGCGATCTCGCTCTGCGAAAGGCCTCCCCAGTACGCGAGCACGATCAACTCCCGCTCGCTCGCTTTGAGCGTCTCGAGCGCCGAATGCACGCGCCAACGCAGCCACTCGTGCTCCGCCCGCTCGTCGGGGCCGGCGTCCGAAGATGGCTGGTCCGCAGGCTCCGCGGGCTGCTCCTGACGTCGCCTGCCGCGATCGGCGATCGCGTTGCGGGCGACCGTGTAGAGCCAGGCCGTGGCTGCACCCCGCTCCGGACGGTATGTAGAAGCCGACCGCCATACCGACACGAACGCTTCCTGAAGCGCTTCCTCGGCCCTGCCGGCATCACCGAGCCGCTGCTGTGCGAGCGCCAACACCGGTCGAGCGTACCGCCGGTAGAGGATCTCGAAGGCGTCGTGATCTCCGTCGGCGATCCGCTCGAGCAGGCGCTCGTCCTCACCAGACACATGGCCGCGTGGCACGACTGCGAGTCTCGCAGCCGCGGGCGTTGCCAAGCTGATGGCGTGCGCCTGATCCACGCGTTTCTCCCCATGACGACTGTTACGGGCGGATGGTGTTTGCATGTTGTAATAGGCACGAAACGTCCGTGCGGATTGGATGCCGCCCTTCGACCACCCGCCCTATATACGGCCACAGCCGCGATTCGGATTGCCCGTCAGGGTTCGCGTCTGAGCGCGGCTAACCGGGCGCGACCTGCATCAGTACCACTTGCCCTTGGCGAAGCCACCGAATGCGACGGTCAGTCGAAGGCGAACACCGGTGCGGAGGATGACTACGACCGTGGCGGCCCACAGGGCGAAGACGGGCAGGTAGAGTGGTCGTGCCAGCGCTCGAGCCTGTGGAGCGTGCTGCGTCGTGTGAGGATCGGGCCGATAACCAGGCGGCCCAGGCCAGGTTCACGAAGAGGACCAGGTTGAGGCCGAGCGCAGCCGTTCGGTTCGGGGTGAACCCGAGATCGCCGATCCGAGCGATCATCGAGCCGAGGACCATCACGTCGAGCACGAGGGCGCTGACGATGGCCACCAACTGGATGCCGTCCATCCAGTCCGGCGACGTCGACGGGTCCCGCGCCGACATCCCGTACAGGACGAGCGCGAGGACGACCAGCAGCAGGGCGTCGAAGACGGTGACGAGATCGCGATCGAATGCGTCGCCGAGCCCGGTCACGGCGTAGACGACGGCGGCGCCGGCCAACATCACCGCGAACAGCGGCGTGAAGAGCATCGTCAGCACGGGCGCCATGTTCTCCACGACCCGTTGCTTCGACTCGACGAGCCACGCGGCCACGATCACGGCACCCGCCGCTCCCGAGGGCAGCACCCACTCGGCGATCCGGTCGACGTCGACCCCCGTGGGTTCGAGGATCCCCGCGGTCATCGCCATGAACACCCCGCCCCCGAGCGCGATCAGCACGTAGTAGATGAACCACTCGCCCGTGAAGCGGACGAAGTCCATGCGCCGCTCGTGCGATCGGAGCGTGCCGCCCATGTACGGGTAGGCGACCGCGAACCACAGGACGACCGGGAGATGGAGCGCGACGAGGACCTCGGTGGCCGAGTCGGCACCGAACGGGTAAAGATTGACCACTAGCGCGGCGAGCACGAACGGCACCGCCGTCAGCACCCAGTGCCGGGTGTCGAGCTGCCGTCGGTGGGCGAAGTACGCGGCGAGGAACGGCAATACAAACAGACTGAGATTCCGCACCAGCCAGCTCGACTCCTCGACGGGTGTGTCAGCAGCGAGGCGCGCAACCTGGATCGCCACGGCCGCAGCCACAGCGAAGAGGAGCGCCTCGAACCAGCCGCTGGACGCGCGCGCCGGCGCATCGTCACCTTTCAGGACGAGCTGTTTCCATAGCCGGCCGCTGTGCTCGCGTGCGAACTCCCGGGACAGGTCGTCCAGGTCGCCCATCCGTTTCACCGCCACCAGGAACGCCTCGTCGGCCGTGAGGCCGACCGCGTTCAGCTCGGCGATCTGGTGGCGAAGATGATCCTCCAGCTCGTCGACGTCGTGTCCGTTGACGCCCGGAGCGTTGGCGACGTAGGCCCGCCATTCTGCGATCTGTGACTCCACGTTCTCCATTGCTCACGCCTCGCCGAGGGCGGTCAGCAGCGCAACCGAGCCCGGCCAGACGTCATTCAGCGCACGGGTGATGGTCACCCACTGCAGTCGCTGGTCCGCGAGTGCCGCTCGCCCGTCGTCGGTGATCACGTAGTACTTGCGCCGACGCCCTTCCGGTGGCGTTCGCCACTCGGTCGTCACGTACCCGAGCCGATGGAGGCGATGGAGCAGCGGGTAGAGCATCCCGTCGGTCCACTCGAGCTCACCCCCGGAAAGCGCACGGACCCGCTTCAGGATGGCGTAGCCGTAGCTTTCGTCCTCCGCCAGGATTGCGAGCACGAGCGGAGTCGCCGACGCCGCGACTAGATCCTTGTCGATGCGCATACCCGTCCTCCACGGCTCGAACCTCTATGCATAGAAGTACAAGGTACACGAAGTTGAAACCGCCTCTGTCGCTTCTGCGTCGTACCCGACGAGAAGTCCGACAAGGGAGGTTCTGTCGTGGGACGACCCTCGCCGCCTTGCGCGAGTGCCGCGCTCGGTATCGCGCTCGCGGTAACCGCCGGCGCATCCGCAAGGCCGCAGGCAACGACGATTCAGATCGGGACCGTGATGAACGCGGCCCAGGAGGTGCCCGCGCCGACAGGGGACGTGAGCGGTGCGCGAGGCGCGTTCACGGCTACGGTGACGAAGAGCGACTCCGGAGCGTCCGTCGCGTGGCAGCTGTCGTTCAGCGGCCTGACGGGTAATGCCGTCGCCGCGCACATCCACCAGGGGGCGCCGGGAACCCCGGGCAGCGTCGTGCTGGCGCTGTGCGGACCGTGCCAGAGCCCGCTGTCCGGGACCGGCAACCTTACGCAGGCGGCACTCGACGCGCTCGAAGCGGGCGACGCCTACGTGAACGTCCACACCCCGACGAACGGGGCGGGCGAAATCCGCGGACAGCTCGCCACCACCGCGAGCATCTCGACAAACCTCAATTCGCGGCAGGAACGGCCGAAGCCGAAGGGCACCGTCCGTCGCGCAACAGGGACGTTCACCGCGACGGTGACGAAGTCGGGGACGGCCGGCACGATCGCCTGGCGCCTCCGGTTCTCGAGTTTGACGGGAGCGAGCTGTGGCAGCGCACATCCACATCGGCCAGAGAGGGAAAGCCGGCCCCGTCGCAGTGCCGCTCTGTGGGCCGTGCCGCAACGGCGCACGCGGAACAGCCAACCTGACTGCGGCAGGACTGGCGGCGCTCGAGAATGGGCGCGCGTACGTGAACATCCACACGAAGAAGAACCCGGCAGGTGAGATCCGCGGGCAGATCCGTGCGGTCTCCTTGAATATCACGTGAGATCGAGAAGAATGGTTCGATGGAGGTGAGATGAAGAAACGCCTGCGCTCCGCGCTCGCGGTCGCTTTCCTCGTGGCCATCACGGCCGTCGCCGTCTCGGCGATGGCGTTTACGAGGCACGACGCGAGCGCGACAAGGCCGTCCGGAAGCCCGAAGGCGCGCACTCCAGCCGCTCTAGCCGAGCAGGTTCGAGTCGACCGAAGCGACTCGTTCCGGCGCACGGGGTGCTCGAAGGGGGCGAGACGTCTCGAAGCACCGGACGTCTAGGTCGATAGAGGCTGATCGGAGATGGCGTCCTTCTCCAACCTCGTAGGCCTCTCGGACCCACCCCGCGAACTCTTCGTCGAGCTGATCGAGCGCTGTGACGCGGAACTGGTGCACGAACAGGCGCTTGGTGTACGGCGATGCGCTCCGAATGCGTGGATCCTTCAGCTGCCCCTCTAGGTCGAGTATCCGGTCGAAGCCGTTCCGGATTCGCGGTTTCGCTCCCGCAAAACCGCGTCGTGAGCCCTTGAACGTGATCGCCGTCTTTGCAACCGACACCTCGAACGGCCCGCATGCCTCGACCAGTTCAACGAATCGGTCGTACAGTCGGATCACGGCCGGATCGCGGCCACGTAGGTGGTCGTCTACGGTCCATTCCGCCTGGCTCATCGCCCCGGAAACCGTAGTTCAAGGGGCAGTCCACCCGTGATGCAGGCAGGATGCTCGTAGACTCCTCGCTCGAGGCTGAGCAATGGCCGGCGAACGGAGGGTGCGAATGAGCGCTCTCTTGGAACAGCGACGCTAGGCGTGCTCGACCGCGAACAGCCGCCACTCGCCGGGGACGCCTTTCAGCTCGTGCGTTCCGCGGTCTTGGAAGGCGAGCGCGGAGCCGGCGACGAGGTCCTTGACCGTGTTCGACACGAGTACCTCGCCGGGCGCGGCTTCCGGCAGCAACCCTGGCACCGGTGTGGACAGCGATCCCCGCCACTTTGCCGTCCAGCAGCTCACACTCGCCGGTGTGCAGACCCGCGCGCACCTCCAGCCCCAGCGTGTGCACGCCCTCGGCGATCGCCTGCGCGCACCGGATCGCCCGCGCCGGCCCGTCGAAGCTCGCAAAGAACCCGTCGCCGGCGGTGTTGACCTCACGTCCCCGGAACCTGACGAGCTGCAGCCGTACCAGCTCGTGGTGACGCTGCAGGAGCTCGTGCCAGGCTCGATCTCCCAGCGCTGCCGCCCGCTCGGTCGAACCGACGATGTCCGTAAACAACACCGTCGCCAGCACCCGATCAGGCTCCGGCTCCTCCCAGCCGCCGGCTTCCCACACACCGTGCAGGAAGTGCTCTGACTCGTCGAGCAGACGGTCGGTAAGGGACTCGTCCCCGGCACCTCGACGAGCCTCGCTCCCGGAATCCGCTCCGCCATGTGCCGGGCACCCTCAATGGGGAAGGCCGGATCCTCGACGGAGTGGACGAGCAGCGTTGCCACTCGGACGGCCGGGAGGACGTGCCGAGCGTCGACCTCCTGATCGATCGTCGCTAACGTCTCGATCGTTCCCGGGCTGGCAGCTGCTCGTCGGAGATACGAGAGGTCGTCGTCGCTCAACCCCGAGGTGACCGTGCGCATCGCCTCGGCGGCATCGCGGGGAGACCCGAAGTAGAGCTGTTGGTATGCGTCGACCATGGAGCGCTGCTTTTCCGGTGTCCAGCCCCACGGGTAGTCGAGAGCCCACAGGAATCGGGCGAAGCCACGGACGAGGACGAGCGCGCTCGTCCGCTCCGGGTAGGTCGCAGCAAAGAGCAAGCTCGTCGGCACGCCGACGCTGGCGCTGAAGATCGCCGCACGCGACGAACCGGCTGCATCCATCACCGCACGCACGTCGTCCATCCGCATCTCGAGGCCGGGAGTGCCGCTCATGCGATCCGACATCCCTACGCCGCGCTGGTCGAAGACGATCAGCCTGGAGAACGACGAAAGGTGCTCGGCGATGCGACCCTGGTACGTCGGCATCTCGGTCATGAGCTCGACATGGGAGATGTAGCCCGGGTGGTACACGACGTCGAACGGGCCGTCGCCGAAGACGCGATAGGCGATCGAGACTTCGCCGCTCTTGGCGTAACGCGTCTCCGGCTGCACGACGCAAGTGTCGGATACCGCGACGGTGCACGCAACCACTCCGAGTGGGTCCAGGGCGCGACGCGCAGGCTCTTTGGCAAGAAGCCCGCCTTAGCAACGAGGAGTTTCGGCGCGATCCGCTGGCACTCTAGAACGCGCCTGCGGGACGTTTCTCGAAGTGGACGCGCGGATTCGAACCCGCGGACCCCTTCATTACGGGGAGCACGCCTTTTGAGTCTCGGCCGAGCTCGGTAGGCCCACAAACATGCGGGTTCGGTCGGTTCGTAGACATCACCCGCCAGTCTTCGCGCGCGGCGCGAAGCCCCAACACGTAGGGCGAGGAACTCCGACCGGATCCCGCAGCGTGGACCGAACGCTCGGCTAGACCTCTCCTGGCGCCGATGCCAAGATGCGCCACGGACGCGCGTATGAACCCGACCGATCCTCAGACCCTCAAGCCGGCCGCAGAAGCACCTGGGCCGGTGCTCGGAGCCACGATGGCTGCCTGGTTGAGGGAGACCCGAAGCACCATCCGACGCGCGGCATGATCGGCGGCGTAGGCTCGTGGATCGAGCGCAGGGCCAGGATCCAGCCCGAGCGCATCGCCCTGGCATGGCGCGAGGAGCGGGTCACGTACGGCGACCTCGCCGGCCGCATCCGGAGACTGGGCCACGCGCTCACCTCGTTCGGGGTCGGCCGGGGAGATCGGGTCGGGTGGCTGGGACCCAATCACCCGGCCTTCCTCGAGACCCTCTTCGCAGCCTCCTCCCTCGGTGCCGCGCTTGCCCCCGTCAACCATCGGCTGGACCAGGAGGCGATTGCCGCGCAGCTCGAGGACGCCTCCCCCACCGTGCTCGTGACCACCGGAGCCCCTCCCGGCCAGGCTGTTCCTCGTTCGGTCCAAGCCGTGATCACCGTCGGAGCAGGGGGCGACTTCGACGACCTCGTGGCGGGAGCTGCGGAGGATCCCATCATGGACGTCGTGTCGCACGACGATGTCTGCCTGATCCCCTACACATCCGGCACGACGGGTCCATCGAAGGGCGTGATGCTGACCCACGAGAACGTGACATGGAACGTCATCAACTGGTTGACCCGCGCGGACTTCCGAAACGACGACGTCACGCTCGCCGTCACCCCATTCTTCCGCACCGGGGGTACCGGGGCGAACGTCCTGCCCGTCCTGTTCATGGGGGGAACCGTGGTCATCCCCGAGGCCATGGAACCCGATCTCCTGCTTCGCCTCATGGAGCGGCACCGCGCCACGGTCGGGTTCGCGAATCCCGACCTGGTGGAAGCTCTGACCAGCTCGTCTCTGTGGGCCACCACGGATCTCTCCACGATGCGGTTCATCGTGACGGGTGGCGCCCCGGTCCCCGAGCGCCTGATCCGTGCATGCCTCGAGCGCGGCCTGAACCTCGTACAGGGGTACGGGCTCTCGGAGGCGGGACCGCTCGTCCTGGTCCTCGATCCCGCGAGCGCCCTTCGGAAGGTGGGCGCAGCCGGGAAGCCGGCGCTGTTCGTCGACATCCGGATCGTGCACGCCGACGGCCTCGACGCTCTCCCGGGAGAGACCGGCGAGCTCCTCGTGCGTGGCCCGAACGTGATGGCCGGCTACCTGAACCGGCCGGAGGCCACGCGGGCCACCATCGACGAGGACGGGTGGCTCCACACGGACGATGCGGTCCGCCTGGACGAGGACGGCGACGTCTGGATCGTCGATCGTCTCCAGGCGGGGTTCCTGGTCGGCGGTCGGATCGTCTATCCGGGCGATGTCGAGCGCGTCCTCCTGGACCACCCGGCGATCGCCGACGCCGCCGTGGCAGAGGCGCCGGCACCGGGAGACACGGTCGTGGCCGCGTACGTCGTCCTGGCGCGGGGCGCGACGGTGACCGAGGCCGAGATCCGAGCGTCCTGTGCCGAGCGGCTGCCGGCGGACGTGGTCCCTCGGTCCGTGACGTTCGTCGATCGCCTGCCCCGGAACTCCGTCGGCAAGCTCCTGCGCGCGGAGCTCCACGGGCTTTGATCCCGAGCACCAGCGGCCCTGTCCGTCACCAGTAGAGGAGCGTCGGCATCCCGGCCGCGTAGGTGGCCGTCGAACGAGCCGACGCGCGATTCGAACCGCGGACCCCTTCATTACGAGAGGCCTGCCGCAGTCTCGGCTGATCTCGGTCTGCCTGGATCGAAGCCGTTTACACGTAGAAGAAGTGCTCCCAAACGCCTATCGTTCCGGCAAGCCTCTGAAAGTGAGAATGCGCACGTGCAAGTAACCGACGACCCGCGGGTCGGCACCGAGCTCGCCGGCTACCGGATCGAGTCGCTGCTGGGCTGGGATGGGACGTGGACTCCTAGCCGCCTGAAGCTCGGGTGCGGCGAAGTGCGTCCAAGACGCTGTCCTCCCGCCAGAGGCGGCGCTCGAATCGTTCGGCAAGCCTGAGCGAACTGTCGAGCACGACGAGGTCCACGCGGTGCTGGTTTACCGTGATCGGGCCGAAGCCGACTCCAAGTCGGAACTCTGTCATCAGCGGCTCGAACTGACCAACGGTGCGGAGGAGCGAGCAGCGCGGCGTGAAGACTACCCCGCGGTCGACCCCGTACGTCCGTAGACGTCGGGGACGGTCGAAGCCGGGGTCGTAGGAGATGCCGGCTACGTTTGCGTCGAAGGCGACGCGCTCGAGTAGCCGCGCGAGGCGTCCAAGACGGGTGACGGTAAGCGAGCACTTTTCCGGGTTCATGCAGCGGGTATAGAAGAACGCGAGCGCGGTGGGGCGGCCCGAAAACGCTTCCGAGAATGAGAGCCGTATCCCGTCCTGGTTTTCGAGAGCGATCCCAGCCACGTCGAGAGGCGCGACCGAGGCAGGCGCCCTGTCGGCGCCGCGAGACTCTGTAGTGACTGGCTCGTCGCAGCAGCAGGCTGGGACATGCGACTGGACGACAGAAAGAGCCTCAATGGCCTTCGCGAGTTGGGCAGAGACGGGGGGCGAGAAACTCGTGCCTTCCGCCTCCACAAGTGCCTTCAGGGCCGGGAGCGCGCTGCTCGCGCGTGGCCCAAGCATCACCAGAGTCGACGCCAGCTCGTAGAGGCTCGTTGCCCCGTTGCCGACGAGTGGCCCAGGAGCAAAGCGATCGAACGACACGACCTCGTCCCTTCCTCGCAGTCGCGCGATCGCTGCGACGAGGAGCTCGGGAGCGTCGTCTGGGATCATCGATGCTCCGCGCAGCGCACGCCCGGCTGCCGCGACGGTATACGGGTTCCGTCCGGTTTCGAGTTCCTCGAGCACAAAAGGGGCGGCCTCGGACGGCAGGCCCGTCGCCTCGAAGCTCGCGAGGATGTACCCGCGAAGCCGTTCGGCCTCGCTGCTACCCCGCCCCGCATAGACGCGCGACTCCTCCGGGAGCATCTCGGCAAGCCTTCGTCCCGCACCAGACTCTCGCCGGATGGCGTCGATTTGAAGCGCGGCCTCGGCCGCGGAGGCAGAATGTCCGACGGTTGCGACCGCCTTCGTCACGTTTCGGTGGCGTTCAGGTAGCGCTTACTTGACGAGCGCAGAGCGGTCGAGCGTGTTTTCTTTGCCACCTTCTGCACCGTCTCAACGAACCTTGGGTCGGCAGGTTCGTCTCGTACCTCGCGTCCGTGCACGAGCGCAGCGAGGGTCGTCGCGCGGATCTCGTTGTAGTCGTCCTCGTCCGCCACGATCTTTCGCGCGGCGCGCTCGAACGCGTCGGGGTTGAGGCTCTGCAGACCGGAAGCGCTGATGCGGCGGATGCTCGACTTCTCCGTCTTATCTTTCATCAGCCGCGCCAGCAGCTTCTCCGATTGCGGATCGGTCGCGAGCGCCCGCACCGCCTCCTCGCGAGCCGCACCGGTCGCTCGCTTGTACACCTTGCGTGCGAGTGGCGCGAGCGCTGCGTGGTCATCGTAGGAGAGGAACTGCATCGCTCTCGCCTCAGAGACAAGCGCCTCCTCCGGTCGCTCGAGCCCGCGCACGAGGAGTTCCTGAGCGTAGGGATCCTTGTCGATCGCGAGCCGCTCGAGTGCCCGCTCGCGCAGCGAGCGGCGGGGATCGGTCGCCAGCTGGCGGAGCGCCTCCTTGTACTCGGCGCGGAAGGGGTCGAACTTAGCCCCGAGGAAGTCGAGCGCGCCGAGCGCCTGCAGTGCGGCCATGCGCACGGCCACGGGCTCTTTCCGGTCGAGAAGTGTTGCGAGCAGCTCGGCGACTCGGCCGGCGAGATTCTCCTCGTCGAGGGGTGCAGCCCTTAAGGCATCGGCGCGCATGGCCGCACTCGCGCGCGCGTCGGCCCCAACTGCCGCTCGTCTGCGCTTTGGAGCGACTGCCTTGGCGAGCTCCGCTTCGTACCGCTTGCGGTATCTGTCGACGTCCACTGCTCTCATCCCTGCCCTTTCGTCACAGCTCGAAGGGCACGTCGTCGTACGCAAACCCGAGCGAAGCGCCACCTCCAACCGCTTGGTAGTCGATCATCGAGCGTACCGTCGGCTTGAGCCCCGGTGCGGTCGTGAGGGTCGAGGCTGGAAACCTGCCACCCGGTGCAGTTGACGGCCGCGGCGGACTGGTCGCGCCGTTCCAGGGCCACATCATGTCGCCCAGTCGATGGCCGATTCGGTTGGGGCTGGCTGCTGCGAATGAACGCGCCTGGGCCGGATTCGTGCGCTTGTGGATCCACTGCCACTTGGCCCACAGCCGGTCGACGTTAGCGTGCAGCATGAAGAAGAGCGGGTCGCGTGCCGCCGTGCCCACGTCGTTGATGAATCCGAGGATGAAGCTCGTATGCGCGCTGCCGTGAGGGTTGAACTCCATCGTGTCGAAGCTCCCATAGGTCGCGTTCGGCGCGGCGCCGCCGAGCGCGATCGTCTGGATCTCTGTGCGAAGACCTGCGGGCGCTGCGCTCGCAGCGAATGAGGGCGTGCGGTCGATGCCCAGCTGTCCGTCCGTCCGCCAGGACTCTAATGGGTGGCCCGCGGTGAACTGCAAGCGGCCGGCCGAGTTGGGAACGCCCATGAAGCGCCGCGTGAACACGTTCGGCGCCGGGCGATCGAAGCGCCAATAAGGCAAGGCGACGCTCGGGTCGATCGCCTGCAGCTCGCGCTCCAGGTCAAGCAGATAGGCGCGATGCCAGGGCAGAAACCCAACATTGCCATGCGCCTCGTTGATCGCGGCCATGACATGCATGTCGCGAAAATCGCGGAAGCGCCCGCTTCCGGCACCGTTCAGCGTCGCGAATGCCGCGAGAAATCGGTCGCGTTCCGCTGCCGAGAGTGTTTGTGCGTCCTTGCGGATGCGAACGGTCACAGCCTTCGAGCCGAGAACACCGAGGCTGCCCGCACCGCGTGCCTCGATGACGGCATCGCCGAGCTCGAGGCTCGGCCTGCCGAACTCACCCGCGACGAAGAAGGGCACTGGTGCTCCGCTCACCGGAAGCGCGACCGAGAGCGTGGGCGCGCCGAGATGCGTGCGCGTTGTCGCGAACCGGAGGCGCCCGCCCGGTCCCACGTTGCGCAGCGTGACATTCACGTCCGCGGTGCCCGAGGGGTTGACGAGCCGTGCCCGCGCCTGCACCGGGGTCCACGTCAGGAAGACGTGGCCCGTCGCATCCGCGCCGGGAAGCTCAAGTTCAACAGTCATCCCCGAGCTGCTCCGTTAACCCGCGGCACCCCATTCACTCCCGCTGACGATCTGACTGGCACCGCATCCATTGCAAACGTGCGTGGGCGTGTCAATTCGGCCCTGAGCAACTCTCCTCCGTTCGCCCGCGAGGACGGATCGCCGTGGCTAGACCACAACTACAGGAACTGGCGATCACGCACGTTCGCACGAGCCTGCTCGTCGGTCGGCGCGACGGCGACCCCGTACACGCTCCGTCACTCGGCGGCCTCGCTCCGGATCGCAGAGGGAAAGTACACCGTGATCGAGATCGCGACGATGCTCGGCCACTCCGTACAGGTGCTCCTCGACACTTACGCTCACGCTCTGATCGAGTCGCCCGGGACGATCGGCGACCTCGACGATGCGATCTCGGGAGCGAGGACAAGGGCGGCGACCCGGAACAGCGTTCACCTGCCGCTTAGGGAACTGCTCCTGCGAGTCAGGGAGGACCCGACGCGCGGATTCGAACCGTGGACCCCTTCATTACGAAGAGGGTCGCCGCAGTGTTGGTCATTCTCGCTCTCCGTGGAAATCGCGGCTCAGCACACTCGACGCGACCGATCAGCTTTGTCGTGGCGGGACTTGCTTATATAAGGAAAACTTATCGAAACCGCAGTGATCATCAATTTCAGCTATGATTGACGAAGCGCAACGGCCTAGCGTGGAAGGCGTCGAGGTTCTTTCTAGTTCATTGCCTCTTCGACTGTCAGACCTGGCTGAGCGCACCGGGAGGATTCACACGAACCCTCCACCTGATTGAAGTACTGGAGGCAAGAATGTTTGCGACTGTTCGACACTACGAGAACATCGACCAGAGCCGCAAGGCCGAGGTGACGAAGAAGGTCAACGAGACCCTGATGCCCCGCTTCAGCAAGCTGCCGGGCTTCAGCGAGTACTACCTGATCGAGTCCGGTAACGGCGTCCTCACGTCGTTCGGCCTCTTCGAGACATCGGCTCAGGCCGACGAGTCCGCCCGCGTGGTAGCCAACTGGGTGCGCGAAGAGAAGCTCGAGACTGCGCTTCCGAATTCGCCGAAGATCACCGACGGCGAGATCATGATCCACAAGACGAACCTGGTCGCCGCGTAACACACCGCCGACACGGCTTGTCCTACAAGAAGGCCCGCGCTTGCGGGCCTTCTTTGCGTTCTCGTGGGCCGCGCCGTTTCTCGAAGCCGACGCGCGGATTCGAACCGCGGACCCCTTCATTACCGGCGATCCGCCCAGCCCGGGAATCGAGGCCGGACTTCTGCTGGCGCTTGCGTTCGGCCGAGCAGATCAGCCATGATCACCGGCCATGCGTGCGGCGATCGTCACGACCAGCGTTGCTGCCCTGCTGATGCTGGCGGGATGGGCGGCTGGGGCTTCCCCTCCGCTACCGCCGAAGTGCTCCCCGGCCGTTGCGCAGCTTCCTGAGGCGACGTCGGAGACGGGAACCCGGTATGGGGGTTTTTACCTTAGGTTTTGCGGGCCTGGCCGCGCCGTGGTGCGGGTGGGGGGCAAGTCGTTCACCATGGAGGGCCACTGTATATCGGGGGGGCCGGGGCGGGTGGGCTTCGGCGTACTCGGGATCCGCATCGGCAAGACGCCCGCCGCGAGAGCCTACTGGGGGACGTCGCGCGGGAGAGGCTTCACGCTTGTCATGGCGCACGCAAACCGGCCCGGACGCGACGACATCATCGGTGGGGATATCCAGCTGCCCGGAGTCACTGCCAAGACCCATATCACCGGTACGGCCATCAAGTCCAAGGACCTCGAGAGCGCGACATTTTCGATTGGGACACCTGGTCATCCAGCGAGGATCACCGGCAGCTTTACCTGCGGCTTGAGAAGCTAGCCTGCACCGCCCGCAACGCTCGTCCGCGACCTCGTCGCGCAACCTCGCCCGGTGTCCGTGAAGACCGTGTATCGCGCGATTGGATCGGGCGCGCTGGAAGCCTCCGTGGTCGGTATGGCCGATCAGCCCCACTTGCGCAACTTCCTCACGGCACGTCCGAGTACGTGGCCGTCGCGAGGCCACCTGGACCCGCAATGTGGCCCACCCCACCAGCGCAGAGACGCCAGCGGGTCCCTCGTACAAGCAGAACAGGGGCGGGGTGGGGAGTCTGTTGTGCGCCACCCGTGCGTCAGCGACTCAGTTGCCCCGTTGCCCCCCTCCTCGGTTGAGCTGCCCATCCAGAAACGAAAAACCAGCCATATGCGGAGCTTTCGCCGAAGCCGACGCGCGGATTCGAACCGCGGACCCCTTCATTACGAGAGGCCGCCGGGATCTCGGCTGATCTCGGTCTACCTGGATAGAAGCCGTTTACCGGCCTTCGTCCGCCTCTGACTCTCGGCTGATCTCGGTGGCTCTGGTTGCCCCCGTGTTGCCCCGGCCGTCTTGCCTGAGATTCGAGCAGGCTCACAGACGGTTGTGGAGCACATTGAGCGTCTGGTAAGCGCACTCCTACCATCCCGTGCTAGCACCCTGTCGCTCTCGTCCGCGGGGTGCCCGAACCGCCGGCGGCGCGTCAGGTCTCGTCTCACTGCTGCGCCATTCGCACACGCCTCGTCAGGAATGGCCACATCCGTCGTGTCCGCATACGTCTCCACCAGACAGGCTCTCCAGCAGTCGGCTCGACCGGCGTCCGGCCCGCCGCCTATAAGAGGCGAATGGAGTCGACTCCCGTCCGGAGGTTAGGGCGCGGGCGTACCCTCGGCGTTGCGTGGGAGCTGCTCGAGTTCATGCGCGAGGCGACTGCCAGCATGGAAGACGGGGCGACGAGAATCGCGGCCGTCCAGGTCGCCGGCCTGATCGCCCTGTGGACTCAGCTGGGGACGTTCGAGAGCGGGCCCCCGCAGGTCCTCGCCTGGATTGCATGGGGTCTGCTCACCGTCTCAATCGCCTTGGTGGGGCCGATCGTCACGCCGAGGCGGCTCGCGCGGTTCTGGGAACGCACCGTCATAGCCGACGTCCTCGCCGTCGACTCGCTCGACAAGGAGGAGCAGCTGATCCGCGCGGTCCACGCGACGATGGAGGGACAGATGCGGCGGCTTCGCCGTGGGATGAGGGCATCTGTTGTCTTCGGAGTCGTCGCACTCGGGATCGTCGTTATCGCGTACGGAGTCGAAAAGGCGTTCTACGCCCCGTGACGATCGCTTCCGCCGCCCGACGCGGACGCGGGAAGGGTTTCGCCGACTGACGGCCCGGCTGGGTGACCTCTCGCCATGCTGTCGTGAAAAGAGCCGAGCAAGACCAAGCCATTTTCTTTGAGCACTTAGCTCAGTAGACCTCTGTGGACCGCTCGGCCTTTCATTAGCTCTCTAGAGGGCGAAAACTCCCTGCGAGTCGCAAGAAGCCGACGCGCGGATTCGAACCGCGGACCCCTTCATTACGAGTGAAGTGCTCTACCAGCTGAGCTACGTCGGCGTGCTCGAAGGGTAGCGCGCCCCGTCAGGCGTGAGCCAGCTCCCGGCGCAGGCGCAGGAAGAGCGCCTCCAGCGCCAGCTGCGGCTGGAGGTTGAGCTCCTCGAACCAGCGCCACGACTCCCGCACGATCTCCGCCGCCCGCTCGGCGCCGGGAAGACGCTCAGGCGTGCCGTCGCCGCGCAGCGCATCGAGGTGGTCGTAGTGCGTGACGACGGCCTCTGCGCCGACAGCCACCGCAACGAGATCCCGGTACCACGCCGTCAGCTCCTCCAGCGCCTCTAGCACGCTCTCCCGGTTGGCGCCGTACTCCGCGCGCCGCAGCCACTGGTCGCGCTCGCGGTCGGGCAGGTCGAGCCACTCCACCTCCTGCTCGGCCTCGGCACGTGCCTCACCCGCGACCGTCCCCGCCATGCGCACGACGGACGCGGCCGCCGACGACGGCTCGAACGACGGGTCAGCGTAGACGCCCCGCGCCAGCGCGAGCAGCTCCTCCGCCGCGTGCGGCGGCATCCTCGTCGAGCAGCCGCTCGGCGCGGTCGAGGCGGCCGCCGGCCACGCGCGCCAGCGCCGTGATGCGATCGGCAGCCAGTCCAGGCGCCTGCGCAGCGAGCACCGTGTGCACCGCCTTCTCCGACAAGCGGCTGAAGGGCACGAGCTGGCAGCGCGAGCGAATCGTCTCCGGCAGCGACCCGAGCTCGTCGGCGAGCAAGATGATGACCGCGTACGGCGGCGGCTCCTCGAGATCCTTGAGCAGCGCGTCCGCCGCTTCCTCGTTCAAGAGATGGGCGGAGACGAGGAGGTAGACGCGGCGATCGGCTTCGAACGGCCGCATGTGGAGGTCGCGGCGCAGCCGGCGCACCTCGTCGATGCGGATCTGGTCGCCGAGCGGCTCGAGCAAGTAGAGATCGGGGTGCGCCCGGCGCTCGACACGCCCGCGGTCGCCGAGCAGGTGAGCCGCGAACGCGAGTGCCGTCTTCTGCTTGCCCACGCCGGGCGGTCCGTGGAAGAGATAGGCGTGCACCGGGCCTTCCTCGACGCTGCCTGGAGCAGGCTCTTCGCCGCCTGCTGCTCGATGATCTCCTCAAACACCGAGTGCCTCCCGGATGCGCGCGGCAAGCGCGTCGATGGGCGCCGAGCCGTCGAGCACGACGATGCGCTCGGGAAAGCGCTCGGCCAGCTGTCGGTAGCCGTCGGCGACGGCTGCGCGGAAGGTGCCGTCCTCCCGCTCGATCCGGTCCGGGGACGACCCGGCGCGCGCCGCGGCCAGCTCCGAGTCGAGCAGCATGACGAATGTGCGGTCCGGCGTGAGGTCGGCCACGCCGACGTTCAACTCCAGCACGCGGTCGATGCCGAGCCCCCGCGCGACTCCCTGATAGGCGAGCGACGAGTCGAGGAAGCGGTCGCAGACGACGTCTGCGCCGGCTGCCAGCGCCGGGCGGATCACGCGCTCCGCCAGCTCCGCCCGAGCGGCCGCGAACAGCGCCGCCTCCGTCCACGGGGCAGGTTCCTCGCCGTCGAGCAGCAGCCCGCGAATCTTCTCGCCGAGCGGCGTTCCTCCCGGCTCCCGCGTCGCCTCGACCTCGCGGCCGAGGCCCGCCAGGTGCTCGACGAGCAGCCGCGCCTGCGTCGACTTCCCCGAGCCGTCTACTCCCTCGAACGTCACGAACATCTGCCGCCACTACGATACGACGCGTGCGGACGGTCGTCACCGGCGGGAGCGGGCTTCATCGGCTCGCACGTCGTCGACGCGCTCGTGGCGCGCGGGGACGAGGTGACGGTCATCGACGACCTCGTCGACCGGTCAGCGGGAGAACGTCGAACCCGGCGGCACGCCTCGTCGAGCACGACATCTCGCGAGCCGTTCGAGGTCGAGGCTTCGACGTGTCTTCCATCTCGCGGCGCAGGCCGACGTCGTCACCTCCGTGGAGCGGCCGACCTTCGACGCCGAGGTGAACGTCATCGGACTGCTGCGCGTGCTCGAGGCAGCGGCGACGGCGCCCAGGTCGTCTTCACCTCGACCGGCGGTGCGATCTACGGCGAGTGCGAGCGTCCCGCCCGCGAGGACGACCCGCGGCTGCCGCTCTCGCCCTACGGCACGTCGAAGCTCGCCGGCGAGGAGTACCTGGCGACCTGGAACCGCCTGCACGGCTGACGGGCACGTCGCGCTGCGGCTTCGCCAACGTCTACGGGCCGCGCCAGCAGCCGACGCTGCGAGGGCGGCGTCGTCGCGATCTTCCTGAACCGGATGGCGCGCAGGCGAGGAGACGCTCGATCTACGGCGACGGCCTGCAGACGCGTGACTTCGTCCACGTCGGCGACGTCGTCGCGCGCGCTGCTCGCCGCCGCCGGCGCGAAGCCGGCGTCTTCAACATCGGCACCGGCGTCGAGACGACGGATCGTCGACCTCCACGAGCTGTGCCGCGCGCGTCGACCGGCGACCGAGCGCGAGCCGACGTTCGGCCCGAGCCGCGCCCCGGTGAGATCCTCCGCAGCGTGCTCGATCCGTCGCTCGCCGAGCGGGAGCTCGGCTGGCGAGCGGAGACGCCGCTCGACGACGGTCTGCGCGGCGACCTGGGAGTCGGTCCGCACGTAGCAGGAGAGGTGCGAGGCCACGGGGCGAAGTGAGCGAGCGCCGTGGAGTCTTCTGTCTCGACAACCGACGCGCTGGTCCGACCCTGGCGCACGGCGACCATCGTCGCCTCGCCGGTCGCGGCCGTCGAGCTCGTTCTCCTCATCGGCTCTGGCGTCGCGCTCTTCGGCCAGCCGCTGCTCGACTGGGCGCAGGGCGCAGCCGAGCGCGGCACGCGCACCGGCGGCGAAGGAGCAGAAGCCCGACGGCCGCCGAGCAGCGACCCAGGCAGCCGGTCGAGCCGGCTGCTCCGAAGCTCGCGCGCTCGGAGACGTCCGTGCTCGTCCTCAACGGGAACGGGATCGCAGGCGCCGCCGCGCTCCGCGGGCCAGCTGGTGCGCCGCAAGGGCTACGTCGTCGCCGAGGTCGGCAACGCGCCGCGGACGCGACTACCGCGCGAAGCGTCGTCATGTACCGGCCGGGCTACGCGCCCGAGGCGGCCCGCTTCGCCCGCGACCTGAACGTGAACGTCGTGACACCGCTCGACGGGCTACGCCTGAAGGACCTCATGGGCGCGCACGTTGCAGTAGTGCTCGGCGCGGCGATAGCTAGCGCCCTTCCACCTTTGCGCGGGCCTGGTCGAGCAGGCCGCCCGGCAGCCCTGCCGGCCCGTACGGGTCGAGGCCGTACGCGCGGTCGAGATGGACGTACGCGTCGCGGTAACGGCGGAGCGCGAACTCGTACTGGCCGAGCGCGTACCACGTGTCGGAGTTCTCGGGCTGGAGCTCCGTCGCTGTCGAGATAGCGCTCGGATCGTCCGCGCCCGGGTTCCTCGCCGTCGCCTCTGCGAGCGCCCACGCCCACAGCGGGTCGACCGACAGCGGGTTCAGATCCCGAGCCTGGCGCGCAGCAGACAAGGCGTCGCCGGCGTCGGCCCTGGCGATGGCCGAGTACGCATCCTCCACCCTCCGCTGCGCGAGCCACGGCGCCGTGATCGAGTAGAGGACGCCCAGTGCGACGACACCGGTGACCAGCGCCAGCCGCCGGACGGCCCCGCGCCTCGGCCGGCGGGCGACCAGCGGACGAACAGGACGCCGACGGCCACGAACACGGGGGCCGATGCAGCCACGAAGTCCCAGTCGATGTCCGCCGAGCGCGTGCAGCAGGTAGACGGGCAGCAGCACGCGCGAGCGCCGTAGCCGCCGCCTGCTCGTCGCCCTCCAATCGCCTCAATGCTTCCCGGCAGGCGAGCAATCCGAAGCCTGCGGCGGCGAGCCCGAGCAGCAGGCCGACGATTCCCAGTCTCGGCCAGGACTGGACGCCGATGTTGTGCGGCTCCGTCCGTGACGACCGAGCCGACGCGGAGCGGTCGCCGCGCGATCTCGAACGTGTGCGCGCCGTGGCCCCCCGCCGGCTCGTCGCGCGAATAGCTCCCACGACTCCTGCCACCACGTCCAGCGGTTGTTCGAGCTCAGCTCGGCGAGCCGTCCCGAGCTCTGGGCGACGTCGCCGCCGCGAAACTCGTCGAACCACTCGTCCAGGACCGCCGACAGCGATCGTGGCTGCGATCGACGGCGACGGCGGCGAGCCCGACCAATCCGGCTCCGAGCCGCGTCGCCCAGCGGTGGCGCTCCTCGTCGGAGAAGCGCTCGCCGCAGCCGTGCGCCGTAGTGCGAGAGCCCGAGCGCGGCGGCCACGCCGACGCACGAGGGCGAGCGCGAACCACGCGCCGGCCCGCTCGCGCGTTGCCGACGTCTGGAGGTCGTCGACGAGGCCGGGCTGCGTCGAGGCCCACGCGACGACGACCAGCCCGGGCACGACGCCCGGCGACGAGCATCAGCGAGCCCCTCGAAGCGGTCGCGCGCAGAGCCAGAGCCAGAGCAGGACGCCGAGCGCCGCGACGACGATGCCCGCGCGCGAGTACGTGAGCACGAGCGCGAGCTCGCCACGTAGAGGAGCACGCACGCCACCGGCCGCACCGGCCGCTGCATGCCGCCGTCCGGCGGCGAGCCACAGCGCGAGCGGCAACGCCAGAGCGGCGATGAGCGCGAGCGCGTTCCAGTAGCCGATCGGGTTCGCGCAGCCGAGCGACCCGCGCGCCGTCGGGGAAGAGCCCCGGGAAGACCTTGCCGAGCAGCGCCCAGCCGAGCACGCCGAGCAGCAGCGCCGCGAGCAGTCCGGCGGTCGTCTGCGCCGGATCTGCGTCGCACGAGCGCCCCCGCGTACAGCCCGAGCACGGCGAACGCGAGGTAGACGAGCCCGCGGTTCAGGTACGCCCACGAGCGGTCGGGCGCGATCGACCAGCCGATCGTCACTCCGTTCCAGAGGACGAACGCCGCGAACAGCGCCGAGCGCCGACCAGCCGCGCGGCGTCGGCGCCGGACGGGGCACGATACCCGAGCAGCGTCGCGAATCACGCAGGCCAGCGCGGTCAGCGAGGCAACGACGCCGATCCAGAACAGGCGCCCGTCGCTCGAGCCCGTCGCCGAAGAAGAGCGCGACCGACGAGCAGTGCGCCCGCGACGCCGAGGACGCGGAAGCCCTGCGGCCGCTCGCATCGCGATCGACGCTAGCACAGGCCCTTCCCGGAGCTTACTCTTTACAGACGCCTAACCGCGGGATAACCACGCCGTCACGGCCATGGTCGAGACTGGCAGCAGTACCTGCCGAGCGATCGGCAGGCATTTGCGTAGACTCGCACCGACGTACGGACGAAACCTGCATCCCACTCCGACGCCAAGCCTCGTGAAACGAGCCGCTCCAGACAGCGCTCCTCGTGTTCGTCGCCGCCGCGGCGAGCCCTGCTCCTCGCGCGGCACTGCCGCCGCCGCAAAGAGCCGTGCTGGAAGACGCTCATCAACGACTGGTACGACGGCCGGATCGACAGCGTCTACCCGTCCGCTGCTACCGGGAGGCGCTCGAGCACATGCCCGAGGACGTCGCCCAGTACTCGAGCGCTCGGCGACGACATCAACCGGGCGCTCCAGGCGGCGATCGCGGCCCAGGGGCCGAACGGAGGAAGCTCGGGCGGTAGCTCCACGAGCCCTCCCACGTCGGGCGGCGTGAAGGGCGAGACGAGCTCCGATGCGCCGACGAGCACGTTCCACGGCGGCCCGACGGCGGAGCGCGAAGGTGCGGTGCTCGCATCTGACGGCCGCGACCCGGGCGGCGGGCCCGTCGGCCAGGCGCTCGATTCCATCGGCCCGGGCAGCGCGGACTCGGTGCCGGTGCCGCTGACTCGTGCTCGGCCGGGCTCGCGATCCTGCTGCTGACGCTGGCGGCCGCCGGGCTTCGTCGCCCGGCGGGTGCAGACGCGCCGCGCGACCGGCCGGTCCTCGCGGCGACGCGCTAGGCGACCCCTGTATCCGTCCGACGCTAGCTCTACGGTAGTCCGCTCCGCTCGGTCCGGACCCTCTCGGGGCCACGCGGGAACGACATAGGAGCTCACTCATGCCCGGGAGGCACAATATGGCGACCGTGAAGACAGACGAGATCACCGACACCGCAGTTCGAGAACGCCGTGCTCGACGCCGAGCGCAGCATCGGCGTTCAGCCGCTACTTCACGATCCCCGGCCGCGACCCGTTCGAGGAGATCGAGTGGGAGATGCGCGACGCCTTCATCCCCGGCAAGGACAAGCCCGCCTTCGAGCAGAAGGGCGTCGAGTTCCCGAAGTTCTGGTCGCAGACGGCGACGAACATCGTCGCCCAGAAGTACTTCCGCGGCCAGCCTCGGCTCGCCCGAGCGCGAGTGGAGCGTGCGCCAGATGATCGGCCGCGTCGTCGCCACGATCGGCGGCTGGGGCCGCGCCGGCGGCTACTTCGCGGACGACGAGGAGGCCGAGACGTTCGAGGCCGAGCTGAAGGCGATCCTCGTCAACCAGCTCGCGTCGTTCAACTCCCCGGTCTGGTTCAACGTCGGCTTCGAGGAGAAGCCGCAGTGCTCTGCCTGCTTCATCCTCTCGATCGACGACTCGATGGAGTCGATCCTCGACTGGATCCGCCGCGAGGGCGTCATCTTCCGCGGCGGCTCGGGCTCGGGCGTCAACCTCTCGCGGCTGCGCTCGTCGAAGGAGCAGCTCTCGAAGGGCGGCTACGCCTCCGGCCCGGTGTCGTTCATGCGCGGCGCCGACGCGTCCGCCGGCACGATCAAGTCGGGCGGCAAGACGCGGCGCGCGGCGAAGATGGTCGTCCTCGACGTCGACCACCCGGACATCGAGGAGTTCATCTGGTGCAAGGCGAAGGAGGAGCGCAAGGCGCGCGTGCTCGAGGCCGCCGGCTACGACATGTCGCTCGACTCGCCCGACTGGGCCTCGATCCAGTACCAGAACGCCAACAACTCCGTTCGCGTCACCGACGCGTTCATGCAGGCGGCCGAGGACGGCGCCGAGTGGAACCTCACCGCGCGCACCGACGGCACCGTCGGTCGACACGGTCGACGCGCGCGGCCTGCTGCGCGAGATGGCCGACGCGGCGTGGCAGTGCGCCGACCCGGGCGTCCAGTACGACACGACCATCAACGCCTGGCACACGTGCCCGAACTCGGGCCGCATCAACGCGTCCAACCCGTGCTCGGAGTACATGCACCTCGACGACTCGGCGTGCAACCTCGCCTCGCTCAACCTGATGAAGTTCCGCCGCGACGACGGCGAGCTCGACGTCGAGGCGTTCGAGCACGCGGTCGACGTCGTCTTCCTCGCGCAGGAGATCGTCGTCGGCTACTCGTCGTACCCGACGCCAGAGATCGAGCGGAACGCGCGCGCCTACCGCGAGCTCGGCCTCGGCTACGCGAACCTCGGCGCGCTGCTGATGGCGCGCAGCCTGCCGTACGACTCCGACGAGGGTCGTGCGTACGCCGCGGCCGTCACGGCGCTGATGACCGGCCGCGCCTACCGCAAGTCGGCGGAGATCGCCTCGCGCATGGGCCCGTTCGCCGGCTACCAGCCGAACGCCGCAGCGATGCTCGGCGTGATCGCGAAGCACCGCGCGGCGGTCGGCAACATCGAGCACACCGACTCGGTGCCGGACGACCTGCTCGACCGCTGCCCGCAAGGCGTGGGACGACGCGCTCGACGCCGGTGAGGTCAACGGCTTCCGCAACTCGCAGGCGACCGTGCTCGCGCCGACCGGGACGATCAGCTTCATGATGGATTGCGACACGACCGGGCGTCGAGCCCGACTTCTCGCTCGTCAAGTCGAAGAAGCTCGTCGGCGGCGGCGAGATCACGATCGTCAACAAGACCGTGCCGATGGCGCTCGAGAAGCTCGGCTACGCGCCCGAGGAGGTCGAGGAGATCGTCGCCTTCATCGACGAGCGCAACACCGTCGTCGGCGCGCCGTTCGTGAAGGCCGAGCACTACCCGATCTTCGACTGCGCGATCGGCGACCGCGCGATCCACTACTCCGGCCACGTGAAGATGATGGGCGCCGTCCAGCCGTTCATCTCCGGCGCGATCTCGAAGACCGTGAACATGCCGGAGACGGCCACCGTCGAGGAGGTCGCGCAGCTGTTCGTCGACGCGTGGAAGCTCGGCGTCAAGGCGATCGCCATCTACCGCGACAACTGCAAGGTCGCGCAGCCGCTGTCCTCGAAGGAGAAGGCGAGCGGCGGCGGCGCTCGTCCCAGGCGTCGACGCTCGCGCCGCAGCGGCGGCGGCTGCCGGAGGACCGCACCGAGGTCGGCCGGAAGTTCCGCGTCGGCGAGTACGAGGGCTACATCCACGTCGGCCTGTTCGACGACGGCACGCCCGGCGACATCTTCGTCGACATCGCGAAGGAGGGCACGACGCTCGCCGGCCTCATGAACTCGTTCATGATCTCCGTCTCGCTCGGCCTCCAGTACGGCGTGCCGCTCGAGGTCTACGTCTCGAAGTTCTCGCACATGCGCTTCGAGCCGGCGGGGCCGACGAACGACCCGGACATCCGCGTCGCGAAGTCGATCGTCGACTACATCTTCCGCTGGATGGGCAAGAAGTTCCTCACGATCGACCAGCAGGAGGAGATCGGCATCCTCTCGGCCGAGGTGCGAGCCCGGCTGGCGGAGCGCTACGCGAACGGCGAGGGCAAGCCTGCGAGCGCGGAGTCGGCGGCCGTGCCGCTCGACGCGCCTCCGCCCGGCCAGACGGCGCTCTTCAACACGCACGAGGACGCCGTCGAGTGCGCCCGCTGCGGCGGCCGCATGGTGCGGACGGGCTCCTGCTACACGTGCCGCGACTGCGGCACGAACACCGGCTGCTCGTAGTTGCAGAGCGAGGCACCAGCCTCGGTTGAGAGGCTGGTGCACATGAGTCGCTGAGGAGGTCGCGCTGGCGTCGAAGCCAAAGCATTCGTCCTCATTTCGTTCGAAGCGGCATTTGACAGCGTCTACGAAGAGTTGGTCAAGGCGCCACTTGAAGAGGCGGGCTATGTGGTTGAACGCGCTGACAGCCGCCTCGATCAGAGGAACATTCTGAAAGACATCGTTCTCGGCATTGCCAGTGCCGACCTAGTAGTAGCCGACCTGACATCCCTGAACCCCAACGTTTTCTATGAGCTCGGCCTCGCACACGCGCTGGGCATACCGACGGTTCTAGTCACGCAGAACCTCGACGAGATTCCGTTTGACCTTCGCGCATATCGCGCTAACGAGTACAGCACGCACTTCACCGAGGCACCGAGGCTTCAACAGCTCTTAAGGGAACTGGGGCTGGCGCACAGCGAGGGGTCGATCAGCTTCGGCAGCCCGGTCACCGATCATCTTCCCGACACGAGAGTGCCGTCTCCGGTATCTCCCGGGATCGATCGGCGCCTACCAGAGAGCGGCGAAGAAGGAGGTGAGGCCGGGGTATCTTGACCGGCTCACCGACGTCGGTCAAGGGGGTGAGGACTTTTCGGCCGCATTTGAGCGGATGACGGAGGCGACGGGATACATAGGAGCTCGGATTGCAACCCGGACCGCCGAGCTTGAAGAGGCCTCATCGCTCGAAGGGTCAGCAATGACTAAGGCTATGAGTGCGGTCACGACGCGACTGGCTGACGATCTCGATGAGTTTGCCGACGCACTTGAGACGGACTTTCCCGTCGCTAGAGATGCCTCGCGTCGAATGGCCGAAGCGACTGAGCAGTATCTGGCTTGGCTGCGCGGTCAGGAAGACATTGACAGAGCACAACTGGTGGACCTACGGGGGACGATGCTTGACGAATATGGAAAGGCAGCGGCAGACAATCGGGTCGTGATCTCGGGGTTCCGGGACAGCCTGAACCCAAGTCTCGGCGTTTCTCGAAGACTGAACGCAGCCACAACACGCGTAATCAACGCACTCGACCGTCTGATCTCGCTCTCAGAGGACATCGAAGGACAGAGCCTCCGCATCGCTTCTGTGATCGACACCCTGCTCGAGCGCTCCGACCGACAGCTCGCACAACACGAGGCCAGCCCTCAAGAACGGCCTCCAGCCCGAAAGACTTCCCCGAAGAGTGCGAGTGCGCGTAGACGCAAGCGCCACGGTCGTAGCTAGCGGCGTCGACCGCAACGTTGCGCCGCCAGATCGTCAGTACCCGAAGACAAATAAGCCGCGGACGTTCGTGTAGTTACGCGGCACGAAGAACGAGCTCAGCCTCTTCACGACGGTCGCGTACTCACGTCGTGGAGCCATGGACGGGTTTTGCCGAAGCTCCGTCGGCACCATCAGGAAGAGGTAGTTCGCGTGATCGCAGAGGTGGCACTTCCAGAAGTCGAGCAGATCCATGTTGTTGATTGTTGTCTTTCCTCGCTCGACCTCGAGCAGGATCCCTGTGTCATCGAGCGGGCGGTAGTAATCGGGACGAAGCGAACTGGTCTCGTAGCTCGCGAACAGCCCCTTGGACTCTCTAACGAATCCCAGCGCCTGGGCATGACCGACAAAGGCATCTTGCACGAGCGCACTTGAGCGTCCCGGTTGGTTGGCAGCCAGGATCAGTGCCCTCGTGGCCGCTCGATTCATGCGTCGCTGTAAGGCGTGGGCGATCGCCTGAACTTCTGCGTACTCAGCCGACTCACGCCACGGCTCCTGAACGAACTCGGTCAGGAGAATGCGCGTCTGCTGGGACGTCTGGGTCGCCAACTTGGCGTGAGCCTAATGACGATCAGCGCGTGGGAACGGCATGACGTCGACCGGCATCCCTGGCTAGGCTCCCGGCATGAAGATCTTCAACCTCAACAGCGACGAGTGGGACGGGACGAGGGACCGCGAGGGCTGGCGCATCAGCGCTGCGCTTGTCGGCCAAGCCATCGGCGGTGAGTTACTCGGCGCGACCATGTCCGAGGTCGAGCCTGGCAGCAGGCTCTGGCCCTACCACACGCACTACCTGAACGAGGAATGGGTGATCGTGCTCCGCGGCGAGCCGACGCTGCGCACGCCCGAAGGCGAGCAGGCGCTGAAGGAGGGTGACGTCGTCTGCTGTCCGCGGGGCAAGGACGGTGCGCATCAGATCATCAACCGAACAGACTCGCCAATTCGCGTACTCATGCTCTCCTCGATGGTCCCCGGCGAGATCATCGAGTACCTCGACACCGGAAAGGTGCTCGCCAAGGGCGTCGACGACGAAGACGTCCTGTTCGCGAGGCCCGGACCCGCGGTCGAGTACTGGGAAGACGAGGACTAGACCGACTCCACTCGCGACGGCCGCGTCAGCGACAGCTTCCGCGGCCTAGCGCTAGAGTCGCCCAGTCCGACGACGGAGGAGCGACGTGACGAGCATGTACGCAGTCGTCGATCCCGCGACCGGCGAAACGGTCAAGGAGTACCCGACGATCACCGACGACGAGCTGCGGGACGCGGTCGACCGCGCCGACCGGGCGCACCGGGAATGGTCGAAAGCTGCGACGGTCGCCGATCGCGCCTCGCTCGTGCGGCGCGTCGGCGAGCTGCACTCGGAACGGCGGAAGGAGCTCGCGGACATCATCGTCGCCGAGATGGGCAAGCCGGTCGGTCAGGCGCGCGGCGAGGTCGACTTCTGCGCGTCGATCTACGAGTTCTACGCCGACAATGCGGAAGCCCTGATGGCGGACGAGCCGATCGAGCACCTCCAGGGTGAGGGGTCGGCCGTCGTCCGCCGCAGCTCGCTCGGCGTGCTGCTCGGGATCATGCCGTGGAACTTCCCCTACTACCAGGTCGCACGCTTCGCGGCACCGAACCTGATCATCGGCAACACGGTCCTGTTGAAGCACGCGCCCCAGTGCCCGCAGTCGGCCGAGGCGATGGCGCAGATGTTCGCCGACGCCGGCTTCCCCGACGGCGCGTACGTGAACATCTACGCCACGAACGAGCAGATCGAGTCGGTGATCGCCGATCCGCGAGTCCGCGGCGTCTCCGTCACCGGCTCCGAGCGCGCCGGCGCCGCCGTCGCGCAGATCGCCGGCCGGCATCTGAAGAAGGTCGTGCTCGAGCTCGGCGGCTCCGACCCGTTCATCGTCCTCGGCACCGACGACCTCGACAAGACGGTCGAGGACGCCGTCGCCGCGCGGATCGACAACGCCGGCCAGTCGTGCAACGCCGCGAAACGGATGATCGTGATCGACGAGCTCTACGAGCCGTTCCTCGAGAAGTTCACGGCCGCGCTGACCGCCGTGACGCAGGGCGATCCGCGCGAGCGCGGAATCGAGTGCGGGCCGCTCTCCTCTCGAGGTCGCGGCCGACCGCCTCGAGGATCAGGTCCGGCGCGCGGTCGAGCAGGGCGCGACCGTCGTCGCCGGCGGCGAAGCGCAACGGCAACTACTTCGAGCCGACGGTGCTGACGGACATCACGCCGGAGAACGACATCTACCGTGAAGAGCTGTTCGGGCCCGTCGCGCAGGTCTATCGCGTGGGGTCGGAGGACGAGGCGGTCGCGCTCGCAAACGACACGCCGTTCGGACTCGGCTCGTACGTGATGACGACCGACCCGGAGCAGGGCGAGCGCGTCGCGGACCGGATCGACGCCGGCATGGTCTACGTGAACATCGTCGGCGCGGACTCAGCCGAGCTGCCGTTCGGCGGCACGAAACGCTCCGGCTTCGGACGCGAGCTCGGCCGCTACGGCGCCGACGAGTTCGTCAACAAGAAGCTGATTCGCAT
>CAWBAD010000008.1:0-56970 GCA_963786725.1 uncultured Actinomycetes bacterium | reverse complement strand
GCAAGCGGGACACGCGCCGCTATGCCGACACGCCGATCCCGGAGGACGTCGTCGAGCGGATCCTCGACGCAGGCCGCGTCACCGGCAGCGCGTCGAACACGCCAGCCCTGGCGGTTCCTCATCGTCGAGGACGCCGAGCGTCGCGAGCGGCTCGCAGACGCCGTCTACGAGCCGACGAACATCCGCGGCGCGCAACTGATCATCGCCATCGTCGGCACCCGCCCGCTCGACCTCGGCCGCTGCGCCCAGAACATGATGCTGGCGGCCTGGAACGACGGCGTCGCGTCGTGTCCCAACGGCATAGCGGACAAGGAAGCTGCCCAGGACGCGCTCGGCCTCGAGGAGCCGCCGGTCAACGTGCTCAGCTTCGGCTACCCGGCGCGCCAACCGCCCGCGGAGAGCCGACGGCCGAGGAGTGGAGCGCGCGGGCCAACCGCAAGCCGCTCGACGAGCTGGTTGAGCGGCTCTGATCACCTCACGTACTCGGTCGTCACCTTGCCGTTCCGCACGACGCGGAGCTTCCCTTGCCACGGAAGCTTCCGCTTGACGCACGGTGGAAACGCTCGGCCGGGAGCAGGCTTGCCCGGGGCCGAATACCCCACCGAACGTCTGCTCCACCGCCGGCACGTGGGCAATCGGCTTGGCGGTGCGCAGTCCTGCGGTGCCGGCGACCTGCAGCACGTACTGGTCCTGGATCGCCTGCCGGCGGCTGTCGAGCTTCATCGTGGCGGCGCCACTTACCTGATACGGATCGGAGATAGCCCGCGGCATCGCGGCTTGCATTCGCGCTCCGACTCGGCCTCTCGACTTCTTCAGCCCCTCGACGACCGCCCGGGCAGCGCGGAAGTAGTCCGGAGCTGCCGACAGCTCGGGGGCAATCGCCGGATACCAACGTCTCATGATCTTCCGGTAGGCGGCGGCCGCGGTCGTCCGCAGGCCAGGGGCCACACCCGCGCCACCGATGTATGCACCTGTGAGACGCGATGACAGAGCGCCGTTCGCCTGCGACCACTGGGAGAGAGCGCCCGCATGCTGCTTCGCGCGCAGCGGCCCGTACACCTGCTCGAATGCCCTGAAGGCCGCCGCCGTGCCCTCGCCTCCCACCGCCCAGAAGTAGCCGTCCACGGACCCCGGATCGGGCAGCTGCCGTAAGTACGAGACCCAGTCGGTCGTGCCGCTGGGGGGAAGACTCGCCTGCCGATCTTCCCTCCGATCGCGCAGAAGTCGGCGATGAACCCGCCGGCCGAGCCCCAGCCTGGCGCGTAGTCATCGGCGATGACCGCCGCGCTTCGCCAGCCACGAGTCCGGTAGAGCATCTCGCCGAGGCCCGCGTTCCACTGGGCCGCGTCGCCGTGGTAGCGAAAGAGGTTGCGCGGTGCGATCTGCATCGTCGGCTCCTGAAGCGCCGCCGTGCCAAGAACGACCGTCGTGCTCGGGTGGCTCTTCGCCCACCTAGCCGCCACGACCGCCTCGTCGCCGGACGCGGGCCCGATCAAGACGTCAGCACCCTGCTCCATCAGCAGCCGCTCGAGCTCGCTGAGCATCGTGCCCGGGCTGCCGTCGCCGCAACCGTATTCGGTAAACGTCAGCGTCGCCCCGCCCACGCTGCCACCGACAACACCGGCCGAGGGCTTGTTCGGACTCCGCGGCCGGGCACCCGCGAGCTCAGAGAATGCGGCATTCGCGCCCGCGATAGCGGGCTCGAAGCTGCCTGCGAGCGTCCCCTTGCAGTCGGCGACGACCGCCACCTTCACCTTGAGTCCTGCCGGGGCTGCGACTGTTGCCTGCGTCGTCGCGGCGATCCCGGCCACGAGCGCGCCCAGCACACCGAGTAGCGGAAGCCTCTGGCCTCGCAGTCGTCGCACGGTCCAAGGCTAGCCGTGGCCGATCAGGACCTTCGGACACGGGAGAGAGCGCAGGCCAAGTGCGTGGTCGCTCGCGGCTAGAGAGGGTTGGTGCCTAGCGTTGGACGGGCTGAGCCGGGCGCCAAGCGGGGCTCGAGTCGTTGTGGTCGCTCGTGATCTTCTCTGCTTTGCCGCCGAACGCAACCGTGTAAATCGAGCCGTCGCTCCAGAACGCGATCGTCTTGCCGTCCGGCGACCATGCCGGCTCGTAGGCGCCCGTCGTAGCTGCGCCGGTGAGCACGTGCGGAGCCTTCTTGCCAATCACGATCGTGTAGATCACTGCGATCTTGAGCAATCTGTCGCTCGAGAACGCGATCCGACGGCTGTCGGGAGACCACGCGGGCCCGCGGCTGCCGGAATCCAGCCGCGTTATCTGCTGACGATCGCTGCCGTTCGGCCTTACCCGCCAGATCTCATGGGCGGTGAACCCGGGCTCGCGCACCACATACGCGATCCATTTGCCGTCAGGCGACCATGCAGGCTCCGTCAGCGCGCCGGGATCCTTCACGACGCGCCTGGGAGTTCCGCCACTCGAGCCCACGATGCACAGAGTTCCGTCGCGCGAAAACGCGATTCGCTCCCCATCCGGCGACCACGTCGGGCTGGAATCGTCGTGGCTTCCGGAAGTCAGCTGCGTCGTCCCGGATCCATCTGCGGCCATCACATAGATGTGCGAGCGCCCGTCCCGGCTGCTTGCAAACGCGATCTTGGAAGCGTCTGGCGCCCAGGCCGGCTCGACCTGGAAGAGCAGGCCGCGCGGGGTCGCAGGATCTCCCTCTCGCTCGTGAGGCGTCGTTGGTGACTGCCGTCTGCCGCCATGCCGTAGATCGCGTAGTCGCCGTCGCGGCTCGAGACGAACGCGAGATCCGGTGGGGATCCGGCATCGGAGCCACAGCCCGCGAGGAGGAGCGCTGCGAGCAGCAGACAAGCGGAGAGAAGAAGTCGGTGCACGGAGAACCCTAGGGAGCAGCCTAGTGCGCGACCAGGGGCTCGACGCCGAGATAGCGACGCTGCAGCTCGGTGTCACCGGCAAGCTCGTCGGAGGACGCTTCGAGTGCAATCTCCCCACCGACCATGATCAGCTGCCGCGGCGCGAGGGAAGTGGCGACGCCGAGATTCTGCTCGATGAGCAGGATCCTCAACCCTTCTTCTTCGAGCCTACGAAAAGTGAGTACCAGGCTCTCGATGATCGCCGGAGCCAGCCCTTCAGAAGGCTCGTCCATGACGAGCAGTGTGGGGTTCGTGAGCAGTGCTCGGCCGATCGCAAGCATCTGCTGCTCTCCACCGGAGAGCTGTGCGCCGCCGTTCTTCTTGCGCTCGGCGAGGCGGGGGAACAGCTCGTACACCTTCGCAATCGTCCAGTCGCCTTGGCCGCGCGCGCCGATCATGCGCAGATGCTCATCCACCGTCAGCGACGGAAACAGGCGCCGACCCTGCGGCACGTACCCAATCCCTGCTTGGGCGACCTTGTACGAAGGCTTGCCCAGGATCTCGTGACCGAGGAAGCGGACGGAACCGCTTGCGCGAGGAGGAGAGAATCCCATGATGGCGGCGCAGAGCGTGGTCTTTCCCATGCCGTTGCGCCCGACGATCGCGACCGGATCGTCTCCAAGTTGGAACGTGACATCGTGGAGGATGCGTGCCGACCCGTAGTACGCGTTCAGCCCCGAGACGGCGAGCACGGGCTCGCTCATTCGCCTTCCTCGACGAGGTGGTGGGCATTGCCGAGATAGAGGTCGTGCACGAGCTCGTTGCCACGGATCTCGTCGGGTGTTCCCTCCACGATCACACGGCCGTCGTGCATCATCGTCACGCGCTCGGCGATGCGCAGCGCGACATCCATGTCGTGCTCGATCAGCAGCAGCGTGATCGACGCATCCAGCGCGAGCAGGAGCTCCGTGAGCAGCCCGCGCTCGCCTCGCGACAGGCCCGAGGCCGGCTCGTCGAGCATGAGGATCTTCGGGTCTGCGGCCAGCGCCATGCCGAGCGCCACCTGCCGATGCTCGCCGTGAGAGAGGTCGCCGACCAGGACCGGGAGCTTGTGATCGATGGCGACGCGGCGTGCCGCGTCACGAGCCCGCTCTCGGATCTCACCGTCGCGGCCAGCCCTCACCGGCCGCAGGCGCCCGCCCTCGACGCCGACGATGGCGAGATAGATGTTGTCCTCGACCGATAGCCCGCCGAAGAGCCGCGACTGCTGGTACGTGCGCGCAAGACCGACCTTCGCGCGCGCTCGCGCAGGCTCGTAGGTCATGTCGACACCGAGGATCTCGATCGTGCCGGAGGTGGCCGGGAAGTCGCCGGCCACGACGTTGAAGAGCGTCGTCTTGCCGGCGCCGTTCGGGCCGAGAATGCCCCGCCGCTCACCCGGGCGAATCTCGAGATCGACGTTCTGGACTGCGTGAAGACCGCCGAAACGCCGGCCGACCCCCCTGAGCAGGAGGGCCGGCGCGGCGCTTCGGAGCTGAGTAGCGGCCTCTGCCACTACCTCGTTACTTGACGACTCCGTTGACGACGGGTCGCCCCTTGCCCGTCCACGGGAGCTTCTTGTGGGCGCACGGCGGGTACGTCCGGCTCGGCGGCTTCGTGACCGTACCGCCGAAGGTCTCGTCGACGTACTGCACGACCTTCTGCACCGTCACGACCGCGAGCGCGCCCGGGGCCTTGACGTCCATGCGGTACGAGTACTGCTGCTGCGCGTGCCTGGTTGTTCCCGCGCGAGGAACAGCTTCCCGTAGGCCGCGTCGGGGAGCACCACCTTGCGGAGGGCCTTCTGCAGCGCCTTCTGCCCGCCGGAGATGTTGCCCTTGACCGCGTTCAGCGCCTTCATCAGCGCCCAGGTGTTGACGTAGTAGTTGAACGTGAACCCGTCAGCCGCGTGGTCGGACGCCTTGCCGGCGAGCGGCGGGTACTTGTTGAACCACTTGTCGAGGATCTTCTTGTACTTCGTGACGTTGGCGCCCTTGAGATCGGGGAGCCGTACCGAAGCCGCCCACGTAGGCGCCGTTCAGGTGCGGGCCGATCGTCTTGTCGGCGCCGGACGAGAAGAAGAACAGGTTCCCGATCACCTGCGTTGGCCTTGAGCGGCCCGTACAGGTTCTCGAACGCCTTGATCGACGGGACCGTGCCCGTTCCACCGACGGCCCAGAAGTAGCCGTCCACCTTGTCGGGCGCCGGCAGCTGCTGGACGAACGACGAGTAGTCGGTCGTGTTGAGCGGCGGGAACACGCGCTTCGTGATGTTGCCGCCCGCTGCACAGAAGTCGGCGATCATGCCGGCTCCGGACGCGTAGCCGAAGCTGTAGTCGTCCATGATGATCGCGGCGTTCTTCCAGTTGTTCTTCTGCCTGGCGATCGAGCCGATGCCCGCCTCCCACTGGACGCCACTCGCCGTTGAAGCGGAAGAAGTTCGGCGCCTTCACTGCGGCCGTGGTGTCCCACGCGCCCGCCGTGCCGTTCACGAACGTCTTCGTCGGGTGCTGCTTGGCGTAGTTGGCGACCGCAACGGACTCGTCACCTGAGAGCGGCCCGATCATCATGTCGGCACCGAGCTGCTCCATGAGCCGCTTGGTCTCCTTGATGGCCGAGTCCGCCGTGTCGTTCGCGCAACCGATGCCCACGAGCTTGAGCGGATGGCCTCCGATCGAGCCGCCGTGCCAACCTGCGGACGGCTTGTTCGGGTTGTTCGGCTTTGCGCCGCCGAACTGCGCGATGGCGGTGATCGCTCCGCCGATGTCCTGCTCGTAGTTCGCGGCGAACGCGCCACCGCAGTCGGACAGGATCGCGAACTTGATCGGCGTCGCCGTCGGCTTGCCCACAGCCGCGGTGGCCGTGATCCCGAAGACCACTGCGGCGGTTACTACGAGGCCCGCCGGAAGCCAAAACCGGCGTCCTCTCGTTCTGACTTGCGTCATCTGGTGCCCTCCCTCTTCGTGCGTCTGTCCCGGCGTTTGACGCCGGGCCATCTGGCTAGCGAAGCAACCCTACTCCAATGAACCTCATGCTTCTACCGTGTCGTGCTCTCCGTCGGCTCACCTCCTTGCCCGCTTGCACCTGCCGCAGCAGGTATTGCTGGCGTCGCGGGCCCCATGCGCCGAAGCAAGGCCCCCCAAATCCCCATCAATCCGCCTGGGGAGACGAGAATGATCAGAAGGAAGATCGCCCCGATCAGCGAGTGGAACGTCCCTCCGATCACAGGCAAATAGTCGGTTCGCACGTAGTTCTGGATCACGACGAACGCGAGTGCCCCGAGCCACGCGCCCTCGAGTCGATAGAGGCCTCCGATCACGCAGATGACGAGCAGGTCGATCGCCGCTCCGATGTTGATCGACGCGGGGTCGATGTGCCCGTTCCACCAGACGAAGAGGACGCCGCCGAGCGCTGCGATGAAGCCTGCGAAGCCGAACGCCATCGTGCGGTGGAGCGGGACGTTGTAGCCGAGTGAGCTCATTCTCAGCGGGTCGTCGCGAATGCCTTGCAGCGTCAGTCCGAAGGGTGTTCGTACGAGATATCTGATCACGACGTAGACGACGACGGCGACCACGAGTGCGGCGTAGTAGAGCCGGTACGAATGCGCCGAGACCTCTCCGATCCAGGACGGGCGCCCGGATGCCGCTGATCCCCCCGAAGCCCGACAGGCTCAGGTCTGCCCCGAAGAAGACGTTTGCGATCACGGCGAACGTCAGCGTGATCATCAGGAAGTAGATGCCGGCGCTTCGACTGGCGAGCGCGCCGAAGAGAAACGCGATCGCTGTCGCGACTGCGAGGCCGATCACGATGCCCCACCACGGGCTCCAGCCGAGATTGAGCCCCTTCGTGTTTCCGTTCGTCACCGCGTTGCCGAGCGCGAAGCCGGCGATGCCGAAGATCGAGATCTGGGCCAATGAGACCATTCCGCCGTACGCGGACAGGAAGATCAGGCTTGCTGCGGCGATCCCGAGGAAGAAGGTCTGCGTGAGGATCGTGCCGATGAAGTAGTTCGACATGATCGGGGTCGGCGCGAGCAGCGGCGCTGCGGCAACGAACACGACCGCCGCGATGCCGATCGAGCGCTCGAGTCGCTTCTGGAAGCCGCGTGCGCGCCCGCGCTCATGCTGGCCTTCCGAACAGGCCTTGCGGCCGAAACGCCAGCACGAGCGCGAGCAGCGCGAACGTGAAGATGATCGAGTAGTACGTGTAGTTCGCCGGGAGGTAGACGGCCGAGAACGAGGACACGAGGCCGAGCAGGAGCGAGCCGACGGCGGCGCCCAGAAGCGAGCCCATGCCTCCGATGATCACGACGACGAGCGAGTACAGCAGCCAGTTTGCGTCGACGCCGGGTCCGAGGCTTGCAAACGACCCGCCGATCGCTCCCCCGAAGCCGGCCAGCGCGGAGCCGACGAAGAAGGCGAGCGCGAACGTCAACTGGATGTTCACTCCGAGCGCCGAGACCATCTGGCGGTCGTCGACTCCGGCGCGAATCACCATTCCCGTCCGTGTCTTCTTCAGCCAGAGCCAGAGCGCGGCGCCCACGAGGATCGCGATCGCGAGGATGGCGAGGCGGGTGAGCGAGTAGCTCGACTCCGGCGAGATGGATGCGGATCCGCTTGTCGATCAGCCCGGGCCACGCGATGTCCTGCGTGAACGCTCCGAAGTGGGCGATCATCTGATCGGCGAGGATGATCGCAATCGCGATCGTGATCAGCGCCTGCCGAAGCTCCTGACCCTGGTTCCAGCGGAGAAACACCTGCTGCATGCCGAGACCGGCGATGCCGATGCACGCCGCTGCGACGAGCGCCGGCACGAGCCATTGCCACCAGCTGACCTGCGAGCTGAGGAGCCCGAACGACGAATCACCGCCGACGAAGTCCCGTTGGAGCTTGAGCGCGATGTAGCCGCCGAGCAGGAAGAACGCGCCGTGGGCCATGTTGACGACGCGCATGAGGCCGAAGATCAGCGTGAAGCCGCTCGCGACGACGAAGTAGAGACCGGCCGCGGTGACGGCGTTCAGGAGCGTGATCAGGAAGTCGTGCGGGTCATGAACTGCAGACCCGAAGGTGGTCTCCAATCCGGTGCAGCTTGTACCGCACGTGCGGGCCGCAAATAGCACCCAGACGAGGGCGAACGCAACGGCTAAGAGCGCGACACCTGCAGGCCCTCGTCGGACAAGGGCACGTCGCGACGCCGCAACCCGGCTGCCGGTGTGCTCTGCGTCCGCGATCGCGTTACTCACGACGACGTCCGCGCGTAAAGCGTCGCCTCGCGCGCGTCGCCTTCCTGCGGTACGTCGTCCTCGAGGCGGCCGAACTCGGCCACGATCTCGGGATCGAGCGTCGACACGTCGGGCCAGTCGACCTCGACGAGGTTTCCCGACGGGTCGCGGATGTACATCTGCACCCAGCCGGCCGGGTGGTAGCGGACCGGGCGAGTGCCACGTGTCCCCGTCGAGCAGCCCGCGCTCCTTCGCCTGCCGGTAGACGGCCTCGAAGTCGTCGACGTCGATGCCGAGATGGTGCGCGCGCGGCGCGCCTCGACGTCGTCGCGCTGGAAGAGATGGAGCTGCTGGTCGCCGAGCGCGAGCCAGAGCACCGGCTCCTGGAACGTCGGCGTCGGCAGCCGCGTCATGCCGAAGCAGCTCCTCGTAGAAGCGCGCGGACTCCTCGATGTCCTCGGCGTGAATCGACACGTGGTTGACGCGCAGCGCTCCCACCCGCGGAACCGGCGGCGGATAACCGCCTAGCTAGCCGCGTTCCCAGGCGAAGCCGGCGGCGAGCACCGACTTCGTCGCGCGGCGCGATCAGCTGGAGGTTGCCGATCGCGAGCGCCGCCCAGCCGAGGAGGTTGACCCAGCGCACGAACGCCGAGAGCGGGAAGCGCACGTCGCGCTCGTCGACGTCCTCGGGCGGGAGCTCGCCCGTCACGCACGGCGAGACGTAGAGGTCGACCGGCGGCTCGTAGCGCCGCCAGGCGTGGACGGCCGCGTAGGCCGCCTCGACATCTTCGGGCTTCACGTCCTGCGCGCGCTCGAGCTTCGGCCGGATCGTGTAGCCGTACTCGTCGGCCCGCGAGGGGAACGTCTCGCGGTGCGAGACGCGCCGCCTCGTGCTCGAACAGCGGCCACGTGTTGGCGTCCGGCGGTCGGGATCTCGGCCTCGACGACGCGCGCGCCCGAGCCGCTCGAGGTCGGCACCCACTGCTCGGCGAGGTCGGTCGGCTCCGGGACGTACGTGCCGCCGACGCAGGGCGCCTTGCGCAGTAGTCCGACCGTCAGGCCGTCGAGCCGCGGCTCCGGCACCGGCCGCTCGGCGAGCACCGACCACATCAGCGCGGTGTCAGACACCGTGCGTGCCATCGGCCCGGCCGTGTCGAGCGTCGGGCAGAGCGGGAACACGCCGTCGAGGGGGATCCGCCCCCACTCCGACTTCAGCCCGACGGTCGTCGCAGCATGCGGACGGCATGCGGATCGAGCCGCCGGTGTCCGAGCCCAGCGCGATGTCGCAGAGGCCGGCGGCGAGCGCGGCAGCGCTGCCGCTCGACGAGCCGCCCGTCGTCTTGCCGGGCTGTGCAGGGTTGTGACAGGTGCCGTACCACGGGTTCTGGCCGATCACGCTCCACGCGAACTCGGGCAGGTGCGTCTTGCCGACGACGACGGCGCCGGCGTCGACGAGCCGCTCGACGGCGAGCGCGGTTCGCTCGGGCACGTGGTCCGCGTAGAGCTTCGAGCCGTACGTCGTCCGGACGCCCGCCGTGTCGAAGAGATCCTTGACGGCGAGCGTGCGCCCCGACAGCGGCCCCGGCTGGGCCGGCTGAGGCTCCACCCGGGTGATGAAAGCGTTCCAGCGGTCGTCGCTCATGCGCGCAGCACCGCGACTGCTTCCACCTCGATCTTCGCGCCGGGAATCGCCAGCCGGCTGATCTCGACGAGCGTCGACGCCGGCCGCGCCTCGCCGAAGAACGCCTGCCGCACCGGGTTGATCAGCGGACGGTCGTCGACGTCGGTGAGGAAGACCGTCACCTTGACGACGTCCGCCGGGCCGGCGCCGGCGGCTGCGAGCACGAGCCGGAGGCTCTCGAAGACCGCCGTCGCCTGCGCGACGACGTCGTCTCCGCCCACGAGCTGCCCGGCCTCGTCGACCGGCACGATCCCCGACACGAACAGCAGGTCGCCGGCGCGCACCGCATCCGTGTAGTGGCTGAGCGGCTCGGGCAGCCCTTCGACGCGGTACTCCTCGCGCATCAGCCGGCGCCCTCGCGCAGCTCGCGAGATCGTCCAGCGCGGGCTGATCGCCTCGGGGTCGACCCGCAGCGTCACGACAGCCGGCAAGCCGGACGCGACGGCGCGCTCGAACGCCGGCTCGACGTCCTCGGTGCGCTCGACGGTCTCGCCGAAGCAGCCGAACGACTGCGCGAACGCCGCGAAGTCGGGATTGACGAGGTCGGTGCCGGACACGCGCCCGGGAAAGAGCCGCTCCTGGTGCATGCGAATCGTCCCGTACATGCCGTTGTCGACGACGAGCACGATCACGGGCAGGTCGTGCTGGACGGCCGTGGCCAGCTCGGACGACGCCATCATGAAGTCGCCGTCGCCGGCGAGGCAAACCGCCATCCGCTCGGGAAACAGCGCCTTGGCCGCCAGCGCGGCCGGGATGCCGTAGCCCATCGCGCCCGAGCGAGGCGCGAGCTGCGTCGGATACTGCGAGAACTCGTAGAAGCGATGCGCCCAGACCGTGAAGTTGCCGGCACCACAGGTAAATATCGCGTCAGGCGGCAGCCGACGCCGCAGGAAGGCCATCACTTCGGCGAGGTCGAGCTCCCCGGGCAGCGGCCGCGGCTCGAGGTTGGCGAGGTAGTCGGCTCGCGCGGCCTCGGCCCAGCCGCTCCAGCGAGGTTCCTCCATGGGCAGCAGCCGCCGCAGCCCGGATGCGAACTCCGTCAGATCGGAGACGACGGGTAGGTCCGTCTCGTAGACGCGCCCCAGCTCGCCCGGGTCGGGGTGGACGTGGACGAGCGTCTGGCGCGGCCGCGGCACGTCGAGCAGTGTGTAGCCGCGGGTGGTGACGTCCCCCAGCCGTCCGCCGACGGCGACAATCAGGTCGGCGTTCTCCACGCGGCGGGCGAGCGCGGGATCCATGCCGATCGTCAGCGGGCCGGCGTATGCGCTCGAGGCGTTGTCGACGTAGTCCTGGCAGCGAAAGGACGCGACGACCGGAATCTCGTTCGCCTCGCAGAAGAAGACCGTGTCCTCGCCGGCCTGCGCCGACCAGCCGCCCTCGCCCACAACGACGAGCAGGACGCTCGGCCGCCGCCAGCAGCTCACCAAGCCGGCGCAGCTCCTCGTCGCCGGGTCCCGGTCTCGCTACCTCCGTCGGCGCCGCGTCGTCGGCGTCCGCCTGCTCGTCGAGCACGTCCTCCGGCAGCGCGAGCACGACCGGCCCCGGCCGTCCTGCCGTGGCAACGGCGAAGGCGCGCGCGACGTGCTCGGGGATGCGCGCCGCATCGTCCACCTGCGCCGCCCACTTCGCCAGCGAGCCGAACACGGCCGGATAGTCGAGCTCCTGGAACGCACCGCGGCCGGCGTGGCCACGCGGCACCTGCCCGACGAAGAGGATCAGCGGCGTCGAGTCCTGGTCGGCCGTGTGCACGCCGACAGAGGCGTGCGTCGCGCCGGGGCCGCGCGTCACGAAGCAGATCCCCGGCCGGCCGGTGAGCTTGCCGTACGCCTCGGCCATGTTCGCCGCGGCAGCCTCGTGGCGGCACGAGATCAGGCGGATCGGCGAGTCGTGGAGCGCGTCGAGCACCGGCAGGTAGCTCTCGCCGGGCACGCAGAAGGCGAGCTCGACGCCGTGCAGCTCGAGCTGGTCGACGAGCGCCTTGCCGCCGCGTTCTCATGGCTCGACGGGCTGCTCGAGGAAGATCGTCGCCCGCTGGAGCTTCGGCTTCTCCTCGTCGGCCGGGTCGAGGTAGCGGATCGTGCGCTTCCCCGCCCACTCGGCGGGCAGCAGCAGCACCCGCACGAACGCCGTCTCTTCGGTGGACGATGCGGTCGCGAGCACCGGGTGGTCGGCGCCCTCGAGCCACGACTCGCCCGGCCCGTAGGTCTGCGTGCCGTCCGGAGACTCGATCGTCAGCCGGCCGTGCAGCAGCCGCCTGATGCCGGGGCCCGGATGGACGTGCCGGTACGCGACGCCGCCGGGCGGGAAGTCGACGCGGTCGCAGCGGAGAATCCATTCGCCCGGGCCGGGATCGCCCGTCAGCTCCCAGACGAGCGCGTGGCCCTCGATCCGCGCCGCGCCGAAGTGGGCCTCGTTCCGCGCGAGGTCGTAGACGATGCGGTTGCCGGGCTCGGTCTCGACCCCGTCCGGGTGCTCGGACAATGCGAGGCTCACGGCCCGCGAGCCTAGCGTGCTACGAGCGGCGTTCGGAGAACGCGCCGCCGAGGACGGCCTCGGCTGCGGTCACCTCTGCCTCGAGGTCCGCGGCCTCTGCCGCCTCGCGGGCGGCGGTGAGCTCGTCTGGCGGCAGCTCGGCCTCGAGCCGCTCGAGCTCCGGCTTCGCGGTGATGAAGTAGTACGGCGGAAAGCCCGGATAGGCGAAGACGAACGTGAGCAGCTCGGCGGCTCGGCGCTCCTCTCCCTCGCGGGCTAGCAAGCATGCCGACCCCGCTCAATGCGAGGAGCGCCAGCGACTTCGTGCCGGTCGCCTGCCCCTGGGCGAGCGCCCAACGAAGACGCTCGCGCGCGCCGTCGAAGTCCTCGAGCGCGACGAGCGCGAACGCTACGCGGCTGGCCGCGCCGATCATGCCCCAGCGATGGTTGCCATCGGCGAACGCGTCATAGCCGGCACGACCCAGGCGGAGGGCGTCCTCGTACTCGCCCATGCAGTACGCGCTCACGCTGGCGCGACTCAGCGCATAGCCGGCGCCGCCTCGATCGCCGACGATCTCGAAGCAGCCATTCGCCTCCATGTGCAGGCTCATCGCCTTCTGTGTAGTCACCTTCTACATCCGCGAGCAGCCCGAGCTTGCTCAGCGAGAACGCGAGCATCAGCGGCTGGCCCCCCTGTTGTGCGATCTCGTGGCACGTCTCGAACGCCGTCCGCGCCGCTTCGAGATCGTCCTGCAAGAGCCGTACGAACCCGAGCCACGAGAGCGACGCGCACTCGGACCAGCGATCGCCGGCTGCATGCGAGACGCCGACACCTTCCTCGAGGAACGCCGCCGCCTCCGGGTATTCGTCGAGATAGCAGGCAGTCGTCCCCACGGCGAGGAGGCACGCTCCAAGCTCTCGCTTCAGCGTCCGCGCGCGGAGCTCGGCGACGATCGAGAGCGCCAGCTCATCCCGCGGCCGGGCGCCGCCGATGGCAGCCGCGAAACCGACTTGCCCGGCGAGCGCACTGAGTAACACCCCCGGCGCGCTGGCCGTATCGAGCGTCACTGCCGGTGAGTAGTCGAGCGTCTGGACGAGGTGCTCGAACGTCTCCAGGCCCTCGGGCCAGCTGTGCACGTTGAAGAAGTCCGCCAGCGCCCAGAGTGCGCTCCGCGCCTCGTCGTCGCTCCACTGGGTCACCGCCCACTCGGCAGCAGCGCGGAGGTTCGGGATGTCGCCGCGCAGCTCGTCGCGGGCCTCGCTCATGCGCGGGCTGAAGAACGCAGCCTGCCGCGCGGCGAGCCTGCCCGTGTAGTACCGGGCGTGGCGCTCGCGCGAGATCCGCCGACTCGTCCGGGTCCTCGCGCGAGCCGCTCGGCCGCGTACTGGCGCAAGAGCTCGTGGAGCTCGTACCGGCCGAGCTCGAGCCTCCGCACGAGGGACTTGGCGACGAGCTCGGACAGGAGACCGAGGTCAGCGCCCGCAACCTCGGCCGCCGCCTCGCGCGTGAATGCGCCCCGGAAGGCGGAGAGCTGCCGGAAGCACCGCCGCTGCTCGTCCGTCAGTAGGCGCCACGAGTGGTCGAAGGCAGCGCGAAGGCTGCGATGGCGTTCGGGAACGTCTCGCATCGACGTCTCCAGGAAGCCGATCGTGGCCTCGATCTCGTCGGCGATCTCCGCGCACGGAAGCGTGGACGACCCACGCGGCCGCCAGCTCGATCCCGAGCGGCATGCCGTCCACGAGCCGGCAGATACGCAGCACGTGCTCGCGCTCCTCGTCACTGAGCTCGAAGCCGGCGTCGACCTGGCGAGCGCGTTCGACGAACAGCCGGACGGCCCCGTCGGCGCTGCCACCGTTGCCGTTCGCGGAGACGGCGAGACCGCCGACGTCGAGCACCCACTCGCTCTGGACGTTCAGACGCTCCCGTGACGTGGTGAGGATCTCCACGTTCGGCGCGCGTTCGATCACCCGCGCGACGAGGTCGGCACCCTCGACGAGGTGCTCGAAGTTGTCGAGCACGAGCAGCGTCGAGCGCTCGCTCAGATAGTCGACGAGCTGGTCCTGGGCCGAGAAGCCGCTGTGGGCGGCGTCGATCGGGAACTCGATTGCGTCGGCGACCGCCGGGGCCAGGAAGTCGGGCGCGGCGACGGAGGCCAGGGGGACGAAGTGCACTCCATGGGCGTAGCGATCGAGGCGGCGGGCGGCGGCCTCGAGGGCCAGCCGTGTCTTCCCGACGCCTCCGGGGCCGACGAGCGTCAGCAGGCGGCAGTCCGGATCGGCGAGGCGGTGTTCGATCTCCTCCAGCTCGCTGCGCCTCCCGACGAATGACGTGCGGGGGGAAGGGAGGTTGCTGATGCCGGCGTCGAGCGTCTTGAGCAGCGGGAACTCCGACCGCAGTCCCTCGATCTCGAGCTGGTAGATCCGCTCGGGCGCCGTGATGTCCTTGAGCCGGTGTCGCCCGAGATCACGTGCCGGCGCGTCCACGAGAGCGTGGGTCGCCTCCGAGAGCAGCACCTGCCCGCCGTGACCGACAGCGGCGATGCGGGCGCCTTTGTGGACGTCGAGGCCCACATACCCCTCGTCGGTGAGCTGGGGCTCCCCGCTGTGCAGCCCCATGCGGACGCGGATCGGTCCGTGGTCGAGGGCTCTCTGCGCGTCGGCGGCGGCGGCCACGGCGTCCGACGCCCGCGCGAAGGCGACGAAGAACGCGTCACCCTGCGTGTCGACCTCGACCCCGTCGTGAGCGCCGAACGCATTCCGCACGATCCGGCGATGCTCGTGGAGCGCCGCCGCGTACTCGTCGCCGAGCTCGTGCAGGAGCTTCGTCGAGCCCTCCACGTCGGTGAAGAGCAACGTGACGACACCGGTTGGGAGATCGCGCGACTTCATCTCAGTGGAAGTATTGCCCGCCGTCGATAACCATGGTCTGGCCGGTGATGAAGTCGGCGGCGGGCGTGCAGAGGAAGACGACCGCGCCGGCGACGTCCTCGGGCACCTGGTCGCGCTGGATCGTGCGCGCGGCGATGGACGCGTCGCGGAGCTTCTCCACGACCTCCGGGTGCGCCTGGACACCCTCGGTCATCGTGAAGCCGGGCGCGACGCAGTTGACGTGGATCGCGTCCTTGCCGAGCTCCTTCGCGAGCGAGCGCGTAAAGGCGACGATCGCGCCCTTGCTCGTCACGTAGTGCAGCAGGAACGGCACGCCGCGAAACGGCGTCCCGGACGAGATGTTCACGATCTTCCCGCCGCCCTGCTCGCGCATCGCCGGCACGACGGCGCGGCACGTGAGGAACATCGAGGCGACGTTGACGTCCATCACCTGCCGCCACTCCTCCAGCGGGATCTCCTCGAACGGCCGCATGGCCAGGGACGCGTAGAGACCGGCGTTGTTGACGAGGATGTCGATCCGGCCGTGGCGCGCGAGCGTCTCGTCGACCATCGCAGCCACGTCCTCTTCCGACGAGACGTCGCAGCGGATGCCGCCGTCGGGAGGCTCGAGATCGGCGATCACGACCGTGGCGCCCGCGGCCGCCAGCCCGGCAGCGATCGCCGCGCCGATGCCCTGCGAGCCGCCGGTGACGATCGCGACCTTGCCGTCGAGGCTGTCGCTCATCGCAGCGGCGAGAACGACGTCGGCACGAGGATCCGGTTGTGTCTGCGTGTGGATGAGCGGCTGGATCTTCGCGAGGAACTCCACCCAGCGCGGATCGGCCTGGAGCGAGGCGCGCCGCTGCTCCCGCTCCGCGTACGAGTCGTAGCGCCAGAGCGACGTGTACGTGGAGAGGGCGCCGACATCGGTCGTGAAGGCGCCGACGAAGCCCCCGAGGTGCTCATCCTGGATCGCGATCCCCTCGGAGTCGTAGAGGCGCACGAGCTCGACGAGCTTGCCGGTCGTCACGTGGTAGTCGCGCTGCTCGAGGATCACGGCGCGAAGCCTATGTCTTTACCTCGCTCGCCTTATGTGATAAAAACATCACACGATGCAACAGGACGACGAGGACGCGTTGTGGCGGGCGCTCGCCAACCCTCTCCGGCGCCGTCTGCTGGACTTGCTGCGAGACGGCCCGCAGACGACGGGCGCCCTCGCAGCCACCGAGACCTCGGTCAGCCGCTTCGCCGTCATGCAGCATCTGGGCGTCCTCACGGATGTCGGCCTCGTCGTCGTCAGGCCTCAGGGCCGGCGGCGGCTCAACTACCTCAACCCCGTCCCGCTCCAGCGCTTCCACGAGCGCTGGGTCAGCCGGATGGCGGCCACCTCGGCAACCGAGCTGCTCGCGCTCGAACGTGTCGTGGCGGAGAAAGGAGCACCCGTGCAAACACTCGATGAGCTTCGCACCGTCCGCCTGGAGGCGGAGCTGCGGCTACGCGCCACACCGGAGCGGGTCTTCCAGGTGATGACGGAGGAAACGCTGAGCTGGTTCCCGCACACGTACGGCGAAGACAGGACGAAGGCTGTGATCTTCGAGCCGCGCGTCGGTGGCGCGGTCTACGAGGACTGGGGCGCAGGCGCCGGGCACCTCTACGGCCAGGTGACTGCGTATGACCCGCCGCACGCCTGCTCGATGCGCACGCGGCTCATGCCTGGTTCGACTGATGGACACGAGCTACGCGCTCACGGCAGACGGCGACGAGACCGTGCTCGCCGTGTCCCGCGTCGCGGTCGGCCCGTTCACCGATGAGGAGGTCTCCGGCATCGAGACGTACGGCGACATCGGGAAGTTCGAGGAGGCGATTCGCGCTGCCGTCGAGGCGGCGTGACGCTCAGAGGCGATAATCGCGTCCATGACCGAGCCGCGCTTCGTCCAGCTCGACGGTGTCCGCGCCTTCGAGCTGGCCGCCGGCGTGACGGGCCGGCCGCTGTTCGGGGAGGGGGCGATGCTCAACCTCATCGAGTTCGAGCCGGGCGCCACCGTACCGCTGCACAGCCATCCCCACGAGCAGCTGGGGCTCGTGCTGCGTGGGATGCAGGCGCTCGTCGTCGACGGTGAGCCACACGAGCTGGGGCCGATGGAGGCGTACGTGATCCCGGGCGGCGTCGAGCATTCGGCGTACTGCGGCCCGGACGGCGCGCTGGTGGTCGACGTCTTCCAGCCCGTGCGCGAGGACTACCTCGAGCGCTGGAACGCCGAGGGCTAGGCCTCTAGCGCCTGGCGCTCGCGCTCGGTCAGCGGCGTCGGCCTGCCGTCCGCGTCGACGTGCACGACGACCAGGCGTCCGTCGACGCAGAGTTCACCGGCGCGCGTGATCTCGAAGCGCCACGTGATCGACGTCCGGCCGATCCTCTCAGGCGAGACGCGCACCTCGATCTCGTCCTCGAAGCGGAGCACCTGGTGGAACTCCGCCTCGGCGCGCTTGCGCGGGTAGTCGCCCCAACCGTCGAGGATGCCGAGCTTGCGCCGGAGCGCCGTCTCCGCCTGCTCTGCCCAACGGAAGGCGTTGGAGAAGTGGATGCGCCCGCCGGCGTCCGTATCCACCCACGCAACCCGGAGCCGCTCAACGTGCTCTACAGCCATGTCCCGTCGAGACACCAGGGACAGTCACTGAGACTGTCCCTGGGACTGTCCCTGTGACTGTCCCCTTGACATGTCCGTTTTGGCGTCAAGGCTTGACGAGGACGCGGCCGGGCACTCCGGCCAGCGCGGCCTCGACGGCAGCGTTGGCGTCGTCGAGCGAGAAGCTGGGACCGAGCTGTGACTTGAGATCGAGGGCGCCGCTGACGGACGTGCTCCAGCAGGATGGGCAGCGCGACGGCCGGATCCTCGGAGCCGTAGATCGTCCCCGTCAGCGCCTTCTCCCGGCGGATGAACTCCGTCGGATCGAGCTCGAGCGTTGCGCCCAGCGCGGGCAGGCCAACGATGACGGTAAGGCCGGCGTTTCGCGTCCAGCGGAAAGCGGTCTTGGTCGTCGCCGGATCACCGACCGCATCGAACGCATAGTCGACGCCGTCGGGGAAGCTCTCCTTCATGAGACCCGCCAGCCCGTCGGGTTGGGCGACATGCGTAGCTCCGAGCCGCTGCACGAGCTCCAGCCGCTCCTCGAGTGGGTCGACGCAGACGATCTCGGCGGCGCCGGCGATCCGTGCCCCCTGGACGACGAACTGGCCAACGCCGCCGGCTCCCACGACGAGCACTGTCGACCCGGGCTCGACCCCCGCCGCGAACAGCACCGCGCCGACACCCGTCAGCGCCGCACAGCCGAGCAGCGCCGCTTCCTCCAGCGGTACGCCGCCGCCGAGGGGCAGCGCCACCTGCTCGGAGACGACGAGCCGCTCGGAGAGCGCGCCGGTCGCCGTGCCGCGATAGAGCGTCTCGCCATCGAGCCGCATGCCCGTCTCGCCGTCGAGCAGCGTGCCGCCGGCAATCGCGTACTGCAGCGACATGCACGCGGCGGGGCGCCCGCGCCGGCAGTCGGGGCACTCTCGGCACGAAGGCGCCCACGACAGCACGACCTCGTCGCCCGGCGCGAGCGCTTCCACACCCTCCCCGACCGCCTCCACGACGCCCGCGCCTTCGTGGCCGAGCACCATCGGCGTGGGCCGCTGCCATTCGCCCTTGACCACGTGGAGGTCCGTGCCGCAGATGCCGCACGCCGCCATCTGCACCAGCACTTCGCCCGCGCGTGGCTCGTCCAGCTCGATCTCGCGGACCTCGAGCGGCCGTCCCTGCTCGTGGAAGACGGCCGCGCGGGAGATCATTCGAGCGCCGCTGTCACGTCGGCGCAGTTGGTGACCGTGGCCACGTTCTGGAGGGCGTAGTTGATGGACGCGTTGTGCCAGTCGGCGCTCATCGTCGAGCAGCCGTCCTCGGGCACGACAATGTAGTAGCCCTTGTCGGCGCCCGTTCGGGACGTGTGCTCGATGGACATGTTCGTCCAGGCGCCGGTGACGATGACCGTGTCACGACCCTGTTCCTCGAGCAGGCTCTCGAGGCTCGTGTCGTGCCACGCGCTCATTCGCATCTTCTCGACCACGTGGTCGCCCTCCTGCGGCTCCAGCCCCTCGGCCGGCGCAGCGCCCCACGAGCCGCGAACGAGCGCGTTCGCCTCCTTCATGCCCTCGAAGAGCGGCGCGTTGAGCTTCAGGCCGGGCGCGCCCTCCTCGACGATGTAGTGGACGTGGATGACGGGGATGCCCTTCTCCCGGGCCGTCTCAGCGAGCGCCTTGACGTTCTCGACGACGTTCTGCTCCTTTGCGTGCTCCGGCGAGCCGGACTCGGCGAAGGCGCCGCCTTCGCTGATCACGTCGTTCTGCAGATCCTGGATGATCAGCGCGCAGCGGCTCGGGTCGAGCTTCAGCGGTTCGTCAGCCATTAGTTTCCTCCTTAGCGCATGTAGGGCTCGCGGCGCGGCCCGACTATCGTTCGAATCGAATAGAGCGAGGTCGAGCTCGGGATGAAGAGCGTGTGCCAGTCCTCGCCGCCCCACGAGAGGTTCCCGGTGTTCTCGGGGACGAGGATCGTCCCGAGATGCTCGCCGGCGGCCGAGATCACCCAGATCCCGCCCGGTCCGGTCACCCAGATGTTCCCGCGCTCGTCGCACTTCATGCCGTCCGGGATGCCTTCTTCGATGACGCCGGAGCCGACGCCCTCGAAGAACATCCTGCCGTTCGAGATGTTCCCGTCCGCATCCACGTCCCAGACCTTGATGTGCGCACGCGGCGTGTCGTTGATGTAGAGCAGCGACTCGTCGGGCGAGAAGCAGAGGCCGTTCGGCATGTCGAACTCGTCCCTGTCGACGATCAGCTCGAGGTCGCCACCCCCCGGCGGGATCCGGTACACGCCCTGGAACCCGAGCCGCCGCTTGCGCGGGTGCCCGAAACCGGGGAACCGCCCGTACCAGGGGTCGCTGAAGTAGATCCCGCCGTTCGAATGGACGCACACGTCGTTCGGACTGTTCAGCTCCTCGCCTTCGAACTCTTGGGCGATGATCTCGCGCGCCCCGATCAAGGCGCCCGCCGACGTCTCCTTCACGAGACTGCTCGTGACGTGCTCGCAGACGAGGAGGTTGAGATCGGCGTCGTAGGTCATGCCATTGCACTTGTTCGAGAAGTTCCTCACCTCGACGACCTTCCCGTCGGGCGTCCACCTGCGGCGGACGTCGCCCGGCATGTCTGAGAAGAGGAGGTAGTGGCCCTTCGGGTGCCAGATCGGCCCTTCGGTGAACGTGAAGCCCGTCGCCAGTTGCTCGACCTTGGCGCTCGGGTCGACGAGCTCCGTGAGTTTCTCGGACTTGACGTCAACGGACACGTCCGCTCCTTTCCGCGTTTCGTCCGGACCGGCGCGAACCTAACAGAGAACGTCAAACTAAGATCCGCCATCCATGGCTGAGCGCAAACCGGTGCTTCTCGCCGTCGACGACGACCAGGAGGTCGTCCGCGCCGTCGAGCGCGACCTGCGCAGCCGCTATGCGCGCGACTTCACCGTTGTCGCCGCTGGCTCCGGCGAGGAAGCGCTCGAGATCCTCGGACAACTCTCCTCGAGCAGCGATCCCGTGGCACTGATCGTCACCGACCAGCGCATGCCGCGGATGACCGGAGTCGAGCTGCTCGCGCAGTCGGCAGGCCTGGCGCCGGATGCGAAGCGCGTGCTACTCACGGCGTACGCCGACACCGAGGTGGCGATGCGCGCGATCAACGAGATCCGCCTCGACCACTACCTGATGAAGCCGTGGCACCCGCCCGAAGAGCGCCTGTATCCGGTGCTCGACGACCTGCTCGAGGACTGGCGGGCCGCGGCGACGCCGGCAGCCCCGATCAGCCCGGAAACCGACGGCGACGCGGTGAGCGTCATCGGGCATCACTTCTCCAGGGAGTCGCAGCGCGTGCGCGACTTGCTCGTCAACAACCAGATCGCCCATCGCTGGCTCGAGGTCGACGAGGAGCCCGCGCGCCGGCTGCTGGCGGAGGCGTCGCTCGGCACCGATTCGCTGCCGGTGGTGCTACTGCCGGATTCCGAGCCGCTCGTCAACCCGGATCCGGCCGAGGTCGCGGCACGAGTCGGCCTGCAGACCGAGGAGAAGCTTGCGCTCTACGACGTCGTCGTCGTCGGCGCCGGTCCAGCGGGTCTCGCCGCTGCCGTGTACGGAGCGTCGGAAGGCCTCCGCACCGTCGTCGTCGAGCGGCGGTCGTTCGGCGGCCAGGCCGGCGCCGAGCTCGCGTATCGAGAACTACCTCGGCTTTCCCGCCGGCCTCTCGGGACAGGACCTCGCGCGCCGAGCGACGACACAGGCGCGTCGGTTCGGCGCGGAGCTGCTCACTGCACAGGAGGCCGTCGGCATCGACGTCGTCGGGAACACACGGGTCGTGAGGCTCGCGGCGGGAACCGACATCGCATCGCACACCGTGCTGCTGACGCCCGGCGTCTCGTACCGGCGACTCGATGCCAAGGGTGCCGAGCGGCTGACGGGTCGCGGCATCTGGTACGGCACCGCATCCGCCGGTGACGCCGCGCTGCTCGACGGCCAGGAGGCATTCATCGTCGGCGGTGCCAACTCGGCCGGCCAGGCGGCACTTCACCTCGCCAGCGGCACGCACGTCACGATCCTGTACCGGGGCGACAGTCTCCGAAAGTCGATGTCGCAATACCTCGTGGAGCGGATCGAGGAAATGCCAGAGGAGATCACCGTCCGTGTCAACACGCGGATCGCGGAGACGCACGGAGAGGAAGCACTGGAGTCGATCACGATCGACGAGGACGGCGCACGTTCGACGATCCCGGCCACGGCGCTCTTCGTCTTCGTCGGCGCCGAGCCCCATACGGACTGGCTCGGAACGCACCCCGCCCGCTCGGATCGCGGCTTTATCCTCACGGGCGGGCAGGTGCTCGACCTGCCCGACGAGTGCGAGCCGTGGCCGCTGGAGCGGCATCCGCTCGCGCTCGAGACGAGCATTCCCGGCGTCTTCGCAGCCGGCGACGTGCGTGATCAGTCCATCAAGCGCGTGGCGTCTGCGGTCGGAGAGGGCTCGATGGCCGTGCTGCTCGTCCACCAGTACCTGAAAGGGCACTAGGTCCTGGACCCGAGCGAGCTGCGCCGGATCGCCATCCTGGCCGACCTCGCAGACGAGCGTCTCGAAGAGCTCGCCCGCCACGGCAGGGAGCTCGAGCTGGCGCCGGGGAAGTACCTCTTCCGCGAGGGCGAGGAGGCGGCGTTCCTTTCCCTACTGCTCGAGGGAGAGCTCGAGACGACGCGCACGGTTGGCGGCGACGAGCTTCCGCTGATCCACCACGAGCCCGGCGGCTTCCTCGGGGCGATCTCCCTCGTCACCGGCGGGGCCTATGGCGGTTCGACGCGCTCGGTCGGCGTGAGCCGCCTCTTTCTCCTCGAGCCCGAGGCATTCCGGGCGCTGCTCGTCTCGGAACCGGCGGTATTCACCGCCGTCATGGACGTCTTCGTTCCCGTGATCACGAACTACACGGCCCTCGAGCGCGATCGCGACCGGCTGCTGTCGCTGGGCACGCTCGCGGCAGGGCTCGCACACGAGCTGAACAACCCCGCTGCCGCCGCGCAGCGTTCGGCAGCCGAGCTACGGGTCGCCGAGCGTGACGCCCAGTCCACACTGTCACGACTTGCCACAAGCGGGCTCGACGCAGACGGTATGACGCGGCTCTGCACGCTGACGGCCGAGGCCCTCGGCGCGGCCGAGACAGGCACCAGGCTCGAAGGCCTCGATCGCGCGGACCGCGAGGCCGAGCTGGCCAAATGGCTCGAGGATCACGGCGTCACGGACAGAGCTTCCGCTGCCGCGTTGGTCGATGCGGGTCTCGACGAAACCTGGGCAGAGGGCCTACTCGCCGTTGCGCCAGGCGAGCCGGACTCGGTCGTCGGCTGGGTTGCATCCCGGCTTGTCGCAGCGCGTATCGCCCGCGAGCTCGAGGACGCCACCGCCCGTATCTCCCAGCTCGTCCAGTCGGTTCGGCAGTACTCGTACCTCGATCAGACGCCGCGCCAGGAGGTGGACGTGCACGACGGCCTCGAGAGCACGCTGGCCATCCTCGCGCACAAGATCTCGGAGCGCGGGGTCGAGATCGTCCGCGAGTACGACCGCTCGCTGCCGCAAATCGATGCGCATGCACCTGAGCTGAACCAGGTCTGGACGAACCTCATCGACAATGCCGTCGCCGCCGCTCGGGAGAACGGCCGCGTGACGATCCGAACGTCGCGCTCGGGCGAATTCCTCAGCGTCGAGATCGAGGACGACGGCGAGGGCATTCCTCCCGAGATCGCGGAGCGCGTCTTCGACGCGCTCTTCACGACGAAGGAGCCGGGCGAGGGCACGGGCCTGGGCCTCGACATCGCCCGCAGGATCGTCGTGCGCCATCGCGGCGACCTACGGCTGAAGCAGGTCGACAGCGGCGCCTGCTTCCAGGTGCTGCTGCCGCTGGCCGGCTAGCTGTCTTCGGGCTCGAAGTCGAGAGCCAGCGAGTTGATGCAGTAGCGGAGGCCCGTCGGCTGCGGGCCCGTCGGGGAAGACGTGGCCGAGGTGAGAGTCGCAGGTCGCGCAGCGCACCTCCGTGCGGCGCATGCCGTGGCTCAGGTCCTCCTCGACCTCGACCGCTTCCTCGTCGAGCGGCGCGAAGAAGCTCGGCCAGCCGGAGCCGGAGTCGAACTTCGTGTCCGAGCGGAAGAGCTCGGCACCACAGGCGCCGCACGGAACATCCCGTCGTCGTGCACGAGATTCAGCTCGCCCGACCACGGCGCCTCGGTGGCGCCGCAGCGGAGCACCTGGTAGCGGTCGGGGTCGAGCTCCGCCTGCCATTCGGCGTCCGTCTTCTCGACTCGCTCTGTCATGACGCGACCTCCTCCGCGTGGATGCGCTTCTTCGACTCCTTGAGCTTGCCGCCGTCGCGGCCCATGCGGACGGCGAGCGCCTCGGCGAGGATCGAGAGTGCCGTCTCCGGCTGCGAATCGGCGCCGATGTCGAGCCCGCACGGGCCGTGGATGCGCTCGATGCGCATCCTCGTCGACGCCGGCTTCCAGCAGTCGCTCGCGGCGGCGCTCCTGGTTGCGGCGCGAGCCGAGCGCACCGACGTAGAACGCGTCCGTCGTCGAGCGCCGCCTTCAGCGCCGGCACGTCGAACTTGTCGTCGTGCGTGAGCACGACGACGGCCGTCGCGTGATCGGGCGCCACCTGCGCCAACGCCTCCTCCGGCCACTCGACGATGATCTCGTCCGCGCTCGGGATACGCTCGGCCGTGGCGAACTTCGCACGCGCGTCGGCGACGATCGTCCGCCAGCCGAGAAGCTTTGCCGCGGCGCACATCGCCTCGGCCGTGTCCACGGCGCCGTAGACGAGCAGGCGCGGCGGCGGCCCGTAGATCTCGGCGAAGACCTTCGCGCGCCGTCGAGCTCGAGGATGCGGTTCGTGTGCTCGCGGATGAGCTGCTCGGCCTGCCCGAGCGCTTCCTCGGGCACGCCCGTCGCCGTGACGCTCGCCGCCCTCGAGCACGAGCGCGTGCGCGCCGAGCGGCTCGCCCTCGATGACGGTGAAGAGGACGGCGCGCTCCTCGTTCTCGACCGCCTGGAGCAGGCGGTCGACAGCCGTCACTCGAGCCGCTCCACGAAGACGTCGATCTCGCCGCCGCAAGGCAGCCCCACTTCCCACGCCTCCTCGTCGGCGATGCCGTACGAGAGGAGCTTCGGCGTGCCCGTCTCCAGCACCTCGCGGGCGTTCTCGTAGACATCCGACTCGACGCAGCCGCCCGAGACGGAGCCGCAGAGCTCGCCGGTCTCCGAGATCGCGAGCTTCGCGCCGACCGGACGTGGCGCCGAGCGGCGCGTGGCGACGACGGTCGCGATCGCCACCTTCTTGCCCTCCGCGCGCCAGCGCTCGACGTCTTCCAGGATCTCTTTCACGCTGCATGCCTCCTTTCGATTCCGGTGAGGACGTCGGCCAGCTCTTCGAGGCTGGCGAGATTGTGCCCGGAGAGGAAGCGGTCGACGTACGGCAGCGCCGCCCGCATGCCGCCCGCCAGCGGCTGGTAGTCCGGGATGACCCTTGAGCGGGTTGACCCAGACGACCGCGTACGCCTGCCGCGCGAGCCGCGCCATCTCGTGCCCGACGACGGCCGCGTCCTCGCGCTCCCAGCCGTCGGAGACGATGACGACGACCGCGCCGCGCGTCAGCGCCCGCCTCCCCCATTCGTCGTTGAACGCCTTCAGCGAGTGCGCCGATGCGCGTGCCGCCGGACCAGTCGACGACCGCTCGCCGAGGCCGCCTGCAGCGCGCCCTCGGGATCGCGGCTGATCAGCTCACGGCGTCAGTCGGGTCAGCCGCGTGCCGAAGGCAAACGTCTCGACGCCGCGTCCCGACCGCGCCAGCGCATGCAGGAAGAGCACGAGCGCGCGCGAGTACGCCTCCATCGAGCCGGACACGTCGCAGAGGACGACGAGCTTTCGCGGCACGTGGACGCGGCTGCGGAACGTCCGCTCGATCGGCTCGCCGCCCGTACCGAGCGACGCCCGCACGAGCCGGCGCATGTCGAGGTCGTGGCCGCGATGGTGCGGCCGCAGGCGCCGCGACCGGCGCCGCGGCCGGCCGGCGGCGATCTGCGCAGATCAGCTTGCCGACGTTCTCCAACTCTTCCGGCGTCATATCGGCGAAGTCCCGCTGGCGCAGCAGCTCGTCCGGGCTGTAGCCGAGCGACGTCTGCTCCTCGCCCGACTCTCCGCCCTCCTCGCGCGCGCTTCCGCTCGGCGCTGCGCCGCAGCAGCCGCAGCGACTGCGACCTCCGTGCCCTGACGGAACACCGGCGCCGTCGGAGCACGGAGGAACCAGGCGCGAAACGCGCGCGTCGAACGCCTCGAGGTCCTCCGTGGCGCGAGACGAGCGTCTGCCGCAGCGTCCAGTAGACGTCGTCGTGGCGCGAGAGGTCGACGTGGTCGAGCCCCGTCAGCGCGTCGGCAAGGCGTCCCGGGCCCACCTCGAGCCCCGCCTCGCGAAGCACGCGGCCGAACGTGACGACGTGCCTCGCGACCGCGTCGGCCATCAGCGGGTAACGGTGGCTGCGCGCGCCTCTTCGACGAGGCCCTGGAGCGTCTCGTCGCGGATGGCGAGCACGTCCTCGTGGTACTTGAGCACCGAGCCGAGCGTCTGCTCGACGACCTCTGCGTCGAGCTCCTGCCGACCGAGCGCCGTCAGCGCGTTCGCCCAGTCGATCGTCTCGGCGACGCCCGGCGGCTTCGCGAGATCGAGGCCGCGCAGGCCCTGGACGAAGGCGGCGGCCTGCGCGGCGAGCCGCTCGGGAACGCCGGGGACGCGCAGCTTGACGATCGCCACCTCGCGCTCGAGCGCCGGGATGGCCGATCCAGTGATAGAGGCAGCGGCGCTTGAGGGCGTCGTGGAGCTCGCGCGTGCGGTTCGACGTGAGGACGACCGCCGGCTTGTGCTCGGCTGCGCGAGATCGTCCCGATCTCGGGGATCGTGATCTGGAAGTCGGAGAGCACCTCGAGCAGGAACGCCTCGAACTCCTCGTCGGCGCGGTCGATCTCGTCGATCAGCAGCACGACCTCGCTCGGGGCTCTCGATCGCCTCGAGCAGCGGCCGGCGGATGAGGAACTCGGGGCCGAACAGCTCCTCCTCGGACACCGTGCCCTCCTGCGCCGCGCGGATGTGCAGCAGCTGACGCGAGTAGTTCCACTCGTAGACGGCGTGGGCGACGTCGAGCCCCTCGTAGCACTGGAGCCGGATCAGCCGTGCGCCGAGGATGCGTCCGAGCGCCTTCGCCGCCTCGGTCTTGCCGACGCCGGCCTCACCCTCGAGCAGCAACGGCTTCTCGAGCTGCAGCGAGAGGAAGAGCGCCGTCGCGAGCCCTCGGTCGGGGAGGTACTCGCGTCGCGAAGACCGCTCTCGAGCTCGTCGATCGAGGAGATCGCCACGTGCTAACTGTACGCGCTGTACGATCGCGCTCGTGAGTCGCGAACTGGACGTGATGATCCCGACCACACCCGACGAGGCGGTTGCCGCCTTCGGCGAGGGCGACGGCATCACCGTGCTCGCCGGCGGCACGATCGTCATGCCGGAGCTCACGCACGGCCGCTTGAAGCCCGGGAAGGTGCTCATGCTCGGCCGCAGCGGCCTGGACAAGATCACGCGCGAAGGCGGCAAGGTCACGATCGGCGCCAGCGGTCCCCGTCGAGCGAGCTGGAAGAGCTCGACGAGCCGCTGGCGACCGCGGCGAAGCATGTCGCGGACGGTGAGATCCGCGCGCAGGCGACCGTCGGCGGGAACCTCTGCGCCCCACCGGGCAGCGACGCGCCGCGCGGCGATCTCCAGGCGCCGCTGATCGCGCTGGGCGCGCACGTCCGCTCCTCGGGCTCGGGCGGTCGAGCGCACCGAGCCGATCGAGGAGTTCCTGGCCGGCGGCACGGCGGGGCGCCTCGTGCTCGACGTCTCCTACGACGACACCGACCGCAAGGCTGCCTACGCCGCAGTCTGGCGGCCACACACGCACCACTACTCGATCCTCGCCGTCGCCGCGACGAAGACCGGCGACAAGCTACGCATCGCCGCCACCGGCGCCGGGCCGCACGCCGTCCGCCTCTCGTCGGCGGAGCAGAGCGGCTCGGCGAGGATGCCCTGAACGACGTCGACCCCCCGGACGACGCCCTCGCCTCTGCCTGGTATCGAAAGACCGTCCTGCCCACGCTCGTGACGCGAGCGCTCGCCGATCTCGCCTGAGGAGGCCGCCCGGATGAAGCTGAACGTCAATGGAATCGAGCACGAGATCACGAGCCCCGCTGCTCACGCCGCTCCTGCACGTGCTGCGCGAGGAGCTGGGGATCACGAGCCCGAAGGCCGGCTGCCAGCAGGGCGGCTGCGGCGCCTGCACGGTGCTGATCGACGGCGAGCCGCGCCGCGCGTGCCTGCTGCCGGTGGCCGCGGTCAACGGCGCGGCCGTAACCACGCTCGAAGGCATCGGCACGCCGGAGCAGCTGGCGCCGATACAACAGGCCTTCGTCCACCACTACGGGATGCAGTGCGGCTTCTGCACGCCCGGCATCCTGCTCGCGGCGCACGCGCACATCGAGCGCGGCGGCGGGGACGACCAGGAGTCGATCTCCGAGTCCCTCGCCGGCCACGTCTGCCGCTGCACCGGGTACGTGAAGATCCTCGCCGCCGTTGGCGCCGCCGTCCGCGGAGAGAGCTTCGACCTGACGCATGACGACCGGCACGCCGACGACGACGTTCGTGACTGGAGGTGACCGAATGAAGGCGGTCGGCGCACGGCTTCCGCGCTACGACGGCAGTGGCGCACGTCACCGGCCGGACGACGTTCGTCGACGACGTCGCGTGTCCCAGGCACGCTGTGGGCGAAGGCGCTGCGCTCGCCGGTGCACCACGCCGACATCACGCGCCTCGACACGCCGAAGGCCGAGGCCATGCCGGGTGTCCACGCAGTCATCACCTGGGAGGACGTGCCGCTCCTGTCCTACGGTCACCTGTCCGCGCTCGGCATCCCCGAGGACGAGCCGCTGCTGGCCAAGGACGACGTGCGCTACAAGGGCCAGCCGATCGCCCTCGTCGCCGCCGGTGGACGAGGAGACGGCGATGGCCGCCGTCGACGCGATCGACGTCGACTTCTCCGAGAAGCCGGCGCTGTTCGACATCCGCCTCGCGGTCCGATCCCGACGCTCCCGTCATCCACCAGTGGGGCAACTGGTATCCGCACTTCGAGAACGAGATGGACGTCCGCCAGATCCGCAAGGGCGACATCGACTGGGCCTTCGACCAGGCAGACGTCATCGTGCAGGGCGTCTACCGGCCGGCCGCGATCGAGCACTGCCCGCTCGAGACGCAGGTCTGCCAGGTCGTGCCCGAGCCGGACGGGCGGCTGACGATCTACACGTGCACGCAGGCGCTCTACTTCTCGATGGGCGTCGTCGCCGCGCACCTCGCAGGTGCCGCTGAACAAGCTCAAGCTCGTCGGCGGCACGGTCGGCGGCGGCTTCGGCGGCAAGGTGGACACCGCCACCGAGACGATGACGCGCGCTGCTCGCGATGAAGTCCGGCCGGCCGGTGAAGTGGCGCTGGACGCGCGAGGAGGAGTTCCTCTGCTCGTCGACGCGCGCGCCGTGGCACATGGAGATCGCCGACGCCGTGACGAGCGACGGCTGGATCCTCGGCCGCAAGATGCTGACGCTCCACGACTCGGGCGCCTACGCGCGCTTCTCTCCGTACGGGCTGACGAAGCACTCGTTCCACCACACGGGCGCGTACACGATCCCGAACCTCTCGTTCGACGGCTACGTCGTGTTCACGAACCGCACGCCGCACGACCGCCATGCGCGGGTTCGGCGTCACCTCCGTGTCGTTCGCGGTCGAGACGCACATGAACCGCATCGCGGACGAGCTCGAGCTGGATCCGTTCGAGATCCGCCTCAAGAACGCGAACCGGATCGGCGACACGTCGCCGAACGGTGTCGTCTACACCGACCCGTCCACCGTCCAGACCATCCAGGTCATGGCCGACGCAGGTCGGGCACGAGCTGCTCGGCCGACTACCGGACGATGACCCGCGACCCGCGCGAAGGCGAGCTGGCTGCCCGACCACTCTGGCCGCGCAGGTCGGAGACCCGGAGGCGCACTGATGGCCAAGACACACTGGACGCGGCTATTCCGCGATCGAGTACCCGACGGGCATGAACCAGAACGGCGACCCGTCGCAGGCGTGGATCAAGATCAAGCCCGACGGGCGCGTCGACGTCTTCTCGGGCACGTCCGACATCGGCAACGGCTCGAAGACGATCCAGAGCCAGATCGTCGCCGAGACGCTCGGCGTCCCCTACGACTGGATCACGTACGACAACTCGAACACGGACTCGTCGCCGCTCTGCACCGGGACGTTCGCGTCACGCGCGACGTTCGTCGCCGGCAACGCCGTCCGCAAGGCCGCGCTCGACGCCCGCGAGAAGCTGCTCGAGATCGCCGGCAAGGAGCTGGAGATCGACCCCGCCGACCTCGAGGTCGTCGACGGCGAGGTGATCGCCAAGGGCGCGCCGCAGAAGAAGATCTCCGTGCCCGACGTGGCCGCCGCGGCGACCTGGGCGTCACGGCGAGCTGATCACCGGCACCGGCGCCCAGCTGAAGCCGTACGTGGCCATCGACGATCCCGAGACGGGCGCAGGTCGACATCGCCTCCCCACTCCGCGATCTCGTACGCCGCGTGCGCAGCCGAGGTCGAGGTCGACGACGAGACGGGCGAGGTGCTCGTGACGCAGCTGTGGCAGTGCTTCGACGTCGGCCGTGCCATCAACCCGACGCTCGTCGAGGGGCAGATCGAGGGCGGCGCGCATCAGGGGCTCGGGCTCGCGGTGCTCGAGAACTGCTACCCGTACTACCCGAGCGTCGAGCACCGCGGCGCCGAGTTCGGCTCGTATCGTCGCGCCAGGAATCGAGAACCTGCCCGAAGGTCACCACGATCCTCATCGAGAACCCCTCGGCCGACGGCCCGTTCGGCGCGAAGGGCATCTAGCGAGATGGCGAACAACCCACAGCCACCCGCTATCGCCGCGGCCGTCTACGACGCGATTGGCGTCTGGGTGACGGAGCTGCCGATCACGCCCGAGCGCGTGCTGAAGGCCCTCGCAGCGGAAGGCCGCGGGCGACGCCGGGCCGAAGCGCGAGGGAAAGGTCGTCGTCTTCGACGAGGAGCTGTCGGTGAACGCGGTCGCGCACGCGGACTCGCAGATTCCGCTTCGAAGTACCAGCGTGACGCTCGCCGTTTCGGATCGTGGAACGGCGTCGAGCCGTTCCAGATCTTCCCGACGGTGCAGATCCACGCCATCGGCGGCGACCAGGTACTCATGTGCCGCGTCGTCTACGAGCCCGGCACGACCGTGCCACGCCACGCGCACGAGCACACGGAGCAGCTGATGGTCATCATCGAAGGTGACGTGACGATGACGATCGGCGACGAGACGCGAACCCTCGGCCCCGGCGACGTGGCAGTCGTCAACCGCGGCGTCGAGCACGAGCTCTACTCGGAGGGAGGCCTCGTCTTCTTCGAGGCGCTCGCGCCGGTGCCGCTCGACCACGTGCCCGACCGCGAGCGCGACCTCGTCCTCGGCGCCGACGCGGGCGCCGGCCACGTCGAGCGGTAGCGCGATGGACGTCACCCTCCTCCTCTGCGACTTCGCCGAGGCCGTCAACGGGAAGCTCTACGTCATGGGCGGCGGCTGGAACATCCTCTTCGCCCCCGGCCAACCCGTGACGATGTCGGTGGCGGCGGTGGTCGCCGTGCCGTGGGACCGGACGAACCAGTCGCACGAGCTGACGCTCGAGCTACTGACCGACGACGGCCAGGCGGTCGAGATCGAGGGGCAGACAGTCGCGGTCACGGGAGAGTTCGAGCTCGGTCGCCCGCCGGGCATCAAGCCGGGCAGCTCGCAGAACGCGCCGTTCGTGTGGACCTTCGCCGGTCTCGTGCTCGACGCCGGCGGCTACGAGTGGAAGCTCACGATCGGCGGCGAGCCCGTGGAGAGCAGGCCGTTCATCGTGGCCCACCCGCCCGGCTACACGGCCGAGTAGAGCAGTGATCGTCGCCATGCACGTCGCGGCCGGCGCGGCGGCGGGCGCGCTCACAGGCTCGCGGGCCGGCGCGGTCGCAGTTGGGCTCGCCCTGCACGGTTTCCAGGATGCCGTGCCGCACGAGGACATCCCGTCGCATCGATTCGAGGCGGCGTCGGGAGTGCTGCTGCTAACCGTGCTCGCGCTCCGGCGCGGTCTCTTCCACCCGGCGGTACTCGGTGGTGCTGCCTGCGCGGCACCCGACCTCGAGCACGTGCTGCCCTTGCCGCGACCCGGCGGGCGCGAGCTCTATCCCTCCCATCGCGTCGACGGCTGGCACAAGGAAGGCGGCGTTCCTGCGTGGGCGCAACTCGTCGCGGCGGGCGTTATCGTCCTTGCACTCGCACGACGACGAAAGGGGCTGTAATGCCGCTGATCAAGGTCGACCTGTTCGACTTCCGGGTCAACGAGGAGACGAGCGCAAAGCTCATCGCAGGATTGACGGATGCGTTGTGCGAAGCGACCAACGAAGGCATGCGCGAGCACACGTGGGTGATCGTCGAGGGCCACTCGCCGAAGAACTGGGGCTTCGGCGGCGCACCGTTGCCCGCCGACCAGATGCCACCCGTTTAGCCGCGAAGCTGGAGCTCGACCGGGGGCGCGCCCGGGACAACTGCCGCCGTCTCGCGCGCGTGGAGCAGGGTCGTCTTCACGATCAGCTTCGCGCGCGCGAAGTTGTCCATCATCGTCGGAACGGGCCCGACCTCGTGACCTAGCGCATAGCCGGCAGCATTGCGGCCGATCGCCCGGTACGACTCGAGCGTGTACAGCGGTGACATGCCGAACAGCTCGAGATTGTCGAGCGGCTCGAGGTCGGCGCGATGGATGACGGCCGTGCCCTTCGACTGGATGCCTACCGCGATGCCCGAGCCCGACAGCGCTGCACCGTCGTGGCCGATGAACGCCACGTCGGCCGCCCGCTTGACGCGGACGAGTCTCGGCTGCCCTCCCGCCTCACGGACGCCCTGCTCGAGCGCTTCCAGCACATCCGCGTGTGACAGGCCGTTGATTGTCCGCCGGATTACGTCGCCGAACGCCGGACCGACGGCGATCACAACTTCGTCCGGTTCGTTCTCTATTCTGGCAACATGCAACTCGTTCACCGCCCGCTCCGCGTCGTCATCCTCGTCGAAATCGCGCGGATCGAGCGTGTGCGGCAGCGTCTGCAGCAGCTGCCAGCGTTCTTCGTCCAGCACGTAGCCCGTGCCCGGCCCGGAGTAGCGGTTCGGGTCGTTGACGGCCGACCTCACACCCCAGTCCTCGCCGATCACGGCCGAGGTCTGGAGATAGTCCGCGCAGACACGCTGACGCTGCATGCCGATGATCGCGGCGGCGACGTCGTCGAAGCCTGCGTCATCGAGGGCGCGAGCGACGTCGAGGCCGGAGATCTGCTCGTCGAGCACGCGATCGGCGGCGGCGACGTCGGCGGCCCTGTCACGATCGGGCAGGTCGTCGCTCGAGTAGCCGCGCGTTGCTGCCTCGACCTCGGCATCGGACACCTCGGGGAAGCGGAGGGCGGCGAACACCGCCTGCACGGCACGCGCGCCTCGCTCGCGGACGCGCAGGGCTGCGTCCTCGGCGATCGGCTCGATCCCGCCGTCGACCTGCCAGTCGCGCTGCACCGTGAGCCACTCGTCGAGGTCATCCGCGTCGTAATTGCCGCCGCCGAACATGTTGTCCTTGCGTGGCATCACGGAGTAGCCGGACGTGACGAAGTCGGTGCCGGGCAGCAGTTGTCCCATCAGCTTCGCGGTCTTGCGAACCTCCGAATGCGAGGCGATGGCGTCGTTTCCGGACGCGACTTCCAGGTCGAGCCAGGCGGCCAGGAGGTTCTCCGCGAGGATCTCCCGCGTTCCGCCCGGAACGGCGAGCACGAGCGCCACGCACGAGATGGACCCGTTCTGCACGCCCTGGGAGCCGGCAGCACGTACAGCCGCGAGGCACCGTGCCTCCAGGTAGAGCATCGACTTCCCCTGCGCGTGACCCATCAGCGCTTCCGAGCCGCCGCCGGACGTGAACCGCACCTTCACCCCGCGCGAGGCGTAGGCGGAAGCAAGGAACGCCTTCGACCACGGCGTGTCGTCACCGTCGACGAACACCGGCTCCGTGCCGTACACGGACAGCGTCTCGGCGTATGTCACGAGACCTTGCATGGCCAGCTGGAGGTTGCGGCGCTCCTCGACCGCGCACTGCGTCATGACACCGGGGCGGCCGGTCTGCGAGCCGACGAGCAGCGCGATCGCGTTGAGCGGCGCGTAGCGCGAGACGCCTACCGTCGTCTCGAGCTCGGCAAAGCCCCGCGCCGCCGCCTCGGCGGCGTCCGCGGCCAGGAGGGCGGGGCTCTCCTTGAGGTTCGTGACGTGCGCCTGGTTGGCCGGCGCGCGCCGGGCGCGGAGCTTCTTCAGCGCGAACATCATCTCGACCGGGTCGAGGCGGCTCACTACCCGTGCCAGCCGTGCGGGGGTCAGGCCGCGGCTCAACCGAACGAGCTCGTCCCGCGAGTGGTCGACGTCGACCAGGCGACGCGCGAGCTCGTCATCGGACAGCGCCGCCGCCTCCGACGCCGCCTCCATGTCGATGCCCCGGCGCGCGATGAACGCGTCGAGCACGTCGAAGGCCTCCTCCCGCGTGCCGTCGATCTCGACGATTCGCCCGTCGTCGACCACGAGGCTGGGCTCGGGATCGTCCGGGCCGTCCATCGCAACGAGCCCGAGCTCGGGATAAGGCGCGATCAGCAGCTCGCGCCTGAGCTCGCGCTTTTCCCGCGACCGGAAGCGGCTAGAGCCTGTCGCGATCTCCTGCAAGGAGCCCTCGCCTCGCGTACACCTCGATCGCCTCCCGCACGAACGCCGCGGACATCGGCGCGCCGCCCTCGTCGAGCCGCGCGGCCCAGGCTTCGAGCTCGTCCTCGCTCGAGCGGTGCGGCCGAAGCGCGGTGTAGATCTCGAGAATCGTGTCCGACGGGATCGTCGCCAGCTCAGCCGCGCGACGGAGATTGTCGCCCAGCGCTCCCCGCCCGACCGCCTCCGCCACCGCCGCCTGGCGACGCAACGTCTCCGGAGTCGCCCGCAGGTCTTCCCACGCGAGTCGTCCCTCGCGCATCGCTTCGACGGTCACGTCGTCAAGAGGAATGCCGGACGGCGTGCTCACGGCTTCGGGCCGCTTCTGGCCTAGCGGGAAGTCCGATACTGGATCGGGAGCCACTCGCGGCAGCTTACGTAGCTAGGCCTTCACCATCTATTATCCGCTGCGTCGTGACCGAGGTCGTGTCTCGACCGTGGGCGGACGGTCTCTCCTTTATCCCGCACGTCGGGCCGTTTGGGCATCGACCTCCAACCTTTAGAAAGGGCGTGAAAACGTGAAACGTCGCGCATTACTTGCCGTCGTCAGGATCCATCGGCGCCTTGGCCCTCGTCGCCTCACTGGCGATTGCAGCGGCTGGAAGCGCCGGCACCGCAAGCACAGAAGCCACCGCCGCCACCGCAGAGTCGCTGGTGGCAACGATCACCCCGCCGCGCGTTCCGAACGCGGCAGCTATCAAGAAGAAGTTCGGCGGTCGGAGCATCACGTTCCTCGGCGACGGGCCGGTCGGCAAGTCGCACACCCGCGACCAGCTACTCGTGGCCAAGTTCTCCAAGGACACTGGTATCAAGGTCAAGCTCGTGCCGCATCCGGTGGACTCCAGCGCCGCCTATTCCCAGCTGGCGCGGACGTTCTCGGCGAACTCCTCTGCCTTCGATGTGGTGATGCTGGACGTCGTCTGGACCGGCGCGTTCGCACCGTACTTGTACAACTTGAAGACGATCCTGAGGAAGGAGGCCGCGCAGCAGTCGAAAGGGATCATCCTCAACAACACCGTCCGCGGCAAGCTCGTCGCGATGCCGTGGTTCGGTGACTTCGGGATCCTCTATTACCGCAAGGACCTGCTCACGAAGTACGGGTACTCGGCGCCGCCGAAGACGTGGGCCCAGCTCGGCACGATGGCCCAGAAGATCCAGGACGGCGAGCGTGCGAGCAACGCGAACTTCTACGGGTTCGTGTACCAGGGCAACGCCTACGAGGGGCTGACGTGCGACTCGCTAGAGTGGCTCGCGTCGAGCGGAGGCGGCCAGTTCATCGACGGCGGCAAGGTCACGATCAACAACCCGAAGGCGGCGGCCATCCTGAACCTCCAGCGAAGCTTCGTCGGCAAGATCACGCCGCGAGGCGTGACGACCTACCAGGAAGGCCAGTCCGAGGAGGCCTTCACGCCGGCAACGCAGCGTTCATGCGCAACTGGCCGTACGCGTACGCGATCGGCCAGGACGGGCCGATCAAGGGCAAGTTCGACGTCACGGTGCTCCCGAACAGTGGGGGCAACGCCTCCGTCGGAACCGTCGGCGGCTGGCAGCTCGGGGTCTCCAGCTTCTCGAAGCAGCCCGGGGCCGCCGTCGAGCTCGTCCGCTACCTGACGAGCGCAGCGGTCGAGCGGTTCGATGCCATCTACAACAGCAATGTCCCGACGATCCCGGCCGTCGCGAAGCTCCCGGCGGTCCGGAAGGTGAACCCGTGGTTGAAGCCCGAGATTGCCGGCGTGAAGCGTGTCACGCGCCCGTCGCGCTATCTCGGCACGAAGTACAACCAGGGCTCGCAGATCATCTACCAGGGCATCAACCAGATCCTCAACGGGCAGGACGCGAACAACGTGCTGCCCGGTATGGCCCAGCGACTCGACCGCGTGCTACCCGGATAGGAGCCGCGCAAGAGCCTTACGGAGACACGACGATCGTGAGAGGATGGGGGCCGGAGCGCCCCCATCCTCGCTTTAGACGGAGGACGACACGATGAGCGCGATCGAGCCAACCAGCGCTGCGTCGCCGCGGCCGAAACGCCGCCGGTCGACTCGCCTGCAGCGCAAGCAGACGCGGCTGGCGTGGCTCATGGTTGCGCCCGCACTCATCGTCCTGGCCTTCGTAGCGTTCTATCCGCTCGGCCAGACGGTCTACGACAGCTTCACTGACCGGCAGTTCCTCGGCGGCCTCGAGCCGACAAGGTGGGTCGGGCTACAGAACTACCGCGACCTCATCCACGACACCATCTTCCGGGACGCAGTCGTCGTGACGGTGAAGTTCACCGTGATCACGTGTCTCTATCGAGCTCGTGCTCGGATTGATCATCGCGCTCGTCGTCAACTCGGGCTTCAGGGGACGGGGAGTGATGCGCGCGGTGATGCTCGTGCCGTGGGCGATACCGACCGTGGTCGCGGCGGCGATGTGGAAGTGGATGTACGACGACGTCTTCGGCGTCGTCAACGACTCCCTTGTCCGCCTTCACGTCATCGACCGCCCGGTGGCGTGGATCGCGGAGCAGCCGCTGGCGTCCGTCGCGGCGGTCGACATCTGGAAGACGACGCCGTTCGTCGCCCTGCTCTTGCTCGCAGGGCTTCAGGTGATCCCACACGAGCTGTACGAGGCGGCGGACGTGGATGGGGCGAGCAAGTGGCACCAGTTCTGGCGGATCACGCTCCCCCTGCTCGTTCCTGCGATCCTCGTCACGCTCATCTTCCGCACTCTCGATGCGCTGCGCGTCTTCGACGTCTTCTACGTGTTCTTCGGCTCCCGTGTCGACACGCAGACGATGGCCATCTACAACCAGAACACCATCGTCGCGTTCGGCGACGTCGGCTACGGGGCAGCCATCAGCGTCGGCATCTTCCTGATCATCGGCCTCTTCGTCGTGATCTACACGACGTTCATGCGGGTGCAGCAGCAATGAGCGCCGTCGCCGAGCGGCGATGACACGTGCACAGGCGCTGGTGCGGCGTAAGCGGCGGGAGCGCCGGGGGTTGCGGCGCGTGGTCCGCCGCATCCCCTTCTATCTGCTGATCGCCGCCATCTTCGTCTATGCCCTGTTCCCGTTCTACTGGGCTCTCCGCTCCGCGTTCACCGCCGAGAGCGATTTGTTCAGGACTCCCGTGCAGTACATCCCGCAAAACCCGACGTTGGACGAACTTCCGGGAGGTGTTCTCGAGCAACCAGTTCCTGCGGGCCCTCTTGAACTCGACGATCGTCGCCGGCTCGGTCACGCTGATCGCGCTCGCGCTGGGGTCGCTCGCCGGCTATGCGCTCGGACGATTCCGCTTCCGCGGCCGGTCGACGGCCCTCTACGTGATGCTCTCGATGACGATCTTCCCGCAGATCGCGATCCTCGGCGCTCTCTACACGATGATCAACCGCTTCCAGATCTACGACAGCCTGCGGGCGCTCATCTTCAGCTACATGATCCTCGTGATCCCGTTCACCGTGTGGGTGCTGACGAGCTTCATGCGAGCGCTGCCCAAGGACCTCGAGGAAGCGGCCTACGTCGACGGAGCCTCTCCGTTCCAGACGTTCTACCGCGTCATGCTTCCGCTCGTCGCTCCCGGCCTCGTCACGGCCGGCCTGCTCGCCTTCATTGGCGCGTGGAACGAGTTCCTCTTCGCGCTCTCCTTCACGCAGTCACCCGAGAAGTACACGGTCCCCGTCGCCATCACGAGTTTCACCGGAGAGTCCGCCTTCGAGAAGCCGTGGGGCCAGATCATGGCGGCCACCGTCGTCGTGACGGTGCCGCTGATCGTGCTCACATTGGTGCTGCAGCGGCGGATCCTCGCGGGCATGACGGCCGGCGCCGTGAAGGGCTAGACCGGCTAGATCGCCTCCCTCGACTCGGGGTCGAAGAAGTAGAGGTGGCTCGTGTCGATCGCGAGCTCGATCTCGCTGCCCTCCGTGATCTTGCTGCTGGGATCCACACGTGCGATGAGCCGGGCACTTCCGTCCTCGGAGCCCGGCGGAGATGCGCCCAGGGTGGGGTCTGCGTCGCCCGCCGTGTCCGTCACAACGACGGGCGCAGACACCGTGAAGTGCACGAGCACCTCGGCCCCGAGCGGCTCCGTGAGCTGACACGTGGTGCGAATGCGACGGTCGGGAGGTGTGTCCGGCTGGAGCGCCGCGTCCTCCATGTGCTCGGGGCGAATCCCCACGACAACGGTGCGGCCGACATAGTCCCCGAGATTCGGTCGGGCGCGCACGACGACGTCGTCGACGGCGAGGCGGTACCCGCCGAAGCCCACAGACAGCCCACCATTCGAGCGCGCGAGCTCCGCCTCAACCAAGTTGATGGACGGAGAGCCAATGAATCCCGCCACGAACTCGTTGACGGGTCGCTCGTAGAGCGCCTGCGGCGGCGCGACCTGCTGCAGGCTGTCCGTCGAGCATCACCGCCACGCGGTCGCCGAGCGTCATCGCCTCCACCTGGTCGTGGGTGACGTAGAGCGTCGTCACGCCCAGGCGACGCTGGAGATCGTGGATCTCGGCCCGCATCTGCACGCGGAGCTTCGCGTCGAGATTCGACAGCGGCTCGTCCATGAGAAACGCCTGCGGCTCGCGCACGATCGCGCGCCCCATCGCCACGCGCTGGCGCTGGCCGCCCGAGAGCGCACGCGGCTTCTTGTCGAGGAACTCGTCGATCTCCAGTAGCTCCGCCGCTCGCCGCACGCGCTCCTTGACCTCCGACTTGGGCAGCTTGCGAAACCGCAGGCCGAACGTGAGGTTCTGCTCGACCGACATGTGCGGATAGAGCGCGTAGTTCTGGAAGACCATCGCGACGTCGCGCTCCTTCGGCGTGAGGTCGTTGACGACTTGCTCGCCGATGCGGATCTCGCCGTCCGAGATCTCCTCGAGCCCCGCGAGCATGCGCAGAGCGGTCGTCTTGCCGCAGCCGGACGGGCCGACGATCACCATCAGCTCGGCGTCCTCGATCAGGAGATCGAGCTCGTCGACGGCCAGCGTGCCGTCGTCGTAGACCTTCGACACCTGGTCGAATGCGATCTCAGGCACGCACGCTCCTTCCGAAGGCGGTCACGCTCCTGTAATCGTTACATGCGACGTGAGTGAGGCGTGGTGGCGAGACGGCGTCTTCTACCAGATCTATCCCCGCTCGTTCGCCGACGGGGACGGTGACGGCATCGGCGATCTTGCCGGGCTGACCGACAAGCTCGACTACCTCGAGTGGCTGGGCGTCTCGGCGGTCTGGCTCAACCCCATCAACCCGTCGCCCAACGTGGACTGGGGCTACGACGTCGCCGACTACACCGGCGTCCACCCCGATCTCGGCTCGCTGAAGGACGTGGACCGGCTCGTCGCCGAGGCAGGCCGGCGGGACATCCGAGTGCTGATAGATCTCGTCCCCAATCACACCTCGGATCAGCATCCCTGGTTCCGGGAGCGCCCCGACTTCTACGTCTGGGCTGACGAAGTTCCGAACAACTGGCGGCCGATCTTCGGCGGGGGATCCGCCTGGGAGTTGGACAACGAGCGCGGGCGGTACTACCTGCACAACTTCGCGAAGGAGCAACCGGACCTCGACTGGTGGAACCCCGAGGTCCGTGCCGAGTTCGAGCGGATCCTCCGCTTCTGGTTCGACCGCGGCATCGCCGGCTTCCGCATCGACGTCGCGCATGGGCTGATCAAAGATCGCGAGCTGCGCGACGACGTCGGAGACCGGCGCGATCACTCCATGAACCGGCCCGAGACACACGAGATCTATCGCAACTGGCGCCGTCTGGCCGATTCCGTCGAGCCCCGACGCGTGCTGCTCGGGGAGGTCTACGTCCTCGACATCCTTGCCTGGGCCACGTACTACGGCTCGGGGTCGGACGAGCTGCACCTCGCCTTCAACTTTGCGCTCGCCCATGCCGACTTCGACGCCGAGCAGATGCGCGCGGTCGTTGCCCAGACGGAGGCGGCGCTGCCGCCGGATGCCTGGCCCTGCTGGATCGGGTCGAACCACGACGTGGGGCGCTTCACGACTCGCTGGTGCGACAGTGACGAGGACATCGCACGTTGCGCGCTGCTGATGCTCGTGACGCTTCGCGGCGCTCCGTCCCTCTACTACGGCGACGAGCTCGCGCTGCCCGACGGCCACGTCCCGCGCGATCGACTCCGCGACGTCGCGGTGCCTTCGCGCGACCCCTGCCGGACGCCGATGCCCTGGGCCCGGGAAGGCGGTTGGGACAACCCGTGGCTGCCGCTCGAGGACACGAGCCGCAACGTCGAGGACCAGCGCGCTGACCCCAACTCCACGCTTCACTTCACGCGCGACCTGATCGCCCTAAGAAAGGAGTCGGCCGACCTCCGCTCCGGGCCGTATGTTGAGCTTCCCTCTCCTCCGGGGACGTGGGCCTGGCGGCGAGGCGAGGGCACGGTCGTCGGGATCAACGTCGGCGACGACGCCTCGGAACTCGAGGGCTTCGACGGCGAGATCGCGCTCGGGACCCGCAGGGGCCGCGACGGAGAGCGCGTGGACGGACGGCTTCGACTCGAGCCGGCCGAAGGGGCCGTCGTCACGCTCCGCCGGCCGGTATAAGGCACCGTGCCCAACACCTACGACTTCACCGGCCGCGTCGCGCTCGTCACGGGCGGCGCGAGCGGCATCGGCGCAGCTGTCGCCGAGCGGCTGCGCGGCGGCGGCGCGCGCGTCGTCACCTTCGACCGCGACCTCCTCCGCCGACATCCAGGGAGACATCGCCGTCTCGGCGACCTCGACGGCGCAGTCGAACAGGTCGAGGAGCAGCACGGCCGGCTCGACATCCTCGTCAACTCGGCCGGCATCCCCGGCGAGTCGCTGCGCACCGTCGACGTCACCGACGAGGAGTGGGAGCGCGTGCTGGCGGTCAACGCGACCGGCAGCTTCTACGCCTGCCGGGCGGTGCTGCCCGGGCATGATCGAGCGCGGCTACGGCCGCATCGTGCTCGTCGCCTCGATCGCCGGCAAGGAGGGCAACCCGATGGCGGGCGCCTACTCCGCGTCGCAAGGCGGCCGTGATCGCGATGACGAAGGCGATCGGCAAGGACGTCGCCGGAACAGGCGTGCTCGTCAACTGCATCGCGCCGGCCGTGATCGAGACGCCGATCCTCGACGGGCTCTCACAGCACCACATCGACTACATGGTCGAGCGCATCCCGCTCGGGCCGGATGGGCAGGGCGGACGAGGTCGCCGCCCTCGTCGGCTGGCTCGCGAGCGAGGACTGCTCGTTCTCGACCGGAGCCACGTACGACATCTCCGGCGGCCGCGCCGTCTACTGAGCCGAGCGGCTCAGCGGTAGCGGTAGACGATCCGGCCGCGATCGAGATCGTAGGCCGAGAGCTCGACCTTGATCCGATCGCCGGGCAGGATGCGAATCCGGTGCCGGCGCATCTTGCCCGGCCGTGTAACCGAGGGTCTCGTGGCCGTTGTCGAGCTGGATCCGGTACATGCCGTTCCGGAGCGCCTCGACCACCTCGCCCTCCATGTCGATCTTTTCTTCCTTCTCGGCGATGGCGGTGCTCCTCTCTGTCCTCGGACAGCATAAAGGGCGGCGCACGGCGCCGGAAGCACCGGCCGCCGCCTTCGTACTTGCGGGTTAGCCGCGGATCTCGACGACGTTCGTCGCCTGCGGGCCCTTCGGGCCCTCGGCGGCCTCGTACTCGACCGTCGCACCCTCGGACAGCGTCTTGAAGCCGCTGCCGGCGATGCCGGTGTGGTGCACGAACAGATCGTCGCCGCCCTCGGACGGCGTGATGAAGCCGTAACCCTTGGCGTCGTTGAACCACTTGACGGTTCCGGTTGCCATATGAAAAACACCTCCCTTGCGTACTCATGAACGTGTAAGGGAGGCGATGACGCAACCGATACTCGTTCTGATTCCACGGGAAGCGTAGCGCACGGCACGGCGGCCGGCGCGCAAATACGATTGCTGCTCGATGGACTGCGGCCGCCGCATCGTGCGCTTCGTGGGCCCCGACGGGCAGTCGCAGCGAGCGGCGGTCGACGAGCTGCCGGTCGAGCCCGCTCGACGCCGAGACGCTCGAGCTGCCGCCGCCGTACGAGCTGCTCGCGCCCGTCGAGCCGCCCGAGGTCTGGTGCGCCGGCGTCACGTACGAGCGCAGCCGCGACGCCCGGATCGAGGAGTCCGAGGTGGATGACGTCTACAGCCTCGTCTACGACGCCGACCGGCCCGAGCTCTTCCTCAAGGACGCGGCCTGCCGGCGCACGGTCGGGCCGGGCGACGCGATCGGCGTCCGCTCCGACTCGGCCTGGAACGTGCCCGAGCCCGAGATCGGGCTCGTCCTCGGCGAGGCCGGCGCGATCGCGGGCGTGACGATCGGCAACGACGTCTCGTCGCGCTCGATCGAAGGCGACGAACCCGCTCTACCTACCGCAGGCGAAGATCTACGCCGGGCGCGTGCGCGCTCGGCCCGGCCGTGCTCGTAGCCCGACGACTGGTCGCAGCCGTTCGAGATCCAGATGCGGATCCTCGCCGCAGACGGCGCGCGAGCTCTTCGCCGGCGAGACGTCCACCGACGCAGATGCGCCGCTCGTTCGACGAGCTCGCCGCATGGCTCGTCCGCGACAACCCCGTGCCGCCCGGGAGCGTCCTGCTCACCGGCACCGGCCTCGTCCCGCCGGCCGACTTCACGCTCGAGCCCGGCCACGTCGTCGAGATCCGCGTCCCCGGCATCGGCACTGCTGAGGAATCCCGTCGGTCTCGGCAGCCGACCTCGTCAGCGAGCCCGCAAGGAGTGAGGCCCATGTCTGACGTCCTGGAAGCGCCGGCACGGCCGGCGTTCGCGAACTTCGTCGGCGGCGAGTGGCGGCGAGCGCCTCCGGCGAGACCTACGAGAAGCGCGGGCCGTGGCGGCCGTCGGAGCCGATCGGCGAGTTTCCCGCGCTCGGACGCGGCGGACGTCGACGCACGCCGTCGCGGCGGCGGCGGAGGCCTTCCCGGCCTGGGCGCGGCCTGCCCGCGGCGCAGCGCGGCGCGGTGCTCGCGCGCGCGGCCGACGCGGTCGACCGCCGCGTCGAGCAGATCGCGCAGGACATGACGCTGGAGATGGGCAAGCCGATCCGCGAGGCCCGCATGGAGGCGGCGCGCATGGCGCAGATCCTCCGCTTCTTCGCCGGCGAGGGCTGCCGCGTCGACGGGCGAGCGCTTCGAGCAGGCGGCGACCGGCAGCGTCGTCTACACGATGCGACGTGCCGCTCGGCGTCGTGGCGCTGATCACGCCGTGGAACTTCCCGGCCGCCATTCCCGGCGTGGAAGGCTGGCGCCGGCGCTCGCCTACGGCAACACCGTCGTCATGAAGCTCGCGCAGGAGGCGCCGCTGACGGGCCTCCACCTGGCGGCCTGCTTCGACGAGGCGGAGATGCCCGGCCGGCGTCTTCAACGTCGTCATCGGCCGCGGCTCGGCCGTCGGCACGCCGCTCGTCGCGCACCCGGACGTGCGGGCGATCTCGTTCACCGGCTCCGTGCCGGTCGGCGAGCAGGTGCGCGGCGAGGCGACCGCGCTCGGCAAGCGCGTCCAGCTCGAGCTCGGCGGCCACAACCCGCTGATCGTGATGGCCGACGCCGACCTCGACCGCGCCGCCGAGGTCGTCGTATGCCGGCGCCTTCTGGTCGGCCGGCCAGAAGTGCACCGCCACGCGCCGCATCTACGTCGAGGACGCGGTCTACGACGACTTCAAGCAGCGGCTGCTGGCACGGATGGAGCGCGGCGTCGTGGGCGATCCGACCGATCCCGAGACGGAGGTCGGCCCGATCGTCAACGAGAGCCAGCTCGACGGAGGTGCTCGAGGGCATCGAGCGCGGCAAGGCCGACGGCGGGACGGCTACTGGCCGGCGGCGAGCGGCTCGACGACGAGGCGTACCTGCTCGCGCCGGCGCTGTTCGAGGGCCTCGCGGACGACGCGTTCCTCTCCTGCGAGGAGGTCTTCGGGCCGGTGACGTCGCTCTACCCCTTCACCGAGCTCGGCGAGGCGCTCGCGCGGGCGAACGCGGTTCGCTTCGGCCTCTCGGCAGCGATCTTCACGTCGAGCCTCGCCTCGGCGAGAGCGTTCGCGCAGACGATCGAGGCCGGCATCGTGCGCATCAACGGCCAGACGGCCGGCGCCGACGTGCACGTCCCCTTCGGCGGCATCAAGGGCTCGGGCTTCGGTCCGCACGAGCAGGGCCGTGCCGCGCTCGAGTTCTACACCGACCTCATCACTGTCTACGAAGACGTCTGAGGTGGCAGACAGGTTTCTCGTCACGGGCGCCCTGGGCTGCCTCGGCGCCTGGACCTGCAACGTGCTCACCGAGGAAGGAGCCTTGGTCGTCGGATTCGACCTCGGCGACGATCCGGCCCGGCTCGAGCTCGTCATGGGGCCGGATGCGCTCGAGCGGGTGACGCTCGTCCGCGGCGACATCACCGACCTCGACCAGGTCGACCAGGCAATCGAAGAGCACGGCGTCACGCACGTCATCCACCTCGCGGCGCTGCAGGTTCCCTTCTGCAGGGCCGACCCCGTTCGCGGAGCCCGCGTCAACGTGGTCGGGACGGTGTGCGTGTTCGAGGCGGCGAAGCAGCGAGAGCTCGGGACGACGATCGCCTACGCGAGCTCGGCGGCCGTCTACGACCGTTCGGGTGCGATGGCGCCGACGACGATCTACGGCGTGTACAAGGCGGCGAACGAAGGCACGGCACGCATCTACTGGGAGGAGTGCGGCGTGCGCCAGCGTCGGGCTGCGCCCGTTCTGCGTGTACGGGCCGGGACGTGACCAGGGGCTGACTGCAGAGCCGACGCACGCCATGCGTGCGGCGGCGCACGGCGAGCCGTACCGCATCCCCTTCGGCGGCCGCACGGAGCTCCACTACGCGCCCGACGTAGCACGCGCACTCGTCCTCGCGGCGCGCAGTCCAGCCGGCTCGGCCGAGGTCTACGACATGCCCGGCGAGCCGGTGCACATGAGCGAGGTCGTGAGCGCGATCGAGGCGGCCGCGCCGGAAGCGGAGGTCACGCACGGCGACGAGCCGCTCCCGTTCCCCGACGAGCTACCCGGGCGGCGCTTTGCAGCCCCGGTGACGCCCCTCACGGACGGCGTCGCCGAGACGATCGAGCACTTCCGGCGCTTGACGCGCCCGGTCATCCCTGCTTGAGTCGTCCGATCGAAGCGACGCAACAGCCTGTAGCGACGGAGCCGCCCGCCGAGAGCGGGCGCCCGCTGGGCGAGCCCCGCGGAGTCGGCTTCGGCATCTTCATGTTCATCATCACGTTCGGCTTCTACGGCTGGTACTGGGCGTACAAGACCCAGGAGGAGCTGAAGCAGCACACGGGCGAAGGCCTCGGCGGAGTCGTCGGCCTCGTCGTCTGGATCCTGCTCACGCCGGTGACCGCGTTCACGATCCCGTCGGAGATCGGGAACATGTACGCAAAGGACGGCCGGGAGCAAGCCGATGACCGGGTGGACGGGGCTCTGGTACTTCCCCGGGCATCATCCTCATCATCCCGGCGATCGTGTGGTTCGTGAAGGTTCAGGGGGCGCTGAACCGCTACTGGGAGTCCAAGGGCGCGACCGCATAGCCGCGCCGGAACGAGGAGGTTCTTTCGATGGTAGGACGACACCGCAACCCACTCGCCGTGGCGTTGCTGCTCACTCGTGACGCTCGGCATCTACCTGCTGTACTGGATCTACATCACGTTCGCGGAGGTGCGCGCGCGCCGCGGCAACGGGCACGAGCGGCATCGTCGGCCTGCTGCTCGCGCTGATTCCCGTCTCGATCTTCCTCCTGCCGTCGCACGTCGGCGACATGTACGCGGAGGCGGGCAAGCCGAAGCCGATCACCGGCTACGCCGGCCTGTGGGCGCTCATACCGCTCGTGGGCGGCATCGTCTGGCTGTTCAAGGTGCAGAACCGCCTCAACGAGTACTGGGCAGGTGCGAGCCAGGAGGCAGCACCGGCAGCACCGGCAGCCGAGCCGGCGGCTGAGCCGGCTCCCGAAGAGCCGGCAGCCGCGGAGTCAGAAGAGGCTTAGTCCAGAGTCTCGTAGAAGGAGCGCTCGCGGCTCTCGAGCAGCGGGAATGCTTCGCCTGGGCCGATTGCCTGGAAGTGCTCCGAGGCGCCGTGCGCCTCGAATGCGGCCTGGTCGTCGTAGATCTCGAAGATGAGGAACGTGCCGGGGCTCTCAGGGTCCCGGCACGGCTGGTAGAAGCGGCACCCCGGCTCCTGCCGTGAAGGCTCGGCCAGCCGCTCGAGGCAGCTCCGGACGCGCTCCTCCTCACCTGTCTTCGCCGTCCACTTCGCCACGAGCACGAACGCCATCGTCTAGCCTCCTGTCACGGGATTGGTGAGCGCGCCGAGGCCGTCGATCTCGATCGTGATCTCGTCGCCCGGCTGCAGCAGCACCGGCGGGTCGCGGAAGACGCCGACGCCGGCGGGCGTGCCCGTGAGGATGAGATCGCCCGGCTCGAGCGTGATCGCCTGGCTGACGAACGCCACGATCTCGGCCACGCCGAAGACCATGTTGGCCGTCGTCGACTCCTGCATCACCTCGCCGTTGAGGATCGCCCGGATGCCGAGCGCCTGCGGGTCGGGAACGTCGGAGGCGGGCACGAGGGCAGGCCCGACGGGGCAGAACGTGTCGAGCGACTTGCCGCGCACCCACTGGCCGTCCGCGAACTGGAGATCGCGCGCGGAGACGTCGTTCGCGCAGACGTAGCCGGCGACGGCCTCGAGCGCGTTCTCGACCGAGACGCGGCTCGCGCGGCTGCCGATCACGACGCCGAGCTCGGCCTCGTAGTCGACACGCTCGGTGATCGACGGGATGACGATCGGCTCGCCGGGGCCGATCAGCGTATTCGGCCATTTTGCGAACAGCAGCGGCCGCTCGGGGAGGTCGACGCCCTGTTCCTCGGCATGATCCGAGTAGTTGAGGCCGACGCAGACGATCTTCTGGGGGCGCTCGATAGGCAGCACTCTGGATGAGCCTAATTGGAACCGGCTCGTCGCTTCAGGTGTACTGACAGTGTGCGCTCAGCCGTTGCCCTGCTCCTCCTCGCCTTGCTCCCGGCTACGGCCGGAGCCGGCGGCGTGCCGGTCTTGCCGGCCGGCGCCGTAATGGAGGTGGAGCGGGCAGCGCACACTGCGACGCTGCTGGCCGACGGCCGCGTGCTCGTCACCGGCGGCATTCGCGCAGGGGAGACCGCACTCGCGAGTGCGGAGCTCTACGACCCGCAGACGCGGACGTTCAGACCGACCGGGCAGATGACGGGCGTCAGGTCGGGGCACACGGCGACGTTGCTGAAGAACGGGCTCGTTCTGCTCGCCGGTGGCTTCGACGATGAGGACCCGGTCGCTACCGCCGAGCTCTACGACCCGGCGACCGGCCGCTTCGAGCCGACCGGCTCACTGACCGCTCCTCGCGGCGGCGCCACGGCCACGCTGCTACGCGACGGACGCGTGCTCGTCGCGGGCGGCTACGACGGCGACCGCAGCCTCGCCAGCGCCGACCTGTACGACCCACGCACCGGGCGCTTCACGCGTACGGGAGCGATGCGCGCGCCACGCGCGGCCCATACCGCGACGCGATTGCGCGACAGGCGTGTGCTCGTTACCGGCGGCGGCAACTTGCAGGACAGCATCTTGCGCTCCGCAGAGATCTACGACCCGAGTACCGGCCGCTTCTCCGCGACGGGCTCGCTCACGATCCGCCGCCACAAGCATGCCGCCGTGCTCCTCCGCAACGGCCGGGTGCTCGTCCTCGGTGGCTCGGACGAGCAGGACTGGGGTAACCGCTACCGCAGCGCCGAGGTCTTCGATCCGCGGACTCACCGCTTCACGCGAGCCTCCGCGCTCTCGCAGGCGCGGTTCAAGATGCCCGACGCCGTCGTCGCCACTCCGTCGGGCGCCGTGCTCGTCGCGGGCGGCGCGCAGCTCGTCGATCGCTTCCGCAGCGGCCGGTTCGTGCCCGTCGCGCGACTCGATGCGGCGCGGTACTACTCGACGGCGACACTGCTTCGAGACGGCTCGCTGCTCGTCGTCGGCGGCTACGACCGGGCCATCCGCCCGACCGCGAGCAGCTATCTCTACCGTCCCTGAATCACGACGTGCACCTCGCCCGGGCCGTGCACGCCGACGGTGAGCTGTCTGCTCGATGTCGGCGCTCCGGCTCGGGCCGGTGACGATCGCGAGCGCGCTCGGCAGGTCGTCGCCGACGGCGGCGAACAGCTCGTCGAGGCCCGGCGAGGATGACGTCCTCGGACACGAGCGTGACGTGGACGTCCGGGAGCAGCGAGCGCGGCGCGCGGCTCCTCCGGTGACGCCGCGAGCACGACGCTGCCCGTGTCGGCGAGCGCGTAGAGGGCCGCGACACACCGGCGCCGTCGATCTCCGGCGCCTCGCCGCGATGGACGACGAAGCCCGCGGTCTCCGCGTTGGCGGCGAACTCGTCGGCGAGGCTCATCGGCGGTCCCGGAAGCGTCGGCCGAGCTTCGGCAGCGTCCGGCCCTTCCGCCCACGCTCGTCCCGGCCCGGCGAGACCGGCGAACGGCCCGCCGAGCCGCGCCAGCCGCGTCGTGAGCGCGGTAGCCCGCCGGCGACGACCACGCGTACGACCAGAGCCGGAAGGCGAGGCGCTCGCGGAACGGCGCGACTCCCTCGCTCGACGAGATCGCGGCGCAGCTCGAGCAGCAGCTCGTGCAGCGGGATCTTCACCGGGCAGGCGTCGGTGCAGGCGCCGCAGAGCGACGAGGCGTGCGGCAGGTCCGGGCGCCTGCTCGAGACCGACGAGCAGCGGCACGAGCACGGCGCCCATCGGCCCGGAGTACACGGGCCCGTACGCCGCGCCGCCGGTCTTGCGGTACACCGGGCAGACGTTCAGGCAGGCGCCGCAGCGGATGCACGCGAGCATCTCGCGGTAGCGGCCGCCGGCGAGCTTCGAGCGGCCGTTGTCGAGGATCACGACGTGCAGCTCCTCGGGCCCGTCCTGCTCGCCCTCGCGGCGCGGCCCGGTGATGAGCGTCGTGTACGTCGGTCAGCCGCTGCCCGGTGCCGCTGCGCGCGAGCAGCCGCAGCAGCACGGCGAGGTCGGAGAGCGATCGCGACGAGCCGCTCCATGCCCATGAGCGCGACGTGGACGCGCGGCAGGCTCGACACGAGCCGCCCGTTGCCCTCGTTCGTGACGAGGACGATCGAGCCGGTCTCGCAGACGCCGAAGTTCGCGCCGGTGATGCCGACGTCGGCTGCGAGGAACGTCTCCCGCAGCTGGCGGCGCGCGGCCTTCGTCAGCTCCTCGAGCTCGGCGGCCACGGGCTTGCCCTCGACGCGCGAGAGCAGCTCCGCCACGTCCTCCTTCGTCTTCTCGATCGCCGGCGCGACGATGTGCACGGGGTGCTCGCCGGCGAGCTGGAGGATGTACTCGCCGAGGTCGGTCTCCACCGGCCGCACGCCCGCCGCCTCGAGCGCCTCGTTGAGCCCGATCTCCTCCGTCGCCATCGACTTCGACTTCGCCGCGAGCTTCGCGCCGGCGTTCGCGGCAGACGTCGACGATGTACGCGTTCGCCTCCTCCGCCGTGCGCGGCGACGAACGTCTTGCCGCCGCGCGCCTCGACCGCCTCGCGGAAGCGGGCGACGTGCGCGTCGAGGTCGTCGATCACGCGCATCCGCGCCTCGTGCGCGCGGTCGCGCAGCTCCTCGACGTCGCGTCGAGCGCGCCCCAGGCGTCGAGCCTGCTCGTGCATGCAGGCGGCTCGGTCGAGCAGGTCGAGCGCGCGCCGCACGTGCGCGTCGGCGAGCTTGAGCCGGGCGATCTCGCGGAAGCGCTGCCCGCGGGCCGCGTGACGCCGCTCACGCGTCGACTCCTCGCGCGAGCGCGGTCGCGAGGTGGACGACACGGACGCCGCGACCGCTCGTGCTCCGCGCGGCCGCGCAGGTGCATGAGGCAGCCGGGATCGGCCGTGACGAGCGCCTCCGCCTGCGCCGCGCCGGCGAGCTTGTCGTCGGCCATCGCGAGCGAGACCTCGGGCTGGCGCACCGAGAACGTGCCGCCGAAGCCGCAGCAGAGATCCGGCCGCGGCAGCGGGACGAGCTCGGCGCCGGAGCGCTCGAGCAGCCGGCGCGGTGCGCTCGGCGATCCGCAGCTCGCGCAGCATGTGGCAGGAGTCGTGGTAGGCGACGCCGCGTGCCCTCGTTCCGTCGCGGCACTGGACGCTCCGCGGCGTCGAGGAACGCGGAAAGCTCCCAGACGTCGAACGGCTCGACGCCGAGGAGCTCGGGCAGGTAGTGCGAGGCCATCGTCGCGCACGAGCCCGAGGGGACAGACGATCGGCGCCTCGCGCGAGAACGCGCGCGCGAACGTCCGGGCGACCCGGCGGGCGGCCGCGCGGTGGCCCGAGTTGAACGCCGGCTGGCCGCAGCACACCTGCGCGGCCGGGAACTCGACGTCGACAGCCGGCCTCGCGGAGCAGCGTCTCGGCGTCGGCGACCGCATCCGGGAACAGCGAGGTCGCCGAGGCAGGTCGCGAAGAGCTGGACGCGCTCCATGCGCGAGACTCTACGGCCGATGGCGCTGCCACCCCGCTCGAGCGCGCGCCCGCCGCGCTCTCGCGGATCGCGGCTCTGTCTATCTCAAGCGCGAGGACGTCCACGAGCTCGGCGCCTTCAAGTGGCGAGGCGCGTTGCCCGCCCTCGAGCGCTACCGCCGCGACGGCGCGGCCGGCGTCGTCACCGCGTCGACCGGCAATCACGGCGCCGCGACGGCGTGGGCGGCGGAGCAGCTCGGGCTCTCGCGCGATCGTGTTCGTCCCCGAGGGCGCGAGCCAGACGAAGCTCGCACAGCTCTCGGCGTTCGGGGCGAGGTCGTCGTGACGGGCGCTGACGTCGACGAGGCGAAGGAGGGGGCAAGCGCCTACGCGGAGACAGCGGGCCTGCCGTTCTTCGAGGACGGCGCCGAGCCGGCGCAGCTCGACGGATACGCGGCGATCGGCAACGAGATCCTCGACCAGCTGGACGAGGAGCCGGCTGCCGTCGTCGTGCCGGTCGGCAACGGAGCGCTGCTCGCGGGCATCGGCCGCGCGCTCGGCGCGCGCTCGCCGAGACGCGACGCATCGGCGTCGTCTCGGCCGAGCGCGCCGGTGATGGCGCTGGTCGTGGCGTGCGGGCCAGGCGGTCGAGTGCGGCCGCTGCGCCACGATCGCCGACGGGCTGGCGGTGCGCGTCGCGATTCCCGCCGCCGTCGACTGGCTGCTGGCGGCGGCGACGAGATGCTCGAGGTCTCGGAGCGCGAGATCGCGGCCGCGGTGGTCGCCTACGACGACGCGGGCATCCGCGCGGAAGCTGCGGCGGCAGCCGCCCTCGCCGCGCTTCCCCACGTCGGACCCGGCCGAACCGGTCGTCCTCATCGTCACCGGCCGAAACATCGACGATGACCTGCTGATGCGCTGTCGCGGGCCAGGGACAGTCTCAGTGACTGTCCCTGGGACTGTCCCCTGGACACGTCTGATTAGACCAGCAGCGGCCGCAGGACGTTCCGCGAGAGGAGGAAGCCGCGCTTGACGAGCTCCTCGGTGGCCTTCGAAGCCGCGATCCTCGTGCTCGATCGAGACGACGAAGTCGTAGCCGACCGCGTACAGCGCCGCGATGAAGCGGTCCCACGCACCTCGCCCAGCCCGGGCAGCCGCGGCACCTGCCAGCCCATGCCGAGCGAGACCGTGCCGTGCCGGTAAAGACCGTCGCGGCGGATCTCGAGATCCTTGGCGTGCACGTGGATGATGCGCGATCGCGTAGTCGTAGACGACGCGCTCGTAGTCGATCTGCAGCCAGACGAGATGCGAAGGATCGAGGTTGAGGCCGAAGCTCTCCGACGGGATCGCCTCGAACATCTCGTCCCATACCGCAGGCGAGTGGGCGATGTTCTGGCCGCTCGGCCACTCGTCCCAGCTGAAGATCATCGGGCAGTTCTCGATGGCGATCTTCACACCGCGCTCCTCCGCGTACTCGACGAGCGGCGGCCAGACCGTCGCGGAAGCGCTCGAGATTCTCGGGCAGCGGCAGCGTCTGGTCGGCGCCGACGAACGTCCCGACGATGCCGACTTCGAGCGCGGCGGCAGCGTCGATCACCTTCTTGAGGTGGGCGTTCGCCTCCTCGCGCGCCGCGTCGTCACCCGCGAGGTTGTTCGGGTAATAGGCCAGCGAAGAGATCTCCAGGCCGTGCCGTCGCCATCGTCTGTCGCACCCCGTCGGGATCGAGGTCCTCGACGTCGATGTGGCACACACCCGCGTAGCGACGTGCCGGGCCGGTGGCGGCCGGCCAGCAGGCGACCTCGAGCATCTCGAATCCCGCGCTCGCCGCCCAGCCCGCCACCTCCTCGAGCGAGAGCTGCGGCAGCGCCGCCGTCATCAGGCCAAGCTTCACGTGCAGTCACCTCCACCCATCGTCGCTCGGCTCCGCCTCGCTCCCGTGGGGGAAACCCTGTTTCCCCCACGGACCCCTTCTCGCCGGCCGCGGGGTCAACGCGGCCGGCGAAGCGGGAAACCTCCCGGTTTCCCGCACCCTTCCACATGGGTGGAGGCGCCCGCTCACGCGGCCACCTCCACCCACTGTTGCTCGTCATTCGAGAGCGTGATGGCGTCGCCGAGCACGTTCGCGCGGTGCCCGTCGGCGAACGTCGGGAAGTCGGGCTCCGCCGGCATGACGCCTTCGGCAACGGCGGAGTAGACGGCGCGGTAGAGCTCGCGGAACGTCTCCGCGAAGCCCTCGGCGTGGCCGGCCGGCAGCGTCGTGCGGACCTGCGCCTCGGGTAGAAGCAGCCCCGGATTGCGAAGCAGCGTCTCGTTGGCGCGTGTCGCGATGCCCCAGCCACAGCTCCTCGGCCCGCTCCGTGTCCCACGCGAGCGCGCCGCGAGATCCGTCCAGCTCCAGCCGCAGGCTGTTCTTCCTGCCGGCGCTCACCTGCGACATGACGGCCGCGCCCACGCAGCCACCCTCCAGCCGGAACAGCAGATGGGCGATGTCCTCCGTCGTCATCGGCACATCCACGCGCTCCACATCCTCCGCGGCGGCGAACGTCTCCACCTCACCGGCCGGTCGCTGCCGCACGGGCAGGGCGGTCTTCAGGTCGGCGAAGACCCGCTCGATCCGTCGGTCAGTCACCCACTGCGCGAGATCCATCCAGTGCGAGCCGATGTCGGCGACCGCCCGCAGCGCGCCCCCCTTCTCCGGCTCGAGGCGCCAGTTCCAGTCGGTGGGATAGAGCAACCAGTCCTGGAGATAGCCGCCGTGGACGTTCCACACGGCGCCCAGCGCGCCCGAGGCCACGAGCGCACGCGCCTGGTGGCTCATCGGATAGAAGCGAAGGTTGAAGTTCGTGCAGTGGACGAGCCCGCTCTTTCGGGCGAGCTCGAGCAGCTCGGCCGACTCGGCCGAGGTCGTCGCGAGCGGCTTCTCGCAAACGACGTGCTTGCCTGCCGCCAGCGCGTCGCGTACCTGGCCGTGATGGAGGTGGTTCGGCGTCGTGACGTGGACGACGTCCACTCGCTCGTCGGCGAGCAGCGCGTCATAGCTCTCGTACGCGGGAGCGAGCCCCTTCGCGTTCGCGCGCTCGGCAGTCGACGCGCAGACTCCGAGCACCTCCACGCCCAGCCGTTTCAGCGCGTCGACGTGCACGGCGCCGACGAACCCCGTGCCCGCAACCGCCGCCTTCAGGTCGCCGATGCCCCGCGCCATGCGCCTACTCTTTCACAGCGTCCGCGCGAGCAGAGATGATGCCGCTTAGATGACGTATCCCGAAGATCGAGCTGCACGTGCACCTCGAAGGCACGTTGCGCCCGGACACGCTGCTCGCGATCGCGGAGTGCAACGACGTCGAGCTGCCCGCGTCGACACCCGAGGGACTGGCGGACCTGTTCCACTTCACCGATCTCGCCCACTTCATCGACGTGTGGCTGATGGTGACGTCTTGCCTGCGTACGGCCAACGACTTCCGCCGCATCACCGTCGACTATGCCGGTGAGGCCGTCGAGCACGGCGCCGTCTACATCGAAGGCATCTTCGCGCCGCTCCAGCTCGTGCGTCGAGGGGTGGCATGGGAAGCGATCTACGAAGGCTTCTGCGACGGCATCGTGGAGGCGCGGGAGACGCACGGCGTCGAGATGCGCCTCACGCCCGACCTCACCCGCAACGCGACGCCTGAGGAGATCGACGACAGCCTCCGCTACGCAATCGCGCTACCGCGACCGCGGCATCGTCGGGCTCGGCCTCGGCGCCTTCGAGCTCGAGTATCCGCCACATCTGTACGAGGACGTCGTTCCGGCGCGCGCGCGACGGAGGCCTCGGCTCGGTGCCGCACGCGGGCGAGCTCGGCGGGCCGGACGCGATCCGCGACGCTCTCGACCTCCTGCACGCCGACCGGCTGCGCCACGGTATCCGCGCCATCGAGGATCCCGACCTCGTCCAGGAGCTCGGCGAGCGCGGAACGGTGCTCGACGTGTGCCCGGTGTCCAACGTCCGCGTCGGAGTCGTGCCGACGCTCGAGGAGCACCCGCTGCCGCAGCTCGTGGCGGCCGGCGTGCTCTGCTCGCTCTCGACGGACGATCCGCCGATGTTCGACACCGACCTGACGGCGGAGTACGAAGCCGCCGCCTGCTCGCTCGGGCTCGACCCGAGGGCGTTCTACGAGGCGGGAATCGCCGGTGCGCTCTGCGACGAGCGCACGAGGGCCGGCCTGGTCGCGATCGGCGAAGCGTACGACTGGGATCAGCTGGAGCTAGACGGTCGGGCAGGCGGCGCTCGGCTAGCGCAGCCGCGCCTCCTCGTCGAGCGTCGTCACCGCCCGCTCGTAGAGCGCATACGCCTCCTCCGGGCTCTCGTCGACCGCCGTCAGCCCCGTGCGGCCGTGCTCGCCGAGCGCGCTCATCATGTGGAAGACGACGCCGGTCTGCCGCGACTGGTCGAAGTGGAGGCCCGTGCGCACCGCGAGGTCGAACAGGTCGTCGGCCGTCAGCGCCCGATAGACCGGGCTCTCGACGTGATCGGAGGCGACGAAGAACTTCTGCTTGCCGCTCGGCGCCGTGAACAGCCCCGATCTCGGCGTCGTAGCTGCCGTCGGTGAGGAACTGGAGCGTGAGAAACGGATGCGTCGTGCCGCCCTTGCGGAGGTTGAGCTCGATCGCATACGGCTCCCAGCGGCCCGTCAGCCGCTTCTGACGGCGACGAAGTCCATGGCGAAGCGGCCGATCACGCCCTCCGACGCGAGGCGCTCGCCGACCTTCACCGCCTCCCGCGTGATCGCGGTCGCGTACGCCGGGATCGGCGGGGAAGATGCAGCCGAGGTAGCTCTGCCCGCTCGGGCCGCCGAGCAGCTGGTCGTGCGTCGACAGCACCTCGAGCTTGCCGAGCGGCGTCACGCGCATCTGGACGCTCGGGCTGCGGAACTCCTCGCCGCCGATCCGCTCCTCGACGACGCCGCCACGCTCGTCCAGCATGTCCGACGTAGTCGTCGTACGTGATCTCCGGCAGCTCGAACTGCGAGCTGCCGCAGCCGCTCCTCGATCTCATCCTGCGCCCGCTCCGTCGCTCAGCCCATCGAGGTCGAGCGATCGCGTTGCCCTCGCCCGAGACGCCCTCGTTGAGCTTCACGATCACCTGCGCCATGCCGGGCCGCTCCGCGCGCAGCTCCCGATCGCAGCTGCCACGCTCCGCGGTCGTGGACAGGTCCTCACGGCCCGAGCGGGTGTCGCACGCCCTGCTCCGCGAACAGCCGCCGGCAACCCGTCTTCGTGCCGTAGTGGGAAGAAGCGCGGGTCGGCGCCGTACATCGGGATGCCGAGCGCGAGCGCGAGGTCGCGCTCCAGCTCCGTCGTGTTGAACGGGACGAGGTGGGCGCGGTCGGGATCGGGGACGAGCCGGCGGATCCGCTCGAGCAGCCGCGGCCGCTCGAGAAGCTTCGCCGACAGCGGCCGCGACGAGCCGTCGAGCGGCGACACGAGGAAGAGGCGCTTTCGCGCGTGCGACGGGATGACGCCCGGGAGCAGGCCGAGGTAGTAGTCGACGATGCTCGGGTGGACCGTCTGCGACGTCACGTAGACGAGCCTTGCGCGGGGCTGGCGGAGCAGCAGCAGCAGGAAGAGGAAGCGCTCCTCGTACGCCTGGATGACCGCTGCCGGCATGTTCGGGTCTTCGAGCGTCATCGAGCAGACGACGACGATCGTCTGCTCGTCCTGCGTCATCCCCTGCATCGAGCGTCCACAGCGGGACGAGCTTCTCCTGCAGTCCCTCGAAGCGGGCCTGCGCCTCCGCGGCGTCGAGGCCGAGATCCACCGGCAGCGCGTCGACGCTCACCGCGCGATCCTACAATT
>CAWBAD010000007.1:505000-711248 GCA_963786725.1 uncultured Actinomycetes bacterium | reverse complement strand
CAGGTCACACATCGGCAGTACCCAGGAATAAGCCGGGCTGGTCCGACCCGCTCGGCACGGCTTTGAATTCGTTGGATGAGCCCGCAGCCCAGCCCTCTGCGAAGCCAGAGACACCTCCCCGACGCCTCGGAGCCCGCGGCGAACGACGCCCCGATCCAAGAGCACCCGTCCCGGTCGATCTGGCTCTATGCGGTCGTTGCGACCGCGCTCGTGGTGCCTACGTCCTCGCCGCCTTGCTCGCGGCGCGCCTGCTCTCGACGCGACTGGCGTGGCGGCGGGTGCGGCGTCGGCTGGCGGCCGGCGCGCCTCCCGACCAGGTCACTGGTGCGTGGGCATGGACGCGAATGCGGCTGGAAGCGTGCCGGCTGCCGCTGGCCGCAGACGTACCACCCGACGTAGTCGGCGCCGGGCGGGTGATGGACGACGTCCCGGCAGACGTCTACACGCCGCTGCAGGCGCTCGCGGCGGCGACGACGACAGCAGCCTTTTCAAGCGAGCAGTCGCTGGGCGCTGCCGAGGTCGCCGCCGCGTGGACGGCAGCCGCCAAGGCGGACGAATCGGCACGCGAGCTCCTGACGAGGCGCGCCCGGGCGCGCCTCGCGTTCCGTGGCCCGGCTTCGACGGTGCGGTCGCACTGATGACCGCGATATCGCGCACCAGCTGGTCGGGCTACGCGCCGCTCGACGCGAACGCACGCGTGCAGTTCCAGGCCGCCGTCAGCGACATCCGAGAGGGTCTCCGACGCCGGCGAAGCTGGACGCTATCTCGCTGTCGAGAACGTGAAAAATCGCTACCGGCGGACCGTGCTCGGCCCGTGGTGGCTGACGTTGCAGATGGTGATCCTCATCGTCGGCCTCAGCATCGTGTTCGGGCAGCTCCTGAACACCGACCTCCGAACCTTCCTACCCTATGTCGGACTCGGATACATCGTCTTCAGCCTGCTCAGCGGCCTGACGAGCACCGCCGCCGTCGTCTTCATCGCCGGCTCGAGCACCCTGAAAAGCACGCGGCAGCCGCTCAGCAACCTCGTGTTGCGCGACGTGGGCGTCGAGTTCATCAACTTCGCGCACAACATGGTGATCTACCTCGTGTTCCTAGTGATCGGACTCGTGCCGCTCAGCCCGAAGATCCCGATCGCGCTGCTGATCGTGGTAGTCATCGCGGCGAACGGGTTGTTCCTTGGCCTATGGCTCGGAATCGCCGTCGCGCGGTTCCGCGATGTCCAGCCCTTCGTCAACTCGATCCTCGGGGTAGCCATTTTCTTCTGCCCGGTCTTCTACGACCTCGACAGCTTGAGCTCGGGGATCAGGAACGTCCTGCTGGTCTGGAACCCCTTCACGTACCTGATCATGGCGTTCCGCGCGCCGTTGCTAGGCGAGCCGTTGCTGTGGTCGTACTACGTCGGCTCCGCGATCGTGACGGTGGTCAACGTTGCCGTCGGGCTCGCCGTGTTCACGCGCGCCCGTTCCCGGCTTCCGTACTGGGTGGCGTGATGGCTCAGATCAGCCTCGGCAACGTTCGCGCCCAGTACGAGTTGCTGTCGGTCCTCGACTACAGCCTGAAGCGTCGCGTGGTCGAGACCATTCGACGGAAGGCCGCCTCTCCGGTAATCATCGACGCCCTCAGCGGTATCGACCTCGAAGTACCGGACGGCTCGCGGCTCGGACTCGTGGGCGCCAACGGAGCAGGCAAGTCGACGCTGCTCGCGATCATGGCCGGCGTGCTACCGCCGACAAGCGGCACCGTCGAGGTGCACGGTCGCGTGCTCGCGCTGCTCGGGGGCGCGGCGGAGGGTCTCGACCAGGAGGCGACAGGTCGCGACAACATCGTGAGCACCGGCGTTCAGCTCGGTGAAACGCCCGCGGCAATGCGAAAACGGATCGACGACGTGACCGAGTTCAGCGGGCTCGCCGCCCGGATCGACCACCCGGTCTACTCGTACTCGACCGGGATGCAAGCCCGCCTTCGCTTCTCGATCCTGACGTCGCTTCGACCGGACATCCTGCTCCTCGACGAGGGACTCGGGACAGCAGACGCAGAGTTCGCGCATCGCGCCGACGAGCGGCTCCGCGAGTTCATGTCGTCCGCCGGCATCGTCGTCCTGGCCAGTCACGGCGACGATCTCCTCCGTAGCCAGTGCGACACCGCCGTCTGGCTCGATCAAGGGCGTGTACGCGAGCAGGGAGAGCTCGACACAGTCTTGGCCAACTACCACGCTTCGTACGCCAAGCCGACCGCCGCCGCCACGACTCCGAGTTTGGAGGGGTTGTACTCATGGGAGCATGTGAACGGGAAGTGTGAAGATCTCTATCTCACGTGATCGAGCCTGATGTTGGAAGAACCTCTTACGATCGATCATGCCAAACGTCCTTTGCGGGACACCTTCATGCTCGCTCTCCAGTTCTGACTTGAGTTCGATCGTGCTACGGTTGCGAGTCCCATCGGAACCACGCCAATGTTTGCTTTCAGCAAAACCCGAATACCCGCTGGCGGAGAGAGTTTCCCTATCGCCGGACCGGATTCGAGACATACGTAGTCGACTCGACCTTGAGAGCGGCATCGCGGCGGCCCGCAATGTAGAGATCCTTGGCGCGCTCTCCCGCGAGGAGCGAGAAGAATTCGCGCTCGAGTCGAGAACAATGATCCTCTATCTTGGCGACGAGGTGCCGGCAGTCCGGCAGGCCGAAGAGGACGGGGCAATGTCAGCCGCTCCTCGCGGCCACGCTAAGTCCAAATTAAATGGGCTCAACATTGGGTGCGGCGACCGCTTGATATCGCCCTACCTGACACCCATCGACATCATGCGAGATCAGGACGACGCCACTATCGGAGGCGCCCATCATGCGCTGACAACTGGTGCATTCCTGGCCCTTCCGTACGACCTCCCATTCAAGGAGGGGACCATCGACTACGTCGTTGCACTTCACATGCTTGAGCATGTGGAGAACCCTGTACGGGCAATCCACCATTGGCTCGACATCATTAAGCCTGGAGGCGGCGTCGGCATCGTCGTGCCAGATTGGCGCTACACCTGGGACTCGCGAAATGATAGGGCTCCGCTCGAGTAGCGAGTGGAACCCGACGCCGTCTCTTATCCGACATCTATATCAAGACAATTGGTCCGACCGCGCCGAACTTGAAACCCTGACAACCTACCCTTTCAAGCTTTCATTCGATTTCGTTCTTCGCAAGCGCGGCACCTTCGTGCCATTCACGATCCCACCGTTAAGAACATCCGTAGTGGGCGCGAACGGCATGAAGCGGGCATTTTTCTGCACGGGGATGGTTAGACACCGCCTCGAGCTCGGGAACATACTTGCCTATGGCGAGCTCCTCGGGCCAGCCCGTCGGCGCCAGGCCGAGCGTGCAGCGCAGATCTGCGCCTTCTCGCTGACCAACACGGGCTGCCGCCTGGCGCGTTCGCGTGCGGCCTCGCCACGTTCGACGAGCCTGAGGAGCTGTCGCTGATCCGCGATCGGAACGCGGTCGCTGGACCCTGGGCTGCGGACGTTCAGATCGCTCCCTTCGAACCAGGGGGTGTCGAGTCGTCGCCGACGGCTTCCGGGACCTTCTACCGAAACCGGCGAACATTGCCGGTCAAGCCACTAGATCCGCGCTTGGGGACTCGCTGGACGTCACCGCCGGAGAAGGTACCGCTTCCGTCTGCCACGCTCGTGTCGGGGGGCGAGCTCTTCCAGCCCGGCGCACTTGAGGACACCAAGAATCTCTTTGTCCTCGCGCGCCAGTAAACGCAGATCTACTCGGTGGCTATCCCCCACTCCTCACGGGGATACGCAAGCCTGAAGTCGCGCAGAACCCGAACAGACCACTCGTCATCGGCATCAAGGAAATTGAGTTCATTATTTCCGGCATGGATCACATAGTCGGCAAGGACTTCATCAAGCATGAACATGCTAACCTCTCGGTGCGCCAGTCGAAGCCATAATTCGTGATCCTCGCGATACCGAAGTGAAGCCCGGAAGCCGCCGTGGGCCAAGAGGATGTCACGGCTTACCATTACCGTGCTCGGCACTACGGGGTTTACCAGCTTGAGCAAACCCAGAGTCAAGGGAACGCACTCACTCGTATTCCGCGAAACGATCTCGATCGGGCGAGACGGGTCAACCATGTACCTAACCCGTCCCGCTACAAGATCGACGTCCAGCTGCGTAATTGCATCGAACGACGTCTGCAGCCTCGTGTCCACGCTTATGTCGTCACTATCCGAGAATGCGACGTATTGCCCCCTGGCCTCGATGATGCCAAGGTTTCGACCGCGGCATGCGGTCCCGCTTCGGACTGCTAAAGCTAAATCTTCGAATAGGAACCGAACTTTCATATTCGATCGACCTGACAACATTTCTCGTGTCATCGGGGCTGCCGTCCAAAACAATAATGATCTCATACGCCAGATTAGTGCGCTGGCCGATCAGGCTCAAGAGTGCCCTACGCAGCATGCCCACTCGGTCAAAGACCGGGACGATCACGCTGACGTCAACTGTCGAAGACACCTAGAATCGCACCCACCTGACGTCCGAATCGAATGCAGGCTCAATGAGCAAGAGATCCCAGGCCTGGTCTGCCAGGTACCTCTGCAGCCCTACGTCGGAGGCCCAGAAGACATGGCTATCCCCGGACCTGACCGCACATGTAGATTAACCGTTTGAATCCCGTCCGCAAGCGCGCTGCTGCGAAGCACCAGCCGGGGCGGTTCGTCCCCAGCGCGCCCACTCGGATCTCCAGTTGAACATCGCTATGTCCGGCTTTGGGTCGGCCTACACGCCAAACAGGAGCGGTGCGGGACAAATCAAGAAGTGCTGAGGCCCTTGTGGTCATAGAGTCCCCCCTTGCCATTAATACGCATACCGTTCGAGTCCACGACCGGAATCTCTTCTAGCGCCGGCGCGGTGACCAGCTCCGTCATGTAAGCCAAGTGGAACCCTGCCGCCGTAGCTAAGCCGGGCAGAGCAGCGAGGACATCGGGGCGAGGCCGCCACGCCTGCTCGACGAGGGCTTCTCCTGCGCCCAAGTTGACCTTCCATGATTGCTCGCCGTCTGCGGAGCCAACCCACCCGGCAAGCTGCACGTAGGCCAGGTCGGTGGGGGTGAGCACCGCCGCTTCCGCATCCAGTTGAACGTGAAACTGTTGTTCGCCATCTAGAGAGCCGACCTGCCACTCTCTTTCCATATAGGCCCGGGTGCCCAGGCGGCCCAGCGAAAATATCTGCTCGCACTGCAAGGGGTCCGCTTCGCGACGCACCTGCACCATCCACTGTTCTAGGCGGTCAATGGCACGGTCCCAAACAAACTCGGCGGCGGTCTTCTCGGCCGCCCTGGACATCCGATTCCATGCCTCGGCATCGGATGCCAGCTCGCGCAGGCGTCGGCGTGCCGACCTCCAGTCACCGATTGGGACGACGTAGCCGTTTTCTCCGTCCCGCATGTACTCCTCATGCCCAGATACGTCGCTTGTGATCGCAACGCCCCCCTGACTCATCATCTCAAGAGGCGGCCCGAACATGCCCTCCGCGGAGCTCAATTTCACAATCACATGGCATGACGCGTAAATAGCTGGCATGTGAGAGAGGGCCACCGAGCGAAACAATCTGTCCGGCCGTTGCCATGGGGCCAACTCGCCGCCGCTTGTAACCAGCCAAACCTCCGCGTCAACGCCCTCCACCGCCAAGAAGGCATCGTTTAGCCGTTTCCGCTCGCTTTCGAGAGGGCCCTCAAGGAGGACACGGAATCGATTGCCCCGCGTCTCGACCGGATCAGCTTTCGTGTGAAATACGTCATTGAGCCCGTTGCGGAGATAGAGCGCATTGTGCCCGTACGACTGCTTCAGTCTCCGCGCGAGCCAGGCAGCCACCGTGCACATGCTAAAGGGCAGCCTGTAGGTCGATTCGGCGAGGTCGGCTTCAAAGCTGTCTCGCGGGTAGAAGTCGGGCTCGTAAGCCTGCACGAAATAGCAATAACTATGAGCCGGAAGCCGCCGCCATATGATCTCGTAAACCGTATGCCACCCGGTCGCCACGAGCACATCCGGCGGTGGGTCGAAAACCTTGACTAGGTCCTCGGCAGAATGAACTGATGACAGTTGGACGCCCCTGGCCGACCTCCATGTGACGCACGGGTCCTTCTCTTTAGTCAGAATCGTGACATCGTGCCCCCTGGCCACGAGCCGCTCAGCGTGTTCGAGGACGACATTCACCCCGCCGCCGATCCCCAGCCCAGGCAACACGTACGCGATCCGCAGCAATTCGCGGCTCGCGGGAAGGACACCCGCGACTGGCTGCGGGTTCACCTCTTGCGGCCGGGCGATGGGACCGTCCTCCGGCTGGTTCAATGGGCGTCTGACGAGGAGACTTCGGTGGCGTCCGCGGCATTCCAAGTTCGACGTGTCCATCAAGCGCGCGACCTTCTCCACACCCGTACTGGACGTAGTGCATCAGAGGATTGATCCCTGCCGCAAGGACATCGTGGTTACCCAACAGGTACGCGTCGACGTCAAACTCACGAGACCGCCGGAGGGCAAAGTACTGCCGGAGGTAGTTCAACTTCCTTGGAGTTGGCGGCAAGAGCCATGTACCAAGCTGCGACAGGGTTCGCCACCGTGAAGTACCCGGCGGACGCTCACCGACTGCAACCTGTGAAGCAGTGCGTTGTGCGCACCTAGCGCTGCCTCGAGCTCTGCTGTGCGGGCCGCAAGGCCGATGGCATGGGTGCGCGCGGCTTCGAGTTCCGCGACAAGGCCATCCGCTTCCGCTCGTACCACGCCACGTTCGGCGCTGATTGCCTCCCGCTCTCTAGCGGCTTCGGATCTCAGTATCTGGAGTTCGTTATGAGCGAGCTCGATTTGCGAGCGAGCGTTCTGGACGTCCGTTCGTGCGGTATCGAGCTCATGAAGCAGTCGATTGCGCTCGTCATCGAACTCCGCCTGCCGTGCCACTGACTCGCGAGCAGCTGCGGCTGCCGCTTGTTCGTGCTCTCTGACCGCCGCTGCTGTGCTCTCGAGCGCGCCCGGAGGTGTTCGACCAGGATGAGAAGCTCGCCGTTCTCCTCGAGCTTGTCGACGACCGCAGCACGCAGCCGGTCCTGCTCGGCCCGGGAAGCTTCTAGCTCCGCCTCGACAGACGAAAGCAACGCGTCGGCCGTCGATGCGAGTTCCTCCGCGGAGAACGACGCTTCCTCGAGCTGCTTTGCGAGCCGGTCCGCGTCGGCCTTCGCGGCATCCAGATCTGCGAGGAGTTGCCTGCGCTCTTCGGCAGCCTCCGACTCTGCAGCAACGAGCCGCGCAGTGAGCCGTTCCGCCTCCGCTCGAGCTTCCGTGAGTTCTTGCAGCAGTTCTCCGCGATCCGCTGCCGCTTGTGCTTCCAGCGCGCCGAGCGCGGCGTTGCCGCCTGCGATGCGCTCCTCGAGGTGCCCGATGGTCGCCCGTGCGGCGTGGAGATCGCTCAGCAAGCTCTCCCGCTCAGCGCTCGCACTCGCCTCTAGTGCCTCAGTCCGGGCGGCAGCTTCGTTTTTTCCGCGACCAAGATCGCTGTGCGCTCGAGAACGGGCGTGGGCGGCCTCTGGTCGATCTTGGCGATTAGATCGTCAAATTCATCGTTCAAATTGCTCCACACCCCCTTTCAGTATCCGCCGTGAGCCACTGCCGAGAACGGGGACTAGCAGCCGGCCGCCCTGCTTGGATGCACAGCGCCGACCCCCCGAACGACCACGACCGCGCGAGAATATCGTCCCGAGATGGGAGCCTGCAGGGGTATGGGGGCCGAACTCGCACACGGTCCCTGACACGTCTGTGTCGACGCCGGAGGCGCAGTGCTCCGTGACATCCTCCCGCTGCCTCGCCCGGTTGGCGCTCCGCTGGCGTCGAGCGACTTCTGTGACCAGTCGCCGCAGTCAGTCGGGCGGGCCAACTTTCGAGCGATCGCTTCGACGAACAATGTGTCTGTTCTGGACGGCTGGTGGGCGAAGCGGTCGCCCGATCAACAAGGTCTTTCCGTCGCCGTGCGCTTACGGCCCGGGAGTCCCGCGGGCGTGTAGACGGATTCAGCTCGGCCGCGGAGTCCCAGGACTCATCCGCGCGAGCAGGGGATCCTGCCGCCGCAGCCGAAGGGATCGATCGGGCGCGTCGGCGGAACCGTGAGCGAGAACGGGATCGACAGCTCCGCGGGGGCGGCGAGCCGGGCACGGAACGCAGTCGTGCCGTCCGGCGGAGCTGCAAGGCGGGCGGAGAAGATGCCGTAGCGGTCGGCACGGAGACGCGCGGCTGCGACCCAGCGGTTCTTGGTCATGCGCTCCACGATCACCGCGCCGGGCTTGCCGGAGGGTGTGCGTCCCCAGACCGAGACGGCGTCCTTCTGGTTGAACGCGACGAAGGGGAACCGGAAGGCCTCGAGCGAGTACTTCGCTTGACCGTTCGTCGTGAAGAACCCCGACTGGTACGGGCTCACCCGGAGGGGATCGTCCTGAAGCCGGAACCAGATCACGGCGCTGACCCCGGCGCGCCACATGCGGAAGAGCGCCTCCGACACCCAACGCGCGTGCAGCCTCTGAGGCACGCCCTTCGGATCAGGCGGCTTCGTGTCCCAGCTGATCTCGGTCACCCAGAACAGGGGCTGCCCGCTCGAGACAACTGTGCCCTGACGCTTCGCGGCCAGGAGCAAGGCGCGCATCTCCGGCAGCTCGCCGATCGAGGCGTTGCCTGGGATCTTCGCCTCCCAGTCCGGTCCTCCGTTCGCGTACGGCATTGTGGGCCCAGACGTCGAACCGCGTGCGCGCCGAGCACGTCTTGCGGTGCGGTGGCCGCATCGAGACGCAGAGCAGGTCGCTCATGAACTGCATCGGAGCGGCCGACCTGGATGTCTTTCGAGTCGTGGGCGAAGGGTCCTAGAGTCCCGGCCACGACCTTGTTGCTCGACGCGACGGCGTGCACGGCGCCGGCGAACGCGTTGACCATCTTCCGGTAGTGGGCCGGCGAGGCAACGCGCCCGTTGATCCGCTGCGGGCGCGAGGTTGCTTCCCGCGTTCGGCTCGTTCCACGCCTCCCAGTACTGCACGCGCGGCAGGGGCTCCGTCTGCCCGGGGGGAGTGAACGTGCCGCTGTAGCGCCGCGCCGCCGCACGCGAGAATTGCGCGAACTTCGCCGGCGAGGGCCACGTCCCGGGCAGGCCGACCGCCGGACCTTCCGCCCACTTCGGCGAGTTGGTGATGCACAGCATCGGCGCGAGCCCGCCGCGGACGGCGTTTCTGACCTGGCGGTCGAGCGACGCCCAGTCGTACGCCGGATCGTTCGGATCCTCGGGGTCGGCCGGCGTTGCGGTCTCGACGGCGTTCCAGAAGAGGGGAACGCGCGTCAGAGTCGCGCCCGCCTTTCGGGCGCGGACGACGGACACGTCCGCGTTCGGGCCAGTGAACGCACCGGGATCCAGGAAGCCGGTCTCCAACGGGCCGGCGGCCCCAGCGTTCGAGACCACCGCGAGGGCGAGAGCCGAGCCGAGGATCGCTGCGAGACGCACGGCGGCCCAGTGTACGGATGGCGGACGGGAGTCGTGTAGCCCGTTTGGGGGCATTCGGCAGCCCGTCTGGGCACTCGGGCAACGAGACGACGATGTGGCGCGGGGCTGCACCGGGGTCGACAGGGTGTCGCTCGGAGGCCGGAGCCGTCATGGCGGTCGGAACGGACGCCGCGCCGCGCGGCCCGCTAGCGCCGCGCCGCCCTGGCAGCGATGCCCGCCGCCGTGATCGCGACGAGCAGGAGGGCGACGAGCAGGAGCCCGCCGGAACCGGCCGTCGAGGCCGCCGCGGCGAGCGGGCTGGGCGTAGGCGTGCCGGTCGACTCGAGGACGGGGTGGCGTGGGATTGCGGGAGCAGGGTCGGCGCGATGCCGAGGGATCGCTCGAGCGGCGCCGCGACGCTCGGGAGGGGCGCCGAACCGAGGGTCCTGGGCGAGGTGGAGGAGCGCGGGCGCGTCAACGCCGGCAGTCCTCTCGACCTTGGCTCGCAAGGCGGTCGGGAGTGCCGCGCCACTCGCGGGCGATGCCGCCTCGCCGATCGGCACAAGTCCCGTCGCGGAGGGTACGACCTCGATGTACTGGGCGATCGCAGCATCAGACGGAACCGTCGGCGGCGGAGCGGCCGGCGATCGCGGGTGATGCCACTACGACCGCGACACCCGCCGAGCAGGTCGCAGCGATGAGCCACCGCATCGACGACTAGGCTAACAAGTCGTGGACGAGGCGCGCGCGGGCCGGCCGGGCCGAGCCCGGTTCCGTTTCGGACGGGGCCATCACGCTCTTGGTCGGCGGCGTGTTCTTCGTCCTCGCCTTCCAGAACGGGAGCTACGACACGACGACCTGGGCGGCGGCGGCGGTGCTCGTCTGGTGGACCCTGGGGCTCGTCGCAGTCGACGTTCTCCCCGGACGACGGCCGCGGCGAACGGCGCTGGTCGCCGGGACGCTGCTGGCGCTCCTTGGCGTCTGGGCGCTCGTGTCGACGCAGTGGGCGGCCGATGCGGACGCTGCGTACCTGCAAGCCGCCGAGGTGACGCTCTACGCCGGGGCATTCTTCCTTGTGGCGTCCATGGTCACGCGCGAGGCCACGCCGCGAGTCCTCGACGGAATCGCACTCGCGATCGTGGCGATCGCGCTCGTCGCGCTCATCGGCAGGCTGTTCCCCGGCGTCGCCTCGACCAGCGCGGCGGGTCGCGCGCTGCCCGCTCGTCGTCGAGCGCCTGAGCTGGCCGGTCGGCTACTGGAACGGGCTCGCGATGCTCGTCGCGCTCGGGCTGCCGCTCTTGCTTCGGATCGTCGCCGGCACGAGGTCGCGAATCGTCGCTGCGGCGGCGGTGGCCGCGATCCCGCTGGTCGTCGCCGACATCTATCTCGCGTCGTCGCGGGGCGGCGCGATCGTGGGCGTCATAGCGGTTACGACGTTCGTGGCCCTGGTCCGCGACCGCGTGCCCGCGATGGCTGCGGCGGCCGTCGGCGTAGGCGGGGGGGTCGCGGCGGTGCTCGCGCTCGAGTCGCGGCCCGTGCTCGTCAACGGGCCGTTCGCCTCACCTGCAGCGAGCGTCGCAGGTCGTGAGGTTGCGGCGCTCCTCGTGGTGGTCGTCGCGGCCACGGCCGTCGCCTGGGTGCTTGTCGACCCCGTCGTGCGCCGGATCCCAGCGCTACCGCGAAAGGCCGTCGTCGGACTTGCGGCCACGGCTGCCGCCGCTCTCGTCGTCGTCGTCGTGTTGTCGCATCCGCTCGCGCGCCTGCACTCCTTCGCGGAGCCTCCCGTAGCGTCCGACACGCCCAGCTTCGTGCGCGCCCATCTCGTCAGCGGAAGCGGCAGCGGCCGCTGGCAGTTCTGGACCGCTGCAGTCGACCAGTGGCAGTCGGCGCCGGTCGTCGGCACCGGCGCGGGCACGTTCGACGCGTGGTGGGCCGAGCACGGATCCTTGGCGTTGTTCGTCCGCAACGCGCACTCGCTCTACCTCGAAAGCCTCGGCGAGCTGGGAGCCGTAGGCTTCCTCCTCGCGTCCGCGATCTGGGTCGGCGGCTGTGCGATCGGCGTTCGCGCCTGCCGTCGCCTCGACGGCGAGGAGCGGACATCACTCGCGGGCGCCACCGCGGTCGCCCTCGCGTTCGGAGTCGGCGCCGGAGTGGACTGGCTCTGGCAGCTTCCCGCGGTCTCGCTGGTCGGCGTCTCGGCGCTGGCCCTCGCCGCTCGGTCCTCCGGTTCGTGAACGGGCCCGGCGCCGCCGCTGGGGCGTGCGCGCCGCGCTCGCGTCGCTCGTCCTCCTCGTCCTGGTGCTCGAGCTCGTTCCGCTCCTCGCCGGGCATGCTCTTGCGCAGAGCCGACGGGCCGCCGCGGACGGTCGACCACTGGCTGCGCGTGACGCCGCGCTCCGCGCGCATGCGCTGAAGCCGTGGGCGACCGCGCCGCTCGCGCAGCTCGCACTGCTCGCCGAGTCGCGCGGGAATCTCGTCGAGGCGCAGCGGTGGGCCGACGAGGCGCGCCGCGCGAATGCCGACGACTGGCGGGTTCGACTCCTCGCGGCGCGGATCGAAACCCGACGCGGCGCGATCGTCGCGGCGCGGGCCGATCTTCGAGCGGCGCGTCGTCTCAACCCCCGGTCCCCGCTCTTTTCGAGACCTTGACGTCCGCGGTTCACAGGCATCGCCGACCTGCCGCTATTGTGCACCTCGAGGACGGATCCTGACCTAGTCCGAGGGGGTGGTGGCTGTCGCTGTGCTGACCCGCGTCGTCGACGAGACTCAGTCGCCGGCCGCCGCGAGCGCGCCGACCCTTCCCGGGCGACGCCGCTTCTGGCACGACTCTTTGCGGCGGCGGGTGCTCGCTCTCGCCGATGTGACTGCGGTGATCGTTGCAGCCGGGGCCTTCTGGGCATCCGGCGCGCCGGCCGAGGACGCTGCCGCAGTCGTGCTCTTCGCTCCTGGCTGGCTCCTCGTCGCAAAGGCGTGCGGTCTGTACGACCGCGACCACCGTTCGATTCGGTGCTTGACGATCGACGAGCTGGGACGGATTGTCGGCCTCGCGGTCGGCGGCACCGCCGCTCTTGCGACGGTGATTCTCATCCTGGACGTCAACGAGCTGACCGCGTCAGCACAGCTCCGGCTCTGGATCCTCGTCGCAGCCGGCGTCTTCACGTTCCGCGTTGCCGCGCGCAGGATCTGGCGTTGGGTGACTCCGCCCGAGCGCACGCTGATCCTCGGAGACGGTGCGCTCGCGGACGGGACACGGAGGAAGCTCGAGCTCTTTCCGGACATCCACGTCGAGGTGGTCGCCTCGCGCGAGAGCTGGCGCCCCGAGGAGCTCTCGGTCACGACGAGTCCCTCGACCGGATCGATCGCATAATCGTCGCATCGCCGACGCTTGACGAGCGTCTGCTCGCCGAGGTGATCGCAGTGGCCCGTGCACGGCAGCTCAAGCTCAGCGTGGTGCCGCCTATCCGCGGGATGCTCGGCACCGCCGTCGAGCTTTCGCACGTCGCGGACCTGCCGTTCATCGAGTACCACACCTGGGACGCAAGCCGGACGACGTTGGCCGGCAAACGCTTCCTCGACCTGACCGTCTCGTTCGTTGCGCTCATCGTGCTCTCGCCGCTGCTGGTCGCGATCGCGGTCGCGATCCGCGTCGCGGGACCTGGCCCGGTGCTCTTCGTGCAGCAGCGCGCGGGAATCGGCGGTAGGCCCTTTCGGATGCTCAAGTTCCGGACGATGGAGGACGGCGCCGACGAACGCCTTGGCGAGTTCGTCGATATCGGCGAGCTCGAGGAGCCGGCGTTCAAACTCCGCGAAGACCCTCGCGTGACCACCGTCGGGCGCCTGTTGCGCCGCACGAGCCTTGACGAGCTGCCGCAGCTCGTCAACGTCTTGCGCAACGAGATGAGCCTCGTCGGCCCGCGCCCGGAGCAAGTCGAGATCGTCGAGCAGTACACGCCGGAGCAGCGCTTCCGCTTGCTCGTCAAGCCTGGACTGACGGGACCGATGCAGGTCTACGGGCGCGGCGCCCTTCGTTTCGACGAGCGTCTCGCGGTCGAGCGCGAGTACATCGAGAACATCTCGATCGGCCGAGACCTGCGTATCCTCGCCCTCACGATCGTGCCCGTTCTGCGGCGGCGGGGGGCGTACTAATGGGGACGGACGAGGCCTGCGTTGCCTGCGGTTGTGCCGGCATGGAGCCCTGGATCTCGGTACGCCGAACTGACCGGCGGGCGACGGCGCCTCTCTACCGCCTGGATCGCTGCCGGTCGTGCGGCACGGCGGTGACGGTCGGTCGCTCCCGAGGTGACGCAACTGGGCTGTACCGCGGCGGCGCCTACGCCCAGCCGCCCGCTGTCGTCGACCGGCTGCTCGAGCCGCTGCGCCGCCTCGGGCAGGCTGCAGTCCTCCGTGCGCTCGGCCCACTTGCGCCTGGAGCGCGGGTGATCGAAATCGGATCGGGTGACGGCCGGCTTCTCCGCCAGCTGGCCGAACAGGGCTGCACAGTAGTGGGGCTCGAGCCGTACGCACGGCAGGGGCACGCAGGGCTCGAGGTTCGCGACACGGCGGTCGAGGCGTTCGGCCCCCCCACGGAGGGTGCCGACGTCATCGTCCTCTGGCACGTGCTCGAGCACCTCGACGACCCCGAACTCGGCTTGCGCCGCGCGGTCGACGCGCTCGGCTGCCGCGGCCGGATCGTCGTCTCGGTGCCGAACCTCGGCAGCCTTCAAGCACGCATCGGCGGGCGATGTTGGTTCCATCTCGACGTGCCGCGCCACGCAGTCCACTTCACCCGACGAGGGCTCGTCAGGTTGATCGGGCGCTGCGGGCTCAGGGTGACGCATATCGGCAACCTGGTTCTCGACCAGAACCTTCTCGGCGCTACCCAGACACTCCTGAACCGCCTCACGCGCGAGCAGAACGTGGCGTTTCGTACGCTCAAGCGCGACCTCGCCGGCGTCCCGACGCGCGACCTGGTCGTGAGCGCTGCGGCGATCGTTCCGGCGGCGGTTGCAGGTTCGCTCCTCGAGACGGCCGCGATGGCCGCCGGGCTCGGCGGCGCAGTCGTCGTCCACGCGGAGCGGCCCGCGGCGTGACCGCGACTGTGATCGTGCCGAGCTGGAACGGCGCTCAGCGGCTGCAGCGGCTGCTTCCGTCGCTCGGCGCCGACTCCGAGGTGGTCGTCGTCGACAACGGTTCGACCGACGGGACGGCCGACCTCCTTGCGCGGCGGTTTCCTCAAGTGGAGATCATCCGCCTCGCGCGTAACCACGGCTTCTCGAAAGCCGTCAACCGTGCGGCCGCGGTCGCTTCGTCGGACGCGATCGTGCTGGTCAACGACGACTGCGTGTGCGAGCAGGGCTTCGCCGAGCGACTTGCGGGCGCCCTCGACCCGGCGCGCGGCGTGCCGATGGCCGCCGGCGTTCTGCTCGAGGCTCATGATCCGACGGTCATCGACAGCGCGGGTGTCGAACTCGACGACACTCTGCTCGTGTTCGACTACCTGAACGGCCAGCCGGTCGAAGTCCTCGACCGCGCCGTGGCCGATCCGCTCGGCCCGTCAGGCTCGGCGGCAGCGTTCGATCGCTCTGCATTCATCGAATGCGGCGGCTTCGACGAGCGGCTGTTCGCCTACTGGGAGGACGTCGACCTCATCCTCCGGCTCCGAGTTGCCGGCGGGCGATGCGTGCTCGTGCCGAACGCGCGAGCGATCCACTCGCACTCGGCGACGCTCGGTGCCGGGTCGGCCCGCAAGGACTACCTGACCGGCTTCGGACGTGGCTACGTGCTTCGAAAGTGGGGAGTCCTCGCGGGCGGGCGAGGGGCCGTCGCGCTTGCGCGCGAGGCGGGGATCTGCGCCGCCCAACTCGCAGTCGACCGCACGCCCGCCGGGATCCGCGGCCGAATAGCGGGCTGGCATGCCGCGGGCAGCGTGCAGGCCCATCCTTTCCCGGCGGCGGCTGTCGGCTCGTCGCGCCTCTCGATTGCGCGGGAGTTTCGACGGCGAGCGAGCCGGCGGCGCCGAATGCGGCGGGGAACGACGACCGCATGACGGGCCTCCTCGACGTGGCCGTCGTCTCGCACCGGTGCCGTGATCTGCTCCGGCGCTGCCTGACGAGCATCGAGGAGCACGCTCCGGCGGGGACGACGACTTGGGTCGTCGACAACGCCTCGAACGATGGCACGGTCGAACTCGTACAGGAGCGGTTCCCGGCCGTCCGCCTGATCGCGAACGACCGCAACGTCGGCTTCGCCGCGGCCACGAACGCCGCGATCCGCGAGGGGATCGCGCCGTTCGTGCTCGCCCTGAACCCCGACGCGGAGCTGAGGGCCGGGACGCTCGACGTGCTCCTGGAGCTCATGCGCGAGCGGCCCGAGGTAGGCATCGCGGGCTGCCGCCTCGAGCGTCTAGACGGGAGCTTCGACCACGCCTCCCGGCGGTCGTTTCCAACCGTCCTCGCGGCGCTCTCCCATCTCAGCGGGATCGGCAGGCGCGCAGCCGGCGGCCCGCTCGCGCAGTACCGGGCGCCGGGTATTGAACGCGGCCCCGTCGATGCCGTCAACGGAGCGTTCATGCTGCTTCGCCGCAGCGCGCTCGAGGAGGTCGGGCTCTTCGACGAGCGCTACTGGATGTACATGGAGGACATGGACCTCTCGTACCGCTTCAAGGAGGCTGGGTGGACGACGTGGTACGAGCCGAGCGTCACGGCCCTGCATGTGAAGCATGGAACGAGCGGCCAGGTGCGAGGCATCGCGCTGACGGTCGCCTTCTACCGGGGTATGGCGCGGTTCGTCGTCGCGCATCCGGCGACTGTCCCGAATCCCGCGACACGGATCGTCGTGCTGGTCGGCATCACCTGCGTCGGCGCGTTCGCGACGTCCCGGGCTGCCGCCCGCTCTGTGGTTGAGGCGGCTCGCCGGCACCGCCACATGTGATGCCACCGATGCGTAGAGTCGCCTCCATCCTTCGGCCAATCCCTCAAGGGTGTTCACGGCTCCCGTTGCCTCTGCTCACGGCGCTCAAGTTGGGACTGAGGGATGGCCCTGAGACCCCGCGACGACCGGCGCCATTGCGCGCGGTGCTAGGCACGAAGCGCCGATCATCTCACGCTGTCGCCGAGGGAATCCAATAGACCGGGGGAGGCCCCCTGGACGGGGGCGCCAAACCCCGGTGGGGCCTAGGGCCGCGAAAACGTCCAAGAACTCGCCGGCGGGGGCACAGCATCTATAACCACCGGCAACTCGTTGCGCGCCGCCTTTCAGAACATGCTGATCGCGAGCGCTCAGGCTGCCGGCATCGAGTTCGTCCCCGACAACTCGACTGCGGGCGACCTGTTCGGACGGCGCCTGCCAGGGGGCGATTTCGAGCTCGTCATGCTCTCGCACGGACTGGACGGAAACCCGTGGAACGCGGGCGACCGCTATGGCTGCTCCGGCCCCGTCGAACTTCATGGGCTACTGTTCGGCCGGCGTCACTGCGCTGCTAGATGCCGCGTCCGTCGAGGTGAACGAGGCAGCGCGCGCGGCGCTCGTGAACCAGGTGGAGACGATCATGGCGGAGGACGTACCGTCGCTGCCGCTCTATCAGCCCCCGCAGTTCGTCGCCCAGTGGCCGCAGCTCGAGAGTGTCGTCGACAACCCCACGGACCAGGGCATCACATGGAACGTCGAGGACTGGGAGCTGTCCGTGATCGCACACCCGAACCCCGACCCGGTGCCGCCATTCCCGCCGGTGCCGACCGACCCGGTGCCGCGGATGCCCTCGCCTCCCTAGGCCGAGCTCAAGCCGCCCGCGTAGATCCGCCGTAGCCGAACGCGCGCAGAGCGACGTCCGCGACGCCCTCGAGGTCCGCGATAAGCGCGGGGTCGGCGGCCCGCCAGCGCCCGAGGCTCGCCGGCGCCGTCACGGCCGCAACGGCCGCGCTCGCGTCGCCCTCGAGCCCGGCCCACGCCAACAGTTCCTCCGCGACGCCGGCGGCATCCGCGCAAAGGTCCTCGAAGCGGACGCGGCGGTAGCGGTCGCCGAGCACGTCGGCCCCGAAGAGCGAGGCGGTGAGGTTCACCCGCGCCCAGAGCGCGATCGAGCGCACAGGCTCGGGGCCTCCGGGCGCGATGCCCGATGCCACACCGTGCTTGCGCAGTTGGTTCTGGTTCTCCGAGAACGCCATGTCGCGGCCGTCACGGACGACATGCAGGAAGCGCAGCCCGGGCAGGTGACGGTGGAAGAAGGGCACCAGGTAGATGCTGCGCGGCTCCTTCCAGCCCCACGGCCTCCCCGTGCCGGCGACGGGGGCGCAGTGGTCGCGTAGCACCTGAGCCAGGTCGGCGCGCATCTCCATCTCCGCCGCTTCCCCGGGGTCGCCACCGGAGCCGGCGTAGAGGTTGATCCAGCGGTCGCCGTAGCCGCCGAGCTTCCAGGCGTCCTCCGACTCGTCGAGGTCACTGCCCGTGAAGAGCGCTGCCTCGCGCAGGATGCGCGCGACGACGCGCGTGCCGGAGCCACCGGTCGCGCCGACGACGAGGGGGCCGGTGGCCAGCAAGCTCTCGTCGAGGAGCGCCACGGCGCCCACTCAGCCCACGGGTACGTGCTCGCGGTAGAGCCCGATCACCTCTTCGGGGTCGCCCCGCGCCCGCACCAGCCCCTTCTCGAGCAGCAGCGCCCGGTCGCAGAAGCGGCGGATGTTCTCCAGGGAATGCGTCACGAACACGATCGTCTTGCCCTCGTCGTTGAAGTCGTAGCACTTCTCCTTACGTCCCGGACCGTGGGCACGTGCGCGTCCGCAGGCTGCTCTCGCCCTTCATCGAGCTCGAGGTCGGCTACAACGCGGAGCTCAATGCGCGGGACAATATCCGCATCTCGGCCACGCTCGCCGGGCTGACTTACGAGGGAGCTCGACGACCGCTTCGAGGACATCCTCGCCTTCGCGGAGCTCAAGCGCCTCGTCGACCATAGATGCCGGCGAGGATGCGCCGCAGCGTGCTCTTGCCGCTGCCGTTCGGCCCCCAACAGCCCGAAGAACTCGCCCTCCTCGACGGAGGACGTGACGTCCTTGAGCGCATCGTTGCGCTCGTACGTCATCCGGCGCAAGGGGGTGCACGAAGTACTCCCTGAAGTACGTCCGCTGCTCGTGCGGGATGAGGAACGCCCTCGGGTAGACGTCGGCCGCGGTCAGGTCGTAGCGGCCACTCGAACCACCCAGAACCACGTGGCCGGCCCCGCCGAGGCCGCCGCGACAGCCCGCCCCTCAGCACCTTCCAGACCGTCGAGTGTGCAATGCCGGTGGCGCCGGCGACCAGCCGCGGTCTCCAGCCCGTGTCGCGACGGCAGGCGTAAATCGCCTGCTCGAGGTGCGGTGCGAGCTGGCGTGGTGAGCGGTGGGGACGACTGGAGCGGTCACGCAGGCAGGACAGCGTGCGGCGGGCCCCGTCGTTGGCCTCTTGCCAGCGATGCCACCACCGGTGCGCCGTCGCCGGCGACACGCTGAAGGCGGCCGCGGCCGCCTTCAGCATCAACCCATCCGCGATCGCTCGTACGAGTGCGAGCCGACCGGCCAGTCCGAGCTTGGCGTTAGCGTGCAGATGCATCAGCTCACCCGTTCACCTGTGTAGGCGGGACAGCTAGATACAGTCCTTCAGGCCTTGCGCTTCCCGTACCGACTCGAGCTTCTTCAGCGCGCACGGCGGCTCGCCGCTCAGGCCGTAGCGCAGCTCGATGACGAGCCGCTCTCGCTCCGGCAGGGAGTGGAGCGCGCGCTCGATGTCCTCGCGGCGGAGCGACAGCGACGCGTGTCGAACGGGGACTCGGCCTGATCGTCCGGGACGAAGTCGCCTAGCTCCGACTCTTCTTCCTCGCCGATCGGCTTCTCGAGGGACACGGGATGCTGGGCCATACGAAGGATCTCGCGCACTTCCTCGGTCGTGATCTCGAGCTCCTCCCCGATCTCGTCCGGACGGGGCTCTCGGCCCAGCCGCTGGACGAGCTGGCGCTCGATGTGCACGACCTTGTTGAGCTTCTCGACCATGTGGACGGGGATGCGACGAGGCTCACGATCCGAGCGAAGCGGTGCGACTGGCCGACCAGCGGCTCTACGCCCAGAAGCATTCCTCGGAGCTCGCGCGCAACCGCCCGCACGAGGTGGTCCTCCAGCCCTCTCCGAGCGAGAGCGGGCCTCCCCGAGCACTCGCGAGGAGTCGCCCGGCTCTCGCTGGAGATGAGCCGACCGCCTCAGCGGGAGTCATCCGCCGGGGCACACGATCATAGGCCAGCAGTCGTCACCGCCACGCCCGCCCTCCAGAACGTCGGCCGCATCGTACGCGCGAGGCACGAGCGCTGGGACGGACAGGGCTATCCGGACGGGATGGCGGGCGACGAGATCCCACTCAGTCTCGGGTCATCGCGGTCCGCGATGCGCTCACCGCCATGATCTCCGACCGCCCGTACGGTGACATGATGACCGCGGACGCTGCGATGGCAGAGTCTGTCGAGGACAGCGTTACGGCGATGCCGGGGCGGTGCCGACCCCGGAGCCCGAGACGCCCGAGCCGTCGCCGCCGGGGGCGCCTTCTCCCTCGGCTGGGCGCTCTGCATCGCCTGCGGTGTCCAGTACTCGGCCGCGTTGCCCGTGGCCGGGGCGCTCGTGACGAGGCCGTCGCCGAAGGACTTCTTCTGGTTCTTGGCGGACGCCTTCTTCTTGCTCTTCGCGGGGGCCGGCGCGTTTCCGGCGGGCACCGAGCCTGCCGGCCTGCCGTCAGTCGCCGAGCCGTTGCCGCCGGGCGCGGACTTCGACATCGGCTGCGCCTCTTTCATGCGCTCACGCGTCCAGTAGGAGGCGGCGTCCTGTGCCGACTGCCCGCTCGGGCCGCTCGAGACCACGTCGCTTCCCTGCGAGCGCTTCGCCTTGGACTTCGTGCGCGATGGGCCCGTCTTCTTCGCCGGGGCGGCCTTCTTCGCCTTCTGAGGCTTGGCCTTGGTGGCCGTGGAGGACGCGGGCGCGGCCTTGGGCGCTCCCGCCTGCTGGGAATCGGTCCCCGCCAGCGCCAAACCTACGACGCCGATCGCGACGGCGCCGATAGCGGACAGCACGAGCAGCCGTTTCATGGCACCCGCAGGATAGCTCCGTCTGCCGCGCCTGGCTACCCCATTTCGGGGGACTCCGGCTCCGCGCCAGGGGCCGCGCGCCGCCAGATCTCGCCTGTCCGGGCCCAGACGAGCGCTGTTTCGGCCCTGGTGAGCGCCTCGCGCCATTTGCCGACGCTCCTTGAGTGCACGCGCTCGGTGGCGGCCACGGAAGGATCCTCGAGGCCCGTCTGGTGGCCCACGGCGTTGAATTCGAGCTGCTGCGGGTCGGCCTCCTCGCCCAGGAAGGCCATCAGCTCGGCCACGACCCGCTCCGGCTCGGCGCAGAGCTCCTCGTAGACGACGCTAGTCGACCGCCCGGGGTTCGCGACGGAAAACGCGAGACCGGCCTCGACGTAGCGCCGGTACCACTCCGCCAGCTCCTCGACGCTCGCAGGCAGCGTCAGCGGAAAGCGGCCGCGCATCGACGCGACGCAGTCGAGCGGGTTACGCACGACGTGCACGAACAGCCATCCGTCGCCGAGCAGCCGCTGCCAGCCGGCCGTGTGCAGGACGTTCTCGGGCGCCTTGTCGGCCCAGCGCGCCTTGCCCGCCCGCCGCGCCGCGCGCTCGTGCAGCTCGACGAACGCGCGGCCGAGGACGTCGAGCGCCTCCTCCTCGGGCAGAACCGCGCGAGCCGTCTCGGCGAAGCGCAGGTGCCGCAGCGGGTCGTCGCGGTAGTCGCCGTAGAAGTCGCGGAAGAAGCGGCAGCTCGGGCCCGCAGTGGATGCGGGGATGCGCGTCGAGGATGCGCCGCACGAGGCTCGTGCCCGAGCGGTGGCAGCCGCCGACGACGACCGGCAGGGTAGACCTCACTCGGGCACCTGGACGCTTGCGAAGAGCGGGTGCACGGTGAGCGGGTCGGACGGGTCGAGCGCGCCGTCCGCGCCGACCTCACGCAGCTCCGACTCCGGCTGGAGCTCGATGTCCTCCGGACGCAAGGCCGCCCGTCTCGTGTGCATGCCGAGCGCCGTCTCCGCGGGGTCGTAGGCGCGCTCGACGTACTTCCGGATCGCGTGCTCGACGCTGAGGAAGAGGTAGTGGCGCATGAGGAAAGGCTCCGGGTGCAGCCGGAGGCCGGGGAAGGCGACCTGGTGCCCGCCGCTCGAGGCGAGGTCGACCGGCTCCGGCTGCCGCTTCCAGGCGTTGAGCCGGTCGGGGTACCTGGGCAGGTAGGGGTAGTACCAGCGCATCGTCTCGGCGTACCGCTCGTGGTCGTGGTCGGGATGCTCGACCGTAGGCACGAACGTGAGCTCGAGGAAGTTGACGGCGTTCGCGCCCGCCGCGTCGGCCTCCGCGAGCGCGTCTACGAGCGTCATGCCCGGCCGCGGTGGCAGGCGCACCTCGTCCGCGTCGAGGTGGACGAACCAGTCGGCCTCGATCTCGGCCGCGAGCTCCGCCTTGCGCCGCAGCAGCCCGGTCCACGGGTAGGTGCCCTCGCGCGGGAAGCGCTCGATGCCGATCACGCCGCGGCCGACGTACCGCTCGGCGATCGCGACCGTGCCGTCCGTCGAGTCGTTGTCGAGGACGTACGTCTCGACCCCGTGCCGCCGGAGATGCTCGACGCAACCCTCGACGAAGCGCTCCTCGTTGTGGGTGGCGAGCAGGGCGACGACGCGCACGGCGCCCCAGCATAAAGCGGGCGGAACGAGCGAGGGGCCCCGTGGGGCCCCTCGCGGCTTACTGATGCTTTCTGCGTGCGGCTACGGACAGACGACGGCCGTGCCGTTGACCGAGTTGTATATCGCCACTGCGAGGCAGTTGAAGAACGGCGATGCCATCTCGCCGGGCTCCGCATTGTGGCGCCAGTCGTTGTGGCCGTTCAGGTAGAGGCCGTTGAGGCCGCCTGCCTGGCCGGGCCTGCCGAACTGCCAGATCCACGGGCCGCCGCTCGAGCCGCCCGTGAGGTCGCTGCCCATGGCCACGGAGTTGTAGCTTCCGCCCGGAGTCCACTCGTCGACGTAGCCGAGCGAGGCTACGCGGCCACCTGGATCTTGCCGCCGTTGAACGGCGCTGCCGGCCGGGTAGCCCAGCGCCATCCAGTGGACGTTGAAGACGCCGGTGGTGTTCGTTAGGCCGTAGGCAAAGCCGTTCCACGACGTGTAGTTGCCGACCTCGGTCGGCTGCGTGGTGCCGACGGCCGTTGTGTCGATGGCGCCCATGTCGCAGTCGCCATCGCCTGTCGTCATCCAGCAGGTCGTTCCCCACCAGGTGTCGGCGCCCCAGCAACCGGCGACCGGGTTGACGCCGCCCTGCCCCGAGTCGTACGACGGGCAGAAGAGGACGTTCGTGGCGAACGCCGAGGGCGCCGGGCCGCCGTGGACGCAGTGGTTTGCCGTCCAGACGGCGTCCTGGCCGATAGACGAGCCGGAGCAGACGAAGTTGCGCCCGGTGGAGCGTGAAGAAGATCTTCCCCACGGTCGCGATCACGCGGTTCGCGTTCGTCACCGTGTTGCGACGGTAGGCGCCGAACCACTCCCAGCGGCTGAACGGAATGTCCGTGTGGTAGGCCTCGGTCTGGAACACGGCCCCGCTGCTCGGTGCCGGATATCCGCTGGGAAGTCGACCGTTCCGTCCGCCCGCATCATCGCCAGGCCCATCGTGTCCAGGGCCGGCGCCTGCTGCGGCGACGGTGCGTTCCCCGCCACGGACTTCTCGAGCAGCGGCATCGGCGTCGCTGCGCTCAGCCGGTCGGCCGTCCAGTACGCCTTGACCTCGGCCAGCGACTGGGTCACCTGGTGGCTGACCACGCCGTTCGCGGCCTGGCCGGACTTCTGCGGCGCTGCGGGCGCTGCGACCGTAGTCGGTCCGGCCGATCCCGTCGCGACTCCTGCGACGAGGACGGCGGCAATCACGAGCACTGGCGTTGAAAGCAGGCCGAGCCACGCGGCCCGCCTACCTGTCAATCGTTTCACGAGAAAATCCACCCCCCATTGTCCATGGCTCTCCCAAGGCCCGTCCTTATAGGGACTGCCGCCACGATTGTCAAGGTCGGTCCGAACCCCGGCGCTCGTCTTGCGCTTGCGCACGACGAAGGTCTCACGTCCGGACGTGAGGTCGATGTCCTGCAGGCGGAGGCCGAACGCTTCGGACACAACAAGAACAAGACACAACGGCGCTTAGCGAATGCCGGTGTCGATGAGGAAGTTCAGGCGGCGGATGCCGGTCTTCGGCACCACCGCGACCTCGGGGGCGACGCCACTGCCGAACTTCGAGGGCACCGTGCGCGAGGACTTCACGAGATAGCGTCCTGGAGCGAGCAACACGCGATACGTGCCGTTCGTGGAGGTCTGAGCCCGCTTGGACGCCGGTGCGCCGCTGATGCTGACGACCCGAGTGAACACGAGCGTGCCCTTGAAGGGCACGTAGCACGGACTATCGGTACGGCAGACTGGACTAATCGGCCCGCGCAGCACCCTGCCCGTAAGCCCGGTCGCCGTCTGGCTACCGAACGAGGAAACGGCGCCGAAGCCGGTCACGACTGCTACGCGCCAAGGCAATTCAGGACAAGACGTGGCGCGATCCACTTGCCGCGTCCGTGCGTCAATCACGTCCATCTCGGCTCGTACTCCTCATTGTCACGATACCGCTCGGCGATTGACCGCGCGAGTAAATCCCCTGCAAGGCAACAAGCGCGGTATCGTGTCGAGTCACAACGGGGCGTGGCGCAGCCTGGTTAGCGCGCTAGTCTGGGGGACTAGAGGTCGGCAGTTCGAATCTGCCCGCCCCGACTGACGAAGCCCCTGCACCCGCGGGGGTTTTCTCGTTGGGCGACTCTGCGTCGGCGGCGTCCGTGCTAGCAGCGGTGCTAACAGAGGCTCCGAAGCCGCTCGCGAGCAGGCGGGCGGGCCATCCTCGCGATGTGCCTTGCCGTAGTCGTCGGCGTAGTGGCGGACGCGAACACGTCAAGCGAGTGCCCGGTCATGCAAGGAGATGCGCAAGCCATCCTCCTCGCGGCGGGTACAGCGTGCGTCTGGTCGCCGGACGATGCCGCTACGATGGCGAGGGTCATAGAGACGGAGTTGAGCGGAAAGCAAAGCTGTCAACCCCCAACCCGGACACGATCACGAGATTCGAATATGGAACTTGGCTCAGCAGGTCGCCGAGCTGATGACACCGTCATCTCTTCGACAACTGGAAACAGAAAGCCACGCCTAGGCTTGGAGCGCCTCGCGCAATGACCCGGATTCATGCGATTGTCCGCAGAATTGCGCCGATGGGCGTCATGCTGCGGCGTCGCCCTCTGGTCCCGGAGTTACAGCCAGAGCGTCTTCGCTTCTACCTCGACACCCTTTCCAGACATGCTGACGAGGACGGGGCGATCTTGGAAGTCGGGTGCTTCCGCGGTGCGACCACCGTTGCTGCATGCCAGCACCTGCGCCGAATCGGGAAACCGGCACGTCAATACATGATCGTCGACACCTTCAGTGGGTTCGCTTCTGACCAGTTTGACGAGGACGTCAGGTTGGGAACGCCGGAGTCATTCCGAACGCATTTCGCCCTCAATCCGCTCGTGCTCGTGGAACGCACCATGCGGTACTACGGGCTTAGCGAAGTCACGGTGGTTCAGGATGACATCGTCAAAATGGGAGAGCAACAGCTTCCGGAGCGAGTCAAGGTCTGCCTGATGGATGTCGACCTAGCCGTGCCGATTGAAGCGGGATTGCGGAAGATCTGGCCGCGCCTCGTGCCGGGAGGTGTCATTCTTGTCGATGACTGTGATGCAGAGACCGACTGGCGGGGCGCTCAACAGGGATACCAGCGGTTCTGCGCCGACCAGAGGTTGGAGGAGCATTACGAAGCGGGTTTCGGAGTGCTGGTAAAGGAACCCGGGTGAGGGGGACGTATCGGGCCGAACCCCGACACCTTCGATTGGATCCCCTGAGACAGACGGACACGGACGTACCCCTGAATCCACTCTGAAATGGTCTGGGGGACCAGAGGCCCGTGATTGGGGGCAGCGTCGAACTGCCGCTCCGACTTACATTACGCCGGGCCGTTTCCTGGAATGATGCCGGGGTGCGGCTCGTCGTCGTTCTCTTCGCCAGCTTGCTGCTCGCACCGGCCGCGGCGCGGGCGGCGGGCGAGACGTCGATCTTCTACTACCCCTGGTGGGGTACGCCGCAGAAGGACGGCAAGTACCTGCACTGGAACAAGAGCGACCATCTACCACCGCAAGACCTCGCCACCACGTTCTATCCGTCGCGCGGGCCGTACTCGAGCCGCGACTGGAAGGTGCTCTCGAGGCAAATGTCCGAGATCGCCGGCACGGGCGTCGACGAGGTCATCAGCTCATGGTGGGGGCTCGGGCTCACCAGAGGCCGACCGGCTGCCGACGGTCATGCGCGCCGCCTGGAAGCACGGGCTCGACGTTGCCATCCATCTCGAGCCGTACGAGAAGTGGCAGCGGACCCGCGCCATCGTCGAGGCTGACCTCGAGTATCTGCGCGGGCTCGGCATCGGCCGCGTGTACGTCTATCACCCGTTCGACGGTCTGATCCCCGATGCGGAGTGGCTCGAGCTCTCGGCCCAGTTCCCCTCGATCGAGCTCTACGCGCAGACGGACGACGCAGCACGCGCCGCCGAGGCGGGCTTCGACGGCGTGTACACGTACGACGTGTATGCCGTACGCGGTGCCGCCTTCGCGGGCTTTTGCGCGCGGGCACAGGAAGGCCGGTATCGCGTGCGCACCGTCCGTTGGCCCGGGCTACAACGCGAGCCGCGCGACGTCGGACTATCGCGTGCGTCAGCCGCCGCGAAGGTGCCACGTACGACGGCATGTGGCGAGCCGCGATCGCCGCCGACCCCGACCGCGTCACGATCACGAGCTACAACGAGTGGCACGAGGGCACGCAGATCGAGCCTGCCCAGCGGCGCGGAGCCACGATCTACGGCTCGTACGCGAGCTACGAGGGGGCGTACGGCCTCACGGGCAAGGCAGCCGAGCGCGCGTACCTCGTCCGCACGGCGTACTGGACGGATACGTATCGCGTGGCGGCTGCCGTCGAGCGTGTGCTCCGGCGCGCTGCCAGCTTTCTCAGCTGATCACGACATCGGCGGAGCACCCCGCCACGAGGGCAGCCTCGTACGTCTTCCCGTGCGACGCCGCGCAGCGAGCTATGGTCGAGGTCGACGTCGATCGAAGGCCAGCCGTCGAGGCCGAGCGCGTGCGCCCCACCCGCGGCACCGACGGCGAGCAGCTCGTCCGGGCCGAGAGCCTCGCGACTCGTCGTTTCGCGTCGTGCGATGCCGGAGAGCTCGCCGCAGCTCCTCGAGCGGGTCGATGCGCACGTTCGAGTCGGAGCCGATGCAGACTGAGATCCCGCGCGCGAGGAGGCGGCTGACGGGCGCAAAGCCGTCGCCGAGGTCGGCTTCGGTCGTCGGACAAACGCAGACGCGTGACCCGGCCTCGGCGATCAAGTCGAGCTCGCGATCGTCGGCGTGCGTTGCATGGACGACCGTCGTCCGCGGACCCAGGCAACCCGTCTGCGCGAGCAGTTCCAGCGGGCGCAGCCCATGCTCGGCGAGGCACTCCTCGATCTCGCGCGGCTGCTCGCACGCGTGCGCGTGGAGCGGAAGTGGGGTGGAGGCGGCGTAGCGCCCGATCTCTTCGAGCCAGTCGCGCGGACACGCGCGGACGGAGTGCGGCGCGAGCCCCATACGAAGCCCCGCTGCGGCCAATCGCTCGACGTCGGCGAGGTAGGCCGCCGGCGACTCCTGGCGGAAGCGTGGAAGGCCTCCGCGACCGTACGCCGCGTAGAGCAGCACGAATTCGATACCCGCGGCCTGTGCCGCATCGGCCGCGGCCAGGGCTTCGTCGTAACCGAGGTAATGGAACTCGCCCACCGCCGTGTAGCCGGCAGCAAGCTGCTCGCGATACACGTGCTCGTACTGCGCCGCGGATGCCTGCCGGAGTCTGACGTCCGGCCTCGGCGAGCATCGTCTCGCGCCAGGCCCAGAAGTCCGCTCCCGCCGCGCGACCGCGCAGCATTCGCTGAAAGCCATGAGAGTGGGCGTTGACGAAGCCCGGCAAAGTCAGCGTTCGCGCCATTGAGCTGATTCTCGCCGCTTTCCCGATGCGGGCCAAGGCACGGGTCGCACTATCCTTGTCCAAATGGGAGCCCGCGCAGTCTCCGCGCCCATCGCTCAGCTGCCCAATGCGCTGACAATCGCTCGCTTCGCGCTCGTGCCGGTGTTCGTCGTGCTGCTGGCAAGAGGGGACGAGGGCCACAGCTGGCCCGCGGCAATCGTCTTCGCCGCAGCGGCGATCACCGATCAGGTGGACGGCTGGCTGGCCAGGCGGCTCCGCGTCGAATCGCAGTTCGGAAAGTACGCCGACCCGCTCGCAGACCGGCTGATGATCGACGTCGCCGTGATCATGCTCTTCCTCGAGGACCGGCTGCCGTGGGCCGCGCTCGTCATCATCGTCGGGCGAGATCTGCTGCTCGTGCTCGGCACGCGGTTCGTGCTCCCACGCGGCTACGAGTTCTCCGTCAGCTTTCTCGGGAAGCTCGCCACGTGGGTGCTGTACGCGGGCATCGGGCTCGATCATCGCCACGCCGGCCGGCACCGACTGGCCCCTCGTGATCTTCTGGATCGGCGTCGCTCTCGCCGTTGCGGCCGCGGTGTCGTACGCGGCGGCTGTGTGGAAGACGGTGAGGCGGCCATGAGAGCCATTGTCATGGCGGGGGGCGAGGGCACGCGGCTGCGCCCGCTGACCTCGAACCAGCCGAAGCCCATGGTGCCCATCGTCGGAAAACCGTGCATGGAGCACATCGTCGATCTGCTGTGCGAGCACGGGCTGACCGATATCACGGTCACGCTGGCCTTCCTGCCGCAGGCGATCGAGTCGTACTTCGGCGACGGCGAAGCCCTCGGGGCGTCAATCGACTATTCGCTCGAGGCGACGCCGATGGGGACGGCGGGCTCCGTGCGGCTGGCGGCGCGGCGACTCGAAGAGCCCTTCGTGGTCATCTCGGGCGACGCGCTCACGGACTTCGACCTGACCGCGCTGGTGCGCTTCCACACCGAGCGTGAAGCTGCCGTGACGATCGCCCTCAAGGCAGTCGACAACCCGCTCGACTTCGGCATCGTCGTCACGGGAGAGGACGGGCGCATCGAGCGCTTCCTGGAGAAGCCCACGTGGGGCCAGGTGTTCTCGGACACGATCAACACCGGCATCTACGTACTCGATCCCTCCGTGCTTCGTCACGTTCCCGACGACCGCCCATTCGACTTCTCGAAGGAGCTCTTCCCGCGGCTGCTCGAGCTCGGACTGCCGATGTACGGCTACGTGTGCGAGGGCTACTGGCAGGACATCGGGAACCTCGAGCAATATCGCCAGGCCAACTTCGACGCCCTCGACAAGCAGATCGCCCTCGACATCCCGGGCATCAGGCTGCGCGGGAACATCTGGATCGGCGAGGGTGTCGAGATCGACGACCTCGCGGGTGTCGAAGGGCCGGCGTTCGTGGGCAACTACTGCGCTGTCTCGCCCGAGGCGACGATCGGCGCCTACTCGGTGCTCGGCGCGAACGTGCGGCTCCGCGAGCGCGCCCGCGTCGTGAGGTCGGTGATCGACCAGTCGACGTTCGTCGGGCGCAGTGCGAGCGTCGAGGGCGCAATCGTCGGCAAGTCGTGCGACCTGCGCTCGCACGTCCACGTCCACGACGGCGCCGCCCTCGGGGACGGTGTCACGCTCGGGGCGCAGACGGTCGTGATGCCCGACGTCCGCATCTTTCCCCACAAGGAAGTGGAGTCGGGGGCGATCGTCTACGAAAGCCTCGTCTGGGAGGGCGGTGGTACGACGCACCTGTTCGGCCGCGAAGGCGTCTCCGGGGTCGTCAACGTCGATCTGACGCCCGAAGCAGCGGTTCGGCTTGCCGCGGCCTTGGGAACCACCCTCCAGCGTGGCGCTCGCGTCGTCGCCAGTCGGGACGCGACGCCGGCCTGCCGCATGATCAAGCGGGCGATGGTCTCCGGCCTCATGTCGACCGGCATCAGCATCGCCGACCTCCGCGTGCTGCCTGCGCCTGTCAATCGCCACCTCATCCGCACACAGGGCTACGCAGCGGGCTTCCACGTCGGGCTGAGCGCCGCCGATCCCGAGCAGCTCGAGATCCGGTTCTTCGGGCACACCGGGACACAGCTCACGCCGCGGCTCGAGAAGGAGGTCGAGAAGCACTACACACGTTACGAGTTGCGGCGGGCCGCACCCGACCGGATAGGCAAGATCGGCTACCCGGTTCGCGTGCGTGAGAGCTATGCGGGCGACCTGCTCGCCACGCTGGATGCGGCTGCGTTCATCGAGCGCCGATTCCGGATCGTCGTCGACTACGGTCAGTCGGCGGCATCGTTTGTCCTGCCGCTCGTTCTCGGCCCGCTCCACGTTGAGGCTATCTCGGCCCACGAGTTCGCCGAGCTCGACACTCCCCGGCTGAGCACCGACGAGGCGATCGCCCAGACCAAGCGCCTGGTCGAAGCGGTTGGCGCCGACCTGGGGGCGGTATTCGACTTCGCCGGAGAGCGCCTCTTCCTCGTGGCGGAGAACGGGGATGAAGTGCCGTCGAGGCAGGCGCTCCTCCTCTTCTTGCGCCTCCTTCGGGACACGGAGGCGAAGGGCAGCGTCGCGCTTCCCGTCACCGTCACGAGCCACGCCGACCGGCTGGCGACAGAAGCAGGTCTCGAGGTCGTACGCACGCCGACGTCACCGGCCGAGCTCATGCAGGCGGCGAGCCAGGGCGGCATGGTGTTTGCGGCGGGCGGTGACGGCGCATACGTCATACCGGGCTTTCAGCCGTCCTTCGATGCGATGGCGGCCCTGTGCAAGCTGCTCGACCTGCTGGCACCCGTCTCTGCCACGGTCTCGGAGCTGGCGGCAGAGCTGCCCGAGGTCATGATCGTCGATCACACGGTGCCGTGCTCGTGGGCGCTCAAGGGGCTCGTCATGCGAGTCCTCACCGAGCGGCTCGCAGGTCGTGAAGTCGATCTTCGGGACGGGATCAAGGTGTTCGACAACGGCGCTTGGGGCATCGTGAGGCCGGATCCAGTGGAGCCGCTCGTGCATGTGACAATCGAGACGACAACCGCCGACGGCTCCCCGAGCGACCTCGAGCAGGAGCTGCTGTCCCTTGTGAGCGAAGCGCTGGCCGAGCAGAGCGGAGAGCCAATCTCAAGTTGAGGTTGACCCTTGGGGACGTCGCGTGCTTCAATAGAGCGGTCTTCTGAGCCTTCGAACGAAAGGTCTGCGTGGAAGCGTTCCCGGATCTCACGACGCTGTCGGACACCGACTTGAAGGAAATGATCTCCGACCTCGAGGCTGAGGAGAACGAGATCTCGTACAAGCGCCGCCTGCTACACGGCAAGATCGACATCCTCCATGCCGAGCTCGTGGCCCGGCTGAAGAACAGGGGGGAGGGGGAGCTGGCGCAGATCGACGTCGACCGGCTGAGCGAGATCCTCTCCGGCAAAGCTGCCCCGGGTGGGGCTCCGCCGCCTGCGGCGTAGCCCGCCGCCCGGCGGGATGACGCGCGCGATTTCCCATGAGTCACGTCTACTGCTCAGAGTGTGGCTTCCAGAACCCCGAAGTGGCGAACTACTGCGCCCGCTGCGGCTCGCTGCTCCGCGAAGAGGAGGGCGACGAGACGACGCAGTCCTACGCGCTCGAGGAGGAGGCGGATCTCGATGAGGCCCGCGATGTGGAGGGGCCGACGCTCGTCATCCGCTCCGGCGGCGGACGGGCCGGCGAGCACTTCCCGCTGGAGCAGGAGCGGACGACGATCGGCCGCTCGCCGGACTGCGACATCTTCCTCGACGACGTCACCGTGTCCAGGCGACACGCCGTCGCGTTCCGCCAGGGTGAGGCGTTCGTGATCGAGGACCAAGGAAGCCTCAACGGCACATTCCTCAACCGCCGCCGCATCGAGTCGGCGGAGCTTTCCGACGACGACGAGCTGCAGATCGGCAAGTACCGGCTCGTGTTCTTCGCCCGATGACGACGACCGTACGACCCACGAGCCGAACGCGGCCGGTCCGCAAGCTGGAGACGATCGGCGCCGTGTGCAGAAAGCTGAGCGACGAGTTCCCGGACATCTCGATCTCGAAGATCCGGTACCTCGAGGATCAGGGACTGCTTTCACCGCGGCGCACGCCCGGCGGCTACCGGCTCTTCAGCGAGGAGGACATCGAGCGGCTGCAAGCGATCCTCAGGCTCCAGCGGGACGAGTTTCTGCCGTTACGAGTGATCCGCCAGGAGCTCGCGACGCGGCTTCCTCCGAGCCGTCGCGGCAAGGCGCCGGCTGACCTGGGCGAGCACGACGCGGAGGTCGACCTCCACGAGTTGTGCGAGCGGGCGCACATCACCCGAGAGCTCGCGCGTGATCTCGAGGAGTACGGGCTGCTGACTCCGTCGGTTCGTGGCGGCGAGCCCTTCTACACCGATGCCGACGTCGACATCGCGCTGGCATGCGGCCGGCTGGCCGCGTCGGGAATGACCGCGCGACACTTGCGAACGTTCCGTACGACGGCCGATCGAGCGGCGGGCCTGCTCGACCAGGTCGCCGCTCCCGCGCTCCGCTCGCGCAGTCCCGAGCGACATCGGGAGGGGCTGGAGGACCTGCGCGCCCTCGGCGTGGCTGCCCAGGAGCTCACCCAGCTGTTGCTCTGGAGAGCCATCCGCAAGATCGCGGCCGGGTAGGGGGCCCGTAATGGCCGTCGACCTCGAGGGGAAGATCCGCGACGTACCCGACTTTCCGAAGCCGGGCGTCATCTTCAAGGACATCATGCCGTTGCTCGGCGACGCCGAAGCCCTGGCGGCTACCGTCGAGCGGCTGGCCGACTGGGCGTCTCCGCGCAAGCCCGATCTCGTCCTCGGCGCCGAGGCACGCGGCTACATCACGGGTGGCGCGCTCGCGTGCAAGCTCGGCTGCGGCTTCGTGCCTGCCCGCAAGCCGGGCAAGTTGCCCTGGCACACCGTGGCGGCGAAGTACGCGCTGGAGTACGGCTTCGATCAGCTGGAGGTGCACGCTGACGCCATCAAGCCGGGACAGCGAGTGCTAGTCCACGACGACGTGCTCGCGACAGGCGGGACTGCGAAGGCCACCGCCGAGCTCGTCGAGCAGCTGGGCGGGACGGTCGTCGGGCTGCCCTTCATCATCGAGCTGACGTTCCTCGACGGGCGCAAGAAACTGCCCGAATACGACGTCTTCTCCCTGATTCAATACTCGTAGGAGGCATTAGGTACTCGTAGGAGGCATTGTCTGTCCCGTCCGGCCCGTCGTCTTAGATAGAGCGATGTACGACGTACTGCGCGCCCGCTACACCTTCGCATGCCCGACGCGGGAGCATGCGAGCGTGCCTCTCTCGGCCTTCCGCGAAGTGGAGCGGCTGCCCGGCGCAGCCCATCCGGCGGTCTTCCGGGTGAAGTTCGCGTGCGCGTGCGGCGACGAGCACGACGGCTTGCTCGCGCACGACGATCTCGACTGGGCGCCGCTCGGGGTGGGGGAGGACCGCGAGTTCCTCAACCTCATGACCGCTCGCAAGCAGCTCCTCGGCGAGGAGCTCAACGATCTCGCAGCGCGGCTGATCGCGGCAGGTAGTTGGCCCTGGGTGCTCTTCTGCTACCCGGAGGGAAAACCGCGGCCGGCGTTCCCGTCGCTCTTCAGGCTGATCGCGCCGAAGCCGGAGCAGGCGCGGGTCGGCGTGGCGCTGAAGTGCTCGAGCTGCGGGCGCCTCTCCGTCAACCTCGTGTCCGCCGACCACGTGGACGTGCCGTTCCATCACGATGCAGAGGTCGGCGTCGTCGAGCAGCTGTTTCGAGAGGACGAGCTGCAGACGCTCGAGGAGTTCCGAGCCGAGCTCTGGTCTGCCGAGTTCGACTCCCGGCGTCTAGCGCTTGCGTAGTCGTCCCTGACGGCCGCTCAGGCGGACGAAGAGGAACGTCGCGCAGAACGTCAGCAGGCCCACGAGCACCGCCATGGCGCGCGAGCTGCCGATGCCGAGCAGAAAGAGCCAGACGCAGAGCCCGAAGGCAAGCGCCCACCAGAACGACGAGACGCCGGCGGCGACGCTGGGGGATCGAAGGTGCACGCAAGGATCCTAATCCGTAAGCGCCGCCGCTCCCGACATGGCGGGCGCGGCTCCCCACGGCTCCGCCTCAACAGGCGCCCGTCAGGGCGCCATCCCCGAGCGGAAAGCGAAGCGGGCGAGGGACCATAAAATTCGCCGAGCCGGTGGCGGTTTCGTCCACCAACTCCGCTGACATTCGGCTTCCGCCTAGTGCCTTCGAAGTCGGCTTCGACCTACTTCCGCTCCGTGCTCGGCGCAGTTGTGAATCTACTCGGCCCGTACCCCCGAGGCAAGAGGTCGCGCGGACGAAAACGGTGCAAATTGCAGACAAATGTTCTCCACACTTTCCACACTCGGCCAGAAGGTCTGTGGACGGGCTCAGAAAGTCGACGGGCGGACGTCGGTGGCGATGAGGAGGACGATCACAGCTGCGAGGACGAGTCGGTAGACGACGAAGACCGTGTACGTGTGGCGGCGAACGTAGCCGAGGAGGAACCAGATCGCGGCGAGACCGGTAGCCGCTGCGGTCAGCATGCCCACCACGAAGGGGCCCGCGGACCCCGGTGGCAACCCGTCGAGCACGACATCGTTCAGGCCCTTGAACACGGCCGCGCCGAACACGACGGGAACGAGCAGGTAAAAGGAGATTCGCGCCGCCGAGTCCCGGTCAAGGCGGAACAGCCGAGCCGCCGTGATCACGATGCCGGAGCGCGACACGCCTGGGGCGAGGGCAAGTGTCTGTACAAGCCCGAGGAGGAACCCTCGCCGATAGCCGAGATCGTCGATGGCGAGATCTGTGGGCCTTCGGTCTGCGAGATAGAGCGCGAGGGCGCCGACCGCGAGGAAGATTGCAATTTGCCACGGCTCTCCGAGGCGTTTCTCAATGAAGCTCTCGCCGGCGGCTCCGGCGAGAGCGGCCGGGATTGTGGCCAGAATCACGATCCAGGCGACGCGCTCTTCAGGCGTGCGGACGGCGCGCGCTCGGACGCTGTGCCACCAGGCGGCGATCAGACCTCCGATCTCGCGCCAGAAGTACACGACGACTGCCACGAGCGTCCCGACGTGGAGGGCAACGTCGAACGTCTTGTTGAAACTGGCGTGTTGCTCGAGGTACGTCCAGTCGAAAAGCCACGGCACGAGGATCAGGTGCCCTGACGACGAGATGGGCAGGAGCTCCGTGAAGCCCTGGACGGCGCCGAGGACGAACGCTTGCCAGTTCGTCAGGGCACCGGCGCGCTCGCCGACACCGAGGATGCAGAGCAGGACGGCCACCCCCAGAGCGACGCCGGCCGCGACGATGATGCCGACGCGCTTCATCCGTGCGAATCCTACGGTGGGCGAGGAGAGGCCGCGTCGGTACCGAGAGCAGGTGCCGCCCTCCAACTTGACATAACACGCGTTATCGTGCACAAGCGATGAGAACCCGCATGGGCAGCGGGCTCTCGGTTCGCGAGAGGCCGTTCTGCTAACGGACTGCTAACGGAGGCTCTTGCAGGGGCGCTTCGAGGTAGCCGGCGAGCTCATGCCGCCTTCGTCTCCTTGACGCTCTCCCACCATTCGTCGAGCGTCATGCCGAGAGCTTCCGCCGCCGCCATGGCCTTCTGCCCGTGCAGCAGTGATTCCGACAGCCGTTCAGGCACGGGCGGAGTTTCAACGCTTCGAGAACCCTCGGCTGGCAGCGAAGATCGTCGACCTGGAGATGACGGCGCGTCTCTCCAGCGGCAAGGAGTTCAACCGCGTCAAGGTCTCGGTCTTCGTCTTCAACCCCGAGTTGCTTATTGCGCGGACAACGTTCAGGTTCAGGGACGACGGCGACCTCGTGCAGTGCAAGCTGAACGTCCGCAAGGTCTCGTCCTATCGCATCGTGTACTCGGGCAAGTGTCAAGCTCCGGGGCTAGGCAAGTTCCCGATGAACTCCAGCGCCGACCTCAAGGTTGCCGTCTAGATAACTACGTCAAGGAGCGCGGGCTGCCGTTCATTCGCCTCGACGGCGCACTGGCCTTAGCGGATCCTTAGCAAGGATCAATAGGGCAGAACAGTCGCGTTACGTGGGAACACGCTCGCCCAGGCCACTCTCGCCCCGTTGGCTTCAGAGTCCTCGTCGGAGCCAATCGTCTCGGCGAACCTCGTACACCGTCATCGGCTCGCCCGAGCGCCCGAGGCCTGGGCCCCGCGCCGCGAATCCGAGGTTGGCGGCAAGGCGACGAGATGGTTCGTTCGCTCCCTCCTCGATGTAGGCCGTGATGATCTCGACATCGGTACGGCCCCAGAGGTCATCGATGGCTGCTTCCATCGCCTCGATCGCGATGCCTTCCCTCCGCCGCTCCTCGGTCACCCACCAGCCCGCCTCGACCTCGTCGGGTGCGATTCCCTCGATGCCATGACCGGCAAGGCGCAGCTCGGCGCAGCCGAGGAAGCTCTCGTCCCGTCTGTCCCGGATCGCCCAGGGGCCGAAGCCGTGCTCTCGCCACTGCAGCTCGGCGGCGCGAGTGTCGCGCAATGCGTCGGCGGGGTTCTTCGACGCTCGTGCGTGCTCGGCCTCGTCGAGTCGTCTCAGCGGGATCAGGATCAGACGCGCTGTTCGGAGAACGATTCGACCGCGTGCCGGCCCCGCCGATTCGCCCGCGTAGCGTCCATGCACGCTCGCAGTATGGCCCGATGCGTTCTGGTGATATTCCCGAACTCATTGGCCCGCATCAGGGCGCTACCGCCTGCTGACGATGTCAGGACGTGGGCAAGGGCTCGCAGGGTCCCTGTCGAGTCGAGATCGCCTAGAGTTTCATCGTTATGGCTGAGGTCACTGGCCTCGAGGACTGGCAGCAGGCGCGGCTCATCCCTGTCGCAGGAATACGCGGTCAGGAGGAGCAGGAGGTTCGGGCGACGTCCGCGTTTCTTGCGGTGCTCTCCGCAGTGCCGGCGTTCGCCCACGCACTCCTAACCGAGCTCGGTGCGCCGCGTGGTCAGGTGCAGACCTTCACGGAAGTCCGCCTCAAGGACCCGGACGGCAAGGTCAGCCGACCGGACGGCGCGATCGTCGTGACGCGCGGCGCCCGGACGTGGACGGCTCTCGTAGAGGTAAAAACGGGAGCAGCGACCCTCTCCAGTGAGCAGACAAACCGTTACCTGGTACTCGCCCGCGATCACGGCTTCGACGCCGTGCTGACGATCTCGAACGAGATCACGGCGCGGCCGGAGGACTCACCCGTCGCCGTCGACCGGCGCAAGGCGAGGAGCGTAAAGCTCTACCACGTCGCCTGGCGGCGGATCATCACCACGGCGGTGATGGAGCACCGCCATAAGGGGATCTCCGATCCCGATCAGGCGTGGATTCTCGGCGAGCTGATCTCCTACCTCGACCATGCGAACTCGGGCGCGAGCGGCTTTCAAGACATGGGTAGCAACTGGGTCACCGTCCGCGACGCAGCCCGGCAAGGAACGCTGCGAGCGGGAGACGCCGGCGCTCGCACCGTGGTCGAGCGTTGGGAGCAGCTGCTCGACTACTTCGCCCTCGGCCTCTCACAGGAGCTCGGCCGGGACGTTGTCCCTGGCCGGGGACGCAAGGAGACGGCCGTGGAGCGGATCGACCGCAACGTCCGGCATCTCGGCGAGACCGGCGAGCTCGTCGGATCGCTGCGGGTCCCGAACGCGGTCGCGCCGATCGCGCTGATCGCCGACCTGCGCACTCGCCAGCTTTCAACGAGCGTCAACCTGGCCGCACCCGGCGAGGGGCGGCAGCCCACCCGCATCAACTGGCTACTGCGGCAGCTGTCCGATGCCGACGATCGACTTCGCCTCAGCGCCTCGTTCGCCGGCACTCGTGAGACCGTAAGCGCCCTGCTCGGCGAGGTCCGTGAGCAGCCGCAACGGCTGCTGAGCTCCGGCGATCCGCGTCGGGAGATCAGAAGCTTCGAGATCGCGCTGACTCGCGGTCTTGGCCTCAAGAACGGGCGCGGCGCAGGGAGCTTCATCGAGGAGACCCGCGCTCAGCTGCTCGACTTCTACGGCGGCGTTGTGCAGAACCTCACGGCGTGGCAGGCGAAAGCCCCGCGCCTCTCCGCAACCGAGGAAGCCGAAGCCAAGGCCGACGTTGCCGAGATCGAGCAAGCCGGCGACGATGCCCCGGGCGAGACCGTCGAGGCTGCCGAAACGAGCTCGCAAGACGTCGCCAGCCCCGTCCCGGCGTCGACGTGGACAGCGCGTGACGAGCCACCGGCCGCGTAGGTCGCGGCGCTTGCTAACACGTTTGCTAACGAACGCCCAGTAACAGGGCGACACGGGACGGGACCGCCTTGAGGCGCGAACGCGGAAAGCCCCCGCTAATCGAGCCTCCCCGCTACGGGCCGCTACGGGACGTCATGGCGCCCGCGTTTCACGCGTTATCGTGCAGAGGCGGGATTTCGCGTGGCTTGACGCGCGGGCTATTCTTTTCGCACACGCTCAGGAGGGTGAGCGTCTGAACCGGGCGGGCCGCGAGCGTTGAACGGCACGCCGAGCCGAACGCCGGGAGACGATTGACGAGCGAGCAGCCGCCCGAAGCCACGATGGATTTCGAGACTCTCGTCAAGGGCGAGGATCTGCTTCAGCTACTGGAAGCCGGTGAGGCGGCCGGGTCGATCCGAGCCTCGGATCTGGCGGACGTGCTGGAGGCGCACGGGTACGACGCGCTGGAGATCGACGCCGTCTACCGGGAGCTCGAGCGGTTGAGCATCGACGTGATCGAAGACGACCAGGGCTCGGTCGCGGCACTGCTCACTGCCCCGGTCGAGACGACGACCGACGCGCTGCAGCTCTTTCTCCGTGAAGCCGGCCGTCATCACCTACTGACGGCCGCGCAGGAGGTCGAGCTCGCGAAGCGGATCGAGCGCGGCGACGATTCCGCGAAGCAGCGGATGATCCAGTCGAACCTCCGCCTCGTGGTCTCGATCGCGAAGAACTACCGCAACCAGGGTCTCCCCTTCCTCGACCTGATCCAGGAAGGCACACTCGGCCTCATCCGCGCCGTCGAGAAATTCGACTGGCGCCGCGGCTACAAGTTCTCGACCTACGCGACGTGGTGGATTCGCCAGGCGGTTGCGCGCGCACTCGCCGACAAGGCGCGGACGATCCGCATGCCCGTGCACATCGTGGAGCGGCTGCAGAAGATGAACCGTGCCGAAAGGAACCTCTGGACGCAGCTCGGACGCGAGCCGACCCTCGAGGAGATCGCGGAAGAAGCTAGCCTGCCCATCCAGCAGGCCCGCGAGGTGAAGGCGGCGGCACGAGCAGCCACGAGCCTCGACCAGCCTGTCGGCGAGCAGGAGGAAGCAGTGCTCGGGGACTTCGTTGCCGGAGAGGGCCCCCTCCCCGACGAGGAAGTGGAGGTTTCGCTACGCAGTCAGGCGCTGCAGGCGGCGCTGCGGACTCTCAGCCCGCGCGAGCGCGAGGTGCTCGCCCTGCGCTACGGGCTCGACGACTACGAGCCGAAGACTCTCGAGGAGATCGGCCGCCGGCTGGGATTGACGCGCGAGCGCGTTCGGCAGATCGAGGTCGAAGCGCTTCGCCGCCTCGCCACCCTGCGGGAAATTCAGGCCGTTCCCTACTAGCGGGCGCTCTCAGTCTCGAGATAGAAGGCGAGCTCTGGGGCCGTGGCGCGGAGCTCCCGAAACGCGCGCGTCTCGAGTTGGCGCACCCGCTCGCGCGTGACGCCGAGGCTGCGGCCGATCTCGTCGAGCGTCTGGGCGTTGTGGCCGGCGAGCCCGAAGCGGCGCTCGAGCAGCTCGCGCAGACGGGGCTCGATGCGGCCGAGCGCGGCGTCCAGCTCCTCGGCACGGAAGCTTTCCGCGACGACGACGTCCGTCTCGTCAGCCTCCTCGTTCTCGACCAGATCGCCGTAGAGGCTGTCCCCGCCCGCAATGGGAGTCTCGAGGCTGACTGCGTCCTCGACGATGTCGAGCAACTCGTGAACGCGCTTCTCCGGCAGCGCCGCCTCCACGGAGATCTCGGCGACGGTCGGCTCGCGATTGAGCTTCTGTGCGAGCGTGCGGCGCGTGCGCATTACCCGGCGCACCTGGTCGGAGACGTGCACCGGCAGCCGGATGAGCCGGCCCTGGTCGGCGAGCGCCCGGGTCACTGCCTGGCGGATCCACCAGGTCGCGTACGTCGAGAGCTTGTAGCCCATGCGGTAGTCGAACTTCTCCACCGCCCGGATCAGCCCGAGATTGCCTTCCTGGATGAGATCCAGCAAAGGCACACCGGCTGTCCGGTAGTTCCGCGTGATCGACATCACGAGCCGGAGGTTGCATTCGATGAGGCGGCGCTTGGCAGCCTCGTCCCCTGCGTCCTTGCGCCTGGCAAGCTCGCGTTCCTCCTCACGCGTCAGCAGCCGGCCGTCGCCGATCTGCCGCACGTAGAGCTTCAGCGGGTCACTCGTTGAAGGGACGGCTGGTGCTTGCCGCTCGTCCTCGCCGAGCTGCTCCGAGAGCTCGGACTCGTGGCCCTCGTCAAGCGGTAGTGGTTGTGTCATGACCATTCGAGGTATCGGCAATCCTCCGTCGGAGTGTGAGCGCTAGCCGCGCACGGTACCGTCGGCCGCCACATCGGCGCCGTCGGCGAGCAATCGCTCGCGCACGAGAAACTGGAAGGTGGCCCAGGCGCCTCGTTGGGCGTCGAACATCCTGTAGACCTGCCACTCCGTGAGCAGGGCCGGGTCCCCCCTCCGTGCCTTGCTCCAGTCGGCGAACTTCGGCAGCCGTCCGAGTCGCCGCGCCATGGCGACTCCCTGGTCAATCGCCCGATCGAGCCGCTCCTCGCCCACGGGCACGTCGAACCCGGCTTCCCGTAGCGCGTTCGTCAGCGATCCGAACGTGTGCCAGTAGAGCGACTTCGAAGGTACGAGGCCGCGATGCTCGTCGATGTCCTTCGAGGTCGGCACGCGGCCGATCTTGTCTCCGAGCAACCGCAGACATTGCAGCAGCTCTGCCTTCGTCGCAAAGCGCCGCGGGACGAGACCGGCCTCGCGCTTCGCGGCGTTCCAGCTCCCGAAGCGCTCGATGACGGTCTGGGGATGGACGGTCGTTCCATCGTGACGTTCGAACTCACGCATGGTCGGTGAGCGTCCGAGAGCCTTCGCGCAGTCGCGCAGTTGGTCGAGGATCTGCTCGTCCGTGTAGCGCTTACGGATGCCGGCGCGGAACTCTGCGAGCGCCTTGGGATCCACGCGCGTGAGAGCGCGATAGCCGCGCTTCTGGGCCATGCAAATCAGAATAGAGCGTTTTGGAAAATGCGCAAGTAGGGGTGGTGTGTGTTGAAACGACACTACGCTGCATGTCAGCTGGCGAGCAGCTCGCGCGGCACGTCGGCACCCTTCGCGAACTCTGCGAGCATGACCTGGTCGAGGGCCTCCACACACCGTGGGCAGAACTGCACGCCGGCTCCGTTGCGGATCTCCTCGAGCGCTACGAGCGGCTCGAGCGCCGGGCGGTACGGCCGCGCCGTCAGCATCGCGTCGAGCGCGTCGGCGAGGTGGATGATGCGCGCGCCCAGCGGAATGTCCTCCCCGACCAGCTCGTCGGGGTAGCCGGTCCCGTCGTAGCGCTCGTGATGGTGGCGGATCGCGGGCAGCGCGTCCTCCAGGAAGCCAAGGTGCTCGATCAGGTGCGCGCCCACTTCGGGATGGCGGCGCACGACGACCCAGTCGACCTCGCCGAGCTTCTCGGACTTGAGGAGGATCGCCTCGGGTACCGCGAGCTTGCCTACGTCGTGGAAGCGGGCGGCATGACCGAGCGCCTCGAGCTCCGCTTCCGAAAGACCGAGCTCATGGCCCAGCAGCAGTGCGAGTGTCTGCACACGGCGAGAGTGTCCGGCCGTGTGCGAGTCCCGTGCGTCGACAGCGGCCGAGAGAGTCTCCATCGCCGCGGCGGAGCGCTCCCGAAGCAACCGGTTGGCCCGCTCGAGTGACCGGTTGAGCGTCTGCAGCGTGTCTGCCCCGCGCCGGAGCTGCTCCGCGCGGTCGCGAGCGACTGCGGCCGATTCCCGTTCGGCTTGGAGCACCGCCTCGCGACGAAGGACGAGGATGGCGACGCCGCCGATCGCCGGGGCGAGCATCGCGGTGAGGTAGGAGGCCTGGCTGATGCCGAGCAGGGCGAGTGCCCCGAGGGTTGCGACCCCGACGAGTGTGGCAACCCTGCCCGATCGACGTGGCGCGAGCCATGAAGGCAGGCCGACGCGTGGCACGGCGCCGACGGCGGCGTCGCCACCGTCGTCCCCTAGCGAGCCTGCCACGATCCGTAGGGAAGGCGAGAGCGAGGAAGGAGGATCGAGTGTCGCCGTCAGGACGCGATTCCGTCCCTGCACCTTCGCGCGGTACACCGCGACGTCGGCACGGTGGAGGAGCTGAACGGCACGCGTGCCGTGCTCTGGGTACGACGCTACGCCGATCGAGACCGTCGCCTGCAGTTCGGCCTCGGCTGTCCCACTTGGGAAGCGGGCAAGTGCCACGGCGGCGCGCAGACGTTCGGCGATCTCCAGTGCGTCCGTGTGACTCGTCTTGGGGAGCAGCACCGCGAACTCTTCCCCGCCGAAGCGGGCGGGAACGTCTTCTGTGCGAAGCTGTTCCTTGAGCACGGCTCCGACACCGCGCAGGACCGCGTCGCCGGCCAAATGCCCGTAGGCGTTGTTGATATCGCGAAGGAGGTCGAGGTCGGCGAGCAGCACGGACATCGGCGCCTGTACGGCCCTTGCCTTTCCCAGCTCGCGATCGACTGCCAGCTCGAAGTACTCCGCGTTGAAGAGCCCTGTCTTGGCATCGCGTCTAGCCTGATGCTCGAGCAGCGGAATCTCGAACCATTGGCGAAGCAGCAGCAGTGGTGCGACAGCGAACGGAGCGAGCCACGGGTTCGTCAGGCAGACGGCCGCCAGCGCAGCTCCCAGCGCCGCGAGGAGGAGCTCGGTACCGAGGCTGAGCGGCGGAGTGCATGACAGCCTGCTCGTGAGTCTTCGATTGCCGAGGAGAGACGACAACTGGTCCGTCGCCACGAACGCCGCGCAGGCCACGATTCCTGCGAGCGCCCAGGCGGCTTCCCCGTCGAGGAGCACCGATGCCAGCGCCACGGCGGCGGCGGCGGCGAGCCACGCCGTCGTCGCGGCCGCAACCTCGGTCGCCAGCTCGAACAAGCGGGTGAGACGCGGGGCGCGCGGCCACACGACCCAGCGCGGCACCGAGACGACGAGCGCCAGCGAGACAAGAAGATCGAGTGGGAGCAGGACTGCTCCCGCCGGCAGGACGAGGACGGCTGCCCCATGTCCCGCACGTGCGCGGTCTGCACGGGCGATGAACGCATGCGCCGACACGCCGAGTAGCGCGAGGCCGATGAATCGAGCCCATTCGCCTGCGGATGCAGCTCGTGCGAAGGTCGCGAGGAGCACGGCGGCGGTGGCCGCCACAGCCAGGGGGAGAACTGCCGCCTGGATGCTGCCCAGGCGCGCAGGCGACTCCGTTGCAGTTGTTACTGCCACCTACCACACGCTCGGCCCGAATGGCCTCGAGATCGTCCCTCCGGTGGGGGATTGTCGGAGGGATCACGCGTTAGAGGGATCTACACTCGGTTCCATGCGGCTTACGGTGGAAACGAGCCTTGCGCGCGCTGCCGGCCAGCTGTCCCGACTGGCGGGGCGAGGCGGCGGAACGACGCTCCCGGGCAAGCTGCTGACCACCGTCGATCCCGGCGCGATCTCGCGCCTCGCGACGCGTTTGCCCGAGGGGAGCGTGATCCTGTCGGCGACGAACGGGAAGACGACGAGCGCGGCCATGACGTCGGCGATCCTGGCCCCCCGCTTCCGGCTGGCCCACAACGCCGCCGGCGCGAACCTTGCATCGGGGGTCGCCTCCGCCCTCGTCGGCGTCCGCGACGCCGAGCTGGGGCTGTTCGAGGTGGACGAGGCGGCGCTGCCCGATCTGGTCGCCGCCGTCCGGCCGCGCGTGATCTGCCTCGGCAACCTCTTCCGCGATCAACTCGACCGCTACGGGGAGCTGGAGCTCATAGCCGAGCGCTGGCGCGCGATGGTCGCCGATCTTCCGGAGGACACGCTGCTCGTCGTCAACGCAGACGATCCGCTGGTCGCCGATCTCGCCCGGGCGCATTCCAACTCGGCGACCTTTGGCGTCGACGATCCGGCCCAGCGTGGTGCAACACTCCAGCACGCGGCCGACTCGAAGTATTGCGTGCGCTGCGGGGCTCCCTACGAGTACGCGGCAGCGTACGTGGGCCATCTCGGCGACTACCGGTGCCCGTCGTGTGGGCATACGCGACCGCGGCTGGACGTCAGCGCACGCGCCATCGAGCCCCACGGCATCGACGGGATTTCCTTCGACCTCTGCACGCCAGAAGGCACGACACGTGTTCGCCTGCGAGTGCCAGGTGTCCACAACGTCTATAACGCCCTTGCGGCCGCATCGGTCGCGCGGGGGCTCTCAGTACCGGCGGCCGACATCGCGGAGGGGCTCGGTCGCGCCTCGCCGGCGTTTGGCCGCTTCGAGCGCGTCGCCGTCGACGGGAAGACGCTCATCGTGCTCCTCATCAAGAACCCGGCCGGCGCGAACGAGACGCTGAGGACGCTGCTGCAGGACGACGGGCCGTCCGTCGCCGTACTAGCTCTCAACGACGGCATCGCTGACGGACGCGACGTGTCGTGGATCTGGGACGTCGACTTCGAGCCGTTGGCGGCGCGACTCGAGCGGCTCGTCGTCTCGGGCGAGCGTGCCGCTGAGCTCGCGCTTCGGTTCTCGTACGGCGGGCTGGAAGAGGCGCGAATCGAGATCGTGCCGGAGCTGTCTGCGGCGCTGGACCGAGGGCTCGAGCTCACCGAGCCCGGCGGCGAGCTTGTCTTCCTCCCCACGTACACGGCAATGCTGGGTCTCCAGCGCGTGATCGCCGACCGCGGCTACGCGCGGCCCTACTGGGAGCGTGTGGCATGAACGTCGTCGTCGCGCACCTCTATCCCGACTACCTCAACATCTATGCGGATCGCGGCAACCTCGCGGTGCTGACCGGTCGGGCACGGCGCCGCGGCTTCGGGCTCGACGTCCATGCGATCGGCCCGGGCGAAGCCGCCCCTACCGACGCCGACCTCTTCTACATCGGAGGCGGTCAGGACCGAGAACAGGCCCTCATCGCACCCGATCTCGCCGCCCGCGGCGCGGCGCTGTCAGAGGCAGTGTCGGGCGGCGCCGCCCTCCTTGCCGTCTGCGGCGGGTATCAGTTGCTCGGCCGCTACTACCGCGACCGCTCCGGGGGCGAGCAGCCAGGCGCAGGCGTGTTTCCGCTGCATACGGTGGCCGGGGAACTGCGCCTCATCGGCGATGTGCTGATCGAGTGCGAGCTCGACCCGGGAGAGCGGCGGACAGTCGTCGGCTTCGAGAACCATGCCGGCAGGACGATCCTCCACAAGGGTGCGTTGCCACTCGGTCGGGTCGTGGCGGGCTTCGGAAACGACGGCCGCTCGGGCTTCGAAGGCTGCCGGGTCGGCAACGCCATCGGCACGTATCTCCACGGCCCACTGCTGCCGCGGAACCCGTGGCTCGCCGACTGGCTGCTCGCGCGCGCCGTTCAGCATCGCTCAGGGGAGCTGCCCGTGTTCGAGCCCCTTGTGGACGCGGTCGAGGAGCGGGCGCACGAGGTCGCGAAGGCCCGTGCCTACTCGCGGGGCGGCCGCCTCTAACCTCTCGGCATGCTCTACCGGTCCGAGGCCTTCGACACCCTGACCGACCGCCCGTGGGACGAAGGCTGGGTGCGCGGCGAGATCGAGCGCATCGTGGCCGACGCCGACTCCGCAGTACAACCCCGAGAGCGCTCTGGCCGGCCGAGGAGTGGGATTCCTGGCAGACCCCGACGCCGCTCAAGGCGCTCTACGTCGGTGCCGCGGGCGTCGTGTGGGCTCTCGGCGCCCTCGAGCGGCGCAGCCTGGTACAGAGCAGGCTTGATCTCCCACAGGCCGCCCGTCGCGTCCACGAAGCGTGGCTGGCCGAACCGGACTACATGCGAGGTATCGAGCTCCCCTCTCCCGCCCGCGCTGCACTGCTCGCCGGCGAGGCCGGCATCCTCACAGTCGCCTGGCAGTTGTCGCCCGCTGACGAGCTGGCGGACACGCTCTTCGAGCGTGTCACCGAGAACGCCGAGAACGACGCCAACGAGCTCATGTGGGGCTCGCCCGGCACGATGCTCGCCGCGCACGCCATGCATCGAGTGGACGCACGACCAGCGCTGGGCGGATGCGTGGCGGGAGAGCGCCGACGAGCTTCTGCGCCGGCGCGAAGAGGACGGCCTCTGGACGATCCAGCTCTACGGCGAGACCGGCCGGAGCCTCGGCCCGGCGCACGGTCTCGTCGGCAACGTGCTGGCGCTGCGCCAGCGGCTCCGGGACGTCGAGAGACAGACGCTGGAACGGGACTCGGCTGCGGCGTTGGCACGCGCAGCCGTCGTCGAAGACGGACTGGCCAACTGGCCCAACCACGCCGGTGCGGTGCAGCTCCAGTGGTGTTCGGGCGCTCCCGGGATCGTCATCTCGGCAGCCGACTACCTGGACGAGGAGCTGCTGCTGGCGGGCGCGGAGCTGACCTGGCGCGCGGGGCCGCACGGCGACGAGAAGGGCTACGGCATCTGCCACGGTACGGCCGGGAACGGCTACGCGCTCCTGAGAGCGTTCGAGCGCACGGGAGACGAGCGCTGGCTCGAACGCGCCCGCCGATTCGCGATCCACGCACTCGAGCAGGCAGAGCGGCTCGCAACGAGCCGCGGGCGACGGCGCTATTCGCTCTGGACCGGCGACGTCGGTGCTGCGCTCTTCGCCGCGGACTGTCTGGATGCGCGGGCTCGCTATCCGATCCTCGACACGTGGGACTAGAGGGAGAGGGTCATCTGGATGGGCTCCACGTTGTCTCGCGCGAAGCCGCAAGCCGCGTAGAAGGCTTCGGCACGCGGCGCTGCCTTCGGCGAGCACCCATGCCTTGCGGACGCCCTGCCGCTTCATCCAGTCCTGCATCGCCCGCACGAGAGCCGTCCCGACGCCTCGGCGGCGGTAGGCGGCCCGCACGCCGATCTCGTAGAGCAGGAGCTGGTGCTCGTCGTCGGCGCGACGGCGCTCGACATAACACTGCACAAATCCAGCAACGGTCGTGCCGTCCTCCGCGATCCAGTGCAGCACGGAAGGATCCGTCAGGTACTCCGCTGCGGCGCCAGGGCTTAGCGGCGTGCGCCGTCCACCCTGGTCGGGAAGATCGAAATCGGCATCCTCCGCAGCCAGTAGCCAGAGCACTTCTTCGTCACCCGGGCCCAGCGGCCTGACCGTGATGCCCGAGAGGTCGCTCAAGGGGCCCAGAGCGCGCCGAGGTAGACCACCGGGTCTCCCGGCTGCCAGCGTCCGAGGAAGCGCTGGATCGGCGGATGGAGCACAACCTCGTCCAGTTCGACGGCTGTGAACAGGCGATGTCCGCGCACGGCCGCATCCTCGGAGCTCAAGGTCTCGAGCGACCTGCCTGTGAGGTCGGCCGCGAAGATGATGTGGACGACGTGCTTCGTGGTGAGCGTGCGAGCCGGCGCGATGGAGTCCACGATCGCCACCGGTCCCTCGAACGGCATCTGGCTGTCGAGGCCGAGCTCTTCCCGCAGCTCGCGGCGTAGTGCCTGGACGAGGCTCTCTCCGGAGTGGACGCCGCCGCCCGGCAAGAGCCAGTACTGGCGGCCGTGCTTCTCGTGTCGGCAGAGCAGAATCCCGTCGCGCCAGCGCAGGACTGCGGACACGCGAATACGAGGCTGGAGCGCCAACGGCGACCTCAGGCGCCCGAGGAGCCGAAGCCGGCCGCGCCGCGCACCGTCTCCGGTAGCTCGTCCAGGAGCAGCACGTCCACTTCGGGCGCCCGCGTCACGACGAGCTGCGCGATCCGCATGCCTGCCTCCACCGTGAACGACAGGTCGCGGTCGGTGTTGAGCGCGATCACGCGCAGCTCCCCCCGATAGCCGGAGTCGATCAGCCCAGGAGTGTTGACGAGCGAAATGCCATGCTCCAGAGCCAGACCGGAGCGCGGAATGACCAGCCCGGCGTAGCCCTCGGGTATGGCGACCGCGATGCCTGTCGGCACGACGCCTCGCTCCCCCGGGCCGAGCTCGACGCGCTCGCAGGCGACGAGGTCGAGGCCAGCATCACCCGGATAGGCGCCCTGAGGCAGCGACGCGTCGTCGCGCAGGCGGATGACGGGCAGCTCGATCACGAAGCGGCGACGGCGTCCCGCACGAGGAACGGCGCCAGACGGCGCAGCTCCCGCTCGGGCAGCCGTGCCCGGATGAAGACGCCGTCCGCACGATCCTCGCGGAGCTCGATCGGCGGCCCGAGGGCGTAGAGCGACGAGACGACGTCGCCGCGCTCGTACGGCACGAGCAGCTCCACGACCTGGAACCGGCCCTCGAATCGCTCGGCGACTCGAGCGCGGAGGGCATCGAGTCCCTCACCGGACTCCGCCGAGACCTGGAGTGAGCCCGGGAAGCGGTTCTCGAGCTCGGCGCGATCTTCGCCGTCGACGCGGTCGATCTTGTTGAGCACGAGCTCGATCGGCAGCTCGCCGGCGCCGATCTCGGTGAGCACCGCCTCGACGGCCTGCACCATCTGATCGAGCTCCGCCTCGGGCGCCGACGCATCGGCGACGTGCAGCACGAGGTCGGCGATGAGCGTCTCCTCCAGCGTCGCCGCAAAGCCCTCGACGAGCTCGTGCGGCAGCCGCCGGATGAAGCCCACGGTATCGGTCAGGAGGTAGCGGCGTCCCTCGTGCTCGAACGACCGCGTTGTCGGGTCGAGTGTCTCGAACAGCCGGTCGTCGATGGATGCCTCGGCTCCGGTGAGCGCGTTGAGCAGCGTGGACTTGCCGACGTTCGTGTAGCCGGCGAGAGCGATGGTCGGTGTCTGGGAGCGCACGCGCGACTTCCGGCGCTGCTCACGTTGCTTCGAGAGGTCACGAAGACGGTCCTTGAGCAATGAGATCCGGCGCCTCGCAAGCCGGCGGTCGGTCTCGAGCTGGCTCTCTCCTGGGCCCCTCGTGCCAACGCCTCCGCCGAGGCGCTCGAGGTGCTTCCACAGGCCACGCATGCGGGGGAGGTTGTACTCCAGCTGCGCGAGCTCGACCTGGAGCTTGCCCTCGGCAGACACTGCGTGCTGCGCGAAGATGTCGAGGATCAGCTGCGTGCGGTCGACGACGCGCGTCTCCAGCGCGTCCTCGAGTCGTCGCTGCTGCGCCGGAGCGAGCTCGCCGTCCACGACCAGCACCTCGGCGCGCGCCTCCGCGTAAGCGGACTTCAGCTCCTCGAGCTTGCCCTTGCCGACGTACGTGCGCGGGTCCGGCTTGGGACGGTGCTGAACGAGCTCGCCGACGGTGTCGACGCCCGCCGTCCGGGCCAGCGCATGGAGCTCGGCAAGCTCCGAGGCTTCCTGGGACGGGAGCAGGCACGCGACCGCGAACCCGCGCTCCGGCTCTGCGCCGGGCAGCGGATCGGGTTGGTGCTTCGTCACGACGACATTATGGAGGAGCGTCAATCCCGCTAGCGTTCGGGCGTGGCGCTCTCCCCCGTACTCGCCGAACAGACGACGTACCCGTTCGTGCGGCTCGAGCAGGCGAAGCGCGAGGTCGCGGCCCGCGGTGTCGCCATCATCGACTTCGGCCAGGGGGATCCGCGCGAGCCGACGGATCCGCTCATTCGTCAAGCGCTTGCCGACGGCGTCGCGGAAACGATGAGCTACCCGAAGGCCGAGGGCCTTCCCGAGCTGCGGGCGGCGATCGCGGGCTGGGTCGCGCGCCGCTTCGGCGTCGAGCTCGACTCCGATCGGGAGCTGATTCCGACGCTCGGCTCGAAGGAGGCGATCTTCAGCTTCGCGCAGGTCTTCGCGGACGTGCCACGCGGTAAGGACACGGTGCTCGTCCCGGATCCGGCGTACCCCGTGTACGAGCGCGGCGCGGAGTTCGCCGGCGCGAGCATCGTCCGTCTGCCGCTGCTGGAGGAGAACGGCTTCCTTCCAGATCTGACAGCCGTTGGCGCGGAGACGCTCGACCGGACAGCTCTGGTCTGGGTCAACTATCCAAACAATCCGACCGCCGCCTCCGCCCCACGCTCGTTCTTCGCGAGCTTGGCGGACCTCGCGGCGCGCCACGACTTCCTCGTCTGCTCGGACGAGGCGTACAGCGAGCTGTGGTTCGACGAGCCGCCTACCTCGGCGCTCGAGCTCGCGGATCGCTCGCATGCCGTCGTGTTCAACACGCTCAGCAAGCGCTCGTCGATGACCGGCTACCGTTCCGGCGTTCGTCGCCGGTCCTGAGTGGGTGGTCGACGCACTGCGGAAGTACCGGCCGACGGTCGGCACGGCTCCCCAGGAGTTCGTCCAGCGTGCCTCGATCGTCGCCTGGGGTGACGAGGGCCACGTCGAACGTGCGCGGGCCGTGTACCGGCGCAAGCGCGACGTGCTGCTGCCGGCGTTCGAGGGCATCGGCTGGCGTGCGGCGGGCAAGGACGCGACGATGTACCTCTGGTTCGCGCTCCCGGCGGGCGAGACGTCCGAGGCAGCCGCGGGGCGACTCCTCGAGCACGGCATCGTCGTTGCTCCGGGCGCGTATCTCGGCGAGGCCGGCGAGGGCTACGCGCGGGTGGCGCTCGTGCCAACGATCGAGGACTGCGAGCGCGCCGCCGGCATCCTCGAGGAGGTGGCGTGACGGACGCCGCGCTCGTCGAAGAGGTCGTCGCCGCACTCGATCGGGGCGAGCGACGTGTGGCCGAGAAGGTCGGTGACGAGTGGGTCGTGGACGAGGACGCCAAGCAGGCGATCCTCGACTACTTCCGCGTCCGCGACGTCGAGCCGCAGGAGCTGGGGCCATTCGAGTACACGGACAAGATCCCGCTCAAGCACGGGCACGCCGAGCGCGGTGTGCGCGTCGTGCCGGGTGCCGTCGTCCGCTACGGCTCGTTCCTCGGCGAGGGCGTGATCGTCATGCCCGGGTTCGTGAACATCGGCGCCTGGGTCGGCCCGGGGACGATGGTCGATACGTGGGCGACCGTCGGCTCCTGCGCGCAGGTCGGCGCAAACGTCCACATTGCCGGCGGCGCCGGCATCGGCGGCGTGCTGGAGCCCGTCAACGCCCGCCCGGTGATCGTCGAGGACGACGCGTTCATCGGCTCGCGGGCGATCGTCGTCGAGGGCGTGATCGTCGGCGAAGGCGCGGTCATCGCCCCCCATGTCTCGCTCACCGCGTCCGTGCCCGATCATCGACGTGACCGGCGACGAGCCCGTCGAGCACCGCGGGTACGTCCCTCCCCGCTCCGTGGTCGTGCCCGGAACGCGGCCGAAAGACTTCCCCGCCGGCACGTATCAGGTCGGCTGCGCGCTCATCATCGGGCGGCGCAGCGAGTCGACGGACAGCAAGCTGAGCCTCAACGAGACGCTGCGCGAATTCGGTATCGGCACCGGCTGAGCCGCTCGCTTGACAGGTGACTATTTAGTCACCTATTATCGGGCCATGGCGGATGACCCCGTGTTCAGGGCCCTGGCCGACCCGACGCGGCGGGAGATCCTCGACGTGCTGTTCGAGCGGGAGGGCCAGTCGCTCGGCGAGCTCGAGCGACGGTTCGACATGACCCGCTTCGGCGTCATGAAGCACGTGAAAGTGCTCGAGGAAGCGAATCTCGTCGTGACGAGAAAGGTCGGGCGTTCGCGCCTCCACTACCTGAATCCCGTCCCCATCCGCGAGATCCACGACCGGTGGACCGGCAAGTTCGCCGCCATGGCGAGCGGGGCGCTGCTGGCGCTGCGTGCCGGTCTCGAGAAGGGAGAAACGATGGCTGCCAACGGCAAGCCTTCGCACGTCTACGTCGTCTACATCAAGGCGACGCCCGAGCGCATTTGGGATGCGCTCACGCAGTCCGAGTTCACGCAGCAGTACTACTACGCGAGCACGGTCGAATCCGACTGGACGGCGGGCTCGGAATACGAGTACTTCATCGACGGCCAGACGGCGATCGTCGGCGAGGTGCTCGAGGCGGTGCCGCCGTCGCGCCTGTCTCTGACCTTCGACGCTCGCTGGGACGACGAGGTCTCACCCGAACCTCCCTCTCGCGTCACATGGGAGATCGAGGTGGCCGGCGACGGTCTGTCGAAGCTGACCGTGGTCCACGACGGCTTCGACGGAGAGACGAACACGTTCAGGCAGGTCGCCGGCGGCATGCCGTACATCCTCAGCGGCCTGAAGACGCTGCTCGAGACCGGTGAGCCGCTCCGGGCATGCCGGTGGGAGCGGCCGCCTAGCCAGCCGTTCGGCGGGCCCGGTGAGCGTCGCCGAGCCGCCGCGAGAGGCGTACGCGGAGGTCGCCGCCGGGAAAGTGGACGAGCACGTCGCCGTCGCCGTGAGGTGGCCGCGGCGACGGCGACGGCGCTCGTTCCGGACGACTGCGTCTCCCCCACGCCACGCTCCCAGACGCGCGCCGTGACCTCGCCCGGGCCGTCGACCCGGGCCACCTGGACGTTCGTGCGGTTCGGAAAGCGAGGATGAGTCTCCAGCAGCGGTCCGATGCGTGGAAGCTCGCGGGGTCGCCCACTACGACCGCGTGAGGGTTGCCGACGTCGACGACGATCACATCGAGCCCGCCGATCTGCTCGGCCTTGGAAACGACGACCTCACCAAGCTCCTGCTCGACGTCTCCGTTCTTGATGCGCGCATGGGTCTCGCGCGGACCGACTCGTAATGCAGACTTCCTCGACGCCTGTTCGGTCGGCGAGCCAGCGAGCGGCGATGCGCGTGCCGTTGCCCGACAGCTCCGCAGTCGAGCCGTCCGGGTTCCAGATCACGACCTCGGCCTCGTCCTCCGTGGCGGAGACGACCTCGACGATACCGTCGGCGTCCCCCACTTCGGCCTGCACGCTCTCCGGCGTCAGCCCCCGCTCGTCAGTGAGCAGGTAGACGTTCCCGTGCGCGTGCCACTTCGAGAATCTCATCCGCGACCTCGTCCGCGGGCCTCGCCGCCTCGACCCTGATCAGATCCGGCATCTTCCGCATCCACTTCCGCTGGTAGGCGGCGTACCGGCGGGTACGCAAGACTACCGCGGCGATCGCCTCCTCCTTGGGCAGCCGAGCAATCTCGTCGAGCCCGAGCGCGTGGCGCGCCGTGTGCGAGACGCTGCCGGACAGGGCGCGCTCAACCTCGTCCTCCACCCCGGCGTCGAACATCGCCTGCGTGCGCGCGACGATCCGCCGCTCGAGCTCCTCGCGCGGCACTTCGAGGCCGAAGACGAGAGTCGGGTGACGCGTCTCGCCACTCCACAGGCTGTCCCGGCTGGGCTGCAGCGACTCTCCCATTTCAGCCAGCTCGAGCGCGCGCACGACCCGGCGGCGGTCATTGGGATGGACATGCATCGCCGCGCGGGGATCTCGTTCGGCGAGCAGGGCATGGGCGCGCTCGGCCCCCAGACGGTCGTAGAGCCGTTCCCAACGCTCGCGGGCACCCGGCGGCGGCGGCGCCAGGTCGGAGAGTGCGGCGCGAAGATAGAGGCCGGTTCCGCCCACGACGACGGGCGTCTGTCCGCGCTCCAGACGCCTCGTCGATCGCCTGCGTGCGCCAGCGCCTGGTACTCGACGACGGAGGCCTCGTGATCGAGCTCCCAGATCGCGACGAGCTGCGTCGGTCGCGCTCCGGCTGTGCCGTGAGCGACGGGCACGCCCCGGTAGACCTGCATCGAGTCGGCGGAGACGAGCTCGGCCGGGATGCGATCGGCGATCGCTTCGGCCACGGCCGTCTTGCCGGACGCCGTCGGGCCGAAGAGCGCGAACACGGTCACGGCCGCAGCCTGATGCGCGCGCGGTCGAAGATCGTGATTCGGCGATGCCCGCCGCGCGCAGATAGCCGTCCGACGCCGCCGTAGCTGCGATCGACCTGATCGAGCACGGCCGCGCATCGACTCGGCCTGGCATCGCCGGCCAGGAACCGTCGCCGCTCCTGCTCGCTTTCGTCGTCCGTCTCCGTCGATCCATTCGAGCCGAGCGTACGGCGCCCAGTTGACGCTCGGCTCGGCGCGTAGTCGGCCGCGATTTCCTCGGGAGCGACGCCTGTGCAAGCCGCAGGAGCAGCGCCGCGATGAGTCCGGTGCGGTCGACGCCGCCCGCGCAGTGGACGAGCGACGCAGCCTTCTGAGCGCGGCCACGACGGCGATCAGCGCTTCGACGAAGCGGTCGCGGTAGCGATCAATGCGCTCGAGGTACATGACGCGCTCCGGCGATCCACGTAGTCGGCGAATCTGCTCGAGCAGTTCGCTGGTCAGCGTCGAGCGAGCTCCGTAGCGATCGCCGAAGAGCGGCACGTGGACGCACCTCGACGCCCGGCTCCCCCGGCGGATCGTCATCCGCACGCTCGTCGTGCCCAGCGTAGGTCGATCATCCCGTTGTACGCCGTACTCGGCGAGCGCTCTTGCCTGCCTTGCGGCGCGAGAGGCGCGGAGGTTGTCAGCCCTGACCACCGCTGCCGTAGATCGTCTCGACGCCGTCCTCCGTCGGCGATGACCACCGAGATCGCGCACGTTGACGCAGCCGTCCCAGCTCAGATGCCTAGTCGACGCACTTACGCCGCGACGAGCGCGTCCTGCGCTCCCCTGGAGAGTCGTCGACGTGGAAGCGGTGATACGGACCGGCACCAGCTCGCCGGCCTCGGCCGACCCGGCGAAATTCACGGTGGTGTTGCGGCGGGTTCGACCGCGGAGCAGCGAGGGATCGGTGCGGCTCGCTCCCTCGACGAGGACCTCTTCCACCAGGCCCACGCGGCGTGCGTTTCGCTCGGCCGCGACGCGCTGGACGACCTCGACGAGGCGCTCGATGCGCTCGCGCTTCAGCTCGTCGGGCACCTGATCGGGCATCGCCGCCGCCTCAGTCCCGTTGCGCGGTGAGTACACGAATGTGAACGCCCCGTCGAAGCCGACCTCTTCCACCAGTGAGCAGGTGTCGTCGAAGTCGCCGTCCGTTTCGCCGGGGAAGCCGACGATGAGGTCTGTCGTGAGCGCGAGGTCGGCGATGGCCACACGCAGCTCGTCCACGAGGCGGAGGTACCGCTCGCGGCTGTACGTGCGTCGCATGCGCTTGAGCACGCGTGTCGAGCCGGACTGCAGCGGAAGGTGCGCGTGCTCGCAGACGGCGTCGCACTGGGACATGGCGGCGATGACCGGCGCCCTGAAGTCCTTAGGGTGTGGGCTCGTGAAGCGGATGCGCTCGATGCCGTCGACCGCGTCCACCGCGCGCAGGAGCTCGCCGAACTCGGAGCGAACGTCGGGCAGCAGATCTCGCCCCCACGAGTTGACGTTCTGGCCCAGCAGCGTGACCTCGCGGACGCCCTCTTGCGCGAGCGCAGAGATCTCGGCGAGTATCTCGCCCGGCCGCCGGCTCACCTCCCTGCCACGGACGGCGGGCACGATGCAGTAGGAGCACACCGGAGTTGCAGCCCATGGAGATCTGCACCCACGCCTGGAAGCGGCGCTCGCGCTGCGGTCGGCGAGCTCCGCGGAGAAGCGGCGCTCGTCTGCCGTGCCGAAGGCCGAACGCGCGACACCCAGCCCGCCCGCGCCCAGCCAGTCGCCGAGGTGGTGGATCGTGCCCGGGCCGAACGCGACGTCGATGAACGGATAGCGCTCGAAGATCCGGTCGCGCTGCGCCTCCGCGTAGCAGCCGCCGACGGCGATTACGGTGTCCGGGTTGCGCGCCTTGAGCATCGTTCGCGTCGCCGAGGTGTGCCGCGAGCCGCTGGTCGGGCTTCTCGCGGATCGTGCAGGTGTTGAAGACGAGCACGTCTGCTTCGTCGGGCGTCGCCGCCTCGCCAAGCCCGAGCTCCTCGAGCAGGCCTCGGATGCGCTCGGAGTCGTGTGCGTTCATCTGGCAGCCGAACGTCGTGACGTGGTAGCGACGCACGGCGGAAGTGTACGCCGGAGAGGTTGGTGCACTCCCGGCACCGTCCCGCAACACATGAGCACGTCGTCCGCCGTTACGCTGAAAGCGGGAGGAGGCGCGGGGTGGCCCCTCGCGGAGCCGTATCGGTCGCGCCTTGGGTTGATCAGGGAGTACGGACGCTACTTCGCGTACTCGATCGCGCGCGACTCGCGAATCACCGTCACCTTGATCTGGCCCGGGTACTCGAGGTGCTGCTCGATCTCCCGCGCGATCTCGTGCGACATGAGTGCTGCCTCGTCGTCCGCGATCTCCTCGGGCTTGACGATGACGCGAATCTCCCGACCGGCCTGCAGCGCGTAGACGCGCTCGACGCCGGCTCTTCTTGGCGGCGAGCTCCTCGAGCGCCTCCAGTCGCTTGATGTACGACTCGAGGCTCTCGCCGCGGGCTCCCGGGCGGGCGGCGGACGACGGCGTCGGCCGCGATGACGAGCACGGCCTCGACGGTCTGCGGTTGGACGTCGTAGTGGTGTGCCTCGATCGCGTGGACGACGCCCTGCGTCTCTCCGTAGCGACGGGCGTAGCGCGCGGAGATGAGGGCGTGGGCGCCCTCCTCCTCGTGAGTAAGCGCCTTGCCGAGGTCGTGGAGCAGCGCCGCGCGCTTCGCGGTCTTGACGCTCGCGCCGAGCTCGCTCGCCATGACGCCGGCCAGCTGTACGACCTCGAGCGTGTGCTTGAGGACGTTCTGGCCGTAGCTCGTGCGGTACTTGCAGACGGCCGAGGATCTTCACCAGCTCCTCGTGGAACTCGCCGCAGTTGGCCTCGAAGACCGCCTGCTCACCGGCCTGGCGGATCAGATCGTCGACCTCTGCCTTCGACTGGTAGTACATCTCCTCGACGCGCGCAGGATGAATGCGGCCGTCCTCGAGCAGCTTCTGCAGCGTGAGCTTCGCCACCTCGCGGCGGATGCCGTCGAACGACGAGAGCACGACGGCCTGCGGCGTGTCGTCGACGATGAAGTCGACGCCGGTGAGATGCTCGAGTGCGCGAATGTTGCGGCCCTCGCGGCCGATGATCCGGCCTTTCATGTCGTCGGAGGGAAGCTCGACGATCGAGACCGTCGTCTCGGCAGCGTGGCTCGCCGCGACGCGCTGGAGTGCGTCGGCGACGAGGTTGCGCGCCGTCCGACGGGCCTCGGTCTGTCGCCTCCTCGTCGAGTTGCCGCACGCGCCGGGCCAACTCGTGGCGGACGAGCTCCTCGGAGCGCGTGAGCACCTCCGCCTTGGCGTCTTCGACAGGTCAGCCCGGCGATGCGCTCGAGCTCGCGCAGCTCGTCGGCCTTCGCGGCCTTGAGCTCCTCCTGTAGCTCCTTGTACGTGTGTCTCGCGATCGGCGAGGCCCTGGTCGCGGCGCTCGACGTCCTCGAGCTGCCGCGTCGAGATCGCCCTCGGCGAGGCGGACTCGCTGCTCGCGCTCGAGCGTCTCGGTCCGTCGCGCCGTCGAGGTCTCGTTCGGTCTCGCTGCGGACTCTCGCTGCCTCCTCCTTGGCGGCCAGCTCCGACTCGCTGCGGAGCGCGTCCGCCTCTCCTCGTGCCTCTTCGAGGAGCAGGCTGCGCGTTCGTCGAGCAGCAGCAAGCTTCGAGTCCGTGAAGGAAGCTCACGATGGCCCAGGCGCCAAGAACTCCGCCGACAAGGCCGATCAGGATTCCGACGACGTACGGCACAGGCTCCTCCGATCGTTTGCCGCGTCGGAAGTGACGTGGGTCCGACTCGATACCGAGCCCGCGCAGGCGCATCGCGCGAATCGGCGGAGCGGCGCCGATGCCGCTCGGGAAGCAGCTACCTCAGGCCGCTGCCGACTCCTCCCTTCGTCGTGTGGTCGGCGCTTTCGAGGTCATTCGGTGTCTTGGTCGTGAGGTTCCGATTCGTGGAAGTTCGTCTGCGCAGTCAAGGATGAGTCGTGGATCCATCCTACTCCTGCTCGCCCGTCGGCAACGCGGCCAGATGCGGTCTCGATCGTGTCGTCGGTGTAGCCCTTGCGATGGAGCGTCCGGGCGAGCTGCGCGGCATCACTCGCTCGTCGGGCCAGCGCCTCCGCTCGCGCGGCCTCGGGCTCGACGCTCTGCGAGTGCCGAGTCGATGTCGACGTCGCCAATGCCTCGTCGCCGGAGGTCGACGCGGATGGCGAGATCGCCCTGAAGCCTGGCGGCGAGCACGCGTGCCCGCTCGGCCGCCGTGCGGTCGTCGGTCTGGTAGCCGGCCTCGGTGAGTTGCGAGCTTGCGCGCTCTGCCTCCTCGGCATCGATGCCCGACCGCTCCAGGCGCGCTACGAGCTCGGTACGGGAGAGCTCGCGGCGGGAAAGCGCCTTCAGCCCCGCCTCGAGAGCGTGCGGTGACGGCTTCGGCCACGCTACGAGCCTGCGCGACCGGCTCTGCCTCCTCGACTTCTTCGACGTCTGGCTCGCCGGTCGGCTCCTCGACGGCTTCGCACCGTGGGCAAGAGTCTCGCGGAGACGATCTGGTCGGGCCCGACGGCCGCTTGGAGCCGTTGGAGGATCGCCTGGCAGACGTCGGGATGCTCGCGCAGGAACGCCGTTGCGTTGTGGCGGCCCTGGCCGAGCCGCTCGTCGTCGAACGAGAAGTACGAGCCCGGACTTCTGCACGACCTTGTGCTCGAGCCCGGCGTCGAGCACCGTCCCCTCCCAGGAGATGCCGGCGCCGAAGTAGATGTCGAACTCCGCCTGCTTGAACGGCGGTGCCACCTTGTTCTTCACGACCTTCACGCGCACGCGGTTCCCGATCGCCTCGACGCCGTCCTTGAGCGTCTCGATGCGGCGGATGTCGAGGCGGACCGACGAGTAGAACTTCAGCGCGCGGCCGCCGGGCGTCGTCTCGGGATTGCCGAACATCACGCCGATCTTCTCGCGCAGCTGGTTCGTGAAGATGCAGACGGTGTCGGTGCGGTTGAGCGTCCCGGCGAGCTTGCGTAGCGCCTGGCTCATCAACCGCGCCTGAAGGCCGACGTGCGCATCGCCCATCTCGCCTTCGATCTCGGCCTTCGGCACGAGCGCGGCCACGGAGTCGACGGCCACGACGTCGAGCGCGCCCGAGCGGATGAGCAGCTCGGCGATCTCGAGCCCCTGTTCTCCCGTGTCGGGCTGGGAGACGAGCAGATCGTCGATGTTGACGCCGATCCGCCGCGCGTACTGCGGGATCCATCGCGTGCTCTGCGTCGATGAATGCGCGATACCGCCGCGCCGCTGCGCTTCGGCGATCACGTGGTAGACGAGCGTCGTCTTGCCCGAAGCCTCCGGGCCGAAGATCTCGACGACGCGTCCGCGTGGAAGCCCGCCGATGCCGAGCGCCATGTCGAGCGACAGCGAGCCCGTGGAGACGGCTCCGATCGAGACCTGCGGCCGGTCGCTCATCTTCATGACCGACCCCTTGCCGAACTGCCGCTCGATCTGTCCGAGCGCCGTGTCGAGAGCTTCGCCGCGATCCACAGTCATCAGCCTCCTAGAGAAACGGACTCCAACACCTCGTATCGCGCGCCTCCGCGCGCGAGCACCGAATGGTAGACAGCGGCTCCGGACGGACTGAAGGGCGGGAGGTCGGGCAAGGGCGGCTGGAGCTTCGGCAGAGAGCGGAAGCGCAGCACCGTGACGTGCGGGAGCCATGGCCGTGCCTCCCGCTTGTACACGCCGATGCGCTCCAGCCGCTCGTGAAGGGCGCGTGCCAGCCGCCCCGCCCGTTCCTCCTCGTCCGCGAGGACGAGCATGCCGACGCTTCGCGTCTCCCGATAGCGCTCGGGGCTGAGGCGGATCGGCTCGGGGAGCGAGCCTGCTGCCGCCTCGAGCGCCTCGGAGACAGGCCCCACGTCGTCTGCCGGGCGATGCCCGAGGAAGGCGAGCGTGATGTGGAGGTTGCGAGGCTCGACGATCCTGGCAGCGGAGCGGAGGGTATGGCGCTGCCACTCGGCGAGCTCGCCGCGCACGCTCTCCGGGAGCGTGAGGCCGCAGAAGAGACGCAAGCGTTCATGAGCAGCCACCGTAGCGGCCTCGCTCAAACGGAATCGTGCCGGCTCTGTGCCAAGAGACGCCTGGCGAGATGAAGCACCGCCACCGCCGCGCGGCGCCGGATCGACTCGCGGTCGGCGGGGTAGCTGAAGTCGACGCCGCGGCTTGCGTCAGGAGTCTCCGCATGGACGTAGACGAGGCCGACGGGCTTCTCCGGAGTCCCGCCTCCCGGTCCGGCAACGCCGGTCACGGCGAGTCCGACGTCGGCGCGGAGACGCTCGCGAACGCCGCTCGCCATGGCGGCGGCTGTCTCGGCGGACACGGCACCGTGCTCGCGCAGCAGGTCTGCAGGAACGCCGAGCTCGGCCTCCTTGACCGCATCCGCGTAGGCGACGATGCCGCCGAGGAAGACGTCGCTCGCGCCGGGAATCGACGTCAGGCGCTCGGCTACGAGGCCGCCGGTGCACGACTCCGCAGTGCCGATCGTCAGCCCGAGCGCGCGGGCGAGCGCGAGCACGATCTCCTCCACGGGTCGCTCGTCCTCGGAGAACGCGTACCGGTCGTGCTCAGCTCGAAGAGCGGTTGAGAGCTCGTCCGCTCGCGGCTCGGCGCCTGGCTCGACGAGCATGTCGACGTGGATCTCGAAGTCGCGGGCACAAACCGTGACGTCGACGCCCGCTCCGTCACCGCCCGCCTCGTACAGCGTCCGTGCGACGGTTGACTCGCTGACCCCGTAGAGGCGAAGCGTGCGCCGGCCGCGGGGACGAGCGCGTGCTATCACGTCCCGCACCGGCTCTGTCTCGAGCGCACCGGGCCACAACCGCTGCAACTCGCCCGGTGGGCCGGGCAGGACCACAACGGCCGCACCGCCGCTCTGTAGGACGAAGCCGGGAGCCGTTCCGGCCAGCCCGATCGAGATCGCGCCCTCGGGCAGCGTCGCCTGCTTGCGCACGCCGTGCGCGAAGTCGGCGTACGGCCTCCCCAGGCGCTCGGCGTAGGAGCGGGATACGGCCTCGATCTGCGCCTCCAGGCCCTCGTCGACGACCAGACCCACGGCGGCAGCCCGGGCGACCATCTCCACGGTGCGATCGTCGTGCGTCGGGCCTAGCCCGCCCGAAACGGCGCAGAGATCGGCACCGAGCCCTTCGCGCAGCGCAGCCTCCAGATCGGCCGGGTCGTCCCCGACGATCGTGATCCGGGCGGGATCGAGACCGAGCGACAGCACGGCATGCGCGAGAAACGGGCCGTTACGGTCCCGTCGGTCGCCGCGGACGAGCTCGCTGCCGGTGGCGACGATCGCCACACGAGGCCGCGAAGCGTCGCTCAACGCCCTAGCCGCAGCTGGACTTCGAGGTCACCTGCCTGCGGGTGACCGTCACCACCTGCGGGCAGCCCGTGCCCAATGCCGACGGCTTTCCGCCGAGCGTGACACGGAGGTTCTCCGGAGAGCCGACGTTGAACCAGAGCCGCTTGGCGACGAAGCGCTGCGTCTCGCCTTTCTCGAGCGTCCCCTGGAAGAGCACCTCGCCGGTCGCGCCGCCCTTGCGTGACTCGAGCAGGGAGGCGCCGTTGACCGCGCGAACGACGAAGACCGCCTGACTCTTCGGCACGTGCCTTCGGACGGCGGGAGCGAGGTTGGGAATCTTCGTGTCTCCCGGGCTGCCGCCTCCGTAGTTCCACGCCGCGATGACGAGCGCGGTGACGACGGCGATACCGACCACCGTCAGCAGGACCATGCGCCGCTCGGCCCGCTTGTGGTGGTGCTCGCGGATCCGGATGCGTCTCGTGCGGATGGCCCCGGGCTCCTCGTCGATCCAGAACCGCGACGTGTACTCGTCCACGAACAGCTGGCCGTCGAGATCGAGGTAGTCGGCGTACGCCTTGAGGAAGCTCTTGATGTACGCCTGGCCCGGGAGGATGTCGAAGCTCTCCGTCTCCAGCGCTCGCAGGTACTTGGCGCGGATCTTCGTGTCCCGCTCGGCGTCGGGGATCTCGATGCTCTTCCGAAGGCGAGCTTCGCGCAGGCTGGTTCCTATTTCGAACATTCGCGGGGGATTCTACGGAAGTCCTCAGTCGGCGAATAGTGTCAACAGACCATAGAAAGCCAGGGCCAGTCCGGTGGTGGCTGCGATCCAGAGCGCGACCACGCCGAGCCACCGGCCCACGCGCGCAGCGCCCTCTCCCCCGCTCCGACCGAGCGTCCGCTGGACGGTCTCTCGTCCGCGGCGGGCGAGCGCGATGGCGGCGATGCCGAGTAGGGCCGCGACCGCAGCCGACGCGCAGGACTGCACGAGCGTGAGCTCCTCGAAGTACTCCGAGGCGCCGATCGCGAGCGGCACGATCGACACCGCGATCAGGCCCACTACGATCGACGCGGAAGCGCGCGGGTTCCGCGCACGTGGCAGCTCCATCGCGGTCATTGCTTGACGTATGGTCGGCCGTCGGCTGCGGGCGGGATCGAGCGCCCGACGACACCGGCCACGACGACGAGCGTGACGACGTACGGAAGGGCGCGGAAGAGCGTCGTCCACGCCGCGTCTTCCCCATACGCTCCCGGCAAGCGGAGGGCGAGCGCTTCGGTGAAGCCGAACAGCAAGCAGGCGGCAAAGGCGCCGAACGGCGCCCAGCGTCCGAAGATCACCGCAGCGAGCGCTATGAACCCTCGCCCGGCCGACATGTTCTCGCTGAACGAGTGCGTGATGCCGTTCGAGAGATACACGCCCCCCATGCCGGCGAGCGCTCCGGACACGATGACCGCCGCATAGCGGACGCCGTAGACGGAGATGCCGACCGTGTCAGCTGCCTTCGGGTGCTCGCCAACCGAGCGCAGGCGAAGGCCGGTCGGCGTCCGGAAGAGCACGAAGTACGAGATGACGACGAATGCGATTGCAACCCAGATCAACATGTTCCAGTCTCCGAATGCCTTGTTCACGAACGAGTCCTCCGGGATCCCGAGCCAGGTCAGCGAGACCGACGGGATCGAGGAAATGTCTCCCGGCGTTCCCTGGTCGGTGTAGACCTCGATGAAGAAATAGCCGGTGATGCCGAGCGCGAGGAAGTTGACGGCAAAGCCGCTGACGATCTGGTCGGCGCGCAGGTGGATGGAGATGAACGCGTGCACGAGGGCAAGTGCGGCGCCGGCGATGACGCCGGCCACGATGCCCCACCACCAGCTGCCCAGCTTGTCGGCTCCGAGGAAGCCGAAGAACGCTCCTATCAGGAGCATGCCCTCGAGGCCGATGTTCACGACGCCGCTGCGCTCCGAGAAGATCCCTCCGAGAGCCGCGAACGTCAGCGGTGTCGCCGCGCGAAGCGTCGCCGCGATCAGCGCGGACCACACGAAGGCCTGCTCGAGAGACGTAACGTCCGATCGCGTTGCGAGCCAGCCGAGGAGGATCCCCAACGCGGCAGCCGTAACTGCGCCAAAGGCGAGGCGGCGGCTCACGCCGAGGCGGCGCGCCGACAAGCCGGCGGCAACGCCGAGGCCACCGACCGCGAGCGGCACGAGCGGTGAGCGCGCAGTCACCGGGGGCAACGCGAGCCAGAACGCGACCACGCCGAGCGCGATGCCGGCCCAGGCGAGGTAGCTCGGCCGGACGAGATCTGCGACTCGCCCTGGCTCCGCCGTCGGGACGTTGACGCTCACAACGGCGAACTCCTGCCGACGCCGATCTTCTGGCCGCTCTTGTTCCAGACCCAGAGGATCACGATGTCGGCGCCGATGAAGAGCAGCACGAGCGCCTGGATCGTGAGCGAGAGGTTGCCGGCCTGCTCGGGGATGTCGAATGCCTCGGGCGGGATGTTGCGCGACGCCGTGCCGTTGAGCAGCGCGCCGAAGACGAGCGCCGACAGGGCGACGCCGACCGCAGTGTTGCGGCCCAGGAGGGCTACGGCAATGCCCGTGAACCCGATCGCCGAGGACTGGATGTCCGAGAACCCGATGGAGAAGCGCCAGCCGAGCATGTCTACTGCTCCTGCCAACCCGGCGAATACGCCCGATATGGCCATGGCCAGGAAGTAGTTGCGGGCGACCGAGATGCCACCGTAGCGCGCAGCCTCCGGGTTGAACCCGACGGCACGCACTTCGTAGCCGAGGGTCGTCCTGCTGATGATGACCCAGAACGAGACGAGCGCGGCGAACGCGATGAACAGCCCGATGTGGAGGCCCTGGAGGACCGGGTCGCCCCAGAAGACGGGCAGCTTGGCGCTCTCGGCCACCGCGTTCGAGGTGGGGCTGAACACCTGTTCGGTGTTCTGGAGCGGCCCTCCCTGGCCGAACAGGTAGAGCCCGAGGTAGTAGGCGATCCAGTTGAGCATGATCGTCGTGATCACCTCGTGCGCCCCGACCGTGGCCTTGAGGATTCCGGCGATGCCTGCCCAGGCCGCTCCCGCCAGTGCAGCGGCGACGATTGCGAACACGATGTGGACGAAGCTGTTCATCCCCGAGAACGACGAGCCGATCCAGATCGCGAAGTACGCGCCGACGAAGTACTGCCCCTGTCCGCCGATGTTGAAGAGACCACAGCGGAAGGCGAAGGCGACGGCCAGGCCGGTGAGCACGAGCGTCGTCCAGAGGATGAGCGTCTGCTGGAGGTTGGTCGCCGCGATCGAGTCGATGTCGTTCACGTTCCACGGGAACCAGACCGTGGCGTCCGTGAAGGGCAGGCCGACCTCGTACGAGCCGACCTGGTAGAACCACTCGAGCCCGGTGCCCTCCCAGATGCCCTTGTAGACCTTGACCGGGTCGTGGCCCGTCGCGAGCACGACGAGGCCGCCGGCGAGGAACGCGAGGATCGCCGTCAGGACTGGTGCTACCCAACTGCCTGCCCGTTGCCAGCGATCGAAACGCGCGGCGGCCGTCCGGGGCTCGCCCTCGGGGATGCCCGGCTCGTTGACGGTCGGCTCGGTGTTCACGCCGCCTGCTCCCCGGCCATGGCGCCTCCGAGCATCGCGATGCCCAGCTCCTCCTCCGAGACGTCAGGTCCGTACTCGCCGACGATCTTCCCCTCGTACATCGCGAGGATGCGGTCGGAGAGCGAGAGAATCTCGTCGAGCTCGAGCGAGACGAGGAGGACGGCACGCCCTTCGTCGCGTTCCTCGACGAGGCGCCGGTGGACGAACTCGATGGCGCCGACGTCGAGGCCGCGGGTGGGCTGGGCGGCGATCAGCACGCGCGGGTCGTTCCCGACCTCTCGGGCGACGACGACCTTCTGCTGGTTCCCGCCCGAGAGCGACTTCGCAAGTGTCTTCGGGCCACCGCCGCGGACGTCGAACTCGCGGAGGAGCTTCGCGGCGCGCTCGATCAGGTGTCCTGGCCGAAGCCAGCCAAGCCTCGAGTTCGGCGGCCGGTCGAAGTCGTGGAGCGCCATGTTCTCGGCCAGGGTGAACTCGAGCACGAGCCCGCGACGCTGGCGGTCCTCGGGAATGTGCCCGACGCCCGCGTCGAGAATGTGGTTGGTGCTCGCGCCAGTAAGGTCTCGCCCGCCGACGCTGAAGCCGCCGCTTTCGATCTTGCGCAGGCCCGTGAGGGCCTCGACGAGCTCCGTCTGGCCGTTGCCGTCGACGCCGGCGATGCCGACGATCTCACCGGCCCGCACCTCGAACGAGACCCCGCTCACGGCTTCGAGCTCGCGCTCGTCGAGCACGTGGAGATCCACGACGGCGAGCAGCGGCTCCTTGGGCTCGGAGGGTGTCTTCTCGACGCGCAGGAGCACGTCGCGACCGACCATCAGCCGCGCGAGCTCAGCCTCCGTGGCACCCGCGGCGGGCAGCGTCTCGATCTTCTTGCCGCGCCGGAGCACTGTGATGCGGTCGGCGATCTCGAGCACCTCGTGAAGCTTGTGGCTGATGAAGATGATCGACATCCCCTCGCGGACGAGGGTCTTGAGGATGCCGAAGAGCTCGAGCGCCTCCTGCGGCGTGAGCACCGCCGTCGGCTCGTCGAGGATGAGGATGTCCGCGCTTCGGTAGAGCGCCTTGAGGATCTCGACGCGTTGCTGCTGGCCGACCGAGATGCTCTCGACGCGCGCCGACGGGTCGATCGCGAAGTTGAATGTCTCCGCGAGCTTCTTGACGCGCTGTCGTGCGGCGTGCATAGTCGAGCAAGACGTGCGCCGTCGTCGGCTCGGTCGCGAGCACGATGTTCTCGGCGACCGTCATGACTGGGATGAGCATGAAGTGCTGGTGCACCATGCCGATCCCGCGCTCGATCGCCTCCTTCGGCGAGTGGATCCGGACGGGCTTGTCCTTGATCAGGATCTCGCCTTCGTCCGGGTGGTAGAGGCCGTAGAGGATGCTCATGAGCGTCGACTTGCCGGCGCCGTTCTCGCCGAGCAGCGCGTGGACCTCTCCCGCTGCGAAGGTCGAAGTCGATGTGGTCGTTGGCGAGGACGCCGGGAAACTGCTTCGTGATACCGCGCAGCTCGAGGACGACGGGACGCTCGCTCACTGCGCGCGGGATTCTACGGCTTCGCCGACGTTCGTTCCGAGCAGAACGAGGGCGGGCCGGAGAGCCCGCCCTCGTCGAGCGGTTCGTCTACGAAGCGCCTAGAGCGTCGTCGGCGGCTTGATCTTGCCGGCGATGATCTGGACGCCGAGAGCGTTCATCCTCTTGATGTACGCCTTCGGCACCCTCGGGCTGATCTTGCCGATGGCGACGCCGTTGTTCTTGAGGTTGAAGTTGAGGTCGGTGCCGCCGGCGTAGAGGCCGAGCTCCTCGGCGAAGATCGACCGCTTCGACCGCGCGGTCCACCCTCTTCACTGCGCTCGTGAGGATGTGCGGGCCGAGGAACGCCTGGTCCTTGTCGACGCCGACGCCCCAGAGCTTTGCTCTCCTTCGCCGCGTCGAGCGCGCCGAGGCCGCAGACCACCGGCCACCGCGAAGACGACCTTCGAGCCGCCGTCGATCTGGTTCAGTGCGAGCTCCTTGCACTTCGCCTGGTCGACGAAGTCCTGCGGAGAAGTCGACAGCGTCTTCGTTCCCTTGACGCACTTCGTGGCGCCGGCCGCGTACGCGGCGATGAAGATCGTCACGGTCGGGATGTTGATGCCGCCGACAGCGCTGATCGTGTTGCCACCCTGCCTTCTTGGCCATGAGGGCGGCGAGGCAGCCGATCATGTAGCTGTTCTCGTTCGTCGCGAACGTGAGCCCGAGGACGTTCTTGAAGATGCGGCTTGCCCTTCTTGTTCGCGAACGGCGAAGCGTTCGACCGAGTAGTCGACGATCGTGAAGTGGCTCTTCGGGAACTTCTTCGCGACCGTCGCCGATCCGTCGGCGAGCAGGAAGCCGGTGGCGATCGAGATGTTCGCCCCGTCCCGCTGGAGCTTCGTGAAGTTCGGGAGGTAGTCGGCCGTCGAGCGCGACTCGAACGCGCGACACGTCCCGCCGGCCTTCTTCGCGCCGGATTTGCAGCCCTGGAGCGAGAGCTGGTTGAAGCCCTTGTCGTTGAAGCGGCCGACGTCGGAGACGACTCCGGCCAGGAATGCGGCCTGAGGAGCCGCCGAGCTGACGCCCGTGGCGATGAGCGCCGATGCGGCGACGGCGACGGCGACGAGTAGGCCGACCGAGCCGGCCATTCTGCGTGTTCGCTTCACTTGCCCTCCCTTGATCTGGTCGGTTGCCGACCGAATTAGACGCCCGATGCTAACCCGAAGTTGAACCTTGTTGCTGATGCAACCGACGCTTAACTATCCGTGCGCAGCCGAGTCCACCTCGGAGGAGCCGGTGAGCACGCGGCGGGGCTTCGATCCCTCGTAGCCGGAGATGATGCCGCGGCGCTCGAGCATGTCGATCAGACGTCCGGCGCGCGTGTAGCCGACGCGGAGTCGGCGTTGGAGCAGGGATACCGACGCGGTCTGCGTCTGGAGGACGACCTCGATGGCCTTCTCGAGCAGCGGGTCCTCGTCGGGGTCGAAATCCTCGTCGTCTCCTCCGTCTTCGGGCTCTCGCTCGGGCGCGACGAGCAGCGACTCGTCCAGCTCCTGGGGGCGCTGCGAGCGGCACTGGTCGACCACGAGCGCGACCTCCTCCTCGCTGACGTATGCGCCCTGGAGCCGCTGTAGCCGTGACGTCCCGAGCGGCTTGAACAGCATGTCGCCCTGGCCCAGCAACGTCTCGGCGCCGGCCTGGTCGAGGATCACCCGTGAGTCGGTCTGGCTGGAGACGGCGAAGGCGATCCGGCTGGGGACGTTGGCCTTGATCATGCCCGTGATCACGTCGACGGACGGGCGCTGCGTCGCGAGCACCAGGTGGATGCCGACGGCGCGCGACTTCTGGGCGAGCCGGATGACCGAGTCCTCCACGTCCTGCGGCGAGATCATCATCAGGTCGGCGAGCTCGTCGATGACGAGCAGCAGATAGGGCAGCGGAGCCTCGTTTCGCGAACGGAGCGCGCGGTTCAGCTCGGGCAGGCTGCGCGCGCGAAAGAGCGACATGCGCTCGTAGCGACGCTCCATCTCCCCGACGACGTTTGTCAGCGCCGCTGCTGCCTGCTTCGGGCTGGAGACGACAGGCGTGAGCAGGTGTGGAATCGACTCGTAGTAGCCGAGCTCGATGCGCTTGGGGTCGACGAGGATCATCCGCACGTCGTCGGGCGTGGCGCGCAGCAGGATCGAGGTGAGGATCGTGTTGATGCAGCCGGACTTGCCCGAGCCGGTCGTGCCGGCGATGAGCAGGTGCGGCATGCGCGAGAGGTCGGTCCAGACGGCGTTGCCCGAGATGTCCTTCCCCAGCCAGACGCGACAGCGGGCTGGCCGCCTGCGGCAGGTCGTCGAAGACGTCGCCGAGCGTGACGAGGTTCGGGCGAGGCGTTGGGGACCTCCACGCCCACGGCCTGCTTGCCCGGGATCGGCGCGAGGATGCGGATCTCCGTCGTCGCCAGCGCGTACGAGAGGTCGTCCTTGAGCGCCGCCACCTTCGCCACTTTCGTCCCCGGTGCCAGCTGGAGCTCGTAACGCGTCACGCGCGGCCCGGAGATCTCCCCGACCACAGTCGCGTCGACGCCGAAGTTGGCGAGGGCGTTGACGAGTGTCTCTGCGATACGCGCGCTCGTCTCGGCGTTCGCTCCGCCGGTCGACTTCGATTGGCGCAGCAACGTCCGGTCGGGCAAGCGGTACGCCTCGCTTGCGATCTCAGACGGGTCAAAGAGCGACGGCTGCGTCTCCTCCCACGACTCTTCCGGCTCGGTGACGAGCGAAGCGGGCTCCAGGGTCTGCTCGGTGATGTCCGGGTAGTCGTGGACGCCGTCGACGAGCGGCGGCGAGGTGCGAGCCGGCTCGAGCGGGATCACGTCGGCGAGGGCGGTCTCTTCGTGACGCTCGGCGGCGCGGCGGCGTACGCGCCGCACTGCGCCGTGGGAGCGCCTGATGATGGCGCCGACGGACGCGCCCGTGAGCAGCAGCAGTCCGGCTAGCAGCGTGAACGTGCCGAGGATGAGCACGCCGGTGGAGCCGATCAGCCAGGCGAAGGCGGCTTCGAGGCCCTCACCTGCGTAGCCGCCATGGGCGTCGCCGAGAACGAGCAAGAGGCCAACGGATGTGACGACGAGCCCGATGCGGAAGGGACGCATGTCCACGAGCTCGCTGCGCACAAGGGCGAGCGCTCCGACGCAGATCGTCGCCACCGGGAGCACGTAGACGGCCGCGCCGATGAGCGATTCGAGGCCGTCGGTCAGGCGCCCGCCGACGACACCGCCGCTCCAGCCTCCGTACAGGACCGCGCCGAGGAACAGGCCGAAGGCGACGAGTGCGAGGCCCATCAGCTCGGGGTAATGGTGGCTTCGCGTGCGCGTCGCCTTCTTCTTCCTTCGGCGAACGCGCGACGGCGACTTCGGGCGCAGCTTGGAAGAACGCTTCTTGCGCGCCATGTTGGCGAGTTCGTGGACTGCCGCGCGCTTCCTGCATAATCGGCGCCGTGCGGCTCCTCCCGGTGCTGGTCGTTTCGGTGGTGTGCGCGGTTGCCCTGGCCGCCTCGGCTCAGGGGCGCGAAACCGTGTACGTGACCTTTCGCATGCCGTCCGGCAACATCGCTTGTGGTTACTCGACCGGATTCGGGCCGGTGAACCTCCGCTGCGACATCCTCTCGGGTCTGCGGCCGCGGCCCCGAGGTCGCTGCGAGCTCGACTGGACGGGACTCTCAATGGGCCGCGGAACGGCGGCGCCGACGTGCGCCGGCGACACGGTGTACGACCGGAAGGCGCCCGTGCTCAGGTACGGCAGCGTCTGGAAGCGCGGGCCGTTCACGTGCGTGTCGCTGCTGATCGGGCTCAGCTGCGCGAACAGCACGGGGCACGGCTTCTTCCTCTCGAAGGAACGCTGGGTCGCGGGCTAGGCGGCGTGGCGGCTGTACGACCACGGCCACTCTTCCGGCGCGTCACATAGGCCCGCGGCGACGGGATTCTGCGTGACGTAGGCGCACGCATCGTAGAGGTAGTCCTCGCTCTCGATCACGCGAGCCCGGAAGCGCTCGGCAAAGACGTGGCCGAACCGCTCGTGGCGCTTGTTGAACCTGTGGGCGTACGCTCCGTTCAATCTGAAAAGGCCCTCGGACAAGGAGCGCCGAGTGGTCTCGACGACCAGGTGGTAGTGCGTCGAGAGCAGCGTGAAGGCATGAATGAGCCACTCGTATTCTCGCTCGCACTGCCGCACTAGCCTCAGAAACGCGTGTCGGTCTTCGTCGTCTGCGAACAGCGCGCACCCAAACACGCCTCGGGCATGAACGTGGAAGAACCCGTCGTGAAGGGAGCATCGATTGACCCGCGCCACTGCTACTGACCGTACGCGCCGCTGGCGATCGGCGCTGCCGATGTGGATCGACTGACACACAATCGGCGCAGATCCAGTGCCAGGCACTGCTCCATCTTTGTCGCTAGACGAGCGTGGCGATTCGCTCCTCGAGCAGGTCGAGAAAGGCCGACGCGTCGACTCCTACGGCCACGTGTGCGTTGGGCGCTCTCGGCCCTCGCGGGTAGAGGTCGACGACAGTTCTGCCGCGACAGAGCTCCGACTCCGTCTCGATCGCGACTCGTCGATGCGCCGTCTCCACCAGCTCGGGCCGGATCAGCACCGCCACCGCCAGCGCGTCGTGGACTGGCGGACCCGGCCATCCGTAGGTCTCGCGGTGGTAGCGCACCAAAGAACTCGATTAGCTCGGCGACGACAGCACCGACACGTCCCATCCGCCGAAAACGCTCCACCCGCTCCGGCACGACGATCGCCTCGTGCGTCACGTCCAATCCGACCATCGTGATCTCGACACCGCTTTCGAACACGACGGCAGCTGCCTCAGGATCGGCCCAGATGTTGAACTCCGCCGCCGGCGTGATGTTGCCGAGCCCGATCGAGCCGCCCATCAGCACGATTCGCTCCGGCCGCACGTCGGGATGCTCCGTGAGCAGCTGCGCGACGTTCGTGAGCGGCCCGGTCGGTACGAGCACGACGCCGGGGCCGAGATGCTCTGCGAGGAACGCCACCGCATCCTGCTCGACTGCAGCGGCCCTCGGATCGGGCAGCGCCGGCCCGTCGAGCCCACTCTCGCCGTGAACGTGGGCGGCAACCGTGAGCTCGCGAGCGAGAGGCCGATCGGCGCCCCGCGCAACCGGCACGTCGTCCCGGCCTACGAGCTCCAGCACCCTCAGCGCGTTCCGCGTCGTCTTCTCGACCGTCTGGTTGCCGTGGACGGTGGTGATGCCGACCAGCTCCACCTCAGGGCTCGCCAGTGCCAGCAGAATGGCGATCGCGTCGTCGTGACCCGGGTCGCAGTCGATGAGGATCGGTGTGGCCACGTGCGCAGTATCGTGAGTCGGCATGGCCGGCGCGCACGAGAAGCTCCGGGACTTCGCGCTCTCGTTCCCGGGCGCCGTTGAGGACCATCCCTGGGGTGAGGACGTCGCAAAGGTGAACGGGAAGATCTTTGTGTTTCTCGGCCCCTCCACGTCCAAGCGGATGACCGTGAAGCTCGACGAGTCGCACGGCCACGCGCTCGCGATCGAAGGCGCGGAGCCCACGGGCTACGGCCTCGGCAAATCGGGCTGGGTGACGGTGCCGCTACGTGCGCCGGGGGTCAACCTCGACCTGCTGCGAGACTGGATCGAGGAGAGCTACCGCATCGTCGCCCCCAAGCGGCTCGTGGCCGAGCTCGACTCCTAGCGAGCGAGGATCGCTTCGACTTCGGCAGCCGTCGGCAGCGACGGCTGAGCACCCGGTCGCGACGCGGCGATCGCACCGGCCGCGCACGAACGTCGTAGCGCCTCCTCGAGCGATCGCCCCCCGAGGAGTGAGACGAGCAGGCAGGCCGTGAACGCATCGCCCGCTCCCGTTCCGTCGACAGCATCAACCCGCGGCGGAACAGCACGCGCCACCTCCTCCCCATCTTCGAGCAGGACGGCGCCCTCGGCGCCCAGCGTGACGGCCGTCAACCCCCCGTGGCCGCCGACCGCCTCGTACTCGAGCCGGTTGACGACGAGGAGGTCCGGCTCGACGTCGATTGCCCGCGCCGGCGCGGCGTTGAGGCAAAGGAAGCGCGCCTGCGCTGCGGCAGCCCTCACGACCTCATCTGCCACTTCCAGTTGGCAGAGAACGGCGTCCGCGCCAGACACGTCGACGTCTCCTACCTCCAGTTCCGCATTGGCTCCCGGCGCCACGACGATCGTCGTCTCCCCGCCGCCGGCCACCTCGATCAGCGCCACGCCCGTCGGCGCGTCGCGTTCGACGACGCGCAGCGCGACTCCGGCCTCACGCAGCCCCGCCAGCGCCTCTTCGGCGAAGGAGTCGCGGCCTACTGCTCCGGTGAAGGTCACTTCGGCACCGAGCCGCCGGGCCGCAACGGCCTGGTTCGCACCCTTGCCGCCCGGGTAGCGCGCGAACGACGCGCCCGAGAGCGTCTCGCCCGGCCGGGGCAGCCGGTCGCATCGCACTACCAGGTCGAGGTTGACCGACCCGACGACGGCGATGTTGGGCGGGTTCACGCAGCGAGCGCGCGCAGGTCCTCGACGGCTCGGTCGAGGAGGTTCTCACGGAGATCGAACAGCCCTGCCCACAAGGAGTTGCGGTCGGGCGGGCATCCCACCCGAGCACGATCGGCCAGCCCCTCCAGCGCACGCACGAGCACCGCCAGCTCGAGATACGCCTGGGCGACGCGATGAGGGGCGGCATGAACGCCGGCGCGGGTCAGCACGGCGTCCCACTCAACGAGCTCCGCCTGCCCCGGCTCGCCGTACCACGAACGTCCCTCCGCGGCGTCGGGCTCGAGCTCCAGCAGGTAGCGCGCAAGGGGCTGCTCCAAGCCTGCGATCGCGGTCTCCGCCCGGTCGGCGGCACGCTGCAACGCCGCTTCCCGCCTGCCCGGCGAGGAAGGCTCGGCGTCTCCGCGAGCCCAGCGCTCGAGCAGGCGGCAGAACGCCAGCGCCGATACCTCGCAGGCGCGTAGCTGGCCGACGAGGCGACGGCCGGTCTCCGGCTCGACCGCATGGCGCGTGAGCACGCCCGCCCAGTCGCGTGTCTCGACGGCGCTCATACCTCCACCACGACCGGCAGGATCAGCGGCCGACGCTTCGTCCGGTCGTAGACGAGCTGGCCGAGCCCATCGTGGAGATGCTCCTGGAGGAGCTTGATCTCGAGGATGTTCTGCGCGAGCAACCCGTCGAGCACCGAGCCGGCCTCCGTGCGTAGCTCCTCGAGCAGCTCGTCCGCCTCCGCGAAGCCGCGGGCGATCAGCTCGGGCGTAGCCGTGGCGCGGCCGTTCGAGCTGGAGAGCGTGGCCACGATGATCACGACGCCGTCCTCCGACAGCCGCCGCCGATCACGCAGCGCCACGTCCGAGATGTCTCCCACAGCGAGGCCGTCGACGAACATCACGCCAGACTCCACGCGATCCGCGAGCCGCACGCCGTCCGCGGACAGCTCGACGACGGAGCCGTTCTCCGCCAGCACAATCGCGTTCGCCGGCACGCCCGCGTCCTGCGCCATCCGCGCCTGGGCGGCGAGCATCCGGTACTCGCCGTGTACCGGCATGACCGCCTTCGGTCGCACGAGGCCGATCACCGTGCGGATCTCCTCCGAGTTGCCGTGGCCGGAGACGTGGACCGGCGCGATCTCGTGATGCAGCACCTCCGCGCCGGCACGCGCGAGCTGGTTGATCGTGTCGTGCACGCGCAGCTCGTTCCCGGGAACTGCCTTCGCCGAGATGATCACCGTGTCCCCGCGCTCGACGTTGATCGAAGGATGGTCCTGGTAGGCGATCCGAGTCAGCGCGGATAGCGGCTCGCCCTGGCTGCCCGTGCAAAGCACGAGCACCCTATCCGGGGGATAGTTGTCGAGCTCGTCGGGCTTCACGAGCGCCTCGTCGGGCACCTCCATATAGCCGAGCGAGCGCGCGATGTTGAGGTTCTTCCGCATCGACCGCCCGACGATGCACACCTTGCGGTCGCACTCGAGCGCGACGTCGACGGCCTGCTGCATGCGGTGGACGTTCGAGGCGAACGACGCGACGAGCACGCGGCCCGTGCGCAGCGGGATGATCTGGCGGAACGCGTCGCCGACGAGCCGCTCCGAGCCCGTGTAACCGGGCCGCTCGGCATTCGTCGAGTCGCCGAGCAGGAGATCGATCCCGAGGTTGCCGAGCTCGGCCAAGCGCCCCACGTCGGTCTTGAAGCCGTCGATCGGCGTGTGGTCGAGCTTGTAGTCCGACGTATGGAGGATGCGCTGCCCGCCGACCTCCACGACGACGGCCGCGTTGTCGGGGATCGAGTGCGCCATCCGCACGAGCTCCAGCCGGAACGGCCCTTCCTCCACCGGCCCGTCTTCCGGCCGCACCTCGACCAGCTCGGTGCGCTCGGTTAGCTTGTGCTCGGCGAGCTTGGACTGGACGAGGCCGAGCGTCAGGCGGGTGCCGATGATCCTCGGAACGTCCACCTCGCGCAGGAGGTACGGCAGGCCGCCCACATGATCCTCGTGCGCGTGCGTGAGCACGACGGCGTCGACGGGACGCCCGCGGTCGACCAGGTACGAGATGTCGGGAAGCACGAGGTCGACGCCGAGATGCTCGTCGCGCGGGAAAGCGAGCCCCGCATCGATGACGAGACAACCGCCGTCACCCTCGATCACCGTCATGTTCTTTCCCACCTCACCGAGGCCGCCGAGCGGGATGATGCGAACGGGATCAGCCATCTGGACCCAGTGTATGGTGCGCGCGATGCGGCTGTTCTCCAGCAGGAAGCGACCGGGCGTGACCCGGGCCGAGAAGGCGCGGATCCTCCGCGAGGGCTAGCTGCTCGACCAGCCCGTCTTTACCGTCCGCGGCGCGGCCTACACGTGGCAGGACGTCGCAGGCATCGCCCGTCTGCGGGGTGACTGGGAGGCGATCGAGTGCGACGCCGCAGCCGGGGCAGGCGCGCTGCAGGCCGTCGAGCCGGCGCGTGAAGCGGTCGCGGAGGCTGCTCAGGCGTGGCGCCGGGAGCGCCGCCTGCTTGCCGCCGACGACCTCGGCGCCTGGCTCGAGCGCCGCGGGCTGAATGCCGAGTCCTGGCTCGCGTACATGCGGCGTGCTGTCGCCCGCGCCCAGGGCCAGACTCAGCCCCGCGCCGCCGTCGACGACCAGGACGTCTGGGCGGAGGCAATGTGCTCGGGCCGGCTCGACGAGTGCGCCAGGACGCTGGCGCGCGTCCTCGCCGTCGCTCCCGACGCCGATCTCGGGAGCCTCGAAGCTGCCTACGAGGCGTTCTGCGACGAGGTCGCCACCGACGAAGCAATCGCACGCGAGATCGCGGCGGCCCGCCTGGACTGGATCCGGGTCCGGTGTCTCCTGGCCGGATTCGGCGAGCAGCATGTCGCTGCCGAGGTCGCGCTCCTCGTCCGGCTGGACGGCCTGGCATTCGCGGAAGCTGCCGCGGCTGCCGGCACGACCACGGAGCAGCGGGAGATCTGGCTCGAGGACGCCGATCCGGCGCTGGCCCCGCTGCTCGCCGGAGTCGGCCGCAACGAGCTCGTCGGACCGGTGGCGACGGCGGACGGTTTCGTGATCGTCGAAGTGCACGAGAAGCTCCCGGCCGACCCCGCCGATCCTGCCGTCATGGCGCGCGCGTCAACGGCCGCTGCCGATCGGGCCGCCGACCGGCTGGAGACCGATCATGTCGTCTGGCATGAGCAGCTCTGAGCGCACGTTCTCCGACGAGGCCGTACGCGTTCTCCACGAGCTGCCCGTCTTCGGCCGGCTCCCCGCCGAGGTACGCGCGGTCGTCGTCGACGCCTTCGAGCCCGTCGCGTTCGATTTCGGCGGCGTGATCGTCGCGGAGGGCGACGAGGCCGACGCGTTCTACGTCATCGTCTCCGGCTCCGCCCGTGTCGTGGGGCATGCCGAGGCCAGCGAGGAGGTGTCACTCCACGTATTGCGACAGGGCGATTACTTCGGCGAGATCGGACTGCTCGCCGACTCGACCCGCATCGCCACCGTGCGTGCGCGCGAGCCCGTCGAGGCGTTCAGGCTGGAGCGAGGCGTCTTCCGCGCGCTCGTCAACCGCTACCCGGCCGTACGCGACACCTTTGCGGGGATCGGGCGGACACGCACGGCTCTCAACTTCCTGCAACTCCACTCCGTCTTCGCGTCCCTACCGCCCGAAGGGCTCGCGGAGATGGCGGGGAGCCTCGAGCCGCTTCAGGCGGAGCCCGGCGAGACAGTCATCCACGCAGGCGGCGAGATGGGGTCGCTGTACTTCGTCGAGTCCGGCCGATTACGCATTGTGCGCAACGGTGCCGTCGTCGAGTACCTCCACGCGGGCGACTTCTTCGGCGAGCTGTCCGTGCTTCACCACGGCCGGCGGGAAGCGACCGTGGAGGCTTCGACACCGTGCCGGCTCCTCGCCCTCGGCCCCGGTGTCGTCAGCAGGCTGCTGGACGAGTACCCCGAGTTCCGCAAGCGGGTCGAGGAGCGGACGGCCCTTGCCGACTACCGGCGCCGGGCCTCCCTTCCCGCTGACTTCGCCGAGGAGCTGCTGCCCGCCGAGGTTGCGGGAGTCGACGCTGCCGACGGTGACGCCGCGCCGCGGGACGCCTCGGTGGCGGAGGAGCTCGAGCCTGCCGCGGCGCCTCTCCCCCGCCGCCGGCGTCGTCGGCTGCCGCATGTCTACCAGCTCGACGAGATGGATTGCGGCGCCGCCTGCCTGGCCATGGTCACGCGGTACTTCGGCAAGACCGTCGGCCTGCCCCGCATCCGCGAGTTCGTCCACACGTCGAGCGAGGGGACGAGCCTGCTCGGCCTCTCGAGGGGCGCTGAGGCGCTCGGCCTCGAAGCTCACAACGTCAGGGCTTCGAAGAGTCGCCTCGACCGGCTGCCGCTGCCGGCCCTCTGCCACTGGGAAGGGAACCACTGGGTGGTGCTCTACGAGGTCGGCGCTACCAGCGTTCGCATCGGCGACCCCGCTCGCGGCCTGCGCACGCTGTCGCGGGAGGAGTTCGACGAGAAGTGGACGGGCTACGCGACGCTGCTGTCCCCCACCCCTGCGTTCGAGGAGATCGAGGAGGACAGGTCCGACTACCGCTGGCTGTTCCAGTTCCTTCGCCCGCACCGGCTCGCCATCGCCGGGGCGACGGCGCTCGCCCTCGTCGCCGCAGGCCTCGAGCTGGCGGTACCGGTGTTCACTCAGGTCATCGTCGACGACGCGATTCCCGACGGCGACCGGCAGCTGCTGCTGATCGGTCTCGGCGCCATGCTCGCGGTGCTCGTCGCGATGGTCGCCGCCACGGTTGCCCAGCGCTACATCCTCAGCCGGACCGCGGTTCGCATCGACACGACCGCTCTCGACTTCCTCACTGGCCGCCTGCTCGGCCTGCCGATGAGCTACTTCGCCCGGCGGCGGACAGGTGACATCGAGCGGCGCCTGTCCGGTGTCCGCCAGGTACGGCTGATCCTCGTCGACAGCGGCGTGGTGGGGCTGACCATGGCCGCCCAGGTCGTCGCTGCGCTCTGCCTGATGCTCGTCTACTCCTGGCAGCTGACGCTCGTCTACCTCGCCGTCGTCCCGCTCTACGTCCTGCTCATGCGCTACTCGGCCCGCCGCCTGCGGCCGATGTTCGACAACCTCGAGGAAGCCTACGGCCGCTACGCGTCGCAGCAGATCGACGCCATTCGCGGCATCGAGACGGTGAAGGTGCTCGCGGCCGAGGACGGGTTCCGCGGCCAGATGCGCGACCGCTTCGCCGGGCTGGCTGAGCGCGTGTTCCGCGCGGAGTTCCTGATCATGACGTACCAGGGCGCCGTGCAGCTCGTGACGATTCTCTCGCTCGTCCTCTTCCTCTTCGCCGGAGGGCTGCTCGTCATCGACGGCGCGATGACGCTGGGCGAGTTCGTGGCCTTCAACGCGCTGGTGCTGCTCACGAACGGCCCGGTGCTCATCCTGCTCTCGCTGTGGGACGAGCTCCAGATCGGGCGGATCCTCCTCGACCGGCTGGGCGACGTCGTGCAGGCGGAGCCCGAGCAGGGCACCGACCGCGAGCGGCTCCAGCCCATGGAAATCGTGGAAGGAGCGGTTCGCCTGCGGAATCTGTCGTTCCGGTACGGCGGGCCCGAGGCGCAGGAGATTCTGTCCGGCATCGACCTCGACGTCGACGCCGGCACGACCGTCGCCGTCGTCGGGCGCAGCGGCTCGGGCAAGACGACGCTCGTGAAGCTCGTCGCCGGCCTGCTCGAGCCGACCGCGGGCAAGGTGGAGCTCGACGGCATCGACCTGGCGACGGTCGACTACCGCACTGCGCGCAGGCGCATCGGCTTCGTGCTCCAGGAGACGTACCTGTTCGACGACACGATCGCGCGCAACATCGCCTTCGGCGACGAGCCCGACCCGGTCGGCGTCCAGTGGGCCGCAAAGGTTGCTGCGATTCACGATTTCGTCGAGCGGCTGCCGCTCGGCTACGAGACGCGCATCGGCGACAGCGGTCTCCGCCTCTCAGGCGGCCAGGCGCAGCGGATCGCCATCGCACGTGCCATCTACCGCCGTCCCGCAGTGCTCGTGCTCGACGAGGCCGCGAGTGCGCTCGACTCCGAGTCGGAGCGCTCCGTGCAGCGTCACCTCGACGAGTTGATGGCCGGCCGCACGTCGATCGTGATCGCCCACCGCCTGAGCACCGTTCGCGACGCCGATCTCATCGTCGTCCTCGACCGCGGGCGCATCGTCGAACGCGGCGCGCACGGAGAGCTCATGGAACGGCAAGGGCTCTACTACTACCTCGTCGGCCAGCAGCTCGAGCAGTAGCGGCGGCCCCCGCGCGCCTGCCGCGGGAAGATTTGGCCGTTTTCGAGAGTCTTAGTAACATCAGCCGCAAATGCGGCAACCCGCCGAAGGGAGACGACCGTGACGGACGAGCAGAAGCACACCGATGAGGAGCAGCTGGAGGCGGCTCAGGCCGACCTCGAAGTGGCGGACGAGGATGCGGAGCAGGTCGAGGGCGGCGCCGTCAGGTACGCCCCGGATCAGCAGGGCGTAGGCAGGTGGAGCGGCTGAGCGCCGACGAGCAGAAGCACAGCGGCGACGAGCGGCCACCCAGCGCCCGAGCGCTGAGGAGCTGGCCTGAGAGCTGGCCTGGACCGGCGCTGCGAGGCCGAGCCGGTCCAGGCAGCTCCGCACCTGCCCCAGCTGGTCTTCCGTCGCCTCGACCAGGGGCAGCCGCAACCCGCCCACCTCGTGCCCGAGCAGGTTGAGCGCAGCCTTGATCGCGATCGGGTTCGTCTCCACCTTCAGCAGGTCGTAAGCCGCCTCGAGCTCCTCGTCGATCCGGCGCGCCTCGACGTGGTCGCCCGCCTTGTACAGACGAATCATCTCCTTCACGCGAGGGCCGACGACGTGCGTGTGCACGCACACGCCGCCCATCCCGCCGAGCTCGAGGAAGGGGAACACGAGGTTGTCGTCGCCGGCGTACAGGTCGAGCCCCGTCTCCTCGACGATGAAGCGCGCCTGGTGGTGGTCGTCGTTCGCCTGCTTCACAGCTCGGACGTTCTCGATCTCGGCGAGCTTCGCCATCGTCTCCGGCTCGATGTTGATGACCACGCGGCCCGGGATGTTGTAGACGATGACCGGCTTTTCGCTCATCGAGGCGATCGCCTTGAAGTGCTCGACGATCCCGCGCTGTGGTGGCTTCGAGTAGTACGGCGTCACGACGAGGAAGCCGTCGACGCCGAGGTGGTGGGCCTTCTCCGTCAGGTGCATCGACTCCGCAGTCGAGTACGTTCCCGTGCCGGCGATCACCGTCGCGTGCTCACCGACGGCGCCGACAGCGACCCGGAACAGCTCCAGCCGCTCGTCCTCCGACAACGTCGGCGACTCACCCGTCGTCCCTGCGACGACGAGGCCGTCGGAGCCGTGCTCCACGAGGTAGTGCGCCAGCTCGGCGAATCGGTGGAAGTCGACCGAGCCGTCCTCGCGGAACGGCGTGACGATCGCCGTCAGGACTTCGCCGAGCACGACGTGATCGTAGCCGCGCTACAGGAGCGCGTCGAGGCCGATCGTCAGCCCCGGCGGGAGATCGCGCACCCGTTCGAGCGCCAGCAGCACTCCCGGCACGTACGCCTCCCGCGAGAACGTGTCGTGGCGGATCGTCAGTAGCTGCCCTTCGCCGCCGAGCAGCACCTCCTGGTGGGCGACGAGACCGGGCAGGCGCACGGAGTGGATGGCGACGTCGCCGCCCATCGCCTCCGCGGTCGCCTTGGCCGTACCGGACGGCGCGTCGACCTTCGCCTCGTTGTGCGCCTCCACGATCTCCGCGCGCGGCAGGTGCTTTGCCGCCTCGGCAGCGAAGCGCATCATCAGCACCGCCCCGAGCGCGAAGTTCGGCGCATAGAAGACGGGGACTCCAACTCGGGCGGCACCCTCCCCCACCTCGGTGAGATCGGCGCCCGACGTACCGACGACCGAAGGGACGCCGGCATCGACGGCGGTCTCGACGTTCGCGACGACGGCGTCCGGCGTCGTGAAGTCGACCATCACGTCCGCCTTGCGGAGATCGTTCACGAGCTCGTGACCCGCTGCCTCGAGCGCCGGCGCGAGCACCGACCCGACCTTTCCGCCACGCCCGTTGAGGAGGAGCCTCACCGACCGATCGTAACCGGCCGGTGAAGCCCGTTCGAGTCCGTTCGCGCAGGTGGCGGGAACAGCAGCGTCCGGGTGACCCTGCTATCGGAAGCGAAGCCCCCGCAGCAGCGCCGCCGCGTTCTTCATGAATCGCGGCGTCTGAGCCGGTGTTGCCTCGTGCGGGTCGATGAAGATCGTGACGGTCTTCCCCCGTGCGCGGACGGCGATGATTTGTAGTGGCGACCCGGACGGGTCGGTGCGGTATCCGCTCTGGGGAAAGACGATCGGGAGATTGCCGCGCCGCGCCATGAACGCCCAGCCGCGCAGAGTGCCGATCGAAAAGCTGTTTACGGGCCCCGGAACGAGCCCAGGCGTACCACGCAGTCGCTTGATCGCGGACTTCGGCGTCGAGCCGGACAACGCCATGTCCAACGTCACCTCGCCGTTCTCTTCGCCTTGGTGCACACAGTCGGAGCAGTTCTTGTAGATCTGCGCTGCACCGACGTCCCGTTCGGCGACTGTCCATCCTGGCTGCAGCACGACCGAGAACGCTGGGTTGAAGATCTGCGACTTGTAGAGGGCCGCGCTGGAAGCTGCTGCCGTTCCTCCGATGAAGGCCAGAAGCGTCACAGCGGCCGCGAGCCACATTGCGATGAGCCAGGGTTTTCCGAACACGATGATCCTCCTTGGGTTAGCCCGTCCGCGAGGGCACGGTTTCGACGGCACGAAATGACGTGCGTTCATACGTGTCATGGTTCCTCCTCTCCTTGGCTATGCCCGCGTCCAGATCGGGATCGAGACTGTTTGCCAGCGTGCGCCGCACTCGTCGTTTCCGATCGCGACGGTCGTGAGCTTCAGCTTGCCCTTCGTGAGCGACCACCGGTAGACGCCTGGTCCACCGAGGCCTCCCTTGAGGCAATTGACGTCCTTGCTGAGGACGATCCGGGTCGCGTTCGCGCTGTATACGCCGCTCGACCACTTGTTCCAGGGGTTGTAGGTGCGGTACGTGCCGTCCTTCGCCAGAGTCAGCTTCCAGACACCCTTGAACTGCGGCTGGGCGATGCCGTTGTCGAGCAGTAGGTCGGCGGTCACACGCGCCTTCCACGTACCGACGTACGGCTTCGTGGCCGCGGCTCCGAGCGTCGCAGCGACGCTGGCCGTTACCGCCAGCGCTGCTGCCGTTGTCAGCCATCTCTTCATCGTCACCCTCCTTCGCTTTGCGCCCCGCCGGTTGCGGGCCTTACGACCGACCATCGGCCCCAGGGGTTGCAACCGGGTGTGATCAGCGGTAAACACGCCCGTTAACCGTGCTTATGGAATTCAGAGTCCTCGGTCAGCTGGAAGTGCTTGCGGGCGACCGGCCGCTCGAGCTAGGCGGCGCCAAGCAGCGAAGCGTTCTCTCGATGCTCGTTCTCCGCGCCGGGAACGTCGTTTCGACCGACGCGCTCATCGACGGGCTCTGGGGCGAGCGACCGCCCGCCACCGCCGCCGAAGTCGCTCCAGGTGTACGTCTCTCGGCTGAGGAAGGCGCTCGGCGAGAGCGCGATCGTGACGCGCTCTCCGGGCTATCTCCTCGCTGCCACGCCCGAACAGGTTGACGTCGCCCGCTTCGAGCGCCTCGTCGAAGAGGCGCAGCGACGAAGCACCCGCCGCAGCGGCAGCGACGCCTCGGAGGCGCGCTGGAGCTCTGGCGAGGTGCCGCACTCGCCGACCTTGCCGAGGAGCCGTTCGCGCAGGCGGAGATCGCGCGACTCGAGGAGCAACGGTTGGCGGCGCTCGAAGACCGCATCGACGCCGACCTCGCTCTCGGTAGGCACGCGTCCGTCGTGGCCGAGCTCGAAGGGCTCGTTCACACCCATCCCTACCGGGAGCGCCTGAGGGGACAGCTCATGCTGGCGCTCTATCGCTCGGGACGCCAGGCGGATGCGCTCGACGCCTATCGGGACGCCCGTAGTGCCCTCGCCGAGCAGCTGGGACTGGAGCCGGGTCACGACCTCAAGGACCTGGAGCGACGCATCCTCTCGCAGGATCCATCCCTAGCCGCACCGTCCCATCCGGAGCTCTCCCCCTCGGCGCATCGCAAACGACCGAGCCGCCGGGCCCTTGTCCTCCTGGGAGGGCTCGTGGCGGCGGCAACGGCCGGCGTGACGATTGCCGTCCTCGAGCTCACCGACGCGGAAACCAAAGCGCCGATCGTTGCCCAGGCGAACTCCGTCGCCGTCATCGATCCCGCAACGAACGCTGTCGTCGACGCCGTCCCGCTGGGAGAGCGCCCGACGCGAATCGCCGCCCACGGGGACGACGTCTGGGTGCTCCTTCCCGACAGGGGCACGGTGACGCATCTGAGCGGCTCTGAGCGCACGCTGCTGGGAACGGTCGGTGCGGGCAGCACGGCAAGCGGCCTGGCGGCAGAAGACCGTGGTGTGTGGGTCTCGGACGCGCGCACTGGTCGCGTCACGCTCATTGAGCGCGAGCGACTGACGGTTGCTGCGACTGCCCGGACGAGAGGACAACCGCTCGTTGGTCCTTACGCGGACGCAGGGTTGCTCGCGATGGGCTTTGGCTCGCTCTGGTTCGCCTCAGGCGAACAGACGATCAGCCGTATCGATCCGCTGACAGGCCGCGTCACGGCGCGCATACGGCCGGTCACGACGGGCGAGTCGGACGGCGCGATCACGACAGGCGCCGGTTCCGTCTGGGTTGCAGGTCCCGTTCAGGGGTCCCCGCTCACGCGCATCGACCCGAGCAGGAACGCCGTGCTGGCTAGGATCGCGCTCTCGAAGTTCCGATCGGGCGGCGCAACGGTGGCCGGAGGCAACGTATGGGTCGCCGACCCTGGAGGCGACAAGGTATGGCGCGTCGATCCGACGAGAAACGTTCCGGTGTCCACTACTGACGTGGGCGCTGCGCCGATAGGAGTCGTCTCAGGTCACGGCTCGGTGTGGGTTGCGAACGCGGGCGACGGTACCGTGTCGCGGATCGACCCGATCTCGGGGACGAGTCATCCGCAACGATCGCCGTCGGTGGCAGCCCGAACGGCCTGGCGGTCACGGACGACGGTGTGTGGGTGACTGTGGCCTGAGCTCTCAGGCGGGCAGCCTGCGCGGGCAGGTCGGGGTGCACGCGCTCCACCGCGGCGAGGAACCGCTCCTCGCTCGGTCCGATTCCGGCCGCCGAGCGGCCTCGCGTGCTCTATGGGCCGATCGCGGACATCCCCGTCTACGTCTCGTCCGTCGCCGGGGAGCTAGCCTCCTCCGCCCCCAATCGGCGGCGATGCCTTCAGCGTCGCCTCGAGCCCGCGGACGAGCGCATCCTTCTCGCTCTTCGAGAGCCTGGCCTTGGGGTGATTCGGCATCCAGGCGTAGTAGAAGGGCGGCATCCCGCCTCCCTGCACGGCCTCGACGATGTCGGAGACGTCGGTGTCCTGCGGCCTATCCCATTCCGAGAAGTTCAGCGTCGAGCGCCCGCCATTGACGTCGTTCTCCGCGAGCCACGACGCCGGCGCGACATTCGTGTACCAGGGCCACTTCGTCTCGTTGCTGTGGCAGTCGAAACACGCGCCGGCCACGAGTTCGCGGGTCTGGGGTGAGTCCCACGCCGGCTCCCTGGTGACCGCTGGGTTCGAGTGGTCTCGGCCATACGGGACCGCCTGGATGAGCAGCAGGAGTCCGACCGCACCGAGCGCGATGTAGGCCAGCAGGCGCTTCCAGGTCATCTCATGGCCGCGGATCCTCACCCGCGCAGCGTGCCCGAGGGTGCGGATGCACGCATCCGCGATATCGCGGGGCTTCGGTTCGGCGAACTACGCACGAGCGAAAGAGCGCCCAAGCTGAACATGGTCTCCTCGTAACACGCCTGCCAGCGGGACTGGGGCGGAGCCCTTCGTCGCGCATCTGCGACGGGATAGACCGATCGCCTTAGGCGGCGGCTTGCTCGGGCAGCCCCGGGTGGACGCGTTCCACCGCGGCGAGGAACCGCTCCTCGCTCGGTCCGATCCCGGCCGCCGAGAGCTGCTCCGGCGCCAGCAGCACCGCCGCCAGCTCGGCGAGGCCGGACTGTTCCACGGCGTCGATCTCGGCCATCACGCGGTCGAGCGACAACAGCTCGGTGTCCGTTATCAGCGCCTTGCCGAGCCGGCTCATGCGGTTCGAGGTCGACTCCATGGAGAGCACCATGCGGCCCTTGAGGTTCTCCTTCGCCCGCTCCAGCTCGGCGTCGCTCACATTGCCCGCCGCCACGTCCGCGATCTGCTCTGCGACGATGGCGAGGCATGGCTCGAGGTTCTCCTCGCGGGTCCCGATGTAGACGCCGACCTGACCCGTGTCCGAGTACTGGCCCGCGAAGGAGTAGACCGCATATGCCATGCCCCGCTTCTCGCGAATCTCCTGGAAGAGGCGGGACGACGCTGAGCCGCCGAGGATGGCGTCGAGCACGGAGGCCGCGAACCTCCGGCGGTCGGAGCGCGAGATCCCTGTCGCCCCGACGCAGACGTGGTACTGCTCGGTGTCCTTGCGCTGAAAGCGCAGGCCGGACGGCGGAGGCTTCACCAGCGGCTTCCGCACCGACGCTCCGGCCTGCGGAGGCTCGACGCGCTGGTGGGCGGCGCGCTCGAGCAACGGCAGCAGATGGTTGTGCTCGAGATTGCCGGCCGCTGCGACGACGATGTTGCCGGCGCGGTACGTCTGACGGTGGTACGCGGCCAGTGAGCGCTTGCTGACGGACGAGATCACGCCCGCGCGCCCGATCACCGGCCTGCCCAGCGCGTGGTTGCCGAAGACCGCCTCGGCGAGGAGATCGTGGACGAGATCCTGCGGCGTGTCCTCGACCATTGCGATCTCCTCCAGCACCACCTCCCGCTCCGCGTCGAGATCCGCAAATGTCGGTGCGAAGACCATGTCTGCCATCACGTCGAGCGCACGCTCGAGGTGACGGTCCGGGACGCGTGCGTAGACGACCGTGGACTCGCGCGACGTCGCAGCGTTGAGCTCGCCGCCCATTTCGTCGAAGATCTCAGCGATCTCCTGCGCCGAATACGAGCGCGTGCCCTTGAAGAGCAGGTGCTCGATGAAGTGCGTGACGCCGGCCTTCGCGCCTGGCTCGTCGCGCGAGCCGGCGCCGATCCAGAAGCCGAGCGCGACCGAGCGCACATGGTCGAGGCGCTCGGTGATCAGGCGCTCGCCCGAGTCCAGCTCCGAAACGACGTACTCCTGCACCGACTAAGCCTAGCCCGGGCCGCCGTCCAGCTCCGCCTTCACGTGCTGACCTCGCGCGCGGCGGCTAGATGCCGAATCTGACTTCGGTGAAGTACCAGTACGCGGACGTCAGCCAGAGCGTCACGATCACCGCGAACAGCGTGCCGCCGACAAGGGGCAGCGTCCAGCGCGGATGGTCGTGATCGTGGACGAAGAAGATCTTCACCGCGAAGACGCCGTAGACGAACGAGCCGGCGATCGAATGGGCGAGCGTGCGAGGCTCGCTCGAGTCGAAGCCGAGGATGAAGATGCAGTGGAAGGCCACGGGCAGCGTGCAGAGGAACGCGAGCCGCCCCGACCAGCGGTGAATGCGCTTCACCTGCTCGTGGGGTAGGCGAACGACGCCCTGAAGGTGGCCGAAGATCCGGGCCGCGGTCAGCACCTGGACGAGCGCGAGGATGACGGCGGCCGTCGCGAACCACGCCTTGCCGGCGATCGCCGACGAGAACACCGATGTCATGATGTCCGTGTAGGTCGATTCGACGCTCGCGAGCATTTGCGCGGCGACAGTACTCGTTACGATCGCCGCGTGTCCAGGCGCGTTCGGCTGGTCGTCATCCCGCTCTGCCTCTTCATCGGCGTCTCGGCGATCGTCTTCGGGCTGGCGAAGCTCGCGCTCGCGGAGCCGAGCGCTCCAAAGGCGTCAGGCGAGGTCGTGCTCGGAGACCAGTACCGCGGTCAGGTCGTCTATTCGCAGACGTGCGCGGGATGCCACGGCGCGACAGGTGAAGGCGGCGTGGGCCCAAAGCTCCAGGGCAACCCGATCTCGCTGGCCGCCGCGAAGGTCCAGATCGACGGCGGCGGCGGCACGATGCCGGCGCAGCTCGTCACCGGACGCCAGGAGGAGGACCTCCTGGCGTACCTGGCGACGATCTTTGCGACGCAGGATAGCCGGAGCGGGCTTCGCCCGCCCCGGCTTGCTCGACAGTCGCTTAGCGGCGGTCTCGGCCGCCGCGCCCGCCGCGACGATCGCGGTCCGAGCGCTCCTCGCGCGGACGCTCGGGCGCGTTCTTCGCCCGCTCGATGAGCTCCTCGGGCTGGACGAGCGTGCCGTTCTCGTGCTTCGCAATCAGCTTCAGGCCGATCCGGCCGCGCTCCTTGTCGACCTCCTGCACGATCACGTCGAGCACGTCGCCGCGGTTGATGACGTCCTCGATGTGGCCGACCCTGCCAGGCCCCACGTTCGAGACGTGGAGCAGGCCGTCCGTGCCCTTCTTGAGCTCGACGAACGCGCCGAACTGCGTCGTCTTCACGACCTTGCGCTCGATGAACGTGTCACCGACCTCGGGATCCTTCGTGAGGTTGGTGATCGCCTCCATCGCCGCCACCGCGTTCGTGCCCTCGGTGGCGTAGACGAGGATCGTGCCGTCCTCCTCGATGTCGATCTGCACGTCGTAATCGGACTCGAGCGAGCGGATGGTCTCGCCGCCCTTGCCGATCACCATGCCGATGTACTCGGGGTTGATCTTCAGCGACGAGATGCGCGGTGCGTGCTCGGCGAGCTCGGCTCGCGACTCGGGCATGACCTCCGCCATCGTGTCGAGGATCGAATCGCGTGCCCGCTTCGCCTGCTCGAGCGCGGAGCGCATGATCTCCTGCGTGACGCCCGAGATCTTGCAGTCCATCTGCAGGGCGGTGATTCCCTCGCGGGTGCCGGCGACCTTGAAGTCCATGTCACCGAGGTGGTCCTCGGCGCCCTGGATGTCCGTGAGGATCGTGTACTCGTCACCTTCTTTGATGAGGCCGATGGAAATCCCGCTCACCGGCGCCTTGATGGGCACGCCCGCATCCTGGAGCGAGAGCGTCGATCCACAGACCGAGCCCATGGACGACGAGCCGTTCGACTCGAGCGTCTCGGAGACGATGCGGATCGTGTACGGGAAGTCCTCGGTCCCCGGTAGCACCGGCTCGAGTGCCCGCTGAGCGAGCGCCCCGTGGCCGATGTCGCGGCGCTTGGGCCCGCGCATGAAGCCCGTCTCCCCGACCGAGTAGGGCGGGAAGTTGTAGTGGTGCATGTACCGTCGCTCCGCTTCGAGCGACAGGTCGTCGATCCGCTGGCCTTCCTTCGCCGTGCCGAGCGTGAGCAGCGACATGATCTGCGTCTGCCCGCGCGTGAAGAGCGCGGAGCCGTGCGTCCGCGGAGAGACGCCGACCTCACAGGACACGGGCCGGATCTCCTCGTTCGAACGGCCGTCGGGGCGTCGCCCGTCGACGGCGATCTTGTGCCGGACGAGCTCCTTGTAGAGCGCCTCCGCCGCCTTCTTCACGTACTGCTTGGTGAGCGAGTCCTTCACCGTCGGCGGTTCTCCCTCGGCGGGCACCGGCGCGACGGGGAACGGCAGCTCGACGCCGTCGACGATGCGATCGAAGAGCAGGTGGCGCTTCGCCGACTTCAGCTCCTTCGAGTCCTGCTCCGCGTCCGTGAGCGCCGCCAGGTCCGTCGTGAACTGCTCCCGGACCGGGCCGGTCACCGCGGCGAGGCGAGCCTCGTCGAGCAGCTGCGCGAGACTGGCGCGGACCTGCGTGCGCCTCGTGATGTCCTCCTCGGTGGAGGTCATCGTCAGCTCCGGACAGAGCTCGGCCTCGAGCTGCTCGACGACCGCGCTTGCCTCCTTGAGCCCGTGGGCGGCGATGTCGCCTGCGATCCGTGCGCCGTGCTCCGCGCGCAACTCCTCGGTGAGCGACGGGTCGAGCCACTTCGGCTTGCCGACCTTGGCCTGGAGCTCCTCCTGCGTCTCGCAGATCCGTCGGATCTCCGAGTGGGCGAGCTCGAATGCCTCGATCATCTTCTCCTCCGGCAGCTCGCCGGCGCCGGCCTCGATCATCGTCAGGGCGTCCTTCGTGCCGACGACGACGAGGTCGAGGCTCGACTCCTGCGCCACGGGCAGCGTCGGGTTGACGACGAAGTCGCCGTCAACCAGGCCGATGCGTACGGCGCCAACCGGGCCCATGAAGGGCAGCGGCGAGATCATCAGCGCTGCCGAGGCGCCGTTGATCGCAAGGATGTCGTGCGCCGTGACGAGGTCGGCGGAGAGGATGGTGCAGATCACCTGCACCTCGTTCTTGAAGCCCTTCGGCCAGAGCGGCCGGATCGGGCGGTCGGTCATACGCGCCGTGAGGATGGCGCGCTCCGTGGGACGTCCCTCGCGCTTGAAGAAGCCGCCGGGGATCTTCCCGGCCGCGTACATGCGCTCTTCGACGTCGACGGTGAGCGGGAAGAAGTCCGCTCCCTCGCGTGCTTCTGGTCGGCCCTGGGCCGTGGCTAGCACCATCGTCTCGCCAGAGCGGACGACGACGGCGCCGTCGGCCTGCTTCGCGAGCTTGCCGGTCTCGAAGACGATCTCCTGATCGCCAACGTTCACCGAGACCGACTCGGTGCTCTGGGTGGTCATAGTCATGTGTTCCTCCACTTGCTTCGTGGAGAGTGGAGGTTTGAGGGAGCCTCGCCGGTGACTCGGGGCTCGCTCAAACTTCCACCCTCCGGTTCGTTGCCCGGTTTCTCTATCTCCTCAGGCCGAGCTCCTGGATGAGGGCGCGGTAGCCCTCGAGGTTCGTTCGCTGCAGGTAGTCGAGCAACCGGCGGCGCTGGCCGACGAGCTTGAGCAGCCCGCGGCGCGAGTGGTGATCCTTCTTGTGCGTGCGCAGGTGCTCGGTGAGCTCGGTGATGCGCGTCGTGAGCAGCGCGATCTGCACCTCGGTCGAGCCCGTGTCCTTGTCGTGCCGGCCGTGCTTGCCGACGATCTCCAGCTTGGCTTCGTTCGTCAGGGTCATCGTCACCTCCGTCTCAGAGACGTCTCCGCAATCCCAGCACCGCCTGCGCGACCCTCTACGCACCAGGGCCGGGATTCGGTCTCGCAGAAGGGTAGCAGCGAGCGAGGCCTACGGAACGTGGACGAAGCCGGTGATCGAGCCCGAGAAAGTCTCGAGGCTGAGCAGCGGGTCATGGTGCGGGTTCGTGAAGTCGATTGTCGCCAGCTGGTCGAGCGTCATCGTGAAGGTGGGCGTCTCGACGACGACGAGCTGTGCGACCGTGCCGAAAAATGCAGGACCGAACAGCGTCACGCTGCCGTGGACGTTCGCGCCTGGACCGTGGTGGACGTCCAAGTTGGCGTCGTAACCGCCGAAGGCGATCACGCTGAAGTCGAACACGCCGTGCACCAGGCCGCGCTCATGGATGGTTACGAGGCGGCCGTCGAAGGGGCAGTCGGGTCCCGTGAGCACGGTCGTGCCGGTCGCCGAATATTCGTACCGTCCGACGTGGCCCTGGTAGCTGCTGTGTTCGACGTGGTACGCAAAGGGCTCGATGTTGCAGAAGAAGAAGAACCCGTGCTGTGCGCCTGCCGGGGTCGCTACCCCGAGAAGGGCTGCGACGGCGACGAGAATCACGGCCAGCCTGCGCACTACGCTGGCATCAAACCACGGATTAGTGCCAGGCGCAACATTCACACGGGGGAGGTCGCCGATCGCGCCGCTTCGACGTCGCGGGCGATCTGCTCGACGAGGTCGGCTTCGCTCTCGAACGCCCGCTCGTCTCGAAGCTTCTGCCACAGCTCGACCACCAGCCGCTGTCCGTAAAGGTCGCCTTCGAAGTCGAGGAGATGCGCCTCGATGCGGCGCTCGAGGCCACCGTAGTGGGGGTTCGTGCCGATGGAGATCGCCGCCCGGCCCCCGAGCGCGGCGCCGGCGTAGATGCCGAACGCCGGGACGAGCAGATGCGGCTCCACGCTGAGGTTGGCGGTCGGAAAGCCGAGCGTTCCGCCGCGCTCGTCTCCGACGACGACGATCCCGTCCACCTCGGGCGGCCGGCCGAGGATCTGCGCTGCGCCAGCGATGTCTCCCTCGTGCAGCAAGTCGCGAATACGCGTCGACGACGCGCCCTCGACCGGCGGCACGCGGACTACGGAGAACCGATGCTCCTCGAGGAACGCGAGATCGCCACGCCGGCGGTGGCCGAAGCGGAAGTCGTCCGCCGGCGACGACGACCTCCGTGCCGATCCGCCGGAGCACGCCCTGGGCGAACTCCTCGGGCTCCCGCTGCTGCAGCTCGTGCGTGAACTCGAGGACGAGCGTCTCCTCCACCCCTGCCTCTGCGAACAGCTCGAGGCGGCGCTCGAGCGTGGAGAGCAGCTCCACGCCGTAACCGAGCACCAGGCGCGGATGAGGGTCGAACGTGATCGCGGTTGGGACGAGCCCGGTGTCCACGACCGCCTTGAGCACGCGTTGGTGGCCGCGATGGACGCCGTCGAAGACGCCGATCGCCACGGCGCGCTGATGTGGATCGAGCTCCACTGGATCCCGCACGACCTTCACGGCAACACCGTTCCGTTGACCGCCACGAGCTGGCCTTCGCACATCGCGCGAACCGGCTGCTCGAGCCGTCGGCGGCCCGTCCGTATCGCGTCGGCCTCGTCGGCAGACAGGTCGATTGCCGGCAGGAACGGCAGCGCCTCGGCCGGGCTCAGGATCCGCTCTTCGTCGGCGTCGTCCACGACAAAGGGCCCGACGGCCGTCCGGCGGAGCGTGCGGCAGTGCCCTCCGAGCGCGTCGGCGATCGCGCGCACGTACGTGCCCGAGGAGACGAGCAGCTCGAGCGTGGCGACGCCGTCTTCGTAGCCGTGAAGCTCGAGCTCGTGAATCGTCGACGTCCGGTAGGGCATGTCGACGTCCTCGCCCGCGCGAAAGCGCTTGTACGCGCGCTCGCCCGCGACCTTCACGGCGGACGCGGCGGGCACGCGCAACGTCACGTCGCCGCTGAGCGGTTCCAGACGCTGATGGAGCTCCTCGAGCGTCGGGGCCTCGTGCTCGTCCTCCGTGTCGCCTTCGACGTCACCCGTGGCGGTTGTGGCGCTGAGATCGATCTCCGTCACGTAGCGCTTGTCGAGCCCGACGAGGTACTGCGCGAGCCGCGTCGCCGAGCCGAGCAGCACGAGCAGGAGCCCGGTGGCGAAGGGGTCGAGCGTTCCCGCATGGCCGGCCCGCGCCCCGGTGCGGTCGCGGAGCCGCTTGACGACCGCGAACGACGACGGTCCCGCCGGCTTGTCCACGAGCACGAGGCCCGTCGGTCTAAGCGCGCGCGGAGGCACGAGCGAACTCCTCCTGGATGAACGCCGCGATCTCCTCGACCGACTCGGCGCTCGAGAAGCCGGCGGCCTGACGATGCCCGCCGCCCCCGCGTGCGCGGGCGATCGCCGACACGTCGAGCTCGTCGTGCGACGCGCGCAGGCTCACGCGACGCTTTGCGTCCGGCGGCTCCGGCGGCTCGCGGATCACCGCCGCCATGTCGGTGCCGTCCACGGCGCGCAGGTAGTCGATGATGCCCTCGGCGTACTCCTCCCCCACGCCGAGCTCGGTGAAGTCCTCCCGCTTGAGATGCGAGATGACGAGCCGGCCGCCGTCGTAGATCTCCGCGCGCTCGAGAGCCCTCGCCAAGAGCTTGAGCTTGGCGAACTCGACGGACTCGTAGATGCCCTGGAAGACACGATGCACGTCGACACCGGCCTCGACGAGCTCCGCAGCCAGGCGCAGGGCTCTCGGCGACGTGTTCGTGTACTGGAAGCGCCCGGTGTCAGTGACGAGCGCGACGTAGAGCGCCTCGGCGATCTCGGGCGTCAGCTCGACGTCGAACTCGCGGAGGATGTCGCGGACGATCTCACCGGTCGACGACGCGCCGGGAACGACGAGGTTGATCTTCGCGAACTCCGTGTTGTCGTGGTGGTGGTCGATATCGAGCGAGAGCTGCACCTTGTCGAGCAGCGTCGCCGCCTCGCCCATCCGCTGCGCGTTGGCGCAGTCGAGCGCGACGAGCACCCGCGTCGCTCGCGTCGTCGGGCAGTTGTCGGCCCAGGCCGTCGAGCGGCAGGAACCCGTACTCCGTAGGCGCATCCGTGTCGCCGCCCAGGTACATGACCGAGTCCTTGCCGAGCGCATCGAGGGCGAGCTTCATCCCGAGGATCGAGCCGAGCGCGTCGCCGTCCGGGTTCTCGTGCGTGACGAGGAGAAAGCGGTCGTTGCCGCGCAAGGCGGCGGCGACGGCGCCGATGTCACTCATCTGCTGGTGCGAGCTCATCGATCAACTTTGACATCCGCACGCCCTCCTCGACGGTTGGGTCGTACTCGAACGTCAGAGTCGGCGTCCGCTTCATCCGCACTTCGCGCGCGATGCGCGCCTGTAGCACGCCGTGCGCCGCTTCTAGTCCGTCGAGCGAGCGCTCGCGCTTGCGCTCGGAGCCGAGCACGCTGACGTACACCGTCGCCTGGCGGAGATCCGCAGCTGTTCGGACGCCGGTGACCGTGACGAAGCCGATGCGCGGGTCCTTGAGCTCGGGCACGGCCTCGGAGAGCACCTCGCGCAACAGCTCGTTGACCTTGCGCATGCGGTCACTCACCGATGACCACGACCTCTCGCTCCGTCCGCACGAGCTCCCACTCCTGTCCCGCGAGATACCGCTCCGCGCCGTCGAGCAGCTCCTGGAGCTCCCTGTGGCCGCGCGCCACGCACGCCACGGTCAAGCCCGCCCGCTGCCAGAGGTCGTGGTGGTCGACCTCCGCCACCGACGCGCCGAAACGGTTCTGGAGCTGCGCCTTCGCCGACTTGACGTGCTTCCGCTTCCCCTTGAGCGAGCCGGCCTCCGGAAAGTGGAGCTCGACCGAGAGGATTCCGACGTAGCCGGCGCCCATGGGCGTGCGCCTACGGGCTAGGACTCGTCAGCAGCGGGTGGCGCAGGTGGAGCGGGCGGCACCTCGTCGAGCTCCGTCCGCTCCACCTCGCGCACTTCGAAGACCTCGAGGACGTCGCCTTCCTTGACGTCGTCGAAGCCGGCGAGATGGATGCCGCACTCGAAGCCCTCGGCCACCTCGCGTACGTCGTCCTTGAAGCGCTTCAGCGAGTCGATCGTCGTCTCGTGGACGATCGCGCCGTCGCGGACGATGCGGACGCTCGCGCCGCGGCGGATCGTTGCCGCTCGTGACGTACGAGCCGGCGATCGTGCCGTAGCGGGAGATCCTGATCAGCGCGCGCACCTCGGCCTCGCCGAGCGTGACCTCCTCGGAGACCGGCCTGCAGCATGCCGACGAGCGCCTGCTCGATGTCCTCCGTCAGCTGGTAGATGACGCGGTACGTGCGGATCTCGACGCCCTCGCGCTCGGCGAGCGCGCGGGCCTCCGCGTTCGGGCCGGACGTTGAAGCCGACGACCATCGCATCCGAGGCCGACGCGAGCATGACGTCGTTCTCGGTGATGCCGCCGGCCGCCGAGTGGATGACGCTGACGCGCACCTCGGGGTGCTCGATCTTCTGGAGCTCGGACAGCGCCGCCTCGACCGAGCCGCCCACGTCCGCCTTGAGCACGAGGTTGAGGTCCTGGACGCCTTCCTGGACGCGCTCGAAGAGCACGTCGAGCGAGATCGGCTTCGCGCGCTGGGCGAGCTGCTCGCGGCGCAGCCGCTCGCCGCGCGCCTGTGCGAGCTGGCGCGCCTGGCGCTCGTTCTCGACCACGCGGCCGTGCTCGCCGGCGGGCGGCGGCTTGTCGAAGCCGACGATCTCGACCGGATCGCCGGGCCCGGCGTCCTTGAGCTTCTCGCCGTGGAAGTCGTAGAGCGCGCGCACGCGGCCCCAGGCGTCGCCGGCCACGATCGCGTCGCCGACGTGGAGCGTGCCGCGGTGGACGAGCATCGTCGCGACCGGGCCGCGGCCGACGTCGAGCCGCGACTCGACGATCGGCCCGGAGGCCTCGGCCTTCGGGTTGGCCTTGAGCTCGAGCTCGGCGTCCGCGACGAGCAGCACCTTCTCGAGCAGGTCGCCGAGGTTCTGCTTCTCGCGCGCCGAGACCTCGGAGAACTGCGTCGTGCCGCCCCACTCCTCGGGCTGCAGGCCCTCCGGCGGCGAGCTCGTTCTTGACCTTGTCGGGGTTCGCGTCGGGCAGGTCGACCTTGTTGACGGCGACGACGATCGGCACCTCGGCGGCGCGCGCGTGCGAGATCGACTCCTTCGTCTGCGGCATGACGCCGTCGTCGGCGGCGACGACGAGCACGGCGATGTCCGTCACCTTCGCGCCGCGGGCGCGCATGGCGGTGAACGCCTCGTGGCCGGGGGTGTCGAGGAACGTGATCCGGCGGCCGGCGTGGCTCGACCTGGTAGGCGCCGATGTGCTGCGTGATCCCGCCGGCCTCGGTCTCGACGACCGACGTCTCGCGGATCGCGTCGAGCAGCGTCGTCTTGCCGTGGTCGACGTGGCCCATGATCGTGACGACCGGCGGCCGGTCGGCGAGGTCCTCCTCCGCGTCCTCGTACGTCTCCGGCTCGAGCTCCTCGTCGGCGGCGTGCTTGATCGTCACCTCACGCTTCAGCTCGGTGGCGATCAGCTCCACCTCGTCGTCGGACAGCGACTGCGTCGTCGTCTTCATCGCGCCGAGGTCCATCAGGATCTTGATGATCTCGGGCGCCTTCACGCCGAGCGCCTGCGAGAGCTCCTTGACGGTCGACGCCCGACGGCACGGTCACCGGGCCCGGTCGGCTGGACGCGGCGCCGTCGGCTTCTCGCGGACGACCGGCGGTCGCGCGCCTGGCGCGAATCGGGACGCGGACGCCCGGCGGCGGTGTCGATGACGACGCGGCGCTTGCGGCCGCGGCCGCCGCGGCGCCCCCTGTCGGGGGCGCAGCGGTCGGTTCGGCTCGGTTTCCGGGATCGTCAGCCATTGCGGTCAGTGTAGAGCCGAGCAGCTGGGATCGATTGTCACAGGGTCGTAGCGTCCGCGCGAACGCGTTGCGCGACGCCCGCTCGAAGCATGCAGCGCGGCACGTATAGGCCCGTCCCGGTCGCCGGAGCGGCGCGCAGCGTCCGTCGCGGGCGACGAAGCGGAGAGCTCGCCTGCGCGCGCGCGTCCGCAGCCGCGCAGCTCCGGATCGGGACCCGTCACGCAGCCGCAGGGCCGTCTCCTCGGACTCGGCGTCGCCGTCGTTCGCGGCTCGTCGAGCTCGTCCTCGCCTCGTCGTCGCTCCGCCTCGGCCGGCGCACGGCTGCACGATCTGGTCGGAGATGTCCTCACCCGCGCGCCTCGCGTCGCCGCGAGCTCCTGGTGAGCTGGCACGCCGCAGAAGCGCGAGCCGGGAAGCGCGGTGTTCGGGCAGCGCTTGCCCGTCGAGAGGATCGCCGTACAGCGGCCGACGGACTCTCCGTCGTCCTCGCCGCCGAAGGCCGCGTCGGCCTCCTCCTGGGCGAACTCGGTGTCGGACTTGATGTCGACCTTCCAGCCCGACAGACGAGCGGCGAGACGGGCGTTCAGGCCCTCCTTGCCGATGGCGAGCGCCAGCTGGTCGTCGGGGACGATGACGGTCGCCTCCTTCGTGTCGTCGTCGATGTAGACCTCGCGCACGCGCGCCGGCGACAGCGCCTTGGCGACGAAGCGCGCGGGCTCGGTGTTCCACGGGATGATGTCGATCTTCTCGCCGCGCAGCTCGGACACGACCATGCGCACGCGCGAGCCGCGGGGGCCGACGCAGGCGCCGACCGGGTCGACGCCCTGGACGTGCGACTCGACCGCGATCTTCGAGCGGTAGCCCGGCTCGCGGGCGACCGCGCGGATCTCGACGAGACCGTCAGCGATCTCGGGCACCTCGAGCTCGAACAGCGTGCGGATCAGCTCCGGGTCGCGGCGCGAGAGGATGACCTGCGGGCCCTTCGTCCCCGACCGCACCTCGGTGATGACCGCCTTGATGCGGCTGCCCTGCTCGTAGCGCTCGCCGTCGACCTGCTCCGAGCGCGGCAGCAGCGCCTCCACCTTGCCGAGGTCGATGAGCACGTTGTTGCGGTCGCCTGCCTGCTGGACGATGCCGGTGACGACCTCGCTCACGCGGTCGATGTACTCGTCGTACATCATCTCGCGCTCGGCCTCGCGGATCCGCTGGAGGATGACCTGCTTCGCCGTCTGCGCCGCGATGCGGCCGAAGTCGTCCGGCGTGACGTCCTCACGCTTGATCACGTCCTCGGGGACGTCGGTCAGGTCGATGTCGAGGTCGTCGTCCGTGACGAGCACGTGTGAGCGCTCGCCCGTCTCCTCCTCCTGCTGCTCGAGCACCTGGATCGCCCGCTCGCGCGCCTCCTCGACGAGTCGCTCCTCGATGTCGCTCGGGAGGCTCGATCGAGAAGACGCGGAAGTCGCCGGTGTCCTGGTCGAGCTCGACTGTCGCGTGGCGCGTTGCGCCCGGCGTCTTCTTGTACGCGGCGAGCAGCGCGTCCTCGAGCGCCTCGATCAGCGTGCCGCTCTCGATGCCCTTCTCGCGCTCGATTGTCTGGATGCCTTCGATGATCTCTCGGGTCATTTCGTCGTCACCTCGTCGATCAGATTGCCGCGTACGATGGCGTCGTACGGGATGTCAATCGGGTCCGGTCCGGCTGCGACCGTGAGCGTCTTCGGGCCGGCCGCGACGAGCTCGCCGCGGAAGCGACTTGCGGCCGGCGACGGGCTGAGAGGTGCGCACTGCCACCTTGTGGCCGACAGCATTGCGGAAGTGGCCGGGCTTGCGCAGCGGGCGCTCCGACGCCCGGCGACGACACGTCGACCGTGTAGCGGTCGAGGTAGTCGCGGATGACGTTCGTCACGCGCTCGCAGAGCGCGTGGTCGACGCCCTCGGCATGGTCGATGTAGACGCAGAAGCGGGACGGTGACTGAGAGCTCGACGGCGAGCACCTCGACGCCGGGCAAGGCAGCCTCGACCCGGCGGGAGATGTCCCGCTGGAGCTGTCTCTCGGTGTCGTACGTCGTCGCCATATCTTGGCCCCTTCATGAAAAATGGGCGCCGCGCGCCCATTTCGCCGAACCGGTGAAAATAGGTGTCACAAGGATAGCAAGGAGCGCGTTCCTGTTTAGGCCGTCGCCACGAGCGCGACGCCGGTCACGACGAGCGCCGCACCCACCGCCCGCAAGGGCGTCACACGCTCGTGGAGCACGATTGCCCCAAGTGCGACGGCGAACAGCACGCTCGTCTCCCTGACGGCCGCCACCGACGCTGCCGAGGCCAGCTCCAGGGCGGCGAGCGCGAGAGCGTACGCCCCGAACGACGCCAGCCCGGCGGCGATCGTCGCGGGCCCCAGCTCCCTACGGACGGATGCGAGGCGACCTGTAACCGCGTGCACGACCAGCGCCGCGACGGCAACAGGCACGAGGACGAGCTCGAGATAGGCGATGGCGGACGCATGCTCGATGCCCTCGTTGTCCACGAGCGTGTAGCCGGCGATCGTCATGGCGATCGCAAGGGCGAGCAGGACGCCCCGCCGGTCAGCGTGCCGCCTCGCGCCACGTACGAGCAGAACACCTGTGCCCACGAGGACAACGCCAAGCGCCTGGAGAACACCGAGCGCCGCTCCGGCGATCGAGGCGCCCAGCAGCACGAGCACGGGAGCGACGCCGCGCGCGATCGGGTAGACGAGGCTGACGTCCGAGCTCCGGTAGGCGGTTGTGAGCAGGAAGAAGTACGCGAGCTCGAGCACGACGGACGCAACGATCCACGGGACGGCAGCCGCATCCACTTGCCAGGTGAGGGCGGCGGCGGGCGCGAACAGGACGACCCCGACGACGAGCGCGACGGTCGTTGCGGCCCGGACGTCTTCCGCTCGGGCGACGAGGATGTTCCAGCCCGCATGCAGTGCGGCCGCGCCGAGCGCGAGCAGGAATGCGTCGACGGGCACCGCGTTAGGATCGCACCCATGGACGTCCAGGATCTCGGCCGGCGCTACACGGAGGCCTGGAACAGCGGTGATCCCGCGAGCGTGGCTGCGTTCCACGAGCCCGACAGCTCGCTCAAGGTGAACGACGGCGAGCCCGCGGTCGGGCATGAGGCGATCACCGGGGTTGCGCAGGGGTTCATGGCCGGCTTTCCCGACATGGAGCTGTTCATGGACGGGATCGACGGCGACGCCGCCTCCGCCGTCTATCGCTGGACGTTCGTCGGCACGAACACGGGGCCCGGCGGCACCGGACGTCCCGTGCGCTTCAGCGGCTACGAGGAGTGGACCCTGGGCGAGAACGGGCTCATCGCTCGTTCGCTCGGCCACTTCGACGCCGACGAATACGACCGTCAGCTGGCGGGTATCAACCCTCCTTCCGAATAGCTGGAGCGGCTTGATGGGAAGCTTGATCGTTTCCACGCAGATGACGCTCGATGGCGTAGTCGATGTCGGCGAGTGGTACGTCGCGGAAGGTGAGCACGATCGTGCAGGCAAGGAGCAGCTTGGTGACGCGAGCGCGGTGCTTCTCGGGCGCAAGACGTACGAGGGTCTTGCTGCCTACTGGTCGCCGTTGAACGACGACTGGGCAAACTTGATCAACCCGAAGCCGAAGTACGTCGCGTCACGCACGCTTCACGGCCCGCTCGAGTGGAGCTCGACGCTCCTCGAAGGCGACGCAACCGACGCTGTCTCGAGACTCAAGTTCGAGCTTCCTTCCGACCTGTTGGTGTACGGCTGCGGCGAGTTGGCCAGGTCCCTGCTCGCGGCAGCGCTCGTCGACGAGCTTCGATTCTGGGTTCATCCTGCGGTATGGGGCTCAGGAGAACGCCCCTTGCAGGGCAAGGCACAGAATCGGCTGCGACTTCTCGGGTCAGAGGCCTTCGATTCGGGCGTGACGCTTCTTCGATACGCGCCGATCTAACTATTTAGTCGCTCAGGCGAGCGCGCGCGCGAGGGCGGCGCGGCCGGTCGGCCCGCCATGCGTTGCGAGCACGTGCTCGACCGGCAGTTCGAGCAGCGGGCGCAACCCCTCGGCGATCTCCTCCCGCGTCACGCCAGGGCGGAGCCACCTCTCGTTGATCTCGAGGCCCTGGCCGAAGTCGACGAGCGTGTCGCCGGAGATCACCGCACGCTGGCTCTCGACCCAGAGCACAGTGTCGTTCGGCTTGTGCCCGGGGAACACGTCGGCACCGAACGGCAGCCGGTCACCTGGCGCGTACGGGCGGGCCTCGCCTTTCTCCTCGCGGAGCAGCCAGACGAGGTCGGGACTGCCGTTGCCAGCCTGCTCGGCGGTGATGCCGTACGTGTCCATGAGGTACTGCGCGCTGTCGGGCAGTGGCGTGATCACCGGCACGCCGAGCCGCTCCACGAGGCGCTGCGCGTCCCGCTCGTGCCACGGGCAGGTCAGTACGATCGCCGTCTCGCGGGCGGCCGCAAGCTCCTCGATCTCGCTAGGCAGGGCCAGCGGGTCGAACAGCAGCAGACGGTCGCCGTCGTCGATCGCGTAGGACGACACCACCTTGAGCCAATCCTCACCCGCCTCCTGCTCCGGGTGCGGTGCCTCCCAGTGCCACAGTCCCGTCCCCAGCTCGCGCACGGCGCGATGCTACTGGAGGCGCAGCTACACGTCGAGGACGATCGTGACAGGCCGTCGTTGACGAGCGCGACGGCCATTCGCGCGCCGAAGACGCCGCGCTCGACCGGGACCCCGAGCGCCGTGAGCTCTTCGCAGAACACCTCGTAGAGCGGCTCCGCCAGTTCGGGCGGGGCAGCATCAGTGAAGCTCGGGCGATTGCCCTTGCGGGTATCGAGTGACCACAGGAACCGGTCGTGGTTCCGTGACGCTTGACGGCAGAGGCGTGCCCTGTGAGGGTGGGCCAAGGATCATCGACGAAAGGTGGGCACCACAAATGGCCGAACACGCAGCGACAGTTGCGCCGCACGTCTACAAGGTGCTGTTCGAGAACGAGCGCCTGCGGCTGCTCGAAGTGACCATGCAGCCGGGAGACAGCACTGAGATGCACTCGCATCCAGACAATCTCGTCTACGGACTCGACACCGGCAAGGTGGCCTTCACAGCCCCTTCGGGCGAAGTTGCCGAGCTCGAAGTACCCGCAGGCGCGTCGATGTGGATGGACTCAACGGAGCACGCGACCAAGAACGTTGGGGACACCACTATCCGCGCGCTCATGATCGAGCCGAAGTAGGCGATTCCAGGTCGGCTCGGTTTAATCCGAGGGCGCTGCCACTGAAGGACGGAGGGCCGTCGAGTGAGGCCCTCCGCTCATGGCAGAGCATCGTGGGACGTGCTGCGTGCGAGAAGTCGGGCCTGGTTCCCTTCTGGCGTCTGCTATCGACGATCAGCTCGAACCGCCTACCTCGACGCTGCCGAACACTGGCCGCCACCCTGCGATACTGCGCGGACCACGTCGCAGGAGTGCGACGACACTTACCACATAGGAGGAAAGAGATGATCCTGGCAACGACGAAGGTCGAGGATTTCGACCGCTTCGCGAAGATCTTCTCGACCAAGGGCGCTGAGAAGCGAAAGCAGCACGGGTCCAAGGGTTCGCACGTCTTTCGCGATCCCAATGAAGATGACCGGGTCTGGGTGCTCTTTGACTGGGACGCGGAGGGTTGGCAGAGCTTCCTCTCCGATCCCGAGGTCCCTCCGATCATGCAAGAAGCCGGGCACAAAGGCAGGCCCCAGGCGGCGGAGCTGGGCGGCCAGTACGACGCCTAGCTAGATCTCGAGGACGATCGTCACCGGCCCGTCGTTCACGAGTTCGACCTGCATGCGAGCACCGAAGGCGCCAGTCTCGACCGGTACGCCCAGGTCGCGGAGGGCCTGACAGAAGTGCTCGTATAGCGGCTCGGCCACCTCTGGTCGCGCCGCCTTTGAGAAGTCCGGTCTGGTTCCCTTCTGGCGTTTGCTATCAGCGATCAGCGTGAACTGGCTGACGACCAGGGCGGCGCCTCCGACGTCCAGCAGCGAGCGGTCGAGCTTGCCCTCGTCGTTCTCGAAGATCCGCAGACGCGCGATCTTGCCGGCCAGCGCGCGCGCATTTGCCTCGCCGTCGTCACGAGCGATTCCGAGCAGGATGCACGAGGCCCGGGCCGATCTGCGCCGCCCGGCGAGGCGCTCGCGCGCGTCACGCGCTGGACGACAGCCCTCACGCGTCGTCGCGAACGTGAGCCTCGTACCGTCGCTCTCCCGGTCGCAGCGAGCGGGCGAGCTTGTAGTGCCCCTGTGCCTCGGCGTCGCGCCCCTGCTTGTCGAGGCAGCGCCCCAGCGCGTAGTGCGCGTAGTCGTTGACGGGCGAGATCTCGAGCACGGCGCGAAACTCCGCCTCCGCGTCTTCCCACCGACGCAAGGCGGAAGTACGCGATGCCGAGCGCCTCCCGGATCGACGCCTTGTCGGGCTCGGCACGGCGTGCCTTCTCGAGCGGCACCGTCGCCTGGGCGGTCCGCCCACTCCGCAGGCGTCTCCAACCTTCCTGGTAGTCCTCGTACGCCGTGCTCACGCCAGCAGGCGTTCGACCTCATCGAGAATCGCCGCGGCAATCGCAGATTTGGGTGCCTTCGGAATCACATGCTCGCGGCGATCAGCAAGACACCATCACCACCTCGTTCTCCGCGGCGTCGAAGCCGATGTCGTCTCGCGAGATGTCGTTGAAGACGATCAGGTCGACAGCCTTCGCGGCGAGCTTCGCGCGTGCGCGCTCGAGCCCCTCCGCGCCGTGGTCTGCGGCAAAGCCGACGAGCAGCTGCCCGTTCGCGCGCCTGCGCCCGAGCTCCGCGAGCACATCCTGCGTCGGCCTCGAGCTCGAGCGACCACGTGTCGCCGTCCTTCGAGCGTTTGCCGTCGATGGCTTCTGCGGGCCGGTAGTCGGCTACTGCCGCTGCCATCAAGACGACGTCCGACTCCTGTCGCGCAAACGCTGCCTCCGCGAGCTCCGCTGCGGTCGATGTCTCGACCACCGCCACACCGCGTGGTGGTCGCACGGCGAGGTTCGCGGCCAAAAGCGTCACGTCGGCACCCCGTCGCCGTGCTTCCTCGGCCAGCGCGACCCCCATACGCCCCGACGAGCGGTTGCCGAGGTAGCGCACGGCGTCGAGCGGCTCGCGCGTGCCACCGGCGCTGACGAGCACACTCTTTCCCGCCAGAGGACCGCCCTTGCCGAGTAGGACGTTGCAGCGGGCGAAGATCTCCTCCGGCTCGCTCATGCGCCCGAGACCCGTCTCGCCCTCGGCCAGCTCGCCCTCCGCCGGCCCGATCAGCTCGATGCCGCGCTCGGCGAGCACGCGCGCGTTGGCCTGCGTCGCCGGGTGCTCCCACATGCGAACGTTCATGGCCGGCGCCGCGAGCACGGGGCCGCGAAAGGCGAGTGCCGTCTGCGCGAGCACGCTGTCGGCAAGTCCGTGGGCGAGCTTGGCGAGCGTGTTCGCCGTCAGCGGCGCGATGACGAACAGGTCGGCCTCGACGAGGTGCGGATAGAGGTCGCGAGGCATCTCTCGCCGCGCGAGCGCCTCGAACGTCTTCGCCGAGACGAAGGTCTCCGCCTCGGGTGTCAGCAGAGGCGTGACGTCATGCCCCTCCCGAACGAGGAGTCGGCAAAGCTCGCACGCCTTGTAGGCGGCGATACCACCCGAGACACCGAGGAGCACGCGCGGCACGATCACATTGTGCCGTCAGCGCTGCCCCCGAGGGGCGTCTAGCTCTTCGCGTACTCGTACGCGATCTTGCCCTCGGCGATCTCCTCGAAAGCCATCGTCAGGTAGTTCTTCGAGCGAGACTCGACGAGGGGCGGGAGCTCGTCGAAGGTGCCTTCGCCGAGCTGGTGGTGGTAATTGTTGATCTGGCGTGCCCGTTTGGCAGCGACGATCACCAGCGCGTAGCGCGAATCGACGTTGTCGAGCAGGGCATCGATGCGTGGCGAAATCATGAGTCGGACATGGTACCCGTAGCGGCGAGCCGGCTGCGGACGATGTTCTCGAGCTCCTCGACAGCGCGGTCGAGCTCGTCGTTCGGCACCACGTAGTCGAACGAACCGGCCTGCATGAGCTGGCTCTCTGCGAGATCGAGCCGCTCGCCGATCTCGCCCGCGCTCTCGGTCGCGCGCTCGCGCAGCCGTCGCTCCAGCTCGCTCACCGGAGCCGTGACGAAGATCGTCACAGCGGCCGGCAGCTCGTCGGCGACGTTGAGCGCGCCTTCCGTCTCCAGCTCGAGCACCGCCACTCGGCCCGCCTCCGAGATTCGCTCCACCTCGGAGCGCAGCGTCCCGTACCTCTGCCCGGAGACGTAGGTCACGTGCTCGAGGAAGTCGCCGCGGGCGACGCGCGTCGCGAATTCGCCGTCCGATAGGAAGTAGTACTCGCGGCCGTTCTCCTCCCCGCTTCGCTGGAGCCTCGTGGTAGCCGAGATCGCCAGCTCGAGCTCGGCGATGCGCTCGAGAAGAGCGCGGATGAGTGTTCCCTTGCCGGCGCCCGACGGCCCGGTGATGACGATCACCGGCAGCTGGCGGCCGCCGGTGCTCCCGTTCGGAGCCCTACTGATCGAAGAGGCCAACAAGCTCCGACCGCTGCCGATCCGACAGACCGCCGATCGTCTTCGATTCGGCGATCCTGCACTGGTTGAGATAGCGCTTGGCTTTCACCTGTCCGAACTTCGGGACAGCCATCAGCATGTCGAGAACCTTGGCGGTGGAGACGTAATCAGGCGGGTCGCGAAGAATGGCCTGGAAGCGGACGCGACCGAGCTTGAGATCCTTCTTGAGCTTCGCACGTTGCACGCGGATGTCGTTCGCCCTCCGGAGAGCGTCCATGCGCTGGTCGAGTGAGCGGCGCGGGGCTTGGGAGGCGACCTTCGATGCAACCATCGGGAGGTGGCGATACTAACACTGGTTTCGCGGACAGGGGAAGTGCGTTTTTGGCTAGACGCTCGTGGGCGCGGAAGCGAGGTGAGCGGCGCCGCGAGCCTCCGCCGGGGTCGCGTATCCGCGAAGGGCGAGCTCCTCCGCGAGCTCCGCGCGGACACGCCGAGGCGCATCCGGGTCTGTGAAGAGCACCGTTCCCAGCGCGACGGCCGAGGCTCCTGCGGCGATCAGCTCGAGCGCGTCCAGGCCCGTCGAGACGCCTCCCATGCCGACGATGGGTAGCGCTGTGGCCTTGAACGCGGCATGCACCGCGGCGAGCGCGATCGGCTTCAACGCAGGGCCCGAGTAGCCGCCCGTCGCCGTCCCCAGCACCGGTTGCAGCCGGTCGTCGAGCGCCAGGCCGCGGATCGTGTTGACGAGCGAGAGCCCGTCGGCGCCGGCGGCCGCCACCGCGCCGGACGAGCGCGCCGACGTCCGGCACGGCCGGTGAGAGCTTCGCGTAGAGCGGCAAGGTCGTCTCCCGCCGGCACGCGGCGACGATCTCCGCGGCCGACTCCGGGGCCTCGTCGACGTTGGGGCAGGAGAGGTTGAGCTCGATCGTCGCGACCTCCGTCGCGGCCGTTCAGCTGTGCGCACGTAGCCGCGTACTCGCCTGCCGAGAAGCCGCCCACGGACACCCAGATCGGAACGCCGAGCTCGCCGAGCGCAGGCAACACGTCGGTGAGAAACAGGTCACGGCCGGGGTTCGCGAGGCCGATCGAGTTGAGCATGCCGTCGTCGGTCTCGGCGAGCCGCACGGGCGCGTTTCCCTCGCGCGGCAGCGGCGTGACCGTCTTCGTGACGAAGGCGTCGAGCTGCCGCGCCGTTTCCGGCGCGGTCAGCCCGTCGAGGCAGCCGGAGGCGTTGAGCAGCACCTGCGCGCCACTCTAGCCTCCGGCTGCGATAGCTCTTACGTAACCGTGAAGTTGGTGGCGCTCGTCGCAGTTCCGGCGCCCGTCGTCACGAAGATCTTCCCCGTCGTCGCGCCTGCAGGCACTCGGGCGAGGATCCGCGTCGACGAGATCACGAACACCCAGGTCGCGTTCGTGAGGTTGAACGTCACCGACTGCACTCCGGTGAAGCCCGTGCCGTTGATCGTCACGTAGGTGTTGACCGGGCCGCTTGTCGGCGAGACGCTCGTGATGGCCAGTCCCGGCGGCGGAGGTGGCGGCGGAGGTGGAGGAGGCGGCGGCGGAGGTGGCGGCGGAGGTGGAGGTGGCGGCGGAGGTGGAGGAGGCGGCGGCGGCGGTGGAGGTGGAGATTCGCCCACCGTGAAGTTCGTCGAACTCACGCCCGTGCCGAGCGCCGTCGTGACGGAGATGTTCCCCGTCGTCGCGCCTGCCGGCACTCGGGCGAGGATCCGCGTGGAGAGGACGGACACGAAGGCCGCGTTCGTGAGGTTGAACTTCACCGACTGCACTCCGGTGAATCCCGTGCCGTTGATCGTCACGAGAGTGCCCGGGTTTCCGCTCGTCGGGCTAAAGCTCGAAATCACCGGCGGTCCCGGCGGAGGTGGTCCGCCGCCGAAGAGGAGCAGGCACGTCGAGCCGGCGTTCGACCACTCCTGCTGGAGGTAGTAGTTGTGGCCGTTGATCGTGTTGTTGTAGTGCGCGCCGTTCGGGCCGTTGATCGGTGAGCCGAAGTCCCAGGCGCACTTGTCCGACCCTTCGTACCCGGCCGCGTCGTACCACGCGTCCAGCCGGAAGTCGTTGATCGCCTCGCGGTGCTCGTGGCTCGTGACGTTGATCGTCGGGTCCGCGTCGTCGCCGTTCGGGCGCTGACCCGTGTCACAACTCGGCTCGGCCGCATACGGCTGGTTCGCGTAGATGAGGCCGCTCGCGTACCCGTGGTACGCGCAGTAGTCGGTGTACGAACAGCCGCTGTTAGGCGTCGTGCCAAAGCAGCTGTCGACGTTGTCCGGCGTGAAGAGGAAGAACTGCGTCGAGTCGTTCTTCACCCAGCCATTGGCGGCGATGACAGCGTTGATCTTCGCGATGATCTGCGTGTCTGAGAGACAGATGGAATGGCTGTAGACCTGACAACCGTTGGCCGGGAACGCGCCGGTATCGATGGTGGAGCCGCCGACCGTCGAGCTGTACTGGATGTTGCCCGGGCTCGGATTCGGCGCGAGGTCGTAGTACTGCGTCTCGACGGAGTAGACGTTCGTCGTTGCCCCGCTTGCCGCCGCGACGTCCGCGAAGTACCGGTCGATCAGCGTCGTGTAGTTCGCGCTGACGGAGTAGCCGGCCGGGATCCAGTAGATCGCGTACGTCTTGTTCGTGTGCATCACTGGCCCGCCGTGATACGTGAGGTTTCCCGATCCGAGCTGTGGCGTGCCGCGCGGCGGGACGACCCCGCCGACGTGTGCCAACGGCCCTGAGCTGCTGACCGCTGCGCCGGCCAACACAGTGGCGGCCACGATCGCGGCAGCGACGAACACGACGAGTTTCGATCTCAGCGACATAGCACTACGCACAGTTCCCCCCTGAATGTCGGAATTCCACGGATGGCATCGGACGCGAACATCTGTCTCCGGATCCCTTACCTGATTGCGTCGGCCACTTGGCCCGGCCCCGATCCGGATTCGTCGTGCACGTACGCTCCCACGGCAGGCATTCCTAGCAGACTTCCGCGACAGACTCGTGCCTCGACTTTCGGCGCCGAAGCACGGGCCCCTCAACGCAAAGTCGCTGCCACCGGCCGTCGATCTCGACCGCGCAGCCGTAGCATGCCCCGTAACCGCAGGCCATCGGCGCCTCCCACGCAAGCTGCGCATCGGGCGCGATTCGCTCGATCGCCCGCAGCATCGGCTCGGGCCCGCAGGCGAGCACGTCGTGACCCGGTGGGATGATCTCCGTCACCAGCACGGGGTCGATCACGATGTCGGCGCCCGGAAGCAGCGTCGCCGCTTCGGCGTGATGCCGGCTGCGAAAACCGAGCACGGCCGGAGGGCGCCCGAGCGCCTCCGATAGGTGCGGGAGGGGCGCGATGCCGACCCCTCCGCCCACGAGCAGCGGGCGCGAGACGTCGAGATCGAATCCGTTGCCGAGTGGCCCGAAGACGTGGATCGCCGATCCCGGCTCGAGTGCGCAGAGGGCGCGGGTTCCCCTTCCCAGGGACTCGATGAGAAAGGCCAGCTCACCGGGAAGGGCGAGGCAGAGGCTCATCGGCCGGGGCAGCAGGCGTCCCGGCGCCTCCAGCATGAAGAACTGACCGGGGCGGCCCGGGTCGAGCTCGCCCCGCTCGACGCGCAGCAGCGTGTACGGCCCGAGGCTCTCGCGGCCCGTGACGCTAAGCCGTTGCCGTCTCGCATCTCGGCTCTTTCGTCGGTGGCCTTTGAGCAAGTGATCCTGGGCGAAACCGGGCTTTGCCCGGTGAGAGCCCACACACCCGCTTGCTGGGCGCCGCAGCCAAGGAGGGGGTCCGTGGGGGAACCATGGGTTCCCCCACCTTAAGCAGTTGCCGTCTCGGCAAGGCGCTCCTGGAGGCTGAGGGCGTGCTCGGTGCGTGCGTGGGCGATGGCCTGGACGCATGCAGCGGCGCCGGCGACCGTCGTCACGCAGGGAACTCTGGCGGCGAGCGCCGCTTCGCGGATGAGGTAGCCGTCCGAGCGGGCCGCGCCGGACTCCTGCGGCGTGTTGATCACGAGGTCGCAGCGGCCGCGACGGATGAGGTCGACGACCGTAGCGTCATCGCCGGGCGCTTCGGAGACCTTCGCCGCAACGTCGACCTCGATGCCTGCATCGGCGAGGGCCGCGGCCGTTCCGGCCGTCGCCACGAGCTGGAAGCCGAGCCCAGCCAGGGTGGCGGCGACGGAGACGATCGCGCGCTTGTCGGCGTCGCGCACGGAGACGAACACCGTGCCGGACTTCGGCAGCGGCCTCCCCGCGGCTCGCTCGGCCTTGCCAAAAGCGCTGGGGAAGTCATCGGCGGTGGCCATGACCTCGCCCGTGGAGCGCATCTCCGGGCCGAGCACCGGGTCGGAACCGGGGAAACGTGCAAACGGCAAGACCGCTGCCTTCACGGACACATCTCCTCCGCGTCGCCGCGCGGGCAGCTCGAGCGAGGCCAGCGCTGCCCCGGCCATCAACCGGCAGGCCGACTCGACGAGATTGACGCCTGTCGCCTTGCTGGCGAAAGGCACCGTGCGGGACGCGCGAGGGTTCGCCTCCAGCACCGAGATCTTTCCGTCGACGAGCCCCAGCTGGACGTTGACGAGCCCGATCACTCCGAGCGCCGGTGCGAGACGAGAGACGAGCTCTTCGACGGCCGCATCCTGCTCTGCGTCGAGCGACGGCGCCGGCAGCGCGCACGACGAGTCGCCCGAGTGGACGCCCGCCTCCTCGACGTGCTCCATCACGGCCGCCACGTATGTGTCCCGTCCGTCGCAGAGCGCATCGACGTCGATCTCCAGGGCGCCCTCCAGGAAGCGGTCTACGAGCGTCGGGCCGCGTGGTCCCGCCTCGAACGCCTCGAGCACCTGCTCCGGGCGGTAGCAGACGCGCATCGCCCTCCCGCCCAGCACGTACGAGGGGCGCACGAGGACGGGATAGCCGATGCGCTCCGCGATCGCGACCGCGCCGGCCGCGCTGTCTGCGATCCCCCACTCCGGGCAGCGAATGCCGTGGTCGGCGAGGACATTCGCGAAGCGCAAGCGGTCCTCGGCGAGGTCGATCGCCTCATGGGGCGTTCCGAGGATTGGATAGCCGGCACCTTCCAGCGCGTGGGCGAGCTTCAGCGGCGTCTGGCCTCCGAACTGGATCACGACACCGTCCGGTTGCTCGCGCTCGCAGACGGCGAGCACGTACTCCTCCGTCAGCGGCTCGAAGTAGAGGCGGTCGGACGTGTCGTAGTCGGTGGAGACGGTCTCCGGGTTGCAGTTGACCATGACCGCCTCGTAGCCGAGCGAGCGGAACGCCTGCGCCGCATGCACGCAGCAATAGTCGAACTCGATGCCCTGGCCGATGCGGTTCGGCCCCGAGCCGAGCACGACGACGCGCGGCTTGCTCTTCTGCGGCAGCGCTTCGTCGCGCTCGCCGACCGTCGAGTAGTAGTAGTTCGAGGCCGCCTCCACCTCGCCCGCCACCGAGTCGACGCGGCGGTAGATACGGTCGCCCTGGCGCAGCCGCAACGCCCCGAGCTCGGTAAGGAACCACGGGTGGAGCCCCTCGGGCAGGTCATCGAGATCGCGCCACGGCGTGACGGCGCCGCGATCGAGCTCGCGGCTCTCCATCGCCTTCACGAAGGCCTCGGCGAACGTCCGGCCGATGCCCATCGTCTCCCCCACCGACTTCATCTGCGTGCCGAGCGTCCGGTCGGCGCCGGGGAACTTCTCGAAGGCGAAGCGGGGGAACTTCACGACCACGTAGTCGAGCGTCGGCTCGAAGCTCGCGGGCGTCGTCCGGGTGAGGTCGTTCGGGATCTCGTCCAGCGTGTAGCCGACGGCGAGCTTCGCCGCCACCTTCGCGATCGGGTAGCCCGTGGCCTTGGACGCCAGCGCGGACGAGCGCGACACGCGCGGGTTCATCTCGATGACGCGGATCTCGCCGGTCTCGCGGTCGCGTGCGAACTGGATGTTCGAGCCTCCGCACTCGACGCCGACGGCGCGGATGACCGCCGCGGCGGCGTCGCGCAGCTCCTGGTAGGCCTCGTCGGAGAGCGTCATCTGCGGCGCCACCGTCACCGAGTCGCCCGTGTGGGTGCCCATCGGATCGAGGTTCTCGATCGAGCAGACGACGACCACGTTGTCGACCGCGTCGCGCACCACCTCCAGCTCGAACTCGTCCCAGCCGCGAACCGACTCCTCGACGAGCACCTGCCCGATCGGTGACTCGCGCAGGCCGGTCTCCACGCGCAGCCGGAGCTCGTCATGCGTGGAGGCGAAACCTCCACCGTGCCCACCGAGCGTGAACGCCGGCCTGACGACGGCCGGCAGGGCAACGGCGTCGAGCTCGGCGAGCGACGTCACGATCCGCGACTCGGGAACGCGCAGTCCGACCGAGCGCACGGCGTCGCGAAAGAGCTCGCGATCTTCGGCGCGGCGGATGGAGCCAAGGCCGGCGCCAATCACCTCCACGCCAAGGTCGGCGAGCACGCCTGCCTCGTCCAGCTCACGCGTGAGGTTGAGCGCCGTCTGGCCGCCCATCGTGGACAGCAGCGCATCAGGCTGCTCCCGCTCGAGCACGTCGGCCACGGCTTCGACGTCGAGCGGCTCGATGTACGTGCGGTCGGCGAAGCCCGGGTCGGTCATGATCGTGGCCGGGTTCGAGTTGACGACGATCGTGCGGAAGCCGTCCTCGCGCAGCACCTTGAGCGCCTGGCAGCCGGCGTAGTCGAACTCGCACGCTTGGCCGATGACGATCGGCCCCGAGCCGATGATGCAGATGGAGTCGAGGTCGGTCCTACGCGGCAATGCGGATCTCCTCCACCCAGGCGGCGATCAGCGGGTGGGCATCGTGTGGGCCCGGCCCTGCTTCGGGATGGAACTGCAGCGAACGGGCACGGAGCTCTGGGTAGTCGAAACCCTCGACGGTGCCGTCGTAGAGCGAGACATGTGTCGCGACGCGCTGCTCGCTCTCGCGGACTGCAAAGCCGTGGTTCTGGCTCGTGACGAGCACGCGCCCCGTTTGCCGCTCGAGCACAGGGTGATTCGCTCCGCGGTGGCCAAAGGGCAGCTTGTAGGTCTCGTGGCCGGTGGCCAGCGCGACGAGCTGGTGGCCAAGGCAGATGCCGAGCAGCGGCACGCGCCCGAGGACGTCGCTGACCGTTGCGATCTCGTCGCGAAGCGGCTCAGGATCGCCGGGACCGTTCGAGAGCAGCACGCCGTCGTGGCCGGCCAGCTCGTCGGCGTCCACGTCGTGTGGGTAAACGGTGACCGCGGCGCCGGCCGCCGCCAGGCGCCTGACGATGGAGCGCTTGCAGCCGTAGTCGACGACGGCGACGCGCACGTCCCCGTCCTCGTGGGCGACATATGGCTCGTTGGTCGACACCTCACCGGCCAGCGCCTGGCCTGCCATGCGTGGCAGCGCGCTGATCGCCTCGAGCGTTGCGTTGATGCCGGCCCGCATTGCACCGTGCTCCCGGAGGTGCAGCACGAGCGCCCGCGTGTCCACACCCGTCAGGCCGACGACGCCGTGCTCGGCCAGCCAGTCGGTCCACTCAGGGCCGCGGGCCTCGCGCATGATGACCGCCCTCACCTGTGGCGCAGCCGACTCGGAGCGTTCGGGCGAGACGCCGTAGTTGCCCACCATCGGCGCCGTGAAGCAGAGGATCTGTCCGGCGTAGCTCGGGTCGGTGACGAGCTCCTGGTAGCCGGTCATCGCGGTCGCGAACACGGCCTCACCGAGCGCAGCGCCGACCGCGCCCACGGCCTCGCCGGGGAAGTACTCCCCGTCCTCGAGCAGCAGGCCGGTCACTCGAAGGCGACTCGTCCTGCCGCGACGGTCATGCGCACGGTGCCTCTCAGCTCCTGCCCGAGCAGCCACGAGTTCGCGGAGCGCGAGTGGAAGCCGTCTTCCGCCACGCGCCACGACGCGTCGGTGTCCAGCAGGACGAAGTTCGCCTCTGCCCCCGCCTCGATGCGCGGTGCGTCGAGGCCGTAGATGCGCGCCGGCCCGGCCGACATGCGCTCGAGCAGCGTCGCGAGCGGCAGGATGCCCGGCTCCACGAGGTACGTGTAGAGGGCGGAGAACGCCGTCTCGAGGCCCGTGACGCCGAACGGCGCCTCCTCGAAAGGCACCTCCTTCTCGTGGCGGGCGTGCGGCGCGTGGTCCGTGGCGACGGCGCAGATCGTCCCGTCACGCAGCGCTTCGATCAGCGCCTGGCGATCGTCGGCCGAACGCAGCGGCGGGTTCATCTTCACGTTCGGGTCGAGCGACCGCAGCGCCTCGTCGGTGAGCACGAGATGGTGAGGCGTGACTTCCGCGGTGGCGGCGACGCCGTCGGCCTGAGCGCGGCGGACGGCCTCCACCGACTCGCGTGCCGAGACGTGCAGCACGTGGAGGGGTCGACTTTCGTAGGCGGCGAGCGCCACGTCCCGGCCGACCATGACGCTCTCGGCCACAGACGGGTAGCCGGTGAAGCCGAGCTCCGCCGACACGACGCCCTCGTGCATCTGTCCCGAACGTGAGAGCGTCGGCTCCTCGCAGTGCACGGCGATCGTCTTGCCGGCGACGGCGCCGTACTGCAGCGCCCGCCGCATCAGCGACGAGGAGACCACTGGGCGGCCGTCGTCGGTGAAGCCGGCGGCGCCTGCGTCGCCGAGCTCTCCCATCTCGGTCAGCTCGCCGCCTTCTGAGCCCTTGGAGATCGCGGCCAGGAAGCCCACCGGTACCTCCGCCTCGGTCTGCGCCAGCTCGATGAGCGACCCGAGGACGGCTGCCGAGTCGACGATCGGCTCGGTGTTGGGCATGGCGATGATTGCGCAGAAGCCACCTGCCGCGGCCGCGCGCGTTCCGGAGGCGATCGATTCCTCATCCTCCCGACCGGGCGTTCGTAGGTGGACGTGCGGATCGACGAAGGCAGGCGCCAGCACGAGACCGGCTGCATCCACGACGCGGTGGCCGTTCGCCTCTACGTGCGTGCCCAGCTCGGCGATCACGCCGTCGTCCACACGGACATCGAGCACGGCGTCCACGCCGCGGGCGGGGTCGACGACGCGCGCACCGCGGATGACGAGGCTGTCGTGCGGCGTGGTCTTGACGGTGAGCAGCGTCATGACGCGACCTCCAGCTCGAGCTCGGCAGGGACGGCGACCGGCCCGTGCGTGAGCAGGTCGTAGAGCACTGCCATGCGGGTGACGAGGCCTGCCCGCACCTGCGTCTCGATCAGCGCGTCGGCCGCGTCGGCCACGCGCGGGTCGATCTCGACGCCGCGGTTCATAGGCCCCGGATGCATGATCTTCTGCCCCGGTCGTACGCGCTCGGGCGTTACGCCCCAGCGGGCGGTGTACTCGCGAAGGCTGGGCACGTAGTTGGCGCCTTCGAGCATCCGCTCTTGCTGCATGCGGAGCACGTAGACGACGTCCGCTTCCTTGATCGTCGCGATGTCGGTGGAGGTCGTGCAGCCCATCGCCTCGATGCCGCGCGGCATGAGCGTCGGCGGCCCGACCAGCGTCACCGATGCGCCGCACAAGACCAGCGCCTGGATGTTCGACCGTGCCACGCGCGAGTGGAGCACGTCGCCGACGATGGCCACGTGCAGCCCTTCGATCCGCCCCAGCTCCTGCTTGATCGTGTAGAGGTCGAGCAGCGCCTGTGTCGGGTGCTGGTGCTTGCCGTCGCCGGCGTTGACGATGTGGGCGCCCGTCACGCGTGCCACCAGCTGCGGGGCGCCGATGTGTGGATGGCGAATGACGATGACGTCCGGGCCGTAGGCGTCGAGCGTGAGCGCCGTGTCCTTCAGCGACTCGCCCTTGTCCACCGCCGAGCCCGAGGCCTTGATGGACATCACGTCGGCCGAGAGCCGCTTGGCGGCAAGCTCGAAGCTCGACGACGTGCGCGTCGAAGACTCGTAGAAGACGTTGACGACCGTGCGGCCGCGCAGGGTCGGCAGCTTCTTCACCTCACGGTCGACGGCGTTCTCGAAATTGCGCGCCGTCGCGAGCAGCCGCTCGACGTCGTCGCGTGTGAGGTCTGCGATGGAGATGAGATGCCGGCGCTCGATCTGCCTGGGCGGCAGATCGTCGCGCACGACCGTGATGTCTGGCATCAGTGCGATTCCTCCTCGGGAGCGGTGACGAGCACTACCTGGTCGACCTCGTCCACCTCGACGAGCTGAACCTGGACGCGCTCGGTACGCGAGGTGGGCAGGTTCTTGCCCACGTAGTCGGGACGGATGGGGAGCTCGCGGTGTCCTCGGTCACAGAGGACCGCGAGCCGGACGGCCGCTGGCCTGCCGTAGTCGAAGAGCGCCTCGATGGCGGCACGGATGGTGCGGCCGGTGTAGAGGACGTCGTCGACGAGGATGCAGGTCTTCCCCTCGAGCGGGAAGTCGAGGCGAGTCGCACGCACGATCGGCTGGGGATGGAGCGGCGCCTCGCGGCCGCGGACGTGAACGTCGTCGCGGTAGAAGGTGATGTCGAGCGTGCCCAGCGCGACCTCTGTGTCCGCGAACTGCTCGATCAGCGTTCGTAGCCGCTGGGCGACGGAGACACCGCGCGTGTGGATGCCGACGAGAGCGACCTGCTCGAGGTCGGGATTGCCCTCGATGATCTCGTGAGCGATGCGGTGGAGCGTGCGTTCGAGCGCTTCCGCGTCCAGCAGGACTCGCTCGGACGCAGGTGCCTCTGCAGGGTGCATCATTGGACTCCTTTCCAGCCTCACGGGACCGGGTTAAAGGGGTGCGTGTTCCGACCACTCTAACGGAGGTCGGGGACGACGTGGCCCGAGTACAGTCCCGCACGTGTCACGCGCGGGTGCGCTCGCGATCTTCACCGTCGTGCTTGCCTCGGCGGCCCTCGTCCAGGGAGGCGGCTGGAACCAGAATGCCCACCTCGCACTCGTCCGAGCGCTCGCTCACGGGACACCGATCGTCGACCGGTACCGGCCGCCGACGGGCGATCTCGCCCGCCATGACGGCCACCTCTACTCGGCAAAGGCGCCCGGCGTCGCTCTCGTGTCGGTCGGCCCGTACTGGCTCCTCGACCGCGCTGGAGTGCTCGACTGGGCCGCGCGAACGTCGGGAGTGCCGCGCGACGACATCGACCTCTGGGTGATCGCAGCACTCGTCTGCACGACCGCGCTCGCTGTGATCCTCCTGCTGGTCGTGCGGCTCGGAGACCTCGTCGCTCCGGGTTACGGCGTCGCGGCAGCGGTGACCGCTGGGCTGGCCACACTCCTCCTCCCCTTCTCGACCCTCGTCTTCGCCCACGCGCCGGCCGCCGCGCTGGCCTTAGCGGCATTCGCGTGCCTCTGGCTCAGGCCGCGGAGCGTGTGGTGGGCGGTCTCTGCAGGCGCCTTCGCAGGCCTCGCGACGACGTTCGAGTATCCCGTCGGCCTCGCCGTCGTCGCGCTCGGCTGCTACCTCGCTGCGCAGGGAGACGTTATGAGGCGCGGCACTGCCTACGTCGTCGGCGCGACGATCGGCGCGGCGCCGCTCTTCCTCTACAACACCTGGGCGTTCGGCTCGCCGCTGCACTTCCCGTACGAGGACGCGCTGCCGATCGCCGGCAACCCGTCGAACGAGCGAGGGTTCTTCGGAATCGCGTGGCCAGACATCGAGACCGCGGCCCGGCTGCTCTTCGGCGAGCGCGGCCTCATCATCGTCATGCCAGTCGTCCTCTGCGCGCTCGCGGCGCTCGTGCCGCTTTATCGCAAGGGCTGGCGACGCGAGGCTGTGCTCATCGGTGGGCTCTCGCTCGCGTTCCTCGTCTACAACGCCGGCTACGACGTCCCCTTCGGAGGCGACTCCCCCGGGCCGCGCTTTCTCATCGCCGTGCTGCCCTTCCTCGCGGTGCCGCTCGCCGTCTCCTATGCGGTGTGGCCACGGCTTACCGTGGTCTTTGCGCTCGTGTCCGCCTTCTACGCCGTCGGGGTGACACTCACGGGCCCGCTCCAGGCGGCGGGCTGGGAGTGGCTCGGCGACCTACCAGGAACGGCGACAGAACCTGAGGTCGCCCGCTTCCTTCCGCTGGTCGTCGCTGCAGGCGTGCTCGCGGTACTTGATGTTCGTGCTAGGCGTGCCCCGTCTTGACAGCCAATCGCATCGCGGCGGATGTGCTCACAAATGGCCAGCGGTTTCTCAGTCGATGTAGCCGAACTTCCGGAGGAGGACGCGCAGCTCCCGGACATAGGCGTTGCCTTGCGGCCAGCCGGCCAGGTCGGGGTCCGGGCCGAGCACTCCGCGCTTGCGGATCGCCTCCACCCTGGCCCAGCCCTGCTCCTCCCGCCCCAGCAGGCACTCGTCCGCGAGCCATGCCGCGAGCACGCCGCGCACGTCCGCGCGGTCACTGCGGACCTTCTCGTACAGGCGCCAGAGGCCATGCGAGTCCAGCTCCACCTGGCCGGGGAAGCTCCGCGTGACGTCGAGCAGGCGGCCCTCCTCGAAGTGCCAGATCTGGAGCGGGAAGGCCGAGGCCGCGAAGGCCGTGAACGCGTACGCGAAACGATCGTCGTTCGAGACGAGCTCGACGCCGTCCCGCCCGTCGATGTTCTTCGCCCGGTAGCCGCCGTTGCCCCAGTTGTGGAACGTGCCGGCGTATGCCCCGCGGTCCGGCAGATAGCGGAAGAACCGCGACTCGAGGCAGCAATGTGCCCCGCCGGTGAACGTGTCGAGGAGCACTTCCAGCTCGCCGTCCCGGTCGAGATCCCGGACCCGCACCGTCGGCGGGCGGAAGTACGTTGTGCCCAGCGATCCGGAGCGCCATGTCTTCCCGTTGCGCGTGATGAGCAGCCTGAGCTTCTTGAGCTCGAAGCCGCGCTTCACGAACGTGACCTTCGCGCTGACTTCGACTTTTTGCGCCCGGGCTGCATCACCCAGGGCGGCGCCGATCGCGAGCGCCGCGGCGACGACGAGGATCAGGCTATGGCGACTGCAACGAGCCATTCAATTCCATATTCGACCGTAGGGGGCAGTTCGTTCATTGCCCGCTGCGTTCCTTGTTCGACTTCGTCCGCTTCCAGCAGGTCGAACGTCGAGATGTGACGCTGCTGGATTCGCTCGATCGCCTGCTCTCGTGTGATGGTAGCCCGCTGGGAATGCCGCGTGAGGGCGAGGCTGCCGAAGCCGGCGTCGACGAGTGCTTCGCCGAGCTCTTCGGCGTCGGGGAAGCGCGCGCGATCGATCATCTCGATGGACGGGAAATACCGGTTGAGCCAGAACTCGCCGAAGTGCGCGGGGTCGAACGTCACGACTACGAGCCGGCCCTCGCGGCCGAGCACGCGGTGGAGCTCGCGAAACGCGAGCGGCCTGTCGACCAGATGACACACGAGCCACATCACGGCGCGCTCGAACCAGCCGTCGCGGAACGGCAGGTCCTCCGCCCGGCCCGGCTTCAGCCCGACCGAGGCGGGCACGTTGTCGGCGGCCACGCGCAGCATCTCCGGCTCGGGGTCGACGCCCCACACCTTCGAGGCGGCGGTCTCTGCGAGTGCCTGGCTCAGTCGACCGGTGCCGCAGCCGCAATCGAGAACGCGCCGGCCGCGGAGGTCGCCCTCGCGCACTACGAGCTCGAAGACCTCGCGCCAGTTGTCGTCGACGGGACGTACGCGGTCATACTCCGCGGCGAGCCGTCCGAAGTCGGGCGCGATCACGGGCGGGCGTCGCCTCGACCGACACACCAGCGGTTGAACTCGAGCGTCCGCACCTCTGGCATCCAGGGACGAGGCTCGACGGTCTCGACGGCGTAGCCGTGGTCTTCGAGCAGCCACCGGCAGCCGGCGTCGAGGTCTTCTGAGTGGGTCTCGATGATGACGTGCGGCTTGCGCTCCGAGAGCAGTCGCTGCGCGCCGCGAAGCGCCGCGACCTCGTTCCCCTCCACGTCCATCTTCACGAGATCTGGCACGAAGCCGCCGGGACGGTACGCGAGCTCGTCGATGGTCACGGTGCCTTCTGCGGTGCTCGTCTCGCCACCCACGCGGCTGTCCGAGACTTCGATCGCAGGAACGAGCTCGGGATTGGCGGCGACGTTGCGGCGCAGGCGCTCACAAGTCGGCGGATCCGCTTCCACGGCGAGCACGCGCTTCGCGCCGCGACCGGCGAAGACAAGCGCATAGAAACCCGAGGCCGAGCCGAGGTCGAAACAGACGCTCCCGGGCGGGCAGAGAGCGCGAATGTGGCCCGCGAGCTCCCGCTCATAGATGCCGAGCCAGTAGCGGGAGTCCCGGTCGAAATCGATTTCCATCACGAGGCCGCGACCGAGCCCGAGCGGGAGTCGCCGTAAGGCGGGACCGTCTGGGAGTAGCGGCTTGGCGACGGACTTGATGCCGTGCGCGAGACGGATGGCTAGGAGGGGTTGGGGGAACGGTGCTCGTCCCAGGGGCGCGCTGGGCGTCGCCCTGCAAGGACGCAGGGAGCCCGCGTACTGAGTGAAGTACGTGGGCGACTGAGGACACCGCAGGGCGGCGATCCAGCGCGTTCCTGGGGCACAGTCACTGTTTCGCCAGCCCCTCCTTAGTCCACGGGGATGTCGGCGTCCGCTTCGGTCATCGCCTCGATCGCGTGCTGTGCGGCCTCGAGGGAGGCCTCGCCGACGAGCACCTTCTGCGGGGCGTCCTCGGTCGCGCTCGGGTGGTGGTCGACGGCGGTCTCGAGGACCGACTCGATGCCGGCCGCCTCGAGGATGGCCTGGATCTCCTCGGCCTCGGCGATGTCCTCAGCCAACGCTACTTGCACCTTGTCGCTCACGATCCCGGCTCCTCTCCGACGTGGACTGCCTCGACGGGAGCGTCACGACGATGGATCGCTCCACCCTTCAGCAGTTGCGGCGTACCTCGCTCTCTGAAGGGAAGCTCGATGATATCGAAGTCCCGCGGCACGACCGTCTCCGAAAACACGGCCCTGGCCTCCTCCGCCGCGTCGCGACCCGAGTAGCGATTCGACAGGTGCGTGATTGCCAGGAGCTCGACACCGGCATCGCGAGCAACGCCCGCCGCATCGGCTGCTGTGGAATGCGAGGTCTCGCGGGCGCGCTCCCGTTCGTCCTCGAGGAACGTCGCCTCGTGGACGAGCAGGTCGGCGGCTGCGGCCGCCTCGATCACGCCGTGGAACGGCGCGGTGTCCCCTGCGACCACGAGCTTCCTGCCGGGTCGCGGAGGCCCCAGCACCTCGTGCGGATGGACGACGCGCCCGCCGGCAATGCTGACCTCCTCTCCCGCTTGCAGTGCTCCTCGCTCGGGCCCCGGCGGGACGCCGAGTGCATCGGCGACATCCACGTCGAAGCGGCCCGGCCGCTCCTCCTCGACGAGTGCGTAGCCGACGGCCGAGACGCCATGGTCGACACCGAACATGCGCAGCTCGTAGCCGTCCCGGGCAAGCACGTCACCCGGCGTCAGCTCGATCAGCTCGTACTCGTACGTCAGCCGGCCGAAGATTCGTCGCAACGAGCCGAACAGGTCTCGCAGGCCCGGCGGGCCGTAGATCGCGATCGGCAGGTCGCGGCCGCGCAGCGCAAACGTCTTCAGCATCCCGGGCAAGCCCAGGTAGTGGTCCGCGTGGTAGTGCGTGAGGAAGATCTCGCGAAGCTCGATCAGCCCGACCGCGGACACGAGTAGCTGTCGCTGCGTGCCCTCCGCGCAGTCGAAGAGCAGCCGCTCGCCCCCACGGCGAACCAGGAGTGCCGTGGGTGCCCGACGCGGTGTCGGCATCGAGCCGGACGTGCCGAGGAACACAAGGTCGAGGTCCACTGGCCGATTGTAGAAGCGTGCGTGCGGGCGCTACGGCGCGCTGAGCGCCGCCATGACATCCTCGCCGTAGCGCTCGAGCTTCGTCGGGCCGATGCCCGGGACGGATGCGAGCTCGTTCAGCGTCTTCGGTCGGCGCGCCGCGACCTCCGCGAGGGTCGAGTTGTGGAAGACGACATATGCCGGCACCCCGTCCGCCTTCGCGCGCTCGAGGCGCCAGCGCTTGAGCGCCGCGTACACGGGGTCGCCTGGCTCGGGCTCTGCCGACGCGCGCACCGGCGCCGACTTCGCGAGCCCGAGCTCCGCGAGGAACGGCGACGGGCGCTGTGCCCACGTCACCCAGAGGTGCCGCCGGGCGCGGGTGAGGCCAACGTAGAGGAGGCGCCGCTCCTCCGTCACTGCCGCCTCGGTCTTCGCCTGCCGCGCGGGTAGCTCCCGCGCCTCGACGTGTGCGACGAAGACGGCATCGAACTCGAGCCCCTTCGCGCCGTGCAGCGTCAGCAGATGGACTCCACGGCGTGACTCGCCGCCAGCGCCGAAGCGCCGTTCCAGCTCCGCGACGAAGGCAGGCCCGTCGAGCGCCGCGAGCTCCTCCGCGAGCACGACGAGCCGTCCGAGGTCGCGCTGCCGCACGAGCTCGCGTTCGCCGAGGCCGTTCTGCTCACTCTCCTGCCAGCCCGCATCGAGGGCGAGCCGCCGGATGTCAGCCGGAGAGTCGAGCTTCCGCAGTACGAACCGCGCAGCGTCGCGGGCGAGGAACGACGAGCCCTGATGCGGGATGCCTGCGGCCGCGAGTGCCCCCTCGAAGTCGGTCAGGCGCGCGTTCGTCCGGCAGAGAACCGCGATTTTGTCGTGCGGCACGTCGAGCTCACGGATTCGCTCGACGACGAAGGCGCCCTCGTCCGACGCCTGGGCGAGTTCGGGCTCGGGGCCGTCCGGTCGTGTTGCGCGCAGCGTCTTCTCGGCGCCGCCGAGCCCGGCCACGAGGCGGTTTGCGAGCTCCAGCACCTGAGGCGTCGAGCGGTAGTTCGCCTCCAGCCGGACGACCGTCGCGTTCGGGAACCGCGACGGCATCCCCAGGAGGTGCTCCGGCGATGCACCGGTGAAGGCGTAGATCGACTGGTAATCGTCGCCGACGACGCAGAGATCGTCGCGAGCGCCCAGCCAGAAGTCGAGGAGCGTCTGCTGGAGCAGGTTGACGTCCTGGTACTCGTCGACCGTGAAGGCCCGGTAGCGCTCGCGAAAGAGCGCCAGCGCTCGATCGTCCTCCTCGTAGGTGCGGATCGCCAGCTCGAGCAGATCCTCGAAGTCGATGAGCCCCTTCGCGCGCTTGCCCTCTTCGTAGCGGACGTAGATCCGGTGCATGAGGTCGGACGGAAGCGGTGGCTCGTGGTCGCCGAGCTCGCTGCGGTAGCGCTCCGGCGGGATGCGGCGGTTCTTGGCCCACTCGATCTCTGTGGCGACGTCGGCGAGCGGCCGGAACTTGTAGGCGCCGGGTAGGGACCGCACGAGGTGGCGTAGCGGCAAGGCCTTCGACGCGAGGAGCTTGCCAACGCGCTCCGGAGCGAAGCGGTGCAGCTGCGCGAGCGCGGCAGCGTGGAAGGTGCGCGCTGCGACGCCGGGCGCTCCGAGCCCCTCCAGCCGCGCGCGAAGCTCTCCGGCGGCCTTGTCGGTGAAGGTGACCGCAAGGATCTCGCCGGGGCGAAACGCTTCGGTCCCGACCTGATGCGCGATCCGATGCGTGATCGTCGTCGTCTTGCCAGAGCCGGCGCCGGCGAGGATGCAGACCGGGCCACGGACCGCCTCCGCCGCCCGTCGCTGTTCGGGGTTGAGGACGGCAAGCACGTCCACATCCCCAGCCTACGCGGGCAGATCGGACGGTTTCGCGACAGGGTTGCGCCAACTACGCTTCGCCGGTGCCGGCTGGCTCGCAGGGAGCGAAAGGGTTGACGCGTCACGGATCGCGCTCGCGGGCGTCGACATCGTCGGCATCTCCAGCCTCGTCACGTTCCTCGAGAACACCTCGGTGTGGCGGCGCGCCTTCCGCGAGCGGGAATACGGATACCTGGCGACCGACCGCGAGTTCCTCGAGCAGGTCTCACCGATCACGCACGCGGGCCGGATCCGCGCGCCGCTCTTCATCGTCCACGGCGCGAGCGTGTGCTCGAGCCGGCGCCGGTCTAAGCGGACTCTACGGCAGCCGGAGCACCTGGCCGGGCGCGATCGTGGAACCGGACAGGCGGTTTCGCTCCTGTATCTGCCACACCGCCTCGCGCGGATCGCCCGCGTAGTGCGCCGTCGCGATCGACCACAGCGTGTCGTACCGCTTGACGACGTAGGGCTGCTCTGCCCCGGCGCTGTCGGACGTTCGGGCGGTGACGGCAACGACCAGCGCCAAGGCGAACGCGACTAGAAGTGTCTTTGCGAACATGTGTTCGTCATAGTAAGGCGAACACGCGTTCGTGTCAAGGCCAAGTTAGCCGACGCGGAAGACCTTGCTGACGAAGGTCTTCGAGCGATCCTGGTTCATGGTGGCCGTGAGACGGAGGCCGAAGACGTAGTACCCGGGCGTGACCTGGCCGCGGAACTCGAGTCGCGGCTTGTGGCCCGCCTTCACGAGCTTCGTGGTCGTCATGACCGCGTCGGTGTCACGGGTTGCCCTGGACAACGATCGCGCCACCTCGTCCGTGCCCGGCTTCGCGTCGCGCCCTCCGACGCGGAACATGCCGGCCTTCGCACGCGCCTCCTCGGCCGCTCTCGTCGAGATCCCGAAGATGGCCTTTCGTGCCGGATGGTCGCGCGCCTCGAAGATCGCCTTCGCCCCGACGACGCCGGTTGCGTGCGACCAGCTGGTCTGGTTCGTGCAGTTCCGGGCCGCCGCGATCGCCTGGCGCACGGCCGCGTACGACGGGCGCTCGCTGAAGTCGAGGCGGAGCAGCCCAGTCTGGAATCGGCCGAGATCGGGGTCGTCGACGAGATGCAGCAGCAAGGCGTCCGTCACCGTCGGGTCGCAGCCGAGCATCCCGATCAGCTCCGAGTAGTACCCGGCCTGCTCGGCCTCCGTGATCGTGGGCACGTTCTCCTTGCCGTTGTAGCGCGCCGCCAGGCCCGGCCCGATGTCCACTTGCCAGCCGAACTCCCCGATCACGAGCCCGAGATCGTCCCCGTTGGGCTTGGCGGGACCTTCTGGGAACGTCGGCTGCGCGGTGCCGTTGAAGGCGTCCCACACGGCCTGCTTGATCCGGGCCAAATCGGCGCCGCCGGCGTTCGGCCAGGCGTAGCGCCGCGACGGCGGATGGTCGTTTCGCTGCGGATAGACGTGGAACCCTAGAGCGTCCATGAGCGGGGCGCCCCGTCCGCTCTTGCGGTACGCGTCGCCGAGAGCGTCGAGGAAGCGGACCGGCGACGTCGACGTGCGGTCGTTCCCTTCCCCGGAGAGCCCCGCCGCGATGACGCGGATGTCCGGGTTGACCGCCTTCAGGGCGTCGTACGCGCGCGTGAGCACGCGCAGGAAGTCGGTGGCCGAGGCCTGCTCTCCCCCCGGCCCGAACTGCGGCCGCCAGAAGAACGCCTCGTTCGGCTCGTTGGCGACGATGAAGTCCGTCACCTCCGGGTACGTACGGGCGAGCTTCTGCAGGTAGGCGCCGAAGAGCGTGGCCCGTGCCTCCGTATTGAGCCCGAAGGCCAGTGGGTCGATGGCGAAGACGTCGAAGACGAGACGGATGCCCGAACCCTCGGCGACCGGGACTGCGCGGTCGAGGAACTTCTTCTCGAGGATCTCCGTCGGCTCGACCGGGTTCCAGCGGACGGCGATCCGGTTCTCGGTCATCCTCAGCGACTTCATGCGCGAGTAGAACGCAAGGCCTCCGTCCTCCGCGTACTTCGTCGCGTCCTCCGCGATGCCGAAGCGCGGAGCGGCGTCGGCGGGCGCGGACGCGAGCGCGGCCGCGCAGGCGCACAGAATTGCGACTCGGCGTGTCAGCTTGATGAAGTCGGTCACTTCTCCCCCGCGGCGAGCAGCACCGCGTCGAGAAGCCTAGCGGCGCCGAAGCGCACAGGGTCGTCGCAAGGCAGGCCCGTCTCGGACCCGGCCTCCGCGATGGCTTGACGCGCTGTCTCCTCGTCCAGCTGCGCGGTGTTGAGGGCGACGGCTACTACCTTGGCCTTCCGCGCCGGAAGCGAAACGCGCTCGTGCAGCTCGACGAGCTCCCCGAGCGGTGGGATGGCATGACCCGGACAGCCCTCGATCTCGGTCGCTCCTGCCTGGTGACAAAGGACGAAGGCGTGCGGCGCTGCGCCGTGCATCAGCCCCAGCGTCACGCCCGAGTAGAGCGGGTGGACGAGTGAGCCCTGGCCTTCGACGATGAGCAGCTTGCCGCCGCGTTCTGCGCCCTCGACGACGATGCGCTCGGCGGCTCCTGCGAGGAAGTCTGCGACGACGGCGTCCACGGCGATGCCCCAGCCGGCGATGGCGATGCCCGTCTGGCCCGTGGGGCAGAAGACGGATGGCAAGCCGCGCTCCCGTGCTTCCCGATCGAGCTCCACGGCGACGGTCTTCTTGCCGATGGCGCAGTCCGAGCCGACCGTGAGGACGATCTTCGCGTCGAGCTCGAGGTTCGCGCCGGTGGGCACGTTGAGGTCGTCGGGCGGCCGGCGCAGATCGCGGAGCTCGACGCCGTGGCGCGCGCGAGCGTCGGCCAGCTCGCCGTCGTCGCCGAGGAACTCGTGCAGCCCGCTCTCGATGTCCAGGCCGGCTTCGATGCACTCCCGCAGGAGCGCACGCCAGGCCGGTGGAAAGCGGCCGCCCTGGGTCGCGACGCCAACGACGGCCGTCGTTGGCTCGAAGGCGAGCGCTTCATCGAGTGTGGCCACCACGGGCACGCCGTGCATCGTCTCCCCGGCCCTTGTCGAGTCGAGGACGGCCACGGTCCGGTGAGGCGAGTACGCGAGGATGCCGCGCGCCGTCTTGCCGTAGTGCGGGTCGGCAGAGTAGCCCTCAGCGAGTATCAGATACGTCTTTTCGGACACCGAGGCCTGGCTCTTCGGAGGGAAGCTGCACGCCGTCCACGAAGCGAACGCCGGGCCACGGGTCGTCGCGCAGCAGGAGGTTGCCGTCGAGGTCGACGTGGTCGCAGAGCGACGCGATGTGCGCGCCCGGCGCGATCCCGAGCCCCGACTCCACCATGCAGCCGAGCATGACGCCGAGCCCGAGGGCGCGCGCAGCGGCGGCCATGCGCACGGCCTCGCGCACACCGCCCGACTTTGCGAGCTTGATGTTGATCCCGTGGGCGCGCTCCGCGCACGTCGCGACGTCGGCGAGCGTATGGCAGTCCTCGTCGACGTAGATGGGGATCAGGCGACGCCGCTCGTAGCGCGGGGCCACCGGGGTCTCCCGCCGGCAGCGGCTGCTCGCAGTACTCGACACCGAGCGCCGCGAGCTGCGGGAGTGCTTCGCGTGCCTCGTCCAGCGACCAGTACTCGTTCACGTCCACCTGCAGCGGCAGCCTCGGTCACCGACCGAACCGCACGCACGCGCTCGACGTCCAGGCCGTCCCGGCCGCCGAGCTTGAGCTTCAGCCGGCGGAAGAGGCCAGAGACGACCTCGGCTCTCCGTGCCATCTCGTCGGGGTCGCCCAGCCAGATCGTCCACGACGTGGGCGGGCCGGAGGGACGAAGCCCGAGCAGGCGGTAGAGCGGAACGCCCGCCTGCTTTGCGCAGAGGTCGTGCAGCGCCGCGTCGATCGCCCCACGCGCCGCCTGCTCACCCGCGGGCAGCCGCGCGTGGATCTCGTCGAGCGCCCAGGGATCGTCACCCAGCACCGCGGCAGCGCTTTGGAGCCACGCAGTCGCAGAGCCGGCCGTCTCGCCGTAGCGGTCGATCGGCGCCGCTTCGCCGTAACCGGCGAGGCCGTCGTGCCGGATCTCGACTTCCACGAGGTCGACGGTGTCGGACGACTCGCGGGCGATCACGAACGTTTCCGCCAGCTCGAGCGTGACCGTGCGCGTCGACAGCTCCATGCGCTGGATCGTATGCCGGTAGCGTCCGCGACGATGTCGAACGACACGCCACCGCTCGAGATCCCGACCAAGGCGTCACCCGTCCGCTCGCGGCGCCGGCAGCTGATCGGCGGCGGCATCGCGCTCGCCGTGATCGTGGCCACGTTCTTCTTCGTGCTGCCGCGCATCGCCGACTACCGCGACGTGTGGGGCGTGGTCAAGACGCTGACCTGGAAGGGGCTGCTCGCCCTAGCCGTGGCCTCCGTCGTGAACCTCCTCACCTATGCGCCGCCCTGGCAGGCTGCGCTTCCGGGTCTCCGTTTTCGACAGGCGTTCGTCGTCACGCAGGCATCGACCGCGTCGACCTACGTCGCTCCAGGAGGCGCGGCCCCCGGCATGGCTGTGTCCTTCGCGATGCTGCGGGGCTGGGGGTTCAGCGGCCGCCCGGTGGCACTGGCGGTGACGATAACGGGGGTCTGGAACCAGCTCGTGATCTTCGGCTTCCCCGCCATTGCGCTGTGGTTGCTCACGTCGGAAGGAGGCGACAACCCGCTGCTGCGCACGATGGCGCTCGTCGGCGCGGCCGTTCTGGGAGGCGTCGTCGTCGGGCTCGTCGTGGGCTTCTGGAGCGCACAGCTGGCACGGAAGGTCGGCGACCTGGCTGCGCAGCTCGTGTCGTGGCTGAGACGGGTCGTCCGCCGCGGCCCGGTGAAGTGGGACGGTGAGGCGTTCGTCCGTTTCCGGAACGAGACGATCGGCTTGCTGCGGCGCCGCTGGCACGTGATCACGCTGGCGACGCTCGCAGGGCATCTCAGCGTCTTCGCCGTCCTGCTCGTGTCGCTACGGGTGCTCGACGTGCCCGCCTCGGAGGTGACCTGGATCGAGGCCTTCGCAGCGTGGTCGGTGATGCGTGTGATCGGCTCGCTGCCGATCACGCCCGGCGGCCTCGGCATCGTCGAGCTGGGACTAACGTCGCTGCTCGTCGGGTTCGGAGGCGGCCAGGCCGAGGTCGTCGCGGCCGTGCTCGTCTACCGCTTCCTGACGATCGTGCCGACGCTCGTGCTCGGCATGGCCGCGGCGGCCACCTGGCGCCGTCACCAGCCGACTGCAACGTAGAGTCGGTGTCGATGGAGTATCTCGTCGGCACGTGCGAATGCGGCGCCGTCCGCTATCGCGTCCCGGACGCGTTCGAGTACGCGCTGAACTGCCACTGCGCTTCCTGCCGGGCTTCGACGGGCTCGGCGTTCAAGGCCTTCGCCGGCATCAGGAGGGAGCAACTGGAGATCACCGACGGCGCAGAGACGATTCTCATAGTCGGAGAGGCGGACGGGAACCACACTCGCTGCGCGGAGTGCGGCTCGCTGCTCTTCTCGGTCGTCAGGGACGGCGCGTACGTCCACGTTGCCCTTGGCTCGCTCGCCGACGCCCCGAGCATCCGTCCCACGGCGCACATCTGGGTCAGCCGGAAGGCGCCGTGGTTCGAGATCACCGACGAGCTGCCCCAGTTCGACGAGTTCCCGACCTAGGCTCGAGCCAGCGATGCGCCTGGCAGGAGTCGAACATCCCTGCTAATCGCCGTTTCGCGGCCTGGGGTCTGCACCGGGTCTGCACCGCACGCGCACGTCCGGTCGTGCTCGTAGCCTGAGGCGGGATGGATCGTCACCGCATCTGGCGCGCGGTTGCCTACGACGTCAAGCAGCTCGAGGAGCTCGCCTCGGACGGGCTCGAGCCCGCCGTCCGCGTGTTCATCGTGGGCCGCCTCGAGCCAGTCGAGGTCGCGGACGTCGAGACGATGCGCGACGACGACTACCCCTGGGTCCGGCTCCAGGCGTTTCACACGCCGGACGACGCCAGGCAGGAGATCACTGACCGCTACTGGGTCCATGTACACGAGCAGCTAATTCAGCGGGTCGAGATTCATTTCCGGCGGATGCATGGCCGTTCCGCGCACGGTTTCACTCATGCGGTGACCGACCCACCCGATACGAGCAGCTCCGAGTAGTCGAGCTCCGTCTCGTCGATCAGGTCGTGCAGGTGCGCCTGGCAGGAATCGAACCTGCGGCCTCGCGCTCCGGAGGCGCGCGCTCTATCCCCTGAGCTACAGGCGCGTGGCGACCAGTCTAGCGCCGGGGGTCCGCCTACAATGAGTGGGCCATGGCACCACTCCAGGACGAGCCTCTCAGTACCGATGGCAAAGCTGCCTCGCATCAGCCGCCCCAGGCGCCGCTCGCGCGCCGGCGACGTCGTCCCGCGGGCAGAGCCTCGGCTCACTGAGCTCAGCGCCAACGACCTCACCTGGATCAACCTCTCGGTACCTGACGCTGCGGGCTCCGAGGAGCTTGCAGAGCGTTTCGAGTGGCATCCGCTGGACATCGAGGACGTGCTCTCCAAGCGCCAGCGTCCGAAGATCGACGAGTACCCCGACTACCTCTTCGTGGTGCTCCACTTCCCGGTCTATGACAAGGCAGTCCAGCGCCTGAACGCAGCCGAGCTCGACCTCTTCCTCGGCCCCGGCTACCTCGTCACACTGCCAAACGTCGAGCTCCTGCCGGTGACGCGACTCTTCCAGCGCTGCGTCGACGACGAGGTGCTGCGCGAGGATCTCTTCTCGAAGGGCTCCGGCTATCTGCTGTACCACGTGCTCGACGACCTCTTCGACTACTGCTTCCCCATCCTCGACAAGATCGGCCACAAGCTCGACACGGTCGAGGACGAGATGTTCGAGGGGCGCGCCGAGGAGGTCGTTCGCGACATCTCGAACGTGAAGCAGGAGATCATCTCCTACCGCAAGATCATCAAGCCCGAGCGGTCGTCGCTGCGCGTGCTCGAGCGCCGCACCAAGCGCTTCCTCCCCGAGGAGCTCGACGTGTACTTCGACGACATCGTCGACTCCGCCGAGCGCATCTGGGACCTGCTCGACAACTACAAGGAGGTCGTCGAGGGCCTCGAGTCCACGAACGAGTCGGTGATCTCGCACAGGCACAACGAGGTGCTTCGCGTGCTCACGGTGGTCAGCACGATCATGCTTCCACTGTTCGTCATCACCGGCGTATTCGGGATGAACGTGCTCTTTCCGGGCGAGGGCACGCGCGAGGCGTTCTGGGTGATCGTGGGACTCATGGCAGCCACGATCGTCGGGTTCATCGGCTTCTTCCGCTGGAAGCGCTGGCTCTAGTCGGTTTCGCTCAACGACACCGCTTGCGTGGGTGGTTCTACCCGAATCTTCTACCCCGAGCAGCCGTTGCTCGAGCAGGGCGGCCTCGTCGCGGAAACGATGCCAGCTAGGTGGACGTACTGGCGGGTCGTGGCCATCGAGCGGTGTCCGGCCGGGGTACCCGCTTCCCGACGGTGTGTATTGCCCAGTGAGCCCGAGCTACGTGAGGCGCACTATGAACTTCTCCGGCTTCGCAAGAAAGCGATCGCACACATTGACGACACCGACTCACCCGCTCCGAGAGCCGTCGAGCGCTTCCCCGACCTCGACAACCAGGGCGTCACACGATGGCGGTTCCAGACGACGGGCGGCTTCCAGATGTTCTCGGAAGGACAGCTTGGCCTCATCGAGCGACTCATCGTCGCTGTAAGCGAAAACGTGGAGATCCGGCTCAAGGAGGCGACGAGGGCTGAACTGTCCAGCCTACCCGGATGCGCGGGTTGTGGTCGCGGCCCACTCGAAGACGACTGGCCGACACTGCAAGGCGATTTCAAGAACGCGTACGTCTTCTGCCCGGAGTGCGCGGCGCGAGAGTTCGACGGCTAACAAGCGCGCTCACCGAGTCGCTTTCTGGTGGAAAGTGCGACAGCGGCTCCTCTGGCTCTCCGTGGCGCACCCCACGTCCGGATCGAACGGCGGGACTCCCTGCGGGGGACCCTCGGGTTGAGCGGGTCCCCCCAATTTGTTGTTCGCGCTCAAAGTTGTGTCAGCAGACTGTGGCGACGATTGTGCCCGTGCCGGGGCTACTCGGGTTGGGGGCGTAGCCGGGACTTGTTTTGACGATCACGATGTGATCGATGTTGCCTGCAGATCGTGTTACCGGATTTCGTGACCTCGCTGGTGACGATCGTGCCCATGAAGGACGGGACGGTTGAGGGTGGAGTTCGAGCTTGCGCCCGGTTTCGATGTCCAGGTGCCGCCGCAGACAGGCGCTGTCGTCGACGGCGTGCCCGCGAAGCCTTTGAACGAGGCCGTGGCAGAACCGCCAGAGAGGCTGTTCAGGCTTGACCAGCTGTTTGCCCACCAGGTGACACTCGTTGACGGTGAGGCAGAAGCGACGGTTCTATCACCCAGCGTGAACGCCCCGCTCGTGGGGAAGGCGAAGATGGTCGCCTGCGCCTCGTCCGTGGATGCCAGGTTGTAGGTATCACCGGCGAAGCTCGCTCTGAGGGACCTGGGGCCGAGGGGCCCTGAAACTGACGGGAGCGTGCAACTCGCGTGGCCACTCGCGTCGGTTGAGCCCGTGCAGCTCTGGCCGCCGAGCTGGAAGCTAACGGTCTCGTCAGCAAGTGGATGGTTCAGGTCGGCCGTATCGATGAGCGTCGCTGTCAGTGTCGGCGATGCGCCCGAGTGCGAACGCGTGGCGCCGGTGTACGACAGCTGACTCGTGTCAGCAGCCACGGCACAGGTCAGGCGAAGGGGAGCTGGCGTTATCCGTCCTGTGCCAAGAGCCGTGCACTCGGCGGGAGTCGCCATTGAGTTTCGCTTCGTTGCCACCCTGGTCGTCGACGATTCCGGGGCGGAAGAGGAGCCGATCACGATCGTCACACTGATCCCGAGCTGCCCGTTTCGATCCGCCGTGTTGTCCGTGAAAGTGGTACGCGGGTGCCCATTCCGCGCCCGCGTCGGTGCACCGTGATGCCGTCGTCACCGTTCCGCCGAACATCGTTTCCGATGAACGACGAGGAACTCTGAGACGTGACGATCCCAGCACCGCCATTCCCGAAGATACGGTTGTTCTCGTAGACTGCCGCGTCGGTGTGGCCTGCGACCGCACGGATCCCGTCGCCACCGTTCGACGAAATAGTGCTATTGGAAACCCGATTGCCGCAGCGAGTTCCCGATGAAATCGATCCCGTTCCCAGCATTTCCGGACACGGCCATGTTCACGATCTTCATAGTGGGTCGGTCAGGGCCGAATGCGAACGTAGAGATGCCGCGACCGAAATTACGAACAGCGCCGTTCTCGACGGTGACCGTCGGGCCCGGATCCTGCGAAGCGTTCCATCCGACGCCGATGCCCGCTGCCACCCCGCTACCGGAAATCGTGTGACCGGCAAGGTCAAGCGTGACGTCGCTCGCGTCGGCGAGAATAAGAAGCCCGCCACCTGAACAGTTCAAATCGCTGGTCAGCGTCGTGTCAGCGGTGATCACGTCGCCACAGGCAACAGAGGCCACATCCGTCTTCGCGTACCCCACACTGGCTACACCAGCGCCAAGAACAGTCGCCCCAAGCCCAGCAAGGGCGAATCTGAGAAGACTCCTTGCATGCATCGGTGCCGCCCCTTTCGGGAAGCCCGCCGCGGCACCGCGCTTCCGTATCTCAATGCAGGCTCATCCGTGGCCTGCTGCGAGGACGCTTTCACAGGCCAACAAACGATCGCATCAGGATCCACCCTGATGCGGCTTGCCACGAATTACTGACGAACTGATCAAGCCTCAGGGGAGCCGCGCGTCGCTATGACGAGTGAGCCCTGGGATTGGGTAGAACTTTCTACCCATCTGAGCCGACCTGAGCCGATCTCAGAGAACGGGAACCCGCTGAACATGCCGATTCCCGTGCCCTCATACCCTCCGTCTCAGAAGCGCTGGCTCTAGCTATCGCGCGATCAGAAAGACGGCGAGCGCCGCGAAGAACACGGCGTCGGCGAGCACGAAGATGAGGATCGCCTTCGTCGAGATGCGCACGACACGACCGCCCACTCCGGATGCGACGAGCGCGCGCAGGCGATTCGCCACGTCCTCGTCAGCACGTAGCCGGAGGCGATCTCGTCGAGGTCACCTTGCCCGACGCCGAGCGCCGAGGCGATGTCGTCCTGCGAGACATCTGCCCCTCCAACGTGGTGAGCATCACGGGAAAGTCGTCCGGGTCGTCCACGCCGCGAGTATTGCGTAGCCTGGCGGGCGTGAAGCAGCTCTGGGCTCCGTGGCGGCTGGAGTACATCGCCGGCGCCGACGAGGAGGAAGGCTGCATCTTCTGCCGCGCCGCCGACCGCGCCCAGACGCGGACGGCCTCGTCGTCCACCGCGGCGAAAGCGCCTTCTGCCTGCTCAACAAGTACCCGTACGCGTCGGGCCACCTGATGGTCGCGCCGTACCGGCACGTCGGAGAGTTCGCCGAGCTCGACGGACGAGGAGGTGCTCGAGCTGCACCGGCTGGCGGCATCCGGCATGGGCGCCCTGGCGGAGACGTTCGCGCCGCAGGGCTACAACGTCGGCTGGAACCTCGGCCGCATCGCCGGCGCCGGCGTCGTCGACCACGTCCATCTCCACGTCGTGCCGCGCTGGGCGGGCGACACGAACTTCATGCCGGTGCTCGCCGACGTGAAGGTGCTACCCCAGCACCTCGACGAGACGCGCGCCGCTCTGGCCGCGGCCTGGCCGCAGTCTTAACGCGCGAAGCCGCCCCAAGTGCCCAGGATCTTGCCGCCGAACGGCGCGATGATCTCCTTTGCCGCATCGTCGGGGTTCCCGTAGACCGTGAACCGCGTCACCTCGACGCTCTCCATGAAGCGCGAGGCCCACTTCTCCATGAAGCCGCTGACGTGGGCTACCGTGGCCGCCGAGTCGGCGTACTTCTCGTAGAGGTGCACGGTCTTGTCGTCGTCGGAGATGAACCACTCGTAGTTGAGCGTCCCCGGCTCGCTGCTCGTGCCGGCCACCATCTCCCCCCATGAGCTCCTTGAAGGCGTCGAGCTGCCCCTCCTTGACGGCGCACTCCACGACCCACGAGACCTGCCCGTCGATGCCACCCATCGTTTGTCTCCTTTCTTTAGGCGTTTTGCGAGCATATGCCCTCGGACGCTAGGTTTGGAGGCGTGGCTATCACACCGATTGTCCTGGTTCCCGGGTTCTGGCTCGGCGCGTGGGCATGGGACGAGGTCGCGGGTGCCTTGCGTGCCGACGGCCACGACGTTACTGCACTAACGCTGCCCGGTCTCGAGTCGGCCGATGCCGACCGCTCCTCGATCACGCTGGCCGACCATGTCGACGCGATCTGCGACGCGGTGAATGCTGCGGGGAGCCCCGTCGTGCTCGCCGTTCACAGCGCATCCGGTTTCTCGGGCTACGCTGCGAGCGATCGCATCCCGGAGCGGATCGCAGCGATGGTGTACGTCGACACCGCCCCGGGGAAGGGCGCGCTCGATCCGGACTTCGAGGGCGCAGAGCTGCCCATGAAGTGGGAGTCGATCGAGGCGGAAGAGAACCTCGACGGGCTCAGCGAGGAGCAGAAGGAGACGTTCCGTCAGCGTGCCGTACCCGTGCCGGGCGGCGTCCTGCGTGAAGGCGTGGAGCTCACGAATGAAGCGCGCCGCGACATCCCCAGCACGATCATCTGCACGGGGTTCACGTCGGAGCAGTACAAGGAGGCCGCTAAGGAGGGGTATTCCTTCCTCGCAGGCCTCCCCGAGCTGCGCAACGCCACCTGGATCGACATGCCGACGAGCCACTGGCCGATGTGGTCTCGCCCGCAGGAGACGGCTGCCATCATCGGTGACGTCGCAAAGAAGGCCGCGAACTGACGACTGCCCGGCCGCGGGAAGCGGACGATGGGACTCGAACCCACGACACCTGGCTTGGGAAGTAAGCCCAGGCTTCCTGTCAGCTCCCGTGGAGTCCGCAAGACCGCACGGTTGAGCGAAGTCGCTCCCGCTGGTTCCTGCCCGTTCTGCGCCGTGGCGTGACACGGGCGTGACACGGAGGCCCGGCGCGCGGTCGAACGCTCGCGGCCGCCGAGTGCTTCCGCGCGCAATGCCGGGCCGCGTCGAGCAGCGCTCAGGGCGTGACAGTCAGCGTGCCCCTCATCCCGACAGGGTCCACGTCGCAGTGGTAGCGGTATGTGCCAGGGGCCAGCGAGGGACCGTCCACGTCTCCGACTTTCCGAAGCCGAGAATCGCGCCCGCCTTGACGTTCTCAAGGTCGAAGCTGCAGCCGATTCCACACTGGCTCGTGATCACGAACGTGACATTGCCCGACGGCATCGTCGACTGGGAGAGATCGAAGTGCGGGACGGGATCTTCGAACATTCCGACGGTAACCGTCGTGTTGGCCGTACCCACGGGCGGAGGCGGAGGCGGAGGCGGAGGTGGAGGTGGCGGGGTGGGCGCCGCGACCACCACGAAGATGCCCTTCATGCCGGCCGACGCCTGGCCCGAAACGGTGGAGAGGTAAGGGTAGTGACCCTTCTTGGAGAACGTGACAGGCAGAGTTGCGGAGTGCCCGGACGTGAGTAGCGGCGTCTTCTTCCCCGCGATCTTGAAGTTGTGGGAGACCTTGCCCTTGTTGGTGACGGTGAAGATCACTGTTCCCGTGGGAGCGCTCTGCTTCGACAATTTGAACTTCGAGTCCGTCGCGATCACGGCCACCCGGGTTGTCGCTTCCGAACGAGATGTCGCGTGCGACGCGTCGGAGCTTGCCTCGCCTCCCGCAACGACGATCCCTGCAGCACCTCCCGCAAGGAACAATGCTCCAAGCAGCATCGCGCTCGATCCACGGCTCATACCGCTCCCTCTGTTGAGCCGGCAAGAGCCGCCTAGGAGCGGCGCCCGTCGGAAAGTAACTACCCGCACGACCCTATCATTCCGGCAACCGACAGTTGTGGCGGCTGAATACTCTTGGCCGGCTCGCGCTAACTCGAGGGGCCCCGGCGGCGGGGTCGAACACTCTCGGCCGTCGAGCACTTCCCCGCGCATCGCCGGGCCGCGTTGAGCCTAGCCCGCGCCGAGCTCGAGCGCTAGATGGCTCTTTCGGCGCCCTACTGCTACCCGCCGGTCATTAGCTCGACCCAGGTAGTCCCTGCCTGCGGAAGATTTCTGCGGCTTATCGCTTTCGAGTTACCCCTACCCCGGCTGTGGAGTGAAGCGTAGGTACCGGCCGCCGCGGCCGTTGTCTGCGTAGGCTACAATTTGCCTAGTTTGACAACGACTGCGCACGATTGGCTACCACCGGGAGGAGAGGAGCTCCTCAGCGTCCCTGAGGCCGCGCTCCGTCTCCACGTCTCCGAAGTCACGGTGCGCCGCCGCATCGCCGCAGGCGAGCTCTCGGCCGTCCGCATCGGCAACCGCGGGGCCGTCCGCATCCCGGAGACGGCGCTCGCGGCGATCTTGCAGCCGTACGTCGACGAGGAGGAGGACACAACATGAGCACGGTCGAGTGGGTCACGGACACCAGCTTGGGGTCAGCGGATCGAGAGCGGGCCAGAAGGTCAGGTCGCGGAGCTCGACGTCGAGCACAAAGCGACTCCCAGCGACGTCGGGATGGCGCGCCCAGCTGTTCACGGAGGCGCAGCTCAGCGACTTCGAGCCGCACGGCATTCGCGGCAAGTTGCGCCACCGCGGGAGTGGCGTGGTGTACACGCTCGCTCAGGAGCAGGTGCTTATGGCTGCTCGACCCGCGGAAAACTGGTGTCGAGTTCTTCATCGTCCACGGCGACAGGCTCTGGTTTCTGAGGCCGCGCGGGTTCTCCGGCCTGGAGCTCGGAGTTCCGGGCCAAATTGTCGCCGGCCAGGTGCAGCGATCACCCGACGGCGGCGTCCGCGTTGTCGACGCGAAGTCGCGCGCCGTCGTGAAAGACGGGATGAAACTATGAGGCCCGCCATCGTTACTGCCACGCGGGGCGGGGCGTGCCTCGCTGCGGAGCGTGCCGAGCCTGCCAGGCGCTGGCCGCCACGCGGCTGCACACGTCGGAGACGGAGATCCAGCCGCTGGCTGTTCAGCCGCAGCACCTCATGCCAGCGTTCTCGCTTGACCGCCGCGTCGTCGCGGCGAGAGTCGTCGCAGCCGCGAGGTCAGCAGGCTGCTCGAGCACCTCGGCATTCGGTGACAACAGGACTGCGCGCTCCGCTCCTCCCTCGCGCGCGGGAAAAACCTCGGGGCGCGCCCCGGCTGGCTGGGTTCACCGCCTGCGGCCGCGGGGCTCGTCCCGAGGTGTCAGCCGAGACAACGCGAGTCGCGTAAACCAGCATGGTTAGCTGTCACCGGTCTTCCGCCACGTGACCGAAGTCGTGCGCGTCGTCGCGCAGCGCCTTCACAAGCGCGACGATTCCCTCAGGCAGTCCCTTGTAGCCGTCCTCGGAGGCCCAGGACATGATGATGCCGAGCAGTTCGCCCTTCTGCTCCTGCGTCAGCGCCACCGGCTGCGAGGTTCCTGCCGCCTCGAAGGCATCGAGCACGGGGCGCATCTCTGGGATGCGGCGGAACTGATCGAGCAGCGCCTGCCTCGACGCCCAGGGAAGCGCGATCGTTCCCCGGCTCAGCGGGATGCGCACGCGGTCGATGTGCCGCTTCTCGGACATGGGCCGCGATTCTACGAGCGCGAGGTTTTTATGGCAGACGCGAGCTTGCTCACCCGCCATTTTTCCAGCCCCCCTTGACGCGCCAATCGCCCTGCTTCCGCACCGATCCGCGTCGGGGGGAGATTTCAAGAATGGCGGGTGAGCACGCGGGCACGGCCTGTAAAAAACGCCTGGCACCGCGCAACGACGGAGAGCCGCCCGAAGGCGGCTCTTCTGCGTCCAACAACTGGTCGGACTAGTCGGAGGTCACCGCCAGCGTGTCTGGGGTTGGTTCATCGGCGGGCTCGACGTCGGTGCCCAGCTGCTTCACGAAGTACTCGAGCGCCTTCTTCGTCTTCGTCTCTTGCTCACCGGTGACATCGACGCCACGATTCGTCAGGAACGCGTCGTGTCTCGGCCGCGACCTGGAACGTCTCCGACGGCTGGCACTTCGTCGACAGCTCGAGGATCATTGAGTTGTCCGGGTAGAGCCAGAGCTCCGCGACGAGCTTGCGGGCGTATCCCTTGTGCGTGAACCTCAGCTTGAGCACCGATAGCGGGCCGAGAATCGAGAGGTCGTCCAGCTCGAGCCCTTCGGGTGCGTGCGCGGCGTACAACGACCGCTGCTCCTTAGAGAAGAGCTTTCTGACCGGGTGATCCCCCAGCACAGCGGCTCTGACGTCGGGCCGCGGCAGCGCGCGCTTCATCGATCCCGAGCAGACGAAGCCGCCCGGCATCGCATCGACCTCGAGTCCGAAGTTCGGCGAGCGCCGCAGCTTTCCAGGCAGCTCGCTCGGAACGACGGGTCGCAGCTTCACGACCGTGTCGTCTCCCTTCCGCTGGACGCGTCGGGCACGTACGACGAGGCCGTTCTTGTTGAGCGTCAGGTCAGGAGTGTCGAAGAAGAACACCTGTCGAATCTGGGCGTCGAGAGGATCGACTCCGAGCGCCGCCGCGTCATCGCTTCGGTCGGACACCGGCACCGTCAGCTTCAGCTCGACGGTGTCAGCACCCTTCGTCAGGGCGAGTAGATCGGCGACGTCCTGATCGGAAAGTCCCTGCGGCCTTGTCGCGGTGGCCATAGTCGCGTCCTTTCTCGTGGCTGAGGGCTGCGAATCGTGTTGCCTCTCGGGCTGGCCTCAGGCCATCCCCGTGGACGCGGCACTCTACGTCAAGAGCGAGTCAGATGCATTCACGGCCCGCCGAACTCCCGCGCCGCACACTCCGGGCAGTACACCGCGACCTCCTCGACGTCCTCCGCGTTCTCGTCGCCGACGGTCAGCATGGCCTTCCAGCCGATGCCGTCGTCGGTCACGACGCTGCACTCGATGCACACGAGGCTCTCCTTTACGGCGTGGCCCGTGCGATGTTCCCTTGCTGAATCCTGGCGAGCTGTATGACATAGCCATACCTCAGGCCGTCGAATTCGACGTCCGACGACTTGCTCACAAACAACCTGCCAACCACGTTCTCCGAGCGCCAGATCACGAAGTACCCGAACAGGTAAATCAGATCAGACGAGTAAGACCTTGCCTCCTTGCCGACGGTCGGACGGCCTGCATCCTCGTGAATGGAAGACCGTTCGTACACCGACACCTTCTGCTTCCAGGCATCGTGCGCCAGAGCCGGAGTTACGTAGACGAACGCCTCCGAGTCGACGTATACCGCCTCGATGTCGGGAGTTGATAACCAGCTGGCAGGCTGTGGTTCTCGAACTTGGCCTCGTAGCTCTTGATACGGCCGTACTTCTTGCTCTTGGTGACCTTCATCGGCTTGGGCGGCTTGGCCACGAAGGACGACAGGCACCGCCAGGAGCGCCGTGGCCAGTGCCAGAGCAATAGCCCACCTCTTCATCCCAACTCCCCTCGCACGACCCCGGCACCGTCCATTAGATCTGGCATCGACCGGCCTTGTACGCATAGGCCTGCTTCGAAGTCATCAACCTTCCAGACTCCGTTCACGCGGACAGCGTGCGAGTCGTCGGTAATCGGGACAACGTCGCCGGTTCGCGCTGTGTACTTGAATTTCACGGCAGTTGACTGGGTCGTCTGCTGAGTTCCCGGGATAAGGATCTTTTCCTGATGCGTCCTGATCACCTTGAACTTGACGAGTTTGAGTGCGAAGCCGAGCGCCTCGTCCCTCTGATTCTCACAGTCGATGAACCTGTCTCGGCTCACGAAGGCCTGCTGCGCCGGATGTAGTTGGCTCCACAGCTTCGCGTACTGCCTGCTCATTGTCAGGTGCAAGTAGGTTCGGATGAATGTGCCGGCCGAGGAGGCCCGTGCTGCTCCTGCCGTAGCCTGCGGCACTCCGAGCGCAGTAGACGCAGCCAGAATGCCCAGCGCAGTGACAGCCAAGACGGCTGTAAGTCGAATTTTCATTTCTCCCCCTGCCTCGTTGTGCGGCCGTCCCACATGGACGGATGCGGCGGAAAACGGTACCAGCGTACGTGGTTCAGACGCGCTTCCTCCAGAGAACCCTTCCAGCCGAGCGACACCTGCTTGCGGCCGGTCGCACCTCGGCTGACCGTCGCCCCGCGACGACCGCCGCTCATACCGACGCCGCGCTTGGAGAAGTTCAGCCGGAGACCGGGGAAGATCGACTTCGACTTACGAAAGCCGAAGCCCATCGGTTCACGCCTGCTCGCAGGCGACTCCGTCCTTGTCGCGGTCGAGTCCCTTGTTCCACGACATGGCGGTTCTGTAGATCTTGTTGCTGCGCTTGAAGTTCGTCACCGGGTCGCCGCTCTTGCTCCGGTCACGAGCGCCGACCTTGCCCACTCCGTGCGGATACCTCTTGTTGAAGTTGGTGCAGTTCTTGTAGAGGGCAGGCGCGCGGGTACTCGTGATCGATGCGTCCACCGCGGAACCCGCCGGGCCTGGAAGTAGCACCGCGGTGGCAGAGGCGCAGACTGCGAGGGCCGTCCTCTTGTACATCGCGTCAGATCATCTCACGCCGGCTCCGTCCCGACAACGGCTCGATGCTCGACCCCGTCATCTACCACGGCGGCTACCGTAAGCCTCGGTCAGTAGCGCGGACCGTCGGGATGCAAGTCACCGCCTGGACGCCCCCGCAAGGGGCGTTCGGCGTTCTGGCATCCGTCTGTCCGACCGAAGGCGGCACTACCGTTCTGTCCGTGACCTGTAACCCACCGCGACACCGACCGTGTCCCGTCGAATAGCGCCGCCGCCCCCGGCTACGAAGGCTCCTCCTCACGAGGACGACGCAACAGCCGACGAGCTGGAGGAGTTGGAGGCGTTCAACGCCTACGTTGCGAGCGGCAAGTACGCGCGCGACGTCATGGCGGGGCAGGCGAAGATGCAGGCCGTCATCAAGCCCGGCGATCCGAGCGTCACCATCAGGGACCTCCGCAGCGTGAAGCGCACCACGGGCCTCATCGGGCCTGCGGCTACCGGGCCGCTGTGGCGTTGAAGGTGTCCAGCATGCGCGGCCTACCCTCGCGTCGCCTCCATGCTCGGCGCGGGATTCGTGGTGGACCCCGTCGACCGAATGGCCGCCGCCGCACGACGCGCAGGTCGCGGCGCGGCTCGCCAAGCCGAGAACCTGACGAACCTCACGAACCCGGCCTAGCCCGCTCACGCGGCGGGCGTCGCGGCGTGGAGCGGTGGCGGCCGTGACGCGGCGGTCGACACCGCCTACCTCTGGTAGTAGGCGACGCCGGTACGAGCTGCCCCTGAGCAGGGTCGAAGAGGCCGAGTTGAGGCGCTTGGCGTCGATAGGGCCTATGCCTTGCGCGGCAAGGACGGCTACGCCGAAGCCCTCCAGGCCATCGAGGACTGGCACGTCCAGACGCTACCCGCTCGGATCGCGCGGCTCGACGAGGAGCGGGCGCGGTGACCTACGCCGACGAATCCCGCGCGAGTGCCCGCTATGCCGTCGAGCACGACCCGCGCTCGCAGCCGCCAGCACCTCCGCACTCCTGGACGCCGGTCGACCTGCTCGCAGCCGAGGCGTCACCGCCGGAGCCGCCGACCATCGGCGGGCTGCTCTACCCCGGCAAGCGCACCCTGCTGAGCGGCGAGACGGAGTCGCTGAAGACGTGGCTGGCGCTGATCCTGGCGAAGGCAGAGATGGACGCCGGTTACTCCGTCGCCTGGGCCGACCTGGACGCGATGGGGCGGGGCGAGATTCTGGCCCGGCTTCGGACGCTCGGCGTCACCGACGAGACCATCCGCCGGTCGTTCGTGTTCTACGAGCCCGACGACGGCCTCCAGGGCGACGTGCTCGCGGACGTGCTGGCCGAGATCACCGAGCGACAGGTGCGGCTGTTCGTGATCGACGCCTTCAACTCGATGCTGAGCCTGCACGGCCTCGACCTCAACAGCGTGGCCGACGTCGAGACCTACTGGCGGGAGATCGCGCAGCCGATATGCGACGTGGGCGTAGCGCCCGCGTCACTCGACCACGTCGCCAAGAACCCCGACAGCCGCGGCAAGTACGCCATCGGCTCCGAGCGCAAGGCGAGCGGGGCGCACGTTCATCTCGGCTTCAAGCAGCTCCAGGAGTTCACGCGCGGAGGCACCGGCCGCAGCCTGCTCGCAACCCGCAAGGATCGCGCTGGCTTCCTGCCGCGCCCGAGCGTCGGCATCCTGGAACTCGTCTCCGACGGCGAGACCGTGGCCTACTCGCTCCAGGCCGACCGCAGTCACCGAGGCCGACGAGTTCCGCCCGACGTTCCTCATGGAGCGCGTCTCCGAGTTCCTGGCCGGTCAGGACGGAGCCGCCCCTCGGAGCAAGGTCGAGGACGGCGTCGAGGGGAAGCGCGACTACCTCCGCACCGCGATGGACGTGCTCATCGACGAGGGCTACGCCAAGCAGGAGGACGGGCCGCGCGGAGCCAAGCTCATCGAGCACGTTCGCCACTACCGCGAGCACGAAGACAGCCCCGAAGAAGGCGAAGAATCGACCTCGCCCCGAGCTCGCCCCGACCTCGCCCCGAGTCTCGTGTCGACCCCCTCCCGCCGCGACCTCGCCCCTCGCCCCGCCCCTACAGGGGGGCGAGGACGAGGGCGGGGCGACGGCCTCGCCCCGCCAGTTCGCCCCGAGCGCGCCCCGGTACCCGGCGACGAGGGCTTCCGCGCGTTCCCGAACCTCATGTTCGAGGCTGGGAAGATCACGGCCAGCGAACGCCATGAGCGGCGCCTTCTGCATGACGTCATCGTTCGTTCTAGGACGGCTCGGGCGTGAGCCGGATCTCCTGGGGAACCGGGTCGACCTTCACGGATTCCGGTGATGCCGGATGCCGTGTCCGACAGCGAGCAGACCCGAGGGCGGCAGCTACAGCGCCGATATACGAGTCTGCCGACAAGTCGTCACTGCACAACGTCCACACAAGCCCACCGACAACGACCGCGACGAAGACAACATGACCCATGGGCGAGTCGGCTACGTCCATGAGCAGCTGCCGCCAATCCACTCGGCCCCCAGACTTCTCCGCGGCTCCAGGGCGATCACTCACTGCGTTGGGCGTCTTCGCCGGGTGCGTGTTGGCTCCTTCTCCGATGTCACTACTCGGACTCCTCGAGTTGGAGCAGGCAGAGCTCGCCGAGCTCCACGAGCATCTGCGCAGGGGAAGCCGTGACTGACCGCGGCCTACCTCCAAGTGGTAGCGGCGGCCTCGATGCCCTCGTTGCCGAGGTCGCACGCCGCGTCGTCCGCGAGGAGTTGCGTCGTCATGCGCCCGAGTGGGAGTGGCTGACGGTCGAGCAGGCGGCCGCGCTGCTCGGCTGTACGTCGAAGGCGGTCTACTCCAAGATCGACCGCGGCGTGCTGAGGGCTCACCGTTTCGACGGCCGCGTCTACCTGTCGCGGCGCGAGCTTGACGAGGCGATACGGAAGGCGGCACGTTGACTGCTGGCTTTCGTCATACTTCCCCCGACAACGAAATGGCCCCGGCGACGGCTCCCACCGCCCCGAGGCCCGGCCACAGGAGGATCAGCTCCCATGACTGACTCATCTTCACAGAACACCCGTCGCCGCACGCGGCTCGACACAGGCCTCTACCGACGCGTGACCTCGACCGGCGAGACACGCTACGACGTGGCCGTCTGGCAAGGCGGCCGCCAGACGCTGCGGGCGCTGCCACCGGGCACGACCGAGCGACAGGCGCGGGCCGAAGCACTGAAGGCGCGGGCCACCGTCGCCAACGGCGGGGCACCGCTCGGCTCGGCCGTCCGGCTCGACACAGTGGTCAACGAATACCTCGACGCCGCCGAGCACCGGACGCAGATCACCGGCAAGGGGAAGATGTCCGAGACGACCGTCACCACGTATCGGACGAGGCTGCGCGACTACGTGCGGCCGACCATCGGCAACCGCAAGCTGAGCCAGCTCGGCCGCGCGGACGTGCTCAAGGTGGTCGACCGCTGTCACGAGGCGTCGCTCAGCGAGTGGGCGACGCACGGCGTGCTGACGGCGCTGCGGGCCGTGCTCCGCTTCGCCCGCGAGGCCGACTACATGGCCCACGACCCGTTCGCCTCGGTGCCCCGTCACCGACTACCCGCGCAGAAGTCGTGCAAGGAGACGCGGGCGCTCAGGCCCGAGGACGCGGCCTTGCTGATAGCGGAGCTGCGAGGCCCGCGCGACGTGGCGCTCGGCTGCCTGCTGGTCGACGCCGGGCTACGTGTGAGCGAGGCCCTGGGACTCACCTGGGCCGACGTGTCGCTGACAGAAGGCGTGCTCAAGGTGCGCCAGCAGCTCGCACGAACGAAGGCGGGTGAGGCTGCCCGGCTCGTTCCGACCAAGTCGAGCCGAGGCATTCGCACCATCCCCATGCTGCCGAGGTTGCAGGCGGCGCTGGAGCAGCTGTACGGCGGCGAGGACGACGCCGAGCTGGTGCTGCGGACGAGGCGCGGCACGGCGCTGTCTCGCCACAACGCGGCCCGCTCGATCCGCGAGGCCGCCCGAGCGGGCGACGTTCGGCCACGTCACGCCGCAGGTTCTGCGACGGCACGACCGGCACGGCGCTGTCTGAGGCAGGCGTCTCGGTGGCCGCCTCGGCGGCGATCATGGGCCACTCGCTGGAGGTCTTTCACGGCAACTACGTGAAGGCGCACCGCGACGCCGTCGAGCGTGACCTGGCGCGTGAGGCGCTGGTCGCCGTCGGGCTTGGCGTGACACAGACGTGACACGGGCCTGATCTAGCGTCCTGACGCCTCGACCACCTGTTGCAGAAAGCCCCGTGGATGCGGGGCTTTCTCATGGAGCGGACGATGGGACTCGAACCCACGACACCTGGCTTGGGAAGCCAGTGCTCTACCAACTGAGCTACGTCCGCGCGGGGCTCACAATAGCGAGGAGGCGGCCGCCGCACAGCCGCCCCCCCGAGCCGTTGATTGTAACTACATTCGCTCCGGCGACTCAACCCCTACGAGGTCCAGGGAGCGCGCGATCACCGTCTGCGTCGCCTTGCAGAGCGCCAGCCGGAAGGCCTGTGCCTCCCCCGCTTCGAGCACGCGGTGGTGGTGGTAGAAGCGGTGGAAGTCGTCTGCCACGCGGATTGCGTACGTCGGTAGCGCATGGGCTGCGCGGCGCTCCGTCGCCTCCGCGACGACGCCGGGAAACTCGACCAGCCGCTTCACGAGCGCCCGCTCTTCTGCAGTCAGCTCCGGGGGCACGTCGGCCGACAGAGCCGCACCGCCTGCGTTGCGCATGATCCCCGCGATGCGCGCGTGTGCGTACTGGACGTAGTAGACGGGGTTCTTCTGCGTCTGCTCCGCCGCCAGGTCGACGTCGATCTCGATCGGCTGGTCGTGGCCACGTGAGACGAGATACCAGCGGGTTGCGTCGACGCCGATCTTCTCGACGAGCTCGGACAGGAAGACGACATCCCCGCGCCGCTTGGACATGCGCTTCGCCTCTCCCTGCTCGACGACGGAGACGAGCTGGTAGATGAGCACCTCGACCCGCTCGCCGTCGAACCCCAGCAGCCCGGCAGCAGCCTTCAGCCGCTGGACGTAGCCGTGGTGATCGGCGCCGAGGACGTAGATCGCGCGGTCGAAGCCGCGGGAGAGCTTGTCCAGCACGTACGCCACGTCGGCGGCGAAGTAGAGGTAGCTCCCGTCGGCAGAGCGGACGAGCGGCCGGTCCTTGTCGTCGCCGTATGCCGTCGTGCGTGCCCAGAGCGTGCCTTCCGCCTCGTAGGTCTCGATCCGCTCGAGCGCGGCTGGAATCTCCGCCTCGATGTCGGCCTGCCGCATCCACGTGTCGACGTGGATCCGCAGCTGGTCGAGCTCGGCGCGGATCTCGGCCGTCATCAGCTCTACCGGATCGCCCTCACGCGCCGCGATCTCCTCGACGTACGCGCCGCTGTAGCCCTCCTCGGGCGGCTCCTCCCCACGCCGCCGCGCCTCGACCGACTCGCGGAAGAGCTCGATCTGACGGCCGACGTCGTTGTAGTAGTACTCGCGCTCGACGTCGTGTCCCGCAAGCTCGAGCAGCCGCGCCACGGAGTCGCCGTATGCGCCGTTCCGCGCCGACCCCACTGTCAACGGCCCGGTCGGGTTGGCAGACACGAGCTCCACCTGGACGCGCTCTTTGACGTGGGCTGATCCCGCCCCGTAGTCGGCTCCCGCCTCGAGGATCTCCCCCAGCGCCTCGCCGAACCAGGCGGAGTCGAGCCATAGATTGAGGAAGCCCGGACCGGCCACCTCGGCCCGCTCGACGGCGGCGATGCTGCCGACGCGCCCCGCCAGCTCCTCGGCCAGCTCGCGCGGCGGCCTGTTGGCCACTGGCCCGGCGCGTAGCGCGACGTTCGTCGCGTAGTCGCCGTGCTCGTCCTTCGTCGGCCGCTCGAGCTCGACCGGCGCACCTGCGAGCTCGCTCAGCTCGGCCTCGAGCCGGCGCAGCGACTCAGCCTGCAACGGTCTCGCGCGGAGCGAAGTGGCCTTCGAGCGCAGCCAGCTCCTCGTCGTTGCCGACTGCGATGATCACGTCGCCCGCGTCGAGCGCGACATCCGGGCTCGGCGTGGCGTCGAACGAGCCGTCACGCCGTCTCACGGCGATCACGAGCGCCCCCGTCTCGCGGCGCAACCGCAGCTCGCGGATCGTCTTGCCGGCGCACGGGGATGCCGGCGTGACCTCGAACTCCTCCAGCCGCGTCGCCGGGCCGGCCTCCGTGGTCACGATGTCGAGGAAGGCCGCCACCTGCGGGCGCAGCACGAGCTTCGCCATCGTGCTGCCCGCGGTCGCGAAGGGCTGTGTCACTCGGTCGGCGCCGGCGCGCAGCAGCTTGCGGTGTGCCTCAGCGTCGGACGCGCGCGCGACGACGAGCAGATTCGGGACGCATCGTGCGCGCCGAGATCGTGATGAAGAGATTGTCCGCGTCCGAGTCTCCCGCCGCGACCAGGCCGCGCGCGCGTTCGATGCCCGCTGCCTGGAGATCGTCGTCGTTCGTACCTGAGCCGTCGATCCAGAGCTCCTGGCGCTCCCGAGCCGCTTCGAGCGCCTCCGGGTGGATGTCGAGCACCACGTACGGCACGCCCGCCGTCCGGAACTCGTGCGCCACAGCCTGTCCCACGCGGCCGTAGCCGCAGATGATGTAGTGGTCGTTCAGTTGATCGATCACGTTCTGCTTTCTCCGCTCGCTCCAAGCGCCCGTGAGCACGCCCCGGGCAACCACCTCGACGAGCACGCCGGCGATGTAGGCGTAGATTGCCATGCCCGCAAAGATGAGCACGATCGTCGCCACCTGACCGCCTCTCGACTCGGGCCGGATGTCGAGGCCAGTGAGCGAGATCGTAACCGTCGAGCGGTAGAGGGCGTTCAGCGTGCTGTCGTCGAGCGTCGCCCAGAAGGCGATCGCGCCTGAGATCCACGCCGCACCGAGCGCAAACAGGGCAATCCGGAAGTGTCGGAGCGAGATCGTCTGTTCCATCGGTCCGGTTAGTCCCGCTCGGCGAACAGCTCTTCGAGCTGCTGCAGCTCGGCCACCGTGCCGACGGCGATCACGACGTCGCCGACCTCGAGCCCGGTGTCGGGACTTGGCGTGGCGTCGAAGCGGCCGTCCGGCTTCTGCACCGCGATCACGAGCGCGCCGGTCTCGTGGCGGATGCGGAGATCGCGAATGGACAGGCCAGCCTTCCCGCTGCCCGCCGTCACCTCGATCTCCTCGATCGAGAGGTCGGGGCCGCCGGCGGACGTGACGATGTCGAGGAACGCCGCCACCTGTGGCTTCGCCACGAGCTTTGCCATCTCCAGCCCGGCCGTGGCGTACGGCTGGACGACGCGGTCCGCGCCCGCGAGCCGGAGCTTGTCGGCCGCGTCCTCGTTCGCCGCCCGCGCGACGATCAGCATGTCGGACCGTGCGGCCCGCGCAGAGAGCGTGACGTAGAGGTTGTTCACGTCGGAGTCGCTCGAGGCCACAAGCCCGCGTGCTGTGGCCAGGCCGGCCTCGGACAGCGAGCTGGCGTCGGTGCCGCTGCCTTCGATCACAAGATCGCCAAGATCGCGCGCGGCCGTTATCGACTCGGGATTGAAGTCGACGACAACGTAGTCGAGACCGGTCTCGCGAAACTCCCGCCCGATCCGCTGGCCTACGCGACCGTAGCCGCAGATGATGTAGTGGTTCTCGAGCTTCTCCACCCTACTCGCCGTCCTCCTCCGTACGAGCGCACTGCCCAGTGAGCCGCTGACGGCGAGCTCGATGAGCAGGGCGAAGACATAGAGAAACACTGCCACACCGCCGACGACGAGTGCGAGCGTGAACACCTTCGCAGCCGTGTCGTCGGGGGCGTCGACGAGGCCGGCCGTATAGATCGTGTTGACCGTGCGGAAGAGCGCCTCGAACAGGTTCTCGTCGAGCAGGAGCGAGTAGCCGATCGTGCCGACTACGACCAGGACGAGGAAGGCGCCGACGGCGATGCCGATCTCCCGCGGGGTGATCGTACGCGTCATGTTTCTGATCGTTACCGATCCAAGGAGGATCTGGCGAAACAGTGACTGTGCCGCCGGAATCACGCTGGAGGCCGCGCTGCGGCGTCCTCGGTCGCCCACGTACTGGTTAGTACGCGGGCTCCCTGTGTCCTTGCATCACAACCTCCAGCGCGCCCCGGCGACGAGCACCGTTCCGCCAGACCCTCCTACTCGCCGAAGAGTGGCGTGGCGGAGGGGTTGCGGGCCTTCCACGCCTGGGCCATCTCGATGCGGTCGAGCAGCGGCGGATGCGTGTCGAGCAGGACGTACGCCCACCCGGGCGGCGTCGGATCGCCCATGCTCGTCTCGCCGAATGTCTGGAACAGCCCGGTCATCGCGTTGGGATCGCGCGTCGTCTCCAGCGCCTGCCAATCCGCCTCTTGCTCCATGTGCCGAGAGATGACGTTCTGGAGCGGCAGGGCGACGAACGACAGCACGGCCAGCACGAGCAGCGCGAGGGGAACGGCCTCGGGGCGTCGCATACCACCGCGGCGGCGCGTGATGCGGGCGATCGCCCACGCACCGGGCACAGCGAACAGCGCGTACCAGGCAATCGCCTTCCAGAGGTGGTTCTGCGACTGGTGGCCGAACTCGTGCGCCGTAACCGCCCGCACCTCGTCGTCGCGGAAGCGGCCGTCCAGCAGCGTGTTCCAGAGGAAGACCTTCCGGGAGGGCCCCAGGCCTGTCGTGTACGCGTTGGCGGCGGACGTGTAGCGGTCGACGTCCTCCACGCGCACCTCGACGTCCTCGACGCCCTGAATCCGAGCCAGCCGGCGCACGTCGGCGGCCAGCTTCGAGTCCTCGATGCCGTGAGTGTCAGTCGCGAGGTACGGAGAGATGAAGACGAAGAGCGTTGCCAGTCCCACGAAGGCAAGGCTGCCGGGAATCCACCACCGGTCGCCGACGAGGCCGGCGAACCCCATGACGATCAGCACGGACAACGAGAGGAACAGGAACTGCGCGCCGAGACCGACCCAGCCGCCGAACAAGAGCTCCCAGTAGTCGACCTTCGACACGCCGTGCCGCCGGTCCCACCAGTTGCCGGCGACGGCGAACGGCACCGAGACGAGCCAGACCAGGCCGAAGCCGAGCATCGCGAGCAGCATCCCCGTGCCGATGCGTCCCGCGGCCGACTCACGCATGAACCGCACTCCTTTCACGGCGTAGATGCCGAGGACCACGAACAGCACCACGGTGGACAGCAGCCAGTTGACGCGGTGGAAGAGCTCGTAGTCGTTGGCCTTCTTGAGCTCGCTCTGGGTGAAGAACGCGTTTTCGGACAAGTCCGGGATGGACAGGCCTGACGGCACGCTCGTCTTCCAGAGCAACCATGCGGCCACGATCCAGACCCCTGCGGCGACGAGTAGCGTTGCGGCTCCGACCAGGAGCCCTCGAGTGCGCGTCGCAGTCATCTCCGACATCCACGGTAACGTCCACGCGCTGCAGGCAGTGCTCGGCTGCGATCGACGCCGCGGCGCCGGATGCCGTCTGGTGCCTCGGAGACACGGTCGGCTACGGGCCGCGGCCGAACGAATGCTGCTCGCGTCGTCCACGAGGCCGCCGACGTCTGCCTCGTCGGCAACCACGACCTGCTCGCGCTCGGCGCCGAGGTGCTCGATGCGGACTTCAACCCGGACGCGAGCGCGGCGGGCCGGTGGACGAAGCGACGTTCTCGACGAGCAGTCGCGGCGCTGGCTCGAGAGCCTCGAGCCTGAGGCTCGCCTTGACCAGGCGGAGCTCTTTCACGCGAGCGCGCGCGATCCCGTCTGGGAGTACGTGCTCAGCGGAGAGTCGGCGCTGGCGACGTTCGAGCTGACCGAGGCGCCGCTCGTCCTCGTCGGCCACAGCCACGTGCCGCTTGCCATATCGCTCGAGGGCGACGAGCTCGAGGGCGCGCACGCTCCGGACGGGACGGAGCGCGAACTCTTCGCCCGGCCGGATGGCTCTGCAACCCGGGCTCCGTCGGCCAGCCGCGGGACGGCGACTCTCGAGCGGCATGGCTACTGCTCGACTTCGATGCACGTACAGCGTCGTTTCGCCGCGTGCCCTACGACATCGAGGCGACGCAGGCGGCGATTCTCGAAGCAGGCCTGCCGCGATCCCTCGCCGAGCGACTCGCGCACGGCCTCTAGAAAGAGCTAGACGGCGCCGTTCTCGGCAACAGGTGCCAGTTCGACCGGCGCAATCTCGATCTCGGCCTGCCCGGCAGCGCCGTAGGTGATGCCTTCGCGGGCGAGTGCGAGCTGCACTTCGTCTCGGGCCTTGTGGATTCGCCACTTCACGGTGGCGAGCGTGACCTCGAGCGAGTCGGCGATCTCCGCGTAGGGCATACCGACGACATCGCGCAGCAGTAGCGCCATCTTGAGATCGGGATTGAGCTCGTCCACGGCGCGCCAGACGGCGTCCATCGCCTCGAGCCGCTCTACCGGCGCGTCGAGCACCTCGAGCGGGGCGATCTCGTCGATCGGTCACGAACGCCCGGGGCCGCCGCTCGCTCGCCCGCAACTCGTCGAGCACGCGGTTCTTCGTGACCTGGAACAGCCAGGTCGTGAACCTGCAGCGGAGGGAGAAGCGCGGGAGGCCTTGGAAGACGCGGAGGAACACTTCCTGCGTCAGGTCCTCGGCCAGCGAACGGTCGTGGACGAGCCGCAGAACGTAGTTGTAGACCGGCGTCTCGTACGTGCGGACGATGATGGAGAAGGCGCGCTCGTCACCCCGCTGAGCCTTGCGAAGGATTGCCAGATCAGGCTGAGGGAGCGACAAGGTCGCGTGAGTATAGCCACGTGTTTCGCCGATTGGTCGGCGCGAAATGGCGGAATTACGGCGTTCTTACGAGGGAACGTCCCGTCATAACCTTGGGCGAACGCACGCCTAACAATTCGAGGCACGTCGGCGCCAGATCGGCGAGCTCGCCTCCGTCACGCAGCGATAGATCCTCGCCGGTGACGAGCAGCGGCACGGGATTCGACGTGTGGGCGGTGTGCGGGCTGACGCCATCCGCTTCCAGCAAGTGCTCCGCGTTGCCGTGATCGGCCGTAACCAGACAGACGCCGCCCTGCCCTTCGACGGCCGCGACGACGTCGTCCGAGGCAGCGGTCCGTCGTCTCCACGGCTTCGATGACGGCCGGGATCACGCCCGAGTGGCCGACCATGTCGGGGTTGGCGAAGTTCACGATTGCGAAGCCGTACTCGCCCGTCTCCACGCCCTCCACGAACCTGCGCGTGACCTCCGGCGCCGACATCTCCGGCTTCTCGTCGTACGTGCCGACCTCCCGTGGTGACGGGACCAGCACCCGGTTCTCGCCCGGCCATGGCTCTTCCCGGCCGCCGTTCAGGAAGTACGTCACGTGCGCGTACTTCTCGGTCTCCGCGACGTGGAGCTGCCGCATCCCGGCTCCCGCGAGAACCTCGGCGAGCGTCTCCTCCACGACCTGCTCTGCGAACGCGACCGGACAGTCGAGATCGTCGTCGTAGCGGGTCATCGTCGTCAGGTCGAAGCCGGCGTCCAGCAGCTTCCGCGAGAGCTGGCGTGCGCGGTCGGGGCGGAAGTTGAAGAAGATCGCGCTGTCCTTCGGAGCCGAGACGGGGGCGTCCCTCGATCACGACCGGCTCGATGAACTCGTCCGTCACGGCCCGGTCGTAGCTCGCCTGGACGGCGGCGACGGGATCCGTCGCCGTAGGCCCTCCATCAACGATCGCGTCGAACGCGCGCTGCGTGCGCTCCCAACGACCGTCGCGATCCATGGCGTAGTAGCGGCCGCTGACGGTGGCGATGCGTTCGGTCGGCAACTCGGCCAGGTCGTTGACCGCGGAGTGCGGGGAGACATCACGTCCGTCCGTGAACGCATGGATCCAGGTTTTCTCGGGCGCGAAGCGCAGCAGCGCGCGCAGGTGGTCGATGTGGGAGTGGACGCCGCCGTAGGAGACGAGGCCGAGTAGGTGAACGCCCTCGCCGCGCTCGAAGGCGGCCACGAGCGCTTCATTCTCGAAGAACGAGCCGTCCTCGATCGCCTTGCCGATCCGGGTCAGATCCTGGTAGAGGCGGCGGCCGGCGCCGATCGTCAGGTGCCCGACCTCCGAGTTGCCCATCTGGCCGGGGGGCAGCCCGACGGCCTCTCCCGAGGCAACGAGCGTCGTGTGCGGGTAGGCCGCCCAGAGCCGGTCGAATACGGGCGTGTCCGCGAGCGCGACCGCGTTCCCCGGTCCCGGTGGAGCACAGCCCCAGCCGTCGAGGATGACGAGCGCTACGAGCGGGCGGCTTCGCAAATTCCCGCGAACGACTCGACCTCGAGGGACGCACCCCCGACGAGCGCGCCGTCAACGTCCGGCTGCGACAGAAGCTCCTCGGCGTTCTCCGGCTTTACCGAGCCGCCGTAGAGCACGGGCACGTCGAGGATCGACTTCACGAATGCGTGCGCCTCCTGGGCGATCTCGGGCGTCGCCGTCTTCCCCGTGCCGATCGCCCAGACCGGCTCGTAGGCGATCACGAGGTTCTCGTGCGCCTCGAGCACCGACACCTGACGGCGGAGCACGTCCTCCGTCTCACCGCGCTCGCGCTCCTCCTCCAGCTCTCCGACGCAGGCGATCACGAACAACCCGGCGTCGAGCGCAGCCGCGGCGCGCCGCGCGACGCCCTCGTCCGTCTCGCCGAAGTACTGCCGCCGCTCCGAGTGGCCGACGATCGCGCCGTAGACGCCGATCTCGAGCAGCATGCCGGGTGCCACCTCGCCGGTGAACGCGCCGCTCTCGGCCCAGTGGACGTTCTGGGCCGCTACCGCGATCTCCGTGTCCGCAAGCGCCAGCACGGCCGCCTGCAGCGAGACAAAAGGCGGGCAGACGGCGACGTCGACCCCGTCGAGGCTCGACAACCGCCCACGGAGCTCGAGGCAGAACTCCTGAGTCTCGGCCGGGCCTTTGAAGAGCTTCCAGTTTCCGGCGACGAGCGGCACGGAGTTCGATCTTACGACTTAGGATTGAGGCGTGGCGACGCGCCCCGATCGCAACCTGGCCCTCGAGCTCGTGCGCGTGACCGAGGCGGCGGCCATGGCGGCAGGGCGCTGGGTGGGCCGCGGCGACAAGATCGCGGCCGACCAGGCAGCCGTCGACGGGATGCGGACGATGCTGGACATCGTCAGCATGCAGGGGCACGGTCGTCATCGGCGAGGGCGAGAAGGACGAGGCGCCCATGCTCTACAACGGCGAGGCGATCGGTAACGGCGAGGGGCCCGAGGTCGACGTCGCCGTCGATCCGCTGGAAGGGACGCGGCTGACGGCGAACGGCGCGCCGAACGCGATAGCCGTCATCGCGCTCTCCGACAGAGGCACGATGTTCTTCCCGGGCGCAGCCGTCTACATGGACAAGATCGTGGTCGGCCCGGCAGCGGCGGATGTGATCGACATCGACGCTCCGCCGGCGGAGAACGTGCGGCGCACGGCGGAGGCGAAGGGGATGCGCGTCGAGGACGTAACGGTCGTCGTGCTCGACCGCGACCGCCACGTCGACCTCATCGCGGAGCTCAGGGGCGTAGGCGCCAGGGTTCAGCTGATCATGGACGGCGATGTGGCGCCGTCGATTGCGGCGGCGAGACAGGGTAGGGGCGTCGATCTATTGATGGGCGTCGGCGGCACGCCGGAAGGCGTGATCTCCGCAGCTGCCGTGAAGTGCCTGGGCGGCGCGATGCAGGGGCGGCTCTGGCCGCGGACAGACGAGGAGCGGCAGCAGCTCGTCGACGCCGGCTTCGACGTGGACCGGAAGCTGACGACCGACGACCTCGTCGCGTGCGACGACGTCTTCGTCGCTGCGACGGGCGTCACGGATGGGAGCCTTTTGAACGGCGTGCGTTACGACGCGTCCGGTTGCACGACGGAGTCGGTCGTCATGCGGTCACGCTCGGGCACGGTGCGGCGCATCGAGTCGCATCACGCCCAGGCGAAGCTCGAGCAGCTGGCGCCTGGCCGCTACTAAGCCGAGGAGGGTCTACGCCGCGACCGGCTTCTCCAGCTCCGGCGAGTAGTCGCCCGAGCGGGCGAGACCGTTCATCCGCGCACGGTGCAGATACGCGGCCTGCGCGGCCTCCGCGTTCGCCGCGTCGCCTCCCCACGCCTTGAGCGCCGGCGCCTGGAGCGCGCGACCGTACGAGTACGACAGCTGCCACGGATGCGCCCCTCTCGCGTTCATGGCGTTGAGATGCGCGGTGGCGTCCTCGTCGGACTGGCCTCCCGACAGGAAGACGATGCCGGGCACGGCAGCGGGCACGTGGCGGTAGAAGCAGCGCAGTGTCTGATCGGCCACCTCCTCGGCGCTCGCCTGTGTCGGACACTCGTAGCCGGACAGCACCATGTTCGGCTTCAGCAGCATCCCCTCGTAGATGGACGCGCTGATCGCGCAGTTCCGTGAACACGGCGTGCAGCGTCCGGGACGTGACGTCGAACGAGCGCTCGATCGTGTGCTCGCCGTCCATCAGCACCTCGGGCTCGACGATCGGCACGAGGCCCGCCTCCTGGCTGAGCGCCGCGTAGCGCGCGAGCGCATGTGCGTTCGTCCAGAGGCAGTACTCGCTCGGGATGTCCTCACCGATTGTGATCACCGCCCGCCATTTCGTGAACCGGGCGCCGAGCCCGCGGTACTCCGCCAGCCGCTCGCGGAGGCCGTCGAGCCCCTCGGTGATCTTCTCGCCGGGCGTGTTTGCGAGGTCCTTCGCACCCGCGTCGACCTTGATGCCGGGGATGATCCCCTGCTCGGCGAGCTTGACGGGGAACGGCTTGCTGTCCGCGGACGACTGCCGGATCGTCTCGTCGTAGAGGATGACGCCGCTGATGTGCTCGGCGGCGCCCTCGGTGGTGAAGAGAAGGTCGCGGTAGAAGCGGCGGCTCTCCTCGGTCGACTCCACGTCGATGGAGTCGAAGCGCTTCTTGATGGTCCCGCTCGACTCGTCGGCGGCGAGGATGCCCTTCCCCGGCGCGACGAGCTGCTCGGCGGTGCTTGTCAGCTCGTCAGACATGGCGCGAGTCTACCCCGGCGGAATCGCTGCTACGCCCGGCAGTTCCCTGCCCTCCAGCAACTCGAGCGCGGCCCCACCGCCGGTCGATACCCACGACACGTGATCCGCGAGGCCGAGCTCATTGATCGCCCGCACGGAGTCGCCGCCTCCGACGACGGAATAGGCGTCCGCCTCCGCCACGGCAAGCGCAACCGCACGGGTGCCCTCGGCGAAGCGCGGCCACTCGAAAACGCCCATCGGGCCGTTCCAGAAGATCGTGCGCGCGCCGCCGATGAGCTCGGCGAAGCGCTCGCGGCTGGCCGGGCCGATGTCGAGGCCGAGCCAGCCGTCGGGCAGCGCGTCGAACGCCGTCACCTGCGTCTCAGCGTCTTCGGCGAACGCCGCAGCGGCGACCACGTCGCTTGGCAGCACGACCTCGAATTCGAGCGGATTCTCGTCGCGTAGCTCCTCGGCCATCTTCCCGCCGATGATCACCGTGTCGGCGCGCTCGCCGAGGTTGCGCAGCACGCCGAGCTTGTCCTCGACCTTCGCGCCGCCGGCGACGAGCACGAAGGGTCTGTCGACGTCGCCGAGCAGGCGGCCGAGATGATCGAGCTCGGCCTCGAGCAGCAGGCCGGCGTACGCAGGCAGGAGGTGGGCGACGCCTTCCGTCGAGGCGTGGGCTCGATGCGCGGACCCGAACGCGTCGTTCACATAGAGATCCATGCCCTCTGCGAGCTCTGCCGCGAACTCGGGAGCGTTGGCCGTCTCCCGGTCGTCGAAGCGAGTGTTCTCCAGTACCCGGATCCTCTCGTCGGGGAGCAATGCCCGCAGGCGGTTCGCGCAGGGTTCGAGCGAATAGGCCGGATCGACGCCGTCGGGTCGCCCGAGGTGAGACGCGACGACCACTTCCTCGGCGCCGTGGTCGAGCAGCCAATGCAGCGTCGGTAGCGAAGAACGTATGCGCGTGTCGTCGGCCACCTCGCCGTCCTCGAGTGGCACGTTGAGGTCCGCACGCACGAGGATGTGCTTGCCCGCGACGTCGGCGTCGCGGACCGATCTCGCCCTCACGCCTTCGCTGCGACCGGCGCCGGTGTGAGCGTCTGTGCCATCCGCTCCACGAGATCCGAGAGGCGGCAGCTGTAGCCCCATTCGTTGTCGTACCAGCCGAAGACCTTGACCATCGTTCCCGACGCCATCGTCAGCCCGCTGTCGAACACGCACGAATAGGAGGAGCCGATGATGTCCGAGGAGACGAGCGGCTCGTCCGTGTAGCGGAGGATGCCCTCCAGCGGGCCCGTGTCGGCGAGCTCCTGGAAGAGGCCGTTGACTTCCTCAACCGTTGTCTCGCGGCCGACGCGCACGACGAAGTCGACCACCGAGCCATCGGGCACCGGTGCTCGCATCGACATGCCGTCGATCTTGCCCTTGAGGTCCGGCAGCACGACGCCGATGGCGCGTGCAGCCCCGGTCGACGTCGGGATGAGGTTGATCGCCGCCGCACGTGCCCGGCGCAGGTCCTTGTGGGGGAGGTCGAGCACGCGCTGGTCGTTCGTGTACGCATGCACCGTCGTCATGAAGCCCTGCTCGATCGTGAGCGCGTCGTGCAGCACCTTGGCCATCGGGGCCACGCAGTTCGTCGTACACGAGGCGTTGGAGATGATGTTGTGCTCCTCCGGGTCGTAGTCGTCGTCGTTGACGCCCAGCACGAGCGTGACGTCGGGGTCGGTGGCCGGCGCCGAGATGAGAACCTTCTTCGCGCCCGCCGTCAGATGCGTCTCCGCCTGATCGCGCTTCGTGAACAGGCCGGTCGACTCGATGGCAATGTCCACTCCGAGATCCGCCCAGGGCAGCTCCGCCGGGTCGCGGAAGGTGAGCTTCGCGATCCGCGTCCCGTCGACGGTGATCGAGTCGTCGGCCGCCTCCACCGCACTCGAGAACGGGCCCAGCACGGAGTCGTACTTCAGGAGGTGCGCCATCGTCTTCGTGTCGCCGATGTCGTTCACGGCGACGATCTCGTATTCGCCGCCGCGCTGGACGTGCGCACGCAGGAAATTGCGCCCGATGCGGCCGAAGCCGTTGATACCTACGCGAGTCTTGGCCATGCCGTGAGTCTATCCCTCTGCCAGTTCCACAAGCCTCGCCAGCCTGCGCTGCACGGCGGCCTTGCTGGCGCGGGGCTCGCACTTCGCCGCCAGCTCGCGAAACGACAGCGCAGGATGCTTCCGCCGCAGCGCTGCGATCTCCTGGAGCTCGCCGGAAAGGGACGCGAGCTCGCCTCGCTCCTCCAGCAGCTCCACCGCACGCAGCTGGCCGTGCGCGGCGCGCGCGGTGCGGACGAGGTTCGCGTGGTCGGCGTTGGCCAGGCGATTCGCCGCGGCACGCGCCGCGGCGACGACAGCGTGCTCGTCGATGGCGAGCGCGGCATCGCTGGCACCCGCCAGCGCCAACGTGTCGGCAACCGTCTCCGTGTTGCGGGTGAGCGCGACTGCGTAGGCGCGACGCTCGCGCGCGCTCAGGAAGACGTCATCCTGCCCCGCGACCCTGACGAGGAACTCAGCGCCCTCGAGATCCGAGAACCGAACCTCCAGCTGTGCGGCGCGCGGGCCGGTGACCGATCCCGCGCCGAGCAGAGCGCCCCGCACGTACGCGGCACGGCAGCACGGTCTTCCGACCACCCTGGCCGGAGGTCGCGTCAGCGGGCGGCCGCCACGGCCGACGATCCCGGCCTCACGCAGCACCTCTACGGTCGCGGGCCCTCCCACGACGTGCAGCTGGTAGCGCGTGGGACGATCGAATGCCCGCTGCCTGTACGTGCGGATCTCGCTCTCCACCTCCAGGCCGCGTAGCAACGAGAACGCGCGGCGGGCCACGGAGGACGCCGAGACATCGAGGTGGAATGCGAGCTCCCCGTGCCCGCGCAGGTGCAGGCTGCCGGCGGTGTGGAAGAGCGCAGAGATCTCGGCGAGCGCGTCGCAACGACGAGCCGGGGCGATCTGCGCGAGCTCGTTACGCACATCCTCCGAGAGCGTCACGCCGCACCCTCCATGCGAAGCAGCCGGCGCTTGTAGTCGACGCCGAGCGAGCCGTAGCTGCCGAGGCCACTGGCAGCGACCACCCGGTGGCAGGGCACGAGGATCGGAAAGCGATTCTCGGCGCAGAAGGAGCCAGCTGCACGCTGCGCGCCCGGGTGGCCGGCCAGCGCTGCGAGCTCCCCGTAGGTGACCGTCTCTCCCCGGACTACCGTCCGCAGTGCCTCGACCACGGCCCGTTGGAACGCCGTGCACCACTCGAGATCCAGTTGGACATCCGCGAAGTCGTCCCGGGTACCGGAGAAGTAGAGCTCTAGGCGTCTGGCGAGCGGATGGTCTCCCATGGGCTCGCGACCGTGCCGCGGCAGGTCGTGCCACAAGAGGACGTCGTCCTCCAGCAGCAGCTCCCCCACTCCGAAGTCGCCTGCGTCGTACAGCACGCGATCCCGTCGCACCGGCTCAACATACAATCGCGGCGTGAGCACCCACGGGATCTTCCGGCCGCCCGCTCCGTTCAACGAACCGGTGCGGTCGTACACCGCCGGCAGTCCGGAGCGAGCAGAGCTCGAGCAGCGTCTCCAGGAGATGCAGTCCGAGAAGATCGAGATCCCGTGCGTGATCGGCGGCAAGGACATCCGCACCGGCAACACGTTCGAGTCGGTGATGCCACATCGCAAAGAGCATGTGCTCGCAGACGTCCACCAGGGCGCCGCCGCGGAGGTGGAGCAGGCGATCGCCGCCGCGGCCGATGGCTGGCGCGAATGGTCGCGCACGCCGTGGGAGGAGCGCGTCGCGGTGTTCCTCCGCGCGTCGGAGCTGCTCGCCGGCCCGTGGCGCGCGACGCTCACCGCAGCCACGATGCTCAACCAGTCGAAGACGGTGCATCAGGCCGAGATCGATGCTGCCTGCGAGCTGATCGACTTCTGGCGCTTCAACGCGGACTACCTCGTTCGCATCTACTCGGAGCAGCCCACATCGTCGACCGGCGTCTGGAATCGCATGGAGTACCGGCCGCTGGAGGGCTTCGTGTTCGCCGTCAGCCCCTTCAACTTCACGGCCATCGGCGGCAACCTGACGGCGTCGCCGGCGTTGATGGGTAACACCGTCGTCTGGAAGCCGGCGTCCACGTCGGCCTACTCCGCGTATTTCCTGATGCGCCTGCTGCAAGAGGCGGGATTGCCCGACGGCGTGATCAACCTCGTCTACGGGCCAGGCGCCGCGATCGGCAATCCTGCGCTCGCGAGCCCGGACCTGGCGGGGATCCACTTCACAGGCTCCACGTCTGTCTTCCAGGACATGTGGCACACGGTCGGCGGCAACATCGAGCGCTACCGGAGCTACCCGCGCATCGTCGGAGAGACGGGAGGCAAGGACTTCATCGTCGTGCACCCCTCCGCCGACCCCGAGGAGGTGGCGACGGCGGTGTTGCGTGGCTCTTTCGAGTACCAGGGCCAGAAATGCTCGGCTGCGTCGCGCATCTACGTCCCCCAGTCGCTCTGGGCCGCGACACGCGACCGCATCGCAGACGAGGTGGCCACGATCCGCATGGGCGACGTCACCGACTTCCGGAACTTCATGGGTGCGGTCATCGACGCCAAGGCCTTCGGCCAGCACCGGGAGGCGATCGAGGAGGCGAAGGCTCAGGGGCGGACGATCGTCGCCGGCGGCACCACCGACGACAGCGAGGGCTTCTTCGTCGAGCCGACGGTGATCGAGACCTCCGATCCGAACGACCGCCTGCTACGAGAGGAGCTGTTCGGCCCCATCGTCACGGCGTACGTCTATCCCGACTCGGAGTGGCAGGACACGCTGCAGCTGGTGGACGAGACGTCGCCGTATGCGCTCACCGGCGCGGTGTTCGCAAGAGATCGCAACGCGCTCGAGGAGGCCGGCGACGCGCTGCGCTACGCCGCGGGCAACTTCTACGTCAACGACAAGCCGACGGGAGCCGTCGTCGGCCAGCAGCCGTTCGGCGGTGCGAGGGCATCGGGGACGAACGACAAGGCGGGCTCGATGTGGAACCTCATTCGCTGGGTCAGCCCGCGCACGATCAAGGAGACGTTCGTGCCGGCTACCGACTACCGCTACCCCTTCTTGGAGCCGTAGGGGCGGCGCCTCGCCCCGCGCCGCTAGGGGAAGAACGTCCATGCGCGGGCTGCCGCTTCGCCGCCCGCGCTTGTGAACGCCACGGCCGTGTGCAAGCCCGGCTTCAGTGGGTTGACGAAGTTCGCAAAGATCGTCGCGCCTTCGGGGGAGGATGCGGTTCGTGGGTCGAGCGTCACGCCGTCGAGATAGAGCACGGCCACGCCGGCGCCGCCAGGGCCGTGCTTCTCCACGCCGATCTGGTCTGCGAACTTGCCTCGCGAGCCAGGCGGCGGCCCGAGGATCTCGATCCTCGCAGGCCCGGGAAGCTCGACGCGCCAGACGTCCCCTTCCAGGCGCATCGGCACGGCGTAGGCAGAGCCGCCGCGCGAGAGCGCGACGAGGCCGAACACTCCGTCGATGTTCTCGGACACCTCCACGGGAAGCGGCGCCTTGGCAAACGGCGCGAGCGTGCGCCGGAGCTCCGGGAAGGCGGTCTGCTCGAACTCCTCGAACGGCCCCTCGCGGCGTTGCGAGGGCTCGGAGAGTAGATCCCAGGCCGTCTCGGCGTCGCCAGCGTCGGCCGCCGCCACGAGCGCCTGCATGACCTCACGGCCAGGGTCGGGCGGAGCAGCCGCCTCTTCCTTCTTGTCGTCTCCGCCGCAGCCCGCGAAGGACAGCGCGAGCAGCGCCGCAAGTATGAGCACCGCTCTGGGCACGCGCGGGATCCTAGCCCGGCCCGGTCACCGTCGGTCCGGCCTTGTGCAGCTGCGCGTAGACGGCACGCGCGGTCTTCTCGGGGAGCCCCGGCACCCCCTCCAGCTCCTCCTGGGAGGCGCCGAGGATGCGCTCGACGGAGCCGAAGTGGTTCAGCAGCGCCCGCCGCCTCGCCGGCCCGATGCCGCGCAGGTGGTCGAGCAGGGAGTCGCGCGCCTCGGCAGTTCTCTTCTGCCGGTGGTAGCCGACCGCGAAGCGGTGAGCCTCGTCGCGGATGCGCTGCAGCAGCTGGAGACCCGCCGAGGAGCGATCGAGCACGATCGGGCTTCGCTGATCAGGGACGTAGACATGCTCCTCCCGCTTTGCGAGTGAGACAACGGCAACTCGCGGCAGCTCGTACTCGTGCATCGCCTTGAGTGCTGCGGACAGCTGCCCCCTTCCCCCGTCCACGACCACGAGGTTGGGAATGGCGGCGAAGGACTCGTCCCAGTCGGGAGCACTGGATGGGACACCGGCCCGCGCGAAGCGGCGGGACAGCACTTCGGCGAGCGCCGCGTAATCGTCCTGCCGCCCTGCAGGGCGACGGATAGCGAACTTCCGGTAGAGCGCCTTCCGCGGCTGCGCATCGCGAAAAACCGCCATCGCCCCGACGGTCTGCCGGCCCTGGGTCGTCGAGATGTCGAAGCACTCGATGCGCAGCGGCAGGCTCTCGAGATTGAGCGCCTCGCGTAGCTCCTCGAGCGCCGCCACGCGACGTAGCTTCTGCCGCTCGGTCGCCGCTGCCGCAGAGACGAGCGCGAGCTCCGCGTTCTTCGTGGCGAGCTCAGCGAGCCGGCGCTTGTCGCCTCTGAAAGCGGCGCGCACGACGACCCGCGAGCCGCGCCGCTCGGTAAGCAGCTCCTCCAGAGCCGCCAGGTTCCCGACCTCGCGCGGCAGCACGACCTCGGGTGGGATGCTGGGCGCGGAGCTGTAGTAGCCGAGGCAAAACTCTTCGGCAATGGTCTGGAGGTCCTGGCCGACGACGTTCTCTAGGTGAAAGCTGTAGCGGTCGACGAGCTTTCCGTCACGCAATGGGAAGACCTGTGCGGCCGCGCAATCGTCGCCCACGGCCAGTCCGATCACGTCGATCGTGTCGGTTCGGCCCTGCGGCGCAGCCTGCCGCTCGGCCAGGTGGCGGACAGAGAACAGCCGGTTGCGGTAGCGCGCGGCGTCCTCGAACCGCTCCTCTGCCGCCGCTGCGGCCATCTCGGCCTCGAGCTGACGGTCGATCGTCTGCGTGTCCCCGGACAGGAACTCGATTACGCCGTCGATGATCCTGCGGTACTCCTCCGGCGAGATCTTGCCGACGCACGGGGCAAGGCAGCGATCGATGTGGAAGTCGAGGCACGGGATCCCGGAGTGACGCCCGGGGCGAGGCCCTTCGCACGGCCGAAAGCGGAACGCCCGGTTGAGGACGTCGAGCGTCTCACGCACCTTCTTCGCGTTCGCGTACGGACCGAAGTAGACGACGCCGCGGCGGTGCCGCTCCCGGGTGAACATCACGCGCGGGTACTCGTCCTCCACGGTCACGGCGATGTACGGAAACGACTTGTCGTCGCGCAGCCGGATGTTGAAGGGCGGGCGGTGGCGCTTGACGAGGCTCTGCTCGAGGTGAAGCGCCTGCGCCTCCGTGCTGGTGACGATCGTCTCGATGTCACGAATGCGCTGGACGAGTTGCACCGAGCCGAGCCGTGTGTCCCCCGTCTTCTGAAAGTAGCTGCGCACGCGCGAGCGCAGTGACTTCGCCTTCCCTACATAGAGGACTGCGCCGTCCTCTCCTCGGAAGAGGTAGACGCCGGGCCCCTTGGGGAGCGCTTGCAGCTGGGCTTTGACGCGGTCGGTCACGCCACGCCCAGCGTAGCCAGCGGCTACTTTTACGCTCGTCATGGGTCGCTTGCTCCTCGTCGCGGTAGCCGCGCTCGCACTCGCGGGCCCTGCAACCGCCGGCGGACCGAAGATGCTCGTCGGGGCCGCGGAAGACATCGTCCGCCAGCCGACGATCACCCAGGCCAAGGCTCAGCTCGACCTGATGTCCCTCGCGGGCCTCAAGGCCGTGCGCATCACGTCCACGTGGTCGCCGGGTCTGCGCGCACCGCTGCCCGGGGAGCAGAACGCGATCGACATCGTCGCCGACGCCGCCAGCCTGACGGGCACCCGACTGATCGTGCAGGTGTTCCACAAGGACTTCACGACCACACCGCTGACGGACGGGGGACGCGACGAGTTCGCCGCGTATACGGCCGCCATCGCGCGTGACAACCCGACGATCAAGGACTTCGTCATCGGCAACGAGCCCAATCTCAACCGGTTCTGGATGCCGCAGTTCGGCCCGGCCGGTGAGAACTGGGCCGCGCAGTCGTACCTCGCACTGCTCATCCGCACCTATGACGAGCTCAAGAGAGTCTCGCCGAGCGTTCAGGTGATCGGCGGCGCCGTCTCGCCCCGTGGCGGCGACAAGCCCGGAGGCATCCGGCCGACGCACTCGCCGACGACGTTCATCACCGACCTCGGCATCGCCTACCGCCTGAGCGGACGGAAGCTGCCGATCATGGACAGCTTTGCCATTCACCCGTACCAGGACAACTCGAGCACGCCCCCGGGCTTCGCGCACCCGAACAACTCCACGATCGCGATCGCGGACTACGACAAGCTCGTCAACCTGCTCGGCCAGGCGTTCGACGGCACCCCGCAGCCGGGCTCCACACTGCCCATCTTCTACGGCGAGTTCGGCGTCGAGACGGTGATTCCGAGCACGAAGTCGAGCATGTACACCGGCAATGAGATCGAGTCGGTGAAGCCGGTCGACAACGCGACGCAGGCGGCGTTCTACCGCGAGGCGCTGGCCATGGCGTTCTGCCAGCCCAACGTCAAGACGTTCCTCTTCTTCCACGCCGTCGACGAGTCGAACCTCGATCGCTGGCAGTCGGGCCTGTACTACGCGGACGGCACTCCCAAGCCGAGCCTGACTGCGGTCGAGGACGCCTCGCGCGACGCGCGCGGCGGCGTGATTGCGAAATGCGCCGGCCTCTCCCTGTCGCCGGTGGCCAAGGTCTCCTATCCGAAGGGCAAATCGCTGACGAAGGTGCCGCTCAAGGTTCGCCTCAAGTGCGACATCGACTGCAAGTACCGCGTCCGGCTCGAGCGCCGCCCGTTCGGCTCGACCACTCTTTCGACGCGGGGGCGAGCCCTCGCCGGCGTGTCGAAGGTGGTGAACCTGCCCGCGCGCCGGATCGCGCGTGGCGACTACCGGTTCACGGTGACGCTGACGGCGCCGCTGAACGCGGGGCCGCCGACCGATCTCGTCAGCCGGCCCGTTTCAGTGCGGTGACGTCGATGCAGGGCCAATACGTCGCTTACACGTTCTTCAAGGTCTCTCCGGAGTGGCGGCGGCTCCCCGTCGAGGAGCGCGTCGCGGGCAAGGACGCGTTCGCCGAGGTGATCGAGGACTGGGCGGGCCGGGTCGACCATCTCCACACGTACTCAACGGCCGGAGTGCGGGCCGACTGCGACTTCTTCCTCTGGAAGATCACGGAGCGATATCTCGACCTCGAGGAGCTGGGAACGGAGCTGAACGCGACGCCGCTCGCAGGGTGGCTCGACACTCCTCATTCGTATCTCGCCACGACGAAGGCCTCTCAGTACACGAGCGCACGCCGGGCACGCAAGCTCGTGCCTCGGGGTTCGCCCTATCTCGTCGTCTACCCGTTCGTGAAGGTGCGGCCGTGGTACGCACTCGCGGCCGAGGATCGCCAGCGGGCGATGGACGAGCACATCGCCACCGGCGCGTCGTTCCCCTCGATCCATAACCACACCACGTACTCGTTCGGCATCGACGACCAGGAGTTCATGACTGCCTTCGAATGTGACGAGCCCGCCGACTTCATGCATCTCATGCTGACGCTGCGCGAATCGGAGGCGAGCCGCTACACGGAGCGCGACACGCCGATCTTCGTCGGCCACAAGGTGGAGATCCGCGAGGCTCTCGATCAGCTGGACGGCGCCACCGTAGGCACGCGCGCCTACGAGTAGGTGTGCTCCTGGCGCCACGTGCGCCACATGGCGTAGCCGCAGAGGCCGAGCACGAGAACGAAGGCGACTGCGTCGAGCCCCGACGCGCCGAGAAACGAGAACACGCCGACGTCGATGACGATGAGGATCGCCGCACCGTAAAAAGCCGTCCGCGCGCGCGCCGACCACTCCGAGATCTCGCCGCGGCGCTCTCGCCAGGCGAGGTAGACGAAGAAGGCAACCGCCAGCAGGAACGCGATCCGGGCCAGGATGGAAAGTGCCACCAGAGTCTGGTACAGCTGCAGCACGACGATCACGCCGGCGATCAGGGCGATGATGAGGAACCCGCGCAGCGTCGGGTTCATGTCCGCCAAGAACCGCCTCACGCTGCCAGCGTAGCGACGAAGGGTAGGATCGCTCCATGTCCGTGGAAGTCGGACAGGAAGCGCCGGACTTCGAGCTCGAGAGCGACTCGGGCGAGCGCGTCCGCCTGTCGTCGCTCCGCGGCAGCCCGGTCGTCCTCTACTTTTACCCAAAGGACGACACGCCCGGCTGCACGCTTCAGGCGTGCGAGATCCGCGATGCGTGGAGCGACTTCCAAGCGCGCGGTGCGGTCGTGCTCGGCGTGAGCCCAGACTCGGCTTCCTCGCACGAACAGTTCCGCTCGAAGTACGACCTACCCTTCACGTTGCTCGCGGACCCGGAGCACGAGGTGGCGGACAGCTACGGCGTCTGGGTCGAGAAGACGTACGGAGACAAGACGTACCTGGGCAACGAGCGCTCGACGTTCGTCATCGACTCCGACGGCAAGGTGGCCAGCGTGCTGCGGCAGGTCAAGCCCGCCGAGCACGCTGATGACGTTCTGAAGGCCCTTGGCTAGCGGCTAGTTGATCTTGCCGGCCTTCGCGAAGTAGCTCTGCTTCGGCTGGAGGAGAATTGTCTTCTTCGTGACGAAGTCGAAGACGCGCACGATGCCGGCCACGACCCGGGTCTCGGTGCCGTCGCAGTAGTCGGTCGTCAGCCAGTTCGTGCCGCGAACCGTCCCCGAGGAGTAGCGGCCGCGCGTGCGGAAACGGCCCTTGCCCTTGCCCCAGAGCCGTCGGACCGGCGTCGTCTTCTCCTGGGAGCTCGCGCCCGCCGTGGTCCGGTTCCCCGTACCGCATTTCGCCTTGATGGCCCCGCCGACGAGACGCATGACGAGGACGTTCTTCTCTCCACTCAGGACTTCCTTCACGTCGAAGCGGCCGCCGTAGAACTGGGCGGCACCGGCCACGAACTGCACCTGGACTTTGCTCTGCTTCGGGTTGATGTAGAGGACGTCGTCGACCGCAACCTGCTGGCCGAACTCGAGCGGCTTACAGCCTCCACCGCCGACGACTGCGACGCACTGTCCACCGCCGCCCGCAGGTACGACGTTGACCTCGCCCGGCTCAGGTTGCGGAAGGACGTCGTCGTTGAGGATTGTGACCGTCGCGGTCCCTCGGGCTATGGTGGCATTCACCGGCGACGACAGCTCGACGAAGAATGTCTCGTCGGCCTCCACTGCGCCACCGCCGTCGATCAGAACCTCGACGGTCTTCGACGTCTCCCCGGGCGCGAAGAACACTTGCCCGCTGGCGGTGTAGTAGTCGACGAATGAGGCTTCATCCGCCAGCTCGACGGGACGAGCCGTCCCTGGCGCGGTCGCCCAGTTGACGGTGACCGCGACCGGGCTCGCCTCGGAGAGCTGGACGGGTATCGACAAAAGGTGGTTGACGTCATCCGGACCCTCCGGGACGCTCACGTCGAGGATCGAGATGGTCGGCGCAGTTGCCACGGCGCCAGCCTGGCCTACGAGCGCGATGCCAACGAGGCTCATCGCAAGCACGAGTGCAAGCGCCGTGCCACGTGGACGCAACAGCCCGCGGCGCAAGCGTGCGCTACGGCGTTTCTGCGGTGTTCTCCTCCCCATGCCCTCCCCTTCGGTCGAAATTCGACCGGCGAACTCTATCCAGCCGCCTCCCGGCATTCAAGGGGCAGGGCATGGGGATGCAAGGACCGCGGGCTGTCACGTTCGACTACAAGACGCCGACCGAACACCAAATCTTGCGTCACAAAGAGAAACCGCCCAGTGGACGGCGGAGCTCTATGCGGATGAGAGGACTTGAACCTCCACGGGGTTATCAGGGGGGTGGTGCCCGATGGAGGGTGTTGGCGGGAGGTGGCTTCGTTGCTCAATTCTCGATAGTCGCCCCGCGTGGCTGTGCGGATACCTCCACGGACGTTTGTGGCCTGAGTGTGGCCAGAGGAGGCCCGGCGCTCCGAAAGGCCGATTGCAGGACTCAGTCCCAGTGGCCGCCGGGGACCGACGTGATCCACTCCTCGAACGAATGCACGCGCGTGTAGATGCCGCCGTCACCGCACCTCCTGACGGAGCTCTCGGTTGCGCGGGACGTGGCTCCGGCCAGGTACCAGTGGTCTCCGGACAGAACGTAGGCCGGGCCGCCGCTGTCTCCGTTGCAGCTGTCCCGGTCGAGAAACGGCGCACCGGCGACGAACTCCGTCTCCGCATCCGCGCCGTACTTCGGGTCGTGGCTCGCCAGCGGGACGTCCACCATCCGCCGGAGGCCGTAGCCCCCGATGCTGTCGACGTCCGTGTTGCCGTAGCCGGCCAGGCGGACGGTCTGGGCTGCTTCGACCGCGCCCTCCTCGGCGATCGGCCGCGGCTTAACGTCCGCGTCCTTCGCGAGGATCAGGACCGTGAGGTCGTGCGTCAAGTTCGGTGTGTCGTACTGGGGGTGACGGGCTGCGTCTGCGACCTCGATCACGGTCCCCGCCCCGAGCTGCTCGACGTTGTCGCCGACGAAGACGCGCTGGACGCATTCCGGATAACAGTGCCCCGCAGTCACGACGACGTTCGGCGCGACGAGCGTCCCCGTACAACACCAGTCGTCCGCACTCCCGATCGCCACGCAGTCTCGATAGTCGGCAGTCGCGATCCCGCCGACGATGCGGTCGCGGTCGGCGATCAGCCGCTTCGCGTTCTCGAGGTAGACGGGATCTGCGTAGAGGCTGTCGGCTGGTGGGCCGGTCGGAGGAGCCAGCGTTCGGTGTCGTCCCGACCGCCTCGGCGACACATGCGGCTTGGCACTCTGGGCGAGGATTGAGCGCGCCTGCTCCCGCTGCCCTTCCGGCGGGCTCGCGCGGAAGCCGTCCATCACGTTGACGAGTGACTGAAACACGAGCATGAAGCGCTCGTCGTCGTCGCCCACCATGAGCCGTGCCAGATGCTCGGCCGCGTCAAGCTGTTCCTGCAGCGGTTCGGCGGCCTGCTCGGCGTCCCTCTCCTCACTCATCTGGAGCTCCTTTCCGTTCGTCACCCTCGGGTGCATCGGACCGCAGGAGGTGCAGCGTTCGAGCCGTGCCCATCACGCGCTGTCGGCGGTCGCCTGCGATCGTTAGGAGCGCATTGCTCGGGTGTGCCTGAGCCAGGAGCAGCCCACTGGCGGCCCAGCGGAGGAGCTGCGCGTCCCGTCGTGCCCACGCCTCGCCTTCTGTCGCGCTCCCGGTGAGAATCGACATCGGAACCCCCGTGTCGGCGTCGACGACGGCGGTGGTTCCGACGCGAAACGACCAGCTGTCCGAGAGACCATAGCCGACGTCGTGGATCTCATCCACATCCCAGGCAACGCGAAGCTGGACCCTGCGCCGCGGCGTCTTCGTCCAGGCACGGTCGTAGAACTCGAAGCTCGTCGCGACGGGCGAGGCATCGGTCGGGACCGCAAGGCGATCCCGGTTCACCTCGACGACCTCGGCGGCTGCTGCCGGCCAGCCAGTGAGCGGCTCGGGCGAAAGTCCCGGGGCGCGCAGCGAGGCTGGATCGTCCGCCACGCCGCGGTCGACGAGCTGCCGGTTGATCGCCTTCATCCAGGCCGGTCCGGAGGCGGTCTCCTGAGCTGCGCTGTGCAGCGCTCGTGCGAAGTCCCACAGCGAGACCTCGCCCGGCGGGAGGCGGTTGAGCGCGGGGATCACGATCCTCGCCAGTTCCCGCCCTGCTATGAGTGTCGCGCGTTCGAAGTCGCGCGCCGACGCCTCCATGCGCTCGCGGAGCGCGGCGAACAGTGCCCCAACGACGACCGACGACGCAGCGTGCGGATCGGTTCGATCGACGGCAGGTCCGTATTCTTTGCCCGTCCGGAACGTCGCATCGGTAGAGGCGCTCCGGAGCGCAGCCCCGCCTTCACCTCGGCGCACGTCGGTGCCGAACTCCTCCGCGAGTCTTCCCAGAGCCTCAAGGCTGTCGACATCGCCGCCGAAGAGCGCGTACGCGGAGAAGAGCATGTTCTCGTCCACGAGTGTCTGCATCAGCGCCGAGAGGTCGGCGACGGCCTCGTGGATCGTGAGGGAGTCGGGGTCGGCCGCGTCATTCAGGTCAGGCGCAACGGCGTCGAGGATCGCGTGTGCCGCCTCGTGGGCGACGATGTCGCGGGATAGGGCGGTGAGGATGCGACGACCCTCGGCGGTCTCGTAGTCGAAGAACCTGATGCTCCCCGACGCGCGCTCGTAATAGGCATCTCGGCCCGTGCCGGCCCACGGCACGACCGTGAGCCTCTTGTCGCCGAACGCCCAGTCGACGCGTCGACCCAGCAGGTCCTCGAAGAACGCGAGCGTCGCGTGAACGCCTGCGAAGACGTGGAGCTGGACGAAGGTGTCGTCCTCGAAGCGCAGCGGGTCGCGACGATCAGGATCCAGAAGCTCTTCGTCGAACTCGAACGACCGGATGCGTCTCGCGCCCTTAGGGGGCAGCACGCGCGCCGGCGCGCGGGCGGGGCGAGCGCCCTCGCCGAGGTCGACCACGGCGACACGGTCGGACGCAGGACCGTCCTGCACCCGGCCGTCGGCGATCACGAGAAGGAAACCGGGCACCACGAAGTCCTCGCCTCCCGCCGAGTCGTCGATGAGGTACTGCCGATCCTGCAGCAGCATCGGGACACGGACGAGCTCGTCGCGTGTCGCGCGCGAACTCCGAACCGATTGAGACGACTCCGGACTCATCCGGACCCCCTGTCGAAGCTCCAACTCAGCAGCGAGGGACGACCCGGAGGTCCCACGCCGATCACCTCCGCCCGCTCGACATCGCGCTGTCTATAGCGCTGCTCGGTCTTCGCGATCTGATCGGCGAACTGCTCGGGTTTCATGCTCGCCTGAGTGAGGCGACCCAACTCCTGGTCGGAGACGAGGTTCGTGCCCACGAGGTCGCGGGCCGGCCTCCCGACAAAGACGATCGGCCGTGTTGCTCGTGCGAGCCGATGCTGGCGAGACGCCCGTCTAGCTGCGGGTGCGGCGTGACCATCACCGTCGCTCCTTCTGTGCGGGTTACGGTGCCGCAGCGCGTTCGTTGCGACTGTCTCAAAGACAGCCGCCGCTGTCAAATGGAAGCGGTCTCCCGGCCGTCGCCTGGGAATCCCCGGCAAAGCGCAGTCGTCGAGCGTGGCGACGATCCTCCCGTGTTCCTCGCGCGCACGTGTTGCGCGGTGCAAGAAGGCATTGGGGCTGGCCCGTTGGTCCGTCGCGCTCAATGAGCCTCCCCGCTCCGAGCCCTCAGGCGATCACGGCAGCGGCGGTTCGCCGGGACAGCGCGCGGACCCCGCTGGCACTCGACGCCGTCCCCCGGCGTATCGACACGCCGATCCTCTTCCCCGCTCCCCGCGGCGGCTACATCGACATCGAGAGGTTCCGTCACCGTGCATGGACGCCAGCCGTGCGGGCCGCGGGCCTGGAGCATCGTCGCCTCTACGACTGCCGCCACACCTTCGCCACCTGGAGCATCGAGTCCGGCGTCCAGCTCTGGCACCTGGCGCAGATCATGGGCACGTCCATCGTGCAGATCGAGGACACCTACGCCCGCTGGTTGAAGCGCACCGACGAGCAGCTCCGGGCAGCCTTCGACGCCTACGACGAGGCGACTGGCTGACGTTTGTGGCCTGATTGTGGCCGAACCCGGCCGCAAACGGCTATGCGGATGAGAGGACTTGAACCTCCACGGGGTCTCCCCCACACGGACCTGAACCGTGCGCGTCTACCAATTCCGCCACATCCGCGCGCGAACGCATTCTAGCCCGCGGTCTGACGCCGTCCGAGACGCTCACCCGTCCGCGGGCGGAGCCGGGCTTTGCCCGAGCGCAGCCCACGCAAGCGCTCGCCGGCTGCATACGCGCGCGAAGGAGGGGGCTCACGGGGGAACCATGGGTTCCCCCGTGACGCTGCGCGTCCGTACCAATTCCGCCACGTCCGCGCGTGCGCATTACGGCCCGTACCTGAGGCGGGACGTGCGAGCGCTCGTATCCCGCTTGGCGTCGCGGCCCCGTCCCTCGCTTCGGCGCCTGCAGACACGCAGGTGGTCGTGACGCTGGAGGCTCCGGCGCTGGCAAAGGCTGTCCAGACGAGCCGTGTGCTCTCACCGGCCGTGCGAGGTACGCCGCCTCGACCTCGACTCCCCCACGAGCCGCGGCTACCTCGCCGTGCTCGAGCGCGAGCGGCTGGCAGTCGAGCGGCGCATCCGTGCTGGTATTCCGTCCGCAACGGTCCGCTGGCGTTACGCAGTCGTCCTCAACGGGCTGGCCGTCGAGCTCGCCGCACGCGACGTCCCGCTCCTATCCACCATCGCCGGAGTGCGGAAGGTTCACGTCGGCGGAAGCTTCGGAGTCAAGCTCGACCGCGGGCCCGAGTTGATCGGCGCCGACGACCTCTGGGGCGGGCCGTCGCTTCCGACTGCGGGCCAGGGCGTGAAGATCGGCGATCATCGATGACGGCGTCAACCAGACACACCCGTTCTTCAATCCCTCCGGCTACAGCTACCCGGCCGGCTTCCCGAAGGGCCAGACGAGCTTCACGACGCCGAAGGTGATCGCGGCACGTGCCTTCGCACCGGCGACCACCACGTGGCGACATGCGCGGTCGCCGTTCGATCCGCTCGAGTCTGAACACGGCACGCACGTGGCGGGCATCGCCGCCGGCAACCTCACACCGGCTCCCGTACAGGGACGCGGTGCGCTGTCCGGCGCCGCGCCGCGCGCATACATCGGCAACTACAAGGTCCTCAGCACGCCGAGCGACTTCGGGCTCATCGACAACGCCGGTGAGGTGATCGCAGGCATCGAGGCCGCCGTGCGCGACGGGATGGACGTCATCAACATGTCGTTCGGCGAGTACGAGACCGATCCCGCGAGGAACGTCGTCGACCAGGCCGTGGACGGCGCAGCGGCACGCCGGGGTCGTTCCGGTGGCGGCTGCTGGCAACTCGTTCGGCGACCTCGGCCGCGGGTCGATCGGATCTCCTGCGACTGCAGCCCGCGCGATCGCCGTCGCCGCTGCCACGAAGTCGCAACGTCCTGGCGGCGTTCTCCTCGTCCGGGCCGAGCGCGCTGTCCCTGCGCATGAAGCCTGAGGTCTCGCGCACCCGGAGCGTCGATCCTCTCGTCCGTGCCCGAGCGCGAAGGCACGTGGGCGTCGTTCAGCGGCACGAGCATGGCATCCCCGCACGTGGCGGGAGCCGTGGCGCTGCTCCTACAGCAGCACCCTGACTGGACGGTCGATCAGGTCACGTCCGCGCTTGTCCAGACGGGCAGGCCAGTGCTCGATCCCGAGACCGAGGGCGAGACGCTGACGACGCGCGAGGGCGGCGGACTCGTCAATCTGCCGGCCGCGGACATCCCGCTCGTCTTCGTCAAGCCCTCCGTCGTGTCGTTGGGGCTGCTCCGCGTCGGCACGACGCGGCGCGTCCGGGTGGACGTCACCGACGCCGGAGGCGGCGCCGGATCGTGGAACGTCTCGCTCCGGCTGCAGGCCTCGCCCGGCGGCGTGAAGCTCGCGGTGCCCTCCACGGTCAGCGTTCCCGGCCGCTTCGAGCTGGTTGCCGAATCGGAGCAGACGGCAACTGAGCAGGATCTGACCGGCTTCGTGATCCTCCAGCGCGGCAACGCCACGCGGCGCATCCCGTTCTGGCTGAGGACTACGCACGTGAAGCTGGGACCGCCCGCACGCGTCCTGACGAAGCAGGGGCGCTACGAGGGGAACACCCGCAACGGAAAGGCGAACGTCACGTCGTACCGCTATCCGGATGATCCGAGCGGCCTCGGAGTGACGAACTCGCTCCCCGGCCCGGAGCAGGTCTTTCGGGTACGCGTCGGACGCGGCGCCGCGAATGTCGGGGCGCGGATCACGCGGCAGCCCAAGGGAGTCAGCGTGACACCGCGCATCGTCTACGCGGGTGACGAGAACCGGTTGCGGCGGCGTCCCCTCGCTACCCGTCGACATCAACCCGTACCGGGGAGACACGTACGGCCAGCTGCGCCCGGTCGTCGCGACGAACCGGCCGCCGCCGGGCGCCTACGATCTCGTCTTCGAGACCCGCTCGCGGTCGGTCGCGGGCCCTTCTCGTTCAGGCTGTGGATCGACGATGCGACGCCTCCGCGCGTGAAGCTCCTCACGCCGACCGCCCGGAGCGAGCTCGTGCTGTCCGTCGCTGACAGCGGCTCGGGCATCGACCCGAGGTCAGTGGTCGTCCGCATCGACGGTCTGCGCGTGGTGTTCAAGGTGAGCCCCGCCCGTATTCGGGTGCCGCTCGAGGGAATCTATCCCGGAAAGCACCGCTTGCAGGTGATCGTGCCGACTTCCAGGAAACGAAGAACTCGGAGAGCGTCGTCGGGATCCTCCCGAACACGACGGATCCTCCGCGCCACGTTCACCGTTCGCTAGACGAACTAGCGGTGCGGCTGCTCGTGCTCCTCGATAGTCGGCAGCGGTCGAGATCTCGCTGCACGCTCTCGGCGAAGTCGTCGCGATCGGTGCGCACGACCTTGAGCTGTGACTTCCGGCGCGCCCGGTCACGTCTCGCCCTCGCCTCCGACCCCAGCACGGCCGAGATACGAGGCCACTCGGCCACTACGAGAACGGCCACGGCACAGGCGAGCAGTGCAGCGAACACCAGGCTCACGTGAGCCATTCTAGCGCGCGTTCGCTAGGCCCCTGGGAGGGGGCTCAACTCGTCGCGGCGGCCGTCCGATACAGCGAGCGTGGCGGCGATGACGACGTCGACCGCGTTCCTCGTGCCCTGGGCGATGGTCTGGGTCGTGCTGTTGCGCGCGCTGCTGGTCGAGGCGGACATGCTTCCCCGCACGTGCCGCCGCTGCCGTCTCCCGGTGGAGCGGAGCCAAGTGGGCGAAGAGATCTGCAGCTGCGACTCGTAGTCCGCGGCTAGCGCTGCTCCCAGTCGATGTCCGAGAGCGATGCAAGAGCGAGGATCAGCGAGTGCGTGCCCTTGCGGCCTGTGCCCCTGGGCCTGCAGTGCGACGTAGAGCTGCTCCGCGAGCGCGAGGCCCGGCAGCGCGAGCTTTGCCCGCTTCGCCTCTCCGAGGGCGATACCCATGTCCTTGACGAAGTGATCGACGACGAAGCCCGGCGCGAAGTCGCCTGCGAGCATGCGGGGGCCGTAGTTCGTCAGCGACCAAGAGCCGGCGGCGCCTCTCGGCGACCGACTCGAGGACTGTGTCGAGGTCGAGGCCCGCCCTGTAGCCGTAGAGCAGCGCCTCGCAGACGCCGATCATCCCCGTGGCGATCAGCACCTGGTTGACCATCTTCGTGTGCTGGCCGGCGCCTGGACCGCCCTGGCGGACGATCGTCTTCCCCATGGTCTCGAGGAGCGGCCGCACGCGCTCGATCGGCTCCTCGTCGCCTCCCACCATGATCGAGAGGGTCGCGTTGCGCGCACCGACGTCGCCCCCCGATACGGGCGCGTCGATCGCGTCGACGCCGCGTTCCTTGGCCGCTGAGTAGATCTCGACCGCGAGTGACGGCTCGCTCGTCGTCATGTCGACGCTGACGGTGCCGGGCGCCGTGCCCTTCAGGACGCCTTGCTCGCCGAGGATCACGGCGCGCACGTCGTCCGGGTAGCCGACGATCGAGAACACGACGTCCGACGCGGCGGCCACCTCCGCGGGTGAGTCTGCCCACGTCGCTCCCCGCTCGAGCAGCGGCTCCGCGCGCTCGCGGGTTCTGTTGTAGACGGTCACGGCATAGCCGGCGTCGAGCACGTGGCCACACATGGAGCTGCCCATGACGCCCGTGCCGATCCAGCCGACGCGCAAGGCTTACGGACTGCCGGCCGGCTCGGCGAGGCGCTCGCGGGCGTCGAGCCGCTCCTCGAACGAGCGGCGGAGCTCTTCGCCCGAGACGTTCGTCTCGTAACGAGGCCGGCGTGGCTCTATGTGCACGATGCGCACGTCGGCGCCCCGATCGCCGTGACAGCGTGCGTACGCCTCCGCTTCGTCGAGCGGCCTGAGCCTGGCCTTCGGGCGCAGCGTTCGCACGTGGGAGCAATCCTAACGCGCTGTTCGCTACAAGCCCACGCACGGCGCCGATAGCTCGAGTGAGGGATGGGCGCGGCGCCGGGCGCGCACGATGGCACACATGTGAGCGAGTCTTCGCATGAGCAGCCGAGCGGCCCCGACCGGGACTCGCTGCTGAGGATCGAGGTCTTTGGGCCGTCTGAGCGCGTCGCGCCGAGCCAACAACGCGCTGAGGCGACGCCGGAGGCACCACCCGAGCCGAGCCTGAGCCCGCTCGCCTCGCCCGCGCCTGCCCAGCTTGCTTCGCCTCCGCCCAGCGCGCCACGGTTGACGCTGACGGAGACTGAGATGATCAGGCGCGAGGCAGACGTCATGCGGCGGGAACGGGCTCTCAGCGGCGCCGAGGGGCTCGTGGACGCAGGTACTGCGGACGTCGAGCGTCGTGAACGGAAGCTCGCCCAGATGGAGAGCACGATCCACGATCGGATGCGCGAGCTCGACGAGCGGGAGGAGCGCGTCGAGCGGCGGGAGATCGAGCTCGAAGGGGCGTTCACTCTCCGCGAGGATCGCATCGAGGCTCGCGCGACCGAGCTCGCCGAGCTCGAGGAGCGCCTGAGTCGCAAGGAAGAAGACCTCGCCCGCTACGTCGGGCAGCTACAGGCGCAACTCACGCAGCGCAGCTGACCAAACCCCGGCGGGCGATTACGCTCGCACCGTGAGGACTGCGGAGGACCTGCGCGGCGACTTCCTGCTCGACCCGGAGGTGGTCCATCTCAACCACGGCGCCTTCGGCGCGTCACCCCGTCCGGTACTCGAGCACCAGCGAGCGTTGCGCGCGGCGCTCGAACGCGATCCCGTCGAGTTCCTCGGACGTGGTCTGCCCGCTGCACTCGCCGTCGCGCGCGGGGAGTTGGAGGAGTACGTGGGCGTAGCCGATCCAGGACGCCTCGTCCTGCTCGCGAACTCGACGACGGCCTTGAACGCCGTGGCGGCTTCAGTTCCACTGAGCGCGGGCGACGAGATCGTCATCACAAACCGCGAGTACGGCGCCATACGGCTGCTGTGGGAGGAGATCGCAGCCAGGACCGACGCGCGGCTCGTCGTCGTCTCGCTGCCTCTGCCGGTCGTGGACGCCAGTCAGCTCTTGGATGCGATCTGGAGCGCGGTGACCCCGCGCACCCGGGTGCTCTTCTTCAGCCACGTGACTTCCGAGACGGCGCTTGTCCTACCGGCGGAAGAGCTGTGCCGCCACGCGCGCGAGGCCGGCATCCTCAGCGTCGTAGACGGGGCTCACGCTCCGGGCCAGATCTCGCTCGCTCTCGACGACGTCGGCGCGGACTGCTACGCAGGCAACGGACACAAGTGGCTCTGCGCGCCCAAGGGCTCGGCGTTCCTGTACGCGGGGGATGCGTTGCGCGGCGCGTTACGTCCGCCCGTCGTCTCGTGGGGCTGGAACGACGGCTACCAGGAGCGCTTCGGGTGGAGCGGCACCGACGACCCGACGGCCGTTCTCGCCTTGCCCGCCGCCATCGACTACCAGGCTGCGAACGACTGGGCCGCCGTGAGAGACCGTTGTGGCCGGCTCGCTCGCCGGACGCAGCGTGACATCCTCGAGCGCGTCGGCGGCGAGCCTCTCGCACCGGAGGATCTCCAGGCCCCGCAGATGGTTGCGTTCGAGGTGCCTCACGACGATGCCGGCTCTCTCCAGCGAGAGCTGCGCGACAGGCACCGAATCGAGATCCCCGTGCACGAGGTCGAGGGCCGCACGCTCGTCCGGCTGTCAGTGCAGGGTTACACGACGGAAGAGGACTGCGCGCGGCTCTTCGAAGCGCTCAGCGAACGCAGCCACTAAAAATGCCAAATCCCGCTGATCCGAAGATCCGCGGGACTTGGCGAGACGGAATCTCGTCACACGTCGGCGCCGGTTGTCAAGTGATCTCGTCCTCAGCCCTTCGGCCAGTCGAGCGGGACGCTGATCGGAGACTTCCAGATCTTCTTGAACGCCGGCCCGGTGGGGCCTAGGCCGTACGGGAACGTCACCTGCGGGAAGAAGATGAGCTGGTCCTCGCCCCAGGCTCCCGAGAAGCTCATCCATGACGGTGATGTCGCCGTGACGCGCACGAGTCGCGGCGACACGGTCCGGCCGGCAGCGACAAAGTCGAGCAACGGCTTGCCGTAGTTCTCGAAGACGATCACTGCCTGCTCGGGCCAGCAACGCTTGTCCAGCCGAAACGACCCCGGGCCGAAGTAGTTCGCGTGCGAGCCGAGCGCCACGTAGACGACAGGTCGCTGCCCTCTCTTCGGGACCTTCGCCCAAGCCCGCCTCGCACCGCTGCAGTGCCGGCTGTAACCCGCCGTGAGCGGCTTCCCGGCACGGTCGAGGATCACCGTGACGAGCTCCCAATCTCCCTCGTGCACCTGGGCGAACAGCGGGTTGGGCGGGACTTCGGGGCTGTACGGGTTGAGCGGATAGAAGAGCCAGTACTGGAGGGCGATTCTGTCGCCGCGGCGGTGATAGGCGCCGTACACCGTCGGCCGGGCAGCATGCGCGGCCTCGGCGGCCGCGTAGCAGTCGACCGCGCCGATGCCGTCCTTGGTCGAGCACAGTCGCTGGTTCAGGCGCCACGGCGCACCCGGCGTCGGCACGAAAGGCATGGGTGCCCAACTGCCGTCCGGCTGTCGTTGCTCGAAGTTCGAGTCGGCGAGAAACCCGTCTACCGGCACGGGCTGGAAGCGCTCGCTCGGATGGAGCACGACCACGGGCACGTGCCGCGCCAGAAGGGCTTGCGGCGAGGGGGCCGCCGCGCTCCCAGCGCCGGTCATCGCCAGGGCGGCCAGGGCGACGAGCACGCGGCCGAACACGGATCGGATCATGGCATCGTTTCGCTAGCCTCGGCGCTTGTGAGCGAATCGCCCCCAGTCGTCGCCCGCAACCTCCAGAAGAGCTTCGGTGAGCTCGTCGCCGTCGACGGAATCGAGTTCAGCGTCCAGCCCGGTGAGACGTTCGGTTTCCTCGGCCCCAACGGGGCGGGCAAGACGTCGACGATGCGGATGATCGGCGCAGTCTCGCCGCGCGGCGGCGGGGAGCTGAGGATCTTCGACCTCGATCCGGAGACCGACGGCCCGAGGATCCGCCAGCGGCTCGGAGTCGTCCCGCAGGAAGACAACCTCGACCTCGAGCTGACGGTGTTCGAGAACCTCCTCGTCTACGGCCGGTACTTCGGGATGCCCTCGCGAGATGTCCGCGAGCGCGCCGCGGAGCTGCTCGAGTTCGTCCAGCTGGCAGATCGGCGCGACGCCCGTGTCGAGCACCTCTCGGGCGGCATGAAGCGCAGGCTGACGATCGCCCGCGCACTCATCAACGACCCCGACCTGATGCTGCTCGACGAGCCGACGACGGGCCTCGACCCGCAGGCGCGCCACGCGCTCTGGGACCGTCTCTACCGCCTGAAGAGCCAGGGCGTGACGCTCGTGCTCACGACGCACTACATGGACGAGGCCGAGCAGCTATGCGACCGGCTCGTGATCATGGACCAGGGCAAGATCGTGGCCGAGGGCTCGCCCAGGCAGCTCATCGACCAGCACGTCGAGCGCGAGGTGGTCGAGCTGCGCTTCGCGGACGGAAGGAGAGACGGCGTCGAGAGCCAGCTGGAAGGTCTCGGTGCACGACTGGAGGTGCTGCCCGACCGCATCCTCGTCGACACGGACGACGGCGATGCCGCCGTGCGGGCAGTCCACGACCGCGGCGTTGAGCCCGACAGCATTCTCGTGCGACGTAGCACGCTCGAGGACGTCTTCCTGACCCTGACGGGGCGCACGCTTGTCGACTAGCCCCGCGCCCGTCCCCAACCACGTCGAGCAGTCTGCGGCGGTGTTCTGGTGGTACGCGAGGTCGTACCGGCGCGTCTGGCGCGCGACGATCACCACCGGCCTGCTCAACCCGATCTTCTTTCTCCTGTCGATGGGGATCCTGCTCGGTGAGCTCGTCGACGAGGGAAACGCCGATCTCGGCGGCCTCACGTATCTCGAGTTCGTCGCGCCCGGGCTGATCGCTGCCCTCGCGATGCAGATCGGCACGAACGAAGGCAGCTTCCCGGTGATGGCCGGCATCCGCTGGGCCCGGACGTACCACGCCGTCGTGGCCACCCCCGTTCGCGTCCGCGAGCTGTACAGCGGCCTGCTTTCCTGGACTGCGGCGCGCATCTTCGCCGCGGCGTCGCTCTTCGCCTGCGTGGCGGCGATCGCGGGAGCGTTTCTCTCGCCCCTGGCCGTGCTGACACCCGTCGCCGCGGTGCTCTGCGGGCTTGCGTTTGCCGCGCCGATGGCGGCGCTCGCCGGCGGCATCGAGAACCACGCGGCGTTGACCGCAATCTTCCGCTTCGCGCTCCTCCCCATCTTTCTCTTCTCGGGCACGTTCTTCCCGATCAGCCAACCTCCCCGACTGGCTCGCAGCCGATCGCCTGGGCGACACCGCTCTGGCACGGCGTCGTCGCTCTGTCGCGATCTGGCGACGGGTGAGGTCGAGGCGCTGCCGACGATCGGCCACGTCGCGTACCTGGTCGCATTCACGCTCGTCGGCTCGGTGCTCGCCGTCCGGCTGATCTCGCGAAGGCTGCTCGCGTGAGCACGGTCGCCGTCGCCTCCGCCGCGGCGAGCATTCCGCTCTGGGGCCCGCTCGCCGGCCGACTCGTCTACCGCAACGTCGTCGTCGGCCGTCGCAGCTGGCTGCTCTTCGTGTCCGGGTTCTTCGAGCCGGTGTTCTTCCTGCTCGGCATCGGCCTCGGCGTCGGCGCGCTCGTCGGCGACGTGAGCTACGACGGCGAGCTCGTTCCCTACAAGGAGTTCGTCGCGCCGGCGATGCTCGCGGCCTCGGCGATGAACGGCGCGGTCTATCGAGTCGACGATCAACGTCTTCGCGAAGCTCAAGTGGCTGAAGACGTACGACGGCGTTCTCGCCACGCCGCTCGGCGTACGCGACGTGGCGCTCGGCGAGCTCATCTACGCGCTCATCCGCGGCGGCGTCTACGCGGTCGGCTTTGTCGTCGTGATGCTCGCGATGGGCCTGATCGCGTCGTGGTGGGCCGTGCTGGCGGTACCGGCGGCGATACTCGTCGGCGCGGCGTTCGCCGCCGTCGGCCTCATCGGTGTCACGTTCATGCGCTCGTGGGCGGACTTCTCGATGATCGAGCTCGTGACGCTGCCGCTCTTCCTCTTCTCGGCGACGTTCGTACCGCTCTCCGACTACCCGGCGGCGGCGCAGTGGATCGTGCCGCTGACGCCGCTGTACCAAGGAGTCGAGCTTCTGCGCGCCTTGACGCTGGGGACGGTCGGCTGGGTCACGCTCGTACACGTCGCGTACCTCGCTGCTGATGGTGGTCGTCGGCCTCGCGATCGCCGACGGCCGCCTCGAGAAGCTCCTGCTCAAGTAGGCGTGACGCGGGCGACGGCCTTGACGCCGGCGGCGGTCGTGAACGCAACGCAGTCGTCGAATGGCGCGAGCGCGAGCTCGTCGTCGAGATCGATCGGCTGCCGGTAGTCGAGCTCGGCCCGTAGCCGGCCCGGTCAGGCAACGTGTCCTCCACGGCCTGCCAGTGGACGGCGTTGTTCACGTGGCCGTGCAGGTCGACGTCGGCCGCCCGGAGCGGCCACGGCGTGCGCGGCGCGTCGTCAGGAGGGTCGGGCAGCGCGAGCTTCGTCGAGACGTGGCGGCCCGCCGCCGCGTCGGCGTAGACGCCGAAGTCCTCGATGCGGGCAGGCCGCTGCTCGGCGTCGAGGTGGATCCACACGCTGTCCACCTCGATCCGGCCCCCGGCGTCGCCGTTCACCGACCAGCGCCGGCCGGCCGCGATCGCGGCCACGCCGCTGCACCATGTCGTCAGCTCGACCTCGGTGTCGTCAGCGAAAGGCTCGAGCACGTCGAGCACGATGCTGCGCACGAACCACAGGTGATCCGGTATCCCCCAGCCCGTCTCCTGGACGTCGTCGATGGCGATGTCCTGGAGAAAGCGGGCGACGGCGTCGAGCCGCAGCCGCCCGGTGGCGTCCATGTCGGAGAGGCGAACGCGGCGACGCGCGGAGTACGTGCGCCCCCGCGTCGGAAGAGGGATCGTCGTGTCAGGCAAGAGGCCGCCAGTCTGCTGGCGGCCGGGCACTGTGACAAGCCGCGCGAGTCGGTGTGCTAGGAGCTCGGGTCGACGAGGCGGACCATCGTCGCGCCGAAGTAGTTCGCCGCCGGGTTCGTCGACGCCTTCCCGTTCCAGTCCACCTTGACGAAGTGGCCGTTGATCTTGCCCTGGTTCCCGTTGAAGTTGAAACCCGTGAGATAGAAGCCGGCAAACGCCGATCACGTGGTACTTCAAGCCCGAGCCCTGTGCCGTGACGGTGTCGTAGACGGGGAAGAGGAGATTGCTGCCGATCTTCCCGTTCATCGCCGCGATCACGGACGAACCGTTGTACTTCGCGCCGGGGTCGCTGTAGAGGTCGACTGGCGTATCAGTCGAGCAATCACAACCGTTCGTGATCCAGTCAGCGAGCGTCTGGCCGCCGAGGCCTCCCTGCGAGCCGTCGATGTTGATGACCTTGAACCCCCCGGGTCCGACCTTCTTCAGGTCGAGCATCGTCTGATTGCCGAAACACGGGCAGCCCGGTCCGGAGAGCTCGGGCTGGGTGTTGATGACGGCAAACGGCGCCGAACCCCACGCAGAGCCGAGGTTCTCCGCTCGCGCGACCGCCGTCGCGCGCACGGTGGCTTGCTGGAAGCCCACCAGCTTCAGAAAGAAGCTCGGGACGACGCGTGAGGCGTCGACGGTGATCGTGTCGTTGGGCAGGTATTTCGACGAGAACGAAATGTCGCCCGGTGCAACCGTGCCGTTGTTCTTCACCGAGTATGCCACCGCCTCGGACTGCGCCTGGCTGGTGTTACCAGGCAGCGCGCCCGCCGCGACGATCGCGGACGCGTCGGCGATCGCCTGTTGCTGGCGATGCGCCTGGTACCAGCTGCCGAGATCGATCACGAAGCCTGCCATGCCGAGTAGTGGAACCAGCATGACTGCCACGAACACGAGTACCTGGCCGCGTTCGACGGAGCACCGACGCAAGAGCCGTATCGGCGCGTTCATCATCCTGCGCTTCATGCTCACGTTATGGCCGGTTTGCGGCCCGCACTCGATCCCTGAGAGGCGGATCCCCACAAGGGGTACCTCCTACATCGACGGCCGAACGCCGGGGCCGCCCGCATGCGGCTCTCCGTTGGCTGAGTCTCTTGACGTGCGGCCGAACTACCGGTGAGGGAACCGCCGTGAGGCGGCGGGTGAGCGACGCCTCGCCGCTCGCGTTGACAACCTCCTGTCCGTCCTCGGTCGGAACTTCGAGAACACCGCCTTCCTCTGCGACTACAGCGGCCAGCCGCTGGGATCTGTCAAGGAAGGTTCCAGCTCCCCGGGTGGACTCGAACCAACAACCCTCCGGTTAACCGGATCGCCGGGAGGATGTGGGCGTATCGGATCCCGAGTCTACGGCCGACGCGGACCACGTGAGCGCCCGCCACGCCGGCGCTCGTATCCTTTGCGACATGGCTCGCTGCACCAACTGCGGCCAGACGAATCCCGAAGGCTCCCAGTTCTGCAACGCTTGCGGTGCGCGGCTGGCAGCGATCCTCCCGAGCACGGGAGAGGCACGAAAGGTCGTCACCGTCGTGTTTGCGGACATCGTGGGGTCGACGTCGCTGGTGGAGCGGCTCGAGCCGGAGTCGGCGCGTAGAGTGCTCGACCGCTACTTCGAGGTCATGCACGCAATCATCGAGCGGCACGGCGGCACGGTCGAGAAGTACATCGGCGACGCCCTCATGGCCGTCTTCGGGATCCCGACCCTCCACGAGGACGATGCGCTTCGGGCCGTTCGCGCCGCTGGAGAGATGCGAAACGCTCTCACAGCTCTCAACGACGAGCTCAGCGGCTCCTTCGGGGTGACGGTCGACATGCGCATAGGAGTCGCGACTGGCGAGGTCGTCGCCCGCGACCCTGCGCTCGGGCAGGCGTTCGTCACAGGCGATGCCGTCAACGTCGCGGCACGGCTCGAGACGACCGCCGAGCCCGGCGAGATCCTCGTCGACGGCCGACGTTTCACCGCACACGCGCAGCCGTCGGCGCCCAGCCGCTTGGTCGCGTCGCGGTCAAGGGAAAGGCCGAGCCGATCCCGGTCCACCGGTTGCTTGTCGTCGACGCCTCGCCGGCTCGACGCCTCGACTCACCCTTCGTCGGACGCGTGTCCGAGCTCGCGCTGCTCTCCCAGACGGTCGCCGACGTCGTGCGGGAACGCACGACCCGGCTCGTCACGGTCATCGGCGAAGCCGGCGTCGGGAAGTCCCGGCTCATCGAGGAGTTTCTCCGCGATCGACGTGAAGGCGTGAGGGTGATCCGCGGGCGCTGTCTGCCGTACGGAGAGGGGATCACGTACTGGCCGCTGAAGGAGGCGATCGCGGAGGCTGCGGGTTTCGACGCCGGCGATAGCGCGGCCGTCGCCCGGGAGCGCATCCGCGGGCTCGTCGCTTCGTCCGCCGACGTGGATCTGATCGTCGAGCGGATCGCGGAGGCGATTGGGATCGCCGAGGTCGTTCCCGAGCATAGGGGGACCACCTGGGCGGTCCGTCGGCTCTTCGAGGAGGTGACCCGTCAGCGCCCGCTCGTCGTCGTCTTCGACGATATCCAGTGGGCCGAGCCTGCGTTTCTCGATCTCGTCGAGAGCGTCGTCGAGCAGAGCGAGGTGCCGCTGCTCGTGCTCTGCATGGCACGACCCGAGCTGCTCGAGCTCCGCATGTCGTGGGGAACCGAGCCGGCGAGGATTGTGCTCCTCGAGCCGCTCTCAGACGAGGAGTCGGGCCGGCTCGTCGACAATCTGCTCGCGGGGGCAGAGCTCGACGGGGCGGCGCTCGCGACGATCATCGATGCGGCCGACGGCCTCCCGCTCTTCGTGGAGGAGCTCGTCGCGATGCTCATCGAGGACGGCTCGCTGCGCCGGGACGACGGCCGCTGGGTCGCCGACGACCTGGCCCGGGTCGGTGTCCCCGCGGGTATCCATGCGCTGCTCGCGGCTCGTCTCGACCGGCTCGAGGCGCCCCAGCGAGCCGTGCTCCAGCGAGGCTCGGTCGAGGGCCAGGTGTTTCACCGCGGCGCGGTCGAAGCGCTCTCGCCCGAGAGCGCGCGAGCGGGCGTAGAGGTCCTGCTCTCGGAGCTCGTGCTGAGGGCGCTTATCGAACCGGCGGCGGTGGAGCTCTCGAACAGCGACGCCTTTCGCTTCCACCACCTCCTCCTTCGCGATGTCGCGTACGACTCGCTCGACAAGGAGGAGCGAGCGCGGCTCCATGCTCGCTACGCCGACTGGCTCGACGAGCAGGCGGGCGAGAGGGCGAGCGAGTACGACGAGATCGTCGGCTATCACCTCGAGCAGGCCATCCGCTACGAGACCGAGCTTCGCCCGGGCGGCGTGCGAGGCGCGGTTGGCCGAACGAGCAGCCGAGCGGCTCGGCAGCGCAGGACTCAGGGCTCACGCGCGCGGGGACTGGTCGGCGACGGCGAGCCTCGTGACGCGCTCGCTCGAGCTCCGACCCATATTCGGACAGGCGCTCCAAGCTGGAGCTCCCCGGGTTGGACTCGAACCAACAACCCTCCGGTTAACACGCGCTTTGGGGCTTCCGCACGGTTCCGTCGTGTGCCGCGCAAACGCGCGTGGTTGAGCGATTCCGGTCCGACTGCCCTCCATCGCTGCGAATCCGGATCGCTCTCGTGGAGGTCGACCGCTTGCAAGTAGGCCGTCCTCTCTGAGCAGCAGGCCGCTGTCGGCTGGTGCGCCTAAGTCGCGGAGCGGATCCGGGAATTCCCTGATGCCCGCAATCGTGACTCGTGTTACACGTGGAGAATCTGAATGTGGAGGTGCGATATGGGAACGCCACCGTACGAACTCGCCCATCCTCATCTGCCCAACCGGACAGAGTTCGAGAGGGCTGAGCATCAGGAGGACAAAGCGCCACATCTGGAGATGTTCTGTGAGTACGAGGATCACCTCACCAGAGAGTCTCGTGAACACGTCGACCTATCGAAATCTCACTCTTCGGGTGCTGGCTCAGTCGCTTCTGCAACGTAGTTGATCTGTTCGCTGACGATCTCGTCGGTATCGCCGTCGATAGACCGCTGTCAAGAGGGTCATCGCAAAGGCCGCCGATCATCTCACGGCCGCCAGTGATAGCAAGGCGTGTGGCGTTTACAGATCTGCTTGCAGGCTGCCATAGCAGCCCCCGCCTCTACATGAGAAAAGCCTTGCGTATGCAGGGCTTTAAGTAGCTCCCCGGGTTGGACTCGAACCAACAACCCTCCGGTTAACAGCCCGGGCGTCAAGAGGCGCCGCTTGGCGCCTCTGCTCGGAGCTCCGGGGGTGGGACTCGAACCCACAACCTTCGCGTTAACAGCGCGCAGCTCTGCCGATTGAGCTACCCCGGACCGCGTTACCCCGGTCTGACGACTGAGGCGACTACCGGGATGGTAGCGACTCCTGCCTCGACTTCCGCATGGCAGTTGGCGCACAGCAAGACGCACTTAGCCGCTTCAGCCCTCGCGGCAGCGATCGACCGCGTGACGCCACGCTGGGAGATCTGGAACTCCTTGGCGGTCGCGTCGAGATGATGGAACTGGAGCGCGGCCATGCTGCGCGAGTATCCGCAGAGCGCGCAGCCACCTCCCGCCTCGGCGACGAGCGTGGCCTTGACGGATCGGCGGCGCGCCGCAACTGCCTGGGCACGGCACTCGAGGCATCGCCAGCCGCCGTCGGCACGGCGACGAAACGCCGTCACTCCGTGGCGTGGACAGTAGGCGGTCGCATCCGCATTGCCGTGATCGGTCCGTCCGCTTGCCCTGAGCTGGAGGAGAGTTGCGCGTTCCGTCTCGATTCCGTACTCGAGCAACCAGTGACGTACGGTGGCCTGGCTCACACCAAGTCGGACTGCGATCTGTCTACCAGAGAGGCCGTCGGCGACGAGTTTCGCCAGCGTATCGCGCGCGATCCGGCCCTTCGCGGCATGACGGCTTGAATGCTGCGAGCGTAACCCGTACTTGCGAACCCAGTAGCCGACGGTCGCTGGATGGCGACCGACCTCGCGCGCGATGTCGGCGATCGAGCGCCCGCACTCGAGCTCCCGTGCCAGCCAGTCGCGATCCATGGGTACAAACAGTAGTTGTCCCGCCGGACAACACGGTGCGTGTCTCTCTGCTAGTCGGCTCCCAGCGCGTCCCTGAGGGCTCGAGCGGCACGCTCAGGGTCGTCCGCCCCGCCGATGGCGCGGACGACCGCGATCCTCGTCGCCCCAGCCGCGATCACCTCCGCCACGTTCGTCTCGTCGATGCCGCCGACGGCGAACCAGGGCTGACGCGCGTGAGCGGCGGCGTAGCGGACGAGCTCCAGGCCGACGGCCGGCCGACCTTCCTTGGTCGGCGTCTCGAACACGGGCCCGACGCCGATGTAGTCGGCCTCGGCAGCGTCGATCTCCTTCGATGCGTGCGTCGACTGGCCGACTGCCATCCCAAGCCGACGGGCGGCGTCCACGGGAAGATCGTCTTGACCGAGATGCACGAAGTCCGCCTCGCAGAGGATGGCCAGATCCGGCCGGTCGTTGACGACGAGCGGGACTCCGAGCCGCCTCGTGAGCTCGCGTGCCTCCTGAAGCCGCGGCAGGAGCTCTGCATCGGCCAACCCCTTCTCCCGGATCTGGACGATGTCCACGCCACCGCGCACGGCCGCCTCGAGGAGCTCCCCGAGACCGTCCCGGGCGGGCGCAATCAGATAGAGGCGCTCATCCACCGGCCACGGGGCGGGCGACAACGAGCACGTCGCCCTCCTCGAGCTCGAGCTCCGCGTAGTCCTCACGCTCCACCGGCTCGCCGTTTCGCTCTACGAGCGCGTACGGTCCGGCGACGCCAAGCTGCTCGAGCAGCGCAGCAACCGTCGCGTCGGCCTCGACGTCGACTTCGCGGCTGTTGACCACGACCTTCACCGGCCGACAAGACCGGTGATCGGGCTCGAAGGCCTCGCCACCTCGGACTCCTCGATCAGCCCGGCCAGGCGGGCCGCGCGCCCCGCCTCCACCCCGAGCTTGAACGCCCGCGCCATCGCCACCGGATCGTCGGCGAGCGCGATGGCAGTGTTGACGAGCACGCCGTCGGCGCCGAGCTCCATGCTCTCGGCAGCCTGTGACGGCGCGCCGAGCCCCGCGTCGACGATCACCGGCACTTCGGCCTGCTCGATCATGATCTCGATCGTGTGGCGCAGCTTCAGGCCGCGACCGCTCCCGATCGGCGACGCGAGCGGCATCACGGTGGCGCAACCCGCCTCCTCGAGCTTCCGCTGGAGCACCGGGTCCGGCTGGACGTATGGGAGCACCGTGAACCCCTCCTCGACGAGCACGCGAGCAGCTTCCAGCGTCTGCTCTCCGTCGGGCAGCAGGTAGCGCGGGTCGGGAATCACCTCGAGCTTGATCCAGTCGGGCAGCCCACCGGCTCTGGCGAGGCGCGCTACACGCACGGCCTCCTCCGCGGTTTCGCAGCCGGCCGTGTTCGGCAGCAGCAGCACGCCCTCCGGCAGCCAGTCGGTGACGGCTTCGGCGTCGCGATCGAGGTCGATGCGGCGCACGGCGACGGTCACCAGCTCGCACTCCGACGCGAGGACCGCGTCCCGCATCAGCTCGAACGAGGGGTACTTGCCGGTGCCGGTTATCAGCCGCGAGCGGAACTCGCGGCCGGCGATCACAAGCGGGTCTTCTGCCACCTAAACAAGGCTACCGACGGCCTCGTGGATGCGTTCCAGCGCATCGATGAGGTCGGCACGCGTGGGATCCGCGGCCAGCTGCCGGCGGATGTCACGCTCGCGAAGCCGGAGCAGGAGCTCCTTGGTCGTCTGCTCGTCGATCTCCTCTCGAGCGGCGCGTGCATCCAGCTCGGCGAGCAGCGGCAAGAGCTCAGCCGCGGGCTCCCCGGGCTCGACGAGATGGGCCTGAAGTGCGCGGTTCAACTCGCTGTCGAAGTGCTCCGGCGCCAGCTCCGCGAGCAGCTGCACCGCTGCTGGATGCGCGATGCAACCGGCCAGCGCATCACGCTCCAGCCTCTCCCCCGCCTCGAGCACCTTTGCGGACACTGTGCCCGTCGAAGCTGCCGTGCCTCTGGGGGCGAGCCCGGCCTGCGTCTCCGGCGGCAGGTCGAGCCGGTCGGCGACGAGCCGCATGGCGTCCTGGCGCTCCGGCGAGTCTTCGAAGTTCGCGAGCACCTCTCGGACGCGAACGAACGCCTCCTGGCGGTCGGCCGCGCGATCGAGCTCGATGCGGACGCGGTAGAAGACGTAGCTCTCCGCACGACCGAGCAGCTCGCCGAAGCTCTCCGCCGCGTCGGCAGGATCGAGCCCCGGCGCCAGCGGCACGACCTTCACCTCGAAGCCCTGGCTCGCAGCCAGCTCCATGCCACGCAGCGTTGCCGCCTGTCCCGCCGCGTCGGCGTCGAAGCACAGGTAAAGCCGCCGCGTCAGCCGCTTCAGCTCGGCGAGCTGCCGCTCGGTGAGCGCCGTGCCCATCGACGCCACCACAGGCTCGAGGCCGGCCTGGCGGAGCGCGATGGCGTCCGTGTTGCCCTCGACGACGATGGCCCGCTCCTCCTTTGCGATCGCCTGCCTGGCCAGGTGCAGCCCGTAGAGCACGGAGGACTTGTGGAACAGCTCCCCCTCGGGCGAGTTGACGTACTTCGCCTGGAGCGGATCGTCCTCGCGGAGTTTCCGCGCGCTGTAGCCGACCACTCTGCCGCGCGCCTCCGCCAGCGGGAACATCAGCCTGCCCGAGAAGTAGTCGTTACCGCGGCGGTTGGCCAGACCGGCGGCTGCCAGCTCGGGCCGGGTGAAACCCTTCTCGGCAGCCTTGCGCGCGAGCGCCGGAGCGACAGGCGAGAGCCCTAACCGGAACTCGCGACAGATCTCGTCGCGCAGCCCGCGTTCCGCGAGATACGCACGCACCGGCTCGCCCTCAGCCGTCTCCCACAGGTAGCGCTCGTAGAACGACGTAGCCTGCTCGAGCACCGCGTACAGCCGCTCACGCCGTTTCCGTGCAGCGTCCGCCGCCGGCGACGTCTCCTCGTACTCGAGCGGCACGCGGAAGCGATCACCGAGCCACTCGATCGCACCCGCAAAGTCGACGTTCTCCGTCTCACGGACGAACGAGATGAGGTCGCCGCCCTTGCCGCACCCGAAGCAGTAGTAGAGCTTGTCGACCGGGTTGACGGAGAAGCTCGGCGTCCGCTCCTCGTGAAACGGGCAACGGCCGACGTACCGCGCGCCTGCCTTTCTGAGTTGTGTCCGGCCGCCGACGACGTCCAGCATGTCGGCCGCGGCCTTGACGGCCTCGACCGACTCCTGCTTGATCCGGGCCACGGACTGAGCCTACCGCGCGCCCACGTCGTACTCTTTCGCGGTGTCACGTCGAGAGCGCAAGGTCGTCACGGTCTTGTTCTGCGATCTCGTCGGCTTCACGTCTCGCGCCGAGTCGATGGACCCGGAGGACGTCGAGGAGCTGCTGGCCCCGTACCACTCACGGCTTCGCTCGGAGCTCGAACGGTATGGCGGCACGGTCGAGAAGTTCATCGGCGACGCGGTGATGGCGCTGTTCGGCGCTCCCGTCGCCCACGAGGATGATCCGGAGCGAGCGGTCCGGGCCGCGCTCGCCATCCGGCAGTTCGCGATCGAGGACGAGCTCGAGCTTCGCGTCGGAGTAACGACGGGTGAGGTGCTCGTACGGCTCGATGCACAGCCGGACGCCGGCGAGGGCATGGCTTCCGGCGACGTCGTCAACACTGCCGCGCGCCTCCAGAGTGCCGCGCCCGTCAACGGCGTGCTGGTCGACGAGACCACGTACCGGGCAACGCGGTCCACGGTCGATTACGAGGAAACCGAGCCAGTCGATGCGAAGGGCAAGGTGGAGCCGATCTCCGTGTGGGAAGCGGTCGAGGCGCGCGCACGTTTCGGGCCCGAGGTGCTCGACCACGTCGCCGGAGAGCTCGTCGGCCGCGAACGAGAAGTCGGCGCTCTCGTCGCCGCCCTCGATCGCGTTCGCTCGGAACGCTCGCCTCAACTCCTGACGCTCGTGGGCGTGCCCGGCATCGGCAAGAGCCGCCTGCTGTACGAGCTGTCCCGCCGCGTCGACGCGGAGCCGGGTCTCACGACCTGGCGTCAGGGCCGGTGTCTGGCCTACGGCGACGGCATCACGTTCTGGGCGCTGGCGGAGATCGTCAAGGCCCAGGCGGGCATCCTGGAGGCAGACGACGATGACACAGCCGTCGAAAAGCTCCGTCGCGCAGCGGGCGAGATCATGGACGCTGCCGACGCAGACTGGGTGGCCGCCCGCTTGCGCCCGCTGGCGGGACTCGAAGATCAGTCCGAGCTCGGCGGCGATCGGGGGACCGAAGCCTTCGCGGCCTGGCGCCGTTTCTTCGAGGAGCTCGCAGCACAGCGTCCGTTGATCCTGGTCTTCGAGGACCTCCAGTGGGCCGACGATGGGTTGCTCGATTTCGTCGACGAGCTCGCCGAGTGGGTGACCGACGTGCCGCTGCTCGTCGTCTGCACTGCTCGGCCGGAGCTGCTCGCCCGGAGGCCGAATTGGGGCGGCGGCAAGCTCAATGCCTCGACCATCGCACTCGAGCCGCTGTCCGACACGGAGACCGCTCGCTTGATGGGAATGTTGCTCGATCGTTCGGTTCTGCCTGTCGACGTCCAGCGCACCCTGCTCGAGCGTGCCGGAGGAAACCCGCTCTACGCCGAGCAGTTCGCGCAGCTCTACATCGAGCGAGGGTCCGCGGAAGAGCTACCGCTCCCCGAGACGTTGCAAGGCATCATCAGCGCCCGCCTCGACGGCCTCCAGGCAGGGGAGAAGGCATTCCTTCACGCGGGCTCGGTCGTGGGGAAGGTCTTCTGGACAGGAGCACTCGGCGAACGAGCCTCGGACGCGGACCCCGTAGTCCACTCTCTGGTGCGCAAGGGCTTTCTCCGTCGGCAACGTCGCTCGTCCGTTGCCGGGGAGACGGAGCTCGCTTTCGCGCACGCCCTCGTCCGCGACGTCGCCTACGGGCAGATCCCCCGCGCCGACCGCGTCGACAAACACCGACGTGTGGCGGAGTGGCTCGAGTCCCTCGGCCGGAACGATGACCACGCCGAGATGCTCGCCTACCACTGGCGATCGGCACTCGAGCTCGCGGAAGCGTCGGGCGTCGACCCCGCGGAGCTCCAGGAGCGCACGCGTTTCGCGCTCGCCGAGGCCGGCGACCGCGCGTTCGCCCTCAACGCCTTCGGGCCAGCTGTCGCGTACTACGAAGAGGCACTAGCGCTCTGGCAGCCGGGCGACGCGGATCGCGCCCAGCTCCTGTTCCGGCGGGCGCATGCCCTTCACGTCTTGGGCGACGAACGGCAGATGGAGGCGCTCGAAGAGGCACGCGACGCGCTGCTCGAGATCGGCGATCGGCAGACCGCGGCCGAGGCGGAGGCGTTCCTCTCACGCGCGGAGTGGTATCGCGGGCACGGGGACGAAGCCCGAGCCCACATCGAGCAGGCGGAGGAGCTCGTCATCGACGCCGGCACAACGATGGCCAAAGCCCGCGTCCTCTGCCTTGCGGCCCGCCTGTGCATGCTTCGGCAGGAGCAGGACGGGGCGATCCGGATCGGCGTCGACGCGTTGGCACTGGCGGAGGCACTCGACCTTGACGAGCTTCGGATCCATGCGCTGACGACGGTCGGTATGGCCAAGGCCTGGCTCGGCGCATCGGACGCTCGTTCAGACCTGGATCGCGCGCTCGAGATCGCGAACGCCGTCAACTCGCCGCTCGCGTGCAGTGTGCTCAACAACCTCGCCGTGCTCGTGATCCGCGACGGAGACGTCATTGGCTCCGAAGAGCTCAACCACGAGACGCTCCGCGCGGCACAGCGGCTGGGGGACCGGGAGAACATCCGCTTCGCCCGCGGGAACCTCCTGTTCAGCTCAATGCAGCGCGGGCGCTGGGACGAGTTGATCGAGAACGCCGACCGATTCATCGCAGAGTGCGAGAGCTCTCCCCACAACATGGAGGGCCCGGCTCGCGTGCTACGGGCCAACGTACGGCTGGCGCGAGGGGACATCGATGGCGCGCACGACGACTGGGATCGAGGGCACTCGCTCGCCCGTGAGATGCACGATCCCCAGCGGATGATGCCTGCGCTTCTCGGTCCCGCGCGCGGGCTCGCGTGGCTCGAACGGATCGACGAAGCCCAGGCTCTCGTCTTCGAGGCGATGGAGCTCGCCCGAGCCAACCCCACGATCGCGCACTACCTGGGCCAGGCCGGCGACGTCTTGCGGAAGCTCGGTGTAGCAGCGGCCGCCCTCGAGATCATCGCCCTAGCGCCCGACAGCCCGTGGAAAGACGCCGCCCTCGCGGAGGCGAGCGGGGAGTACGCGCGTGCCGCGGAGATCTACCGCAGCATGCCCGCGCCGACCCTCGAGGCAGAGGTTCGCTTCGGCGCCGGAGAGGCGTTGCTCGAGGACGGCCGCGGGGACGAGGGATTGGCGGAGCTCGAGAAAGCGCTTGCGTTCTACCGTACCGTGCGCGCGACGTTCTTCCTCGAGCGCGGCGAGGCGCTTCTCGCCCAGGCAGCAACGGGATGAGCGAGCCACGCCAGGAACGGAAGGTCGTCGTCACGCGATCGAGTTCAGCGAGACGCCCGCGGTGGAAGCGAAAGGCAAGTCCGAGCCGATCGCTGTCTGGCTGGTCGTCGAGTTGCGCGCTCGCCCAGGAGTCGACGTCGAGCACGACGCCCGCTCGCAGCTCGTGGGTCGCGAGCAGGAGCTCTCCGTGCTCCGCGACGCGCTCGGGCGTGCACGCAGCTCGCGCACGTCGCAGCTCGTGACGCTCGTCGGCGTGCCGGGCATCGGCAAGAGCCGCCTCGTCCACGAGCTGCGTCAGGTCATCGACGCCGATCCTGAGCTGATCACCTGGCGCCAGGGCCGCTGCCTGGCCTACGGCGACGGCGTGACGCTGTGGGCGCTCGGCGAGATCGTCAAGGCGCAGGCCGGCATCCACGAGCAGGACCAGTCGTCCGAGGCTGCCGAGAAGATCGGTCGCGCCGTCGACGAGGTGCTGACCGACGCCGCCGACGCGTCGTGGGTGCAGTCGAACCTCCTCGCGCTGGTCGGTCTCGGCGGAGAGAGCGAGCTCGCCGACGACCGCAGCGGACAGGCGTTCGCCGCGTGGCGCCTCTTCTTCGAGGCGATGGCCGAGCGGCGACCGCTCGTGCTCGTCTTCGAGGACCTCCACTGGGCCGACGAGAGCCTGCTCGACTTCATCGACGAGCTCGTCGACTGGGTGACCGACGTGCCGCTGCTCGTCGTTGCGACCGCGCGACCCGAGTTGCTCGAGCGCCGACCCGGCTGGGGCGGCGGCAAGCTGAACGCGACGACGCTCGCCGTCACGCCGCTCTCCGATGAGCGAGACAGCACGGCTTGATCGCCGGGCTCCTCGACCGGCCCGTCCTCGCCGCGGACGCCCAGCAGGCGCTCCTCGAGCGGGCTGGAGGCAATCCGCTCTACGCAGAGCAGTTCTCGGAGCTGTTCCTCGAGCAGGGATCGACCGACGAGCTCCCCCTCCCGGAGACGCTCCAGGGCATCATCGCCGCCCGACTCGACGGCCTCGCGCAAGACGAGAAGGAGCTGCTGCGCGACGCCTCGGTGATCGGCAAGGTGTTCTGGGTGGGCGCGCTCGGACGGAACGGCGACGCCGCCGCGATCTCTCCATGCGCTCGAGCGCAAGGGATTCGTTCGCCGGCAACGGCGCACCTCGGTGGAGGGCGAGACCGAGCTCGCGTTTGCCCACGCCCTCGTCCGCGACGTCGCCTACGGGCAGATCTCCCGCCCCGACCGCATGGAGAAGCACCGCGCGGTCGCGCGGTGGATCGAGGGTCTCGGGCGACCAGACGACCACGCCGAGATGCTCGCCTATCACTGGCGCTCGTCACTCGAGCTTGCCCGCGCCTCGGGCCGTGAAACGCCAGAGCTGATCGAGGCGACGCGCTTCGCCCTTCGCGACGCAGGTGACCGCGCGGTTGGGCTCAACGCCTTCGGAGCGGCGGAGGCGTATTACGCCGAGGCCCTTTCGATCTGGCCCGACGGCGCACCGGATCGGGCGGACCTGCTCTTCCGGCGCGCCGAGGCTCTGTACGTCGCCACCGACGAACGGCGTGTCGCTGCCCTCGAGGAGGCACGCGACGCCCTCCTGGCAGGCGGCGACCGCGAGACGGCCGCAGAAGCCGAGGCGTACCTCTCTCGGATTGCCTGGTATGCAGGACAGCGCGACGCGGCTCAGGCTCACGTCGACCGGGCAGCCGAGCTGGTCGAAGGCGCCGGGCCTTCCATCGCGAAAGCGCGCGTGCTGGCGTTTGCGGCCCGTCTTCGCTTCCTCGCAGGCGACCTCGACGACGGAATTCGGATCGCAGGCGAGGCGCTCGCTCTCGCAGACGAACTGGAGCTCGAAGAACTTCGCGCGCACGCGCTCACGACCGCCGGTTCGGCGAAGATGAGAAAAGAGCAGGCCGGGACCGGGCTGGCGGACCTGGAACGTGCCCTCGAGATCGCCACCTCGCTCAACTCTCCGCTCGTCTCCAACATCCTCAACAACCTCGCGGTCGAAGCGAGCCAGCGTGGGGACATTCGCCGAGCAGGCGAGCTCTACCGTGAGGGAGTCCAGGCCGGCGAGCGGGTCGGCGACAGGGACAGCGCGCGATTCACCCGAGGAAACGTCATGTACATCGACTTCTTCCTGGGCCACTGGGAGCAGGTCGTTGCCGATGCCGACCGGTTCATTGCCGAGTGTGAGACGTCGCCCCACTACATGGAGGGAGCCGCCCGGGTCATCCGTGGGTACATCCGGCTCGCAAGAGGCGACCACGTCGGTGGGCTCGCCGACCTCGAGCGGAATCTCGCGCTCGCTCGTGACGTGATGGATCCGCAACGGTTGGCCCCGGCCCTCCTTCAGTCAGCGCGGGGGTTGGCGCTGGTCGGCCGGATGCACGAGGCTCGCACGCTGGCCGTGGAGGGCCTGGCATTCCTCCGGAAGCACCTCGACCTCGGGGAGTACGTGGGCCAAATTGCAGGATTCGCGAAGCAGCTGGGGATCCGCGACGAGATTCAGGAGATCGTCGCGCACGCGCCCGACAACATCTGGCAGAGAGCCGCGGCGGCCGGTGCTGCGGGGGACTTCATCGCAGCCGCCGACATCTACGCCGCGTTCGGCGCGGTGGCCATCGAAGCCGACCAGCGCTTCTATGCGGCGAAGGAGCTGATCGGCGCTAGGCAGCGGGCTGAGGGTGAGGAGCAGCTCGAGCAGGCGCTCAGTTTCTACCGTTCCGTCGGCGCGACGTTCTACGTCGAGCGCGGCGAGGCGCTGCTCGCCCAGGCGGCAACCGGATGAGCGAGCCACGCCAGGAACGGAAGGTCGTCACCGTCGTCTTCTGCGACCTCGTCGGCTTCACGCGCAGGCGGAGACCCTGGACCCCGAAGACGTAGCGGCGATTCTCCGCCCGTACCACGCCCGCGTTCGAACCGAGCTCGAACGCTACGGCGGCACGGTCGAGAAGTTCATCGGCGACGCCGTCATGGCGCTCTTCGGCGCGCCGGTGACCCACGAGGACGATCCCGAGCGCGCGGTACGGGCAGCGCTCGCTATCCGCGACTTCGCAGTCGAGAACGACCTGGAGCTGCGCGTGGGGATCACGACGGGTGAAGCGCTGGTTCAGCTCGATGCACAGCCGGATGCCGGCGAGGGCATGGCCTCCGGTGACGTCGTCAACACGGCCGCGCGCCTCCAGATCAGCCGCGCCTATCAACGGTGTGCTTGTCGACGAGACGACGTACCGGGCGACGCGTGCCGCCGTCGACTACGACGACGCCGAGGCCGTCGAGGCAAAGGGCAAGGCAGAGCCGGTCGCGGTGTGGGAGGCTCGAACCGCCCACTCGCGCTTCGGTGTCGATGTCGCGCACGAGGCGCGCGCTGGACTGGTTGGGCGCGAGCGTGAGCTCGGCGTCATTCGCGACGCCTTCGAGCGCGCACGGCACGAGCGAACGCCGCAGCTCCTCACCCTCGTCGGCGTGCCGGGCATCGGCAAGAGCCGGCTCGTGTACGAGCTGTCCCGCATCGCCGACGCCGACCCGGAGCTCGTCACCTGGCGCCAGGGCCGCTGTCTCGCCTACGGCGACGGAGTCACGCTCTGGGCGCTCTCCGAGATCGTCAAGGCGCAGGCGGGCATCGTCGAGCAGGACTCGCCGGCCGACGTCGAGCAGAAGCTCCGCGACGCGGTCGCCGAGGTCCTGGCTGATACCGGCGATGCGAACTGGGTCGAGTCGCAGCTGCGGTCGCTCGTCGGCCTCTCGGCGGAGTCGGAGCTCGAGTGACGACCGCCGCGGCGCGGCGTTCGCGGCGTGGCGGCGATTCCTCGAGGCCATGGCCGAGCAGCGGCCGCTCGTCGTCGTCTTCGAGGATCTCCACTGGGCAGACGAGAGCCTGCTCGACTTCGTGGACGAGCTCGTCGACTGGGTCACGGACGTCCCGTTGCTCGCGGTCGCGACCGCGAGGCCCGAGCTGCTCGAGCGGCGACCCGGATGGGGCGGCGGCAAGCTCAACGCGACGACGCTGGCGCTACCGCCGCTCAGCGAGGATCAGACGGCGCTCCTCATCGCGCAACTCCTCGAACGCTCAGTGCTGCCGGCGGAGTCCCAGCAGGCGCTGCTCGAGCGTGCGGGCGGCAACCCGCTCTATGCCGAGCAGTTCGCCGAGCTCTTTCTCGAACGTGGCTCCACCGACGAGCTCGGGCTGCCCGAATCGCTCCAGGGAATCATCGCCGCCCGTCTCGACGGGCTTGCCGACACCGAGAAGGACTTGCTGCGGAACGCGGCAGTGGTCGGCAAGGTCTTCTGGGCCGCGGCCGTCCGCAACGGGTCGAGCGATGCGCCCGCGACGCTCCACTCACTGGAGCGCAAGGGCTTCGTGCGGCGCCAGAAGCGTTCGTCAGTCGAGGGCGAGACCGAATTCGCGTTCGCTCATGCGCTGGTTCGCGACGTCGCCTACGGGCAGATCGCCCGCGCGGACCGCGCCGAGAAGCACCGCCGCGTCGCGGAGTGGATCGAGGCGCTGGGACGGCCGGACGACCACGCCGAGATGGTTGCCCATCACTGGCAGGCGGCGTTCGAGCTCGCACGTGCCTCGGGCGTGGAGGCCACCGATGTCGCGGACCGGGCTCGGCTGGCCCTGCGCGAAGCCGGCGACCGTGCGGCCGCTCTCAACGCGTATCCGACCGCGGAGAAGTACTACGCGGAGGCACTCGATCTCTGGCCGGATCCGGATCCGAACCGGGCCGATCTTCTGTTCCGTCGTGCGCGAGCGCTTCATCTCGCAGGCGACGACCGGCGTGCGGACGCTCTCACCGAGGCACGCGACGCGCTCCTCGGCGCCGATGCGCTCGAGCCGGCAGCCGAGGCGGAGGCGTTCCTCGCCCACGTAGCGTGGTATCGCGGCGATCGAGAAGCGGTCGAGCCGCACTTCTCACGGGCTTACGCACTCATTGCCGACCGGGAGCCATCGACGGCGAAGGCACGCGTGCTTGCGCTCTCGGCACGCTTTCGAATGCTCGCCGGGGCTCACGAAGAGGCAATCCGAATCGCACTGGAGGCACTGGCGCTCGCGGAGACGCTCGAGCTCGTCGAGCTTCGCGTGCACGCACTCGCCACCATCGGAGCTTCGAAGATGTATGTCGACCCGTCGGAGGGGCGCGCCAGGCTGGAGGAAGCGTTCGCTGCCGCCCAGGCCGCGGACTCACCCCTGGCCGCGTCAACGTTGAACGGCCTCGCGGTTCTCGCGATCTGGGAGGGCGACTTTCGTCGCGCGCACGAGATCTACCCCGAGGCCATTCGGCTCGCGGAACGCTTCGGCGACAGGGCTGCGCTTCGCTTCCTCCGCGGGAACTGGATCGCTGGGTCGTATATCACCGGGCGCTGGGACGAGGCGGCCGAAGCGGCCGACGGCTTCATCGTCGAGTGCGCGTCGTCGCCACACTACGCCGAGGGAACCGTCCGAGACGCGAGAGCTTCGATCCGGCTTGGCAGAGGCGACCTCGACGGTGCAGCGGAGGATACGGAGCTCGCTCTCGATCAGGCGCGTCGGATCAAGGATCCACAGAAACTCCTGCCGCAGCTCGCCTCTGCCGCTGTCAACCACCTGCTTCTGGGAAACGCGAGCGGCGCACGGTCGCTGGCGATGGAAGCGCTCGCGCTCGCCCGAGACCACGTCAACATGATCGCCGCTGTGCATCATGTCGTCTTCGTCGCCGGGCAGCTCGGGATCCGCGAGGAGCTCGTCGAGGTCGTCGAGCTGGCGCCCGAGAATTGAACGGCGTCGTGGTCGACGAGACGACCTACCGGGCGACGCGTCACGCCGTCGACTACGACGACGCCACCACCGTCGAAGCGAAGGGGAAGGTCGAGCCGATCGCGGTGTGGGAGGCCCAGACGGCCCACTCACGCTTCGGCGTGGACGTCGCACACGAGGCACGCGCGGAGCTCGTCGGGCGCGAACGGGAGCTCCGCGTCGTCCGGGATGCCTTCGAACGCGCCCGATACGAGCGAACGCCACAGCTCCTTACACTCGTCGGCGTACCGGGCATCGGCAAGAGCCGGCTCGTGTACGAGCTCTCCCGAATCGCCGATTCCGATCCCAAGCTTGTCACGTGGCGCCAGGGCCGCTGCCTCGCCTATGGCGACGGGGTCACGGTCTGGGCGCTCTCGGAGATCGTGAAAGCTCAGGCAGGCATCGCCGAACAGGACACGACCAGCGAAGTCGAGCAAAAGCTCCGTGCCGCCGTCGACGACGTTCTGGCGGATACAGGCGATGCGAGTTGGGTCGAGTCTCAGCTGCGGTCCCTGGTGGGCCTCGCGACGGAGTCGGAGCTCGGCGACGATCGCCGCAGCGCGGCGTTTGCGGCCTGGCGTCGCTTTCTAGAAGCGATGGCCGAGCAGCGGCCTCTCGTCGTCGTCTTCGAGGACCTCCACTGGGCGGACGAGAGCCTGCTCGACTTCGTGGACGAGCTCGTCGACTGGGTTACCGACGTCCCTCTGCTGGCAGTCGCGACCGCGAGGCCCGAGCTGCTCGAGCGGCGGCCCGGCTGGGGAGGCGGCAAGCTCAATGCGACGACGCTTGCGCTCGCGCCGCTCAGCGAGGAGCAGACCGCGCTCCTCATCGCGCAGCTCCTGGAACGATCCGTGCTGCCCGCGGAGTCTCAGCGGGTGCTGCTGGAACGTGCAGGCGGCAATCCGCTCTACGCGGAGCAGTTCGCCGAGCTGTTCCTGGAACGGGGTTCCGTCGATGAGCTCGGCCTCCCCGAGACGCTCCAGCGGTGGAAGGATCTCATGCTCGCCGGAGCACAGGGCGATCTCAGCCGTGTGGGTGATCTCTTTACGGAGTTCGGCGCCCTCTCCGGGGAGGCTCTCGCACGGCTCTTCGGAGGAGAGGAATTGATCGAGGCCGGCCGCCGCGCGGAAGGCGAAGCCGAGCTTGAGAAGGCGCTGACCTTCTACCGCTCGGTCGGCGCGACGTTCTTCTTCCAGCGCGGCGAGCGACTGCTGGCCGAGGCTCAGAGCGCGTCGGCGTAGGTCAGCGCGAAGCGGTCCGTCATCCCTGCAAGGAAGTCGACCGCATCGTCGACGTCGTCGCCGCGCTCGATGAGATGGTCGAAAATCCGCCGCACGACGTCGTGCGCGCGCCGATGCTCGCCCTCGACCTGCGGCCCGAGGTAGACGCGCTCGAACATGAACGTCCGCAGCGAGAGCATCGCCTCCCCCACCTCGGGGCTCTGGACGATGTCGCCCGCCTCGGCGGAGGTGTCCACGAGGTCTTGCACGAGCCTGTCGATGCGCTTCGACGCCGGTCGGCCCGAGCAGCTCGATCTCGTCGCCCGGCAGATCGGCTTCGGCCAACAGGCCGAAGCGGACGGCGTCGTCGATGTCGTGGTTGATGTACGCGACGCGATCGACGATGCGCACGATCTTGCCCTCGAGCGTCTCCGGCTCCTGCTCGCCCGTATGCGTGAGGATGCCGTCGCAGACCTCGTGCGTGAGGTTGAGCCGCCGGGCGATGACGAGCGAGTGCTCGTTGTGGCGGAAGTGCCGACCGGAGTGCTCGTAGAGTGCCTCGTCGAGGGTCTCCTCTCCGGCGTGCCCGAACGGTGTGTGCCCCATGTCGTGGCCGAGCCCGATCGCTTCCACGAGGTCCTCGTTGAGGCGTAGGGCACGGGCGACGACGCGCGAGATCGCGCTTGTCTCGAGCGTGTGCGTCATGCGAGTGCGGTAGTGGTCGCCGTCTGGGTCGATGAAGACCTGCGTCTTGCCCTTCAGGCGGCGGAACGGCTTGGAGTGGACGATGCGGTCGCGGTCACGCTGGAACGGCGTCCGCACCGGCGACGGCTCCTCGGGCTCCGCGCGGCCTTTCGTCTCGTACGACCGCACGGCGAGCGGCGACAGCCCTTCCTCGAGCGCGCGGATGCGGTCCTCGAATGCGCTCACGCGGCGAGGGTCGACGTGTCGACCGGTCGGCAGGCCCGGGCCGAGAGCACGTGCGGGATCGTCGCGCACACGAAGAGCACGCCGAACGCGACCCCTAGCGTTTCGAATCCTCCTGCGGCGAGCGCGAGACCGCCGATGCCTGCCCCCACGAACGCGCCGAACTGGAGGGCACCGGTGCGAACGCCGGTCACGCCGAGCCGAAGCTCGGGCGCGAGTCCGAGACCACGGGCGCTGCCGGCCAGGGTTCTCCCACCTGCGATGAACGAGAGCACAGAGAAGATCACGAGGCTCGCCCATGCATTCGGCCGAATGGCGCCGAGCAGGGTGACCATTACCGACGCCGCAAGCGCGAGGCCGATCAGCAACACGCGAGGATGGTCGTCCACCCACCGCCGGAAGAGGAGGTTCCCGGGCACGTAGACGAGGGCCCCGAGGCCGAGCGCGAAGCCCGTCGCGGTCACCGACAGCTCGTAACTCTCGACGAAGAGCGCGCCGACGAAGAGGAGCGTTCCCACCCAGGCCGAGTATGCGCAGAGCTCTCCGATCGACCAACCGACGACGCCCGGTTGCGAGAACACAGTGCGAAGGCCGGCGCGACGTGGGGCGGGCGGCGTCGACGGATGCCGCAGGAGCACGGCCAGCGCGAGGACGGCCGACGCAAGCGGCACAGCGAGCCACGCGAGGCGCCAGCTCTTGTCTCCGGCGATCCCTGCGATGGGCATGCCGATCACCCACGCGAGCGGAGGCCCGAGCAGCGCCGACGCGAGCACGCGGGAACGATCGGCAGGTGCCGCCCACTCCGCAGCCGCGGCAACTGCAGCCGAATACGAGAGGCCGGCGCCGACGCCGATGAGCACCTGAGCAGCGGCGATCACGGCGAACGCCGGGCTCACCGCGCTCGCAGCCGATCCAACGGCGACGAACACGAGCCCGACCGCGAGCAGGTCGCGGAGGCCGAAGCGCGAGGCGAGGAGCCCTGCGAGCAACGCCGTCACTCCCGCGACGAGCCCGGAGATCGTCCGCAGCTGCCCTGCCGTCGCCGTCGAGACATCGAGGTCCGCGGCGAGCGACGTGAGGATCGGGGTCAGAACGAGGAGCGCGGCCTGCGACGCGGCGAGACCGAGCGCGAGCGTGATCCCGACGGCTCGATCGGACCGCTTCACAGGATGATCGGAACGGTGCCGCCGTCGGCGCTCCAGGCGGCGCCAGTCACGTAGCTCGCACGCTGCGAGCAGAGGAACACGACGACCGAGGCGATCTCCTCGGGCTCCGCAAGCCGGCCCAGCGGTCTGCCTGCGCCGACCTGGGCCAGGACCTCCTCGCGATCTCCGCCTTGCTGGTCAGCGAGGCCGCCCTCGCTGAGCCACGCGTCCGTCGCGGTTGGCCCCGGCGTGACCGCGTTGCAGCGGATCCCATCTTTCGCGTAGAGGTCGGCGATCAGGCGCGACAGCGAAAGCACCGCGGCCTTCGTCACGGAGTAGTGAGGCATCCCCGTCGACGGGCGCTTCGCGGACGTCGACGAGACGTTGACGATGGCGGCGGCCTGGGCTTCACGCAGGTGCGGGAGAGCCGCCCTGATCGCCCGGACGTAGCTCATGACGTTCAGCGCCCAGTAGGCATCCCACTCGGAGTCGTCCACGTCCTCGAACCGCGCACGGCGGGCGATTCCCACGTTGTTGACCAGCACGTCCAGGCCGCCCAGAGTGGCAACCGTCTCGGCGACGGCACGCTCGGGCTCTCCTGCGACCCCGAGATCCCCAGTCACGTGAAGGGTTTCACCGATACCCGGTGCGGCGCCGCGGCCACACGTCGCAACCCGCGCTCCTTCCTCGACAAGCTGCGCGGCGACGGTACGGCCGATCCCGCGCGTGGAGCCGGTGACAAGGCACGCCCGTCCTGCGAGTCCTAGATCCATGGCGAGCTAGCGTATCGCCCGTGGCCACGCTCATCCTCGCCCGCCATGGAGAGACGGATTGGAACCGCGACGGCATCTGGCAGGGGCACGGCGATCCGCCGCTCAACGAGCTCGGCCGGCGCCAGGCTGCGGAGCTCGCGGACCGGCTCGCCGATGTGAAGATCGACGCGCTCTACTCGAGCGATCTCAAGCGGGCCTACGAAACCGCCACTATCGTCGGTCGTGCGAAGGAGCTCGAGATCACCGCCGATCCCGATTTGCGTGAGATGGACGTGGGCTCGTGGAGCGGCCTCACGTCGGAAGAGATCGCGACGCGCTTCCCGGGAATGGCTGGCCACGATGGAGAGCCGCGCGAAGCTTTCGACGCGAGAGCCGTGGGTGCGCTGCACCGCATTGCGAAAGCCCATACGGGCCAGCAGGTGGTAGTCATCACTCACGGCGGCGTCGTCCGCGCGCTCGAGCGGCATCTCTTCGGCGAGCCACGAAATGTGCTCGCAAACTGCGAGGTCACCGAGTTCCGCTACGAGGGCGGTACGTTCGCCCGGCTAGACTGACCGCCCCGGTGGACGACTACACGAGCAAGTACAAAGGCGAGCAGGTCGAGGTCGCCCTCTTCGGCGGCGACTACCAGGAAGGCGTACTCACGGCGTACTGCTCGATCGACGACATCGCCCACGTCGAGCTGAACGGCCACATCCTCATCCCGCTGCAGAACGTCGCCTCGCTCCACTGCTCGAGCCGCTGCGACGCGCCGGAGCCCGACTGGCCGCCGCGCGGACTCGGTGAGGAGGACACCGAAGAGGAGTCATAGGCCGTGACGGCCGCGTCGAACGTCGTCAAAGCCTGGCTCGTCACCGCCGTCGTCGCCGGCTTGCTGGGACTGCTCGGCTACGTCATCGGTGAGCTCCGCCTCGCCTCGATCTTCGCGTTCGCAGGGCTGCTGCTGTGCCTCAGCACGTACTGGATCGCCGATCGCGCGATCATGGGCATGCTCGGCGCACGGGAGCTGCCGGACGGCGAAGATCCAGACCTCCACGCAGTCGTCGCGCGACTCGCCGCGCGCGCTCAGGTCGTGAAGCCTCGCCTGTACGTGATCGATAGAGGCCCGCCGCTGGGCCTCGCTGCCGGACGTGGCGTGTGGTCGTCGACGATCGCTTTCACACCGGGCCTCCTCGCTCTACCCCCCGCAGAGATCGAAGGCGTGCTCGCGCACGAGCTCGCGCACGTTCGCAACCGCGACATCGTCATCCAGACGCCTGTGGTGCTGTTCTCGTCGGCGCTGCTCGACCTCAGCCGCATCGGGGGCTTCCTCGAGCGCGCTCTCCTGTTCGTCCTTGGGCCCGTGTCCGCCGCGTGCGAGCACATACTCCTCTCGCCGAAGCGCGAATACGCGGCGGATCGCCTTGCCGCCGAGATCTGTGACTCGCCGCACGGGCTCGCCGCCGCGCTGATCCGCCTCGAGCAGGCAGTCGAGCTTGTCGAGTTCCAGGCGAGCCCAGCATGTGAGCCGCTCTTCACAGTGAATCCACTCGATGAGGAGGGACTCTCGGGGATGTTCGTCACGCACCCGCCCGTGGCCAAGCGCGTGGAGCGGCTCAGGGCACTCGACCCCAGCTGGCGCGAGAAGATCCGCGCTGCCTGAAACGAGAAAAGCCGCCTCGTGGGCGGCCTTTCGAAGAATAATCCGGCGGCGTCCTACTCTCCCGGGGGCTTTCGCCCCGAGTACCATCGGCGCTGGCGGGCTTAACTGCTCTGTTCGGAATGGGAAGAGGTGTACCCCCGCCGCTATGACCACCGGAAATTGTGAGTCGCGCGCCGCGCGCTCGCAGTGCGAGCGCTTGCGGTCGACATCGCCGCGCACCCTCAAAACTCCATAGCAGCTCGCGTGGTGTTCAAAATCAAGACCTCGGGCAATTAGTACGGGTCCGCTGAACGCGTTGCCGCGCTTACACGTCCCGCCTATCGACGTGGTGGTCTACCACGGCCCTTACTCACTCGAAGTGATGGGGAGCCTCATCTCGGAGTGGGCTTCCCGCTTAGATGCTTTCAGCGGTTATCCCAACCAGACGTGGCTAATCAGCAGCGCCGTTGGCACGACGACTGATACACCAGAGGTCTGTTCATCTCGGTCCTCTCGTACTAGAGACGACCCTCCTCAAGCTCCCAACGCCCATGGCGGATAGGGACCGAACTGTCTCACGACGTTCTGAACCCAGCTCGCGTGCCTCTTTAATGGACGAACAGTCCAACCCTTGGGACCTGCTACAGCCCCAGGATGAGACGAGCCGACATCGAGGTGCCAAACCGCGCCGTCGCTGTGGACGCTTGGGCGCGATAAGCCTGTTATCCCCGGAGTACCTTTTATCCGTTGAGCGACAGCGATTCCACTCTCCACTGCCGGATCACTAAGGCCTGCTTTCGCACCTGCTCGACTTGTCAGTCTCGCAGTCAAGCTCCCTTATGCCTTTGCACTCTACGCACGATTTCCAACCGTGCTGAGGGAACCTTTGCGCGCCTCCGTTACATTTTAGGAGGCGACCGCCCCAGTCAAACTACCCACCTGACGCTGTTCCCGACCCGGATCACGGCATCGGGTTAGAAGCCCAGAACATGCAGGGTGGTATCCCAAGATTGGCTCCACGATGGCTAGCGCCACCGCTTCAAAGCCTCCCACCTATCCTGGACAACGTATCCCAGACTCCAACGTCAAGCTGTAGTAAAGGTTCACGGGGTCTTTCCGTCCAGCCACGGGTACTCGGCATCTTCACCGAGACTACAGTTTCACCGGGTCCCTCGAAGAGACAGCGCCCAAGTCGTTACGCCATTCGTGCAGGTCGGAACTTACCCGACAAGGAATTTCGCTACCTTAGGACGGTTATAGTTACCGCCGCCGTTTACCGGGGCTTGGTTTCAAAGCTTCGCCCGAAGGCTAACCTCTCCACTTGACCTTCCGGCACCGGGCAGGCGTCAGCCCCTATACGTCGTCTTTCGACTTCGCAGAGACCTGTGTTTTTGGTAAACAGTCGCTTGGGCCGTTTCACTGCGGCCCCTTCGAGCTCCAGCCGCGAAGGCCTTCACTCTACGGGGGCGCCCCTTCTTCCGAAGTTACGGGGCCATTTTGCCGAGTTCCTTTTCGAGGGTTCTCCCGATCGCCTTAGTATTCTCTACTTGCGTACCTGTGTCGGTTTTGGTACGGGCACGCTCCGTCTCCCTAGAGGCTTTTCTTGGAGGCATGGCTTCAGGAACTTCACCCTTTCGGGTTCGGCATCCCGTCTCAGGCTTGATGTCCGGCGGATTTACCTACCGGACGCCCTACGCGGTTACCCCAGGACGACCATCGCCTGGGATTCCCTAGCCTACCCCGTCCCCCCATCGGTGATAACGACGGATACGTGGTACCGGAATATCAACCGGTTGGCCATCGCCTACGCCTTTCGGCCTCGGCTTAGGTCCCGACTAACCCTGAGCAGATTAGCTTTACTCAGGAACCCTTACGCAATCGGCGGGCGAGTTTCTCACTCGCCTTTCGTTACTCGTGCCAGCATTCTCACTTCCCATGCCTCCACGGCTGGCTTCCGCCGCCGCTTTGCCGGCATGGGAACGCTCCCCTACCGCTCTGAGCAAAGCAGAGCCCGTGGCTTCGGTTCTTGGCTTGAGCCCCGTTACATCATCCGCGCCCGATCACTTGACCAGTGAGCTGTTACGCACTCTTTTAATGGTGGCTGCTTCTAAGCCAACATCCTGGTTGTCTCGGCAATCGGACATCGTTTCCCACTTAGCCAAGAATTAGGGACCTTAGCCGACGGTCTGGGCTGTTTCCCTTTTGAGCACGAAGCTTAGCCCCCGCACTCTGACTGCCGCGCTCTGGACTACCGGTATTCGGAGTTTGCCTGAGGTCGGTAAGCTGGTAGGCCCCCTAGCCCAAGCAGTGCTCTACCGCCGGTAGTGAACACGCGACGCTATACCTAAATATATTTCGGGGAGAACCAGATATCTCTGAGTTTGATTAGCCTTTCACTCCGACCCACAGGTCATCCGAGCAGTTTTCAACCTACTTCGGTTCGGCCCTCCACGGGGTCTTACCCCCGCTTCAGCCTGCCCATGGGTAGATCACTCAGTTTCGGGTCTACCTCCAACGACTAAATCGCCCTGTTCGGACTCGCTTTCGCTTCGGCTCCGTTTCCTTAACCTTGCCGTTAAAGAGTAACTCGC
>CAWBAD010000007.1:0-502500 GCA_963786725.1 uncultured Actinomycetes bacterium | reverse complement strand
AAGTTGGAAGCTGATTCAAGTTGAGCTTGAGCTCAAAGTCATGCCCCCGAAGGGACACGACGGGTTTTAGAGCTCTTCAGCCCGTCCCGCGAAGGGACCAGCCGAAGAGCCTCGACGTTTCACGCTGTTGAGTTTTCAAAGACCACACCCTCTGCTCGAGGGCCAAAAAAAGCCTCCGGTTCACACCGAAGGCCCCTCGTGCTCGGTGATACGTAGGTCGTATCTTCTCGGCTCGACGGGTCTCCGGTGTCGATTGCAGGCTTCATGCAGCCTCTGGCGAGGCGGCAACGTGCATGGTAGCAAAGGAATCGCTAGGTGGCAGGAAACCGCACGAAGCGGCGCTTCCCTGCCTGGAGCTGAGACCCGGCGAGCCGCTCGCGAGGCACGTCGACTCGGTCACGACTTCGCCGTTCAGCCTGACACCGTTCTGGGCCAGCAGGCGACGAGCCTCGCTCGTAGTGCTGATCCCGAGCGTGGCTACGAGCAGCGACGGCAGATGTACCGGATCGTCGTCTGGCAACGCGGCCTCGGGCACCTCGTCCGGGGCGCGTCCCTCGCGGACGACGCGGGTGAAGTGCTCCTCTGCCGCTTCTGCTGCCTCGTCCCCGTGCGCTCGCGCGACGATGAAGCGCGCCAGAGCAAGCTTGGCCTCGAGTGGATCGCCGGCGGGCACGTCGTCTGCCTCCATTACGAGCCTGTACCACTGATCGAGCAGTGCGTCGGGAATGCGCATCGCCTTTCCGAACTGCTCCTCGGGCGCCTCGGCAAGACCGATGTAGTTGCCGTTCGACTGGCTCATGAGCTGTTCGTCCCATGAGACGAGGAGTTCGGCGGTCAGCGCGACCTGCGGTTCCTGACCGTACTCCTGCATGCACCTCCCGGCCCATGAGGAGGTTGTAGAGCTGATCGGTTCCGCCGAGCTCGACGTCGGCCTCGACCGCCACCGAGTCGTACGCCTGCATGAGCGGGTAGAGGAGCTCCGAGACCGAGATCGGCTCCTGCGCGGCGAAGCGTTTGGCGAAGTCGTCGCGCTCGAGCAATCGCGCCACGGTGGCGGTTCTCGTCAGCCGGACGATCTCCGCGTAGTCGAGCTTGCTCAGCCACTCGCCGTTGAACCGCAGCTCGGTCCGCTTCGGGTCGATGATCGCCGACGCCTGCTCGAAGTACCGCTGTGCGTTGCGATCGATCTCCTCGCCCGAGAGCACGGGCCGCTCTTCCGAACGGCCCGACGGGTCGCCGATGCGCGTCGTGTAGTCGCCGACGATCAGGACCCCGATGTGACCCTCGTGCTGGAACGCGCGCATCCGCTGGAGCGGAACGCCGTGGCCGAGCGTGGATGTCGGGCGTCGTCACGTCGATGCCGAGCTTGACGCGCAGCGGCCGCCCGAGAGCGAGCTTCGCCTCGAAGCCCGCCGTCCGGCAGCACATGAACGGCGTTCCGCGTGAGCTCTGCAATCCCCATCGAGCCAACTCTACGGGCGGTACAATCGCCTCGCTCTGGTCCGGCAAACGGTTCTCAAGGGGAGAGACGACGCCGACGGAGAATCCGCAAGCTCCGCCTGCTCGCGCTTCTCCTCGTGCTCGGTCTCGTCGGCATCGCGTCCTTCGCGTTCGGTCTCGTGACCGCGATTGCAAGCGAGCTGCCGAAGCTCGATCCGGCGCGCTACCGGCCCGACAAGAACAGCTACATCTACACGTCAGACGGCCGAGTGCTCGCCGTGCTCCGCGGCGACGAAGCCCGGATCGTCGTGAAGTCCGAGGAGATCGCGGACGTGATGAAGCAGGCCATCGTCGCCGTCGAGGACCGCCGGTTCTTCGAGCATCGCGGCCTCGACGTCCGCGGCATCGTGCGTGCCGTCTGGCAGGACTTGCGCAACCGTGCGGTGGTCGAAGGTGGCTCGACGATCACACAGCAGTTCGTGAAGAACGCCTACGTCAAGAGCAGCCGGTCCTTCGAGCGCAAGCTCAAAGAGGCGGCTCTGGCCTGGCAGCTCGAGCAGCAGTGGCCGAAGGACCGGATCCTCACCGCCTACCTCAACACGATCTACTTCGGGAACGGTGCTTACGGCATCGAGCAGGCCTCGCGCGTCTACTTCCGCCACAAGGCTTCGAGCCTCTCGCTCGCCGAGTCGGCGCTGCTCGCCGGCATTCCGGCTGACCCGAGCCCGCTACGACCCGGTCCGAATCCGCGCCAGGCAAGGCTCGTCGTCACACGGTTCTCCGGGCAATGCTCGATCAGGGCGACGTCACGCGCGCGGAGTACTGGCACGCCGATCACGACCCGCTGCCCGAGCCCGCCGGCGTTCGGCTGCCCGGCATCCAGGGACCCGCCCCGTACTTCACGAACTACGTGAAGCAGCAGCTCGTCGACGAGTACGGCACGGCGCGCGTGTTCGGCGGTGGATTGCGAGTGCGGACGTCCATCGACCTCGGCGTGCAGCAGCTCGCCCGAGAGGCGATCGCGAAGTGGCTCCCCGACGACGAGGGGCCGTCGGCAGCGCTCGTCGCCGTCGACCCTCGCGACGGACGCGTGCTCGCGATGTACGGCGGCCGAAACTACGCGGAGAGTCAGTTCAACCTTGCCGTCCAGGGCGAGCGGCAGCCGGGGTCGGCGTTCAAGCCGTTCGCCCTCGCAGCCGCTCTCGCGCAGGGCATCTCCCCCACCACCTCGTTCGTATCGGCCCCGGTGACGATCTCGCTCGGCGACCGTCTCTGGCACGTCGAGAACTACGAGGGGTCGAACCTCGGCACTATCGACCTCGAGACGGCGACGACGTACTCCGACAACACCGTCTACGCCCAGCTCACGGAGCTCGTCCGGCCGCAAGCCGTCGCGCAGATGGCCCGCCGGCTCGGGATCCAGAGCCCTCTCAAGGGCTACTTCTCGGTGACCCTGGGCGGCGAGGCAGTGAATCCGCTGGAGATGGCTCGGGCGTTCGCCACGCTCGCCAACGGAGGGCAGCGGATCGACGGCGCTCTGATGCGGAACGTGCCGCGCGCCGTACTCTCGGTGGGCAAGAAGAAGAACATCCCGATCCCGCGTGAGGCCCTCGGTGCCAACGAGGCGGCGATCGTCACCCGGCTGTTGCAGGGCGTCGTCGAGAGCGGCACGGGCAAGCGGGCCCAGCTCTCTGACGGACGGGCGGTCGCCGGCAAGACGGGAACGACCGAGAACTACGGCGACGCATGGTTCGTCGGCTACACGCCCCAGCTGGCAGTCGCCGTCTGGGTGGGCTATCCCGACCGGCTGCGCCCGATGCTCGACGAGTACCACGGCAGCCCGGTGGCAGGCGGCACGTACCCGGCACAGATCTTCAAGTCGTTCATGGAGAAGGCCCTGCCCCGCCTGGGCGCCGAGCCGGAGAGCTTCCCGTCGCCGTCGTATCCCTACGCGTCCCCGCGGAACATCGTCTTCCGCAACGGTCGCTGGCGCGCGGACAACGGCTACTGCCGCGGCACGCGCGAGGTTCTCTATTTCTACGGCAGAGGCCCCGGCACGACCGCGGACTGCAAGCCGAACGAGGTCGAGGTGCCGCGGGTCACCGGCCTGAAGTACGCGGACGCGGTGGCACGGCTGGGCTTACAGCCGCTCGAAGCCGAGGCGGTCTACAAACCGGCCGTGCCGCGTCAGCGCGTCGGCTACGTGCTGGGACAGCTGCCTAGGGTCGGGACACGGCTCTCTGCCTATGACACGGTCAAGCTCGTCGTGGCAAAGCCGCTGCACGGCGTCGTGCCACGCGTGGTCGGGCTTCAGCTCGCGAAGGCCAGGACCCGTCTCGTTCGTCGGGAGCTCAGGCCCGTCGTGCGACGACTGAAGGCGAAGGGCCGTCCCGGCCGCGTCCTCTCGCAGGAGCCGCTGCCCGGAGTTGCGGCAGCGCCTCGCATGCCGATCACGCTGGTGGTCGCGGGGCCGGCCGGCTGAGGAAGCGGGAGCCGGACAAGCACGTAGCGCCAGGGTTGCTCGACGGCCACGGTCAGGCCGATGCGCGGCCCGGCAAGCACCTCGACGTCGCCGTCGCGGGAGTGGACCTCGAACGGCGAGCGGTCGAGTCGCGACCCGTCCTGCTCGCGGGTGACGCCGAGCGCCTGGCAGAGACGGCCGGGCCCGGCGCAGAGGAGTCGCGGGTCTTCGAGCCCGCGCCGTGCCGCCATCGTGCTCAGGCCCGAAGTCGGTTCGAGCGCACGGATCAGCACGGCTTGCGGGGAGCCCTCCTCGCCGCACACGAAGTTCAGGCACCAGTGGATCCCGTACGAGCGATAGACGTACGCTCGGCCCGGCGGTCCGAACATCGTCTTCCTCGTGGGCGTCGGCCCTCGGTACCCGTGGCTCGCGGGGTCGCCGACGGCGTACGCCTCGACCTCGACGATCAGCCCGCCGACGCCGTCCACGAGCAGCGTGGCGCCGACGAGCTCGGGCGCAACCTCGTGGACCGAGCGCCCGAAGAACCCTGGGTCTAACCTAGTAGACACAGAAGCGGCGAGGGCCGTCCCTTGGATTGTTTTTTCTCAGCCGGCGCAACTGTCTGCGAGTCCCCCTGTAGCTTGACCCCGCGCACGTCGTCTGTTCTACCGCCCGCGGTCGTGCAGCCAGGCCTGCTGGAGAAGGAGAGCGGTCCGGAACTGGTGCTCGGGGTCAAGCCATGCCCGCCTGACGACGTCTGGGTCGACAAGCGACGTGTCGAGGCCTCGCCCGCTCCACTCGTGCGCGAATCGCAGCGCCCTCTCGCCGAAGAACACGGCGTTGAAGATCGCCTTGTCGCGCCGGTCGATCAGGGCATCCGGCAGAATGCCCCCGGCGACGGCTCGCATGGCCTCCGTACGGCCGCCCCACCCCCTCGCGCCCCCCGCCCGCGCGAGGGCTGCGACGAAGCGCGGCTCGGCGAGTGGGGCATGAACGTTCACCCCGGCAGCCCGCCCGAGCCGCCTGATGTTCGCGTGCCCGATCAGCAGAGCTCGATGGCGCACGGCTCTCGCAACTGCCCTGTCGAACCGCACCGGCTCATCGGCGGCGCGGCTCTCGAGCGCCCGGACGCGACGCCCCGCAGTCGCCAGTAGCCAGGGCCGCTCGACTCGGGCCCGGCGCGCGAGCAGACGTCGTCGCAGGGGGCCCGGGAGCGAGGCTGCGGCGGCGGGGCGGATGTCGCTCCGCCGAGGCCGGCGGCGGCGTGCGAGCAGATCGTTGAGCTGCTCCCAGCGGTGATAGCTGAACAGCTCGTCGCCGCCCGTTCCCAGGAGCAAGCTGCCTCCCGCAGCGGGAGGCAACAGAGGGCTGAGCATATGGATGTTGGGGGGGAAGACAACCCCGTGCCGCTTGAGAACCTCCGCTGCCAGGCTGCCGATTAGATCGAGCTCGTCCGTGACCGCCACGACGACCTGCCGCTCCAATCCGAGGTGATCGAGGACGAGCTCCTGCCAGTCGCGCTCGTCCGCCTGTGACCCCTGCGGGAACCGACTGGTGACGGCAATCGGCGGCGGAACACTTTCCCTTGCCGCCACCCGAACCGCGGCGGCGAGTACGAGCGAGGAGTCGCGACCGCCAGAGAAGGCAACGCAACACGGCGTCTGCACCACAGCGTCCCGGACCGTCTCTTCAAGGGCGAGCATGGGCGCCTCATCGGTCACAGGGAGCGAGATGTCCGGCTCGAAGCCGATCGGCCCGCCGGCGGCGATCTCGAGCGCCGACATGCCGGGAAGCATCGTCGACGGCGCGTCACTCACCCACGAACTTGCTCGGGGACTAGGTTGCAACGCGAGGCGCCGGGAGCGCGTCCTGGCGCCTCGCTCGAGCCGACTCGCGAAGGCGAGCTACGAGTAGCCGCCGTAGGGCGGTTTCCAGCCAGTGCCGGGCGATCCAAAGAACGCGTCGAGGTAGCCACCGCCGGGGCCGGCCGTAAGCTCGGCCAGCGTCCCGTAGTCCTCGATCCGCGGGCGCTCATACGTCAACTCGGCTTCAGGCTGCTCCACGGCCGAGGTCAGATGCTTCTCCACACCACACCTCCCAAATTGGACGTCAGGTTGGACGTCTCTCAACTGGCATTGTCCCGACGCGCCGACTGCTGTCAAGGGTGCTTCCTACTTTTTTCCTACCTTGCCCTCCCACAGGATCACCATCGTGCACGCCTGCAACGTGGAGGAGCATGCACGTCCCGAAACGGAGGTAAGCGGCTGCCTGCATGAACGACGTGACCGCCACACCGCTCAGAGCTCCACCAGCCGCTGCGCGTCGAGCGGCGGCAGCAGCGGTTTCCCGCCGCTCTCCACCCAGGCATGGGCGGTGAACTTGGGTTCGACGCTCACACCGATCACGAGGACTGAATCGATCCCGCGCCTCGCGAGGACGGACGTGAGGACGAGAGAACGGACGAGGCACCGGGAGTCGAACGGGACGAGCGCCAGCGTTCGCTGCACCGCATGGCCGAGGCGCATGCCCATCGCCTGCCTGCGGCGATCGGTCGTACGAGCCCCCGTGCCTCGAAGGGAGGCCACGACGCTTGGCAGGTCGCGGCGCCGCAGGAGCCAGCGGACCCGCGCATGTGCGGCGACGATCTCAAGGACGAGCCTGAGTTTCGCCACGCGCCGCATGGGCTTGATCAGCTCGTAATACGGAGACCCGATCTCGATCGACCGCGTGCTCACGGCCGCTCCCCGGCGTGCGTGCTGATCAGGCCCGCCACCTCTTGGGCGGAGCGGGACGGGGGGATCAAGACCCGGTACACGTCGAGCGCCTCCGCTACGCTCGCGTACACCGCGAGCTGGTTGACGACCCGGCGTTGCGAGCGCACGTACGTGTTGAAGCTATGCGCGAGAAGGCGGATCGGGTCGGGATCGTATGGCTCGATCCGGAGGCCCGAAGTCGTCCTCGACCGCTCGAGGAAATAGAGCGCATCGAGCCTGCAGGGGCGATCGACGATGGGTGTGGCAAGGAGAATCTTGTCGGCCTGTCCCAGCTGCAAACCCAGCCGCCGAGCTCTCTCGCCCGTCAGCGCCAAGAGCTCCATCGGAGCCAGGCTCATGACGGGAACGCCTGGGTGGGCGAGGACGCCGCGCGACCCTCGCTCGAGCGCTAGAACGTCGTCGGTCAGGAGCGACGCACCCGAGGCAACGAGGTGTGCGGCGACAGACGACTTGCCGGTTCCCGAGGCGGCTGCGAATGCGAGCGTCGTCCCCTGCGAAAGTCGAACCGCGCTCGCATGGAGCAGCTCGAGGCCCTGAAGGGTCGCCACGAGCGGCAGCACCTGTGCGAAAAGGAGTCTCTGCCACCTCCACGGGGCGATGTCAGGCAGCGCTGACGTGACCTGGCGACCGTCGTTCACCACTAGGTGCCGGCCGACTCGAGGTGCGTAGACCCGATAGCCGAGCTCGGGGTCGTGGTGAACCGACATCAGCAGGCGACCGTCGGGAAATCGCCGCTCGAGTACGTTGACCGCCGACCGGGGTCGCCATCCGCGGTCGAGCACTCGAGCCTCGGAGAGCTCGATTGCGACCCGCCTGCCGGCACCGGCATCGCCGGGCGTCCTCTCGTCGAGGCCCAACGACACGGAGGCTTCCAACTCGATCCCGAATGCGCGTCCGCGCGGGCGCCGCCCGGCGGGCACCGAGATCCGCCCCGAGGGAGGAGAGACCAGCTCGGCGCGGCTCATTCGGCTAGCTCGAGCAGGCCGCGCTCGATCAGATCCGTGCAGAAGGCGCACAGGTCCGCTTCGATCTCCCCGAGTGGACGGTCGAACTCTGCCGCCAGCTTCATGGCAGCCTGACGGACTTTCGGCGTTCGCTCGAGTGTCTCTAGCATGCGACCGCCGATGGGATTCACCCCGTGGTACACGCCTCGCTCGAGGTTGACGACGACGGTCTCGACGGCAAACGTCCGAAAGACGACGTGTGACGGCACGCGGACGCTCGAGTCGAGGACTGCGTGCGTGGCGACGATGTGCTTCTGGCTCATCGCGGTCAGTACTCGATGATTGTCCCGCTGCGCTGACTCTTGCGGATCGCGGCGGCGAGCACCCACGTGGCTAGGGGGAGCAAGATGAGCACGAACAGCCCGATCTTCAGTAAAGCCACCCAGGCGTCTCCCTCGAGCGGAGTTCCGACCAGAACGCGGCGCAGGAGCTCGACCAGTGGCGTGAACGGCTGGACGTCCGACGTCCACTGGATCCAGCCCGGTAGCAAGGAGACGGGGAAAAGAAAGCCGGCGATGAAGGCGATCCCCAACATCACGAAGCCAACCCCGCTCTGGGCCTGCTTGGCGTAGATCGCAGCCGCTCCAGCAAGCAGCGCGAACGGAGCAAACACGAGGCAGCCGAGGATCGCAAGCGGAACGGCATAGGGGGCCGTCGACCACTCCAGGGGCATCCCGAATGCGAGCACTGCAAACGCGATCGTCACCGTCCCGCTCACGAATGCCATCAAGAAGGGGAAGACGAGCGTGGAGACGACGCCCGCCGCAGCTCCGAACGGCGAGACCACGAACTTCTCGAACGTTCCGGCGACCAACTCCTGCCGGACGCGAGCCGGAACACTGCCGATAGTCGAGAAGAGAATCTCCACGATCACGAGGCCTACCACCGCGAATGCGAAGTACTGATCCGGGTTCTCGAACGGCTGCACGCTGACGAGACGGGAGACGTAGTAGATGACGGCGACACTTGCGAAGCCGGACAGCGCTGCGCCGAGGAAGCGCAGGCGATAGCTGCGGAAGACGATGATGTCTCGCTTCAGCACGGCCATTGCCGCGTCAACGGATGCGATCGCCGTCGTCACCCGGGGATCAGCCGGCCCTCGGTGAGGGAGTAGATACGCTTGGGAAGAACGATGTCGTCGGCCGCGGGCTCGCACCAGACCGACGTCCCGCCCGAGGAGGCAAACTCGGCCAGCGCGTCAGTCAGCACGTCGATTCCTGCCGGATCGAGGCTCGTCCGTGGCTCGTCGAGCAGCAGGAGCCGGGGTCCGTGCAGGAATGCCATCGCCAGGCGAACCCGCTGTCGCTGACCCATCGAGAGCCGTTCGACGCGCTGATCGGACAGTGGCTCCAGCGCGAAACGCTCTATCGTCTGTTCGACGGCGACTCCGCGATCGGATCGTGGCACGAAGGCAATCCGCGCCCAGTACTCCAGGTGATCGCGGACGGAGAGGCGGGCGTACAGGCCGGTTTGGCCGGCGGACAGGAACCCGAGACGCCGCTGATACTCCCGCCGGTTGGCAGAGACGTCCAAACCGTCCACCTTGACGGTGCCCCGATCGGGCGCGATCAGACCCGCTGCGATCCGTAGCAGAGTCGTCTTCCCAACCCCGTTCTCGCCGACGAGAGCGACGAGTATGCCGGGCTCGAGGACGAGATCGACTGTGTCCAGAACGGGCCGCCCGTTCCAGCTCTTCGAAACGCCACGAAGCTCGAACCGCTCCGGAGCTGGCAACCGCATCGGCCGCGGCGGGTCGGAGGACGCAAGCACTTTCGCAGCTCCGGGCGCCGAGTGGCTCATGGACTTCCTTCGATTGCGACTGGCTCGGGCGCGCTACGATCTTCGGCGAGCGAGAGGATGCCGAGACCCAGTCCCTGGCTCGGGTCGAGAATCCGAGCAGTCGCTTCCTGGCGGGAGCGGACGCCGAGCTTGCCATAGGCCGAGGAGAGATGGCTCTTGACCGTCGTCTCCGCCACGTAGAGCTTGTTCGCGATCTCGAGATTCGTAAAGCCGAGGACCACCATCGAGAGGACCCGCTTCTCGCGTGGAGATAGAAGCGGCCGGCCGACGGCTTGGCGACGCTCGAACGGAATCACGAGCTGACCCACGCTGACAGCTCGCACCGTCGGGCCCAAGCGGTGCTCGAGGTCGTCTTCCGCCACGACCCCGCTCGCTCCAGCGCTCAGCGCATCGTGCAGGGTGCTGCTCGACACGGCAGAGCCGGGGACGACCACGACGACCGGAAGGTCGCGCTCGTGCTCCCGTATTCGCACGAGCGACTCCATCCCCAATCGCCCTGAATCCCCCCACACAACGACGACGACCACGTCGAGATGGTCGCTACGGCCGAGAAGCTCATCCACCGAAGCGGCGTCGACAACAATCGCAAAGCCTTCGTGCCCGAGGGCATCCGTGACACGACGGCGGAGGAGTTCATCCCCGTCAACGATGCCAACGCTGGGGGCGGCCTCCACCCCACGCAGCGACGGCGCGCCGGAACATCGAGTCCTCCCCCCGAGCATGGACTCACGATAGCCGCGCCTTTCTGCCTCGGGACCTAACCATTCGGTTAGATCCGATCACGGATCCTGGCTGGGGGGCTTGTTCCGCCGGCGTCCGCGGGTCGCCGAGTCACCTAGTAGGTGCCGATGGCGCGTCACGGGTACTAACGGTCGCCGCAGCGCCGCAGCCGAGCGCGTCATCTTCTCACGCCACCCTTCGTCGAACGCCGGTCGGAACTCGCCACGGAGCGCCGACGCTGCTCGCCGGGTTGCATCGCCGTGCGGAAGCCCCCAGAAGGGTGAAAGCACCCGTTCGAAATGCTCCTCGAGCACGGTTTGCACGCGCAACTCAGACGTGTGTGCCGCCCAGAGGCGGAGAGGCAACGTCCTCCGCGCGGCGAGTAGAGCATCGAGCGCCGCGCTCGTCGTCCGCCACACGGGAGCGAGACCCCAGCTCTCGGCGAGTCGTACCAGCTGAGTCGGGTCCGCATCGACGCCAAACGCCCCGATGTCGAGCAGGTCACGCACCCGGCCGAGCGGCTGATGCGCCCACGCGTGGGCAGCAATCAGGATCGTGTGACAGGCCGGCGAGGGGGAGAGCACACCCTGAACTCCGAGAGCCGTCGGAACGGCTCCGTCGAACAGATCCTCGATGGGCGGGGGAGTGAGGCCCTCGGGCCACTTGGGCTGTGCGTGCACCTCGACTCGGAGCGGCAAGCCCGGCCAGCGCGCCGGCGCCAGGTGGTGGATGCCAATCCAGAGACCCTCGGGATCCTCTTCCTCGACGAAGCCGGCCGCGAGAAGAGCACGTTGCACCTTGGCGGCGTCCGGCACGAGTAGGTCGATGTCGTAGAAGGCGCGCGCGCCCCGCGGGTACCGCACCGCTGCTTCGGGTCCCTTGACCAGCAACATCGGCCCGTCGCAAGCGTTGCGCACCCGGGCGACGAGGGCCGGCGCGGTGAGGTTCGCGACGCGCGCGGCACGTAGCTGCTGCACGAACGGGAGGGGAATCGGACGGCCGAGGCGCTCGAGGAGATCGGCCGCGAGCGGGCCGAGCCCGTGGAAGGAGAGCCCGTCAACGTCCGCGAGTCGCGGCTCGACGAGGCGATCCACGGCGCTCCAGAACGAGCGCGCGGCCGACGAGGCGCCGACCGGCTCGGCCGCGCCGCGAGCCTGCTTGCGCTCCGAGAGACCCCCGCTCATCGACGCATTATTGCCTCGGGTCGGCGGGGTATCTGCAACTGAGACCCGCGCGAGGCGGCGGCCGAGCCTCAGAACAGCTTCTGAGAACCCGTTTGCTTGGCGCTCGCCTCGAGCAGCCTACGCGCCCGCTTGCCGAGGTCTGCGAGGTCGACCTTGCCGGTCTCCGCCTGCTCGGCCAGCAGCTCCGCGAGCTCGAGCGACTGGTCGATCAGCGGCGACGACGCCGAGACATCGTGACCCATGTCGTGGAGGATCGTCCGCTCGGTGCGCGAGGCGATGATCGGCTCGGGAATGCCTTCGACCCAGACGCGGGTACGCCGACCGCTGCCGCGCTCTTCCGCGTCGAGCGGCTCCAGCGAGTAGATCTTGTCGGCGCGTGCGTATTTCCCGAAACCGAGGAAGACCATCCTCGTCGAGCCTTCAACCATGTCCTGATTATCCCAGGGCTCGGCGCAGCGCGTCCACGACGCGCTCCTGATCCTCGACACCGATCGACGAGTAGAACGGAAGCGCCAGCAGACGCCGGCTTGCCTCCTCGGACACGGGGAACATGCCCTCGCGGAAGCCGAATCGCTCGCGCATGTACGGCTGGAGGTGAATCGAAGGCAGGTACCTGCTCGTCTCCACTCCGCCCTCGGCAAGCGCCGCTATCACCCGCTCCCGATCGATCTCGGGAGAGAGCCGAACGGGGTAGACGAACCACGAGCGGCGGTGGTCGGCGTCGTCAGCCAGCGGTGGCGCGACGCCGTCGAGCCCCGTGAGCAGCTCCTCGTACCGGAGGGCTGCCCCCGCCCTGAGCCTGAGAATCTCGTCCAGCCGCTCGAGCTGCGCGACTCCGATCGCTGCGGCGACGTCGGAGAGGCGGTAGTTGTAGCCGAACCGCGCGTGCTCGAGCCATCCTCCCGTGTCTGCACGTCCCTGGTTGGAGAGGCTCTTCAGCAGCCGCCAACGGTCGCCGTCGGAGGTGACCACGATGCCGCCCTCCCCGGTCGTGATCTGCTTGTTCGGATAGAACGCGAAGACGGCGAGGTGGCCGTGCGACCCGAGCGGCCTGCCCTTGTACTCCGCTCCGAGCGCTTCGCACGCGTCCTCGATGAAGACGAGCCCGTGCCGGTCGGCGATGGCCAGCAGGTCGTCCAGAGCGCAGGGATAGCCGAAGATGTCGACGGCGACGATCGCGCGCGTCTTGTCGGTGACAGCAGCCTCGACTGCGGCCGGATCGAGGTTCAGCGTGTGTGGGTCGACGTCGGCGAAGACCGGCGTGGCGCCTTCGTACAGCGCGCAGTTGGCAGAGGCGACGAACGAGAACGGCGAGGTGATCACCTCGTCTCCCGGCCCGACACCGGCCAGGCGCGTGCAGAGGTGGAGCCCCGCAGTACCGCTGGACACGGCTGCTGCGTGATCCACCTGCACGCGGCGTGCCAGCGCCTCTTCGAAACGAGTGACCATCGACCCGAGCGAGAGCCGGCCGGACCGGAGCACCTCGAGGACGAGATCCTCCTCGAGCGTGTCGATGTACGGGAGCGACAGGGGGATACGAGCCCCCACGTCGACGGTCATGCCTGCGCGGGCGTTCGCGTCTGGTAGTCGAGCCAGTCCGCCCACTGCGGCTTACGGCCGCGAACCGTGTCCAGGTACGACTGCTGAATCTCGCACGTGATCGGCCCCGGCGGCCCGACCTCCTGGTCGTCGATCGAGCGGATCGGTGTCACCTCGACGGCCGTACCGCACATGAACACCTCGTCCGCCGTGTAGAGGTCGGCGCGAATCAGGCGCTTCTCGTGCACGGTGTAGCCGAGCGCGCGCGCGATCTCGATGATCGTCTCGCGTGTGATGCCCGGCAGGATCGAGGCGGAGAGGTCCGGCGTGAAGATGACCCCGTCCTTGATCATGAACACGTTCTCGCCCGAGCCGTCGGCGATGTAGCCGTCGTGCGTCAGCAGGATCGCCTCGTCGTATCCGGCGCGCTGTGCCTCGTGCACTGCCAGCATCGAGTTGAGGTAGATGCCGGTCGCCTTGGCCGTGTGCGGGATCGTGTTCGGGCCGACTCGCTGCCATGAGGAGATCATTGCCCTGCATCCGCTCCGCTGACCCTCCTCGCCCAGGTACGCGCCCCACGGGAACGTGAGGATCGCGACCTCGACGTCGTTGCCGCGCGTGTGCACGCCCAGCTCGCCGTAACCGTAGTACGCGATCGGTCGCAGATACGACTCCTCCAGTCCGTTGGCGGCGAGCGTCTCGTGACAGGCGGTTCGGAGCTCGTCGACCGAGTACGGCAGCCGCATGTAGAGCAGCTGCGCCGAGGTCTCCAACCGCTTGAGATGGTCGCGCAGACGGAAGACCGCAGGCCCGCGCTCCGTGGCGTAGCAGCGGATGCCCTCGAAGACGCCGGTGCCGTAATGGAGGCCGTGGCTGGCGACGTGGATCCGGGCGTCCGCCCAGTCCACGAGCTCGCCGTTCATCCAGATCTTCTCTGTTTCGTGCACTTGTGAAAGTCTAGTCGGCGGCGACGATGTCCAGGGGGGCGGCGCGAGAGAGACGAATGAGCTCCGTCGGCGTCAGGCCGACCATGTGGCGGGTCGAGCCTCCACCGACCCAAACGCGGTCTAGGCCCAGCAGCGTCCGCTCGATGAGAACCGCGTCGACGCGCGCCAGGCCGAACGGCGCGACCGCCCCGGGCTCGAAGCCAGTTGTCTCCCGAACACGAGCAGGCGACGCGATGCTCGCCGTGCGAGCGCCCGCGGCGGCCGCCACTTTCGCCGCATCCGCGCGACGGTCGCCGGGCACCATCGCCAGGACCACCCGGCCGTCGCATTCGAAGACGAGCGACTTGACGATGTTGCGCAAGTCGCAGCCGACCGCTCTCGCAGCGTGAGCGGCCGTCGGCGTCCCCGTCGAGAACTCCTCCACGCGCGCCTCGGCACGGGAGTCGCGGAGATACGCGGTCACCCGCTCGACGGCCTCCGGCGTGTCATCTGCCATCGCCGAAGTTTGTCGCATCGCTCTGACGGGAAGAGGTTTAGGAATGCGATTCACGGTCCGCTCAATCGGCTTCTTGCTCGTGGCGTTGGGCGCCTGGGGAGCAATCGTCCCGTTCATAGGCCCCGAGTTCGGCTACCCGTTCCCGGCAGGGAGCGACGTCGGATCGTGGGAGTGGAGCGAGACCACGTGGCAGCTCTCGCTGCTGCCCGGGATCGGCGCGGTCTACGGCGGTCTGATCCTGCTCGGGCTGCTCGGCTCGGTCCGGATCGCTCCTGCGTTCGGCGCGCTGATCGCACTCGTCTCCGGTGCCTGGTTCGTGCTCGGCTCCGAGTTCTCGCGCCTCTGGACGACTCCGCCGCCCGACGGCAGCGGCTCCGACTGGATGGTCATCGCCACGAACGTCGGCTACCACGAAGGGCTCGGGCTGGCCATCGTCGCCCTCTCCGCACTCGCTCTCGGCATGCTCGCGCTGCTGCCCGAGCGCGCGCCGAAGACCCAGGAGCAGCCGCTGATCGCGCATCCCGTCCTCCACCACGAGCCCGAGCGGGCCTACGAAGAGGACGAGACGACGGTCGTCACGCGGTAGCCCGCCTCCCGCTCAGCCCAGCCGGATGAAGCGGGCGTCGTCGAATCCCGCCTGCAGGAGCTCCGCGACGAGCGTCGCGGGAGCAGGAGTGTCGATCGAGAGGGCCATCAGCGCATTGCCGCCCTCGTCCGTCCGCGACACGGCCATGTTGGCGATGTTGATCCCGGCATCTCCGAACAGCGTGCCGACCCTGCCGATCACGCCGGGGCGGTCGCCGTACTGGAAGAACACCATGCAGGGCGCGAGCTCGATCTCGATCTTGAAGCCGAGAGCGCCGACGAGCCAGTGCCTGCCCTCTCCGCCGATCGTTGTTCCGGCCACGGCCACCTCGTCGCCGTTCGCCGCGACAGCCACCTGCACGAGGCTCGTGTAGTCGGGCGACAGCCGCTCGCTTTGCTCCTCTACCCCGATCCCTCGCTCGGCGGCGACGAGCGCCGCGTTGACGGCGTTCACGGGCTGATCGGTACGTCCCTCGAAGACCCCGTTGAGCGCCGCGACCGTGAGCAACCGCGTGTCGTACTCGGCAAGGCGGCCCCGGTACGAGAGCACGATGCGCTCGGCCCGGCCGCCGGCGAGGTCCATCGCCAGCATTCCCAGCCGCCTGGTGAGGGGGACGAACGGGCCCAAGGTCTCGAGCTCTTCGCTCGTGACAGCCGGCATGTTCACGGCGTTAGCCACGAGATCGCCCTCCAGCGCCGCAGCCACTTGCTCGGCGACGATCACCCCCGCTCGATCTTGCGCCTCTTCGGTGGACGCAGCGAGGTGCGGAGTGACGACGACGTTGTCGAGCTCGAGCAGCGGCCCCGTGTACGGCTCCGTGGAGAAGACGTCGAGCGCGGCGCCGGCGACCTTGCCGGACTCGAGCGCTTCGAGCAGCGCAGTCTCGTCGACGAGCTCGCCCCGCGCGGCATTGACGATGCGGATGCCCTCCCTGGCTCCGTCGAGGGCGGTCCGGTCGACGACGGCGCGCGTCTCGTTGGTCAACGGCAGGTGCAGCGAGACGACGTCCGCTGAAGCGAGGACGGCGTCCTGCGACGCTGCTCCCTCCACGCCCAGCTCTCGAAAGCGCTCACGTGAGACGAAGGGGTCGAACGCGATCACTCTCATCCCGAGCGCGAGCGCGCGTCGCGCCACCTGCTGTCCGATCCGCCCAAAACCGAGCAGCCCCAGCGTCTTGCCGGAGAGCTCCTGTCCGGCGTAGCGCGAGCGCTCCCAGCGGCCCGCCTTCACCGCCGCATGAGCCTGAGGGATGTTTCTCCAGAGAGCGAGCAGCAGGCCGATGGTGTGCTCGGCGGCAGAGACCACTGTCGACTCCGGAGCGTTGACGACGAGGACTCCCTGCCGCGTGGCGGCATCGACATCGACGTTGTCGACACCTACCCCCGCGCGGCCGATCACGCGGAGCCTCTCGGCCTGCTTCAGGAGTTGCGCATCGAGCTTCGTACCGGAGCGGATCACGATCGCGTCGTAGTCGCCGATGATGTCCTCGAGCGGCGAGTCGAAGTCGACATCCACGTCGAAGCGAGATCTCAGGAGCTCCACGCCGGCCTTCGCGATCGGCTCCCTGACGAGGACCCGCGTCACGCGACGTTAGTTGTCGCGTCGCCGGGCAAAGCCCGCCGACGCGCCCGAGCCGGCGATTGTAGCGCCCTGAAACGCAGCCAGGGCCTGTGCGACGCCGGCGCCCGACTCCACCTCGGCGCCGAGCTCGGCCAGGCCCAGCTCGACGGCGGCCAGCGCCGTCGCCACGTCGAAGACGTCGTAGTAGCCGATGTGACCGATGCGGAAGACGGTGCTGCCGAGCGGGCCGTGCCCCTTCGCGAGCTGGACTCCGTACCGCTCGCGGAGCAAGGCGACGAGCTCCGCCGCGTCCACTCCTTGCGGAGACTTGATGGCGGTGACGACCGCGGACGTGTCGTCGTCGGGCGAGAAGAGCTCGAGGCCCAGCGCCTTCGCGCCTGCCCGGCAGGCACGGCCGAGGCGCACGTGCCGGTCGAAGACCGCCTCCAAGCCCTCCTCGAACAACAAGCCCAGTGCCACGTTGAGTCCGGCCACGAGCGACACGGCGGGCGTGAACGGCGCATCGAGCACGTCCTGTGCCTTTCTCGTCCGCTCCCAGTCGAAGTAGTAGCGCGGCGAGGACAAGCGTCCTTCGGGCTTCCAGACAGCGTCGGACACGGCGGCGACGGCAAGCCCCGGCGGCGTCATCAACGCCTTTTGAGACCCGGAGCAGACGACGTCGATGCCCCACGCGTCCATCTCCAGCGGCACGGCGCCGAGGCTCGACACGGCATCGACGACGACGTGCGCGCCGGAGGGCCGAATCGCCTCGGCGTGTGCCTGGAGATCGCTGACCACGCCGGTCGAGGTCTCCGAATGGGTGAGGAACACCGCCCGCACTTCACTCAGCTCAGCAAGCAGCGCCGTGATGTCGCCGGCCTGCGGGACTTCCCCCCACTCGTAGCGGAGTGGCGCGACGACGCAGCCGTAGCGTTCCGCGATCTCGATCCAGCGCTCGCCGAAGGCGCCCGCCGAGACGACGACGACGCGACTGCCCGGGGCGCAGAGGTTCGCCACGGCCGACTCCATGGCGCCGGTACCCGAGGCCGTGAAGAGGAGAACGTCCGACGACGTGCGGCAGAGCTCCTTCAGCCGCTCGAGGCACTCCTGGTAGACCGGACGAAAGTCGGAGCCGCGGTGGTGGACGACCGGCTCTGCCAGCGCCGCGAGCACCTGCGGCGGCACCGGCGTCGGCCCGGGCGTGAAGAGGTAGCGCTTCGCGGCCACTCCGGCCAGCCTAGCGAGCGGGGACGATGCGCCCGGCTACCGGCTTCGGTGACCCGAGAACGACATCACCTGTTGAAAGGTCGGCCGGTTCGTCCACGCCATGGTGTCACGGATGAGCCCGGTGGTGAAGCCGATCCGCTCGGGCCGGGCGTCGGCCCGCCAGGTGGTGGGGTCGCCGCCTTGCTTTGCCTGCAGGACGTCGCAGGCCTGCTCGAGCGCGGCCCAGAGCGAGTCGCGACACGAGTCGACGTCGCCGCCGCCGCAGAACTGTGTGGAGTACGGCCCGCGCACCGTGTGGCCGAGCAGTCGCCGGAGGTCCTTGTCCACGTAGCCGTACCAGCCGTCGAAGAAGGCCGAGCCCTGCGAATTGGGGTCGTCGGACACGATGTGCAGCTGCGCGAGGCGCTCCACGAGGTCACCGAGCACGGGCCGCATAACGGCTCGCGCAAAGAAGGGCCAGGCTGCGTCCATGATGGCGGCGCCCGGATGATCGATCCTTCCGTCGCCGTCGCCATCGCGACGGCTGCCGCCGAACGCCCTCCAGGCTACGAGGAGGTCGGCGGCCGTGCCCACGCGGACGTTGGGCGTGGGCCCAGTCCGGAGGACGTCGGCGATTATCGGCCACACTTCCATCACGCGTAGGTCCTGCGTTGCCGCCTTGTTCGTAGCCGCGACGACCTGTGCTGCATCTCTCTTGCCGGTGCCCAACGCGCGTGTCAGGAGATCCTTGCGCTGAACGGAGCCATACGACCAGTTGTCGTCAGAGGCGCCCCAGCCCAGGGCGGGCTTCGAGTTCCAGTCGATGATCGCGCCCGAGCCCGGGTTGATCGTCTGGGGATGGTCCTTCGTAGCGAGGAAGCCGCTCCAGTCGTACTCACCGATGCCGACCGTCGGTAGCGACGGATCAGTGCCGGGCGCTCTCAACGGCAACCGGCCCACTGTCACCTGGGCGATGTCGCGGTCGTCGACGTAGAAGAAGTTGAACATCGCGTCGATCGTTGACGCCGTCTTGACGAAGCTCTTGGCCGACGTGACCCGGCCGGTGTCGAGCTCGTAGAGCGCGCGGGCGCTCAGCACATCACGACCCTGGGTCGATCGCTGCTGCGAGAGGGCGACGCGGCGACCCTGAACTGTGGCGTAGCCCTGAACGACACCGTGAACCGTCTGGAGGAGCAGCAGCTGCTGGTCGGGCGTTCCGGGCGAGCGCAACGTCCCGGCATTCAGCGTTGTCATCTCCCGACAAACGCCCTTGTGGAGGTAGTGACGATCGTCGCCGCCGCAGAGAGTCTCGGCGAAGACGTCGATGTTGTCGGCCTGCGAGGAGGTGACCGTCCAGGCGAAGTCAGGGCCGCGCCCGACGAGGACGAGCGGCAGTCCAGGCAGGAGAGCGCCCCGGACGTCGTAGCCGCCGCCATGGAGGTCGACCTCCATGAAGAACTGCGGGAAGAAGTAGCCCACCTGCGGCCCTCCGACGAGCACCGGGTGGCCGCTCTTCGACCGCTTCGCGCCGATGAGAAGCGCATTCGATGCCGGCCGGCTCTCAACGAACGGAGTCGCCACCGGGATCGTTACCGGAGTGAAGCTCCCGTCGTCGATGACGACGCTGCCGGGAGCCGTCGCCGACGGCAGGTGGAACGGGAATGGGCCGGGAGCGATGACCGGGGACTCGACGTCGTTCGGCGCGCGCAGGTCGTCGAAGACCTGCCGCCCCCTGATCGCGCCCAGCCGGTGCTGGAGCGCGTCGAGGAACATCGAGCGCCGCGTCTCGGAGCCGCCGTTGGCCCCGAAGCGCGCAGCAAGCAGAGCACAGACGGCAACGACGTCGCGTGCCGTGTACGGCGTCACTAGCGTGCCCTGCTTCTTGTACGCCGCATTGAGGCCTGCGACGTACCCCTCCACCGCGGTCAGCAGCTTTCGGCCGCGCGGCCCGCTCCTTTTCAGCAGCTCGACCTGCTGGTCGAGTTGCGCCTCCCCCTGCGCGCTGGGCACGAGCGCCGTTCCGCTGAGCGCGAGCTCGACCGGGCTGATGCCCGGAATGTCCAGCGCGGCCGCGCGGGCAGGCCCCCGAATCAGCTCGAGCAAGAGACCGCGATCCTCGACCGTGACCCAGCCGGCTCCGAAGGCGACGTCGGCCGCGGTCTTGCCCGTGATGTGCGGCACGCCCCAACGGTCTCGTGCGATGACGACCCCGGCGCGCGGGCGCTCTACACGCGCCGCCTTGCCGACGAGCCCGAGCGGCGCACGCTTGAAGCACCGCTCGACATCCTTCGCTGCCACGCGGTCGAACAGCGGCGTCAGGCAGTCGTACAGCCGTGCCTGGTCTCTCGTGTTCCGGTTGAAGACGAGGCTGCCGTTCTGCCCCGGCGGGAGGACGTTGAAGGCGACGGCGGCGTAGTCCTGCCGGGCCGGTGTCTGCCCGGCAGCTGGCATCGCGACCGCAAAGACGGCAGCGAATACCACCAGCCACGGCAACCGGTGCATGAGGATCCGCAGGCTACCGGAGCGCGAGTGGAGTCTTTCCGCGCTAGGCGTCGCCGGGCTCGACGATGCCCGATTCGTACGCAAAGACGACGGCCTGCACCCGGTCGCGCACGCCGAGCTTCATCAGTACGTGCGCCACGTGCGTCTTCACTGTCGTCTCGCTGACGACGAGCTCCTCGGCGATCTCGGCGTTCGACCGGCCGCGCGCGATGAGCGTTCGAGCACCTCCAGCTCGCGAGCCGTCAGCTCCTCGAGCTCCGGCGGACGCGGGCGGAGCCGACGCCCGGCGGCCGGCGAGACGAACTCCTCGATCACCCGCCGCGTGATCGCACGGCGCGAGCAGCGCGTCGCCGCTCGCCACCGCGCGAATCCCCGCGACGAGCTGCTCGGGCGGAACGTCCTTGAGCAGGAAGCCGCTGGCGCCCGCACGCAGCGCGTCGTAGACGTACTCGTCCATGTCGAACGTCGTCAGCATGACCACCTTCGTGTCGCGCTCCTTCTCGGCCGAGCAGGATCCGCGTGGCCTCGATCCCGTCCACCTCCGGCATGCGCACGTCCATGAGCACGACGTGGGGACGCAGGCGGAGCGCCTCGGCGACGGCCTCCTTGCCGTTCGCGGCCTCGCCGACCACCTCCATGCTCTCCTCGGCGTCGAGGATCATGCGAAAGCCGGCCCGCACGAGTGCCTGGTCGTCGACGATGAGAACGCGGACGACGCCCGCCGTTCGCCACGGGCTCGCCGAGAGGCGTTCGCCGAGTCGACCAGCCGGTACAGGCGGACCGGGCGCTCGAAGTCCTTGAGGGTCTGCTCGCCCAGGTCCAGCAGCATGAAGGTCGAACCGTCGTGCTCCTCGTCGTCGAGCAGCGCGCACGTCGCCTGCGACAGCAGGATGTCGCCACCGTCGCCCGCGGCGCAGATCCGTGACGCTCGGTGGATGGCCAGACCGTGGTACTCGCCGTCCGAGATCGAGGCCTCGCCGGTGTGGATGCCCATGCGGACGCGAAGGTCTACGCCCTCGTGCCACGGGTGCGCGGCGAGCGAGCGCTGCCCGGCCAGCGCGGCGTAGATCGCGTCCTTCGGCCTGCGGAACGCAACGAAGAACGCGTCGCCCTGTGTCCCGATGCCCTCCCCGCCCGCCTGCTCGAACGCCGCTCGCAGTAGACGGTGGTGATCCGCCAGCACCTCGACCCACCGGTCACCCAGGCGGCGCGCGAGCACCGTCGAGCCCTCGATGTCGCTGAGGAGGAAGGTGAATGTTCCGCTCGTCGCTTCCATCACGTCGGCCGAAGCGTGCCACGGCGCGGAGCGGTTCGCCGAGCTAGCCGACGGGGAGCGTGGCATGCAGCCTGTAGCCGCCCGTCCGGTAGCGGGCCTGCGTCGAGCTCGCCGCCGTAGACGGAGATGCGCTCTCGCATGCCGACGAGGCCGTGTCCGCCGCTCTCACCGTCGCCGTCTCCCGAGCCGTCGTCGGTTACGGTCAGCTCGACCAGGCCGTCGCGGTAGACAACGAGCACCTCGGCATGCTGCGCCCGCGCGTGCTTGATGGCATTCGTCAGCCCCTCCTGGACGAGGCGGTAGGCGGTGAGGTCGAGCCCGGCCGGGAGCTGCACCGGGTCGCCCTCGACGCGAAGGTCGACCGGAAGACCGGCATCGCGCGCCTGCGAGACGAGTCTCTCGACGTGCTCGAGGCTCGGCTGCGGTGCGAGGGCAGGGGACTCTTCAGGCCGGCGCAGGACGCCGACAAGACGCCGCATCTCGGCGAGTGCTTCGCGGCCGGTCTGCTCGACGACCGCTACGGCTTCCCGCGCCCGCTCCTGCTCGGGCCTGAGCAGGCTGCGCACTCCCGCCGCCTGCACCGTCATGACGCTGACGCTGTGACCGACGATGTCGTGCAGCTCGCGGGCGATTCGCGCGCGCTCCTCGGCGACGGCGAGTCGTGCCTGCTCCTCGCGTGCTCGCTCGGCTCGCTCGGCTCGCTCCTTCGCCTCGTCCGTCTCCCGGAACTTGTGGCCGAGCCCGAATCCGACTGCCCAGGCCACACCGAAGATGACGAGGCTCCAGATGGAGTCCTCCAAGCTCTGAGTGGGATCTGTTGTGCGCGACGATGGCAACGACGCCGAGCATGATCGCGACTCCGGCCACCGCCTGCGCCCGCTCCTTGAGCATCCCGAAGAGGACAGCCGAGGCGAGAGCGGCGAGGAACATGACGACGTCGTCGGAGGTGAGCCCCGGGTCGACGAAGCTGGTCGCTGCGAGGATCACCACGCACACGGCAGGCGCCCCGAACGGATAGCGCCGTCTCGCGAGCAGCGGGACGAGGAAGACGATCGACGCAGGCACGTCGAACCACAGCGGGCCTTCGGGCCCGCCGTCCTCGTTGTGCCCCTGATCGACGACCGCGACGGCAATGCGATAGGCCGGCGCCCAGCACGATCAGGAGGTCGAACCAGTAGCGCTGAACCGGCGGCCAGAGCGTGCGCAGGCGTTGACCGCCGAGACTCATTCGATCGGCAGCCTGGCGCGCAGCCGATAGCCGCCCCCGGGTCGCGGGCCGGCCTCCAGCTCGCCGTCGTAGACGGACACTCGCTCGCGCATGCCGACCAGGCCGTGCCCGCCGCTCTCGCCGCCGCCGTCACCGGTGCCGTCGTCCGTCACCGTCAGCTCGACGTGGCCGTTGTCGTAGCGGACGAGCACGTCGGCGTGGGTTGCACGTGCGTGCTTCACCGCGTTCGTCAGCCCTTCCTGGACCAGGCGGTACGCAGTCAGGTCGAGCCCGGCGGAGAGCTCGACCGGATCGCCTTCCACCCGCAGCTCGACCGGCAAGCCCGCCTCCCGCGCCTGCTCGACGAGCCTCTCCACGTGCCCGAGGCTCGGCTGCGGAGCGAGGGCGGGCGCCTCCTCGGGACGGCGCAGGACGCCGACAAGGCGCCGCATCTCGGCGAGCGCTTCGCGTCCAGTCTGCTCCACGACCATCAGCGCCTCCCGTTCTCGCTCCTGATCGGGATCGAGCAGGCGACGCGCTCCGGCGGCCTGCACCGTCATGACGCTGACGCTGTGCCCGACAACGTCATGCAGCTCGCGCGCGATTCGCGCGCGCTCCTCCGCGACCGCGAGGCGAGCCTGTTCCTCGCGCTCGCGCTCGGCCCGCTCGGCGCGCTCCTTTGCCTCGTCCCCTTCACGGAACTTCTGTCCGAGCCCGAAGCCGACGACCCAGGCGACAGCGAATACGATCGAGATCCAGGCCAGATCGCCAAGCGCACCGTCGGGGTCGTTGCGCACGACGATCGCACCGACACCGAGCAGGATCGCCAGACCGGCGACCGCCTGCCGGCGCTCCCGGAGCCCTCCGAGCAGGAAGCCGATGGCGATTCCGAGCAGGAACGGCAACCCAGTCGGCCGGCACGAGACGGTCGTCGACGAACGAGCTTGCGCCCACGATGATGGCGGCTGCAACCGGCGCGCCGAACGGGTAGCGCCGGCGCCAGAACAGGGGCACGATCATGGCGACCGCTGCCACGACGTCGAACCACAGAGGCCCGCGCGGACCCGGATCCTGCCCCTCCTTGTGGATGTCGTGAACGACTGTGGCGAGCGACAGGCCAAGGCGCGGCCAGGAGCAGCGCGTCAAACCAGTAACGCTTCGTCAGCGGCCAGAGCTTCTGCCAGATCCTTTGCCACGGCGCGACGGTAGCCGACGGTCTCGACGACCGCATCGGCCGTAGGGACGACTTTCGAGTCGTCCGCGAGGATGACTGCAAGATCGTTCTCGCGGCCGACGCCGAATAGGTCTTGCTTCGATAACCTCGGGCGAACATCAGCCATAGCGAAACCGAGGTCGAGATGAATCCATCCGAAGCTCTGTCTGACGAAAGCGGCCTCCACAGCAACGGGAAGCCTGTCGTCGCCGCCAAGGACGTGACCCGGCGTTACGGACAGGGCGACACGGCAGTTGACGCGCTACGCGGGGTGAGCCTCGACGTCGAGCGCGGCAAGCTCACCGCAGTCATGGGCCCCTCGGGCTCGGGCAAGTCGACGCTGATGCACATCCTCGCGGGGCTCGACAAGCCGACCTCCGGCTCGGTGGCCATCGACGGCACCGAGTTGACGACGCTCGGCGACACCGACCTGACGAAGCTCCGGCGCAAGCACATCGGCTTCGTCTTCCAGTTCTTCAACCTCCTCCCCATGCTGAGCGCGGAGGAGAACGTTCGCCTGCCGCTGACGATCGCCGGCACGAAGCCGGACAAGGCGTGGTTCGAGAATCTCCTGCAGCAGGTGGGGCTCACCGATCGCCGCTCTCACCGGCCAAGCGAGCTCTCGGGCGGCCAGCAGCAACGCGTCGCCATAGCGCGCGCTCTCGTCTCCCAACCCACGGTCGTCTTCGCCGACGAGCCGACGGGCAACCTTGACTCCGCCACTTCGGGCGAGATTCTCGACCTGATGCGCAACTCGGTCGACGAGCTCGGTCAGACGACGGTCATGGTCACGCACGACCCGCGCGCGGCAGCGATCGCCGATCGCATCCTCTTCCTCGCCGACGGGCTCGTCGTCAAGGACATGACAGAAGCTACGGCGAGCGAGGTCATCGCTGCCATGGACGAGCTCAGCGTCGAGTGACGAAGGTCGCCCTTCGTAATCTCTGGGGCAGGAAGCTCCGGACGTTCCTCACGGGCTTCGCGATCGTGCTCGGCGTGGCGACGATCACGGGGACGTTCGTCCTCACCGACTCGATCAAGAACGCATTCGACTCGATCTTCACCACGATCTACCAGGGCACCGACGCCGTGATCACGGGCGACACCGCCTTCGACGTGAGCGAGGACTCGGGTGTCGAGATCCCCTCGTTCGACGAGTCGCTGCTGGCGAAGGTGCGGGCGCTGCCCGAAGTCGACGCCGCTGTGGGCGGCGTCGGCGGAGAGGCGCAGCTGATCGACGACAACGGCGACGTGATTCAGTTCGGCGGCGCGCCGAACATCGGCTTCTCGGTCGACCCCACCCAGGCTCGCTTCAACTCGCTCGTGCTCAAGAAGGGCAAATGGCCCGGCCCCAGCGACGTCGCCGTGGACACGTCGACTGCGTCGCGGAAGGACATCGAGGTGGGCGATTTCATCGGCGTGCAGGCGGAGGGCCCTACGCAGCAACTTCACGTGTCGGGGCTGTTCGACTTCTCCGCCGAGGGCAACATCGGCGGTGCGACGCTGGCCGCGTTCGACCTGACCACCGCGCAGCAACTGTTCGCCAAGGAAGCGAAACTCGACCAGATCCGCGCCGCTGCATCCGAGGGGACGACGGAGGCGGAGCTGCTTGCGTCGATCAAGTCCGTGCTGCCACCAGGCACCCAGGTGCGCAGCGGAGAAGGTCAGGCCGACGGAGGATGCGAGCGAGACGCAGAGCTTCCTCAACTTCCTCCAGGGCTTCCTGCTCGCGTTCGGCGGCATCGCGCTCTTCGTGGGCGCGTTCGTGATCGCGAACTCGCTCTCCATCACGGTCGCTCAGCGGACGCGCGAGTTCGCCACCCTGCGCACCATCGGCGCCTCGCGCCGACAAATCACGAGAGCGGTACTCATCGAGGCTCTCGTCATCGGCCTCCTGGCCTCGGTCTCGGGGATTGTGGTGGGCCTCGCCCTGGCCAAGGGTCTCTTCTGGCTCTTCGACCAGGTTGGGTTCACACTGCCCAACAGCGGGTTGCTCCTCGAGACGCGCACGGTGATCGTCGCGCTGATCGTCGGCGTGCTCGTCACCGTGATCGCGAGCCTGCGTCCCGCCCGCCGCGCGACGCGCGTGCCTCCGATCGCTGCAGTTCGCGAGGGTGCGGCGCTGCCGCCCGGACGTTTCTCTCGCTACCGGCCCGTCGGCTCGGCGCTGCTCGGCCTCGCAGGGTTCGCGCTGCTCGCCTACGGCCTGTTCGGCCCGGGCCTCTCCACGACGCAGCTGCTCCTGGCCATGGGCGTGGGTGCCGTGCTCATCTTCTTCGGAGTCGCCTTCTTCTCGGCCCAGCTCGTGACGCCGCTCTCGCACGTCCTGGGCGGCCCGGCGGCAAGGTTCGCGGGCGCTCCCGGGATCCTCGCGCGCGAGAACGCGATGCGGAACCCCCAGCGCACTGCCTCGACGGCCTCCGCGCTCATGATCGGGCTCGCGCTCGTCACGCTCGTCGGCATGCTGGCTGCATCCATTCGCGCCTCGTTCTTCGACGCCGTCGACAAGATCTGGGTCACCGACTACGCCGTCACGGCGCAGAACAACTACTCGCCCATTCCGGTCAGCGTGGAGGAGCCGCTGCGTGGCGTTCCCGGCACGACGGCCGTCGTCGGCGTGCGGGCCGGCGAGGCGAAATTCCTCAGCGGGACACACTTCATCACGGGCGTCGATCCCGGCGCGAGCAAGGTCTTCGAGCTGGACTGGGTGCAGGGCTCGGACCAGGTCATGGACTCGCTCGGCGAGGACGGCGCGTTCACCGACGACGACTACGCCGAGGATCACAACCTTCAGGTCGGATCGCCCGTCGAGGTGCTGTTCCCGGACGGAGGCACGAAGACGTTCCGGATCAAGGGGATCTTCGATCCGCCGACCGGAGGCTCGCCGTTCGGCGTCATCACGATCTCGAGCGCCACGTTCGACGCGTCGTTCCAGCAGCCGAAGAACCTCTTTGTCTTCGTGACCATGGAGGGCGGGGAGACGCCGGAGAACACGGCGGCTCTCGACGCGGCGCTCGCCGGCTTCCCCAACGCGAAGCTCCAGGACCAAGACGAGTTCAAGGACAACCAGGTCAGCGGCATCAACCAGGTGCTCAACGTCCTCTACGTCCTGCTGGCGCTGTCGGTGATCGTCAGCCGTCTTCGGCATCATCAACACGCTCGTGCTCAGCGTCTTCGAGCGGACCCGGGAGATCGGCATGCTGCGTGCCGTCGGCACGACCCGCTGGCAGGTTCGCTCCATGATCACGCTGGAGAGCATCGTCACGTCCCTGATGGGCGCCGCGATCGGCATCACGCTCGGGATCGTGCTCGCGGCGCTGCTGATCGCCCGCGTCGACTTCCTCATCCTCGCCTGGCCGATCGTCTCGCTCGTCATCTTCGCCGTCGCGGCCGTGATCGTCGGGGTGGTGGCGGCGATCCTGCCGGCACGCCGCGCGGCGCGTCTCAACGTCCTTCAGGCGCTTCAGTACGAGTGACAAAGCGATGAGCGTCGAGTCGCTCAAGGGAATGCTGCTCTTCTCGACGCCGGCGCTGTTCGACCCGAACTTCCGCCGGACGGTCGTGCTGGTGGCGGAGCACGGAGAGGAAGGCGCGATGGGGCTAGTCCTCAACCGGCCGTCCGAAACCACAGTCGGCGAGGCTGTGCCGGATCTCGCGGACGTGGCGGGAGCCGATTCGCTCGTGTTCGTGGGCGGGCCGGTGCAGCCGCGAGCGGTGCTCGTCCTCGCCGAGTTCGAGGAGTCGTCGCAGGCAGCGGCAGTCGTCGTCGGCGACCTGGGCTTCGCGCGGGCCGACGGCGATCTCGATGAGCTGGCGGAGACGACGCGACGCGCCCGGGTGTTCGCCGGCTACTCGGGCTGGTCGCCGGGGCAGCTCGAGTCCGAGCTGGAGGAAGAGTCGTGGCTCGTCGAGCCCGTCGGAGACATCGATCTCCTCGCCGACGCCGAGGACGATCTCTTCGGCTCGGCGTTGCGCACGAAGGGCGGCAGCTACCGGATTCTCGCCCTCATGCCCGACGATCCCCGCAACAACTAGCTCAGTCGCGAAGCTCCTGAGGCGTCAGCGTACGATGCCCGAGCTCTGCCGCCGGAGGAACGCGGTCGCGCACGACGCGCAGCACGTAGTCCGGCGCATCGGCCAAGGGACTCACGATCTTCGAGCCTTTGAGCAGCACCCGCCCCCGCATCGGCGAGACATGGACGGCGAGCTGCGGCTCGCGGTAGCCCCGGTCGAGCAGGAGCGCGTTCGCCTCCGCTACCGGGTCACCGGTCATCCTGCGAGCTTCTGCCGCAACATGTCGCCGACGAGCTTCGGGTTCGCCCCGCCACCCGTCTCCTTCATCACCTGGCCGACGAAGAACCCGAGCAAGCCCTCCTTGCCGGCGCGGTACGCCGTCACCTGGTCGGCGTTCGCGGCTAGCACGGCGTCGATGACGGGCTCGAGCGTCCGTTCGTCTGACACGAGCTCCTGCTCGAGGTACTTGTCCGCTGTAAAGCCGGCGTTCGCGCTCGCCTCCACCGCGGCGAGATAAGCCTCGCGTGGCAGCCGCTCCCTCGCCGCGATCACCTTCGCCAGCTCCGCCGGCTCGGCAATTGCGATGCCAGCCGCCTCGTTGCGGACGAGGTTCGCCGCCGCGCGTACGTCGACGCCGGCGGCGACGAGCTTGTCGTGCTCTGCGTCTCGCCCTGTCGTCACGAGCTCCCACGACGTCGCGAATCCGACGGCGGGCTCGAGCCGGCGGATGCGCGCGGCCGGCGCGTCGGGCAGCTCCCGACCTTCTGCTAACAGCTCCCCCGGCTGGATCGGGACGAGATCGGGCTCGGGGAAGTAGCGGTAGTCGTCCGCCTCCTCCTTCGACCGGTGCGGCGTCAAGCGTGTCCGAGCCGGCGTCGTAGTCGTACGTCTCCTGGACGACGTCCTGCCCAGCCTCGTACAGTGCGATCTGTTCGCGCACGGCGGCGTCGATGCCGCGCCCGATGAAATTGAAGGAGTTCATGTTCTTGAGCTCCCAGCGCGTCCGGTAGCCATCCTCGCCCGCCGGACGCACCGACACGTTGGCGTCGACGCGCAACGTGCCTTTCTCCATCTCCGCATCGGAGACGCCCAGCTCGACGATCGTCTGGCGCAGCAACTGGAGGAAGCGCTGCACGTCGTCGGAGGAGCGGAGGTCGGGCTGCGTCACGATCTCGACCAGCGGCACGCCACCGCGGTTGTAGTCGACGAGCGAACGGCCGGCGCCGACGATCCGCCCGCCCGCGCCCCCGACGTGGACGGTCTTCGCAGCGTCCTCTTCCAGGTGCGCGCGCACGATCCCGACTTCGAGATCGCCGTCGTCGTCCGGGTACGACAAAGGTCCCTCCAACGCAGAGCGGCTCGTCGTACTGCGAGATCTGGTAGCCCTTGGCGAGGTCGGGATAGAAGTAGCTCTTGCGATGGAAGAGCGCGCGCTCGGCGATCGCGCAGCCCAGCGCCCGGCCGAGGTCGATCGCCCACTCGACCGCCGCGCGGTTGGACACGGGCAGCGAGCCTGGGTGTCCGAGGCAGATCGGACAGGTGGTCGTGTTCGGCGCGGCCCCAGAGCCGTTCGTGCAGCGGCAGAACATCTTCGTCCGCGTCTTCAGCTGGACGTGGATCTCCAGGCCGATGATCGTTTCCCAGCTCACCTCAGGCGCTCCGGGACGTAGTCGAAGTCGAGCGCGTGCTCCAGCGCGTGGCCGGCGCGGAAGAGCATGTTCTCCGAGAACTGAGGCCCGACGAGCTGTAGGCCGACCGGGAGGCCGTCTGACAGGCCGCAGGGGATCGACAGACCGGGCAGGCCGGCCATGTTGGACGGGATCGTGAGCACGTCCGAGACGTACATCGCGAGCGGGTCCTGCGTCTTCGCGCCGAGCGGGAACGCGACCGTCGGCGAGGTCGGGCTGATCAACACGTCGAAGCGGTCGAACAGCTCGGCGTGCTCGCGGCTGATCACCGTCCGCACCTTCTGGGCCTGACCGTAGAACGCGTCGTAGTACCCGGCGGACAGTGCGTAGGTGCCGAGCATGATGCGGCGCTTCGGCTCGTCGCCGAAGCCTTCGTCGCGCGTCCGTTCGGCAATCTCGAAGTAACCGCCGTCTCCCTCGGCGCGCGGGCCGAAGCGGACCCCGTCATAGCGCGCGAGGTTGGAGGACGCCTCCGACGGCGCGATCAGGTAGTAGCACGCAAGCCCGTACTCGACGGAGAGCGGCAGCTCGCAGCCGTCCACCTCGGCGCCGAGCTGCTCACATAGCGCGATGACGCGCTCGACTGCTTCCTTAACGCCGGGCTCGATCCCCTCCGCCTCGTTGAGCTGCCTCGGCACCCCCACCCGCAGGCCGGAAAGGTCGGCGGCGTCGGGGATCTCGATCGGCGCCGGCAGCTCGACCGTCGTCGTGTCGCGCGGGTCGCGGCCCGCGATCACCGAGTAAAGGAAGGCGCAGTCGGCGACGGTCTTCGTGATCGGGCCGATCTGGTCGAGGCTGGAGGCGAACGCGACGATCCCGTAGCGCGAGACCGTGCCGTAGGTCGGACGCAGGCCGACGACGCCGCACAACGCAGCCGGCTGCTTGATCGACCCGCCGGTGTCCGAGCCGAGCGCCCACGGTGCCAACCCGGCCGCGACGGCAGCCGCGGAGCCACCGGAGGAGCCGCCTGGCACCTTCGAGAGGTCCCACGGGTTGAACGTCGGCCCATACGCGGAGTTCTCGGTGGACGAGCCCATCGCGAACTCGTCCATGTTCGTCTTGCCCAGCATCGACAACCCTCGAGCACGACACCGCTCGGCAACGGTGGCGTCGAACACGGGCACGTAGCCCGCGAGGATCTTCGATCCCGCGGTCGTCTCCACGCCCTTGGTCGAGATGAGGTCCTTGAGGGCGATCGGAGTCCCCTCCGCGCCCCCGTACTCCGTCCGCCTGAGGTAGGCGTGCACGTTGTCGTCCGGCGTCAGGTACGCGGCGTGCAGCTCGGCAGCGGAGATCTCGCCTCGCGTGAGGAGATCGTTCGCCTCGCGGGCAGTCAGGCGCAGCGTGTCGATCACGGCGCCGGCACTCCGAACGACCCGTCCTCCGGGTCGGGAGCGTTGGCCAGAGCCTCCTCGAGCGGTAGTGACGGCTCGGGCTCGTCCTCGCCGAACACGTTGACGATGTCGAGCGGGTGCGACGTCGGCTCGATCCCCGTGAGGTCGAGCTCGGCGATCTTGCCGACCGACTCGAGGATCGCGGAGAGCTGTTCCGAGAAGCGCGTCACCTCGTCCTCGGACAGGCCGAGCTGCGCGAGCTTCGCCACGTGCAGCACCTGCTCTCTCGTGATCGCCATTCGAGTCATCCTCTCAAAGCAGAGGGCCCCTTCCGGGGCCCTCGAAGGTTGCAACCGGAACGGTGTTCAGACAGCCCGGACGTTCGCCGCCTGCAGGCCTTTGTCTCCTTGGGTGATCTCGAACTCGACGCGCTGACCTTCTGTCAGCGTTCGGTAGCCGTCCATCGTGATCGCGGTGTGGTGGACGAAGACGTCCTCGCCCCCCTCGCGCTCGATGAAGCCGAAACCCTTCTCGTTCGAAAACCACTTGACCGTACCGACGGCCGTCTGTCCTACTTGGTCCACCAACGTGTCCTCCTTCGAACCGAAAAAGCTGATCTCGAACGCCGCGGACGTTACCCGACGTCGCTACGGAAACGCAAGCACGCCGCGGCGGTAGCGGGCGGCCAGAACCGTGTTCCGGAGCAGGATTGCGATGGTCATCGGCCCGACGCCTCCGGGCACGGGTGTCAGGTGGCCGGCGACCTCCTCGACGGCGGGGTGGACGTCGCCGGCGAGGCCCTCCGGCCGGCGAGTGATGCCAACGTCAACGACGGCCGCGCCCTCCTTGACCATGTCCACAGTGATCAGGTGCGGATGGCCGACGCCGGCGACGATTACGTCGGCCGGGCGAGTGTGCGCGGCGAGGTCGACCGTGCGCGAATGGCAGATCGTCACGGTTGCGTTTCGCGCGAGCAGCAGATGCGCCATCGGCTTACCGACGATCTGGCTACGGCCGACGACGACGGCCCGGCGGCCCTCCAAGGGAACCTCGTGCTCGTCGAGCAGCTCCATGATCCCGGCCGGAGTCGCCGGCACGAACGTCGGGTGGCCGAGGTAGAGCTGCCCTGCGCTGACCGGGTGGAAGCCGTCCACGTCCTTCGCCGGTGAGACGAGACGCGTGGCAGCCGTCCCGTCCAGGTGCTTCGGCAGCGGCAGTTGGACGAGGATGCCGTCGACCCGGTCGTCGCCGTTGAGCTGCTCGATCAGCTCGCGCAGCTCGTCCGCAGACGTCTCTGCGGCCAGGCGGTGGTCGTGGCTCTCGATGCCCGCTTCCAGCGCGGCCTTGTGCTTGTGGTCGACGTAGATGTGGGACGCAGGATCGTCGCCGACGAGCACCGTCGCCAGGCCGACGTGACCCAGCTCGGCGACGTCGGTGGCGACCTCGGCGCGGATGCGACCCGCGAGCGGCGCGCCTTTCATGAGGACTGCCGGCATCGAGGCGGTACGTTAGTCACATGGTCACGCTCACGGCCGTCGTTCCGGCGACGAACGACCCGCCCACGCTCGACGCGTGCGTCAACGCCATCCTCGCGGCCGACCAGCCTCCAGAGGAGGTCATCGTCGTCACCGAAGGCGGCGGCCCGGCTGCCGCGCGCAATGCCGGCGTGGAAGACGCGACCGGTGACGTCGTCGTCTTCGTAGACGCGGATGTGCTCCCGCACGCGGACGCGTTCGCCCGCATCCGAGCCGCTTTCGAGGCGGATCCGACGCTGGTCGCGGTCTTCGGCTCGTACGACGACGTGCCGGCCGAGCCGGGCGTCGTCTCGCAGTTTCGGAATCTCCTGCACCACCACGTTCACCAGCAGGGCGCCGGTGAAGCGTCAACGTTCTGGGCCGGCCTCGGGGCAGTACGCCGGGACGCGTTTCGCTCGGCGGGCGGGTTCGATGCTGCGCGCTACCCGCTTCCTTCCGTCGAGGACATCGACCTCGGTACGAGGCTCTCGCGCGACGGCGGCAGGATTCTCCTCGACCCGCTGATCCAGGGCACGCACCTGAAGGGCTGGACGCTCCAGGCGATGGTGCGAACGGACTTCTGGCAGCGCGGAGTGCCATGGGTCGAGCTCGTGCTGCGGCACGGCTCGGGGTCGACGGCGCTCAACCTCGGCTGGCGGCATCGCGTGAGCGCGGCGGCTGCCGGGATCTCGGCGGTCGCACTCCTACGTGGCAGGCCGGGGACGGCGCTCGGCCGGATTGATCGCGCTCGTCGCGCTCAACGTCGAGCTCTACGAGCTCTTCCTCCGCCGCCACGGGCCTGCCGGAGTCGCAACGGGCGCCGGCCTGCACGCTGTCCACCATGTGACCGGGGCGCTCGCGGTGCCGGTCGGCGTGGCCAGGCATCTCCATAACCGCTAGATGGACATTCGCTGCCTGACCACCGGGCGCGTCCGCGGCAAGCGGCGCACGGGGCCGCTGCGCTACCTGCCGGGCGGCTGGAGCGACGAGACCCTGCCCGTGCACGCCTTCGCCGTCGACCATCCCGATGGGATGTGCCTCTTCGACACGGGCCAGTCGACGAGGGCCTCGCACGGCGGCTATCACCCACGGTGGCACCCGTACCTGTGGCTGGCGCGATTCGAGCTCGCGCCCGAAGACGAGGTCGCATCGCAGCTCGACCCGCTCGCAGTGCGGTGGGTCGTGCTCTCTCACCTGCACACCGACCACGTCGGCGGCCTCTCTGCGTTCACGCACGCGGAGGTCCTCGTTTCGCGCATCGAGTGGGAGCGCGCGGCCGGCGTCGGAGGACGCCTCCGCGGCTACCTCCCCCAGCACTGGCCGGCCGGGCTCACTCCTCGGCTCGTCGACTTCTCCGGGCCGGCCGCTGGTCCGTTCGCCGCCTCGCACGACATCGCGGATGACGGCCGCCTGCTCATGGTCCCGCTCCCCGGGCACACACCCGGCCACGCCGGGCTGCTCGTGGACGGGGAGACGCTGCTGGCGGGGGACGCGACGTGGTCCGGCGGTGGCCTGCGCGTGCTCCAGGCGCACGATCCGGCCCTGAGCCCCGGCTAGGCTCTCCCGATGCGAGCTGCAGTCGTCGGCCTCGGTTGGGCGGCCGGGGAGTTTCACCTTCCCGCCCTGCGCGCTCTCGCCGACGTGGAGATCGTGGGCGGCGCCGATCCCTCGGAGGAGCGCCAAGCCTGGTGGACGAAGACGACGGGCGCGCCGGCATTCGAGTCGATCGAGCAGCTCATGGGCTCGGCGCAACCCGAGCTCGTGGTCGTCGGAACGCCGCCCTCGTCCCACGCCGAGCTCTCGATCGCTGCGCTGGAAGGCGGCGCTCACGTGATCTGCGAGAAGCCGTTCGTCTCCACCGTCGAGGAAGCCGATCGCGTGCTCGCGACGGCAGCAGCGACCGACAGGCGAGTGGCGGTCAATCACCAGTACCGCGCGAAGCCTGTCTTCCGTGCGGTCAAGGAGCAGATCGGCAAGCCCGGCGTCGGCAGACTCGTCTTCTGCCAGGTCTCGCAGCTCATGGACCTCCCTCCGTGGGACGAGCCCGTGCCGTGGCGGGCGGCGATGCCGAACCGGACGCTGTTCGAGGCCGGTTGCCATCTCGTCGATTTGTTGCTCGACCTCTTCGGTGAGTTGCCGGAAGCGGTCTACGCAAGGCATTCGAGCGGGCTCGACGAGACGCGGGAGGCGGACGCCGTGCATCTCGTCATGCTCGAGTTCTCCGGCGGCAGGCTGGCACAGATCACGATCGACAGGCTCTGCCGGGCCGGCACGCGCTACATCGAGCTCCGCGCGGACTGCGAGGAGGCGTCACTGCGGGCATCCCACGGCGGCCGCGTGTTGCTGCAACTGGGAATGAAGCGCGCCGAGCGGCCGGGGATCCGCCTCCACTACGGGCTGGGGGGCGTCGCCTGGGCGGAGAAGGGCCTGCACCGGAAGAAGCTCGCGCGCAACCCGCGCAACCCCGGCGTGGCGGCGACGGTCACTCTCTTCCGCGAGATCGTGACGGCCTTGCAAGAGGGCCGTGAGCCGCCTTCAAGCGGCAGCCAGGCACGCGACGGCCTGCGCGTGATCGAAGCCGCCTACCGGTCGGCCGAGACCGGCGAGCGCGTGGAGCTCGTCAGCTCCGCCGCTTCCTGACCGTCAGCGAGGCGGTCGCCGTAGCGCTTCGATTCCCGGCGGCAGTCGCGCGCAACCGTAGGCCGTAGGCGCCGGCCTTCAGGGTCCGGCCGAAGCTGAGCGTGTTGGCGCCGGCCTTGCCCTGCTGCGTCCCGCGTAGGACGACCGTGCCGCGCCGCAGGACCTCGAGGCGTGCCGTCGCTCGCTCGGAGAGGAGGTAGCGCAGCGTCGCCGCACGCCCGGCCGTCGTGCGGAGCTGCTTGACGATGATGCGCAGCACGAGGGCCGGCCGAAGGTCGAGACTGACGAGGCGCACGCGGTTGTTCGCGGAGTCGCCGACGAGGAAGCCGGAGAGATCGGGGAGCACCGCAAGCGCCTTCGGCTGGTTAAGCGCAGCGGTCGCTGCCGGCCCTCCGTCGCCCGAGAAGCCAGCGGTCCCGGTTCCGGCGACGGTCGTCATCGTGCCGCTCGCAGACACGCGCACCACACGGTTGTTGTTTGTGTCGGCGACGAGGAAGCCGCCGTCAGGCAGGGCCGCGACAGCGTGCGGGGAGTTGAACCCTGCGGCCGAGGCGACTGTCGTGATCGTGCCGTCCGCGGCGACGCGGCGAATCCTCGAGTTGCCCGCATCGGCGACCAGGAAGCCCCCGCTCGCGAGCGGAGAGACCGAGAACGGGAGGTTCAGCTCCGCCGATGTTGCGGGCCCACCGTCGCCAGAGAAACCGGCCGTCCCACTGCCGGCGACGGTCGTGATGATGCCCGCCGTTGAGATCAATCGCACGCAGTGGTTGCCGGAGTCGGGAAAGAGGATGCTCCCGTCGGGCAGCGTCGCGATTCCGCGAGGGGCCGCGATCTGCGCCCCGGTGGCCGGCCCGCCGTCTCCGGAGAAGCCGAACGTCCCGGTGCCGGCGACGGTCGTGATGGTGCCGTTCGGTGCCACGCGCCTGATCCGGTGGTTGCTGGTATCCGCGAGCACCAAGCTCCCGTCGGGCAGCAGCGCGACGCCGTGGACGAGATTGAGCTGGGCGGCAGTCGCTGGGCCGCCGTCGCCGGAGAAGCCGGCGACTCCCGTCCCGGCCACCGTCGTGATGCGGCCGTCAGCGCCGACACGCCGCACGGCGGGCAGGAACGGCGACGCGAAGACGAACCCTCCGTCGGGCAGTGCCGCGATGCCGCGCGGATGATCGATCGCCGCACTGGTGGCGGGTCCTCCGTCGCCGTCGTATCCGTCGACGCCGTTGCCGGCGACCGTGGCAATCGTCGCGGGCGCCTGGGCGGTCTGCGCCGCCGCGGACAAGCCCGGAACAAGCGCGACCGCGACGGCGGCCGCCGTGATCAGCCAACGTTTCATTGCTTGCGCGCCCTCAACATGAGGTGCGATGCGAGGCGCCCGATGCGGCGCGTCTCCTCGACGGCGAGGCCCGCCCCAGCAACGGCCGCCAGAAACTCGTCCTCGCTCCGCGGCGGTAGGTCGAGTGGCGCCGGCCGCCCCAACGGAACGACCCGCTTGGTCGCCCTCACGGCCGGATAGAGCAGCTTCGAGCGCCACAAGAGCGCGGGCGACTGCTGCCGCGGGAAGCTCATGACGGCAACGCCCTCCGATCGCAGCACGCGCGCAAGCTCGGCCACGGCGCCGACGAGGTCATGTGTCGCATACTCGAGAACACCGGTCGCGGCGACCGCGTCGAACGACTCGCCGGCGAACGGCAGGTGTGCGATCGGTCCCTCGACGAGCCGCTCCGCGAGCTCGGGCAACCTCCGTCTGGCCGCAGCCACCATGGCCGGCGACAGGTCGACTCCGCTCACCTGCCAGCCGCGCTGATCGAGCACGGCGCACAGGCGGCCGGTGCCCATGCCCACGTCGAGCACGTCTCCTCGTGGGTCGCCGAGCAGCTCCACGGCGACCTCCAGCCGGTGGCGAAGCAGGCGGCCCGCCGCGTTGGACTCGTCGTACCGCCGGTCGTAGCGCTCCGCGGTCGTGTCGAAGAACTCCGGGATGCTCACGCCGGCACCGCCACCGCCAGCAGCGTGTGGCCGTAGGGGAGGGAGACGTGCGTGTGTCTGAGCACTCGGGCCTCGAGCCCCAGCAGCGTTCGCCCGACGGCGTTTGCGGTCGAGCCTGCCTCGACCGGGATGCCGCACGTCGTGGGCGTCGGCGCAGTGGGGCCGCGCCCGCGAGCGGCGCCCCAGACCGAAAGCACAGCGTTCACGTGCGTGATCCGAACGACGTCGAACCCGGCTGCCTCGAGCTCTGCCTTCAGCGAGTCGGCGTCATACAGCCGCCAGTCGGCCCGCTCTCGCCGCGCCTGGCGGCCGCCGTTCGTGCGCACCAAGAGGACCCCGTCCGGCAACAGCACCCGCCGCAGCTCACGCAGGCCCGCATCGACTTCGCGCTCGTCCACGTGTTGAAGCACATCGTTGAGCACGGCTACGTCGAAAGTCTCGTCGGCGTAGGGAAGGTCGTGCACCGGGGCCACGTGCAGCTCGGCGCCGGGGACCGCACCCTTCGCCAGCTCCACGGCTTCGGCGCTGATGTCCACGCCGGCCAGACGGTCGAACGAGCCCGTGCCGGCGGCCCAGGCGAGGAAGCCGCCCGTCCCACAGCCCGCGTCGAGCAGGCTCAGGTGGCCCTGAGCCAGGCGCTCGCGGAGCAGCGCTGCGGTGATCTCCCGCATGCCGTTGTGCCACCAGTGCTGCTCCTCGACGGCGTGAAGGCGTGCGTAGTAGTCGGGCCGGACGTCTTTCACGCCGCCCGCAGCGTAGCCTCGCGCGCGAGCTCCAGCAGCCGGCTGAACGAACGGTCGAGCGTCAGCTCGGTCGTCACGAAGCGGTACGCCTCGTCCGTGATCCGCCGCCTCGCGTCTCCGTCCGCCAGGTACTGCCGGATCGTCTCCGCGAGCCGCTCGACGGGCGCCTCGACGTAGTGCACGCCAGGCTCGTACGGCTCCGGCAAGTACAGCGGCTCCGAGACGACTAGCGCGCCGTTCGCCATCGCCACGAGCAGCCGCACATCGGGCAGGTGCCCTTCCAGCCGCGGGATGTTGAGCGCGATCTTCGCGCGGTTGATGAGCTCTACCCGTCCCTCTCCCCAGAGCTCGGGGTTCGAGTAGTCGCCCAGCGTGAGGATGTCCACGCCTTCCCGCTCCAGGCGCCGCAGGATTCGGCGCCTCCTCGGCAACCGGAAGTCACCGAGGAAGATGACGCCGACGTCGCGCTCACGGTCGAGCCGCCGTCCGTGCGACGGGTGGTAGCCGAGCGGGACGAGCTCGGTCGCGATGCCCTCCTGCTCGAGGTACGCCTGGTAGGCCCGCGTCGCGACGGCAAGCACGTCGGTCGTCCCGTCGGCCGCAAGGCGGCGGAGGTACTTGGCGTTCGAGTAGTGGTCGTTGACGCGTCGGTCGCGCAGCGCGAGCTTCGCCATTTCTCTCGCCGTCAGCATCTGCCCGTGCATCCCTGCGGCGCGGGGCATCGGCAGCGGCTCCGTATGCCACACGAGCACGAGCGGCCTTTCGCCGCGCGGCAGCGCCGCGATCCGGTCGAGCGTGCGCCTGTACCAGCGCGGGTTGCCGCCCACCCACACGAGGCGGCCGGGCGAGAGATCGACCTCGCCTTCGACCACTGTGCGCGCAGATACGCCCAGCGACGCGAGCGTCTCCACGGCGATCGGCGCGCTCGACATCGCGAGGTCCTCGCGGACGAGCAGCTCGACGTTCACGCCTCTTCGAGCCACCAGGGCACGTAGGCCCGGAACGGCTCCGCACGCTTGCCCGAGGCCGTGAGCTCCCACGTCTGCGCTAGCTCATGCATCCGCAGAACCCTGACCGCGAAATGATTCGCCGCCGCCAACAGCTTGCTGTCGCGGTAGCGCACGCCCTCACCGTGGGCACTGACCTTCGTGAAGTAGCCGCCGAGGATCTCGCGCCACTGCTTGAGGTCGGCCAGGAACACGTGGTCGGGGTCGAGCATCCCCGCCTGCGACCACGGCGACGGTACGCGGACGCGGAGCGACGCCGGCCGGCGCGAGCACGCGGTGAATCTCGTCGAGCACGTCGTACGGATTGCGAAAGTGCTCGAGCAGCGACGACGCTTCCACCGCGGCCGCCGTCCCGTCCTCGAATGGCAGCGAGCGGACGTCGGCGACGACGTCGACCGTCGGCAGCTGTCGTGCGTCGACGTTGACGTAGCCGGGGAGCGGTCTGTTCCCCGAGCCGAGATTGAGGCGAAGCGGAGTTGACTGCTCGCTCACGCGGCCGCCGAGGATACCGCCGCCAGTACCGCCATCGTCTCCGAGGCAGTGCGGCTCCATGGGAAGAGGCGCGCTCGTTGCCTCCCCAGCTCCGACAGCCGCTCGCGCAGCGCCGCGTCGGTGAGCAGCGTCGTCAGTGCATCTGCGAGCAGATCTCTTCGCGGCTCGTCCACGAGCAGTGCCGCCTCGTCCGCGACTTCGGCGAGCGCGGAGTTCCGTGCCGTGAGCACGGGTGTCCCGGCGGCCATCGCCTCGAGCACCGGCAGGCCGAACCCCTCATACGACGAGGGATAGACGAAGACCTCCGCCTCGTGGTAGAGGACGTGCAGATCCTGCTCCGGCACATAGCCCGTCACGCGCACGAAGTCCGGAGTTTCCCCCAGCGGCTCCGCAGCGGTGCTGTCTCCGGCGAGCACGAGCGCGTGCGACATGCCGGCCCGCGCCCTGGCCTGGGCGAAGGCCTCCACGAGCGTCGGCAGGTTGCGTCGCCGGGCGAGCTTGCCCACGAACAAGCAGAACGGGGATCCCGCCAGCATGTACCGCCTGCGCACCTCGGCAGCCGCCGCCACGGTCGGAGGGACGAAGAACTCGGCGCCGCAACCGTTCGGCACAGCCGTGATCCGAGACGGAGAGACGCCGTAGGACGTTGCGATGTCCCGGCGCGACGTCTCTGACACGGTCATGACGTGGCGTGCTCTGCGAGCCGAGCTTCTCGTCGATCGATGACGAAGGCGCTGGCGCAGGCCGGGGTGCGGCGGCATGAGCGCCGAGAGCGCGTCGTGAACGGTGACGACGAACGGCCCACGGTAGGCAAGCGGCGCGGCGTACGAGGGGCAGAACAGGAGGTCGACGTGACGGGCGGCGCGACCCAGTCCCCAGTGAAAGGCCGACCCGCCGGCTCCGGAGAGCTCGTGTACGCGGAACGAATGCGACGGAGGTAGGGCGTCGGTTCCGACGCCTTCGGGTACGAAGACCACGAGCTCGCTGAACGGCGTCTCCGTGTCAGCCCACTCGCGTAACAGCTCGGCGACGTAACGGCCGACGCCGGAGCGCGTGCCGGCGAGGCGATGGCCGTCGATCCCTAGCGTGGGGCTCAAGGCTCCGCCGTGCGGAGCGAACGGCCACCGAGCTCGGGAGCCGCTCGCCGGACGCTGCGCGCGTTGAGCACGTACGTGAGCGCGCCGCCCGCGATCGAGACGACGGCGGCGCCGAGCAGCCCGAAGGCGAGCACGGCCACGAGATCGGCGCAGACGACGAACGCGGCCGCGGCGATGCTGTTGCGCATGAGGTCGATCTGGCGGTCGCGCGCGACGAGGATGCTGCCGTAGATGCTCGCCAGCACTGCGAGCGGTATGCGCCACGCGATGACGGCGAGCACGGCGACCGACCGGTCGTACTCGTCGCCGTAGACGTATGGGATCAGGAGAGAGCCCACCGTCAGCGCCGCAGCCACGAACACCGATATGCCGAAGGCCCAGCGCAGCGCCCGGCCCTTGAGCGCGACCGCCCCTTCGTCGGCGGTGGCGCTGAAGGCGGAGAGGAACGCCATCGAGAACAGGCCGACGGCGCCGGTGACGAAGAACGCGTGGCGTGACGCGAGCGAGTAGATGCCCAGGTCCTCCGGGCCGAGCGCGAGCTGGATGAGGACGATGTCGAACGAGACCACGGCCGAACGGGCGAAGCCTGTGATCATGAGCGGCGTGCTCTGCCGGAGCGTGTCCCGCCATGCCGGGATGTCGACACGAGGGCGCAGCCGCCGCAGCCCGCCGCCGACGAGCCAGAGGATGACGAGCGCATACACGAGCGTGCCTACGGCCTCGATCACGGGCACGCGCGTGATGTCGCTCTCGTCCACGACGAGGAGCACGACCGCCACCAGCACGAGCAGGCGCGAGAGGACGAGGCCGATCGCGATGGCACGCGACCCCCCCACTCCGAGCACCATCCAGCGGAGGTTGAGTGCACCCGCAGGCAAGAGCAGCGCGAAGAGCATGAGCGTCTCGCGGGTGAGGTCCGAGCGGGCCAGCAGCCACGCTCCCACCACGAACAGAGCCGCGGCTACGACCGACAGCGCCAGCCTCAGGCCGAGCACGCGCTCCGAGATGTGCCGGAAGCGATCCGGCCGCCGCGCGATCTCGCGGACGTTGAGGATCTCCGTTCCAGCGTCGACGACGTAGCTGCACCACGCGACGAGCGTCAGGCCAAAGGTGACGATGCCGAAGCCGGCCGGGCCGAGCCGCGTCGCGAGGACGAGCACGATGACGAAGCCGAGGATGCGCGCGCCGGCTTCCCCGGCCAGCAGCGCCGAGAAGCGGCGCAGCACCATGCGCCAGCCGCGTGCTGCGTCGACCTGCTGAACCTCGCTCACACGTAGTCCTTCCGGAACAGCCGGCGTGCGCGGGCGGCGATCGCCCGCAGGCGGAGGTACTCGTCGCGCGCGCCCTCGAGCACACTACGGAGTCGCTCCGGACGGCGGACGTAATAAGCGTCCACCCGAGGCAGGGCGAGCGGGTCGGAGTCTGGGCCGACGCGCGCCATCGCCGTCGTGCAGGCGGCCAGGTATCCGGCCTTGATCAGCCGAGCCGGCTCTGCCCCGGGCTGAGCACCGTACGGCCACGCGAACGAGGTCACAGACGCGCGCGCGGCGGCTTCGAGGGCGGTCTTCGAGTCCTCGATCTCGCGCGCTGCGTGGGACGGCGAGATATCGGCTGAGCGCCGCGTGCGTGTACCCGTGCGAGCCGATCTCGAAGCCTCGCCCGGCCAGCTCCGCCAGCTCCTCGGCAGAAGCGAGCCGGAGAGAAGGCGCCGAGCCGCGCTGGCCGGGCCATTCGTTCGTCCCGCCAAGGTGGCCGGCCACGCAGAACACCGTGGCCCGCAACCCGTGCTCCGCGAGCAGCGGCGCGGCGTTCGTGACGACGCTCGCGCAGCCGTCGTCGAACGTGATCGTCACCGCCCGTTCAGGCAGTGCGCCGTCGCGCAGAGCAGCACCGAGCTCACGCACCGTGAGGCACGTTGCACCCGACGCCGCGATCGCAGCGGCGTGCTCCCCGAACAGCTCCGGCTCGATGCACAGCGGCGTGGGGCCCTCCTCGATCGCGTGGTACGTCAGGATGACGGCCGTCACCGCCGCAGCCCCTTGGCCTCCTCGATCGCGCCGTAGTAGCCCGCGACGTGGGCGTCCTCGCTCCACAGCCGCTGCCACGCATCGAAGCCTTGGTTTCCGAGCCGGGCACGCAGCTCCTCGTCTCCGAGCAGCCGGTGCATCGCCTCGCGGAGCTCCGCCGCCGTCCTGTAGAGCAGCCCGCCGCCCGAGTCCTCGATCACCTCGGTCAGCGCGCCCAGGTCGTGGACGATCGCCGGCGTCCGCCGCGCAAAAGCCTCTAGCGCGACGATGCCGAACACCTCGTAACCGATCGACGGGACGACCAGCGCGATCGCGCCTGCATAGAGCTTTCCCAGCTCCGACGGGTGGAGACGGCCGAGGAAGCGCACGTGCGTCGAGGCCGGCCGCCTGCCGGCGGAGCTCCTCCTCGTAGGTCCCCTCCCCCACGACAATGAGATCGGCCTCGCGGTAGTCGCGGAAGGCGTCGAGCAATACCTGTACGCCCTTGAGTCGTTCGAGGCGGCCGACGAAGAGGAAGTACGGCCTCGTGGCGGCCGGCGCATCGCCGGCTGCCTCTATCCCGTCGCCCGCGTGGAAGTAGGGGAGGTGGCGCATCGGTGCGCGTGAACCCTCGGGCGCGATGCGCTTCGAGCGTGAAACGGCTCGGCGAGAGGAAGAGATCGACGTGTTTCACGGAGCGCTCGAGCAGTCCCGTGTAGCGCCAGAGCTGCGGCGGCCGGCGGAACGCGAGCGTGCAACGCAGGCAATGCGGCTCGACGCACGGCTCGCGGTTGTAGCGGAAGAGCACGTGCATCGGGCACACGAGCCAGTGCTCGCTCGTCGTGTACAGCTTCACCGCCGTCGCCGTACACGAGCACGCCCGGGCCGCCCACGAGCGAGACGTTGTGGAAGTGGATGACGTCGAAGCGACCGCCGTCGAGCACGTCGTGCAGTTGCCGTGCGTAGACCGCCGGCTTACCCGTGAGGTACGTCGCCAGCGACGCGCCGGTCGCCGAGCGCGTTTCGAGTCGGTGCACTGTGACGCCTGGATCGTGCGCGAAGTCGCCGGCGTCGGTCCCGCCCAGCGCGCGGTAGGCGTCCGCCGAGTGGACGACCGTCACGGCATGGCCGCGCCGCGCGAGCGCATTCGTCAGCTGGTACGCGTAAGCGGCGTCGCCGCCGAAGTGGAGCGGCGGATAGAACGTCGTGACCATGCAGATGGACAGCGGCTCAGGCACGGGCGGCCTCTCGCAGCACGGCGTGGAGAGCCGCGGCCGAGGCGTCCCACGACAGGCCTGCCACGCGCCTTCGTGCCGCCGCGCCGTACTCGTCCCGAAGCGCGTCGTCGTCAGCTACGGCTTCGAGTTGTCCGGCGAGGGCGCGCGCATCGCCCGACGGGAAGTAGAGCGCGGCGTCGTCCGAGCGTCTCGCGATGCGCCGGAATGTCGCTGAGCACGACAGGCGTGCCGGAGGCCGCGGCCTCGACGGCGGGGAGTCCGAATCCCTCGGCCAGCGACGGCGACACGAAGGCGACCGCGCCCGCGTAGAGGCAGGCGAGAGCCTCGTCGGAGACGAAGCCGGGGAGCAGCACGCGGTTCTGCAGTCCCGAGCCGTCGATCTGCCGCCGGACCGAGCCGGCCGCCGAAAGGTACGCCTCGTCCTCGAGCGCGCCGGCGATGACGAGACGCGGCGCCGGCTCGCCGCAGCAGCGCGTACGCGTCGAGCAGGGTCTCGAGGTCCTTGTGCGGGCTGATCCCGCCCGCGTAGACGAAGTACGCGCTCGCCGTGACCGAGGCCGAGCGGGCCGAGCTCTCGCATCGATCTCCTCCGCCGACCGCGGCCCGAAGACGGGATCAGGCGCCTCGGGCACGACTGCCATCGACGCTTCAGCGAACGCCGAGGTCGGCAGCGAGCAGCTTCCGCGACGCCTCGCGAGACGGTGAAGATCCGCCTGCGCCCGCTTGACCGCCAGCCATCGCTTCAGATCGCCAGCGGGCGCGAGCCCCGCGGGTCGGCAGCGTCAGGTCGGGGAACTCGCTCGGCGATGAGGTCGTGAATGCCGACGACGGTCGGCGCTCCGCGCGACTGGAAACCACGTGTAGACGAGAGGGGAAGAGAAACACGTCGACGCGCTCGCGCGACGGCGGCCTGCGCGACGCGCCGCGAGGTCGGCGGAGCGAGCGCGGCGGCATGCCGCGGCGGGCGGCCGGCCGACGCGCAACCGCGCGAACGATCGCTGCTTGCGGCAGCTCCGCCTCGCGCGCCGTGCGCTCGTCCGATGAAGAGCACGTACTCGTCCTCTCCGCGTTGACGAGCCTGCCCACGCGTTGCGGGCGAAGCGGCCGTAGCCGCGCCGGTTGGCCCAGCTCGTCGCGTCGACGCCGACCTTCATGCGTCAGCGCACCTTGAGCAGGCTGCGCCCACCGCCGAACGCGTAGCCGACCGCCTCGCCGCCGCCCACGTGACGACGTAGAGCGAGGATGAGCGGCGTCGCGAGCAGGAACTCCCGCCGCCGGCGTCCGCGGGAAAAGACGTTCCGCGCCATGCGCCAGTAGAGCACGGGCGGCAGCAGCGGCGCGCCGAGCGCGTAGAGCTAACGGCGGCGGCCGAGCGCCTCGTTTCGCATGCCGGCGTACGAGCGCGAGTAGTGCCAGCGCTGCGAGAGGAACTCGCCGAGCCCGAAGTCCTTGTCGTGCTCGAGCACCATGTCGGCGGCGCAGTAGAGGCTCGAAGCCGCGTTCTCGCAGCCGCGCGATGGAGCCAGCTCTCCCAGCGCCCCTCGCGCAGGAGATCCTCGATCGCAGCGATCGCCTCGCGGTCGTAGGAGACGTTCATGCCGGTCAGCGCCGTCCGCCTCGCCTTCTGGCAGCGGCTCCATGAAGGCGCTGTACTCGCAGAAGAACGCCGCCCAGTCGCGGACGCGGTCGGTGGCGACGTTGCGGATCGGCCCGCCGACGACGCGCGTGCCCGTGTTCGTGTGCGGCAACTGCCGCCTCCGCCCACGCGGGCGTCACGAGGCAGTGGTCCTCGATCACCGCGACGAGCGGTGCCCGCGCCGCGAAGACGCCCGCGGCGCGCAGCTCCGGGATCGTCTGCGGCTCGTCGAACGAGAGCAGCTTCACGGCCGGCCAGCCTGTCTGCGAGGCGCCGGCGCGTCTCCTCGTCCGTCGAATCGGCGACGATCACCTCGGCGCCCGGCGCGCGCTCAGCGAGCGCGTCGAGGCAATGTCCGACGTACGGAAAGCCGTTCACGGACGCGACCACGACGGAGAGCTTCGGCTCGCTCATCGGGCTCGCAGGCTATCCAGATGCCCCGCTGCCTCACCCGCCGCCCAGGCGATGTCGTACGCCAGCAGCAGCGGCGTCGCCGCGACAAGCCTCAGGCGAAGCCGACCGTCGCGAGAAGACCTCGCGCAGCGTCCGCGCCGAGCAGGACGATCGGCACGACGACCGCAGCAGCGACTCCCGCGACGTTCCGCGCGGTCGAGAAGCGGGCGCCGCGCTGACGACCGTACGCGCGGCCGTGCACGAGCCGCTGGCGCATGAACGCGCGCGAACCCGGCCGAGCGTCCCTGGTAGACGACGAGCTCGGGCGAGTGCAGCAGCCGACGGCCTAGCTCCTGCAGCGCGCGGTTGACCTCCGGCTCCCAGAAGCCGTCGCGGTAGAGGTCGCGCGTCGCGCTCGAGCGCCTCGCGCCGTGTAGACGGCGTTGTCGCCGGGAAGATCGGCGGTCTCGCGGAGCGCGAACGGGAGCATGTCGCGCGCGTAGCGGCAGAAGTACTCGGCCCAGTCGCGCAGACGCAGACCCTCGCCCGGCTCGATGGCGCCCCCGACCGCGCTCGCCTCGCCGGCGAGGCGCCGAGCAGTCGCCAGCCAGTCGGCGGCGGGGCGCATGACGGAGATCGTGAGGCAGACGATCGTCGCCGGTGGCGGCGTCGATGCCGTCCCGCCAGAGCTCGGGCACGAGCACGCACCGTTCGGACCGTCGTCGGACGATCACCTCGAGCCGCCGGCTCGCAGACCTGGCGGCTCGAGCTGCGGCGAGGCACAGGCGCTCGACGAGCCCGGAGCGCCGTTCGAGCCGATGACGACGGAGACCGCTACCGGATCAGCCGACGAGGTCGACATCGAGCAGGGCGTCGACGGCTTCGCCTTCCTCGTGGTACTCGGCCTCGGTGTTCACCGACCACACGTCGTAGCTCGGTCCCGTCCACGAGATTGAGCGTGGCGAGGATCGCCGTCCACATCGAGTGATCCTGGTTGTTGTAGCGGTGCAGCCCGTTGCGGCCGAACGTCTTGAGGTTCTCGAACGCCGCCAGGTACCCGCGGAGCACGGCGACGGCCTCGCGGTAGTTGCCGTCGTACATCGGATACGCCTTCGGCACGCGGACCTTGACGCCGTCGATGACGTCCGCCGGGTCGACGAGGCCGATGCGCGCCAGCTCGTCCGTCGCCAGCGCGACCGCCTCCTCGTCCGACATCTCCCAGATGTCGTCGCCCTCGAAGCAGAAGTACTCGACGCCGAGGCACGTCGTTCCCGGGCTCGACCATGTCGGGGCTCCAGGCACCGAAGTTCTGGACGCGGCCCGGCGCGCGTGCCGGGGTCGTGGAGGTAGATCCAGTTGTCCGGGAAGGGCTGCTTCGTCGGTCGATGACGAGCGCGACGAGGCACGAGCGAGCGGTAGCGCAGGCGCTCGGCGGCCGCGACGATCTCCTCGCGGCGGAGCCGGGTCGAGGCTCGAGCACGAGATCGCTGAGCGGCGATGCTCGACAGCACGGCGTCGACGGCGCACGTCGATCGTCCGCCCGTCGTGCTGCATCGTGACGCCGACGACGACGTCGTGGTCGTGGTGGATCGTCAGCGCGCGGTGGTGGCGGTGGACCGGAATGCCACGGTCCGCGACGCGTGCCTCAAGGCTTCCCACATCTGCCCGGGGCCGAGTCGCGGGTAGTGGAACTCCTCGATCAGCGTCGTCGGCGTTCGTGCGCGCTCAGGTGCAGCGCCGCCAGCAGCGCCTTCCAGAACGAGAAGTCCTTGATCCGCTGCGCCGCCCACTCCGAGTGGATCTCCGAGCCCGGAATGCCCCAGACCTTCTCCGTGTACGATGCGGAAGAAGACGTCGTAGAGCCGCGTGCCGAAGTTCGTCGGTCACCCAGTCCTCGAACGTCTCGATCTCGTGGCGGGACGGCGAAAGGCGGCTGCGAAAGTACGAGAGCGAGCACAGCACCGACTCCAGGACGCCGAGGCGGGCGACGACGTCCCGGGCCTGGAGCGGGTACGCGAGGTACTTCCCGTCGTAGTAGATGCGCGAGAGCCGCGGCCGGACGAGCAACTCGTCGCCGAGCATCTCCTCCCACAGGCGCTGCACCTGCGCGAACTTCGTGAAGAAACGGTGGCCGCCGAGATCGAAGCGGTAGCCGTTGTACTCGACCGTCTTGGCGATGCCGCCGACGGTGCCGTCGGCCTCGTAGACGATCGCCGGGAACGCCTCGCAGCGCGAGCACGTACGCCGCAGTCAGCCCCGCAGGCCCGGCGCCGAGCACGGCAGTGCCCACGGATCCTCCGTCTCCTGCCACCGGCGGCCGAGTCTACCTTCGCCATTCGCGATTCGCCGCTGTTGAGCACGGGCGACGACAAGGATCTCCGCCATCGGCGACGTGGTCGTGGAACCACCGGCGATGCACGTCGAGAGCACGTCCCGGAAGCGCCAGGCGACGCCTTGGTAGGACACTGGTCCCACGTCGAATCGAGAGGCATAGGTCTCCTCTCCGATCTTCCCCACCGGCAGCGAGTGCCCACCCGTTTCGGCGACGAACGAGGCGACGCTCTGCGTCCGCAACCGATAGACCTTGCGGGCGGCCGCACTCGACCGGTACACGCCCGCGGTGCACTCGATGGGGTGGCCGAGCGGGCTCGTGAACGCAGCCTGGTAGCCGGAGAGCCGCTCGCGCGGGATGATCGCCGATGAGCTCGCCGAGAACGGTTCAGCCAGGATCTTCGACGTCGGAACCGGGAACGACTCGGCAGGATCGAGGTTGAACCCGGGGGGAAGATCCGACAGCTCAGGAACGAGCCGCTGGGCGTCGTGCGTCGACGACTCGTACGTCGGAGTACCGCAGCCGGCGACCGTCAAAGCGAGGATTCCGAGGAGCGCCGCCAGGCTCGCCAGAGTCGTCATTCGCCCGGCTTTAGCAGAGCTGTCCAGACGCAAGAGGAGGCGACGAGCGGACTCGAACCGCTGTACGAGGCTTTGCAGGCCTCTGCCTAACCACTCGGCCACGTCGCCACGCGAACATCGTATCCCCGGCTAGTGTCTCGCTCCTGACCACGCCGCACGTGCTCATCCACGAGAAGCTGGACCAGGCGACGCGAGATCCTGCGCGAGCAGGACGTCGACCTCTGGCTCACGCTCGTCCGCGAGACGCTGCTCACGAAGGACCCGTGCCTCGACCTCATCGCCGGCACGTACTGCGCCTGGCAGAGCGCGTTCCTGGTCGCGGCAAACGGCGAACGCATCGCCCTCGTCGGCCGCTTCGACGCGCCGAACCTGCGAGAGCTCGGCGCGTACAACGAGGTGGTCGCCTACGACGAGAGCCTCTCCCCTCACCTGCTGGCGGCGATCGAACGGCTCAACCCGCGATCGATCGCCCTCAACTACTCGACGTCCGACCCCGCCGCCGACGGCCTCACGCACGGCCTCTGGCTGACGCTGCAGGAAGGCCTCGCCGGCACCGCGTACGCTGATCGCCTGGTCTCGTCGGAGGCGATCGTCAACGCTCTGCGCGGGCGAAAGTCGGCGGAGGAAGTGCGTCGCATCCGGGCTGCCGTCGCGGACACGGAGGAGATCTTCGAGCGCGTGACAGCGATGGTCGAGCCTGGCCTGTCAGAGCTCGAGATCGCCGCCGTCATGCACGACGAGGTGGCGAAGCGCAGCCTCGGCTATGCGTGGGGCAAGGACCACTGCCCGGCGGTGAACGCCGGCCCGGACAAGGACGTCGGCCATTCCTCGCCGAGCGAGCTCCGGCTGCAGCGAGGCCAGCTGCTGCATGTCGACTTCGGCGTGTCGCGGGACGACTACACGAGCGATCTCCAGCGGGTGTGGTACGCCCTCGACGAGGGTGAATCGGAACCACCCGCCGACATCGCTCGCGCGTGGGACGCGCTCTGGGCGTCCGTTGACGCCGGCGTCGACGTCCTCAGGCCGGGAGCCGTCGGCGCTGACGTGGACTCTGCGGCGCGCGAGACGCTGGTCGCCGCGGGCTTCCCAGAGCCGATGTACGCCCTCGGCCACCAGCTGGGCCGCGCGGCCCACGACGGCGGCACGCTGCTTGGGCCACGCTGGGACCGCTACGGAACGGCACCGGACGGTGTCGTCGAGGAAGGCAATGTCTTCACGCTCGAGTACGGGACGGCGGTGCCTGACCGCGGCTACATCGGCCTGGAGGAAGACGTGCTCGTGACGAGTGCAGGCGTCGAGTGGCTCAGCACGCCGCAGCGCGAGCTCTGGCTCGTCGCCTGATCAACGTCCTATGATCGGGTCGCGTACATGGTTGCGGAGTGCGAGATTGCCGTCGCCGGCGGAGGGCCTGCCGGTCTCACCGCAGCGCTCTTCGCTGCGCGTCACGGCCGGGCCACCACGCTGCTCGACCCCATTGGCTCCGGCGGCGCAATCCTCAACACTGAGCGCATCGAGGACTTTCCCGGCTTCCCCGACGGACTCCCCGGATTTGAGTTCGGCCCGAGACTCCACGAGCAGGCCGCGACTGCGGGCGTTGCGTTCGACCTGAGCGAGGTAAGACGGGTGGAGCCGCGCGGAGACGACTGGGCCGTCGTGACCGACTCCCGCGAGCTCGTTGCAGGCGCCGTCATCGTCGCGACGGGGTCGAGACCACGGAAACTGGGCCTGCCGCGCGAGGACGAGCTCGAGGGCAAGGGCCTCAGCCACTGCGCGAGCTGCGACGGGCCTCTGTACAAAGGCAAGCGCGTCGTCATGGTCGGCGGCGGGGACTCGGCTCTCCTGGAGGCACTCGAGCTCGTGGGCCATGACGTGCGTGTCGTACTCGTGGACGCCGACGAAACCCTCAGTGGGGTCGAGACGTACTCGAATCGCCTGTCCGAGAGCAAGCTCGTCGAGATCAGGCTGCACACTGCCGTTGAGGAGATCCTCGGCGACGGGCGCGTGGACGGCGTCCGTGTACGGGATCTCGACACGGGCAACTCGGCGACCCTGCCGGTCGAGGGCGTGTTCGTGCACGTCGGGCGCCTTCCGAACACCGAGCTCCTCGAAGGCGTGGTTCAGCTCGAGGAGGGCGGCTACGTCCCAACGGACATCTGGATGCGCACGGAGCTCCCTGGCCTGTTTGCGGTCGGCGATATACGTGCGAACGCCGCGGGCCAGGCGATCAGCGCTGCCGGCGACGGGGCAACCGCGGCGATCGCGGCGCACCGGTACCTCGTGGGGCGCGCGCGGTGAGAGCCTGGTGGCTCCCCGACTCGTTCGGCATCGACCGGCTGGAGCTCCAGGAGCGGCCCGATCCTGCGCTCGGGCCGCAAGAAGCGCGCGTTCGCGTGGGCGCAGTCTCGCTCAACTACCGCGACGTGGCGATGGTCGAGCACGGCGTCGCGCCACGCGGCGTACGGCTGCCGCTGCTTCCGTGCTCGGACGCCGCCGGCGAGGTCGTCGAGATCGGCTCCAGCGTCTCCCGGGTCAAGGTTGGTGACCGCGTCGCGACCACCGTCTTCCAGCGCTGGCTCGACGGCGACACACTGCCGACCGAAGCCTACGGCTCGGTGCTGGCCGGCGGGCTCGACGGCGTGCTCGCCGACCACATCGTCGTGCACGAGGACGGCCTCGTCCACGTCCCCGGGCACCTGAACGACGAAGAGGCCTCGACGCTGCCCTGTGCGGCAGTGACCGCGTGGCACGCGCTCGTGACCAAGGGTGGAGTGCGCGCGGGCGAGACGATCCTCGTCCAGGGTACGGGCGGGGTCTCGATCTTCGCGCTGCAGTTCGGGCTGATGGTTGGCGCCCGCGTGATCACGACGTCGAAGAGCGACAAGAAGCTGAACCGTGTGCGGGAACTCGGCGCCTGGGAGACGATCAATTACGCGAACACGCCGGATTGGGCGGAGCGCGCCGTCGAGCTGACGGGCGGCACGGGAGTCGACCACGTGGTCGAAGTAGGCGGTCTGGGAACCATGGAGGCGTCCTTTAGAGCGGCGCGGCCCGGAGGGACTGTCTCCCTCATCGGCGTTCTCACGGGCTTCGATACGAAGGTCAATCCGCATCCGGCGATGGTCAAAGGTCTCCGTCTCCAGGCGATCATCGTCGGCTCGCGAGCGATGTTCGAAGACATGAACCGGGCGATCGGCGTCAACGGCCTACGGCCGGTGATCGACCGCGTGTTCCCCTTCCACGAGGCACGCGAGGCGCTACGCCATCTTCAAGCCGCCCGGCACGTCGGCAAGGTCGTGATCTCGGTCTGAGCGTCAGCGCCACTCGTCGATCGACACCGCGACCTTCTGTCCCTTGTTCGTGCGGAACTTCGCCCGCATCGGGGAGCCCATGAAGACGCTGAAGTGGCCGTTCGTCTCGCCGCCGGCGACGACGATGTTGATCCTGTCGGGCTCGAAGACCGGTATCAGCTCGTCGGGCGGCGCCTTCCAGTAGCTCGCGAACGGCTCGACCCCCGCCTCGACGTCGTGGATCAGCACGAATTTTTGCAGGACATGGTCCCAGTACCGCCGCTGTGGGATCCGGGCGTTCTCGTGGATCCACTGGGCGATCTGCTCCTTCGTCTCGAGGCCGCGCTCGACGAACTCGCGGGCCACGATCGGGTCGAGCACGAGCGTGCACCCCATTCCGGGCTCCAGGCCGCAGATCATCGCCACGAGCTTCTCCTGCCAGTAGGCGCGCAGGTATTCGGCCCAGACGCTCCCCCAGACATACGAGACGGTGACAGCACTCTCGTCCTTCGAGTAGCCGTACTGCACGTGGTACGGCTCCCACGGGCTCGCCTCCTCGTTCTCGGCGAAGGTGACGCAGTTGTAGGAGTAGTTGGAGCCCTGCGAGCCGCCGTACGTCTCGCCGGGAACCGAGCCGCCCTGGAGGTTCTGGGAGAGGAGACCGAAGGCCCGGCCGATCGCGGAGTTCGCGTAGTTGTACGGCCCCAGGGCACCGATGCCGCTGTTCATGCCGATCTCGTGGCGGATCGGCCCGTTGACGACGACCATGTTCCCCATCGAGGACATGCTGCTCTGGCGCCCCGTGTCGCCGCTCGAGGCGAGCGCGAGGAGGACCGGGAAGTGTTCGGGCGCCGCGCCCGCCATGACGGCATTCACGGCGACCTTCTCGACGTCGAAGTGCCAGTACTCCATGCCGATGGTCGGGCGGAGCTTGCCGACCATCTCGTCGGGGGCGTGGCTCGTGCCCGTGAGCATTTGCCCGACCCGTTCCTCGGTCGGCAGCACGATCGGCAGGAAGTCCGTGTACCGGCGTTCCTGGAAGAGGGCGTGCATCTCCGCCTCGCTGTCCGCCTCGACGTAGCGCGGCGTCGATCGGTCCCACTGCTCGCCGCCCAGCTCGTCGGCGGGCACCGGACGCGTGAGCTGGTCGAAGACCTCGGCCATGAACGGTCGGCCGTGAATCGGGTCGTCGCCTTCGACGTACTCGCGCAGCCCCGCGGGCGACGTGTTCATCAACGGCGTCGGCACGAACGCCTGCCGCGCGCTCGGCATCCCGTTCGACTTCACGGTGTTACGCACGAGGTGAGCGAACACGTGCACGTGCACGCCCACGGTGGGGACTCCGTACTTCGACTCGAGATCGACGACGTGGCCGGAGACCTCCGGCGCGCAGCCCGGTCAGGTGCCGACGCCGATGATGGCCGCGTCGCCGTCGGCCTGAATGCGCTCGCAGAGCTCCGGGTCGGGGATGTGCTGGTTCTGCCACCGCGCCACTTCCGTGCGGATCGTCGGACGGTGGTCCTCGAACCAGCCGTGGAGCTGCGCCATGAAGTTGTCGGAGTTCGGGAAGCCGATGTCGACGAGGTAGAGCTTCTTGCCGTCGAGCGAGTCGAGGCTCGGAGCCATCCCCCGCGCGCTCACTTGCGGCGGATACCCCTCTGGGTTCAGCACCCTCAACGTGGCCATCTCACTGCCTCCCGGAATCTGTTGACGATCCTACCTGGCCCGTGGGAGCCTCCTCAATCGGGATCTGCTGCTCGCCGAGGTAGCTGGAGATCAGGAGCTCACGGTCTGCGTGCAGCACCTCCGCGCGATCGTGGAGCACGATCTCGCCGTGGGAGAGCACGTACCCCCGGTTCGCGATCTCCAGCGCGAGCTGGATGTGCTGCTCGACGAGCAGCACGCCGCAGCCCGAGTCGAGCGCGTACTGCTGCACGACCGGTAGCAGGCTCTCGACGATCACGGGGGCGAGCCCGAGCGAGAGCTCGTCGAGGAGGAGCAGGCGGGGCCGGCGGGCGAGGCCGCGCGCCACCGCGAGCATCTGCTGCTCGCCGCCCGACAGGAGCCCGACGCGCCGGGTGCGCAGCTCTGCGAGCTTGGGGAAGTACTCGTACGCTGCGTCTTCGTCCGGGCGCTCGCCGCGGTAGCCGAGCCGGAAGTGCTCGGTGACCGTCAGGCCGTAGAAGAGTCCGCGGCCCTCGGGAACGTGCACGATCCCGAGCCGTGCGCGCTTCGTGGGCGAGACGCGCGCCATGTCCTGACCGGCGAAGGTGACGCGCCCGCTCATCGAACGGACGAGGCCCGAGATCACCCTGAGCGTCGTGGTCTTTCCGGCCCCGTTGGCGCCAAGCAGGGCCACCACCTCGCCCGCATCGATTGCGAGATCGAGATTGCGGATCACGGCCGCCTTGTCGTAGCCGGCCGTGAGGCCCTCGATACTGAGCAATCCGTCAGTCATGACCCTCGATCACCGGCTCGAGCTCGGCTGCCGCGCTCCCGAGGTATGCCTCGATCACGCGCGGGTCGCGACGGACGACATCGGGCGTCCCGTGCGCGATGACCTTGCCGAAGTCGAGCACCACCACGTGGTCGGAGATACCGAGCACGAGCCCCATGTCGTGATCGACCAGCAGCATCGGCGTGCCCGCATCGACGACTCCACGGAGATGACGGGCCAGCTCCTCGCTCTCCCGCGTGTCGAGGCCCGCCCCCGGCTCGTCGAGACAGAGGAGCCGCGGCTCCGCTGCGAGGGCGCGACCGATTCCCACGAGCTTGCGCTGACCCTGCGAGAGGTCCTCAGGCATCGCGTCCGCCATCGGCCCGAGACCGAGCAGCTCTTGGACCTCGTCCGCCGCTTTCGTCGTCGTAACCGGTCTCGAGAGCGTCTCCAGGACCGTAGACCAAGCCGGCGGGCGGTAGGAGGCGACGGCGAGGTTCTCGCGGACGGTCAGATCGTCGAACAGCTCGATCGACTGCCACGTCCTCGCCAAACCACGCTGGGCGCGGCGATGCGCTGCGAGCCCTTCCAGCTGCTGCCTGTCCAGCTCCACCCGTCCCCGGTAGGGCACGAACCCCGAGATCGCGTCGATGAACGTCGTCTTGCCCGCGCCGTTGGGGCCGATCAGCCCGACGAGCTGGCCTTCCAAGACCGTGAGGTCCACCTCGTCGAGCGCCCGCAGCCCGCCGAACGAGACGGAGATGCCCGTTGCGGACAGGACGACGGCGGCCGGCTCCCGTGGCTTCCGTTGTTGCCCGGGCGTAGCGACGACGGACGGGAGGGCTGCCTTCCTCTCGAGCGCATCCTGTTCCGCTGCAAGCCGCTTCTTCTTCTGCTGCTTCTTCTTCCACTCCGTTCCCGCAATGCCCTCCGGGTTGACGAGCAGAGTGACGATCAACGCGAAGCCGCCTATCAGCAGCGCCCAGGTACCTGAGAGCCCGAACCACTCGTCGAAGGCATGTGGGAGCAAGCCCTCCGTCGCCCCGATGCCCGCGATGATCGCGCCCGTGACCATCGTGATGCCTCCGAAGTACGTGAACGCAATCAGCGCCAGAGCAGCGAGCGCTCCGAAGCGGCTGTAGCTGACCGAGCCGAAGTTGTACGCATAGAGCCCACCGGCCATGCCGGCGACGAACGCGGCGATGCCGAAGCCGGCGAGCTTGGTGTTACGGACGTTGATCCCGGCCGCAGCAGCGGCGCGCTCGTTCGAACGCACGGCGAGCATGCGGCTGCCGAGGCTGGAGCGCCGCACGTTGGCGACGAGCAGGCCCAGGAGGACGACGGCTGCGAGGACGAGGAAGCCGAACATCGGGCTCGGGATCTTGTCGTCCAGGCCTCTGAAGGAGGCGTGGGAAGAGAGATCGAGCCCTCCGATTTCTGGCTGGTTGACGGGCGAGCCCGTGACACCGCCACCCCACCGTGCGTTCTGGAAGCCGAACTGCTCGAGCGCGACCGCGGCCGCGAGCGTCACGACCACGAGGCTGACGCCTCTGACCCGCAGCGCCGAGACCGCGACGACAAGCCCGACGATCGTGGCCGCAGCGGCCCCGATCAAGATCGAGATCGGGAACGTCGCCCAGATGCCCCCGACGTCGGTCGTCAGGTGCGACATCGTGAAGCCGGCCACGCCGGCGAGCGCGAGCTGTACGACCGAGATCTGGCCGACGAACCCGACGATCATCACGAGCGAGAGGCAGATAACGACCCCCAGCAGCGAGTTGATCCCTGCCTGTCGGAAGTCGTACGGGAACAGGATCAGCGCGCCGGCGCCGACGACAGCCGCTATCACGCTCCAGCGGAGTAGTCGCTCGGGCCGCGGTACGGCTGGGAGCCGCTTCTCGACCAGCTCTCCGCGACCCGGGAGGCTCGCTCCGCGAACGAACAGAGCAACGACGATGACGAGGAAGACGAACAGCTCGGGCAGTCCCCGGATCGGGGCGCCACCCTCGTCTGTCGGGAACCAGCTCTGCGTGCCCCAGTAGATGAGGAGGGACTGCACCATGCCGATCGCGAGGCCCGCGAAGCACGCGACGAAGAACGACGTGAACCCCGCCAGGAGGGCCGCAGCGAGCGCGGGCACCACCTGGAAGGCGAGCGTCTGCGCGTCGAGAGAGATGAGCGGCGCGACGAGAATGCCCAGACCTCCGGCGACCACGGATGCGAGCACGGTGTTGAGGATCGCGAGGCGGCTGGGCGACAAGCCTGCGAGCATCGCCGACACTTCGTTCTCGGATGCGGCTCTCGTCGAGAGGCCGAAGGGCGTCCAGCGGTACAGGGCGGTCAGCAGCGCCGCGACGAGAATGACGATCCCGGCCAACATGAACCGGTCCTTCGGCACGACGCGGTCGAACACCGTCACCGTGTCGGATGGAAGGACCGAGGGCGCCGACTTCAGGCTGTTACCGAAGATCAGGACGATCCCGGCCTCGAGCACGAGCAGGAGGCCGAGCGACGCAGCGAGCTTGGCCAGCGGTGCCGTGTTCCGGAGCGGCCGGAAGATGGCCAGCTCGATCAGCACTCCAAACACCGCCATGCAGACGAGCGTCAGCACGAAGGCCGGCACCGACGACAGCTGGAACCCGAAGTAGTCGGTCCTGAACGCCCAGTATAGGTAGGCGGCGAGCATCGCGATCGCGCCCGTCGCGAGGTTGATGATCCCCGAGCCCCGGTAGATGAGGACGACGCCGAGCGCGATGCTCGCGATCAGCGCACCGGCGCCGAGCCCGAGCAGTGCGAAGAGGATGTTGTCGCGCATCGGTCAGTTGTCCACGCACGCGGCGGGCCCGGCAACCGCCGGGCCCGCCGTCGTTTCTGCCTTGACGCCTACTTCACCCCGGGCGGCTTCAGCCAGCTCGCCGAGAGCTTCCACTTGCCCCGGCCCAGGTACTCGTAGAAGTTCGTCTGGTTGCCGCACGCGGACGGCTCCGTCTTCGAAACCTTGCCGCACGCGACATTCGGCGGCCCGAGGATCGTCGGTCCCCGGAAGGCCTTGAACCCGGCGCTGATCGTTGCGTTCGAGAGCTTCGAATACGGGATCGCGTTCATGATCTTCACGGTCGCGAGCAGCGTCTCCCAGGCGCCCTCGGAGAACACCCAGAGCATGTTCGGCACGGTCGTCCCGTACTGGAGGCCCTTCTTCAGGTAGAGGCTCGACTGCGGGCCTGGCTTGTTCACGAGCGTCTGGACGATGCCGTAGACCCACTTCGGCAGGTCGCCGCTCGCGTACGCGGCCTTGGGAATGAATGTGCAGATCGGCGTCGACATCACGGGCTTCGAGTAGTTGATCTGATCCAACGCCCGGGCGAACGGTGCGCACGTCGGGAACCCGAGGGCGGCAACGATCATGTCCGCCGAGCTCGCCTGCGTCGCCGCACCGAGCAGGTCGGTCGCGAGCGGCGGGACGCCGATGAGGGTCACCCTCACGCCTGCCTGCCGCAGGCCGGTCCTGACCGCCTGCGCGGCGGTGATCGCGCCGGGATCGGTCGGGTAGACGACAGCGGCCGTCTTCACGTTCGGGTAGCGCCTCTTCGTGTAGGTGCCAAAGGCGCCGATCCCGGTCGTCTGGCTGCCGTTCAGGAAGTACGCGTTCTTCGCCGTCGTGTCTGCCGGGGCCGAGGTGATGACCCCGGTGACCGGGATCGTGCCCTTGACGGTCGCATAGATCGACTGGTTGGGGACGGTCACGAAGCCAAAGATGATGGTCTTCACCTTGTCGTTGACCATCTGCTGGCCGCAGCGGAGGCCTTCCTCCTCGGCCTGGGCCCAGAAGCACTCGCTCAGCTGCACGGGGTGCTTGTTCACACCGCCGAGCTCGGCGTTCACCATCTTCACGCCGGCTCGGATGACGCTCGTCGCCTGCGGGAAGTTGAAGTTGACCGGGCCGCCCTGCCCGTTGATGAAGCCGATCTTGACCGGCGCCAGGTTCGCGTTCGCCTTGCCTTTGCCGCCGACGTACGCCTGATAGTCCAGGACAAGCTTGTACGGGGGCAACGCTGCCGTCGCGCCGAGGGCCGTGGCAGCCGCCACGAGTGCGGCCATGACAGCAAGGATGATGGTTGCCCGTCGCCGTCGGACGACCGCGACGAAGTTAGCGGAGCGCATAGCTACCTCCTCCTTCAACGTGGAAGTGTCCGCACGTCTCGCGGGCCCTCAGGGGCGCGAAGGGCTCCCACCTGGGTCGCGGCGTCGCTGCACGCATCCGCTCAGTGCCTAGACGTGCGATGGCCGAGCGTAACGTGCTCTTGACGAAATTGTCAACAAAACTGTCAATGAGCTAGCTCACTCGGATCGCCTCTCGAGGACTTCTCGGAAGATCGGGTTGGAGAGCAGATAGCGGATGTCGTCCGCGCGCTCGTCGTCCAGGGGCTCGTCCGGGAACGATTCGAGCATGGCACGGAAACGCTCGTCGGCGCCTTCGCGAAACTCCCGGTGCGTGAAGATGTAGAGGTCGTCTCGGCGGATGCCGTCCAGGACGCGCTGACCACACTCGAGGGGATCCATCCAGAGCGGCGAGTTCGGCCGCTCCTCGAGCTCGCGCTCCAGCTCCGTGTAGCCCGAGTCGCCGTAGCGCTCGGGTCGCATTCTGCCGCCCTCGCGGATGTTCGTCTGCACGGGCCCCGGACAGAAAGCGGAGACGCCGATTCCCTCTTCGGCGAGCTCGCTCCGCAGAGCTTCCGAGAGCCCGATCAGCGCGGCCTTTGCCGTGATGTAGATCGCGGCGCCGCCGATCGGCAGGACGCCGGCCATGGACGAGGTGTTGACGATATGCCCCCCCTCGCCGTGCGCGAGCAGCCGCGGGAGGAACGTCTGGATGCCGTTGACGGCGCCGCCGACCAACACGCCGAGGCCCCAGTCCCAGTCGTCATAGCGGGCGAGCGTGACCGGCCCGAGGATGCCCATGCCCGCGTTGTTGCAGAGGACGTGGACGTTGCCGAAGACCCGCTCTGCCTCATCGGCCGCGCGCGCGAACCCGTCGCGGTCGGTGACGTCGAGCTCGATCGCGTGCACGCTCTTTCCCTCGAGCTGTGCGAGCGCGTCCTCGATGTAGTCGCGTCGCAGGTCCGCGATCACCACGTTCATCCGCGCGTCGACGAACGCCGTCGCCATGCCCAGGCCGATGCCGCTCGCGCCACCGGTCACGAACGCCGTCCTGCCCTCGACGATCTCCATGCGCGCTCAGTCGCCGGGCCAGGAGGCGAGGGCGCTCGCCTTCGCGGCGCGCCGGCCCTCCTCGACTGCAAGCCTGTCGGGCGGCACCGGCTCGTCGGGAAACGCGGCGAGCGTCTCGTCGAAGATCTCCCGCAGCTCGTCTCGATGGTCGGGGTGAGTGAAGACGTAGAAGTCGTTCCGCCTGATGGCGCGCAGCACCTTGTCGCCGACCTCCTCCGGGTCCATCCCGGCCTCGTGCAGGCCGGGGAGGATGCGCATGAACTCCTGGTCGGCGGGTGTCACGTCGGTCGAGAGCTCCGGCGGCCGGATCTGGTCGCTTTCGTAGATCTTGCTCTTGACGAGGCCCGGGCAGACCATCGAGACGCCGATCCCGTGCGGCAGCAGGCTCCAGCGCAGCGCGTCCGACAGCCCGTGCACCGCGAACTTTGCCGTCGTGTAGATGCCCGCTCCCGGGCCCGCGACGAAGGCGGCCATGGAGGCCGTGTTGACGACGTGCCCGCCCTCCCCGTGCGCCTTGATCCTGGGCACGAAGGTGACAACGCCGTTGACGACACCTCCGAGGTTGACGCCGAGCACCCAGTCCCAGTCCTGGTACGTGGCGTCGGCGATGTCGTTGAAGAGGTTGATGCCGGCGTTGTTGCAGAGGACATGAACCTTCCCGAGGACGCGCTCCGTCTCATCGGCGGCGCGGGCGAACGCCTCGCGATCGGTGACGTCCAGCTGGATCGCATGAACGTCACCGGTCGACCTCGGCCGTCGCGGCCTCGAGGTGGTCGGCCCGTATGTCGGCGATCGCCACGCGCATGCCTGCCGCGACGAACGCCTTCGCCATGCCGAGCCCGACCCCGCTTCCCCCTCCCGTGATGAAAGCGACTCTGCCCTCGACGTCCCGCATGCGCGGGACCTTATAGTCGCCGCCAGGATGACTACTCCCCGAGCAGACGTCGTGGGCAGCCTCCTGCGGCCCGACTATCTCCGGGAGGCGAGGGAGGCCGCTCTCGCCGGGACGCTTGACGCCGGCGAGCTGCGCGCGATCGAGGACCGAGCCGTCCTCGAGGCGATTGCGCTCCAGGAGGGCGCCGGGATCGATGCGATCACGGACGGCGAGTACCGGCGGCACGGATGGATCGCGTTGATTCCGATCATCGACGACCCGCTCTTCCGCGCGCCGGTGAGTGGCTTCGAGTTCCTTGAAGCGAAGTCCGGCTGGCGCGATCTCTGGAAGACGGGCGAGGGCGAGCCCGCCGATACCTCGGCGCTGCCGCCCGAGGAGCCTTTCGTGACGCGGCGGCTCGAGGTCGACCGTGACATCGTCACTGACGAGTTCGCGTTCCTCGAGGCAAACGCCAACGCGCGCGCGAAGTACACGATCCCGGCGCCCAGCTGGCACCGCCTCTACTGGCATACCGAGTACTCGACCGACGCGTATCCCACCTCGGACGACTTCATCGCCGACGTCGCCCGCATCCTGCGCGAGCACGTCGTGGACCGGCTCGTAGAGCTTGGCTGCGACTACATCCAGATCGACGCGCCCAACTACGCGCAGTGGCACATCGATCCGGAGAACCGGGCCGCGTTCGAGGCGCACGGCCACGACATGGCGCACGAGCTCGTCGCGGACGCCGAGTTCGACAGCATGGTCTTCGAGGGGCTCACGGGTGTCACCCGCGCGATGCACATGTGCCGCGGAAATGCTCCCGGCGGCATGTGGGCGGCGACCGGAGGCTACGAGGCGATCTCGAAGCAGGTCTTCCCGCGCCTGAAGAACATCGACCGGCTCCTGCTCGAGTACGACTCCGACCGCGCCGGCACCTTCGAGCCGCTTGACGACGTCCTGCCGAGTCACGAGGTCGTGCTCGGGCTCGTGACGACAAAGGACGGAGCCCTCGAGGACAGCGACGAGCTCGTGGCGCGGGTCGAGGAGGCGACGCAGTACGTGCCGCTCGAACGGCTGGCGATCAGCCCCCAGTGCGGCTTTGCGTCGGGCGTGATCGGCGCGATGACCGCCGCCGAGCAGGAGGCGAAGCTGCACCTGGTCGGCGACGTCGCGCGACGGATCTGGGCCTAGCCGCCACCGAAGAGGCGGGCGAATCACGCCGTAGTGCACGGCCAGATCGGCGGGCAGCATGTCGCTCGGACGCATCTCGAAGCGCTCGCCCGCACACGCCAGGGCGCGGGCGACGAGGCTTCCGCACAACTCGTCTTGGGATCTCCGGAAGCCGGACTCGTCCTCGTGTGAGCAACGAGACGGCGAGGCTCGCGAGAGCGAGCATCCCATACCGTGAGCCCACGCGGGACCTGGCAAAGCGGACGGCTCGCCAGCGTTGCGTCGGGCGTCGCCCGGATGGTCACGTAGTGGTAATCCTCCTCGCGGTACTTGTCGACATGCTGGAGAACGACCCCGCGGTTCCCGCCTCCACGATCGCACCGTCGGTGCCGACGATCAGTGCCGTATGGTTCCACCACGCGCACTGCCGTTCCTCGAGCCCGCGAGCACGCACCCGCTCGTAGCATCGACGTGATCCTGCTCCTCCAGGACGTACCGCTGACGAGTATGAAGTCGCCGGGAAGGCACCAATCGATGCCTTCGCCAGGAGGGAAGTGGCGGCGCACGATCGGCTCAGGTCGCCCAGGCTCGTGTTCGCGAGGAAGTGCTTGCCGATCTCTTCGGCCGCCAGTACCGTGTCATAGACGGCGACCTCCTGGATCGCCCCTTTGAAGTCGAGGCCGATCTGGAGAGGCTCTTGCGTGTTCGGAGCGTATGGCCAAGTACCAGAGGCGGCCAGGACTCGACACCGTTCCACCCCATCCCAGTACAGGGTGAAGAGCGTGCCGTCGAATGTCATCGCCACATGCCACGCGGTATCGAGCTTGGCAAGGTCGAATTCCACCGCGGGTGGACCGACCGGGCCGGAGCCATCGCTCACCACCGGCGCGAAATACCCATCGATGTCCTGGTCGTCGCCAGGGGAGGGCGGGACGATAGTCAGCGCCCACCCTCCGGCCGGCACATTGCTGACGATGCCGAAGGCATGTTGCCGACGACGACGCCACGAGCCACGACGCTGTCCGGGTGCACGAGCGCCTCGACGGTGAACTGCGGCGTCTCGAAGTCTGCGGCGTGGGCGACCTCGACGAAGCCGGTCCCGTCGAAGTGCGCCGACGTGGCGTCTGGGTCGCTGAGATTCAGGCCCGGGTGCCTGGCCGAATGTCGACGGTGCCCTGAACTGCGCCCGATTGTTGCCCCGGGGGTGGCCCGATTTCGTCTTCGCACGCGTCCTTCGTAGCTCCGCGGGCGGATCCGAGAGGCGCCAGTAGGCGATCGGATTCAAGCTCATGACCTCGTCCACATAGGGCGTCGGGGCCGGCGGCGGGCCATTCCCGTTCCCGATCCCCGTTCCCGTTCCCGTCGTCGGTGTCTTCACTCGGGCCAATGCCTTCCGTGTGTAGCCAACAGCCGGTGAATCCGAGCAGCAGGACGAGGGCGAAGACGATCAGCGGGGCGGCGAGCAGTACGGTGTTCGTCACCCGATCACACCACCCACGAGGCGGCCGCGAGGAATGTCACCGAAGACGAGTACGAAACCGGCGGAGCACGCCTGGGCGACCGTCAGAGCGACCCAGCTTGCGTGGCGCGTCTCGCCCGAAGTCGATCAGGAACCGGCCGGCCGCATAGGCAGCGAGCGTCGCCACGAAGAGCGCTCCTGCGAACGGCATCCTGCCCGCGGCCAGTACCGCGCCGACAAGGAGCACGGCCGCCCATCCCGCCTCCAACAGTTGGGTCGGAATGCGCCTCGCGACCAGGCGAGCGCAGCAGCAACCGTTCAGGAAGCATCCGAGCCGCAGGAAGATGATCGCTGCGAGAAAGCCGAATGCTCCGGCATCCCAGAACGACGCAAAGGGAAGCCCGAGCGCGACCAGGAGCGGTATCGACACCGGAACGCTGGCCAGGGCTCCATACGCCACCGCGCCGCCTTCGTTCCCCGGGAAGACGATCCGTCGCGGCTGTAAGCGATATGCGGGCCACCGACTCGCCACGAATGCGAGACGCGCCCCGAGCACGGCCGCCACGAGGAGCGCGAGAATTGCCCCGATGAGCCGTTCGCCCGACATCCCTTCGGCACGACCGGCCGCGTACGCGGAGTACGTCCCAGCAAGGAGACCGAGATAGAGCATCGCGACGTAGCTCGGGATCCGAAGAGCGCCCCATGTAACGAGAGTCGGCCGCATCAGATGAGAAGCGCCGTCAGCGTGAGCCCCAGCCCAGCCACGATGCCGACATCAGCGACGTTGAAGATCGGCCACACGCCAATTTCAATGAAGTCGACGATGTGCCCTCGCAAAAGCCGATCGAGGAAGTTGCCGGTCGCACCCCCGAGAGCAACGGCGACGCCGGCGCGCGCACCATCACCTCCCTCGCCCAGCTCGAGGATCACAAGGCTGCTCGAGACCGCGAGACCCCACAGGAGGAGCAACCCGGTCGGCGACCGAATGCGGAGGATCCACCCGGCGTTCACGACGTGGCGCAACCGGACGCCTCGACTCAAACGGACCGACCGATTCAGGCTCAATCGCCTGAGCAGCACCGCCTTGCTGGCCTGGTCGATACAGACCACAGAGACGACCGTGAGCACGACCCAGGCAAGCGGCATTGGTTCCTCCCGGAGCCTGCGGAGACTCTCACACAGGCGTCAGCCCTTGTCAAAGACGCCTATCGGGCGCTACAGAGCGTCGCCTCCGCAGCTTTCTAGGAGCGGATGAAGGTCGCCTCGCCGTCCGCTAGAGCGTGTGCATTGCTTGTCCCCCACGGCGTCGCTTGACATCGATGCCAGCAGGAAACAAACTTGCGCCATTATCTGGGGGGAGGCACGGCGGTGAGTAGGCAACCGCTTCGGTTCTCGTGGCTCGGCGTGAACGCAATCCTACTGCGTGTCGGTGCCCGTGGGCACGGGTGCTGTTCTACACAGCGAACGGATTCTCGACGGCGACGGCTGTGAGCGACGAAGGTTCGACCACGTGAACGGCGCCCGCCTCGTCACGCTGCTAGGGCTGGTAATCGTGGCTCTCGCCCTCGCTGCGACGTCCGCGCTAGGAGCGCCGCCGCAGCCTACTCCAGGAGCACACGCCTCGTCGGCCGACACATTCATCAGAACCGAACTACACCTGAGGATGAGCAGGCGGTACGCGCATCTCTACAGCAAACTGCACCCAGCGCAGCAAGTCTTCATCAGCAGAGACAGGTTCATCGACTGCGAGAATCAGAGGGACGAGGCATATGGGCTCACGGTCAAGCTCATTGCCTTCAAGGTGATCCGGTCGTACGAGCAGACGATTCTCATACCGGGAACTCGGCAGACGGCCCAGTCAACTGCCGTGAAATACAAGTACACAGTGCGGACCGGCGGCGGGAGCACTTTTTCGATTACCGACGATTCGCACGCTGTCCTCGTGAACGGATTCTGGAAGTGGTTGGTCACTTCGAAGGACGCCTATGCGTACAAGGCCGGCCGATGCCGGATTACGTGACCGGCGTCAGAACCCCCAGTCGGCTCATCCTTCACTCGCCGCAGCAAGAACCCGCTTGGGACCGGGTTGGGGCTTTCTGAGGAGCGGATGATGGGGCTCGAACCCACGACCTTCTGCATGGCAAGGAACGAGCGGTAGGCGACAGGAGGCGACAGGGGGAGCCAAACCCGCATGGCTCCGTCGTCGTCAGGCTGGCGAGCCGTCCTGAAACGACCTCAGCCGACGCCCAAGGCTGACTGAAAGGCTGACTATCCGCCGATCCCTGCCCCGGATGCGCGGGCGAGCACGTCCTCCACGACCGCAGCCTCGTCGCGTCCATCGCGGGCGTAGACCTTGAGCGTGAAGCCCGCGTCCGTGTGCCCGGTCAGGCGGGCGAGCGTCGTCGCCGGTAGCTCCAGGTCGGTCGCAAGCATCGAGGCCCACAAGTGACGGAGGGATCTTCCCCGGACTTCGGCTCAACTTCTCCAAGCGTGGCGTCGGTGTGAGCGGCCGTCGTCGTGGGGCGACGGTCAGCCGGGGTGTGACCGGCCGCAAGCAGGTGTCGCTCGGCTGGAAGGGGTTCTTCTGGCGCAGGCGCGTGTAGCGGACTTTCGTTCGCCCACTTGCCATGAGATGGCGGTGGCCCGGCCAGCCGCGTCCCGAGATGCCCGCGCGCGGAAGGAGGACTCGCGCGCAGTTCGTCACCAGCGTTTCGGCCTCAATCCCTTCTGTTCGAGCAAGCGATTGGCTTCTCGGCGGCGCGCGTCAGCCTGTGACGGTGGCGGCCCCCCGGGCGAGGCGCCGGGGCCCGTCGCGACGGGCCCCGGCCCTGGTCGCTTATAGGCGCTTCGTGATCGACAGGCGAAGCACTGCCGAATCGCATAACGAGTTGTATGCGGGGTCATGGACGAAGTAAATGGTTTCGCCGTCCTTCACCGCTTGCGTGAGGGCGAAGCTGAACGACCCACCCGGCCCGATTGCAGCGGAGCCGAGGGGGGTCGACCCATGCTCTATCGTCCACGTAATCCCGCCGGGATCACCGAATGGCCTCGGGTCGCATGTCGCCAAGCTTGGCAGCGTCACGGTGCCCGCGACTCTGACCACACCGTCAACGGGGCTCGTCCACGCCAGAACGGACATTCGTCCCTCGCCCACGGCGAAGATGCGACCACCCCACGAGTGCATCAGAACTGACGGGCCGACGTGACCGACGAGGAGGTTGATGAACCCGGGAGCCACCCATGCCTCTCTCGGGGTTTCGTACTCGGGGAGGAACTCATAGTCACCTGCGTTGTGCGTGAAGCCTCCACTCGCTCTGTAGCTCCACACGCCCTCGTTCCCGTAGGAATCCGGGCTCGGGTTGGCCTGATCTGGCTCCGCTGGTTCCGCGCTCGACTGCGAGGATGCCGCTCGCGCGATCAAGGATCACTCTCTGCGACGCCACCTCGAGCCGGTCAGCGGTCAGGGTTGCAGCGTGGATCTCGCCGCGGTTCCAGTCGCCGAAGACGACGTCCTTCCATCGCCGCTCCCAGCCCGCACCCTTGGCAGAAGGCCGCTCCAGTCGGGGCGATGACCGGATTGTAGGTGAGACGAGCAGACGAGGTAAGGGTCCGTCCTGGTTCGTGTTCTGGGGCGGTGTCCCGCTGCAGGTCGCGCTCGGCCCCCACGCGTGGTTTCCGCCCTTGACGATGCGATTCAGCTCGTCGTTGCACTCAGGCCCGTTCTCGGTCTGCCACAGGTTTCCGGTCTGGGGGTCGAAGGCGAAGCCGAAGCTGTTGCGGATGCCGAAGGCGAAGGTGCAGACGCGGCTGCACGCCAAAGGGTTGAGCATTCGCGGCTGGCCGATTCCGTAGATTCGCAGCATCTTGCCTGCGAGGGAGGAGAGATTCTGCGCATTGGCGGGATTGCCGACGTCTCCGATGACCGCGTAGAGCTCCTTGTCGGGCCCGAAATGGATGACTCCTCCATTGTGGAAAGGTCAGTCACGGGGTCGCCTTTGCCGTTGTCGTCCGCATTCGTCGCCCGACCTCCCACTCGAAGACAAAGTGTGCAGACGCACAAGCATACGAAACAGTCAAGAGAAGTTCAACCGTGCGTTCGCTTTGGTTCTACGCAGAGAAAATGTCAGTGCGCGGTAAATAGCCGGCGAAAAACCCTGCAAAACGGCAACTAACGTTACCTAGTCGTGCAACAACTACATGCCCTGTATTGCACGCTCTCGCACCTTAGCGCGGGCCAACGGCCACCGGTCGAAACAGCCATCTAGCGCTCAGGCTCGTCGCGAGCTACGCTCGACGCGGCCCGGCATCGGCGGCGGGGAGCGCGAACAGCGTGTTGAAGCCCTCCCCCGTCCCCATCGAGTCGGTCAGCTGCACGATCTGGTTCTCCGGCTGGCCGTCGACGGTGCGCGTGTAGTACGCATATAGGTATGGCTTCGTCGGGTAGGACGGGTGAAGGGCGACGAGTAAGGCTTGCTCCCCGACCGGTACGTCCGGGAGCGGCGAAGAAGAGCGTGTCGCCGCCCGTTGCCGGGTTACGATCCGATTCGCCGAGTTCCCGTAGAAAGCGACCGCCAGGTCGAAGACGAAGGCCGCATGGCCATGAAGTCGCGACCGCGCCGACCGCCCGCCAGCAGCGCGCACTTCGAGGACTGCCGCCACACGCTGCTCGGTCGTTCGTGGATCGACGACTTATCGAAGCAACCGTCGACGAGCTGGGCCGGCGTCACGTTCGACGGAGTACGACATGGGCGCGTATCAAGACGGAGAACGGGATCACCACGATCGGAGGCGACAGGGCTCGCGATGGTTCGACGCGACCCCGACGGGAACATCCTCGGCGTCGGTCAGTACGGCTAGGCCGAACGTCGCTACACGATCGCCGAGCTGCGATGCTGGCCGCCGCTGTGCGCGATCTCGCGTAACGATCGAAGCGCCGTTCAAACGCTACCACCTGCCGGCTGGGAATCGATCCGTCAACCGCTGCCCTGAGTCGCCAGCGCTCTAGTCTGGCTTCGTGCCGAACGCGACCCGGCCTTGCGAGCTGCGTCAGGCGACAGGACGTTCGCCCTCGCGCAGGCAGCCGCGCTCGTCCAAAGCTGACTAAAGGCTGACTATCGGGACGGCAAGCTCGCCCCCGCCTCGCCCGCTTCAATGCAAAACCCCGCCTGAGCGGGGCTTTCTGAGGAGCGGATGAAGGGGCTCGAACCCTCGACCTTCTGCATGGCAAGCAGATGCTCTACCAACTGAGCTACATCCGCCGGAAGCCCGATTATAGCTCGGCCGCCGCGTCGAGAGCCTCGTTCACGAGCCGGTCGGCGAGCTCGTTGTGCTCGCGGCGAACGGCCGCGTAGCGTGACGCTCCCCACGCGGCGCGCCGAGCGCTGCGCTTCCTCCCACAGTTCGCGCAGCGCTGCGTTCTTCACCTTGTACTCGCCGCGCATCTGCTTCACGAGCAACTCCGAGTCGGAGACGACCTCCAGCTCGTCGATCCCCGCCTCCTCTGCCCTGGCCAGCCCGGCCACGAGCGCCCGGTACTCGGCGACGTTGTTCGTGGCCACGCCGATCGCCTCGCCGTGCGCGGCGAGCACGGTGCCGTCGTCGGCCTCGAGCACGTAGCCGTACGCCGCGGGGCCGGGGTTGCCGCGCGAGCCCCCGTCCGTAAACAGCCTTGCCTTCACGAACTACGGTTCCGTGTCGATCTGAGCGCGCTGCAGCTTCCCCGAGTAGTCGACGTAGATCGACTTCCACTCGGTGAAGACGTCGAGCGCGGCCTGCCCGGCCTCGCGGTGGCCGTTGCCGGTGTCCTTCGTGCCGCCGAACGGCAGGTGCACCTCCGCGCCGATCGTGCCGGCGTTGACGTACGTGATGCCGGCCTCGAGATCGCGCATGGCGCGGAAGGCGCGGTTCACGTCGGCCGTGAAGATCGACGACGAAAGGCCGTAGCGGATCCCGTTGGCGACGCGGATCGCCTCGTCGAAGTCGTCCACCGGAATCAGCGCCGTCGTCGGCCCGAAGATCTCCTCCTGCGCGATGCGCATGTCGCCCTCGACGTCGCGCGAAGATCGTCGGCCGGTAGAAGAAGCCTGCGTCGAGGCCATTGTCGCGTGGCGACCTCACCGCCGGTGAGCAGCGTCGCGCCCTCGTCACTGCCCGATCTCCGTGTACGAGTGGATCTTCTCCAGCGCGGCGGCGTTGATGACGGGGCCGACGTCGGTCTCTGCCTCCCACCCGGGGCCGAGTCGCAGCTGCTCCACCGCGGACACGAGCCGCGACCGCAGCCTCGTCGTAGACCGCGCGGTGGACGATGACGCGGCTGGCCGCCGTGCAGCGCTGGCCGGACGTGCCGAAGGCTGACCAGACGATGCCGTCGACGGCGAGATCGAGGTCGGCGTCGTCCATGACGATGATCCCGTTCTTGCCGCCGAGCTCGAGGTGCACGTGCTTGAGGTTCTCGGCGGCGGCCTCCAGCACCGCGACGCCCGGTCTCCCGTGAGCCTGTGAGCGTCACGACTCGGACATCTGGATGCCGGACGATCCTGTCCCCCACCTCGCGGCCGAATCCGTGCACGAGGTTGACGACACCGTCCGGCACGCCGGCCTCGACGAGCAGCTCGACGAAGCGCTGCCCGAGCATCGGCGTGTCGTTCGCGGGCTTGAACACGACGGTGTTCCCGCACACGAGCGCCGGGACGATCTTCCACGAGGGAATCGCGATCGGGAAGTTCCACGGCGTGATCACGCCGACGACGCCGATCGGCTGCCGCACGCTCATCTGGAACTTGTCGGGCAGCTCCGACGGCGTCGTGTGGCCGAAGAGCCGCCTGCCCTCGCCGGCCATGTAGTAGCTCATGTCGATCGCTTCCTGGACGTCGCCGCCCGCCTCCGCGAGCACCTTCCCCATCTCGCGCGACATCAGCTCCGCGAGCTCCTCCTTGTGCTCGGCGAGGAGCGCCCCGAAGCGGAAGAGGATCTCGCCGCGCTTCGGCGCAGGCACGAGCCGCCAGCTCTCGTACGCCTCCTTCGCCGCCTCGACCGCGCGATCGACGTCCTCCGCCGACGAGCGCGGGAACGTCCCGATCAGGTCGCCGGTGGCCGGGCTCCGGCTCTCGAACGTCTCGCCGCGAGGCGTCGACCCACTCGCCGCCGATGAGATTGCGGAGCGTTTGCGTGCCCGTCGCCACGGGGCGAGTGTAACGACGCTAGGGAGCGTCGATCGCCGGGAAGGTGCCCGGGATCCGCGACGCGCCGCCGCTCGCGCATCCGGCGGGCGTCGGGAGTGCTCGCGGGCACTTCCCGCACCCCGCTACGCCGGCGCCGGTCGATGATCACCGTAACGTCGGGGTTGTCTTCGTAGTAGGCCGTGAGCTTTGCGAGCAGCTCGCCTTCGAGCTCCGGGGGTATCACGCAGTAGATCACCGCAAGCCGCAGTCTAGGACTGCCGCGGTGCGCCGTACACCCCCCTCTAGCGGGGGATTACTCGGGTGCAACTCTCGGCACAAGGCGGCCGATGGAGTCGACTTCGGCGTTCCAGTCGATGTCGTCCGGCCCCAGCTCTGCCGCATCGAAGCCGCGCTCGATCATCTGCACGGGGTCGGACTCGTTCGGGCTCAGCCGATAGCGGTACCACGAAATGTCCCAGGCGACCACGATGCCGATCTCGCCGGCCTCGGTCGGCCCCACGGCCACGCGCGGTAAGCCCAGGCTGCGCATCAGGCCCTCGACCGTGCGCCGGTGGGAGCTGCCGTTGAAGAGCGCCACCGCCTCGGCGATAGCCTGCTCGTCCGGCGACAGCCGGTTGAGGATCGGCTGCGCAACTGCCGGCGCCGGCGCCTGCGGCGCGCCGAACAGCCGCGCGAAGAAGCCCCGCCGCGGTGCTGCGGGGAGAACGGGCAGGCTGGAACCGCCTTCGCGATACCAGCCGGCCTCGACGGCCCGGCCACGGCAGAGCGGGCAGACGTCGACGTATTCGATTCCGTCCGGCGAGAAGCGCGTCGAGTCCTCGCCGACGAGCAGCGTGCGCCCACAGATGGCGCACATAACCGCCGGAGATGCACCAGTCACCACTAGTCCTTGTCGGACTCGCGTGCCTTCTTCGCGTCCTCGATCAGCTTCTGCGCGATGTGCGAGGGCACTTCCTCGTAGCGCAGGAACGACATGTGGTAGTCGCCGCGGCCCGCCGGTGAGCGAGGTGAGCGACTGCGAGTACGTCAGCACCTCGGCCATGGGCACCTCGGCCTTGATCGTCGTCATGCCGCCCAGCGGCTCCATGCCGTGCAGCCGGCCGCGCCGCGAGTTGAGATCGCCGTTGACGGCGCCCACGGCCTCGTCGGGAACGGTGACCTCGAGCTCCATGATCGGCTCGAGCAGCATCGGATCGGCCTTGTGATACGCGTCCTTGAACGCCATCGAGCCGGCGATCTTGAACGCCATCTCCGAGGAGTCGACGTTGTGGTACTGCCCGTCGACGAGTCGCACCGTCACGCCTTGCACGGGCGCGCCGGCGAGCTCTCCGTGGAGCATCGCCTCCTGGATGCCCTTGTCGACTGCAGGCCTGAAGCTCTGAGGGATGACACCGCCGACGATCTTGTCGACGAACTCGTAGCCCTCGTGCCCCGGCCGCGGCTCGAGCACGATCTCGCAGTCGCCGAACTGCCCGCGTCCGCCCGTCTGCTTCTTGTATCGGGCGCGCGCGCGCGACTCGGTGCGAATCGTCTCCAGATACGGGACGCGCGGCTGCGCCAGATCGACGTCGACGCCGAAGCGGCGGTGCAGACGCTCGACCGCGACCTCCACGTGCATCTGCGAGAGGCCGGCGAGCAGCTGCTCGCCCGTGCGCTCGTCGCGCCGCAGCACCAGCGTCGGGATCCTCCTCGGCAAGCCGCCGCAGCGACGCGGCCGCCTTGTCCTCGTCGCCCTTTGCCTTCGGCGTGACGGCAAAGCTCATCACCGGCTCCGGAAAGTCGATCTTCGGGAGGTCGACGGCACGCTCCGTCTCGAGCAGGAGGTCGCCCGTCTGCGTCTCCTTGAGCTTCGCGACCGCGCCGATGTCGCCCTCCGCGAACTCACCCTCCGTCGTGTGCTCCTTCCCCTGCAGCAGCAGCAGCTGGCCGAGGCGCTCCTTCGCATGGGCGCGCACGTTCGCGAGCGTCGAGTCGGCCTTGACCGGCCCCTTCAGCACGCGAAACAGCGAGATGCGGCCGGCGAAGGGGTCGGCGATGGTCTTGAAGACGAACGCCGCCGCGCCGCTTCCGTCGACCTCGATCGGGGAGCCGCGCTTGGCCGGCGAGGGCACGCCCTCGACGAGCAGGTCGAGCAGCGCGTCGGTGCCGAGGTTCTTCGTGGCTACGCCGCACACCACGGGGAAGATCTCGCCTCGCGTGACGGCGTCCTTCAGCGCGTGCGCGACCTCATCGACGCCGAGCTCCTCGCCCTCGAGGTACCGCTCCATCAGCCCCTCGTCCGTCTCCACGACGGCGTCGAGCAGCTTCTCGCGGTACTCGGCCACGGTGTCCGCGAGCTCGGCCGGGATCTCGCCCGGCGTGCCCTCTTTCGCCCCCTCGGGGCTCGCGTAGGACTTCATGTGCAGGAGGTCGACGATGCCCGTCAGCTCGTGCTCGACTCCGATCGGGAGACACACGGCGACACAGCGCGTCGAGAACTGCTCCTGAAGCTGGCCGAGCGCGCGGTAGAAGTCGGCGCGCTCGCGGTCGAGCATGTTCACGAAGACGACGCGGGCGAGGCCGCCCGCCTCCGCGCGCTTCCACACGCGCCCGGTTCCCACCTCCACGCCCATGACGGCGCTGACCACGACCAGCGCACCGTCGGCCACCGTCAGGCAGGCGATCGCATCGCCCTGGAAGCCGGCATCACCGGGCGTGTCGATGAGGTTGATCTTCCGGTCCTGCCACTCGGCGTGCGCGAGCGAGGCCGAGAGCGACATCTGCCGGCGTTGCTCGTCCTCGTCCCAGTCGGTGACGGTGTTGCCCGCCTCGACGGTTCCGAGCCGGTTCGCAGCGCCCGACTCGAAGAGCATCGCCTCCACGAGCGACGTCTTCCCGGTCCCGCGGTGACCGACGACGGCGACGTTGCGGATCTTCCCTGGATCGAAGGCAGGCATGGGCTACGAATCCCTCCTCAGGCGCGGTGTGCCGCGCAAGCCTAGCCAGGCGAAGCTAGCTGGCCGCTGAGCTTCTGGAGCTCACGCCGGAGAGCCGCGCGCGCAGACGAAGGATCGCCTTCGTATGCAGCTGCGAGACGCGCGACTCGGTGACGCCGAGCACCTCGCCGATCTCGCGCAGCGTCAGCTCCTCGTAGTAGTAGAGCGTGACGACGATCTTCTCGCGCTCGGGGAGGCCGGCTATCGCCTCGGCCATCGCCTCCTTCGTCTCGGTGACGTCGAGCGCGACCTCGGGTTGCGGTCCCTCGCGGTCCTCGATGGTGTCGATCAGGGCGACCTGGTCGCCGGTCGTCGACGAGACGGTCCACAGCTCGTCGAGCGCGGCGATCGACGAGCGCGAGATGTCGAGCAGGCTGTCCTCGAGCTCCGACACCTCGATGCCGACCTTGGCCGCGATCTCCTCGTCCGTCGGCGAGCGGTGCAACTCCGCCTCGAGCTTCGCGATCGCCCGCTCGATCTCCCGCGCGCGCGAGCGCACCGACCGCGGCACCCAGTCCATCGCGCGAAGCTCGTCGATGATCGAGCCCTTGATCCGCGCGATGGCGTACGTCTCGAACTTCACGTCGCGCTCGGGGTCGTAGCGCTCGATGGCGCTGATCAGCCCGAGCAGGCCGTACGAGACGAGGTCGTTCTCGTCTACGTGCGACGGGAGCCCGCTGGAGATGCGGCCCGCGACGAACTTCACGAGCGGCGCGTAGGTGAGGATGAGGCGGTCGCGGAGTGCTGCGTCGCCTGTCTTGCGATATGAGCGCCAGAGAGTTTTGGTGTCGTCCGCCACGCGGAGAGAATACGCCGTGTCCCGGCGAACTCCCGCTAACCGGCGCGCCAGGCGCGGATCACGAGCGTAGCCATCCAGGCGGCGATGACGCCGGCGGCAATGAGAATCACCCACTGATCGGCCTTGTAGGCAGCCCACGCGATGCCCGCCATGATCGCCGTCAGGACGAGAAAGAGCGCGCCGAGCGCGCGCCGCTGGGACGGCTTGCCCACGTCGCCAATCTAGCTATCGTGAACTTGCAACCCAGCGTTAGCTGACGAAGGGGCGTAGCTCAATTGGCAGAGCACCGGTCTCCAAAACCGGGGGTTGCAGGTTCGAGTCCTGCCGCCCCTGTTGGCTCAACCGGGCCGAAACACGCACCGTAGAGCCGTTTGTCGACCCGTCTTGGCGCGCGCTCCTGGGTGGCACAGCGCACCCCCACGAGTAGGGAGACGTCAGCGCGTCCCTCCTAGGAGGGGGCTCGCGCTGAGCTTAAGGGCGGAAGCCCGGCAGCCGGCGCACGCGCGGAGGTATCCGCGCGTGTAAGGCCCCTGCAAGGGTTCTAGCCTGCGACCGCCGCCGTGTAGATGTCGAGCTTCTTCAGCGTTCCGTCTGGGTTCGTCCCGGTGCTGTTGGAGTTGTCAGACCAGGCAGGGTGCGCGACGCCGCCGAAGAAGGCGAGACCGCTGTAGTCGCCGTAGTCGATCCCGTTACCCGAGACGTGCGAGTTCGAGGTTCCGGCGCTGATCTGGACGTTCGGCGTGAACGTCGTCCCGTTGCTCGTGAACGCGCCCCAGAACTGCGCGTCGTCGTTCGGAACACCGTCGGTGTCGCCTGCACCTCCGGTTCCGAGATCGTTCCTTGCGTCGTACCAGACGACCGCGACCTCGCCCGTCGTCGGATCGAGCGCGATCTTCGACATGAACTGGCTGTTCGTCCCGGTGTCGTCGTTGACGCGCTTGGGTGCGCTCCAGGTCCGCCCGTCGTTGTCCGAGTATCGGACGTAGATGTTCGTGTCGTCGCTCTCGTTCTTCTCCTCGAACGTGTAGACGAGGTAGACGCGCCCGCGATGCGCGCCCGTCGTCCGGTCCCACGCGAGGCCCGGCTCAGCGTCGATCGAGCGGTCGATCTGCGGCGGGATGAAGTCGAACCCGCCCACGTGCGTATCTTCGACGAAGACGCGGTCACCGAAGCCGGCGGGACCGAGCCCGTCCGGGTCGACGTTCACGAAGAGCTTGCCGCCGCCCTGACCGCTCTGCGTCAGGGTGCAGACGTTCATCACCTTTCCGCCGGGGCCGACTGCGATGTCGCCGTACGTGCAGTTGTTTGTCCCCGGGATGACCTCTGCCGGAATGAAGCTTCCGACTTGGCCCAGTCCCGACACTCGCGCCCCGGTTGCCACCAGGGGGCCGCTGGCGCTGACCACGACCCAGACCATGCCCTCGCCGGTCACGATCGTCTCCTGGTCGACGTAGCGGTACTCGCCGTGCCGCGACGGGCCCTTGGTCCCCGGCGGCTTCGGCGGTTTCGCGATGTTCGCGATGACGTGGAAGCTCAGCCCGCCGTCGGTGCTGAGCGCGACGGGGACGACGTTCTCGAGGTTGTAGAGGTAGGAGAGGAAGAGGTTCCCGTACTGGTCGAAGCTAAGACTCGGATCGCAGCACGAGTCGCCGAGACCGTCGGCACCGCCCCCGATCGCGTCACCGGCCGCGATGATCTTGCGCGCCCACGTCTGGCCGCCGTCGAAAGAGACGCCCTCGAAGAGACCGGAGAAGCCCTCCTGGATGTTCGTCACGACGACAATGTTCTGCGGATTCGTCGGATTCACCGCGATAGCCTCTTCCGACTCGTTCCCAACGCGTTGGCTCACGTCGACGTTGGTCGGTACCGCGCCGCCGCCGTTCGGGATCACGACGAGCGCGAGCGTGACGAGAACCGGCAGGACGCCAACAAGCGGCCGTTTCACCATCGTTCCCCTCCCCTCGAGTGGTCGAGTCGAGGCTATACCCGCGCCTCGGCGACGGCAAACGGAGCCCGATCCCGGGTCCTGGGGCCGAGCCCTGATCGCTGCCGAGTTGGCGCTCAGACTGGCGCGCATTGCCTTCAAACCCTGTGTTGGAGGCGAATAGCACTCGTCCAAAACCCGGGGTTGCAGGTTCGAGTCCTGCCGCCCCTGTTGGCTCTACCAGGCGGAAACATGCACCGTAGAGCCGCTCCCCACCTCTCGACAGGCTCTCGGCGTCTCCGCTCAAGACCGCCGGAAACCGCCTGAAACTGGCGCGCAACTGGCGCGCGACTGGCGCGCACAAGCTCGCGAAGCAGAGCCCACCCCGCCGAGCACGAAACGGACGACGGGTCCCTCCTTTGGTTGTACGGCGCGGGAATTCGACGGGCCCTGAACGCCTCTTCGCGAGCCCTCGGTCGGTCGACACGTCACTTGTTGGTGTGAGAGCATCCGCAGGACGAGTGGCCATTTAGGCCACTTCGAGAGGCAAGCAGGGGAGTTGCGGCGATGAAGAGATGGGCTACTGCTGTGGCACTGGTCACGGCGCTCCTGGCGGTACCTGTCGTCCTTGCGGCTACGGGAAATCCGAAGGAGATGGTTCTGACGCTGGCAGACGTTCAGAGCGTTCCCGCCAAGAGCCCAATCGGCAACCTCGCCGACGGTTTCGTGGTCAAGCTGGCGTCGGCGGCGGTCGGCAAGGACAAGGAGCATGGACGCATCAAGAGCTACTGGGTCGTGTTCGAGAACGAGAGTCTCCCCGCTGGCTATCAACCGCCCACGGCGAGCTATCAACCGCCCACGGTGAGACACGTTTTCGTCCGCTCGGCGGCGGACGTCTTGGCCGCCCCGGCCCTGGCGCACGATTTCTGGAAGGTGTTGCTGTCGTCGTACGACCAGTTGCCCACGTCATTCAAGGCTGCAGGCCGTCCGAACGTCGGGAACGAGGCCAGGCTCTACCGATCCGACTTGACGGTGTCAACGGGATCGGGGCCAGACAGCAGCGAGCTCGGGTACGTGCTGGTCTGGCGCTCGCGGACAGTGGTCGCCACGATGGAAGTGAGTAAGTCGTCCGACGTCGAGTTCGACGGCCTCACGAAGACGTACGTCATAACGCTCGCCAAACGCCAGCAAGCGAGGATTGCACGGGCCACGCGGTAGAGGAGCGCCTCGTATGCGCCGAGTACGCCGCTGCTGCGCCACCTGACGCGCGCGGCTGGCGAGCAATGCTCGCCGTCGGCGACGAGGACGCGGAGGACGACGAGGAGGTCGCCGTCTACTGCCCGGACTGTGAGGCGCGGGAGTTCCGAGGGCCATGAGACCTGCCCGCCTCATTGTGTTGCCCATCGCTGCCGCGCTAGTCGTGGCAGCAGCAGCATCCGCGAAGACCGCTGGCGACTTCATCACGGAGATCATCCGCCAGAAGGCGTACGCCGCCCCTGTTGGCTCAACCAAGCGGAAACAAGCACCGTAGAGCCGTTTTCGACCCCTCAACGGCCTCTCGGCCTTTCCGCTCAAGACCCCCGGAAACCGCCTGAAACTGGCGCGCACTGGCGCGCAACTGGCGCGCACCGGCCTTCTCTCTGTCAGCAGCGCACCACCGAACTCTCGCTGCCAGCACTCCGGGCCGAGGGGAGGTTCTCAGACCGCGTACAGGACGAGAATGGCGGCTGTCGCCAGGATCATCACGGCGATAAACGCGATCTCACTTGTGCGATCGCGAAGGCCGCTTACCAGGTAGGCGATGAAGATCCACATCGCGGCCAACTGGCTGATGAAGTCCAGCTCCACATCGATCACGTTCTTCGCGATGACGGCCTCGACAAGGAGGCAGGCGGCAGCAACCAGCGCAACGGTGACCTGGGGATCGCGCATCTGGCGTCGCCAAGAGGTGCCCCTCGGCGACAACTCACGACCCGTGCTCATCAGCCCTCCTTCCGTACCTCGCCGTACTGATGAGAGCGACGGCGGAGCTTGCTAGGCACAGCGCCAACCAGCGCATCGGGATCCTCCGCTCAAAGGGTGCCTCCGCAGGCACCAGGAGGCATCAGGGAATTTGCTGATCGCTCTAGAGCCAAATGGCATTCATCTCCAAAACCGGGGGTTGCAGGTTCGAGTCCTGCCGCCCCTGTTTGTGCGGCCGAAGGTCTCGCGACCTTCGGCCGAGGGGGTGGGTCTCCGAGCGCCGCAGCGAGCCGCGCCCGTCATGCCGGTCGCGGCGGCGGAATGTCGCCCGGTCTACCAGTCGACGGCATTGGGGTTTCCGCTATCCGTGCATGGCTTGACCCTTGGTACGCCGTTCCGCCTCCGACACATGCGCGGTATATCGTCGCGGGATGGCACGTACGGCGCTCGGGTGCGTGATCGCCACCGGCCTCGCGCTCGTGCTCGTGGCCGTGCCGGGCGCCGCACTCGGCCGCTCCCGACCCGAAACTGCGGTCGGCTCAGCGGCGTCAGGCTTCAAGCCCTGCGCGACGCTCACCGGGGTGCTCTGCCGATACGTCGCCGTCCCACTCGACCATTTCGGGTCGACGTCCACGCGGATCCGGCTCTTCGTCGCGAAGCGCCCGGCTGAGACCGCGGCGTCCCGAGGCACGATCCTGCTCCTGGCCGGTGGGCCGGGCCAAGCCTCGGCCCAGCTCTTCGATCTGCGCTCGACCCTCTGGCAGACGCTCTTCCCCGGCTACACGGTCGCCGCATACGACAACCGGGGGACCGGCGATTCCGATGCGATCGCCTGCCCCGGCGCAAAGACGGCGTCGCGCTGCGCACGGGCGATCGGCCCTGGCCGAATCTTCTACGGGACGAGGGACAACACCGAAGACCTCGAGGCCGTGCGCCGCGCGCTCGGCGTCGACCGCATCGCGCTTTTCGGTCTTTCGTACGGGACGAAGCAGGCGCTCGCGTACGCGCTCGCGTACCCCGAGCACGTCGAGCGACTGCTTCTCGACTCGGTCGTGCTCGCGGATGGACCAGATCCCCTCGGCCTCGCGTCGCTCGACGCCATTCCGAGCGCGCTCAAGTCGATCTGCCACGGAGGCGGGTGCACAGCGGTCACCAAGGATGCGGGCTCCGACCTCGCCCGGCTCGCTAACCGACTCGACGCTCACCCGCTCGTTGCCGAGAGCCCCGTCTATACGACGCACTGGACGCCCACGATGCGGCGCATTCGCATCGACGGACCGGCGCTCCTCTCTCTTGCGACCGCGAGCGACCTGAACTCCGGGATCGCCGTCACATTGCCCGCGGCTGTGAAAATGGCGCTGGCTCACCGGCCGGGCCTGCTCGAGCACCTGGCCGCGCTCGTCTCGCAGCAGGACTCCTCGGACGTCAACGAGGCGGTCTTCTATGCGACCACCTGCAACGACGGGCCCTTCCCCTGGCAACCGGACACGCGCATCGCGAATCGTCGGGCCGCGCTCGCCGCGGCTGTGGCCGCGCTGCCGGCCGCGGCGCTCGGCCGCTTCGGAAGCTGGGCCGCGCTCGCCTCTGCAGAGCAGTGTCTCGACTGGCCTGCGCCCGCCGGGGTGGACCCGGTCACGACACAGCCGCTGCCGGACGTACCAACACTCGTGCTCGCAGGGGATCGCGACGTGCGCACACCACCCGCCGAGGGCGCAGCGGCCGCCGCTCTCTTCCCACACGGCCGCCTCCTAGTCGTGCCCGGGATCGGCCATACGGTCGTCGGCTCCTCCGCCTGCGTGGACGACGCGGTGCGTGACTGGATCCGCGGCCGCACGCCGCCCGCCCGATGTCCGCGCGTTCCGCTGACCGTCAGGCCGATCGGTGTCCTGCCGCGCAGCGTCGCATCGTCGAAGTCGCTCGGACCGCTAGACGGGCTCGTCGGCCACACGCTCGGAGCGACCGTCGCCACGCTGCGAGAGGCGGAGGCGGCATGGCTGACGAGCTACCCGTCGGGATGGGTCGTGGGACTCGAGGGCGGACTGCTCCACGGCGAGAATTTCGACGTCTTCAGATACTCGGCGTATAGCGACGTCTCGGGCCTCGCCGTGAGCGGCTCGATCAGATTCAAGGTCTCCAGGCTGGGTACGCTCGTCCCGGGCAGCGAGACCGGCCAAGTCCAGGTTGGAGGACGAAGCGCGGCAGGAGGCTTCCTCCAGATCCGGAACCACCGGATCACGGGCCTCCTAGGCGGCCGCCACGTCTCCGCCCGCTTCTAGGGTTGATCTCCAAAACCGCAGTTCGTGGGGCCGCGCATAGGGCCACGGCCACCTGATCCCCCAACGCAAAGGGCCGCGTCTCCGCGGCCCCGGATCGTGCTCGTGTGGCGGCAGCGGCTAGAACTGCACGGGAGCGCCTTAGATCGCAGATGGGTGCGATTACGCGCCTGTTGTCGGGCTGAGCAACGGTGTAGGCACAGCGGGCTTAGCCGTTACGCAGCCGGGGGTGCTAGCACGCTTCAGAACGGCAAGCTGCCACGGTTGGCGCAACGGCACGAGTGTGAGAGCGTGTGCAGGACGGGTGGCATCGGGCCACCCGACGAGGCTAGGGAGAGAATGCGGACGTTCACACGGGTCGCTCTGTCGGTCGCGACGACGGTGGTCGTTGCCCTCGCGTTCGCGCTAGCGGTCGCGGCTGCGGGATCGGCTTCCACCAAGCCCACGCACTTCGCCGGCTTTCCTCCAGTCGGCGTCAAGGCGAGCACGCCCACGACCGGCAGGCTGCTCATCGGTCTCTTCCGTGCTGGGCGCGAACGACCAGGGCCTGTTCGAGGTCTCAGGCTCAGAGCAAACACGACCTGGAACGTGTATGCCGACGGACGGGTCATCTGGCAGAAGTGGACTTCGTCCGGCGACGCCACGGTCGTTCCCGATGGAGCGAGAAGGCTCGACACGGGCTACGTCCAGCAGCGGCTCACCCTTGAGGGTGTGCAAGTACTGCTGTCGAAGATCCTGGCGACCGGCCTGTTCGAGCAAGACCTCATGCTCGAGGTCGGCGGGCACCACGCATGGGTCTACCAGGTTTGGAGAGGTGATCGAATGGTGACGGTCAACGGCCAGCCCTCGCCCGACCCATCGTGGAACCTACCCGTCACGAAGGCAACGACGGCCCAGATCGACGCGGCCGCGTGGATCGAGAAACTCGTGGCCAATCCGGCCAGAATGCTTCCGGCGAGAGCGTGGGCGAACCGCCAGATCCGGGCGTTCGTGCCGGCTCGCTACGCGGTCGGTTTCGATCGGAGCTATCCCGACATCTCGAAGCTGCCATCTCCAGCCGGCAAGGTGCTCTCCCGGTACAAGCCTCTCAAGCGCCACGGGTGCCAAGTCATGACGACGGGGAAGGCACGGGCACTCCTTGACGCGTTCGTGGAGGCTGGGCTATCGCCCTCGGAGAACTATGCGTTCGAAATCGCCTTCGGACTTCCCGGCCCGCACTACCCCTCAGACTTTCACATGTGCCCTGCTCTTCCAGACAACGTTCGCTGCTAGCTCGCCCCTACACGACCGAGGGCTAGGCCGTCTCGCTCCTGAAAGCGCAACTGGCAGTGTCCGGCGCCGGCAGAGCTTCGCGCCGGGGAGCAGCGCCGGGGTGCGCGGCAGTCGAGCCTGCGCCCCCACAGCTTGCTGCTACTGCGTGCGGTCGAGCACCTCGCTGACCTCGCGCATCACGCGCTCCTGGCCGTCGGGGTCGGCGACCCGCGCCCGGGCACGCACCGCGCGCTCCTCGCCGCCCCTGTCCCTGTCTTAGAGCCAAGTCCCGCACCAGCGCTGGCATGGCGAGCTGTGAAACCGGCCCAGCTCTCACGGTCGAACCGTGACCGGCGGGCCGTCACCCGGATGAATCGCCGGGTCTCGCCTTGTATTGTCCGTGACCTGCCTACGACAGTCGTCGCACTACGACCGGAGGTGATGTTTGATGCTTCTCGCTGCAAACGGGTGGTGGCTCTGGACGATTCTCGCGATCGTGATCTGGATCCTCATCGCATTCTGGCCGGCACGTGTCGCATCTCGGAAGGGCCGCAGTTTTCTCGGCTACTTCATCTTCAGCTTGTTCTTCTTCCCGGCGGCCCTGATCGTCGCGTACGTGGTCTCCGACAAGACGGCATCAGCAACCGCGTAATAGGGATCAGACGTCGGCCCCGCCGACCACCTCATAGGCACGGATGTACCCCTCGACCTCGTGCCGCCAGAAGTGAGCCCAGTTTGCCGCCTGGTCAGGGTCGATGACCTCAGTCCAGTTCCCGTAGCGGATTGAAAGGAGCACTTGCTCGCCATAGGTGGCAAGGTCGCGGTAGTGCTGGATCGACGTCTCGCCCCACCCCTGTAGCCGCCGCATGGCCTCAACTCGGGACATCCAGGGCTCGGGGAAGGCGGCCGAGCTCGGCAGGAATTCTCCGAACTCCGGCCGCGCCAGGAGCCACTGCTCCATGAGCATCTCCTGTCGAGCCGTCCAGGGCAGATCGCCGAACTGGTTATGCGCTCCCTCGGAGAGGAGGAGGTGCACATCGCGAATGGCGTTCAGCAAGGGAAGGGCGTCAGCAGTCGCCGGCGCATCGTCTGAGTGGGCATAGAACGCGGCCGCTCTGTGTAGCAGCTTCTCGAAGGCGGCGGGGAAGCGTGTGCGATTCTCGACCGGCTGCAGAGACGCGACCGCTCCGCTCAACCTGAGCCCGTACTCGTGTGCGTACTCGTAGGCGCGGCGACGCGCCGTCAGGCGATGTTGCTCGTCCTGGATGTAACCCCACATGAGGTTGTTGAGCGGTCGCAGGAAACTGATCTTCAGCTCGGCAAGAGGGTCGTGGCCCGCACGGCGGATGTTCTGGAAGCGCATGCTGATCGCCTGCATGGTCTCGGCGAGAAGTCCCTGCTCGAGCCAGTACGACCAGATCAGCTCGACGAGGTGCGGCCTCGCGAGGTTCTCGGTTACGACGTGCTCGCCAAGCTCGGCGACGTTCTCGGTGGGCGCGTCTCGGCTCTCCGTCGGGAGTGCCATGAAGAGCTCCGTAGCGCCTCTCAGGAGCCTGTAGGGCTCGATATCCTGGAAGGGCAGCCGCAGGGCTTCCCCTCGGCTCTGCTCGCGTTCGTGGGATCTGCCCAAGAGGCCATCCACAACGCGCTCGTACTCGTGAAACGACAGCGCGTCGGTCGAATTGCGGATGACCGCCCAGAGCGGAACGTCTGCCGTGTCAGGCAGGTCCGTTCGGTGCAGCCCCACCCGCGGAGCCCGGGGCTCTGCGTCTTCTGGATCTCCTGACGTCCTCTTCGGCTCGTGGTCCGGTGGATCAGCGGAAGACATCTCTCTCCTTTCGCCTGTCCTCAACCGTACGTGCGATCAAGGGGACTTCGGACGGGGGATCGAGGCGGCGCTGCACGTGGCCGATGAATGTGACGATCGCTACGGGAGGAGACGACGCGCCGTGCTCAGGGATCTCGATACTCGGGTCACGCCGGAAGAGGGGCAGACGATGCCGGAGTACGCCGTCGTCCTCTCTCTGCTCACGATCACCGCAGCGGCCGTGTTCCTCGCGCTGTCCGGTGGCGTCGCGAACGCGATGACCACCGTCACCGGCATCGTCTAGGCGCGAACGCGTTCGCTACGGACCGGTGAGGGTCGCCGCGGCGGCCGTCCACCTGAGATCGGGTGCCGTGCAGGCGTACGCCGTTCCGGCAGCGGTAAATGCAACGTCGATGGTCACCGAGCCCGTAGCGATACCGACTGTCAATAGCCCGGAGACGACGACGCGGTACGTGGCCGGAGATCCCGCCACCACTCGGGCTCCCGACTCGTCGACGGTGAACGTGCCGTCGCGCCCCACGAGGTAGACGGCAGCTCCGAAATCCAGCGACCACGCTACGGGCGGACCGCCGGCAGGCGTGCACGAGAGTTGTATCGCGGGAAACGCGAGCCTCGACAGCGCGCCACCGGAATCGACCCGAAACGTCACGAGCTCGCCCTGCGTCGTCCGGCCGCCATACACGCCTGGGACGACCGGCCGCGGCGGCGGAGACTGTGGCTCAGGTGGCACGACGCGCATGGTCTCGCAGTCTCCGAGCACCACGTCGGCGCCGTCCGCAAGGACGACGTCTCTTCCGGGACCGCACGCCGCCACGTCTCGTGCGCCGTCCCGAAGCGAGAGCTTGTCTGCGCCGCGGCCGCCCCTGACCACGTCCTGCCCGGGGCCGCCGACGAGCACGTCGTCGCCGGCGAGCCCGAAGAGCTTGTCGTCACCGTCCCGAGCCGAGATCCGGTCGGCACTCGGAGTGCCGCGGATCGTCTCGGACCCATCGGTCCCGACGATGCTCGCCGCGCCCGCCGGAAGTACTACGACAGCGACGATGGCCACCAGACACGTGAAGGTGCCCATCACGCGACTCGTCCCCGTGCTCACGTTTCGACTGTAACCGGACGGTTCACAATTGCGTGCGGCCGGGCGCGGCCGCTAGCCTGCGTTGCCTGTGCGACGGGGGGCCTCGATCTTCGTATTCATCGTGCTCTCCGCGCTCTCCCTCTCCGCTGCGGCGCCGAGCGAAAGCCGACTCGTTCGGATCGACTCGGTCGTCGCTAACGGCGTCCCGGTGCCGCGCGTTCCTGCGCGCGCAGCCGTCGACTGGTGCGGGCTCAGCCAGCCGACGGCGCTCGACCGCAAGCCCGATGGCGATCTCTCGTCGCTGCGCAACGTGCACGTCACCTATGCGGTGCCGGCCGACTCGACCAGCCGCTTTCCGACGTTGGCGTCAGCGATCGCGACCGACACGGCGGCGATCGATGCCTGGTGGCGCCGCGAGGACGCCACCAGGGCTCCCCGGTACGACCTCTTCGCGTTCCCGGGCTGCACGTCGAAGTTCGGCTCGCTCGACATCGGCTTCGTCCGTCTCCCCCAGGGCGCCGCGGCGTACACGGGTGACGCCGGTGCGGACGCGTTGCTGACGGATCTCTCCGGCCTCGAGGCGCTCACCTCCCAGAAGCACGTCGTCTACTACGACGGTCCGGTGCCGTTCGGTGACCAGGTATGCGGAACGACGTTCGTCCCACGTAGCGCGCCAACGGAGGGAGGCTTCTCGGGTATCGCTTTCGTCTGGCTGCGATCGTTGTGTGGCGGAGACGTCGGTGCCGGGCGGTTGAACGCCGCGGTCGCCGTCCACGAGCTGATTCATGGCCTGGGAGCCCTTCCCGGCAGCTCACCCAACGAGTGCCTGCCTCCTGACGACGGCCACGTCTGCGACAGCCCGAACGACGTGCTCTATCCCGAGGCGAGTAGCCAGACGACGCTGTCGACACAGATCCTCGACGTCGGCCGGGACGACTACTACGGCCATTCGGGGAACTCGTTCGATGTGCAGGACTCCGCGTGGCTCTCGCACCTGCCGCAGCAGCGACTCGCCGTCGCAATCCAGCGGACGGGCTCTTCGACAGGCACGGTGCGCGTGACGTCGCCAACAGCTTTCGAGTGTGCTCAGAGCTGCAATCTTCAATTCGACCTGGGCCTCTCGGTGACCCTCGTGGCACGACCGACGGCCGGGTCCCGCTTTGCCGGCTGGAAAGGGGCCTGTTCCGGCACGGCGCCATGTGTCGTGAAGCTCGATGCAGCAAGGAGCGTCGGCGCCTCGTTCGGCGCCGGCACATTCCGCCTCACCGTCGGCGTCGGCGGCCAGGGCAGCGTGTCGAGCTCGCCTGCGGGCCTCACCTGCCCGAGCCGGTGCTCGGCGAGCTTCAAGGCCGCCTCGAACATCCGGCTGCGGGCGAGCGCTTCACCCGGATTCGTCTTCTCCGGCTGGACGGGGAGTTGCCGCGGAAAGACCACGTGCGTGGTGAAGCTGAACGGCAACCGCGCCGTCCGCGCGACCTTCAAGCGTCGCCCGTAGTTTCTCCAGCGGCCGCCTCGGGTAGCCCCGCGGAATGGCCGGTTACACGAAGCTGAACCTCAAGGCGGACGTCGAAGACGTGGCTCCAACGTTCGGGTTCTCGCCGAACCTCGAGTTTCGGCTGGCCGGCCGACCGCTCGAAGCGGAGGAGTCAGCGGTCAGCTACCTGCGTATCGCTCCCGGCTTCCGCATCCCGTTCGGGCACAGTCACGAGCGGCAGGAGGAGATCTACGTGCTCGTCGGCGGCTCCGCCCGTGTGAAGCTCGACGACGAGGTGATCGAGCTCGAGCCATGGGACACGTTGCGCATCGCGAAGGAGATCGTCAGGAACCTCGAAGCCGGGCCGGATGGCGCAGAGCTGCTACTCGTCGCCGCTCCACGGACGGATCCGGCGGACGCGAAGATGCAGCAGGGCTGGTGGGAGGACGGCTCGTAGGCGAGGATTCGGGCCACGGGCGGCGAAGAGCGGGCGGCGTGAGTGAGGAGAGCCTCCTCGACGAGATGCGTGCCGCAGTGCGCGGCGACCGGCAGCGCGCCGAGCGGCGGCGAGCCCAGGAACCCGACTCTGTAGACGACGCACCGCCGCAGACCGAGCCGCCCGGGGCCGAGCAGGAGCACACAGACCCGCCGGAGCAGGACGGCTTCTTGAAGAGGCTTACTCGACGGTCGCGGTCGACCTGAACATCGTCCGCACTGTCATCAGCGCGATCTTCAGGTCGAGCCAGAGCGAGAAGTTCTCGATGTAGAAATTGTCCCACTCCGCGCGGTCGGCGAGGGACGTACGCCCGCGCAGGCCGTGCACCTGTGCCCAGCCGGTGATGCCCGACTTCACCCGGTGCCGCTCCTGGTAGCGGTAGATGCGCTGCTCGAAGTCCTTGACGAACTCGGGTCGCTCGGGACGCGGACCGATGATGCTCATGTCGCCGCCAAGCACGGTGAACAGCTGCGGCAGCTCGTCAATCGACGTCGCCCGCAAGAAGCTGCCCACGCGCGTCCGCCGGTCCGCTCCCTCCACGCCGCCTGGCCCGAGGTCACCTTCAGGAGCAACGGGCTCCGTCTCCTGGACGCCGGCCATCGAGCGGAACTTCAACATCTCGAACGTGCGTCCGTCACGGCCGATGCGCAGCTGGCGGAAGAAGATCGGGCGGCCCATCGACACGAGCACGGCCATCGCTGCCGCGATGAGGATCGGCGAAAGGAGGAGGATGGCAAGCCCCGAGAGCACGCGATCGAACGCGTACTTCACGCGAAACTGCCAGCCGGTCGGCGCGGCCGCACGGGGAGCAACCAGCGGCAGGCCTCCGAGGTGCTCCATCTGCGTCATCGCAGGCATGCGCTCGAAGAGCCGCGGCACGATCGCCGTGGGGATTCCGAGGTCCTCGCAGCGGCGGACGATCCGCAGGAACACCTCGTCGGGCGCCGTCGAGAACGTAATCACGACTTGCTCGATCTTGAAGCGGGCAATGGCATCCTCGAGGTCCCAGCTCGCGCCCACGACAGGTACGCCTAGCTCGGAGAACGTGTCCACGAGTGGTTCCTTGTCAAGGAACGCGGCGGGACGGAAGCCGAGCTCGGGATTGTCCAGGAAGCGCTTCGCGACCAGCGCGCCGACGCGCCCGGCGCCGACAATGAGCGTCGGCCGAACGCTCTCACCGACGACGCGCGCCCGCCTGTGCGACCAGTACCACGCGAGTCGCCCGGCCGAGACGTAGGCGAGGGCGAAGGCCCACAGGCGGGCCGTTTCCGTAGCGAGGTCGCCGGTGGAGCCGAGGAGAACGCGGCCCGTAAGCACGATCATCGCCGCGATCGTCGTCGTGACGAGTATCGAGCGGAGATCGTCCAATGCGTGGAGGCGGAAGCGGAGGCGGTACAGACCGCGCGACCAGTACAGCGCGACGCAGAGAACGACAAAGATCGCTGTCGCAGCAAGGGGCGGCGAGGCTACACCGGCGGCGTTGCCCCCGACCACGACGGCGATCGCCGCGAGCAGGAGCATCCCCACGTCGACCCCGAGGCCGCCGAGCGTCCAGGAGACGCTCGGCCGCAGTCGTGCTCGCGGGAGCTCGCCCTCGTCAACTACCGACTCAGGCCGTAGCGTCTCGAGCGCGGTCTCCACCGTGCCTCGGTCAGCCGCTCCTAGCGGGGCCTACGCCCGCTGTCTGGCAACGCGCCGTAGCGCAGTGCCAAGCAGTATTAGCCCGAGCGCGCCTGCAGCGATCAAGCCAAGATCGAGTCCGGTGAACGGCAGTCCGCCGCTGGCCTGGACGGGTGCGGCGCCACTCGACGCCTGACCACCGGCCGTGCCACCGGCCGTGCCACCGGCCGTGCCGCCGGACGTGCCGCCGGACGTGCCGCCGGACGTGCCGCCGGCCGTGCCGCCGGACGTGGTGGGTTGGTCGCTCCCCTCCTCTACTGCCGGGGGCAGCCCCTCGGTACCGGAGCCGCCGTACTGCTGAACGGCAGCGTTCTTGAGCGCCCGGTTCAGATCGGCCGGCGAGTACTTGCCGTCGAGCCTCCCGTTGTCGGCGTAATCGCGGTAGATCTCTTGTGGTGTGGCGGCGAGCGCCCCCGAAGCCGCAATCGCAGCAGCCGCAGAGACGAACACGACTGCCACTCCGATGCGTGTGCGACCCATGCTCTCCTCCTCCAGTATGCCCCTCAGCCCCGGGTGCGTCCGGAACTTGTCGCATAGTGTCACGATTCCTTAGGCAATCGTCAAGAGCTACCGCTACTTTTGTCCGCCGCAATCTGCGAGGTTTCCGGCACTAGTTCTACAGTGGGCGGCCTCTGGAGGCGCTGAGGCACCCACAGATCCTGCTCGCTTCGCTGCTTCGCGTGGTGCCGACAGCTGTTCTCGTCGTGGCAGCATTTGCGCTCGCGTGGGACGCGAGCGGCTCGATTCGCGCCGCCGACTGGCTCGCCTATGCGGTTCTCGCCGCGTTCGTTCTGGGCGTGGTGCTGCTCTCCGGCGCAGCGGTTCGTCCGGGACGACTACCGCTGATCGCCCTGGGGTTGCTCCTCGGCTTCGCAGCCTTGACGGCAATCTCGGCTGCATGGTCGCCCGTGCCGTCGCTGGCGCGTGACGACGGGCTGCTCGCGCTCTTCTATGCGATCGCGCTGCTGACGCCGCTCCTCACGCTCCGTTCGTCCGTCGACCGGCTCACCGGCATGGTGGCCGTGGTGCTCGCCCTGAGCGCGCTCGGCGTCTGGTCGGCGTTCTACCTGCGAAACCACGGCGACCAGGAAATCCTGTACAACAACGGCCGCCTCGACTTTCCTGTGAGCTACTGGAACGGCCAGGCGGCGATGGCGCTGATCGCATTCTGGCCGGCGATCGCCCTCGCCGCACGTCGAGAGCTTCATCCCGTCATCCGAGCGCTCTCTCTCGGGGGGGCGACCGCGATGATCTGTCTCTGGCTGGGCACGCAGAGCAAGGGTGCTGGTGTCGCCCTCGGTGCCTCCGCGATCGTTGTCTTCGCAGTCTCTCGTGCGCGACTGCGACTCCTCGTACCGACCGCGCTCGTCACAATACTCGGGGCTGTCGCGGCCAAGCCCCTGACGGAGCCGTACCGGACCGATGGACAGGCGTTCACGGATGCGGTTCGCAACGCCGGCACCGTCACCCTCGTTCTCGCGGGCGTCGGTTTGTTGCTCGGCTTGGGCTATGCGTTCGCCGACCGGCGCGTGCGTGTCTCGCCCCGAGTTCGTCTGTGGGCCGCGAGGATCGTGCTCGGGCTCATCTGCCTGACAGTGCTTGTCGGTGCCGTCGGGTTCTTCTCTGCCGTCGATCACCCGGTCCGGGCGACGCAGGACCGCTGGGACGACTTCAAGGACATCGACAGCGGCGCATCGGCGACGAGTAACTTCGGCGCAATCGGGTCGAACCGGTACGACTTCTGGCGCGTGGCGTGGGAGGAGTTCGAGCGGCATCCGGCGGCCGGCATCGGCGCGTACGGATGGGGAGAGGCCTACCTCGTCCACGGCGAAAGCCTCGAGACTCCTCAACGTGCGCATTCGCTCAGCCTCGACGCGCTCAGCGAGCTGGGGATTCCGGGATTCCTGCTCATCGTGGGAGCCGGTATCACGGTGCTTGTTGCGATCGGCCTCCGAGCCCGGAACTCGCTCGCCGCCTCCGGCGCGCTAGGCACGGCCGCGTACTTCGCGGTCCACACCGGCGGTGACTGGGTGTGGACGATCCCTGCGGTGGGGATTCCGGCGTTCGTGATCGTCGGGATAGCGCTTTCCGAGGACCGCGCTTCGTCGCTGCCGGGGCGAGTGACGATCCCTGCCGGCATCTTTGTGGTGCTGGCGGCCGTGCTCGCGTTCTCTCCCCCGTGGCTGTCGTCGCGGCTCGTGCAGCAGGCCTACGACGCGCCGACTCTCGCCGAGGCGAAGAACGATCTCCGCTGGGCCCGCCGCCTCGATCCGCTTGCCGTCACGCCGCTGATGGCGGAGTCGGCGCTCGTGGGCTCGCCTCAGGACATCGCGCCGCTCACCAAGGCCGTGGCGAAGCGGCCGCGCGACGCGGAAATCCACTACCTGCTGGGACTGGCGCTGCTCGACGCGGGCCGCAACGCGGACGCTCGCCGGGAGCTTCGAATCGCGCTCGAGCTCTCTCCGCGCGACGAGGCGATCCAGGGCGCGCTCGACCGGGCGAGTTAGGCTGCGTGGCGATGGCCGTGCTCGACACAGCAGTCGAACGCGACTCGGACGTCTTCGCGCGGCGGCGGCAGCGTATGGAGGAGCTCGTCGCCGAGTTGCGCGAGCGAACCGCCACCGCCGCGCAGGGAGGCGGTGAGAAGGCGCTCGAGCGGCATCGCTCACGCGGAAAGCTGACCGCCCGTGAGCGAGTCGACCGCCTATGCGACCCCGACACGGCGTTCCTCGAGCTCTCCGCGCTGGCTGCCTGGGACATGTACGACGGCCAGGCGCCGGGAGCCGGGATCGTGACCGGCATCGGCGTCGTCGAGGGACGTCAGTGCGTGATCGTCGCCAACGACGCCACGGTCAAGGGCGGCACGTACTTCCCGCTGACGGTCAAGAAGCACCTTCGCGCGCAGGAGATCGCCGAGCAGAACCGCCTGCCGTGCATCTACCTCGTCGACTCCGGCGGCGCGTTCCTGCCGCTCCAGGCCGAGGTCTTCCCCGACCGCGACCACTTCGGCCGGATCTTCTACAACCAGGCGCGCCTCTCCGCGGCGGCCATCCCCCAGATCGCTGCCGTCATGGGCTCGTGCACGGCGGGCGGCGCGTACGTGCCGGCCATGAGCGACGAGACGATCATCGTCAAGGGCACGGGCACGATCTTCATCGGCGGGCCGCCGCTCGTGAAGGCGGCAACGGGCGAGGAGGTGAGCGCCGAGGAGCTGGGCGGCGCGGACGTCCACACGCGGCAATCGGGCGTCGCCGACCACTACGCCGTCTCGGACGAGCACGCGCTCGCTCTGTGCCGCCAGATCGTGCGCAATCTCGGCGGCCGCTCGCCCGAGCCGCCCTGGGACATCGCCGCCGCCGAGCCGCCCGCCCTGGACCCGGCCGAGCTCTACGGGCTCGTGCCCGAGACCTTCCGCGAGCAGGTCGACCCGCGCGAGCTCATCGCGCGCATCGTCGACGGCAGCCGTTTCGACGAGTTCAAGGCGACGTACGGCGAGACGCTCGTCTGCGGCTTCGCGCGCATCGAGGGTTATCCGGTGGCGATCCTTGCCAACGCAGGCGTCCTCTTCGCCGAGTCATCGCGGAAGGGTGCGCACTTCGTCGAGCTCGCGTGCAAGCGGCGCATTCCGCTCGTGTTCCTCCAGAACATCACAGGATTCATGGTGGGCAAGGAGTACGAGACAGGCGGCATCGCGCGCGACGGGGCGAAGCTGGTGATGGCGGTCGCCTGCGCGGAGGTACCGAAGTTCACCGTGGTCACGGGCGGCTCGTTCGGCGCCGGCAACTACGGCATGTGCGGCCGGGCGTACGGCCCGCGACAGCTCTGGATGTGGCCGAACGCCCGCATCTCCGTCATGGGCGGAGAGCAGGCGGCACTCGTGCTGTCGATGGTCGGAGACGCCGATCCCGACGAGATCCGGGCCACGTACGAGGCAGAGGGAAACCCGTATTACTCGACGGCGCGGCTCTGGGACGACGGCATCATCGACCCGCTCGACACGAGGCACGTGCTCGCTCTCGGCCTCTCGGCGGCTCTGAACGCGCCAATTCCCGACACGACGTTCGGCGTCTTCCGCATGTAAGGAATTCGGTCGCGCGGGGTAGCTCGGGCGTCTCGCGGGGTACGTAGCATGGGTAGCTCCCCCGTCCCAAACCCAGAGAGAGGGTGATCATCCGTGGGCAACCTCCGGAGATTCCTCCGTGACCATCGTCCCTCCCCGGCGATGGTCGTCGCCTCCGTCGCACTGCTCGTCGCGCTCGGTGGTACAAGCGTCGCCGCCGTCAGCCAGTTGGCGGCCAACAGCGTCGGCACGTCGCAGCTCAAGAGCAACGCCGTCACGACGCCGAAGATCAAGAACAGCGCCGTCAACGCGTCGAAGCTCGCGAGCAACGCGGTCACGAATGCGAAGATCGCAAACGGAACGATCCAGCCGGCCGACCTCTCGTCGGCAGCCAAGACATCGGGCCCGCCAGGTGCGCAGGGACCGCAGGGCCCGTCAGGCCCCGCTGGCGCCCCGGCAGCAACGGGCTGGGCGTCGGTCGACGCGAACGGCACGCTGGTGCGCAACAAGAGCGCCGCGTCCGCACAGAAGAACGCGGTCGGTCAGTACCAGGTGATCTTCAGCCAGGACGTGACAGGCTGCAGCTACCAGGTGACGCCTGGCGGCCCGGGTACCGGCGTCTCCTTCGCCGAGATATCGGCGGGCCAGCTGCCCAACGTCGCTGCCGGTGTACGCGTGTTTGCACTGACGGCCACCGGAGCGGCCTTCACGGACACCCCGTTCTTCCTGTCCGTCTTCTGCTAACGGAGCCACACCCGGTGGGAAGCAGCTGCTTCCCACCGGGCCTCCCCTCCAGTCCCCGACAGAAAGGTGTTCGCCGTGAGATTTCTCCGTAAGCAGCGGCCATCGCCGGCGATGGTCGTCGCCTCGATTTCTCTGCTCGTCGCGCTCGGCGGGACGAGCGTCGCCGCCGTCAACCAGTTGGCGGCGAACAGCGTCGGCACATCGCAACTCAAGAGCAACGCCGTGACGACGCCGAAGATCAAGAACAGCGCCGTCAACGCTTCGAAGATCGCCAGCAACGCGGTCGTCGCGGCGAAGATCGCGAGCAACGCGGTCGTGACGGCGAAGATCGCAGGCAACGCGGTCACGAATGCGAAGATCGCAAACGGCACGATCCAGCCGGCCGACCTCTCGGCGGCTGCCAAGACGTCTGGGCCGACGGGGCCGGCCGGGGCATCAGGGGCAGGCCGAGGGCCGACAGGGCCGACAGGGCCGAGCAACGCGTACGCGCGGTTCCTCAACGGCCGCAACTGCCGTTCCGAGCTCACCGACCACGCTCGCGAGTCTGTCCATACCGGAAGCGGGCGCCTACGTCCTCTGGGCCAAGGCGGCGATCGGGACGGCCGGACAGCGATCGTCGCGCGGCCACTGTCACGTGCACGCTCGAAGCGGGTGCTGACTTCGACCAGTCCGCTGTAACGGTCTCCGCGGGATTCTCTGGCTTCCCTGCCGCTGCAGGTGGTGCACCAGTTCACCGCGGCGGGAACCGCCAACTTCAGGTGCGAGGCGGACGGCACGCCGCATCGGTCGCCGCCGTCAAGATCACCGCCATCAGGGTCGGCAGCCTCGTGAACTCGGGCTAGCAGGCCATCGGCTCACCGATAGCGACCGCAGGCTCTGCTTGCGGTCGCTATCGATCATCCCCCGACTGATGCCGTTCCCACGACAGAAAGGTGTTCGCTGTGAGATCTCTCCGTAAGCACCGACCATCACCGGCGATGGTCGTAGCCTCGATCGCCTTGCTCGTCGCCCTCGGCGGGACGAGCATCGCCGCCGTCAACCAGCTGGCGCCGAACACGGTCGGTGCGCTGCAGCTGAAGTCCGGCAGCGTGGGCACGTCGGAGGTCAAGAACCGCAACCTGCTCGCCGTCGACTTCAAGCAGGGGCAGCTCCCGCGCGGTCCACGCGGCCTGCGGGGGCCACAGGGCGCGCCGGGCCAGCAGGGCCAGCAGGGACCGCCCGGCCCCGCCGGCGTCGCTGCCCCGGGTTACGTCGCGCAGGTGACCTCGCAGACGAGCGGAGCCCCGGCGACGACGACTTCCACGAGCTTCGTCAACCTCGCGGGGGCCACGGAGACGATCGCGGTGCCCACCGGTGAGACGGCGAGGATCTACGCCATCTTCTCCGCCGAGTCGTTTTGCACAGGCGGGGCCTCCGACTTCTGCGGCGTCCGCATCACGGTCGACGGCAATGAGCTCAATCCCGCCGTCGGCACCGACTACGCGTTCGACAGCACCGACAACGGGGACGAGACGGCCCAATCGTGGGAGTCGCACGCGATCGCGCGCTCGAGCGAGACCCTCGCTGCCGGGAACCACGCCATCCAGGTACAGATCCGGGCGACCACCGGAGCGACGCTGCGGCTCGACGACTGGGCCCTCGTCATCTGGCGGACGAAGCTCTCCTAGTCGGACACCCTTCGGGGACGGCCGCAACCTCCCGGCGGCCGTCCCGTCTGTTGAGCGCAGCGGGTCCGTTAGCGTCCCCGCCATGCACACGATCGAACTGACGGAAGCCGAGCTGCGCCTCGTTCTCTCCGCTCTCCACTCGTATCTCGACGACTTTGGCCACGAGGAGGCAGACGTCCTCCGCGAGATCAAGGCGGTGCTCGCCAAGCTTCCCGAGCCGACTCCAGGTGACTGAGGCCGGCCTGGACGTTCGCCGGGACGGGGACGTCCTCCGCGTGACGCTCGCCCGACCGGAACGTCACAACGCATTTCGACGCGGCGCTCATCGCGGCTCTCGCGGACACGTTTGCCGACGTCGGCGACGCCCGCTGCGTGGTGCTCGCCGGGGAGGGCCGAAGTTTCTGCGCGGGAGCCGACGTCGAGTGGCAGCGCGCGTCGATCGACCTCTCGTTCGACGAGAACGTCGAGGATGCGATGCGGCTTTACCGCATGCTGGAGGCCATCGAGTCGTGCCCGGCACCCGTCGTCGCCAGGGTGCAAGGCTTTGCGCTCGGCGGCGGCTCCGGGCTCATCGCCTGCTGCGACATCGCGGTGGCCGCTCCCGATGCGACCTTCGGCTACTCGGAGGTCCGGCTCGGAATCATCCCCGCGGTCATCTCGCCCTTCGTGCTGCCGCGCATCGGCCCTGGTGCGACGCGACGCTACTTCCTCACGGGCGAGCGCTTCGACGCGGAGACGGCGCTTCGCATCGGCCTCGTACACGAGGTGTCCGAGGACCTCGACGGGGCCGTGGCCGCTGTGGTCGAGGCACTGCTTCAGGGAGGACCGGAGGCGGTGCGAGCGGCCAAGCAGCTCGTCCGTGAGCAACCGATCGGCGAGGCAACCGCCCAGATCGCCGCGCGGCGCCGGACGAGCGAGGAAGGCCAGGACGGACTGCGGGCGTTCCTCGACAAGCGGCGTCCTTCGTGGCTAGGCGACTGACGCCTGCGTCAGCGCGAGCTCATGACCTTGACCAGTGCGAGGCCGACGGCGACGAGCCCCGTGATCCACCACGCGGGGGAGATGCCGGCGATGCCGAGGCCGGCTGCGACGAGACCAGTGATGATCGCCGGAACGTACGGCGCTAGCGAACGGCCTCGAAACGACATTGAGACCGACACGCCGACGATCAGTGCAAAGCCAACCGCGACGAGGCCGGTGATCCACCACGCAGGGCTGATGCCGCCAATGAGCAGCCCGACGGCTGTCAGACCGATGATGACAGACGGAATGAAGCGAGCCACACGTGGAGCTTAGAGTCGCCGCCCCCGACAGCCGAGCGCTGCGAAAGGTGCTCCTGCTCTGCGGCGCGATCGTCGTCTGCGACACGATGTTCTTCGCGGCGCTGACGCCGCTGCTCCCCGACTACGCGGACGAGTTCGGGCTCTCGAAGACCGGCGCGGGAACTCTTCAGGCCGCATACCCGCTCGGCGTGCTCGTGGCCAGCATCCCCAGCGGCTACGTCGCGGCGAGGTTCGGCGTCAAGCCGACCGCAGTCGCGGCACTGGCCGTCATCGCCGGCACCTCGGCGATCTTTGGCTACGCGAACTCCGTCGAGGCCCTTGACGCCGCCCGCTTCCTGCAGGGGGTCGGCAGTGCATTCGCGTGGACGGCTGCCTTCGCCTGGCTGATCGCAGTCGCTCCGCCGCAGCGACGGGGCCAGCTGATCGGCACTGTGCTGGGCGTGGCGATTGCCGGTGCCTTATTCGGGCCCGTGCTCGGCGGCCTTGCCGCAGTGCTCGGGACCGGTCCGGTGTTCTCGGCCGTGGGCGTGCTCGCAGTCGGAGTCGCCGCGGCCGCCCTCGTCACGGCGACTCCGCCAAAGGGTCAGCGGCAACCGATCTCGTACCTCCGGTCGGCGCTCCATCACCGGCGCATCCTCGGCGGCCTCTGGCTCGTTGCCCTGCCGGCGTTGATGTTCGGCACGATGACCGTGCTCGTCCCGTTGCGCTTCGACGAGCTCGGCTTCGCTGCCGTGAGTATCGGCGGCGTCTTCCTCGTCTCAGCGGCGTTGGAGGCGACGATCTCCCCAGTCGTGGGACACATGGCTGACCGGCGAGGTAGGCGCTATCCGATCACGATCGGGCTCATCGCCTCCGCCGCGGCGCTCGCCGTGCTGCCCTGGCCCCAGCACGCACCGGTGCTGGCTGTCGTCACCGTCGCCTCGGCCTGCGCCTTCGGTGTCTTCTGGGCGCCCGCCATGTCGCTCCTCACCACGTCGTCGGAGCGGATCGGCCTGGACGTGGCCTGGGGCTTCGCGCTCGCGAACCTTGCCTGGGCGCCTGGCCAGGCGGGTGGAGCCGCCGTGGGCGGCGCAATTGCGCGGGCGACGACCGACGCCGTCCCCTACCTCCTGCTCAGCGGGCTCTGCCTTGCCACTCTCGCCGTGGTGCGAAGCTCATGAAGCGGCTGCTCGTGGCCAACCGCGGCGAGATTGCCGTCCGCATCTTCCGGACGTGCGAGCGCCTCGGCATCGAGACCGTCGCCGTCGCCGCTCCTGACGATCGCGAGGCTCTTCACGCACGAGTTGCCGATCAGGTGGTCGAGATCTCCAGCTACCTCAGTGCGGACGAGCACGTTCGCGCCGCGCAAGAGGCGGGGGCGGAGGCGATTCACCCCGGCTACGGCTTCCTCGCCGAGAGCGCGGAGCTGGCCGAGGCAGTGGAGGGCGCCGGGCTCACCTTCGTAGGCCCGTCACCCGAGGCGCTGCGGCAGGGTGGAGACAAGCTCGCCGCAAAGGAGATCGCGCAGCAGGCAAGTGTTCCCGTCGTCCCGCACGGGGAGCCAGAGGAAATCGGCTTTCCGCTTGTCGTCAAGGCGGCCGCGGGCGGCGGCGGGCGAGGCATGCGCGTCGTTCGTGCCGCCGGAGAGCTGGAGGAAGCGCTGGCCGCGGCGCGGCGGGAGGCCGGAGCCGCGTTCGGCGACGACCGTGTCTTCTGCGAGCGCTACGTCGAGCGTCCGCGCCATGTCGAGATCCAGCTGCTCGGAGACGGCGCGGGCACCGTGGTCGCCCTCGGAGAGCGCGAGTGCTCCATCCAGCGCCGCCACCAGAAGGTGCTCGAGGAGTCGCCATCGGTAGCGATCGACACAGGGCTGCGGCAGGCGATGAGCGATGCCGCCGTCGCGTTCGCCAACGCAATCGGCTATCGCAGCGCCGGGACGGCCGAGTTCATGCTCGACGGCCGCGACTTCTACTTCCTCGAGCTGAACGGCCGTATCCAGGTCGAGCACCCGGTGACCGAGCTCGTCACGGGCGTCGACCTCGTCGAGCAGCAAATCCGCATCGCCGAGGGCAAAACGCTCACGTCCACGTCGTACCCCGCATCGGGCCACGCGGTGGAGGTGCGGCTGTACGCGGAAGACCCGCGGATGTTTCTGCCGCAGACCGGCCGCATCACGCGGCTCCGGCTGCCGACAGGCATTCGCGTGGACGCGGGGATCGAGGAGGGAGACGGGGTCGGCCTCAACTACGACCCGATGATCGCGAAGCTCGTCGCGCACGCGGCCACGCGCTCGGAGGCCCTCGATCGGCTTGCCGCGGCCCTCCAGGAGACGGAGGTCGAGGGTGTCACGACGAATCTTCCCTTCCTGCGCTGGCTGGTCACACACCCACTCGTTCGTGCCGGGTGGACGACGACGTCGTTCCTCGTCGAGAACACACCGCTGTCGCCACACCCCACTTCCGCTCCCGCACCCTGGCACCGAGCGTGGAGGCTGAACGGCGCTGCCCCTCCGCCGGCGCCACCCCCCGACGTCGAGGCCGCCGCGCACGTGCACGGGTCAGTGGCGACGGAGAGCACGCTGTCGGCGCAGATGCCTGGAACCGTCCTTCGCGTGCTCGTCGCCGAGGGCGAGACGGTGACGGCACACCAGCCGTTGCTCGTGCTCGAGGCGATGAAGATGGAGACGCCCGTCACGTCACCGCACGATGCCACGGTCCGCTGCCTCCTGGTCGCGGAGGGCGACCAGGTGGCAGCGGGAACGACGCTGGTCGAGCTCGAGGACTAGCCGGCGTTACCCGTACCGACGCGGGCACGCCCGTCGCCCTCGAGGTAGTCGAGGCCGCGCCAGACGACGAAGTTCACGAACCAGACGACGATCGTGGCGCCGACGTACGTCCAGAAGCCATCGATCGTGAAGTCCGGCGCGATCCACTCCGCGAGCGCGAGCATCGCCACGTTGATGGCGAAGTACGCGAGACCGAGCGTGAAGATGATCAGCGGCAGCGTGAGTATGGCGAGGATCGGCTTGATCACGGCGTTGCCGATTCCGAGCACGGCCGCGCCTATCAGCAGGGACCCAGGTCGCCCGATGTAGACGCTGTCGAACAACCAGTCGACGACGATCAGCGCGAGGATGTTGACGCCCCACGCGATGAGCAGACGGAAGGCGAGGAAGAGCCAGAGCATCGAGCCTAAAAGAGCTTCTGGAGCTTCATTGCCGCGCCCATGTCGCCCTTGATCTTCAACTTGCCGGTCATGTACGCCGTGGTTGCGTTCTGCTCCCCGGCGACGATCTTCGAGAACGTCTCCGACGAGGCTTCGATGGTGCAATCGCCACCCTGATCACCCTCCGTGACCTGCGCTCCCTCGTCGTTCACTTTGACGGTCCAGGTCCCGGCGCCCTCGATGTCGAAGACGTAGGTGTTGTTCACACCTGCGGTCTTGCCCTCAGCGCGACCCGGCAGAGCCGCGAAGAAGTCGGTGATGTCCTGCGTCACGTGTACCTCCAGGTCGGTCAACGCCGAGCGTATATCACGGCGAAGCGATCTCCGGCGCGAGCGTGCGGCGGGAACCCGTCGGAGGGAGCAGCAGCGTCAGCACCACTCCTGCGATCGGCACGATCGCGCAGACCCACAGCGCCGTCTCCAGGTCGAGCGAGTCCGCGATCGCGCCGAGGAAGACGGCAGCGACCCCGCCGAGCCCTATCGAGAGGCCGATCGAGAGCCCGGACGCCATGCCGATGTGCTGCGGCATGTACTCCTGGCTCATCACCATCGTCACGCCGAACGTGCCGACGACTGCTGCACCGGTGATGATGAGCGAGACGGCCCCGGCCACGCCTCCGGCGAGGATGAAGACGGCGATGGCCGGCGGGACGATGAGATTCGACAGGAGCAGCACGGGCCTGCGGCCGAAGCGGTCGGCGGCGGGGCCCGCGAGCAGCGTCCCCACGGCGCCGGCGAGCAGCATGATCGAGAGCATGAAGTTTCCGTAGCCCTCGGAGTTGCCGATCGACACCTCCCAGAGCGGCACGAAGGTGATCAACCCGAACCAGGCGACGCTGCGCACGGTGACCACGCCAAGCAGCAGTGCCATCGGACCCAGGCGGTCCTCTCCTCCGGCCGCCCGTGCCCCGGGGCTCCGGTCGGGCACGAACGAGAGCAGAAACGGCACGAGCCACAGCAGCATCGCCGCTACGACGAGGCACGGGAGGACGACGAGCGCGCCGCCTTTGATCCCGAGTGCGACCACGATCGGGGTCGTGACGATGACGCCCAGCGAGTAGCCGAGGTTGCCGCCGATCGAGAACAGCGACATGCCGCTCGCACGCCTGGCACCGCTCGCGTAGGCGGCGAACTTCGAGCCCTCGGGATGGTACGCCGCCGTGCCGAGCCCGGAGACGACGACGAAGAGCACGACCCACCAGTAGCTCGGGGACAGCGCAGCGAGGCCCATGCCGACGGCGCCGATGGCGACACCCGCGGGCAGGAGCCAGATTGCACCCCTCCGGTCAGACCAAAGGCCGAAGAGCGGCTGCACGACTGAGGCCGCCAGCGCCGACGCGAGGATGAGGCCACCTGCGTACGTGTAGGAGAGATCCCATTCCGTGACGAGGAACGGGAGCAGCGCCGGGAGGACTCCGCCGGCGAAGTCCACTGCCATGTGCCCGGACGAGAGCGCAGCCATCGCACGCCTGTCGATGTCCGCGCGCGCCATGCCTTGAGCGTATCGACGGTGCCTGCCGCGGGCACTCGGATAGCATCGCGCCCGAGTGAAGATCGCCGTCACCTCCTCGAAGGCTCCGGACACGACGCTTGCCGTCCTGGCGACCGACCCGCCGCCCGCCCGGCTGGCCGAGCTCGTCGAAACGGGAGAGGTCACGACGAAGCGAGGCACAGCACGCACTGTCCACCTCGACGGCGAACGGGCAATCGTCGTCGGCGGTGGCCCGGCCGACGCGGTCGATGCAGACGTCCTGCGCGACGCCGCCGCCGCTGTCGTGAGTGAGGCCAAGGCGTCCACGGGAGGCGCGATTGCTTGGCAGCTCGACGGCGCCCTGTCGCTGCCGCCGGAAGAGCAGGCTCGTGCGGTCGTCGAAGGAGCGGTCCTGGGCGACTACGAGCCGGGGACCTGGAAAACCGCTGCACGCGAGGAAGCAGAGATCTCGCAGCTCGTGCTGGTCACCGACGCCGACGTCGGAGCGATGGCCAGGCGCGCGGAGACCGCCGCGCTGTGGGCGAACCGCGCACGGGATCTCGTCAACCGGCCCGCCAACGACCTCACGCCGGCGAGCTTCGCGGAGTACGCGGCTGAGCTCGCGGCCGACAAGCCCGGCCTCAGTGCGGAAGTTCTCGAGCCTGCCCAGATGCGCGAGCTCGGCATGGGCGCGCTGCTCGGCGTCGGTGCCGGCAGCTACAACGAGCCTCGCCTGATCGTGCTGCGCTGGGAGCCACCCGACGCGCCGCGCACTGACCTTGTGCTCGGCCTGGTCGGCAAAGGCTTGACGTTCGACTCCGGCGGCATCTCGCTCAAGCCGGCAACGCACATGGAGGACATGAAGGGCGACATGGCCGGCGCGGCTGCCGTCGTCGCGGGGATCGGGGCGCTCGCCGACCTCGAAGTTCCGGTACGCACGGTGGCCGTCGTCGCAGCCGCCGAGAACATGCCCAGCGGGCGCAGCATGCGGCCCGGCGACATCCTCACGGCCGCCAACGGCAAGACCATCGAGGTGACGAACACCGACGCCGAAGGCCGCCTCGTGCTCGCAGACGCGCTCTGGTACGCCCGCGAGCAAGGCGCAACCCACGTCGTCGACTTCGCGACGCTCACCGGAATCATGGCGCGCGCGCTCGGCGACATGTACGCCGGCCTATTCGCGAACGACGACTCCTGGCGAGACGAGATCGTCGCCGCCGGCGACGCCAGCGGCGACTACGTCTGGCCCTTCCCGCTCCACGCCCGTTACCGGCGCATCATCGACTCCCCGTTCGCCGACATGAGGAACTCGAGCCTGCGCCCGGTCGGCGGCCCGATCTACGCCACGTCCTTTCTCGAGGAGTTCGCCGGGGAGGGCCCGTGGGCGCATGTCGACATGGCCGGGACCGGCCTGCTCACATGGTCGCGCGGCGACTACCTCTCCCAGGTCGGCGGCACGGGCTGGGGCGTGCGCCTGATCGTGGCGCTGGCAGAGCGTTTGGCGAAGTGAACTTCGAGCTCGCCGAAGAACACGAGCTCACCCGGCGCACCGTCCGCGACTTCGCGGAGCAGCGAGTCGCGCCCGTCGCGGAGGAGCTCGACCGCGAGCATCGCTTTCCCTATGAGCTCGTCGAGGAGCTCGCCGAGCTCGGTTTGATGGGCCTGCCGATCCCCGAGGAGTGGGGCGGCGCGGGTGGCGACACGATCTCCTACGCGATCGCCATCGAGGAGCTCGCGCGAATCGACTCCTCCGTGTGCATCACCGTCGCCGCGCACACCTCGCTGGGCACGATGCCGATCTTCCTCTTCGGCTCGGAGGAGCAGAAGCAGGCCTGGCTGCCGGATCTGGCATCAGGACGAAAGTTGGCGGCGTTTGGCTTGACGGAGCCAGGCGCCGGTTCCGACGCCGGCGCGACGCAGACGAGAGCCGAGCTACGTGACGGGGAGTGGGTCGTCGACGGCTCGAAGATCTTCATCACCAACGCGGGCACCGACATCACCGCCTGCGTCACGATCACCGCCCTTACCGGCGACGGCGAGGTGTCGAACATCGTCGTGCCCAACGGCACGCCCGGCTACGTCATCTCGGAGCCGATGGAGAAGATGGGCTGGCGCGCATCCGACACCCGGGAGCTCTCCTTCCAGAACTGCGCCGTCCCCGAGTCGAACCTCCTCGGCCCGCGCGGCCAGGGCTTCCACCAGTTCCTCGAGATCCTGGACGGCGGGCGCATCTCCATCGCAGCGATGGCGGTAGGCCTTGCGCAGGGCGCGTTTGACCTCGCCGTCGCTTACGCGAAGGAGCGGGAGCAGTTCGGGCGGCCCATCGCCGACTTCCAGGCGGTGCAGTTCAAGCTCGCCGACATGGCCGTGGAGATCGAAGCGGGCCGGCTGCTCACGTACAAGGCGGCCTGGCTCAAGGACGAGGGCCGGCTGTTCGCGCAGGAGGCGGCGATCGCGAAGCTCTACACCGGCGAGGTGTCACACCGCGTCGTCAACGCGGCGCTCCAGATCCACGGCGGCTACGGCTTCATGGACGAGTTCGCCATCTCGCGTCTCTACCGCGACCAGAAGATCCTCGAGATCGGCGAAGGCACGAACGAGGTGCAGCGCATGGTGATCGCCAAGCATCTCGGTCTGACGTAAACGCGGCGTACTTCAGGAAGTACAGCGGGAGCCGGTGCTACGTTGCCGCTTCGATGTACCTGCGCCAGTTCGTCGACGACGACCTCGGCTGCGCGTCGTACCTGATCGGTGACGAAGAGGCGGGCGAGGCGGTGCTTGTCGACCCCGCCTACGCCGTCGAGCCCTTCCTCGAGCAGGCCGCGTCACGCGGCCTCGTGATCACGCGCGTCCTCGAGACGCATACTCACGCCGATCACGTCTCGGGTCACGGCCGGCTCGCACTCGAGCGGGGCCTGCCGGTGTCGGTGCACGCCGAGGCAGGCGCCGCGTATCCCCACGACACGCTGGAGGACGGGGACGAGATCGCCGTCGGCTCGATCGCGCTGCGAACGCTGCATACGCCCGGCCACCGACCCGAGCATTGCTGCTTCCTCGCCGGGGACGCGCTGCTCACGGGCGACTCCCTGTTCGTCGGCGCCACCGCCCGCCCCGATCTCGCCGTCGACGCGCGCGACGGCGCCGAGGGGCTCTTCCACAGCCTGCACCGCCTGCTGGAGCTGCCCGACGACGTGCGCGTCATGCCGGGCCACGTGGCCGGCTCTCTGTGCGGCACGGGCATGAGCGAAGAGCTCTCGTCGACGATCGGCCACGAGCGGCGCTTCAACCCGGCGCTCGCCCTGGCCACCGTCGAGGAGTTCGTGGCCGACTCGGCGGCGATCGCGACGCCGCGGCCTCCCAACATGGAGCACATCGTCGAGCTCAACCGCGGCCCGTTCGTGGGGTCGACGCCGACCCTGCGGCCGACTGCCCGCGACGGCTACTTCGTGCTCGATGTTCGCGACGGCGACGACTACGCCGCCGGGCACGTCGCGGGAGCGGTGAACGTTCCGGTCTCCGGATCGTCGTTCGGCACGCGGGCGGGTTTTCTCATTCCGCAGAGTGGGACGGTCGTCCTGCATGGCGAGTCGCCCGAGCAGGCCGAGCGCGCCGCCGCGAAGCTCCATGCCGTGGGCTTCCTCGAGCTCGCCGGCTATCTCGAGCATGCCCGGAGGCGACCGAAACGCTCGATCCCGTCGACCTCGACGAGCTGGAACGGCTCGTCGCGGATCGCTCGGTCGACGTCATCGACGTGCGGGAGACGTACGAGCGCGACGCCGGCTACATCCCGGGTAGCCGCAACATCCCGTACCGCGTGATCGGCGACTTTGCCGACGACCTCGCCGGGGGCCGGCCTATCGTCACCGTCTGCGAGACGGGCCCCCGCGCTGCGATCGCCGCCAGCGTGCTCGCCGCGGCGCGGTCTCAAGGCGCGACCTGTGCTGCACGGCGGTGTCTACGAGTGGGAGCGCCGCGGCAACCAGACGGTCGAGTTCCGCCGCTGCGGCTCAGGCTAGGGCTCGCCAGCAGCTCCTCGCACTGGCGGATGTAGCGGGTCGCGCCGACCGAGCGCCAGAAGGCAAGCGCTTGCTCGAGCTGCTCCTCGGCCTCGGTGCGGCAGCCCTCCGCGACGAGCCGCTTCGCCGCCATCAGCCGTAAGCGTGCCTCATGTGGGAGATGTCCGATCTCGGAATACGCGTCCGCCGCTTGTACGAACTCACCGAACAGTTCGAGCGCGGCCGCCTCTCGCCAGCGCGTCTTCGGCGCACGCTCGAGCACAACGCGGGCCTCTCTCTCCATGCCCAGCCTGTGCAACACGATAGCGGCGTAGGAATAGTCGTCGAAGAGAGCGCTGCTCGTTCCAGCGATCGCCAAGGACTCCTCAGCCATCTGCTCGCCCTCGAGTTCCGATCCCACTTCAGCCATGATCCACGCGAGGACCAAGGTCACGTCGGCGTGATAGACCGGCCCAACGTGTCGAGCGTGCTCAACGGCGACACGAGCGTCGGCGAGCGCACCGATGACATCGTCACGTGCGAGCCGAATTTCAGACCGTACCTGGAAGGGGCCCGACGCCTGCCGGCTTCCTTGACCGCCCTCCACCTCGGCGATGAACTCATCGGCGAGGTGCAGCGCCTCGCCCCAGTCTCCGAGCGCGTAGAGGGCGAAGGGAAGATTGCCCCGCAGGGCCATAGCCGGCATTCGCTCTCCGAAGTGCTCCGCGGCCTGCAGCCCGTCCTGGAGCGCCTTGCGGTTGCGGCGCATGTCGCCAAGCGCCGCGACTGCCCCGGCGAGGTTGTTGTAGCCGCGAAGCACATCGGGGCCCGAGTCGAGCGAGAAGGCAAGCTCGATGCTCTCCTCGAGGTCATGGACTCCCGCGGGATCACCGGCACGCACCCTCGATACGCCGACCGTGTTCAGCACGTGCGCCCGAAGCTCCTGGAGGTCAAGCTCGTCTGCCAGGGACAGCGCCTGCCGCCCGAGTTCGATCGCCTCCTCGGCTTCGTGGTCCAGCATGTGAAAGCGAGCCACGTGGCCGAGGACGTACGCCTTCGAGCGCGAAACCTTAACGTCGGAGACAAGCGCGGCTGCCTGGTCGAGATGCTCGCGTCCACGATCGTGCTGGCCGCGGTTCAGCGCGATGTCGGCTAGGACCAGCTCAGCCTCCGCTGCAGCTCCTGGATCGCCGGCGGCGATCAGGCCGTCTCGTGCCTCGGCCAGCTCGTGCTCGCCCCGGTCTTCCGCCCAGTGCAGCGCAGTCCCGTACTGGAGCAGCAGGTACGGTCGCTCGGGATCGGCGTGAGGCCAGAGCTCGAGAGCCCGCTCGTAGTGGCGAACCGCCGCGGCAAACGAGCTCAACCCGAGTGCGCGCTGCCCCGCGTCGCGCAGCACGACCCGCGCGTGCTCGGACAGTTCGTCCACATCACGACCTGCCGCCTGGGCGAACTCGAGAGCAGCAAGGTAGTGGTGGGCCAACAGCTCGACGTGATCCTCCGGCCGCCCTAGCGACTCGACCCACTCCGCGGCCAGGAGGTGCTTGTCAGCGCGCTGGCCACGCGGAATTTCGTCGTACGCCACGTCCCGCAGCAGCACGTGCCGGAACGCATACTGCGTCTCGCCTTCCACGGACGTTGACTGCTCCCGGCGAAGGAGCTCGCGTCGCTCGAGCGCCAGCAACCGCTCTTCTACCGACCAGCGATCTTCCCCGGCAAGCGCCGCCACCGCGCCAGTCCAAGAAACCCTGCCGACCACCGCCGCGTCTTGCAGGAGCGACTTCTCGTCCACCGGCAGGGTGTCGAGGCGGGCAGAGATGATGCCCTGCACGGTCGTGGGGAGCTGGTCGAGGGACCCGCCCTCGGCAAGCAACCGGGCGTACTGTTCGGCGTAGAGGGGATTGCCTGCGGTCTGTACGAGCAGCTCGTTCGGAGCTTCCCCTTGGCCCAGGGCGGAAAGCAGCCGGCCGGTCTCCTCGTCAGAGAGAGGCGCGAGCAGTATCGTCGTCGCACCCCAGCCCGGCCGGCGCTCGAGGAATTCCGGCCGTGCGGTGCACAGAACGAACAGTGGAGAGTCCTGCGCCCACTCGACAAGCTGGGCGACGAAGTCGAGCAGGCCGTCGTCCGCCCAGTGGATGTCGTCGAGAACAAGGGCAAGCGGCTGCTCCTCGGCGAGCGTAGTCAGAAAGCGGCGCCATGCCGAGAAGGCCTCCGCTCGGCGGTCGCCAAGACTCTCCCGCTCCTCGCCGAGTCCGACGAGCGGACCTAGATGGCCCGCCACCCACTGGTCTTTCACCGCCGCGAGCAGCTTCTCCTCGGCCCGTCCCGGCGGATCGCTCTCGAGGATGCCCGCGTGAGCCTTCACGATCTCCCCCAGCGCCCAGAAAGCAACGCCGTCGCCGTACGGCAGGCAACGACCCTTACGCCAGGCGAGGCCGCCGTCAGCACGCGCAACTTCGTAGACCAACCGGCTCTTACCGATCCCAGGCGCGCCGACGACGGTCACCAGCTGCGGGACGCGGTCGTCGCGGGCCCGCACGAGGGCCTCCCGCACCTCCTCGAGCTCTCGTTCGCGGCCAACGAGCGGCGTCGTGTGTGCGCGCTCCTGGAGCGGCGGCGCCGAGACGACCTCCCACACCGGTACCGGGCTGGCTTTCCCCTTCGCGGCGACCGGGTCCGCCTCTTCGTACTCGATCGTTTGCTTCGTCGCTTCGTACGTCTTCTCGGAGACGAGGATGCCGTTGACGGGGGAAGCTGCCTGCAGGCGGGCGGCGGTGTTGACGACGTCTCCGGTCGCCATGGTCTCGCCGGCGTCCGGCCGCGCATCGAGGTTGACGAGCGCCTCGCCGGTCGTGATGCCGATACGTAGCTCGATCCCCTCCTCGCTCGCGAAGTCGCGGATCGCAAGCGCCGCTCGCACTGCCCGCTCGGGATCGTCCTCATGTGCGGTTGGAGCGCCGAAGAGCGCCATCACGGCGTCGCCGATGAACTTCTCCACGGTGCCGCCGTAGCGCTCGAGCTCGCCCTTTAGGCGGGCGTGGTAGGGGCCGAGCAGCGCAGCCACGTCCTCGGGATCCATCTCCTCCGCGCGCGACGTGAAGCCGACGAGGTCGCAGAACAGGACGGTGACGACCTTGCGCTCTTCTCTCATCACACGCGAGCTACGTCATACCCCCAGCTGCGCATGGCCGCGAGCAGCGTCTCGCAATGTTCCTCGTCTCGCGTCACCAGCGTCAGCCAGATCTCCGTCTCGGCGACGTCGATCGACGCCCCCTCGCGGCGGTGCTCGACGTCGACGACGTTCGCTCGCTCCTGCGCGACCAGGTCGAGAAGCTTGAGCAGCTCGCCTGGACGATCGGGCACGCGCGTGCGCACGATGAGGTAGCGACCCGCGAGCGTCAGCCCGTGGCGCATGACCGAGATCAGCGTCGTAGCGTCCACGTTCCCTCCGGAGAGAATCACGGCGACGGGGCCGCTGCCCTCGACCCGTCCGGCCAGCAACGCCGCGACGCCGGCTGCGCCGGCTCCTTCGACTACGAGCTTCGTCCGCTCGAGAACGAGCACAATCGCCTGCGCGATCTCCGCGCTCGACACTTCCACCATCGGGTCGAGCCTGTCCTCGAGGATCGCTCGAGGCAACTCCCCTAGCTGCTTGACGGCGATGCCGTCGGCGACGGCGAAGCCCTCCGGCAGGTGTCCGCACGCCGACCACTCGCATCTCGCGGCCGCGACGGCCTGGACGCCAAGCGCGATGCCTGCCGCGAGACCGCCGCCGCCAACCGGGACGACGACCGTCTCCACGTCCTCGAGCTGCTCGGCCAGCTCGAGCCCCACCGTGCCCTGCCCTGCGACCACGTCACCGTCCTCGAACGCGTGCACGTACACGGCTCCCGTCTCCTCCACCAGGCGACGGCCCGCCGCCACCGCCTCCTCGAAGCTCGCACCCGTCATCTCCACGGTCGCCCCATAGCTGCGAGTCGCATCGACCTTCGCCATCGGCGCGTCCTGGGGAACGATGATCGTCGCCGGCACGCCGGCCTCACGCGCGGCCCACGCCACCGCCTGGCCGTGGTTGCCGGCGCTCGCGGCGACGACACCTCTCGCCCGCTCCTCATCGGTCAGCGCCGCCACGCGGTTGACGGCACCACGCACCTTGAACGATCCCGTGCGCTGGAGGTTCTCGGCCTTCAGCCAGACGTCGCGGCCCGCGAGGCGCGAGAACGTTGCGGAGCGGAAGACGGGTGTAACGCGCGCGACGCCGGCCAGGCGCTCTTGCGCCCGCTCGATGTCAGCTGCCGTCGGCAGTGTCAATCCGGAAGACCTTCTCGAGGATCTCGTCGACGGCGCTCAGCGGATCGAGCTCGCGCCGCTGCACGGCCTCGAGCACGCGGGCGAGCTCGGGATCGTCGTGCACGGCACGCTCGAGGTGCGCCTTGGCACGGGCCGACGAGACGGCGAAGACCTCGGCTGCGAGGTGCTCTCGCCGCCGCTCGTCGAGCAGCCCGTCGGTCTCGAGGAACGAGCGGTGCTCTGCGAGCCTGTCCCACAGCGCCTCCACGCCTTCCTCGCGCAGCGCCTCCGTGAGCTCGATCGGCGGCTTCCAGCCGCGCTCGTGGTCGAGGGCGAGGATCGAGCGGACGTCCGCCACCATCGTTTTCGCCGCCGGGTGATCGAGCTTGTTCACGGCGATCACGTCGGGAATCTCCATGATCCCGGCCTTCAGCGCCTGGATCGAGTCGCCCGAGCCCGGCATCAGCACGAGCAGCACCGTGTCCGCCACCCGCGCCACCTCCACCTCGCTCTGACCGGTGCCGACGGTTTCCACGAAGACGACGTCCTTCCCCGCCGCGTCGAGCAGTAGCAGTGCCTGTAGCGTCGCCTCTGCGAGGCCTCCGAGATGCCCGCGCGTCCCCATCGAGCGGATGAACACACCCGGGTCGAGAAAGTGGTCCGACAGGCGGATGCGGTCGCCCAGCAGCGCGCCCTGCGAGAAGGGGCTCGAGGGATCTACCGAGATCACACCCGCCGTCTGGCCGAGCCCTCTCGCGTGGCGGACGAGGGCGGCGATGAGGCTCGACTTGCCGACGCCCGGCGGGCCTGTGACGCCGATCGTGCGCGCACGCCCCGTGTCCGGGTAGAGGTCGTGGACGATGCCGCCGGCCAGTGGGTCGCCGTTCTCGACGAGCGAGATCGCGCGGGCGAGCGCGCGCCGGTCGCCCTCGCGGATACCGCCGACGAGGCTCTCGCGCGTCCATTCGCGGCGGCCTGCCATCCGCTTAGCTGGGCACGGAGAGAGGCTCGGGCTCTGTCTCGCGCTCGGCCACGGCCGAGCGCGCCGAGCGCAGGAGCAGGAAGCCGACGACCGCGCCGAGGCTGGCACATCCCGCCGAAATCACGAACACCCAGCGCGCGCCGATCGCATCGGTCAGCGGTCCGGCGACGATCATTCCCAGGCCCAGCAACGCGAAGTTCGTGCTCATGATCACAGTGAACACGCGGCCGCGAAGCTCGTCGGTCGCGCCGCGCTGCACGAGCAGCGAGTTGTAGACGACCGCCGCACCGTTGCCCGCCCCGCCGAGCACCATGCAGGGCAGCGCAACCCACACCGTCGGCGAGATGGCAGCCGTCAGCGCGCCAAAGGCCATGAGCGCGAGCGAGCCCGTGTAGACGATGAGAATGCCGCGCACCTCGAGCCACTTGGGCGCGTAGAGGCTCCCCAGGAGCAGGCCGAGGCCGGAGGCCGCCCACAGAAGGCCGAACCCGACGTCCCCGCTCTCGAAGTCGACCTTCGCCAGCACGATCTCGGCCACGTTGATGCCGGCGTTACCGAGCATGACGAGGTTCCACGCACAGAAGACGGCGAGCAGGACGCGCGTCCGGAACACCATCGAGAAACCGTCGCCCACGTCACGCCAGTGACCGCGCGAGACGGCCCTCGTCGTTTGCAACAGCGACGGCGCGATGCGCAGGATGAACGCGGCTGACACCAGAAACGTCACGGCGTTGATCCAGTAGGCGAGGTCGGGGCTGGAGACGGCCACGATCACACCGCCGAGCGCCGTGCCGAGCGTCCAGGACAGGTACTCGCCCGCCCGCAGCCGCGAGTTGGCGTCAGCCAGGTCTGCCGCCGCCACGAGGTTCGGCAGGCCGGCGTACGACGCGGGCCGGAAGAAGCCCGTCGCGAAGCCTGCGGCGGCCGCGAGGATGACAATCGCCTCCGCGCTGTTCGTGAACGGCAGGGCCACGAAGATGCCGAACCGCGCCAGGTCGGCGACGACCATGATCCGGCGCCGCGACAGCCTGTCGATCAGCGGGCCGAACAGCAAGCCGATGGCCACCGACGGCAGGAAGTCCGCGACGAGCAGCGCGCTCACCCACGTCGCCGAGCCGGTCCGGTCGTAGACGTCGATCGACAGCGCGACGACCGCAATCCAGGTCCCGAGACCGGACGCGAACGTCGCAGCGAAGAGAGCCCGGAATCCCGGGTTGCGGCGCAGCAGGCCGGGCTGCCGTGGTGCCGGGGGGCTCGACACGTGCGAGTTGGACCTTACCGCCGTGCGCTGCCGCCGACGACGGCCGAAAGAGCCGCGTCGAGAACGGCGTGATCCTCCGCCGTTCCGACGGTGATCCGCACGGCCTCGGGTGCTCCGAAGCCTGCGAGCGGTCGGACGATCACGCCCTCGCGCAAGCAGGCTCTCGAACAGCGGCGTCGCATCCTCACCGATGTCCGCGTAGAGGAAGTTGGCGACGGCCGGGCCGACCGGCTCGAGCCCGTGAGCGGTGAGGATGTCCGACAGCTCCGCACGCGCCGCGGTCGTTTCTCGTCGACGACGCTCGATCTCCGCCGCGTTGTCGAGGCTGGCGAGCGCCGCCTCCTGGCTCGTCGTCGACATGTCGAAAGCGCGCCGCACCTTGCCGAGGGCGTGCACGAGGGTCTCGGGCCCCACGCCGTAGCCGATGCGCAGCCCCGCCAGGCCGTAGATCTTCGAGAACGTCCGCACGACCAGCACGTTGCAGCCCGCCTTGAAGTACGTCTCGACCGCGTCCGTGTAGTCGGGGTCGTCCACGTATTCGAAGTACGCCTGGTCGATCACGGTCAGCACGTGGTCGGGCACGGACGCGAAGTACGCGTCGAGCGCGGCGCGGCTGCTCGCCGTGCCCGTCGGGTTGTTCGGGTAGCAGATGAAGACGATCTTGGTGCGCGATCCGACCGCATCGACCATCGCCTCGAGGTCGTAACGGTGATCCCGCAGCGGCACCAGACGCGGCTTGGCGCCCATCTTCTGCGCGTCGATCACGTAACTCGAGAAGGACGGCCAGCCGCAGACGACCTCGTCGCCCGGATCGAGCAGCGTCTGTGCCAGACAGTCCATCACGCCGTCCGCGCCCGCGCCGGGAGCGACCTCCTCGAAGCGCACGCCGTGCCTCTCGGCGAGCGCGCCGCGGAGACGGAAGGCGCCGCCATCTGGATAGCGGTTCAACTCCCGTGCGGAGCGCTCGATCGCCTCGAGTGCGGTGGGCAGCGGCCCCCACGAGCACTCGTTCGACGCGAGCTTGACGATGCTCTCCAGGCCGAGCTCGCGCTGGAGCTCTTCGACCGGCTTGCCCGGCTCGTACGGCACGAGGTTGCGGATTGCCGGTCGAAAGGGGCTTGGCACGGCGAGACTCTATCCGCCGGATCGCGATTGCCTACTACCCTTCTCCCGTGGCGGAGATCGGTCTCTTCCCACTAGCGCTCGTGCTCGCGCCGACGGAGCGTGTGCCGCTCCACATCTTCGAGCCCCGCTACAAGGAGCTGATCGGCGAATGCATCGCCGACGCCGAGCCCTTTGGCCTGCTGCTCGAGGACGACTCGGGCCGCCGCGACATCGGCACGCTGGCCGGCGTGAGGGAAGTCGTGCACGTGTTCGACGACGGACGCATGAACATCCTCGTTGAGGGCCGAGACCGTTTTCGGGTAACGGAGTGGACCGACGGCCGCTCGTACCCCACCGCCGAGGTGGAGCCACTCGAGGACGAGGACGACGCGTTGCCAGAGACAGGAGCCGCGGAGGAGGCGCTCGCGCTTTTCCGCCAACTCGCCGCTGTGGCCGATGCCGAGATCGAGGAGCCCGACGGCGCGTCGGGGTCGCTCGCCTTCGAGATCGCCGCCCACGTCGACTTCGGCACGCAGCCAAAGCAGGAGCTGCTCGAGCTGCGTTCGGAGCGCGACCGGCTGCAGCGGCTGACCGAGCTGCTCGAGCAAGCGCTGGCCGCGATGACGCGCGAGCGGGAGATCCGCGAGCGCGCGGCGACGAACGGCCGCGTCTCGCTCAACTAGCCGTCGACCACAATCCCATGGCCTCCTCGGCGCGGGTCGCCTGCTGCGGCGAGCGTCCCGTCGGGCAGGCGCTCGACGGCGGCCACGCCGCCGAAGAAGAGATTCCTGCGGCGCCAGCGGACGACGTCGTAGCCCGCTGCTCTCCAGCTCGTCGAGGACGGCCGGGTCGTGCCCTCCCTCGGCGTGGACGTGAGGCTCGTCGACGTGCACGCGGGGCATCGCGATCGCCTCCTCCACGCCCAGACCGTGCTCGACGACGTTTACCACGACCTGCATGACAGCTGCCCGAATTCGCACCGAGCCCGCGCTGCCCAGGACGAGTCGCGGCTCGCCGGCTTTCGACACGATCGAGGGCGACATCATGCTCGTCAGTCGGATGCCGGGCGCAGGAGCCTGGCCGCCCGGCTGGAGGTCGTATTCGCCGAGCATGTTGTTCATGTGGATTCCCGTACCGGGAACCACGACGCCTGAGCCCGCCCCCGTCGATGAGGAGAGCGCCGCGGCATTGCCGGCGGCGTCCACGGCGGAGATGTGCGTCGTCCCGCCCGGGGACGCGAGCTCAGCCGGCGCGCGAAGTGCGTTGCGAAGCCGCCCGGCCCCGGCGGCCAGCGAGCCTTCGGCCAGCAGGCGGCGAGCGAGCCCGCCGCGGTAGAGCTCGCGCGTGAATCGCGCATCGCGTGCGCGAGCCTGCTCGCGCAGCACCTCGATAAGAGAGGCGAGCTCCGGAGCGGAGCCCGGCTCGCGCGCAGCGCCCAGCCGGTCGAGCAGTGCGAGCCCGTAGCCGATCAGCACTCCTCCGGACGAGGGCGGCGGGTTCGACTCGAACACGTGACCACGGTAGGCGGCCTCGACGGGCCGGCGACGAATCACGCGGTACGACTCGAGGTCGCGGCGAGTGATGGCGCCGCCGTTGTCCTGTACGTGGCGAGCGATTGCCGCGGCGATGTCTCCTCGATACACGGTGTCCGGGCCCTCGGCCGCCACCGCCTCGAGCGTGCCCGCGAGGTCGTGAGCGACGAGCCGGTCACCTGCCACGAGCCGCTTCCGGTCGCCGTAGACGGCTCGGCTCTCGGGCGTGTGGCGCAGGATCGAGTCGAGCAGCGCGTGCAGAAACGCCTGAGCCTTCGTCAGCACTACGCCCGAGCGCGCCAGCTCGATTGCGGGCGCGAGCAGCTCGCTCCACGGAAGCCTCCCGTAGGCGCGATGGGCCTCGGCGAGCCCCGCCACCGTGCCGGGGACGGCACACGACGCATGCCCGATCAGGAAGCGCTGGGTCGTATCGGTTCCGCTCTCGAAGGGAATGTCGACCGCATCCATCTCACCCGCCCTGCTGCGCGTCAGCCCCTGGCCGGGGGCCGCAACGAAGAAGTCCAGGAGTCTGCTGGACCGGTCATGCGCACGGTGGACGAGCATGAACCCACCTGCGCCGGGTCCCGTGAGCGGGCTCTCGGCGACCCACGAGGCGAACGCGGCGGCGATGCAGGCATCGACCGCGTTGCCGCCCTCCGCGAGCGCGCGTGCGCCTGCCTGCGCCGTGATCTCGTGCCCGGCGGCGATCGCTCCTCGCATGCGAAGAGCCTAGGCGGTGGTCAGAGGTCGCTGAGGAACGACGGCGGCGACATCTCCTCGCCGTTCCGCCGCCGCGGCCTGTCGCCGAAGCCCGTCGCGACGATGGTCACCCACACCTGACCCGTCAGCCGCTCGTCGATGGTGGCGCCGAAGATGATGTTCGTATCGTCACCCGAGCGCTGCCGGACGATCTCTGCCGCCTCGTTGACCTCGTAGAGGGAGAGATCGTCGCCGCCGGCGATCGAGAGCAGGATGCCCTTCGCGCCGATGATGTCGGAGTCGATAAGCGGTGAGCGCAGGGCTCGCTCGACGGCCTCCACGGCGCGGTCGTCGCCACTCGAGTAGCCGATGCCCATGAGCGCGTTGCCCGCGTCCTGCATGATCGTGCGCACGTCGGCGAAGTCGAGGTTGATCAGGCCGGGCAGCGTGATGAGGTCGCAGATGCCCTGGACGCCCTGCCGCAGCACGTCGTCGGCGATCCGGAACGCGTCGAGCATCGACGTCGACTGGTCGAGGACCTCGAGCAGCCGCTCGTTCGGCACGACGATCACCGTGTCGCAGGCCTGGCGCAGCGCGGTCACGCCGTCGTCGGCGGTGCGCCTGCGCTGAGTGCCCTCGAAGCGGAAGGGCATCGTGACGATGGCGACCGTGAGCGCGCCGAGCTCCCGGGCGATCTCGGCGACGATCGGCGCCGCGCCGGAGCCCGTGCCGCCGCCCTCGCCGGCGGTGACGAAGACCATGTCCGAGCCTCGCAGCGCACGCCTGAGCGCGTCGCGGCCCTCTTCCGCTGCCAGGCGGCCAACCTCGGCGTCGGCGCCCGAGCCGAGCCCTTCGGTGAGGTCCCGGCCGATGTGGATCTTCGTCGGCGCATCGGCGACCTGAAGCGCCTGGATGTCGGTGTTCACCGCGATGAACTCGACCTGGTGGATGCCGGCGTCGATCATGCGGTTGAGCGCGTTCAGACCCGCACCGCCGACACCGACCACCCTGATAACGGCGATGTATGCGCCGGAGTCGGCGCGAGGCTGAGCCATGAGCGGAGGCGGCTCGGGCATCGTCTCGAGCCAGACGTCGGCGCGCATGCGGTCCTCCACAACCGGGGCCGGCTCGACGGGCTTGGGCTTCGGCGTCGGGGCGACGGCTACTTCGGCCTTGGGCTCGGGCTCCGCCTCAGGCTCTACGGCGTTCGGCTCCTCGGTCTTGGGCTGGGCGAAGTCGGGCGTGTACTCGACCGTCTCGTCGAGCACGAGGCGCTCCTGATCAGACGTCGGCGGCGGCTCCACCTCTTGCCGCTCGGCCTGCTTCTGCGCGGCCTCTGTTGCTCGGAACAGCTCCGCGAGTGGGCCCTCACGCATGCTGGCGCGCTTGCGTGCCATTGAGAACCTCCTTCGCCAGGTCGCGGTACGCCTCGGCGGCCGTACCCGTGGGGTCGTACTTGAGGACGCTGGCGCCCTTCACGGGCGCCTCCGCGTACCGGATCGTCTTCTTGATGCGCGTCTTGAAGACAAGGTCGCCGAAGTTCTCCTCCAGGATCTCGACGGCCTCCCGGGCGTGCAGCGTCCGGCCGTCGAACATCGTCGGCAGGATGCCCTGGATCTCGACGTCGGGATTGAGGTTCTCCCGGATCATGCTCATCGTGTTCTCGAGCTGTACGAGGCCGCGCAGCGACAGGTACTCGCACTGCACGGGCACGATCACTCCGTCGGAGGCAACGAGGGCGTTGATCGTCAGCAGGCCGAGCGACGGCGGCGTGTCGATCAGGATCCAGTCGTAGTCGTCCTTCACCGGCGCCAGCCCCTTCTCGAGGGCGCGCTCGCGGCCGATCAGGCTGGAGAGGGCGAGCTCGGCGCCCGCGAGGTCGATCGACGAGACGGCGAGATCGATCTCACCCTTGTGCAGCACCTGCTCGATCGGCAGCCGGTGGACGAGCACGTCGTACATCGAACGCTCGATCGTGTCGGGGTTGAGCCCCTGGCTCATCGTGAGGTTGCCCTGGGGGTCGAGATCGACCGCCAGAACCCGCAACCCTTGCTCGGCGAACGCGACGGCGAGGTTCAGCGTGGACGTGGTCTTCGCCACGCCGCCCTTCTGGTTGGCGAACGCGATGACCCTTGTCACACCTACTCCTTCCGAGGTGTCCGTGTCCGCGGCCGCGGGACGACGTAGCGCTTGCAGGAAGCCCATCCGAGCGTGCTTTCGGGTCAGGCTAGCAGAGTCCTCCCCGCGCACTCAGAGTCCCCGACAGCCTGCCGGAGCCGCTCGATCGCGTCCTCGGCGCCCTCCGTCGGACCGGGCTCGACGCGCACCCACGCCTCCGCCTCGGCGACGAGCTCGCGCAGCTCCGCGAGCATCAGCTCGGCCGGCGAGCCGCGCCGCTCGAGCGCCTCGATCCGCTCCAGCCTCTGCAACACCGACCGCGCCTCGTCCATTCCTCGAACGTAGCCGACGCGGTCCTTCGCAGACGTGCCGTCCTTGTGCCGACTTCGTACACTCGCGCGATGATCGTTTGCCCCAACTGCGCCGAGGAGAACCCGGAGCGCGCGCGCTTCTGCCTCGCGTGCGGCACGGCGCTCGAGGCCGCTCCGAGCGGAGGCGGCGAGGAGCGCAAGGTCGTCTCGGTGCTCTTCGTCGACCTCGTCGGCTTCACGGCGGGCGCCGACCGAGCCGACCCCGAGGATGTGCGCGCCACGCTCCGCCCCTACCACCAGCGCGTGTCGCGGGAGGTCGAGCGCTACGGCGGCACGGTGGAGAAGTTCGTCGGGGACGCCGTAATGGCGGTCTTCGGAGCGCCCGTGGCGCACGAAGACGATCCGGAGCGCGCCGTGCGCGCGGGGCTGCGGATCCTCGACGCGATCGACGAGCTCTCGGAGGACGAGGAGCTCGACCTCTCGGTGCGCGCGGCCGTCGCCACTGGAGAGGCGGTCGTGCAACTCGGCGCCCAGGCCGGGACGGGCGAGGGAATCGCGACCGGTGACGTCGTCAACACCGCCGCCCGTCTCCAGGGACAGGCACCCGTCGGAGGCCTCATCGTCAACGAGCAGGCGTACCGGGCGACGAGACAGGCGATCCGCTACGAGGAGCTACCCGCGCTCGAGCTCAAGGGCAAGGGCGATCCGGTCGCTGCCTGGCAGGCCGTTTCGGCTACCAGCCGGTTCGGCGTCGACGCCGAGGCGGCACCCGCTACGCCGTTCGTGGGTCGCGAGCGCGAGCTGCGGCTGCTCCAGGACACGTTCGAGCGCATGGTGGCCGACGCGGCCATCCAGCTGGTCACGATCACGGGCGAGCCGGGCGTCGGCAAGACCCGCCTGCTCGCGGAGTTTCGCGGCTGGATCGACGACCGGCCGGAGCTCGTATCCTGGAGGCAGGGCAGATGCCTCCCGTACGGCGACGGCATCACGTTCTGGGCGCTCGGCGAGATCGTCAAGGCCCACGCGGGCATCCTCGAGTCAGACAGTCCAGGAGAAGCGGCCGGGAAGCTCTCGGAGGCCGTGGCCTCGATGGATGACAGCGCCTGGCTCGACGCACGTCTACGGCCGCTCGTGGCGCTTGGTGAAGGGGAAGCCGTTGACCGAGACGAGTCGTTCACCGCGTGGCAGAAGTTCCTCGAGGCGATTGCAAGCACTGGACCTCTTGTGCTGCTCTTCGAGGATCTCCATTGGGCCGATCCGTCGCTGCTCGCGTTCGTCGAGCGGCTGGTCGACTGGGCGGGGGACGTGCCGATTCTCGTTCTCTGCACGGCCCGGCCCGAGTTGTACGAACGCAACGCGGGCTGGGGCGGCGGCATCCGTAACGCCATCACGATCTCGCTTTCTCCGCTCTCTTCCGACGAGACGGCGCGACTCGTCGCAGAGTTGCTCGACACAGCCGTGCTCCCGGCCGAGACCCAGGCAGCGCTGCTCGAGCGGGCGGGGGGCAACCCGCTGTACGCCGAGGAGTACGTACGCCTCTTCCTCGAACTGGGCTCTGCGGAAGACTTGCCTATGCCCGGCACCGTTCAGGGCATCATCGCCGCGCGGCTCGACACATTGCCGCCCGACCGGAAGTCGCTGCTCCAGGACGCCGCCGTCATTGGCAAGGTTTTCTGGGCAGGCGTTCTGGAGGCGATGGCCGACCGCGGCCCCGACGAGGTCCGCGAGGGCCTTCATCAGCTCGCCCGCAAGGAGCTTCTCCGCCCCGCCCGGCTCTCGTCCGTCGAAGGCCAGACGGAGTACTCGTTCTGGCACGCCCTGATTCGCGACGTCGCATATGGACAGATCCCCCGGGCGCAACGGGCCGCGAAGCACGAGGCGGCGGCGGGGTGGATCGAGGCAATGGCTGGCGAGCGCATGGCCGATCACGCCGATCTCCTCGCCTACCATTTGACTGAGGCCATCGCGCTCTCTCGGGCAGCCGGCGAGGACGCGGACCTCGAGCTCGCACTGCGCGCGGCACGCTTCCTCGTCCTCGCCGGCGACCGTGCCTTTGATCTCGACCGCGACGGGGCAGAGGTGCTCTACCGGCGAGCCCTCGAGCTCCTCCCCTTAGGGACAGCCGAGCACGGTCGCGCACTCCTTCGTCTCGCCGAAGCGACGCAGTTGGCGAGCAGGTTCGAGGAGGCGCGGGACTTCGTCGAGCAGGCGGCCCGTGAGCTCGAGTCCAAGGGCGATTTGCGAATGGCGGGATCTGCCTACTCGCTGCTCGGGAACCTCTACTTCCAGCTCGGCGGCGTTGATCGCATGGAGGGGGCGCTGAAGCATGCCCTCGCGCTCCTCGAGTCACTGCCTCCGGGTCCCGAGCTCGTTGCGGCCTACGGCCGGATGGCTGCACTCTGCTCGATGAAGGCGGTCTCTCCGCAGGAAGGGCTCGAGTGGGCACAGCGGGCGATCACATTGGGCGAGCAACTCGGCGAGCGTCGTGAGCTCGTGCGCGGACTCATGTGGCGAGGACTCATGCGTTGCGAGCTCGGCGACGTGGCCGGCATCGAGGACCTCGAGCGCGCCGTGCACGACGCCCTCGAGCTCCGCGTCGCCATCATCCCCGCCCACATAAACCTCGCCGACCACGTCTGGCGCCAGCGCGGCCCCGAAGCCGCGCTCGAGATCTATGACCAGGCGATTGCCTACCGCGGCGGTCGCGGTGGTGCACCTCCAACCTGGGTCCAGGCCGAGTCGTGCTGGATGCTCTACGACCTCGGCCGGTGGGACGAGCTGCTCGACCTCGTGGAGGTGATCCGGCGGTTCGAGGAGCAGCACGGTCCGGCCCAACCGGGAGGAATGGCGCAGGCCTACGAGGCCCTCGTCCTCACGTGGCGAGGGCGCCTCGGCGAAGCCGGGACCGTCATGGAGCGCGAGCTCGCCCTCGCGCGCGAGATCGAAGACCGCCAGGTGCTCGGGCCCGCGCTCGTCGCCGGTGCCTTCCTCGCCTCCGAGCAAGACGACGGACCCGCGGCCAGGGCGTTTCTCGAGGAGTGGTACACGGTGACCCGGTCGCGAGCGTTCTTCCGCTCCCAGAATCTCACGGACGCGGTCCGGGTCGCCTGTGCCCTCGGCGACCCCGACCTAGGAGAACGCCTCCTCGACAACATCCTCACCGCCGCGGAACGCGACCGGCTGTCCGATCTCACGGCGCGCGCGACGATCGCCCAGGCTCGTGGCGAGTACGCGACCGCGACGACCGCGTTCTCCGAGGCGGCGGACGGGTGGCACGTGTTCGGTTGTAGGCACGAGCATGCGCTTGCCCTTCGCGACGCTGGGGAGGAAGACGCCGCGAACGCGATTCTCGACGAGCTCGGAGTGCCGCTGCCGCCGACTCAGACGGCTGCGCGGACGGCGAAGTAGCTCACCGGCCGCGGCGAGAGCCCGAGCAGCGACTCGTCCAGCCGCTCCAGCAGTCCGGGACGGTCGCCGTGCATCAACACTTCGACCAGCGCTCGCCGGATGACGTCCGACACGCCGTCGTCGGCGCGTCCGCCTGCCGTGACGCCGCGTAGCGACGCGAAGAGCTCTCCGCGATCCGGGCCGCGATCGCCGACAAGCACCGCCGCGCGCGCAGCCGCGGCCCAGAGCCCGTCGTCGCCGCCGAGCAAGGCGGCGAGCGACTCGCGCAGTAGCTCGGAGCGAAACGGCTCTTCGGCAAACAGCGACAGCTCCCAGCGGTCGACGGCCTCCCCCAGCTCGGGGTCCGCGTCGCACCCGGGCAGTCGCTCCAGGAGATCGCGCGCCAGGCGTCCACGAAACTCGTCCAGGCGGCTCGGCTCTCCACCGGGCTCGGTGGCGGCGATGGGCAGCACGGGACGGATACCGTACGGCCGCCAGTCGAGCCGCTCGAAGAGAATCGGCCCCGCAGCGACGGGAGCAGCCGTTGCCAGCCGCAGGGCGGTGACGGCGTCCGCGAACTCGCCTGGTGCGTCGGGCGCCTCGTCCTGGGTGGCGGGAAAGTCGCACGTGAGCTCGAGCACGCACATCCGCTCGGGCTCGTCCCCGAAACCGCTCGGCAGCAGGCCTCGAGCCTCCGGCCAGTAGGCCGCCAGCTCGCCGACCGCCGACATGCGCACGACGATGTCGCGGCCCAGGTCGACGGTCAGGGGCGTGGAGAGTCCGACCAGCGGCGCGGCAGCCCCGTACTCGTGCCGGTCGCCGAGCAGCGAATGCTCGATCTCCGCGTACACGCGGTTGAAGACACCGTCATCCCAGTCGAAGCCTCCACAGGCTTCGGCCACTGCGCCGAGCAGCGGCAGCAGGATCGAGCGGTAGAGCGCCCGCTCCTCGTCGGCCTTCGCGCCGGGGTGAGCGTTGGCGAAGATTCGGGCCGCCGGCTCGCGCTCCAGCTCCTCGATCGCGGCCGCGGTGTCGTCCAACCGGAAGAGCCGGTCCGCCCGCGCGTCGACATAGCTGCGCGCGAGCGGCCGTAGCTCGTAGAACGCGGGATCGCCCGGCGTCGCGTGCTCCTCGAACGAGAACGAGAGCGGGACCTCGTTCTTCGACTCGCGATGGAGATACGCGAACGCGCCGAGGCAGAACCGGCGCACGGCGGAGTAGAGGTTCGGCGAGCGCACTCCCACAAAGTTGCTTACGCCGCGCCCGGCTCCTCTCCTCTTACAACCGTTGGCGCACCGGCGCAGAAGTCCCTAGCGCCCAGCGGTCTCGACGATCACGGTACGGTCGGCGTCCATCGTGACGATGCACATCGTCGGCCCTACTTGGAGACATCCGGTCCACACGACGTTACCGCTGCTGGCAGTGAGCGTGACCTGCGTGTCCTTCGCGTAGTTCTCGGTGCAGTCACCCGGACAGTCGATACCGGACGGTGAACTCGTCACCTTCAGATCACCCTTGACCTCGACCGTAAGCCTGCGCGTCTCCCCCGACGGAGGTGGGGGTCCCGGCGGCGGCGGGGGCGGCGGGGGCGGCGGCTGCGACGGGGCGGTCACACGCACGGTTCCCACCGCCGTTTCCTTGACGCCACGGAAGGACGCATTGACGCTCAGGGGGTAATCGGCTAACGGAGTTCCCGGCGCGACTTGAACGGTGACGTCGTGGGCGAGGACGCGCCGCGGGCCCACCAGGGCTCGGGGCGCAACCCCAATGATCTCAATGCCGCCCCCCGGACTCTTCGGCCGCACGGCCAGGTCGAGCCAGTAGAGCCACTTGGACTCATACGTCATCTGCATGTGGGCAGACGTCCCTGGCGTGACCTCGAGCACAGCCGGGACGTAGACCTTGAACTCGGGGGCAATCAGATCACGCGGCTGCCGCGTCCACTGCACGGCGGCTGCCGCCCGCTGGGCAAAGGATCTCGGCCAGAAGCCCCGCGCCAGCGGGTGATCGAGCGCACCCGGCCGCGGCTGTGACGTCCAGCGGCCCTTCCCCCTGAGAGTCACACCCTTGCTCGCGGGAACACCCTCCAGCTGCCCGAGGTCGAGTGTCCTCTGTTCTCCGTCGGCCCGACGTATGAACGTAAAGAGCGGCCATACGGTGAGCGTTGATTCGAACGTGCCGCCGCTCGTATTCCCGCGAACGACCATCATCGAGCCCGTAGACCTCTTTCGCGGCGACAGTTCGACCCGGAGGTCCCACAGCTCGACCGTTCCCCCCGCAGACGTGACCCGCACGGAACTGGCGCTGACAAGGCTAAGGGCGACGAGCTCGATCGGGACCGTGTCTTTCGCGACGTCCACAGAAGCGAGCCGGCGGACGACTGTGTCTGTGGTGCCGACATTTGTCTGCCGGAAGCGGCCGAGGGGAATGCCCCTCAACCTGACGACCCCGCGGAACGTCTCCGAGCCGGCCTCGAAGAAACCCGCCGGAATGGGCTGCTTAGAGAAGTCGAAGCGCGTTCCTGACAGTGTCTCGAAGAAGCTATAGCCCGCCCCGATCTTGGCCTCCTGCTCTCCCTTGGCTCCGGGCAAGGACCACCCGAGCGCGACCAGCCCTAGTACGGCAGCCACCACGGCCGCCACCCGTACGCGCTCGCGACCCCGCATGCGACGGGCAGCCTAGCGACACGCCCGGCTGGGAGCAAGCATCACCCCGTGCTCGCGCAGCCCAGAAGCGTTTACGGGCGGAGGACGGCCCGCCGCGGCCCGGCCACGAAGCCGGCCTCGAGGAGGATCGGCATGACGGCCGACGCGGAGACGGGCTCCCCGTCGAAGCGCTCCACCGCGAGGCGTCGTCGACGGCCGCCTGCGCGCCGGGTGTGTTCAACGAGCGCCGCGAGCGCCATGCGGAGCCAGTCCTCCTCGGGCTCGCGCAACGGCAGCAGCGTCTTGCCGCCGCGCTCCACGAAGAGCGCGGCCTCGCCGCCGAGCAGCACGACGGTAGCCCCGGCGACCCGAGCGGCACGACCGGTCGCCCGCTTCGGCCAGGGCAGGGACGCGCCGTAAGGCTGCGCGGGGTCCGCCGCCGCCAGCACCAGCGGCTGCGGCTCTTCTCCCTCACGCGGACGCAGCTCGCGGAGACGCTCGACAGCGCCTCCAAGTGCAAACTGGGCGCCACCGAGACCCTCGACGAAATAGCCGCGACGACACAGCCCGAGGGTCTCGAGCGCCCGCAGCTCCGAGTAGACAGCGCCGTAGCCGCCCGGGATGCCCTCGGCCCGGACACCGTCGCGCGTGACGATCCCCTGGCGCTCGAGCAGCAGCTCGGCCAGCGATCGGCGCGAGACGGGCTCGGCGAACAGCCGCGCCACGAGTGACCAGCGTCCCTGGGTTGCGGTCGGCACGGTGGCCCGGCGACGAGCGAAGCGGCGCGGTCGCCGCTCGGTCTTCGGCGTCCCGTAGCGGCGCGGCGCCCGCAGCGGCTGCCAGGCGTCGTTCGTCACCTCGCCGGCCCACACGAGATCCCAGAGGGCAGGCAGTGCCTGCTCCGCCTCCAGGCCCGTGGCGGCGACGAGGTCGGACCAGAACTCGGCCGAGCGCGACAAGGCGGCGCGAATCGCGTCGTGGACTTCTTCTTCGGGACGCGGCGCGCCACCGACCGCTCCCAGCACACCGGCGTCCTCGCGGAAGTACACGGCCACGCGGTCGAGGCCGGCGCCGATCCAGACGATCTCACCCGTGGCGCACAGCTGGTCGAGCTGTTCCGGACGGTAGTCGGGCACGCGCCTGGGCAGCAGCTCGGACTCCCAGAGCGAGACCGGCAGCGCGAGAGCCTGCAGCGGCACCAGCGCCTCCCGCAGGCTCGAGCGCCGGTCGACGCCGTGCCACGAGGCGAGGAACCGTGCGAACGCCGCCTGCTCGGCGGGCTCTACCTCCTTGCGCAGCGCCGCCAGCGAGGCGCGCCGCAGCCGGCGCAGCACCTCCGGGTCGCACCACTCGCGCTCGGTGCCGCCCGGGCGCAGCTCGCCGCGCACCAGCAGCTCTTCGCCTCCAGCTCGCGCAGGACGTGCTCGACGTCCCTCCCGAAGCGGGCCGTTGCCTCCGCAGTCGTGAAGGGGCCCCGCCCCCGCGCCCAGCGGTGAACGAGCTGGCGCAGCGCCGTCTCGGGCTTCGTCGTCTCCAGGAATGCATCGGGCAGGCCCGAGGGAGGCATGACGCCGAGCGCGTCGCGATAGCGCCCGGCGTCCTCCGCTGCGATCAGGCGCTCCTCTCCGGCGACCTGAACGCGAACGGCGCGCCGCGCGGCGAGCAGCGGCTCGGCCAGCGCTTCATCATATTCATCAGATCGCAAGTCTCCCCTACGCAAAAGCAGATAGTGCAAATCGTCTGCACTACGTGGGTCTCCGCGCAACTGACGTTCGACGTCCGCCACCGCGTCCGCGTCGAGCAGGTCGCGCAGCTCCTCCTGGCCCAGCAGCTCGCGCAAGAGGTCGCGGTCGAGCGACAGCGCCTGCGCCCGCCGCTCCGCCGGCGGCGTGTCGTCCTCGTACATGTACGTGGCCACGTAGTCGAAGAGGAGCGAGGAGGAGAACGGCGAGGCCGACGGCGTCTCCACGTCCACGACATCCAGCTCGCGCGACGCGATCCCCGACAGCAGCTGCCGCAGCGCCTGGAGGTCGAAGACGTCCTGCAGGCACTCGCGGTACGTCTCGAGCACGATCGGGAAGGCGGGGAAGCGCCGCGCGACCTGGAGCAGCGACTGCGCCTTCAGCCGCTGCTGCCAGAGCGGCGTCCGCTCGCCCGGCCTGCGCCGCGGGATGAGCAACGCCCGGGCCGCGTTCTCGCGGAAGCGCGAGCCGAAGAGCGCGCTCTCCCCCACTGCGGCCAGCACGAGCTCCTCGACGCCGGCCGGATCGAGCAACAGCTCGTCGACGGCGGGGGCAGCGTCGGCATCCGGAAGGTGGAGAGCGATCCCGTCGTCAGACCAGATCGACTGCGCCTCCAGGCCTAGCGACTCGTGCAGCCGTGCGGAGAGCGCGAGTGCCCAGGGCGCGTGCACACGGCCGCCGAACGGCGTCAGCACGCAGACGCGCCAGTCGCCGATCTCGTCGCGGAAGCGCTCGACGACAATCGTCCGGTCCGACGGCACGGCGCCGGTTGCCGCCTCCTGCTCGCGGAGAAACGTCAGCAGGTTGCGCGCCGCCAGAGGGTCGAGGTGATAATCGCCACCCAGCCGCTCGAGCGCCTCCTCGTCGACAAGCGCCACGAGCTCGCGCGTCGCCCGGCCGATCGCCTGGCCGAGCTCGTACGGACGCCCCACGCCCTCGCCCTTCCAGAACGGCACTGCCCCCGGCACGCCCGGTGCGGGGGACACGAGCACGCGATCGCGCGTGATCTCCTCGATGCGCCAGCTCGACGCCCCTAGCAGGAACGTCTGCCCCGCGCGCGCCTCGTACACCATCTCCTCGTCGAGCTCGCCCACCTTGCTGCCCGAGTCCGCGAGCTGCACCGTGAAGAGCCCGCGGTCCGGGATCGTGCCCGCGTTCGTCACCGCCAGCCGGCGGGCGCCGGCCAGTCCGCGAATCGTGCCGCCCGTGCGATCCCAGGTGATGCGGGGCCGCAGCTCCGCGAACTCGTCGGACGGGTAGCGGCCGGCGAGCATGTCCAGCACGTTCTCCAGCTGGACGCGGGAGAGGTCGGAGAAGGGATACGCGCCGCGGACGAGTTCGTGCAGGTCCTCCACCGCCACCTCCTCCTCGGCGCAGATCGCCACGACCTGCTGCGCGAGCACGTCCAGCGGGTTGCGCGGGATGACGGTCTCCTCGATCGCGCCGTCGCGCATGCGGCGGGCGACGACCGCAGACTCGAGCAGGTCCGCGCGGAACTTCGGGAAGATCCGGCCCTTGGATACGGCACCCAGCTCGTGTCCGGCGCGGCCCACGCGCTGCAACCCGCGCGCGACGGACTTCGGCGACTCCACCTGGATGACGAGGTCGACGGCGCCCATGTCGATGCCCAGCTCGAGCGACGAGGTGGCGACGAGACACGGGATCTCGCCCTTCTTCAGGAGCTCCTCTATCTCGACCCGCTGTTCCCGGGCGAGCGAGCCATGGTGGGCTCGTGCCAGCTCGCGCTCGGCCAGCTCGTTGAGACGCAGGGCCAGCCGCTCCGCCAGGCGGCGGTTGTTGACGAACACGATCGTTGAACGGTGCTGCTCGACGAGCCGGAGGATCTCGGGGTAGATCGAGGGCCAGATCGACTTGGCCCGTGGCTCGCCGCCCGGCGCCAGGAATGTGTTGTCCATCATCACCGGTTCAGGGAAGTCGGCGGTCGCGGTCGGGTTGGTCATGTCCTCGAGCGGCACGACCACCTCCAGGTCGAGCTCCTTCGCGCGGCCCGCATCGACGAGCTCGATCGGACGGCCTCCAGAGACGAAGCGGCCGATCTCCTCCAGCGGCCGCTGCGTGGCCGAGAGGCCGACGCGCTGCACGGGCGACTTGACCAGCCGATCGAGGCGCTCGACAGAAAGGGCGAGGTGGGCACCGCGCTTCGTCCCTGCGACGGCGTGTACCTCGTCGAGCACGAGCGTCTCGACGGTGCGCAGCATGCCCCGTGCCTGCGACGTGAGGATGAGGAAGAGCGACTCGGGCGTCGTGATGAGGATGTCCGGCGGCTTGCGCGCCATCTGCTGGCGTTCCTTCTGCGGCGTGTCGCCGGTGCGGACGGCAACGCGGAGCTCCGACCGTAGCCCGGCCAACGGTCCGCGGAGGTTGCGCTCGACGTCGTAGTTCAGCGCCTTGAGCGGCGACACATAGACCAGGCGCAGGCCTTCGCCTGGCTTCGCATCCAGCCGGTCGATCCCGTAGAGGAAGGCGGCGAGGGTCTTTCCCGAGCCGGTCGGCGCCTGAATGAGGACGTTTCCGCCCTTGGCGATGGCCGGCCAACCGAGCGCCTGCGCCGGCGTCGGCTCGGCAAATGCCCCTTCGAACCAGGCCCGTGTCTTGTCTCCGAACAGGTCGAGCGCGCTCACGCTCCCAGACTAGCGACCGCCGATCTTACGAACAAGTGTTCTGTCGCTAGTCTTTCGCGCATGTCGCCCGACCGGCTGTACTTCACGGGGAACGACGAGGCTGACCGCCTGCTCGCCGAGGAGCCCGCTGGCGCTGCTGATCGGCTTCGCGCTCGACCAGCAGGTGTCGGTGCCCGTTGCCTTCTCCGGCCCGCTGAAGATGAAGCAGCGGCTCGGCACGCTCGACGCCGAGGCCATCGCCGGGCTCGACCCGACGACAGCTCGAGGCCGCGTTCCGCGAGAAGCCGGCCATCCACCGCTTCCCCGGCTCGATGGCCGGGCGCGTGCAGGAGCTCTGCCGAACCGTCGTCTCCGAGCACGACGGCGACGCCGCTCGCGTCTGGACGGAAGCGAAGGACGCGGACGACCTGCGCCGGCGAATCGGCGACCTGCCCGGTTTCGGGCAGATGAAGATCACCGCGCTCGGCTCGGTGCTCGCGAAGCACTACGGGCTGCCGCAGGCACAGGAGCTCGTGCCGAGCTTTCCTACGCTCGGCGACGTCGACTCGCCGGAGGCGCTCGAGCGCTTTCAGGCGGCAAAGCGGGCCTACAAGGCTTCCCTGCGCGGCACGTAGGGCACGAACCGGGGCTCGAACGGCGAGCCCTGGGGGCGTTGCTTGCCGCAGCCCACCATGGCGACGACCCCCTCCGTCACACCGTCCAGCCCCAGGCGGTCCTCGATCTCGCTCGTGTTGATGGCCACGGTGACGTACGCCCCGAGACCGAGCTCCGCAGCCACGAGGTAATGGGTCTGACTCAGGTGCGCGGCGTCCATGAGGATGACCGGGTACGCCTTCTGCTGCTTCGGGTACTTCCAGTGCGTGCGCGGAAAGCGGGCGGTCATGACGGTGCTGACGTGCGCCGTTCCGAAGTAGTTCTGTCCGCACGTGAAGTAGGCGGCCAGCCGTATCGCCTCCTGCTCCTCGAGCCGCTCCATCAGCTCGAGCGAGTGGCTCCGGACGTCGTAGTGGTAGATACCGGTGCTCGACACCGTCCACGCCGCTCACGATCGGGTAGGCCTCGATCGGGTGGAGGCCGCCGCCGGAGGGGCTCGTGCGCTTGATGCAGTAGAGGTCGCCGATGATCGGCGCAGTGCCCTGGCAACCCCAGACCTGGTGGAGTACGAGCGCGAGCTCCTCGAGCGTCATCCGCGCGGTGCGGTCGAAGCCCCTCGTCGTCTTGCGCGCGGCCAGCGCGTCGTAGAGGCCTCCATCGCGCCGGACAACGGGCAGCTCACGCACGGCCAGGGGATCGGAAAGCGAGTGGAACGGATCCGGCGGCGCGCCGTGCTCGGCCACGAACTCCTCGAGCAGCTCTTCCGTGACGACGGGGAACTCCCCCTCGTCGGGCGAGCGTCGCAGATCCACGCCGCTCCATTTGGTCATCAGGTAGTGAAGCGCGCCGTAGACGTTCCACTGCGCGTTCGAAAGCGCCTCGTCGCGCGCCCGTAGGCGCACCAGCTCCTCGTCGTCGTCGTCGTCGGTGAGGAGCACACCCTTGCGCGCGAGCTCGAGCACGCGCTCCTGATCCTCAGGCGCGACGTCGACCCAGTCGTGAGACGGGATCGAGAGCGCCAGTCGCAGATCGTCCTCCGTGATGGGACATTCCTCGCCGCGAAGCAGGGAGATCGCGTAGATCTGCTGCGCCGGGACGAGGCGGGCCTCGCCGCGGACGAATGCTTCGAGGTCCGGGACCGGCCCGTCTAGGCAGTGGAAGAAGACGTAGACGGTCCGCCTAGCCTGCGGCACCGTCCTCGCTCTCGGCGATGGGGACCAGCGGCATCGCGAAGCGAACGAGCATGTAGATCTGGTCCCACGGTGGCGAATTCGGCCTGCCTCCGTACTCGTCCAGCCAGGCTGTCCAGGCCGCGAGCTCCCTGCACAGGTCGCGCGGCGGCGTCCACGGCTGGTCGTCAGTGCAGGTCGATCCCCGCCCGCTCGCCGCACCTCTGCAAACGCCTCGTCCAGCTCCTCGAGCTCCGTGATCTGTCCTGACCGAAGTACGTCGCGCCTGTCGTCGGGGTCGAATGCAGCCCTGAGGAGGAACTTCCTGAGCAAGGCGATGTCGTTCCTGGCCGTTCCAGCTCCTTCGTTGGCCATTTCGGCTCCTTCGTTCGCTTGTGATCGGGGGTCTAACGCTTCTCGGGCCGCTCGTCAAGCCGAGCGAGCGCGGCGCGCGTCCTCTGGGCGGCAACGATGTTGCCCTTTTGCTCGTAGAGATCGATCGCACGCGCCATGGGCTCCTTGGCGTCCTGCGGCCTCCCGAGCAGGCGAAAGACGTCGGCAAGGTCGGTCAATGCGTCGGCATGGAGGTCGAGCCAGTCGGTTCGACCCGCGAGCTCGACGGCCTCGCGCGCAAGCTGCTCGGCCTCAGCGGCCTCTCCACGTGCCGCCAGCACCCTGGCCCGGGCTGAGCGCCAGATGACCTGTGAAGCCAGGTCCTCACGCAAGGCCGACTCTGCACTGATCTTGGCGTAGTGCTCGGCCTCGTCGAACCGCTCCTGCTCGCAAAGGACCCGCGCTAGCATCGCCACGATGGTCGAGAGGAACGACCGCTCTCCGAGCTGCTCGAGCTGCGAATAGCTTCCACGCAGCTCTCGCTCGGCCGCCGCGAGATCGCCGGCCAGCACTTCCACATAGGCGCCGAACATGGATCCCCCGCCCAGGAGTCCGAGCCCGAGCTCGTCGATGATGCGCCTCGCACCCTCCCTCAACTCGTGCGCCTCCTCGAACTCCCCACGCTCGGCCAGGAGCACGGAGAGCACCTCCTGGACCTCGGCTCGGAGCAAGAGGTTCTCCGGTTCCTCCTCCAGGATTGCCCGGCAGCGGCGGATTCCCTCATCAACCGGAGTGGGCCCGATCTGGGCAACCCGACAGAGGCTCCCGAGGATCGTCGCCACCTTTCGCTGGTCTCCGGCGTTGCGTGCATACACGAGCGCGCGCTCCAGAACCGACTCCATCTCGCCGAGCCGCAAGCGCATCCACCACACATCGGACATCTTCAGCCACGCGTTCGCCAGCCCGGCCTCGTCCTGTGCCGCCTCGAAGACCTCGACCGCTCGATACCCCTCAGCAAGCGCATCCTCGAGGTCGAAGTCGGGATCGATGAACATGCGCACCGTCATCCGTTCGAGCCGTGCTCGCTCTGCCAGCGTCTCATCGCCGGCCTCTTCGGCGGCCTCGACGGCCGTGCCGAGCACACGCTCCGCCTCCCGCAGGTCGCCGCGCTCGCGGAGCGCGACCCCGAGGTCGACGAGCACGGGGACGTGCGGCGTTTCACCCCTTTCGAGAAGCGACGCGGCCCGCTCGAGCAGATTGACGGCTGCGTGCATGTCGCCGCGCGTGAGCGCTCGCCTGCCCGCGGTCGCCAGCCTGCTGCCGCCGCGGAAGGCAATCGAACGTGCCCACTCGTCGACCCGACCGACCTGTATCCGGTAGTCGAACGCCCGCTCCAGGTGGTAGCCGAGCAACTCCTCGTACTCGGCCGCGCGGGCGCCGGCCACGTCCACGAGCCAGGCCGCGAAGCGCTCGTGCAGCTGCGCGCGCAGCTCCTTCGGAATCGAGTCGTACGCCGCCTCGCGGATAAGGGCGTGCCGGAACCGAAAGCCGTCATCTCCGGCGAAGGCCGCCTTATCGGGACGGATGAGCTCCTTCCGAACGAGCGAGTGCAGACATGTCCCCACCCGCTCGCGCGCCGGACCCTCCGCGAGCGCCCGGACGGAGCCCTGGTGGAAGACCGTGCCCTCCACGGCAGCACGCTCGATGATGTGTCGCTCGTCGCCCTCCAGCCGGTCGAGGCGGGCGGCGATGCAGCGCCTGGATGGACGGTGCCATCCGCACGCCGGACAGGTCGCCCGCGGCCACCCACCGGCCGTTGTCACGGCGCAGCAACCCGTCGTCCATCAGCATGGACAGGGTCTCCTCGACGAAGAGCGGGTTGCCTTCGGCGGCCTCCTGGATGCGCGATGCCACCGCCCGTTCGAGCGTTGCCTCGCCCAGCAGGTTCTCGATCAGCCGCTCCGACTGGCTTGGCGACAGGGGCTCGAGGGTCAGCGTGACCGAGCTCCCGTTACGCGCCGTCCAGCCCGGGCGCAGCTCGAGCAGCTCGTGGCGAGCCATCGCCAGGAGCACAAGCGGCGTCGCGTACGAGCGATCGGCGACATATTCGACGAGGTCGAGCAGCGTCGGCTCGGCCCAGTGGAGATCGTCGAGCACGACCACGAGGGGCCGCTTCCGGGCGAGCGTCTCGAACAGCCTACGCACGCCCCAGAAGCCCTCCTCGGCGGCCGCTCCTGCCTCCACGAACCCGACCAGCTCCGCGACACGATCGGCAGCGAGGGCGCCGGACTCCTCACCCGCTAGCGCTGCGGCGATCTTCTGGGTCGCGACCTTCGGATCGTCTTCGTCGGCGATGCCCACTGCCTGGCGTACGACTTCCAGGATGGGCCAAAACGTTATGCCCTCGCCGTACGCGAGACAGCTCCCCGACAGCACCGTCGCGCGGGGGGCAATCTCCCGAAGGGCCTCCGCCGCCAACCGCGACTTGCCGACGCCCGCGGGGCCGAGGATCGTCACCAGCCCGCCCTCCGCTCGCTCGACCGTGCGCTCGAACGCCAGCCTCACGGCCTCGAGCTCACGTTCCCGCCCGACCATGGGCGAATCCAGGCGACGCGCGTGTCCGGCCGCATGCGGGATCACCTCGAGCAGCCGGTACGCGACGACAGGCGCGCTCTTCCCCTTGAGCTCGAGTTGGTCGACGGCATCGGCGGCCACCGCATCGCGCGCGAGGCGGTACGTCTGCTCACCGATCAGGATCTCGCCCGGGGCAGCGGATGTCTGCAGCCGTTGGGCGACGTTGACGACGTCTCCCGCGACGTATCCGTGGCCATGGTCCGGGTCTCCGGCGATCACCTCGCCGGTGTTGACACCGATTCGCACCGCCAGGCCGGTGCCAAATGAGCGCTCGATCTCGAGGCTCAGGCCTGCCATGGCCTCGCGCAGCTCGACGGCGGCGCGAACCGCTCTCACAGGGTCGTCCTCGTGCAGGACAGGGATTCCGAAGACGGCCATCACCGCGTCGCCGATGAACTTCTCGACGGTCCCCCCGTGGCGCTCCAGAACAGCCGTCGCCTCCTCGTAGTAGCGGGACATCATGCGCCGCAGCTGCTCCGGGTCGTGCCGCTCAGCGATGCGCGTCGAGTCGACGACGTCGCAGAAGATGACGGTGACCGTTTTACGAACCTCGGGCTGTGGGCCTTCGGTCACAGCCACGTCGAGAGTGGAGCCGCACGCGCTGCAGAACCGCGCGTCCCGCGGATTGTCGGCGCCGCAGCGGGGACACGTGGCCATGTAGCGAGGCTATATGGCAGCAGCACCCGGTACGCAACACTCCGTTGCCCGCCCAGCACGCTCGACGGTGCCCGTGGCACCGGGTCGGTACAAGGCTTCCATGAAGGCCGCCCGCGGCAGTTGACTGGGGCGCACCGAGAGCGTTAAGGTCGCGGTGCCACCGAGAAGGGAGCGAGAATGAGCCCACCGTTGCCCCCACTGCCTCCGCAGAGAGCCAATGCAGTGGTCAACTTCCTGCTCAAAGTTGACACTGACCCGGCGACACAAGCCGCCTATGCGAATGACGCGGACGGCACGATGAAGGCTGCGGGTCTCTCGGCAGCAGAGCGCCAGCTGATCCTCCAGGGCCCCCTGGAAGCTATTCGTAGCGCGCTCGGTCCTGGGTCGTTTCGGCAGATAGTCTGGCACGCTCCCACGGTCTGGCAGACGCCTACGAACCGATAAGGCACCGATGTCGACAGCGGCGCTGACCGTCGTCGGCACCGGAATCGCGATTGGCGTGCACCTGACGCCGGAAGCGCGCGCGGCCTGGGAGTCGGCCGAGGAGGCGCTCTTCCTCGTGGCGGACCCTGTCTCGGCCACGTGGCTGACAGAGCTCAACCCGAGTGCCCGCTCCTTGCACGAGCACTACCGTGCCGGGCGGCCTCGACTAGACATCTACGAGGCCATGGTCAAGGAGATCGTGTCCCCGCTCCGCGCCGGGCGCACGGTCTGCGCCGCGTTCTACGGCCACCCGGGCATCTTCGTCTACCCAGGCCACGAGTCGGTCCGGCGCGCCCGTCGCGACGGCTTCGAGGCGCGCCTCCTACCGGGCATCTCTGCGCTCGACTGCCTCTGGTGTGATCTCGGGATCGACCCAGCGCTCGGCGGCTGCCAGATCTACCATGCGACGGACTTCCTCGAGGACGAGCGCGCGCCGGACACCAAGGCGACGCTGATCCTCCTCCAGATCAGCGTCATCGGCCAGTCAGCTCACCTGGAGGAGCCGGACTGGTCGCGGCTGCCACTGCTGGTCGATTACCTACGCCGCTTCTATCCTGAGGATCACGAGGTGATCGGCTACGAGGCGTCGCCGTTTTCGGTGGTGCGGCCCATCATCGAACGCGTCCCCGTCGCCGCGCTGGCGACAGCTCCGTTGACGCCCGCGATGACGCTCGTCGTCCCGCCCCTGCCTTAGGCGAGCTGCGCCTGGCGCAGCGCATCGGCGGCGGCGACGTTGCCTTTCGCTTCGTACTCGGCGAGCGCGCGCTCGGCCGCGGCGCGGCCGTCATCACTGCGCCCGCTCGCGGCCATCACGGCCGACAGCGCGACGAACGCCCCGCCACGCAGGTTCGGCCAGTCCGTTTCCTCGGCCCGCGCAATGGCCTCGCGCGCGAGACGCTCGCCCTCCTCATGGTCGCCGCCGCGGGCAGCGACCTTCGCCCGCACCGTCCGCCAGGCGATGTGCGACGTGACGTCATCGGCGGAGGCTGTCGCTTCGCTCACCGACGTCATCTCCAGCGCATCCGAGTCGCGGCCGAGCACGTAGAGCGCGTCTGCGCGGAACGCGGCGATCGTCGAGAGGTTCCCTTTCTCGCCGAGCCCGTCGAGCGTCTGGTAGGCGCGCCGCCAGATGTGCTCCGCGGCGGAGGGATCGCCGGCGAGCAGCTCCACCTGGCCCGCCCAGGCGTCGAGCGTGGGCAGCGCGAGCGTCAGGCCGAGGTCCTCGAGCAACGTGCGGCTGCGACCGGTGAGCTCTCGTGCCTCGGCGGCGCGGCCGCCCATTGCGTGGAGATAGCCGAGGGCGTTCGCCGCTATGGCCTCGGTCAACGGATCTCGCCCTGCTTCGTCGAGAATGCGCGTGCAGCGCTCGACGGCTGCGGGCACCGGCATCGGCCCGAGCGCGGCGCCCCTGATCAGCGCTTGGCGGATCTCGAACAGCTCGCGCTCGTCCCCGGCGCGCTCCGCGTACACCAGGGCACGCTCGAGCAACGGCTCGCCCGGCCCGACTCGGCAGCGCAGCCAGTGGGTGTCTGCGATGCGGCGCAGCGACCGGGCAAGCCCGACGTCATCTCCGAGCCTCTCGAACACCTCGGCCGCGTGCTCGGCCGCTTCGAGAATATCGTCGAGCGCCGCAGTCTTGGGATCGATGAAAGGACGAAGGCACGCGAGCTCGAGCCGCGCACGGGCCTCGAGCCCCGCATCGCCCAATGCCTCGGCGCGGCTCAACGCCTCTTCCAGCAACTCACCGACGCGCTGGAGCTGGCCCGCCTCGTGGAGCGCATCTGCGAGCTCGAGCCGCAGCTCGAGGCGCTCGGGCGCCTCTTCCGGAAGCAGTGCTCCCGCCCGTTCGAGGAGGTTGACAGCAGCAGGAGCGTCACCGCGAGCGACCGCGCGCCGCCCAGCGGCCGCGAGCTGGCGGCCGCCGCGCACCGCGAGGCCGCGGCCGACATCGTCCATCCCCTGCACCTCGGTGCGGTGGCGGAATGCCTGCTCGAGGTGATAGCCGAGCACCTCCTCCACCTCCGTCTGGCGGACGCCTACGAACGACTCCAGCCAGTCCGCGAAGCGCTCGTGGAGCTCGGCCCGCACCTGTTTGGGCAGGGCGTCGTAGGCGGCGTTGCGGATGAGCACGTGGCGGAACCGGTAGGCGTCGTCCCCGGCCACGCTGCCACGCTCTTGCCGGACCAGCTCCTTGCGGACCAGCGACTGGAGCGCGGCGGCCGTCCGAGCGCCCGCATTGTCCCCGAGCATCGCCTCGACCGCGCCACGATGGAACACCGTGCCTTCCACAGCCGCCCGCTCGACCACCATGCGATCGTCCTTGGAGAGCTGATCGAGACGCGACGCGAGCAGCACCTGGATGCTCGACGGCACAGTCACCCGCGTGAGATCTCCTGTTGCCACCCAGCCCCCGTTTTCACGGTGCAGGTAGTCGCCGTCGATGAGGATCGAAATCATCTCCTCGACGAACAGCGGGTTGCCTTCGGCGGCTTCCTGGATGCGCGCGGCAACTTCCGGAGCGACGACGCCTCCTCCCAGGAGCCCCTCGAGCAGCTGCTGCGACTCGACGGCCGAGAGGGGCTCGAGGTAGATGGTGGTCGCGTTGCGCTTGCCGCCTCCCCACGTCGGCCTGATGTCGAGCAGATCTGGGCGCGCCATCGCCACGAGCAGGATCGGCGCGTCGCGCGACCAGTCGGCGATGTGCTCGACGAGATCGAGGAGCGTCGGCTCGCCCCAGTTCAGATCGTCGTACACGACGACCACGGGCTCGTGCGTGGGCAAGTGCCTCGAGCAGGCGGCGTACCGCCCAGAAGCCCTCCTCCGCAGGGGCGGTGGTGTCTGCGAGGCCGACGAGCTCGGCAACGCGCGCGGCCGCGACCGGAGCGACGTCGTCGCCCTGGAAGGCAGCGGCGATGCGTCTCTGGGCCTCTTCGGGGGAGTCTTCCTCGCCGATGCCCGTGATCTGCTTGACGATCTCCAGCACGGGCCAGAACGTGATGCCCTCGCCGTAGGGAAGGCAGCTGCCGGAGAGGACGGTGGCGTTGTCGCCGATCGCGCGCAGCGCCTCCGCGACGAGCCGCGACTTCCCGACGCCGGCGTCGCCGAGCACGGTGAAGAGGTGGCACGAGCGCTCGCGCACGGCGCGGGCAAACGCATCCCCCAGAAGCGCGAGCTCGCGATCCCGGCCCACCATGTCCGAATCGAAGCGCCGCGCATGCGCGGGAGCCCCGGCCACCACCTCGAGCAGCCGGTACGCCATCACGCGATCGCGCTTGCCTTTCACGACCAAGGGCTCGAGCGGCTCGGCGCGAATCGCGTCTCGCGCGAGCACGAAGGTCTCCTCCCCGATGAGGATCTCGCCGGGCGCCGCAGAGCGCTCGAGCCGCTCCGCCACGACTACGACGTCACCGCTGATGAGCGTGTCGTCGCGCGTAGGATCGCCGGCGATCACTTCCCCGCTGTTCACGCCTTGGCGAATCTCGATATGAGCGCCATGCGTGCGCTCGAGCTCGACGTTCAGCCCTTTGATCGCCTCGCGGAGGTCAGCGGCCGCCCGCACCGCGCGCAGGGCGTCGTCCTCGTGCAGCATGGGCACACCGAAGACGGCCATGACCGCGTCGCCGATGAACTTCTCGACCCTCCCGCCGTGCCGCTCGAGAGTCGAACGCGCCTCGTCGTAGTACGCCATCATCACGCGACGGAGACGCTCGGGATCCTGGCGGTCGCCTAGCGCCGTCGAGCCCGTCACGTCGCAGAACAGCACCGTGACCGTCTTGCGCACGTGGAGGCTGAGATCCGGCGGCGCTGCCAGCGAGTACCCGCACGCGTTGCAGAAGCGCGCATTGTCCGGATTGTCCGTTCCGCACCTGTCGCACGAGGCCATTGCGCAAAGGTATGGCACGACGACAGGGGAAACGCAACACTTGGTGGCGTGCGCGTTCTCGCAGCCGTCGCGTCGGCCCGGCGCCGCCAGGGCTCCGCCCCGCGCGCCGCTGCCGGTCTTTCCGCTACGAACCCCTGGAATCAGCGCGTCGACGGGCTGCCTGTAGCCAGGGGCTCGGCGGCGATCGTCGCCGCCGTCGGCGCCGACGAGCACTTCCACGCCGACTTCGGCTCCGGGCTCTGGCGGGGAAGGCCGATCGGCATCCCGATCACCGTCGTCTCCCGGCTCGCCAGGCGAAGACGCCGGTGACGTTCGACTACGCGGACGAGAGCGATTCGCGGCCCGTATCCGATCCCAGCGAACGTCCGCATCGAGGGAGGCTCAGACCGGCACGCGCTGATCGTCGACCGCGACCGCTGCCGCCTGTACGAGCTGTACGCGCTCGAGCGGCGCTCAGGCGGTGGCTGGCACGCCGGCTCGGGCGCGATCTGGAGCCTTCGCTCGAACCAGGCTGCGACCGGCGCGGCTGGACGTCGGCCGATGCCGCCGGCCTCCCCATCCTGCCCGGGCTCGCACGCTACGACGAGGTCGTACGTGGGCGCATCGACCACGCGCTTCGCTTCCGGTCGATCGCACGCGGCGCGCGTACGTCTACCCGGCCCGCCACTTCGCGAGCGACGACCGACCCCTGCTGCCGCCGATGGGCCTACGCGTCCGGCTGAAGCCTCGTACGCGATCGGGGCTTCCCGCGTGAGGCCCGCGTCGTACTTACCGCGCTGAAGCGCTACGGGATGATCGTCGCCGACAACGGCTCGAGCTGGTACGTCAGCGCGCCCGACGCGCTGGTCGAACGACGACCTGCACACGCTGCATCGCGTGCCGGGCTCGGCGTTCGAGGTCGTCGATACGTCGTCGCTCACCGCTCGAGCCCGCGGTCTAGCCGACGCCGGAGAGCAGGGACGTGCGTGACTCCCGCAGCATCTCGCGGGCGATCACGAGGCGCTGGATCTCCTGGGTGCCCTCGTAGATCTGCGTGATCTTCGCGTCGCGCATGAAGCGCTCGACGGGGTACTCCTTGATGTAGCCGTAGCCGCCGAGGATCTGCACGGCCTCGGTTGTGACGGCCATGGCCACGTCGCCGCACTTGAGCTTCGCCATCGCCGACGCTTTCGTCAGCTCCTGGCCGTCCACACCCGCATCGACCATCTGACCGAAGCGGTAGAGCAGGCCGCGTGCCGCCTCGCATTCCGTCTCCATGTCGGCGAGCTTCGCCTGAATCAATTGATGCTCCGCGATCGGCTTGCCCATCGTCTCGCGGGTCTTCGCGTACTCGAGCGCGTAGTCGGTGGCGCCCTGTGCGATGCCGAGCGCCTGCGCCGCGACGCCGGGTCGCGACCGGTCGAGGATGCGCATGGCGAGCCGGAAGCCTTCTCCCTCGGCGCCCAGGCGGTTGCCGACGGGAATGCGGCAGTTGTCGAAGGACAACTCGCCGGTGGTCGAACCCGAGATGCCCATCTTCGGCTCCAGCCGCGTCACTTCGAACCCCGGCGTGTCCGCTTCCACTATGAAGGCGGAGATCCCGCCGTGGCCGGCTTCAGGATCCGTCTTCGCAAACACGGTGTAGAGGCCGGCGACGCCCGCGTTCGTGATGAAGCGCTTCGACCCGTCGAGGACGTACTCGCCGTCGTCGAGCCGCGCAGTCGTGCGCATGGCTGCCGAGTCGGAGCCGGAGCCGGCCTCCGTCAGGGCATAGGCGCAGAGGATCTCACCGGACGCGAGCTGCGGCAGCCAGCGCTCCTGCTGCTCGCGGGTCCCGTCCAGCTTGATACCAAGCGAGCCCAGCTCCTGGACGGCGACGATCAGGCCGCTCGTCGCGCAGACCTTGGAGAGCTCCTCGACCGCCACGAGCGCGAGGAGCACGCCCGTGCCGGTCCCACCCCACTCCTCGTCGAACAGGAGCCCGAAGATGCCCTGCTCACGGAACAGCTCGACGACGTCCCACGGGAACTCATGTGACTCGTCGATCTCCGCCGCGCGCGGCGCGATCCGCTCGCGGGCGAGCGTGCGAACGAGCTCACGGAGCTCCTGCTGCTCGTCCGAGAGGACCTCGTACGCCACGGGCTCAGTCTACGCAGGGGGTCGATGGCACACGGCCTCGACGTTGTTCCCGTCCGGATCGTGGACGAACGCGCCGTAGTAGTGCTCGTGGTAGTCGTCGCGGATCCCGGGCGGCCCGTTGTCCTGCCCACCGGCAGCAACCGCGGCCTCGTAGAACGCGTCGACGGTCTCCCGGTCCGGACTCGCGAGCGCGACGTGCGCGCCCGTGCCGAACGGCTCACGCTGAACGATCCAGAATTCCGGCTTGCCCGCCGGGCCGTAGCCGCACGCGTTGGGGAACTCCATCACGACGCCATATCCGAACACGGCGAGCGCTTCGTCGTAGAAGCGCTTGCTTGCCTCGTAGTCGCTGACGTTCAAGCCGACGTGGTCGAACATCGTTCCTCCTCCTCTCGGATACTGTCGCGCCCATGATCCTCGAGAACGGCGTCATCCGCACGATGGACTCGAGCCTGCCGGTCCAACGGGCGCTCGCCATCGCCGGCGAGCGCGTGGCCGGCGGGGTGGGTACGCACGAGACAGCGCTGGCCAGCCCCGAGGTCGTCGATCTCGGAGGCCGCTGCGTCCTCCCCGGCTTCACCGACTCGCACGTCCACTTCCCGACCTGGGCGCTCGCACTGCGCCAGGTGCGGCTGGAGGGGGTCAGGTCGCTGGACGAGGCGCTCGAACGCGTCGCTGCGGCCGTTCCCGGTGTTGCGGCGGGTGGCGTTCTGCGCGGCTTCGGCTGGCGGGACGCGGACTGGGCGACGCCTCCGACGAAGGAGGCGCTCGATGCCGTGACGGGAACCGTACCGGCGGCGCTCTTCGCCCACGACTACCACTCGCTGTGGGTCAACTCCGCCACGCTCGCGCTCGCGGACGGCGATCTCGACGTGGCAGGTGGCGTCGTAGAACGGGACGAGTCCGGGGAGCCGACGGGCGTGCTGCGCGAGGAGGCAGCGTGGCAGTTCCGGGAGGAGCATCTCGCCGCCCCTGACGACGAGTACGTGGACGCGATGCGCGAGGGCCTGCGCGTCGCTGCCTCGCGCGGCGTGACAGCGGTGCACGACAAGGACGGCTGGCTCGGCGCAGCTCGCTTCTGGCGGCGGCTGCACGAACAGGAGGCACTGACCTTGCGCGTGTGGCAGTCGCTTCCCCACGAGCATCTCGACCGGGTCGTCAGGGCGGGGCTGCCGCAGGGGCTCGGCGACTCCTTCCTGAGGGTCGGCTACCTCAAGGCCTTCATGGACGGAACGCTCGGCTCCCAGACGGCGCGCATGCTCGACGGCTCTGGCGTGGAGATCACGAGCGGCGAGCAGCTGGCGGACATCGTCAGGCGTGCGGCGGCGGCAGGCTGGCCGGTGGCCGTGCACGCGATCGGCGATCTCGCCAACCGGGAGGCGCTCGATGCTTTTGAGCGGACGCAGGAGCATTGGCGCCTGCGCGGGCTGCGTCCTCGCATCGAGCACGCGCAGTGCGTCGCCGAGAAGGACCTTCCTCGCTTCGCCGCTCTCGGCGTCGCCACCTCGATCCAGTTCAGCCATGCCCCGTCAGACCGGGACCTCGCGGAGCGGTTCTGGGCCGATCGCCTCGCCGGCACGTACGCGTTCCGGTCGCTCGTCGACTCGGGTGCTGTGGTCGCCAACGGATCCGACGCACCGATCGAGGAGCTCGATCCGTGGGCCGGCGTGTGCGCCGGCGTCCTCCGCACGCTCGACGATCGTCCGGCGTGGCGCGGCGAGCAGGCCGTGACGGTCGAACAGGCACTGGCGGCGACGATCGTCGCGCCGGCCTGGCTCTCGGGCGACGAGCGCCGGCGCGGGAAGCTGCTCCCCGGATATCTCGCGGATCTCGTCGTGCTCGATCGTGATCCGCTCGACGGCGACCCATCGGACCTGCCCGACGTAGCCGTGGTGGCGACGATGGTCGGCGGCCGTTGGGTGCACAACCCTCCTCCCTGGGACTAGCCCACCAGCGACGTCCGGAGCGGCGCGACTACAATGAGCGTCGTGGCGATGCGCACGATGAAGGACATCCACGACGAGACGTGCGCTGTGGCCTGCTGCGCCGACATCATCGGCGCCAAGTGGACCGCCCTACTGCTCCACGACCTCTCCGAAGGCCCGCGCCGCTTCTCGGAGCTCGAGCGCGCCTGCCCGGGCATCAGCCCACGCACGCTGTCCGAGCGCCTTCGCCAGCTGGAGCACGAGGCGATCGTGGAGCGCCACAGCTACGCAGAGGTTCCGCCGCGGGTGGAGTACCTGCTGACCGGGAAAGGCGAAGCGCTGCTTCCCATCATCGACGCCATGCGCGAGTTCGGTCACGCCTGGCTGGTGCCCGATCACCAGCACGTGCACCGCTAGCCGCTAACGCAGCTTGCCGAGTTCCACGAAGAGCTCGCGCACCGCGCGGATGCCCTTCGGGACGTACTCCGTGGGCAGCCGCTCATTCGGCGCGTGGACGTTCGACTCGATCAGCCCGAAACCGGTCAGGATCGTCGGCACGCCGCGGTCGACGAGTGCGTCGAGCACCGGCATCGTGCCGCCGACGCGAACGAGCAGCGGCCGGACGCCGAGTGCCCGCTCGAAGGCATCGAGGCCCAGCTCCATCGCCCGAGCGTCGCGATCGACCATCCCAGGCCGCGCCCGCTGCAGGAGCTCGAGCTCGACCTGGGCCCCTGCCGGCGCTGCATCGGCGATGAGCCGACGCACGGCGGCGGCGATCTCATCCGGGTCCTGACCCGGAGCGAGGCGCAGCGTGAAGTTCGCGCGGGCGCTCGAGATGAGCGTCGTGTTGAGGATTGGCTTGCCGCCCTGGATCCCGTTCACTTCCGCCGACGGTTCGGCCCAAGTGCGCCGATAGAACTCATCGGCCGCCCGCTCGTCGTACGGAGCGATCCCCGCATCGGCTAGCAGCTCCGCCCCGGGCTTGAGCTCGCTCCAGCTCGCCAGCTCCTCGGGCGAGGGCTCGAGGATGCCGGCGCGAAGCGGCTCCGGCAGGCGGCCGTTCTCCGGCAGGATCGCGCTCAGGCAGGCCACGAGCGCATGGATTGCATTCAGGCCGGCATTGCCGAAGAGACCTGAGTGAAGATCGCTTGTGCCCGTCTGCACGCGCAGGTCGAAGGCGATCAGGCCGCGCGTCGCGATCGTGAACTCGGGCTTGTCGCGCTCGGTCATGCCGCCGTCGAGGATGAGACACGCGTCCGCCGGCCCGTCGTCCGCCGCCACCCAGTCGCTGATGGACGTGCCGCCGATCTCCTCCTCACCGTCGAAGGCGATCCGGATGTTGACCGGCAACCGCCCCTCCGCGGCCAGCTCACGAGCCGCCGCCAGCACGATGTAGAGCTGCCCCTTGTCGTCGGCGACCCCACGCGAGTAGATCCAGCCGTCGCGCTCGACGAGTGCAAATGGATCGGACTCCCAGAGGTCGAGCGGCGCGGGCGGTTGGACGTCGAAGTGGCAGTAGCAAAGCACCGAGGGCGCGGACTCCGGGTTCTCGGACGCCGGGATCTCGCCGATGACGAGCGGCTGACGATCGGTATCGACCAGCGTCGCCGTGCCGCCCGCCGCGACGATCGTGTCGCGAACCCATTCGCCTGCTCGGCGCACGTCACCCGTGTGGTCCGAATCGGCGCTCACGCTGGGGATCGCGATCAGCTCGGCAAGCTCGTCGAACCAGGGCTCAGACACGGACGGGACTCTAGCCGCGTACCGAGCTGAGCCGCGAGACGACGAGCGCGTCCGCGGCCTCCTTGCTCTCCGTGTGCCCGGTGACGGCCGCCAGGAACGCCTCGCGCTCGAGCGCATAGAGCTTCACGGGAGTCCGCGACACAACGGTCGCCATGCGCGGCTGGTCCCGAAGCAGCGCGATCTCGCCGAACCCTTCGCCACGGCCGAGGGTGTTCACCTGCTGCCCGTCGATCAGCACGTCGAAGCGACCTTCGTCGATGACGTAGAAACGATCGCCCTCGTCACCCTGCGTGACGACCTCGAATCCCGCTTCGGCGGTGACCGGCACGAGCTGGCGGGCAACGCGCTCGAGTGCCAGCTCAGGCAGCGGCGCGAACATCGGCAGCATCTCGAGCAGCTCGAGCTCGTGCAGCGGCACGACCGCCTCGGCATCGATACCGACGATTCGCCTCGCCAGGACGACGACGAGGACAGGCAGGAACAGCCCGACCACAACGAGCGCCCAGCGCACTCCGGCCGTCTCCACGAGCAACGGCGCCAGGAGCGAGCCGACGCCGATCGCGAGATAGAAGACGGTCTCGACGACGCCGAAGACGCGTGCCAGCACGTCGTCGGGGGCGATCCGCTGCAGCATGGTGAATCCGGCGACGTCGACGAGGGTGTTCCCGACGCCGACGAGCGCGAGGGCGGCGACCGCGACGCCGACGTTCGGCCAGACGGAGATGGCGACGAGCGGCAGCCCCCAGAGCACCGCTCCAACGAGCAGCGGGGCGGCGAGGCGCGCACGTCCTACGAGCGGCACGATGACCACCGCGCCCAGCAGCGCCCCCAGGCCGACGGCGGCGTCGAGCAAGCCGACTCCCCCTGCCCCAGCTCGAGCAGGCCGAGGGCGGTGACGACGACCAGCACGTTGATGCAACCGGCCGTCAGCGCCTGGCCGGAGAGGACCCCCGTGAGCAGTCGCAGGTCCGGCGTTCGCCACGTGACGCCGAAGCCGGCGAAGAGAAACTCCCGGAACGGCGGGTGCCCCGCCGCGCCGGGGACGGGCGGTGTCTCCTTGATCGGCAGGACCAGCAGCGCCGACCACAGGAGGGCGATCGCCATCACTACTAGCGTCGCCTCCAACCCCGATACGGCGAGCACGAGACCGGCGAGCGCCGGCCCGGCGAACATCCCGAGGCCCTCGATCGTCGTGGCAACGACGTTCGCCATCGTCAGCTCCTCGGGAGTCCGAGCGAGCTGCGGGAGCAGCGCCACCTGGGCAGGCCGAAACGCCGTCCCGACAGCTGCCGCCAGGCCGGCAAAGACGTATACGAAGAGCGCCGGCGCATCGGCGACGATGACGACGAGGGTACCCAGCACGAGCACGGCCCTCAGCAGGTCGCTGGCGAACATGACCCGGACGCGCCGGAAGCGGTCTCCCAGCGCCGCCGCCGGTGGCGTGGCGAGCGCGCCAAGCGTTCGCAGGACGAAGACCGCGCCGACCGCGGCAGCGCCGCCTTCCTGGTACGCCCAGACGCCGAGCGCGATCTGGAACCCGTAGTGGCCGACGACGGAGCCGGCCCAGGCGATCTCGAGCAACCGCAGCTCGCGGTTGCGGAAGACCGTCTCGATGGTCCTGAGCCCGCCGCCGGCGTCGCTCACGCGCGGCGGCGCAGCGCGCCTTCGAGGATCTCGCCTATCAGATCTTCGAACGAGTGGCCGGCGGCCTCGGCGATGAACGTCAGGTCGCCGACGCCGGGCGCGAGGCCGGGCAACGGGTTGCACTCGAGGAAGTGCGGCACGCCCACCGCGTCGAGCCGGAAGTCGAGCCGCGCCACGTCGCGGCACCCTAACGCCCCGAACGCTGCGAGGCTCGCCCTCTCGATGGCGACCAGCTCCTCCGCAGTCAGCGAGGCAGGTACCTCGTAGCGAACGAGCTCCTCGAACCGCCGCTTGACCTCGAACGAGTACAGCGGGTGCTCTGCGCCGTCGAGGAAGATCACCTCCATCGGCGGTAGCACGCGCACGGGCAGGCCCAGCAGCCCGACTGTGATCTCACGGCCGTTCACGTACTCCTCGCACAGGCACGGGTTGCCGGTACCGCGTCGCCACGACGCAGTCGCCTGCTCGCCGAAGCGCGGCCTCGTCGAGCACGATCGAGTCGCTCGAGATGCCTTTCGACGATCCCTCGTGCACCGGCTTGACGATGGCGGGGAAGCGCAACGCCATCGGGCAGCGGCTCGTCAGCGGCGGTCAGCACGAAGCCGCGCGGGGTGGCGACGCCGGCCGCGCGGACGAGCGTGCTTGCGAGCGGCTTGTCGAGCGTGATGCCGAGCGTCACGGCATCGCTGCCCGTGTACGGAATGCCGAGCAGCTCGAGCAGCGCCGGCACCTGCGACTCGCGGCCGCGGTTGCCCTTGCCCTCGGCGATGTTGAAGACGACGTCGACTCCTGCCGCGATCAGCGCCGCCGGTAGCGTCTTGTCGGCTTCGAGCCCGATGACGTCGTGGCCATGAGCGGCGAGCGCGTTCGTGACTGCTTCGATCGTCTCCGGCTCGTCGAACTCGGCGTCCTCGTCGCCCTCTCCGGCGGCAGCGGCGCTGCGAACGTTGTAGACGAACCCGACGCGCATGCGGGTCAACCCTACGACGGCGGCAGCCTGCGCAGAAATTCGGCCGCCTGCTTCGCGGGCACGGATCCCGGCTGCATCTCGCTCGCCAGGCGAAACTGCCGCCTGGCGCCGTCCACATCTCCCATCCAGACGAGCAACAGGCCGAGATGGAAGCGCACGGTGGCCGCACTCGGGAAGCGCCGCGTGAGCGGCCCGAGACGCGAGAACGCCTGCGCGGGACGATCCTTGTCGAAGTGAGCCACGGCGACCGCGGTGAGCGCATCGGGATCGTTCGGGCTCAGCTCGGCCGCTCGCGCAAACTCCTGCCGCGCCGAAACGGGACGGCCCAGCCGCTGCAATGCGGCGCCGAAGAGCAGATGATCGCGCGTTTCCCCGCCCTGCGCTCGTCGCCGAAGGAACGCGTACTGCTCCGGCGGGCTCAAGCGCCTCAGCACCGCGGGCGGGGCAAACGACGGCACGAACGTCGGCAAGCCGGGCACCGGAAGCTCGGGATGGAGAAAGTCGCCGGCACGCACCGCGTACAGCGAGTCGGGCTCCGCCAGCTTGGCTCGCCGCCAGGAGCCCTCGGCATCGGTGGTCTCTCCTTGCCAGAACTGCCCCAGGCCGAGCGCGAGCTGCGCCACGCCGCTGTTCTCGTTGTCGTGGCCGATCTCCTGAAGGCGCTGGAAGCCGTCGGGCCAGGCGGAGAGCGCCGCTCCCACCTGGGCCTCCACCGAGGAGTAGCGCTCGAAGATCTCTGCTGCCTGGCGACGGCGGCCGCGCTCGAAGTGCGCAGCCGCGCGTCGGAGCGCCTTCGCTTCCGGATCGGTGCGCACGCCGAGGTCGAGCACGAGTGGCGGCACGCCCGACCGGGGCTGTGTAGATCTCTCCTCCGCCAGGTCAGTGGTCGTCAGCGCCGTGGCGGCGATGGTCACGCCTGCGGCCGCCGCGGCCACGGCGGCGACGATCAGGCTGACACGTGCTCGGGCGTCCATCGCGGGCGACGATACCCGGCGCGCGGAGCCCCTCCTGCGATCAACCAGGACCCCCTATGTTCAGGGTAGCCGCGCGTCTCGGCCGTCTTCGTCCCGGATGTGTGACAAGAGTCGCGCCGGCGGTGACCCTAGAGACGGTCGCTATATTTTCGATACTCATGGCGACCTACCGAGAGCTTCTGCAGCAGGTTCGCGAGCAGATCGACGAGATTGGCATCTCCGATGCTGCCAGGCTGCTCGAGCGCGACGATCCCCCGCTCGTGGTCGACGTCCGCGAGCGGCACGAGTGGGACGAAGGCCGGCTACCCGACGCCGTGCACATTCCCCGGGGCTCGCTCGAGTCCCGAATCGAGCGGGCCGCACCCGACCGCTCGACGCCGATCCTCGTCTACTGCGGCTCCGGCACGAGGTCGGCGTTCGCCGCCAAGACGCTGGAGGACCTGGGCTACGAGCACGTGATCAACCTCGACGGCGGCATCACGGAATGGAAGCGCAGCGGCCTGCCGGTCGTCGTCTCGGAATCGCTCTCGCCCGCGCAGCGCACGCGCTACAGCCGCCACCTCCTCATCCCGGAGGTCGGCGAGGAAGGGCAGCTCCGTCTGCTCGACGCGCGCATCCTGCTGATCGGCGCCGGCGGGCTCGGGTCCCCCGCCGCCCTCTACCTTGCGGCAGCCGGCGTGGGGACGCTCGGCATCGTCGACGACGACGCGGTCGACGCGACGAACCTCCAGCGGCAGATCGTCCACTCGACGGACCGCCTCGGCGAGCCGAAGGTCGAGTCCGCCAAGCGCACGATCGAGGCGCTGAACCCCGACGTCACCGTGCGTGCGTTCCGGGAACGGCTCACCTCCGAGAACGTCGACCGCATCCTCGACGAGGGCTGGGACGTCATTGTCGACGGCGCGGACAACTTCCCCACCCGTTACCTCGTGAACGACGCGTCTGTCTGGCACGGCATTCCCGTCGTTCACGGCTCCATCTTCCGGTTCGAAGGCCAGGTCACGGTCTTCGAGCCGGGAGAAGGGCCCTGCTATCGGTGCTTGTTCCCGCAGCCGCCGCCGCCGGAGCTCGCACCCAGCTGCGCCGAGGGCGGCGTGCTGGGGGTGCTGCCCGGCATCATCGGATCGCTCCAGGCGAACGAGGCGCTGAAGCTCGCGCTCGGCATCGGCGACCGGCTCACCGGCCGCCTGCTGCTCTTCGACGCGCTCGCGCCGTCGTTCACCGAGGTCGCGCTGCGAAAGGACCCGGAGTGCCCGGTCTGCGGCGAGTCGCCGACGATCACGGAGTACATCGACTACGTCGAGTTCTGCCAGCGGGCGGGATCGCACGCATGAGCGCCGTTCGCATCCCTCCACCCCTTCGTGACGCGACCGACGGTCAGCCCGTCGTTGCGGCCGAGGGCGGAACGATCGGCGACCTGCTCGACGACCTCGTCTCTCGCTATCCCGCTCTCGACGGACAGCTGCAGCACGCAAACGTGTACGTGGACGGCGAGGACATCCGCGTTCTCGACGAGCTCGAGACGCCGGTCGACGCAACCTCGACGGTGATTCTGCTCCCGGCGATGGCCGGTGGGCTCTAGCTCGCTCGCTCCTTCGCTGCTCGACCTCGTCGGCTCGACGCCCCTGGTCGAGCTGTCGCGGCTCGCGCCCCCCGGCACGCGTATCTACGCGAAGCTCGAGGGCCAGAACCCGACCGGGTCGATCAAGGATCGCGTGGCGAAGGCGATGATCGAGACCGCGGAAGCGTCGGGCGAGCTCGAGCCCGGTCGTGAGCTGCTGGAGCCGACGAGCGGCAACACGGGGATCTCGCTGGCGCTCGTCGCCCGCCTCAAGGGCTACCGGCTCACCTGCGTCATGCCGGAGAACGCCACGGAGGAGCGGCGGCGGCTGCTGCGACTCTACGGCGCCGAGATCGTCGGCTCACCGGCAGCCGAAGGATCGAACGGCTCAGTCCGCGTGGCGCTCGAGTTGGCGGAGCGCGAGCCCCGCTACTACATGCCGTTCCAGTACGCGAACGAGGCCAATCCACGCGCCCACTACGAGGGCACGGGAGCCGAGATCGCCGAGGCGCTCGACCGCATCGACTGCCTCGTCGCAGGCCTGGGCACCGGCGGCACGCTGATGGGCGTCGGAGAGCGGCTGCGCGAGTCGTTCCCCGAAGTCATCGTCGCGGCCGCGGAGCCGCTGCCCGGAGATCCCGTGATGGGGCTCCGTTCACTCGAAGACGGCTATGTGCCGCCGATCCTCGACGTGTCCAAGCTCGACCGCAAGCTCCTCGTCTCGAACGCGGAGGCGGCCGAGGGCGTACGGTTGTTGCTGGAGCGGGAAGGCCTCTTCGCCGGCGTCTCTTCCGGAGCCGTCATTCACGTCGCCCAGCGGCTCGGGCGCGAGCTCGGCGAGGGCAGCGTCCTCGTGTGCATCCTCGCCGACGGGGGTTGGAAGTACCTGTCGGCCGACTTCTGGGAGGCGGTGGATCCAGAGGCGGCCATGGAACGCGGCCACTGGTGGTAGTCCCCGAGGCGATCAGGCGCCGGTTGGAGCAGCACGCCGACGAAGAGGCGCCTAACGAGGCCTGCGGCCTGCTCGTCTTCCGACGCGGCGAGGCAGTCCGCTACGAGCCCGGCAGGAACCTCGCCGCGTCGCCTTACCGCTTCGAGCTGGAAGTCGACCCGGAGGTGTGGTTCCTCGAGGACGACGGATTCGAGCTCGCCGTCTTCCACTCACACCCGACCGACTCGGCACGCCCGTCGCGCACGGACCTCGCGAACATCGGCCTCTGGCAAGGCCGCCCGTACTTCATCCTCTCCCGAGCCACCGGCGAGCTCGCCTCGTGGCTGATCCGCGACGGGAGCGCCGAGCAGATGATGTTTGACTAGGCGGTGACTCTGAAGAATCCCTTCATTTGGGACGAGTGCGGATCGCACACGTAGCGGTACGTCCCCACCTTCAGCTTCACGGTGACGGTCTTCGTGCCGGTGAAGGGCACGGTCGTGACGACCTTGTTGATGCCTGGTCCCGTGATGTGGAAGTCGTGGAACGACGAATTGTCCTGGACAACGAGCCTGTAGGTCCCCGCCTTTGTCGTCTTCACGGGCTTGCCCGCCGGCGTCTTCACACTGATCGTGAAGCTGGGCCCGACGGTCCCCTTCAGCACTTTCGTGGCCGGCGTGCTCGACGCGGCCGAGGCGGCAGCGGCAACCATGACGGCCGCGAGAGCAATGAGCAGTCGCATAGACCCTCCCTGGGTGGTAGGCGAATTCTTCATGCGAGGATACGCAGGTAGCCGACGAATGGATGTCCACAGGATCACGACCGGCCTCTGGCGCTGGACCGCGTACCACGAGGAGTGGAGGAAGATCGTCGGCTGCGTGTACCTCGAGACCGACGACGCCACGATCCTCGTCGACCCGCTCGTGCCCCACGGGGACTCCGAGCGCTTCCTCGAGTACCTCGACGCCGACGTGGAGCGCGCCGACGCCGACGTGCACATCGTGCTCACCGTCTACTGGCACGTGCGCAGCGCCGGCGAGCTCGTCGAGCGCTACGACGCACAGCTCTGGGCGCCCGCGCGCAGCGCGCTGCCCGTCGAAAGAAGGTTGAACCTCTCGCCGAACCCCGTCCGGCCCGGCGATCCGCTGCCCGGTGGGCTCGAGGCGCACGCATCGGGGCGGGCCTCCGAGCTCGCCTATCTGGCGCCGAAGCACCGCGCACTCGTCGTCGGAGACGTGCTGCTCGGAGACCCGTTACGGATCTGCCCGCCCGGCTGGGTGGGCAAGGGCGGGCAGAAGGCCGTGCGCGAGGCGCTTCGCCCCCTGCTCGACGTGCCGCTGGACCGCGTGCTCGTGTCGCACGGCGACCCCGTGCTCCGCGGAGGCCAGACCGCTCTCGCCGCGGCTCTCGCCTAATCGTTACGCCGAGACGGCGCTGCGGTCGAGCAGCTCGAGGAACGCCTTGAAGAACTCCGCCAGGTCCTCCCAGCCTCGGGCCGAGACCATTGCGCCGTCGACGACGTCCGGCCCGTCGACGAACTCGCCGCCGGCCGCTTCGATGTCCGGCGCGAGCGGCGGATACGCGGACACCTTCCGGCCGCGGACGTAACCGCCTGCGGCCGGCACCTGCACGCCGTGGCACATGTGCCCCACCGGCAGGTCGTTGTCGAAGAAGTACGCGACGATCCGCCGGACGTCCGGATCGTTGCGGATCACCTCCGGCGCGCGGCCGCCCGGGATGAGCACGCCCGCGTAGCGCTCCGGCTCGACGTCGGCGAAGGCGAGGTCCGCCTGGAGCCCGCGGCCGGGCCGCTCGACGTACGTGTCCCAGCCGGGCTCGAAGTCGTGGACGACGAGCTGCAGCCGCTTGCGCTCGGGCGCCGCGACGTCGACGTCGTATCCGGCTTCCCGTAGGCGGTAGAGCATGTAGTAGACCTCGAGCTCCTCGCCCGCGTCGCCGGTGAGGATCAGCACCCGCTCCATGGCCTCAGTCTAGGACGTCCTAGCTCTCGTCGGCTTCGTCGGCATCCGGCTCGACGGGCATGAACTCCACCTCGAGGCGCTCGATCCGCGTGCCCTCCACCTCGACCACCTTGAAGTGTGTCCCGTCGTGCGACACCTCGTCACCGGGCTCGGGAGCACGGCCGAGCAGCCCGAACACGAACCCTGCCATCGTGTGGTAATCGTCCACCGGCAGCTGCCGGTGGAACTGCTCGTTGAAATCGTCCACGGAGAACGTGCCGGAGATGCGAATGCGTCCGTCGGCCAACTCCTCCACTGACTCGTCGGGCAGGTCGAACTCGTCCTCGATCTCGCCCACGATCTCCTCGAGGACGTCTTCGAGCGTGACGATGCCCTCCGTCGTCCCGTATTCGTCCACGACGACGGCCATGTGCTCCTTGACTCGCCGGAAATCGCGGAGCAGCGCCGCCAGGTCCTTCGTCTCCGGGACGACATGCGCCGGTCGCAGCAGCGACTCCACATCGACGTCCGCGAACCTCGCGTTGGCGTTCACGGCACGCATGAGGTCGCGGACGTGGAGGATGCCGATGACCGTGTCCAGAGACTCGCGGTAGACGGGGTAGCGCGTGTACGGCGCGTCCATGGCGGCGGCCAGGCACTCCTCAGGCGGCAGGTCGATCGAGAGCGCGACGACTTCGGGTCGCGGCACCATGACGTCCGATACCTCCTTGTCGGCGAAGTCGAAGACCTTGTAGAGCATCTCCCGCTCGTCTTCCTCGATCTCGCCCGTTTCCTCGGCGTGGGCGACGATCATGCGGATCTCCTCCTCCGAGTGGGCGATGATCCCCGCCGGCGCGGGCTGGATACCCACGAGGCGCGTCATCGCGTTGGCCGACGCCTGGAGGAACCACACGACGGGATAGGAGACGATGTAGACGCCTTCGATCGGCAGCGCCACCCAGAGTGCGGTCTCCTCCTTGCGGTCGAGCGCGATCGCCTTCGGCACGAGCTCGCCCAGCGTCACGTGGAGAAACGTGACGAAGGCATAGGCGAGGACGAACGCGACACCCTGTGACAGCGGGCCGTCGATCCAGTTCGACACGATCGGCTCGCCGACGACACCGAGGAGGATCGAGAAGGCCGTGATGCCGAGCTGGACCGTGCCGATGAAGCGCACCGGGCTGTCCATGATGCGAATGGCGATCCTTGCGCGCCGCAGCCCTCCGTCGGCCAGCTCCTGAAGGCGGGAGCGCCGCGCCGTCACGAGCGCGTACTCGGCCGCGACGAAGAAGCCGTTCGCGATCACGATCGCGAGAACGGCAAGGAGCTCGAGAGGTATCGTCACGCCCCGCCCTCCGGGGCGCGCGTACTGGGCGGCAGCTCGTCGTCCAAGATGCTTCGAGCGCAGTATAGGAGAGCGCGGCGGCGGTACCAGCGGCGCGCGGTCGAGAAAACGGCCGTTGACGTATACGAACATATGTTCTATTCTGCGAGCGGTGCGAGTGGAGTACCGCGAAGAGCCGTGCAAGACGGCGCTCAACCCCGTGAAGGGCATGCCGTTCGCCTGGTCGCTCAACCCGTACATGGGCTGCGTCGCACCGCTGCACGTTCTGCTACGTGAGGGCATTCGAACGGCGTGCCGACCGGCCGTCCGGCGAGGCGTATGGGCTCTCGATCCGCGTCAAGGTGAACGTCGCCGAAGTGCTGCGCACGGAGCTCGCCCGCAAGTCGTGGCGGGGCGGCTCGATAGCCATCGGCGCGGCGACCGACCCGTACCAGCCCGCCGAGGGACGCTACGTACTCACCCGCCGCTGCCTCGAGGTGCTCGCCGCCGCATCGAACCCTTTCCACATCGTCACCCGCGGGCCCCTGATCGTGCGCGACGTCGACGTGCTCGCCGAGGCGGCCTCACGCGCGCAGGTGAGCGTCAGCTTCTCCGTCCCGACCCTCGACGACGACGTGTGGCGGCGCACCGAGCCTGGAACCGCGCCGCCCCATCAGAGGCTGCGCGCGCTCTCGGTGCTCCGCCGGGCGGGCAGTCGATGCCGGCGTCGCGATCGCGCCTGTCCTGCCGGGCATCTCGGACCGGCCCGAGCAGCTGGAGGAGGTCGTCAGGGCAGCGCGCGCCGCCGGTGCCAACCATGTCTGGGCGAGCGTCGTCAACCTGCGACCGGGGACGCGCGAGCACTTCCTCGAGCATCTCGCCGAGGACTGGCCTGAGCTGGCACCGTTCTACGAGCGCCTTTACGGAGAGCGTGCCTATCCCCCGCGCAAAGTCGAGCAGCGCGTGCGCGAGCTCGTCGCGGTGGCAAGGAAAGAGCAGCGCTTCCGTCGCGGCCGCACGCTGCGCCCGAGGAAGCCGGCCGTGCAGCTCGAGCTCCTATAGCGCCCCGATCGACTCGGCGGCGACACAGCCGAGGACAAGCGCTGCTGCCAGGCCACTCGAATAGCCGCCCGTAGCGATGCCGCCCACGTCCACCCCTGCGGCGTAGAGGCCTTCCACAGGCGTGCCGTCGTCGCGGAGCACGCGAGCCTCGGGGTCGACGACGAGGCCGCCGATCGTGTGCGTAACGGAGGCCGTGACGTGCACGGCGTACCGAGCGGCGGGCGGAGCGGTGAACGGAAGCTCATCGGGCCTGACAACGGTGCCGCCCGCCTCGCGCGCCGCATCGATCCGGTCGAGGACGGTGGCGTCCCCCACCGGCTTGTCGAGAACGTCTTCGCCGACGAGGAACCAGGCACGCCCCTGCGGTCGCCGGGCGATCTCCTGGACGAGGTCGTTCTCGTGCCAGGCGCCGTTCGAGCTCTGCACGGCCGCTCCCGTCTCGTCCAGCACGGTGGCGTAGCGGCCGTAGACCTGCGACAGCCGCACGAAGTCGTGTGCCGCCACTTCGGCAGGCGGCGCGGGCAGCGCACGGCCGTAGAACTCGTCCATTCCCGGCGACGTCGCAGCGGCGACCCCGCAGGCGAGCACGAGCGCATCTCCCTCGCTCCATGGGCTCGCCCGCAACGGGAGCGCGAGGCGTCGCGCAAGGGCGGCACCGAAGCCGCCCGTCGCCAGCACCAACGGCTCGTCGGGTGTCTCGCTGACCGGCTCCCCGAGCAGCACATCGCCCGCATGCCTCAGTAGCGCGGCCACGAGGTCGCGCGGCGTGAATCTCCGTCCTACCGTGCGCGGATTCCCCGTCTCGCGCCTTACGACCGGGGCGCCCAGCGACTCGAGCCAATCGAGCCGCTCGTCCAATTGGTCGACGATCAACTGCTGCAATCCGGGATCACCGCCTGGACACTCCGCGCGAAAGTCTTCGAGCGTCCGGTGGCGCCAGATCACGCCGCTCGAGAGCAGCATCGAGCCTCCCGGCCGTGTGCCCTTCTCCCGCACCGTCACGTGACGACCGAGTAGCTCTCGCAGCCGGGCGGCCGCGACCAGGCCTGCCATGCCGGCACCGGCTACGACGACTGTCACTCGAGCGAAAAGCCGGGCTTGTGCTCGACGTACTCGAGCTTCACGCGCTCGGGGCCCCAGACGAATACTGCGTAGGTGTTAGGCGCGTCGACCACGTCGGCCACTTCGACGACGGCCGCTTCTGCGCGGGCTCGCCATTCGTCGGCGGACTTGACGAGCACGCCCAGGTGGTTGAGCAGCGGGCGCTCCGGCCGGCCCGGATCACCCGGCCAGAGTTCGACATATGCGCCCGCGACTTCCATCCGCCCATCCCCGGCGCGCGTCATGCCGAGCGCTTCCCACCCATCGGCCGCGGCCTGAGGATCCGCAGTCTTCAGCGCCACGTGGTGCAGGTCGTACTCGACGTCCGTCTCCGCCTCGACCAGGCGAATCCAGAGCCCGTCGCAGATCTCGAATCGCTCGCCGTTGCCCGCGGGCAAAGCGGCAAGCGCTTGCTCGAGGCTCGTCACGCGCAGGCCGATCTCCGCGAGTGCGCCGGCTTCCCGGGTCGGCTCCTCGGCGAACAGCGTGAACTTGCCGCGGCGGGCGTGCGAGCCGATCAACGTGAAGCGATCCGTGCGCTCGATCACGTGCATGCCGAGATGCGCCACCGCGAAGTCGGCGATCGCATCACGATCTGCAACCCAGAGCGCTACATGGTCGAGCCGCTCGAGCTCCATCCGCCGCCCTAGGCGATGGGCTCGTTCTGGACGTTATGGGCGAGCGCGTACTCGTCAGTGAGCTTGTTGATCTCCGCCGCGTCGGGAAAGGCGTAGTTGATCTTCACGAATGGCTCCCACTTCTCGGGCAGCGCGTCCTCCGGGAAGATCGCCTCCACAGGGCACTCGGGCTCACAGGCGCCGCAGTCGATGCACTCCTCGGGATCGATGACGAGGATCCGCTCGTACTCGTGGATGCAGTCCACGGGGCAGACGTCGACGCATGACAGGTCTTTGATGTCGATGCAGGGCTCGGCAATGATGTACGTCACGTCAGCTCCTCAAGTCCTCCGGCCGAATTACTCTACCGGCGAGACCAGCTCGTCAATCAGGTGAGGCACGCGCTCCGTGAGGGCCGATTTCGCCAGCACCTGATCGAATCCCGCTTCGTGCGCCCGACGCAACCCTGCCGTGTCAGTGTGACTCGTGAAGCCGACGATGGGGATATCCGGATACGCGTCGGCGACCTCGTCCGGCTCCACACGCGAGATGTCTGCGATGACGAGATCTGGCGCTTCGACGGTGTCCGCCGTCACCAGCAGGTGTCCCGCCAGCAGCCCATCGAGCTTGCCCCGGAAGAAGAGGTCGACCCCAGCCAGCAGGATCGTCGCCACGACCGGAGCGTAGCAACGTCGTGAACGAGACGGCGCTCGCGGAGGGCATCGAGCTGCTGCGCCGCGGTGAGTACTTCGCGGCGCACGAGGAGCTGGAGACGGCGTGGCGGTCGGCCGAGGCCGGAGAGCGCGACTTCTGTCAGGGGCTAGTCCATGTCGCCGTGGCCTGGTACCAGGCCGGTCGTGGCCGGCGGATCGGCTGCTCCAAGCAGCTCGAGAAGGCCGGCCGCCGGCTGTCGCCCTATCTGCCCGCCCATCGCGGCGTGGACGTTGCGGCCGTTCTCGCTCAGGTCGACGCGGCCACGGAAAGCGTCGCAGCCGGCTCCCTCGAACTCGATCCCGTGCAGATCTAGATGTAGGACCCGAGCAGGTTGGTGCTTCCGATCCGGGACACCGGTGGTCGGTGGCCGAGCGCTGAGTGTCGCCTGCGATGGTTGTAGTGCCAGAGCCAGCCGTCAAGGGCGGCGGTGCGCTCGGAGCTCGAGCCGTAGATGGCGCCGTACGCCCAGCCGGCGAGCAGCGTGCGTATGAAGCGCTCCGCCTTTCCGTTCGTCTGCGGCCGATAGGGCCGCGTTCTGCTGTGGCGCAGGCCGAGGCTGCGGCAGGCCAGTGCGTGGATCGCCCCGCGATAGCAGGACCCGTTGTCGGTGAGGATGCGCTCCACCTCGATCCCATGCCGTCCGTAGTAGCGCACGGCGCGCCGCAGGAAGCCCGCCGCGGTCGAGGCCCGCTCGTCGGCGAGCACCTCGGCATAGGCGAGCCGGCTGTGGTCGTCGATCGCGATGTGCACGTACTCCCAACCGACCGTGTTTCGCCGCTTGCCCTCTCGGTCGGTGAAGGTGCGGTTGTAGTGGTTCGACCCTCCACGGACGCGCTTGCCGGCGCCGCCCTGGATTCGCCCGAGCCTCTTGACGTCGAGGTGGACGAGCTCGCCAGGTCGGGAGCGCTCGTAGCGCAGTGGCGGCTCGAGGCCGAGGCGACCGAGCCTGCCGAGGCCTAAGCGGGTCAGGATCCCTGAGACGGTCGAGAGCGCCATCTCCAGCACTTCCGAGATCTCGGCGGCCGTGAAGCGCAGGCGTCGCAAGGCGACGATCGCCTCCACCCGCTCATGTGGCGTGCGATTTGCAACCCGCCGCGGCGCCGAGGAACGATCGTGCATGCCCGCGCTGCCCTGCTCGCGGTAGCGGCTGATCCACTTGCGAGCGCAGCGAACGCTGACGCCCGCCGCCTGGGCTGCAGCCGTCACCGTCCAACCCTCGACGACGACCCGCTCGGCGAGTCTCCGCCGCCCGCTCCAACTGAGAGCCGCGTTACCGTGGAGATTCATCCGGATCCCTCCTTGGGACTGAGTGCTTGGCAGCTCTCAGCCTCCAAGGAGGCCCGGATGAACCAACGTCCTCAGGAACTACATCTAGATCTCGCCGAGCCCGATCGTGTCGAGCAGGCGGTTGACCATGACGCGCAACCACCAGTCGCGATGGAAGAAGAGGAGCAGGCCGAGCGCGACGAGGATCGCCCCGCTGACGACACGGATCACCGTGTAGTGGTCGCGGAGCCAGCGGAACGCTCCCATCGCCCGCGCGAAGGCGATTCCCGCAAGCACGAACGCAGCCGCTATGCCGGCCGAGTAGGCAAACAGGAGGACGGATCCGCGAACGACCGTGTCCGAATCGCCGGCGAGCACGAGCACCGAAGCGAGCACCGTGCCGATACAGGGAGCCGCGCAGACCGCGAACGCTGCGCCGAGCAGTGCGCTGGACCCTGATCGCCTGGCTCCTTCGAGCATGCTCGGCGCGACGACTCTGTCCGGCCAGGGCAGCAGGCCCATGAACGCGAGGCCGAGTACGACGAGCACGAAACCGGCGATCTCGTTCCGACGACCCACATCGACGTAGCCGCCGACCGCAGCCGCCCCGGCGCCGAGCGCCACGAAGACGACGGTGAAGCCGATGAAGAACGGGATGCTGGCGATGACGATCCTCCTCGCCACGCCACGCTCGCCGAGCCGGTTCGCCTCGACCGCCGACACCGCTGACAGGTAGCCGGGCACCAGCGGCAGCACGCACGGGGTGATCACGGAGATCACGCCGGCGAGAAAGGCGATCGGTATGCGCTCGGCCACTACTGATCGAGGCGGGCGAGCTCGTCGTCGATGCGTCGATCGAGCGCGGAATCCGGAGCTGCCGGCGCGGGAGCAGCCGCACGTCCGCGGCTCCAACGCACGGCGAGCACGCCGAGCACGACGGCGCCTGCCAGAACCGCGACGGGCGGTATCACCCACGCCAGGAGGTTGAAGCCACGCTTCGGCGGCGAGGCAAGCACCTGCTCTCCGAAGTCGGCGACAAGCCTGCGCTTGATCTCCGACTTCGTCTCGCCGGCCGCAATTCGCGCGCGGATGAAGTTCCGCATGCGATTGGCCACTGGAGATGAGGACTGGTCGAGCGTGGTGTGGCACGTGGGGCAGACGACCTCGCTCTCGATCTCGGCGAGCGTGGGCTGCGATTCGCTCGCCGCCGCCGCCCCCGTGAAGGTGAGAGCGATGAGCAGAGTCGCCGCGAAACGCGCCGCTCTCATCCTGACAGCGCTTCCCGGATGCCCGCCTCGATCTCCTCGTTGCTCAGCTCGCCCTGAGACCAGGATGCGAGGCGACCGTCGGGCCGGACGAAGAACGTCTCCGGAAACCCCTCCAGCCCGTAGTCGTCGAGCAGCCGCCCGGGGCCGTCGTGGACGATGGGATATGAAAGCTCGTAGCGACGCGCGAAGCCGCGCGCGTCCGACTTGAAGTCGTTGGCGTCGACGCCGACCACGACCACGCCCCTCGGCCGCCACTTCTTCCACGCTGCCTCGAGCAGCGGCGCCTCCTTCTTGCACGGTGCGCACCACGAGGCCCAGAAGTTGAGCACGACTGCCTTCCCGCGCAGTGACTCCAGGTCGAGCCGGCCTGACCGGTCGAGCCGCTCCAGGTCGAAGGCCGGCGCGACGGGATGCTCGCCGCGGCGGATCGCGGCTGCTGCACCGCCCTCCGAGTCCCGGACGACGCGCCACACGAGCACGGCGAGCAGCGCGAGCACGACGCCGATCCCCAGCGCCTGACCGGCCCGGCGCAGGCCGATCGCCATCAGGCGGAGACGATGAACACCGGCGTCCCCACCTTCACGTGGCTGAACAGCCACTCAGCGGAGGGGATGGCCATGCGAATGCAGCCGTGGGAGGCCGAGTAGCCAAGCGACGACGGGTCGGGCGTGCCGTGGATGCCCACTGCCGACACGTTGAGCCCCATCCAGCGCGTGCCAAGCGGGTTACCGGGGCCCGGTGGCACGGGCTCGAGACCGTCGGCCCAGTCGGACGGCGGCGGATACCACCACGGGTAGCGCTGCATGACGGCGATCTCGAAGTTCCCGAGCGGAGTCGGGTACGACGACTGCCCGGTGGCCACGGTGAACGTGCGGGCGAGCTCCAGCTCCCCGCCCTTGTAGTACATGAGCCGCTTCGAATCCCGTCGGATGACGACGGCGGACGTGAAGAACTTGCTCAGGCGGGTCGGGTGCTCGACCTGGGCGACAGCGGCCACGGGCCCACGCCGGTTCGCGCGCAATGCTTCGACGATCGCGGCGACCGTTGCTTCGCGGCGGATGACGTAGCCCGTCGCGCTCGGGGACGAGATGTGGCCGCAGGTCGTTGAGCACGAGTCGCGCGTCGCGCATGGGACGGTCGCGGTTCCGCGCCAGGCGGGCCACCCAGGCGCGTACGGCGTCACCGCGAATGCTTACGGCGAGCGGAACGTTCGCACCGGCCTTCGCCCTTCTCGCGCGCGCCACCGAAGCCTCGACGTACGCCTTCACGCCGAGCTTGTTCATCGACACGGGAACACGGGCTTCGTCGACGGCGACGACGAGCGGCGAGCGCGCGGCCAGTCGCACCGCTGCAAGCGCTGCGGCCGGTGTCAGGCCGCCCACGTGCACGCCCCCGATCGATACGCGCCGAGCCAGCCGGGCCGGCAGCTTCGACTTCGCCTTCGGCTTTGGCTTGGCCCTGGGCGCCGGAGGTGGCGGAGGCGACGGCGTGGTCGTAGTCGGCGTCGTGCTTGTCGTCGTGCCTGTCGTCGTGGTCGTCTCTGTCGTCGTCGTCGTGGAATCGCTCAGGGCGGAAGCAGGGCTCGGCCCGGCGAGCACGGAAGCCGCCAGGAACCCGGCGACACCGATGCTGAGGAGGACGACGGCTACGGCGACCCTGCGCACGGTGCGCAGTGTAGCCCTGGATACGGCGCGCTTGGAAGGTCCCGCGACGCGTAACGGTTTACACTTCCATCATGGCCCGTCCAGCACGGCAACCGGCCGAGCTCGACGACCCTCCGACTCACGACCCGGCGTCGGTGGCGCATGCGTATCGCTACCACCGCCAGCGGCGTAACGCGCGGGTCGAGCGCGACCGCGAGCACCGCCGCGCCCGGTGGCGCTTCTGGCTCGTGGCGGGCTGCCTTCTGCTCGCGAGCCTCGTGATCGCCGTCACCATCTGGGATCAGGTACAGACGCTCTTCGGTCTCTAGTCAAATGACCCAGGAACAGCGTCGCCCCGAGGTGACCCCGGCCCTCGTGATCGCGGCAGGCCAGGCGTCGTGGGTAGCCGGGCTGACGCTCGCCCTGTCGTCGTTCATGGGCTGGTACTCGGGCACCGCGGTCGAGGGACCGACGGTGTCAGTGCTCGGCTGGAACACGGGAACGCTGGGCAAGTTCGTCTTCGTGCTCGGGCTTGCGATCGTGCTGCTCGCCGTACGCAGAGGCGCCGGAATCGTGCTGCCGCGCAGCCTGCCGGAAAGCCTGATCCTCATCGTCCTGGGTACCACGGCAACGATCCTCCTGCTGATCCGGATCGTGTCCATCCCCGACGAGTTCGCCGGGACCGCCGATCGCGCTATCGGCCTGTGGGTAGGCCTGGCGTCTGCGGCTGTCGTGATCGTCTCAGGGTTCGTGCGAGCAGGAGAAGAGCTGTAGCGACGGCCAGGCCCAGCACCGCCCCGGCCAGCACGTCCAGCGGGAAGTGAGGCGTTGGTCGAGCGAGATCAGGGTGATGTCACGGTCGTCGTCACCGTCACGGTCTCCTTGGTTGCCGCGACGGGAACGATCGTCCGCGTTTCGGTGGTTGCGCCCTCCGGAGCCGGATCGGTCGCGATTGCCTGGCCGAGCGCGACGCCGAGCGCGAAGACCACGGCCAACGTCGCTACGACGAGCAGCGCTCGCAGCAGGGGACGCCGCCGGCGCTGGCGACGCGAACGCTGGGTCGCGACCGTCACGGCCGGTAGTCGCGGGCTCCGCGCGCGTAGAGGTGGAAGGCCGCGTCGGCGGCGGAGGACGCCGACTGCACCGAGCCGGGTCTGTGGGACCGCTCGGAGATCGCCGTCAGCGTCCATCGCTCCGAGTCGTCGTAGGCGGCCGCCAGCTCCGTGAGCGTGAAGGTGGATCCGACGCGGCGGCGCAACTCGGCGGTCACTGTCTCCATCTGCTCACGCACGCGCGGATCGATGCCCGCCGGAGCCCGAGCGAGGCTCTCGTATGACTCCGCCCACTGCTGCCGCGCGAGCTCGACGCTCCGGCTCATGTCCTCGATGCTAGAGGCTGCAGCAGCCGTCTTCGGGAAACAGCCGTTCCACCTCTGCGACGATTCGCTCGCCGAGGACGTACCCGGGCCTCGCCAGCGCGAAGGCGACGTGCGCGTGGAGACACTTGAGCCGCAGCGGACTGCCGGAGCCTCCGATGCCAAGCTCGAGCGATGCGCCGCCATCGCGGCCGACTCTTCCAGCGGCCAGCTCCCGGCGTAGCTCACGCTGCTCGCGTGTCGCCGAATCCAGGCTCGCACGCAGCGCTGGATCGGCCGCCGCTGCTGCGCTCCACCGCTCGACTCCGCCCGCCGCTTCCAACCGCGAGACGGCGGCGACGGCGTGTGGGCAGGTGAGGTAATACGTCGTCGGAAACGGCTCGGCATCCGCAGTCGCGTACGGCTCCTGCTCGGTCACCGCCGGCTGCCCGTAGGGACAGCGGAGCACCACTCGCCTGAAGGCGCGCACTGGCCTTCCCGAGCTGCCGCTCTACGGCCGTCGCGATCGGCGTCACTCGTCTGCGGCGCGCTCGGCGGCTCGCGCCCTACGCCAGGCGTCGATGCCCTTGACGATGAAGAGCCGCTCATCCGGCCGGACGAGACCAAGTCGCCGCGCCTCCCGCATGAGCGTGGCGCCGCTGCCGTCGAGCGCTCAGGCGCCGCCGAAGGTCCGTACGCTCCGCCGACAGCTTGCGCACCTCCGCCGCCCGCTCCTGCAACGCGCCCTGAGCCGCCACGTACGCCTGCACTGGGCGGTAGTAGAGGAAGCCCACGAGCGCAAGCGCCACCGTAGCGATGATCCAGGCACGGCGACGTCGCCGCACGATCCGTCGCTGGACGCGACCTCCTCCCATGCGGTCCGGTTCGCCCGCGGCCGCGCGCTTCCTTCACGGTCAGGAAGCGACGTCGACCTTGATCACGTTCGTCGACCCGGGGATGTTGACGTGCGTGCCCGCTGTGATCACGACTCGATCGCCAGGCTCGATCTGCCCGGCGTCGCGGGCCGCGGCGAGCGACTTGCTCCATAGGTCCTCGACGTCGTCGCACTCGGGTATGACGATCGGCACGACGCCCCACTCCAGCGCAAGCCGCCTGGCAACGCTGTCGTGATGCACGATCGCCACGACCGGACGCCGCGGGCGAAGCCGCGCCATCGCAGACGCACTGCCTCCGGTGAACGTGGGCACGACGAGCGCGGCCGCGTGCAGCGCTTCGGCGATGTCGCAGGCGGCGTTCGAGATCGCCTCGCCGACCGTCGGCTCGTCGCCTGCGCTCGGCAGCTCGTGCCGGTGGCCGAGGCTCGGCTCGACCGCCCGCGCAATGAGTGTCCATCGTCGCCACTGCCTCCACGGGGTACTCGCCGATGGCCGTCTCCTCCGACAGCATGAGCGCCGACGTGCCGTCGAGGACGGCGTTGGCGACGTCGCTGGCCTCGGCGCGTGTTGGCTCCGGTGCGTGGAGCATCGACTCCAGCATCTGCGTGGCGGTGATCACCGGCCGGCCGCGCTCGAGCGCCACGAGGATCATCCGCTTCTGGAGCAGCGGCACCGCTGACGGGCTGATCTCGACTCCGAGGTCACCACGGGCGACCATCACCGCGTCGGAGGCGTCCACGATCGGTCCCAGCGCCTGCACGGCTTCGGCCTTCTCGATCTTGGAGATCACGCGCGCCTGCGAGCCGGCCCGGTCGATGCGAGCCCGCAGGTCGCGCACGTCGTCAGGCGAGCGCACGAACGACAGCGCGACGTAGTCCACGCCCAGGTCGAGCGCGAACGCGAGATCGCTGAGATCCTTCTCCGTCAGCGACGGGACGGGCAGAGTCACGCCGGGCAGGTTCACGCCCTTGTGGCTCTCGACCACTCCGCCGACGACCACCGAGCAGACGGCGCGACCGTTGTCCACGCGCTCGACGCGCAGGCGGACGTGGCCGTCGTCGATCAGCACGTCGTGGCCGGCTTCGAGCACCTCACCCACGACCGGCGGAGCGACCGGTAGGTCGACCTCAGAGCCCTCCGGGCCGACGAGGACCTGTTCACCCTTCGCGACGGTCACGGGCGCGGCGAGATCTCCGATGCGCAGCTTCGGGCCCTGCAAGTCGGCGATCAGCGCCAGAGGGCGGCCGTTCTCACGCTCCACGCCCCGCACGGCTCCCGCCCACTCCGCGTGCTGAGCCTGCGTGCCGTGCGAGAAGTTGAGCCGGATGGCGTCTACTCCGGCAGCCACGAGCTCGTCGATGCGGCCCGCCGAGGCAGGCCCGAGCGTGGCGACGATCTTCGTCCGGCGTGCTACCTGGAGGGGCATCCTGCCCAGCGTATCGTGGCCTACGAGCGCTACCGGTGAAAGCGTGGAAAGGCGTCCCAGCCCGGATAGACGGCGCGATCGCCGAGCTCTTCCTCGATGCGCAGCAGCTGGTTGTACTTCGCGACGCGATCCGACCGCGAAGGCGCGCCCGTCTTGATCTGGCCTGCGTTGGTCGCGACGGCGACGTCCGCGATCGTCGTGTCCTCGGTCTCCCCGGAACGGTGTGAGATGACGGTGGCGTACCCGGCCTGCCGTGCAAGCTCGATCGTCTCGAGCGTCTCGGTCAGCGTGCCGATCTGGTTGAGCTTGACGAGAATGGCGTTGGCGACGCCGTCGTCGATTCCCCGCCGCAAGCGGTCGACGTTCGTGACGAAAAGATCGTCGCCGACGAGCTGGAGCCGGTCGCCGCTCCGCTCCGTCAGCTCGCGCCACGACTCCCATTCGTCCTCGGCCAGCGCATCCTCGATGGACACGATCGGATACTGCGCCGCGAGCTCGATCCAGTACGCCACCATCGCCTCCGGATCCAGCTGACGGCCTTCGAACCGGTAGGCGCCGTCGCTCCAGAACTCCGTCGCGGCGGGATCGAGCGCGATCGCCACGCGGTCGGCGTGGCCCGCGCGCTCGGCGGCGGCCAGCACGGCCTCGATCGCCTCCTCGCTGGAAGCGAGGTCGGGAGCGAAGCCGCCTTCGTCGCCGACCCCCGTGGCCAGCCCGCGCTCGTGCAGCAGGCTCTTCAGCGCGTGAAACACCTCGGCGCCGATCTGAAGCGCCTCGGCAAACGACGGGGCGCCGGCCGGCACGACCATGAACTCCTGGAAGTCGAGAGAGTTCTGCGCGTGTGCGCCGCCGTTGACGACGTTCAGCATCGGTACCGGCAAGACGACCGCGTCGTCTCCGCCGAGCCAGCGGAAGAGCGAAACGCCGGCGTCCGCTGCTGCCGCGTTGGCGACGGCCAGTGACACGCCGAGGAGCGCGTTCGCTCCGAGGTTGCTCTTGTTCGGCGAGCCGTCCAGCTCGAGGAGGCGCTCGTCCAGCGCCGCCTGGTCGGCGGCGTCCAGCCCCTTGACGGCCGGCCCGATCACCTCGACGACGTTCTTGACGGCACCCAGGACGCCCTTGCCTCCGAACACCTCTGGGTCCCCGTCACGCAGCTCGACGGCCTCGTGCACGCCCGTCGAAGCGCCGGAGGGAACCGCCGCACGCCCGAATGCGCCGGAAGCCAGCGTGACCTCGACCTCCACCGTGGGGTTGCCGCGCGAGTCGAGGATCTGCCGCGCCCACACGCGCTCGATGGCGCTCACGCCAGCTCCTCCTTCGCAGCCTCGTAGTAGCGGTGCTGATCGTCGAGCGAGAGCTGAGACCACTCGTCGCCGGATTCGGCCGCCAGCGCGGCAGCACGCTCCACCCGCGACACGAACTTCCTGGCACGTGCCCCGCAGCGCAAGCTCAGCATCGACGTTCAGTTGCTGCGCAACGCCAACCGCGAGGAAGAGCACGTCTCCGAGCTCGTCCACGACCCTGGGATCGGGCTCTGTCTCCGGCTCCGGCACGCCGGTGCGCCGCAACTCCTCCCGCAACTCGTCGAGCTCCTGCTCGAGGCGCTCGACGCGGGCGTCGAGATCGGGGAACGCGAAGCCCGTCGACGCCGCCCGCCGCTGCACCTTGCGAGCATAGAGCAACGCCGGGAGCGTCTCGGGGACGTCGTGGAAGACGCCGCTGCGTCCTTCCTGGGTGGTCTTCAGCTCCTCCCAGCGATGCTTCACCGCACCAGGTGAGCCAGGTGGCGCGGCGTCGCCGAAGACGTGGGGATGGCGCCGGACGAGCTTTTCGTGAGCGTTCCGGGCGACCGTCTCCAGATCGCCCGCGCCTCGCTCGGCGAGCAGCAGGGACAGGAAGAACGTCTGGTAGAGGAGATCGCCGAGCTCGTCGACGAGCTTCGCGTCGTCGTCGGCCATCGCCGCATCCGCGACTTCGTAGGCCTCCTCGACCGTGTGCGGGACGATCGTGCGCGTGGTTTGCTCCGCGTCCCACGGGCACTCGCGGCGGAGCTGTGCCGTCAGCTCCTGCAGGTCGCCGAGCGCCTGCTCGAGGCTCAACCTGTTGAAGTCGTGCTCGGAGCGGTCTCGGTAGCCGGCGGCGCGAGCCCGGTGGCGTACGTGATCTTGTCCTCGTACTCCTGCTTGAGGTCTTCGAGCCACTTCGTGACCGCTTCCGACTTCTTCTGACCGACCAGGGTGTCCGAGATGGTCTTCCGGACCGACTTCAGAGGGGTCGAGGTGCCGGCCTTCTCCGGTGTCAGCGCCTCGATGATGTGCCAGCCGAACTGGGTCTTGACCGGCTGCGAGAGCTCGCCGACCTTCAGTGCGAAGGCGGCCTTGTCGAACGGAGGCACCGTCTGGCCACGCTGAATCGTCAGCTTGCCGCCGATGTTCTTCGAGCCAGTGTCGGTCGAATACTTCTTGGCGAGCGCAGCAAAGTCGGCGCCGTTCTCGAGCTGCGCACGGAGATCGTTTGCGAGCGCCTTGGACGTGACGAGGATGTGGCGCACGTCGCGCGAGGCCTTCTGCGCGTAGAGCTGGGGGTTGGAGGCGTAGTACGCCTGGATCTCGGCATCCGTGACCTTCGCGGCGTTGCCGACCTTCGCGAAGATCTTTTCCGAGAGCAGCGTCGCGCGTAGCTCCTCGCGCACCTGCTCGTCCGTGATGCCCTGCTTCTCGAGCGAGTTCTCGTACTTCTTCTGGCTACCGCCGAAGTACTGCGTCAGCACCCGCTTGACCCGCTCGTCGACCTCGTCGTCCGAGACCGAGATGCCCAGTTCCTTCGCCTTCTGCTGGAACTGCACGCGCTGGACGAGGAACTGCAGCGCGTTCTGCCGGAACGCCTGGTACTCCTGAGAGCCGGCCGCGGGGATCTTCTGACCCTGGGCCTTCAGCCTCGTCTCCGCCTGTGCGATCACTTCGTCGAGTTGCGTCTGCGTGATCTCCTCGCCAGCCACGTTGGCGACGACTCCGGAGGCCAAGGAGCCGCCCGCACCGCCGCCGCCGCCACAGCCGACGGCGGCAAACGACAGCGTCACGATGGCGACGGCCGCCGATGCAAGTGCTGGAATTCGCTGGGCGATCATGGAAAAAGCGCCTTCAAGCTGCCCGGCGCATGTCGAGAATAGCAGCGAGCGCGGGTAGCCCTCCGCGGAACCCGTCGCTCCTCATGGCGAGCTCGCGCTTGTCGTTCGTGTAGACGGCCGACGCGACGCTCTCGCGAATCTCGCGAACGTCATCGGCGCCGAGCAGGAGCGGGCCGACGGTCAGGCGGCCGTTGCGGAACACCGCGTAATCGGCTCCCAGCTCCGCGAGCTTCAGCCGTGCCTCCTGCAGCGCGAAGAGGTTCTCGACAGGCTCCGGCGGGGCGCCGTATCGATCCTCGACAGAAGCGTGCAGCTCCCTCAGCTCGTCCTCCGTGGCTGCGAGCGCGAGCCGCCGGTGGAGGTCGATCTTCAAGGCTTCCGATTCGACGTAATCGGCCGGGACGTACGCGTCGATGCGCGCATCGATGCGAATTGGTCGTGGCATGACGCGCCGGCCGCCGGCCAGCTCGGCGACGGCCTCGTTGAGCAGGTCGACGTACAGCTCGAAGCCGACGGCCGCAACGTGGCCGGACTGCTCGCGGCCGAGCAACTCACCCGCACCGCGGATCTCGAGATCGCGCATCGCGATGGCGAAGCCTGATCCCAGCTCGGTGTGATCCGCGAGCGTCGACAGCCTCGCGCGCGCCTCCAGCGTCAGCTCCATTGCGTCGGGATAGAGCAGGTACGCGTGCGCCGGGACGTCGGAACGACCCACGCGCCCGCGGATCTGGTACAGCTGAGCCAGCCCGAGCATGTCGGCCCGCTCGACCACGAGCGTGTTTGCCTGGGGGATGTCGAGACCCGATTCGATGATCGTCGTCGACACGAGCACGTCCGCGTCACCGCGCAGGAACATCATCATCTGCTCCTCGAGCTCACGCTCGGGCATCTGGCCGTGGGCGACGAGCAGCCGTAAGTCCGGGCACAGCGCGGCGAGCTTCTCGGCGGCCTCATCGATCGTCTCCACGCGGTTGTGGAGGTAGAACGACTGGCCTCCGCGCTCCGTCTCGCGCTCCAGCGCATGCTTCACGAGCTCTTCGTCGTAGCTCTCCGACGTGTGTTCGGATCGGGCGCCGCCCCTCCGGCGGCGTCTCGATCATCGAGATGTCGCGAAGCCCGGCCAGTGACATGTGCAGCGTCCGCGGGATCGGCGTGGCGGTCAGCGACAGCACATCGACCTCGAGGCGCAGCTGGCGCAGGAGCTCCTTCTGCGCGACGCCGAAGCGCTGCTCCTCGTCCACGACGACGAGCCCGAGATTCTGGGGCACGACGTCCCTCGAGAGGACGCGGTGAGTCCCGATGAGCACGTCGACCTTCCCGGAAGCGAAGTCGGCGAGCGCCTGCTTCACCTCCGCCGGCCGGCGGAACCGCGAGACCATCTCGACCGTGACCGGGAAGTCTCCGTAGCGCTCGCGGAAGGTGTTCCAGTGCTGCTGCGCGAGCACCGTGGTCGGGGCAAGCACGAGCGTCTGCCTCCCGTTCAGGGCCACCGCGAAGGCTGCGCGTACAGCGATCTCCGTCTTACCGAAGCCGACGTCGCCACAGACGAGGCGGTCCATCGGCCTTGCCGACTCGAGGTCCTCTTTCACGGCCTCGATCGCCTCCAGCTGGTCGGGCGTCTCGCGGTACGGGAACGACGCCTCCAGCCGTTCCAGCCAGTCGCTCGAGAGGTCGAAGCTGACACCGGCAGCATGCTCGCGCTGCGCGTACAGCGCCAGCAGCTCTCCCGCTAGCTCGCGGGCCGCATGGCCAGCACGAGTCTTGACGAGCTGCCAGGCACGTCCGCCGAGCTTCGAGAGCGCTCGGCTGGCGGCCGTCGGCACCGACGTACCGGGACACCTTGCCCACCTGGTCGTGCGGCACGTACAGCCGGTCCTCTCCGCGGAACGCGAGCAGCAGATAGTCGCGCGTGATCCCCCCGACCGTCTGCGTCTCGAAGCCGAGCAGCTGGCCGACGCCGTGGTCCTCGTGGACGACGTAGTCACCCGTTCGCAGGTCGGCGAACGACCGCAGCGCCCGCGCGACGCGCGTCTGGCGCGGCGCCCGCCTGCGGAAGACCTGCGCCTCGGGCACGAGCGCGATGCCGAGCTCGCGCCAGACGAAGCCCCGGCGGGCGGATGACACCGCGAACAGCAACGCGCCGTCGATGGGGAGTGATCCTCCGACCTCCAGCAGCTGTGCATCGGCACGCCGCAACAGACGCTGCGTGCGGAGCGCGTCTCCGCGATGGGGAAAGGAGACGATCACCCGAAGACCCGAGCGGACGAGGGCGTTCAGCTCGCGCTCGGCCTCGGCGAGGCCTCTGGCGGCGAGCGCCGGCCGCTGAGCTTCGAAGGCGAATGGTTGGCCGCTCGGCAGCGGATCGAGCGCAGCCCCGCTCACTGCGAGGTCGAGCCCAAGCTCGTCCCTCCACAGCTCCCGGACCTCTGCCGGTCTCCAGACGAGGTCGGCAGTCGCGGCAAGGCCTCCTGCCACGGGTTCCTCTTCGGCGACGTCAGGGAGGTCGGCCCTGCGCTCCGCCGCCGGAAAGATCGTCGCCTGCTCGAGGTCGTAGAGCGCCCGCTGCGTAAACTGCGAGAAGGCGCGGATCCCCTCGACTACATCGCCGAAGAACTCGACGCGGAGGGGCTCGCGGCCCGTTGTGCCGTAGATGTCGAGAATTCCTCCGCGAACTGCGATCTGCCCACGCTCTTCCACTCGCTCGACGCGCTCGTAGCCTGCGACCACGAGCTCCTCGGTCAGCGCCTCCAGCCCTCTCGCCGCTCCCACGGCGATCTCGACCGGCGCCGGCCGCGCGTCCGGCGGAGGCAGGCTCTCCGCGGCGGCAGTCGCCGACATGCACACGAGCCCATCGTTCGCCAGCACCGACGAGTGCGCGCAGCCGCTCGCCGACGAGGTGAGGCGGCACGCGGAGGCCCGACTCCGCCGTGACTCCGCGTCCCGGCATGAATGCCACCGAGTCGGCGCCGGCGAACCATGCCGCCGCCTCCGCTGCGTCTCGCGCATCCTCGTCGTCCGGTAGCAAGCAGAGGAGCCTGCGGCCGAGGCGTGCGTGCAGCGCGGCTAGGAGTAGCGGCAGGGCGGGCTCGGAGACTCGGGCACTGGTCTCCGGGAGGGCGGACGCGAGCCCGTCGAGCTCCTCGCTTTCGGCGAGTACGGCGACGAGCGGGTGCAGTGTTGGCCGGTCCATGACGAAAGGCGGGAAACGCGTCCCGCGGGAGGGTCAGTCTACTCGGCCGTGAACGGGTCTCCGCGGCGCGCATCCTCGTGCCTCCACCCTGTCCGATCCGGACATCACGCCGGGGCCACCAGCCTCCTCCCCGCTGCTGATGCTAGTGGCGGAAATCAGACTCGGAGGTGACGATTCTGTGCCAACTCTGCGTCAGTTGAAGCGGCGCTGCGCAGCTTCGAGTCCCTCCAGCGCAACCGCCTCGACAGCATCCGCCGCCCGCGCGATCAGTCCCTCGACATCCGTCTCGGGAGGGAACGCCGACAGCACCCAGTCGGCTACTGGTCGTGGATCGCCGCGCTCCGGCCGGCCGACGCCGATCCGCAGGCGCAGGAAGTCCTGGGTCTGCATCGACTGCGCGATCGAGCGCAGACCGTTGTGGCCGCCTAAGCCACCACCGCGCCGTGCCTGCAGCCGACCTTCCTCGAGATCGACGTCGTCGTGAACGATCAGGACGGCCTCGGGCGGCACTTTGAAGAACGACATGGCCGCAGCGATCGAGCGCCCCGACTCGTTCATGTAGGTCTCAGGCTTCAGCAGCGCCACGCGCAACTCGCCCACGCGGATCTCCGAGAGCCGGCCGGAGAACTTCCCGCGAAACGTGCCGACGTGCCGCGACGCGAGCTCGTCCATGACCAGCCAGCCCATGTTGTGCCGCGTGCGCCCGTACTGCCCGCCCGGGTTGCCGAGCCCCGCAACGAGCAGGTGGAGCGAAGACTCGGGCGCCCGCCTGCGCCGGAGGCGCACGAGGAGTGCTCTTAGCCCTTTGCGGGCTCGCCGGACTCTTCGCCCGCGGGCGGCTCGCCTTCGGCGGCAGGCTCGGCACCGGCCTCGCCCTCGGCCTCTCCTTCGACTGCCTCCGCGACCTCCTCGCCCTCCTCGGCCTCGAGCGCAGCCGCGGCCTCCGCCTCGGCGGCTTCGAGCTCGGCGGCGAGGCGCGGCGCGGAAACCGTTACCAGCACGTTCTCCGGATCCTCGAGCACGGTGACGTCGGCGGGAAGCGCGAGGTCGGAGACGCGCAGTGCGTCACCGATCTCGGAGTGGCCGATGTCGAGCGAAAGGCGGTCGGGCATTTCGAGCGGCAGCGCTTCGACCGTCACCTCGCGCACGAGCTGCGTTAGCACGCCGCCGACCTTGACGCCGGGCGACTCGCCGACGAGCTCGACGCCGACCTGCGCGCTGATCGGCTGGTCCAGCCGCACCTCGTGCAGGTCGATGTGCGTGAGGTAACCGCGAATCGGATCCTGTTGATAGTCCTTGACCACCGAAGCGTGTGACGTCTTCTGGTCGTCGAGCACGACGTCGAGGATCGCGTGCAGACCGTGCGGCCCGCCGAGCGCGCTCCGCAGCGTACGCTCGGGCACGACGAAAGGATGCGGCTTCTTGCCACGCCCGTAGAGCACGCCGGGGATCAGGCCTTCCCGGCGCAGACGTCGCGAGTCGCGCGATCCCAGCGCGTTCCGCTGCTCTACCTCGAGACGTACTCGGTCACCGGCCACGGCGGCGGATTGTAGCTATCCGCCCGTTCTAGAAGAGCTGGTACTCGCCGCCGAAGATGGCCGACACCGACTCGTCAGCGAAGACGTTCATGATCGTCTCGGCAAGAAGGCCCGAGATCGGAAGCACCGTGAGGTTGGAAGGTCTGCTCACAGGATCGATGGGCACGGTGTCAGTGACGACGATCCCCGCGAGATCGGCCTCCGCAAACCGTTCGAGCGCACCCTCGGAGAAGAGGCCGTGCGTCGTGAACACCCAGACCGCAGTCGCACCGTGGTCGCGAAGCGCTTGGGCACCGGCAAGCAGCGTGCCGCCCGTCATGATCACGTCGTCGCCGACGATCGCGAGCTTGCCCTTTACGCGCCCCGTGATCTCCGTCACCGATGCCTTGTCGTGCTCGAGCCGAGTCTTGTGCATGACGGCGAAGTCGCCCTCGATCATCTCGGCGAACCTGATCGCGTGTTTCGCGCGCCCGGCGTCGGGCGCGACGGACACGACGGCGTCTCCGGAGAGCCCGAGGTCACGGAAGTGGCGCGCGAAGAGCGGCAGCGACGTCATGTGGTCGACCGGGATCGTGAAGAACCCCTGGATCTGGCCGGCATGGAGGTCCATCGTCAGAACGCGGTCTGCCCCGGCGAGCTGAATCATGTCTGCCACGAGGCGGCCGGAGATCGGCTCGCGCGGCAGCGCCTTTCGGTCCTGGCGTGAATAGGGGAACCACGGCACGACGGCCGTGATGCGCTTCGCCGATGCGAGCTTCGCCGCCTGGATCATGAACAAGAGCTCCATGAGGTTCCGGTCGACAGGCGCGCACCCTGTCTGGACGATGAAGACGTCCGCGCCGCGGATCGACTCGTGGTAGCGGCAGTACGTCTCGCCGTTGGAAAACGTCTTCAGCTCGACCTCGCCCAGCTCCACTCCGAGCTGCTCGGCGATCCGCAACGCGAGCTCCGGATGCGAGCGCCCCGAGAACACCATCAGCCGCTTGAGCGGCCCGCGCTCGATCCAGTGCCCCGGCTTCGCCTCCGGACGCTCCGTGTTCACGGCCACGTCGAGTCCAGGAAGCCGAACGAGCTCAGTCGTGGCTGTTTCCACCGGCATACCCTTCCTTGTTTTCCTGCCGAGCGCGAGCGATGGCCAAGGCGCCGGGCGGAACATCCTCGGTGATCACGGATCCGGCGGCGACCCACGCATTATCTCCTATCTTGACGGGTGCAAGAAACGAATTGTCGACGCCGGTCCTGACGTTGCGGCCGATCGTCGTGCGCTGCTTCCCCTGGCCCTCGTCGAGCGGGAGGTTGGCGGTGATGTTCCCGGCGGCGATGTTCGCGTCCTCTCCTATGTCGGCGTCACCCACGTACGACAGGTGCGGCACCTTTGTTCGTGCCCCAATTCGCGAGTTCTTCATCTCGACGAACGTCCCTGCCTTCGCCTCCTCGTCAAGCACGGTGCCTGGGCGCAGGTAGCAGAAGGGGCCGATCTCGACGCCCCTGGCGACTCTCACGTCGCCGCGAATCACCGTGAATGGGTGAATCGTCACGTCCTCGGCGAGCTCCACGCCGGCCTCGATCCAGGTCGACGCCGGGTCGACGATCGTCACGCCGGCAAGCATGTGCCCGTCGTTGATCCGCTGCCGAAGCAGATCCGCCGCCCGGGCGAGCTCGACGCGAGTGTTGACGCCGAGCGCGAGCTCCGGCTGCGGCGCTTCGACGACGTGGCCGACCCCGTCATTGCCGACGATATGGCGAACACAATCGGTGAGGTACAGCTCGCCCTGCGCGTTGTGCGGCTCGAGCCGGTCGATCGCAGCCCAGAGGGCCGCTGCCTTGAAGACGTAGATCGAGCTGTTCACCTCGGTGACGTCCAGCTCGTCCGGCGCAGTGTCCTTCGCCTCGACGATCGCTGCCAGGCTCCCAGAGGCGTCGCGGATGACGCGTCCGTAGTCTCCGGGCTCGGCCAGCTCGAGGGAGAGCACGGTCACATCGGCGCCGGCTGTTCGATGTCCGTCGACGAGCGCCTGCAGGAGCTCCTCGGTGACGAGCGGAGTGTCGCCTGACAGCACGAGCACGTCGCTCGCGGCGCCGGCGAGCGAGCCGCGCGCGGACGCCACGGCGTCGCCGGTGCCACGCGGCTGCTCCTGGACCGCGACGAGCGCTCCGTCCATGCCACTAACGCCGTCCGCCGTCTCGGGCGACGCCACGACGACGAGAGGCTCCGGGCTCAGCGGCCACACGGCTGCCAGCACCCAGTCCACCATCCGGCGCCCGAGTAGCGGATGGAGGTGCTTCGGCGTCGCGGAGCGCATGCGGGTGCCCCGGCCGGCTGCCATGACGACCGCGGAGAGTGTCTGTCGATCGTTCATCACGAAGGCTGGGGCGCCAGGATTCGAACCTGGGGTCGCGGGACCAAAACCCGCTGCCTTACCGCTTGGCTACGCCCCACGGCCGACCCATTCTCGCACGGCTCCTATCTCGCAGAGCGAGCGGGGTCGTCGGGCCGGTCATGGTAGAGCAGGTACGCGGCGACCGCGCCGAAGATGCCCGCGATCACGAGCGCTACGACGGGAATGAAAATGGCGACGACCGCGGCGCAGACCGCAAGCGCCTGCGACATGGCGAGGATCCACGAGATCTCACGGCCCAGCTCGGAGTCCAGCGTGCGCCCCGCGAGCAGCCAGAAGAGGATCACTGGGATGGCGATCACGATCACCGTCACGCGCGAGAAGTCGTCCTCGAGAGCCACGAAGAGACCCTCTGCGACCGCGATACCGAGGGCGACCTTGAGCCGGTTCTCGCGGAGCCAGCTCTTGCGCGGCGCGGCCGCGGCGGGTGCTTCCGCCGTTGCCGGCTCTGCCGGCGGAGGCGTGGACGGAGAGGGCGGGCTCTCGGCCATCGATCAACCGTACCACGCTGGAAATGCGATCCAGACCCGGCCGCGGCCCTGGAGAGCGGCTTCCGCTCGGCGGGCGCCGGCCTCGTCTCCGAACACGCCGTAGACGGCCGGTCCGGCGCCGCTGACGTCGGCCCGCACGGCCCCCAGGCCCTCGAGCTCATCCGAAAATGCAGAGCGGGCGAGGTCGTTCTTCGGCCAGCGCGCGAAGTCTCTTACAGAGCTCACTTCCTTCAGCCTTGTCACGAGCTCGTCGCGCCGCTCGGCGTAGCCGACGTCGCCACAGCGGTCGTCGAACGCGTCGTACACGGCCTTCGTCGAGGGCTTCTGCTCGCCGTCCGGCAACAGCACGAGCACGCAATAGTCGCGCGGCAGGGCGAGCGGGGTCAGCTGCGTGCCGTCTCCCTCGCCTAGCTGTGGGCCGGCAGTGAGGAAGAGGGGCACGTCGGCACCGAGCGCCGCAGCCAGGTCGTGGAGCGCCGCCGCCGCGAGCGGCTGTCCGAGGCTCCCGTTGGCGAGAGTGAGTGCAGCGGCGGCGTCTGAGCTGCCGCCGCCCAGGCCGGCGCCGACGGGGATCCGCTTGTCGATCGTAATCCTCCACGCGGGCTCGACGCCGGCGGCGGAGGCGAGGGCCATCAGCGCCCCCTTGACAAGCGTGTCGGCCGGAAAGCCCTCTACCTCCAGCTCGTCGGATGGCTCGAGCGACAGCATGTCGGCCAGTTGGATTCGCTCGTACACCGTCACGAGCTCGTGCTGCCCGTCGCCGCGGCGAGGCCCAACTACGAGCGCGAGGTTGATCTTTGCCGGCGCGGCGAGAGTCGTCACGCGAGTAGCTCCGCAAGCCGGACGAACTCTTCAGGGGCCAGCTCCTCCGCGCGAGTCGCGGGGCTGTGACCGAGCTCGGCGAGCGCGGTGGCGGCGGGCTCGCGGACGGCGAGACCTGCGAGCTCCAGCGAGTTGGGAAGCGTCTTCCTACGGTGGGCGAACGCGCCGTGCACGATGTCCTTGATGCGGCCGAAGCCAGGCGGCTGCGGCAGCCGGACGAACGCCACGAGCATCGAGTCGACGCGGGGCCGCGGCCGGAACACCGTGCGCGACACGGCATGCGAGCCCGTGCGCCTCGCCGAGAGCTGCACCAGCACCGAGACTGCGCCGTACGCCTTCGACCCTGGGACTGCGAAGAACCGCTCGCCGACCTCCTTCTGCACCATCACGCACCAGAGCTGGACGGACGGCATGTGTTCGAGAGTGTCGAGGACCACGCCGGCGGCGACGTTGTACGGGAGGTTGGAGACGAGCTTCGTCGCCTTTGGCCGCAGCTCCGACAGGTCGAGCCTCAACGCGTCTCCGAAGATCAGATCGACGTTCGACCGATCGCCAAGCGCCGCCTGCAGCGCCAACTCGAGCGTGCGGTCGATCTCGACCGCGTGGACGTGCTTGACGCGATCGGCCAGGAAGGCCGTCAGGACGCCGAGTCCGGGGCCGATCTCGACGACGACGTCGGACTCGTTCAGCTCGGCGAGGCGGCCGATGACACGCAGGATGTTCGGATCGACGAGGAAGTGCTGGCCGAGAGCGCGCTTCGGTGCGACGTCACTGCTCACGAAGAGCAGAACAGCCGGTCGGCGTTGGCATCGACGGCTTGGACAAGCTCGTCGCGGCTCGTGTTCCGAGTGTCGGCGAGAGCGTCGACCGTATGCACGAGGTAGGCCGGTTCGTTTCGACGGCCACGCACAGGTTGTGGGGCGAGGAACGGGCAGTCGGTCTCGACGAGCAGCCGATCGGCCGGCACCTGCCTTGCTGCGTCGCGGAGCGCCTCTGCGTTCGGATACGTGACGTTGCCGGCGAACGAGACGTAGTAGCCACGCTCCAGCGCGACGTCGAGCAGCTCCGGTTCGGAGAAGCAGTGGAGCACGACGTCGCCGCCGAATTCGCTGAGCGCCTCTCTGGTGTCCTCCGCCGCCGCGCGCGAGTGGATCACGACGGGCAGTCCGACATCGGCGGCCAGAGCTAGCTGCTCCTCGAAGAGGCGTAGCTGTGCCGCTCGCGGCGCGTAGTCGCGGTAGTGGTCGAGACCGGTCTCCCCCACGGCCACCGCGCGACCGTGTGCGAGCAGCTCACGAAGCTCGTCCAGCCGTCGCGCGTCATCCGTGTCCGCATCGTGCGGATGGATGCCGAGAGCCGCGTACACGCCCGTTTCCTCGTCGGCCAGGCGCAGAGCAGTGCGGCACGAATCGATCCCGGTGCCGACCGTGATCACCCGCTCGACGCCTGCCGCCCGCGCGCGCTCGAGCACTGTGCCGGGAGGCTCCGCGCAGGCGTCGAGGTGCGCGTGGGTATCGATCAAACGCCGGCGGCGCGCTCAACGCGCGGAAAGAGCGGTGGTGCCGGATCGATGCGTGCCGGCGCGAGCCCGCCCGACCGCACGCCGTCCCAGGCCACGTCCGAGCCCTGGCCCAGGGCATTCAAGATCGCCGGGCTCGTCGCCGGGAGATACGCATACAAGCGCAACCGCAACTGACCGGAGACCGTCCGCGAGGTCGTACAGCACTCGATCCAGCTCAGCCGACTTGGCCTCGTCCTTCGCGAGCTCCCACGGCTTCGACCGCTCGACCTCGCGATTGAGCTCCCGGACCACGTCCCAGATCGCCTCCAGGGCGCCGGTCAGCTCCCAGGCAGCCAGCCGCTCCGGGATCTCGCTGTGGAGAGCGTCGAGCTTCGCGGCTACCTGGGGCCTGCCGGGCCCAGTCGGCAGCTCGCCTTCCCGGTACCGGGCGATCATCGCCGTGGTCCGCGACACGAGGTTCCCGAGCTCGTTCGCAAGCTCCCGCTCATAGCGCTCGCGGAGCGCATCCTCGGACGCCGCACCGTCGCGCCCGAACGTCGCAGAGCGAATCGCCCAGTAGCGCACGGGGTCGGTCCCGTACGCATCGACTAGCGGGAGCGGGTCGATGACGTTCCCGAGCGACTTCGAGATCTTCGCCCCCTCCATGGTCAGGTACCCGTGCACGAAGAGCTGTTTCGGCACGTCGTACCCTGCCGACATCAGCATCGCGGGCCAGTACACGCAGTGGAAGCGGAGGATGTCCTTGCCGAGCATGTGGCGAGCCTCAGACCAGAACACCGGCACGAGGTCTTCGCCCGGACGGGCGTACGACAGCGCGCTCAGGTAGTTGACGAGAGCATCGGCCCAGACGTAGGCCACCTGGCTCTCGTCCCAGGGCAGCGGGATGCCCCAGGGCTGTCCCGCGCGGCTGATGGAGAAATCCTGGAGGCCGCCGGCAATGAAGCTCCGTGCCTCGTTGTAACGGAACGACGGCAGCACGAAGTCGGGCCGCTCGTCGTAGAGCGCGAGCAGCCGATCCTGATACGCGGACAGCCGGAAGAAGTAGTTCTTCTCCTCGATGTACTCGACGCGATCTCCGTGCTCGGGACACTTGCCGTCGACGAGCTCGTCCTCTGACTTGAATGCCTCGCAACCGACGCAGTACATGCCGGCGTACACGTCCTCGTAGACATCTCCGTTGTCGTAGATCCGCTGGACGAAGTCACGCACGAACTCCTTGTGCCCCTCGTCCGACGTACGGATGAAGAAGTCCGGCTCGGCGCCGACCTTCTCCGGCAGCGCGCGCCAGAACTCTGCGATGCGGTCGACGTAGGTCTGTGCGTCGAGTCCCTCGTCCTGGGCGACCCTGTACACCTTCGTCGCATGCTCGTCGACGCCGGTCAGGAAAAACGCGTCGTCGCCTAGCTGACGATGGTGCCGGACGAGGACATCGGCCGCGATCGTCGTGTACGCGTGCCCGATGTGCGGCGTCGCGTTCACGTAGTAGATCGGCGTTGTCAGATAGAACCGCATGTGCAGAGAGTGTAGGCGCCGCCCGCGGGCCGCTTCTGCGTACACGGACGTGGCGAATGGCTACTCCAACAGCAGCCAGGAGGCCGGCGATCAATACCACCGCGAATGGCCAGATGACACGTTCATCGATGTCGCGCGCAGGCGTCGTCGCGGGTATTACGGTGGGAGCCTCGCCGTGCGCAACGATGTCGCCGGGGGCAGTCTCGCCAGAGCGCACCGAAGTCGGCGGTTGACTCGGCTCGTACGAGCTCGCGCTTGCACGCTTCTGTTCGCCCTCGAACGTCTCAGCGTGCACGAGCGGAGTCGGCAGCGCACCGGCGATACGCTCAGCCCGAGGTTGTGAAACCGGAGGCTCCAGTGGCACACGGCGACCGGTGGCGCGCGACGAGGGGATTAGCGATCGAGCGACCGCCACGTGTACAGATGTCGTGACTGCCGCCTCGTCCGTCGGCACCGCCGCCGTGGGTTCGAAGGGTGGCGCAGGCTCAGCTGGCGCCTGAGGTGCATCGTCGACCGGCTGCGCCGGCGGATCGGCGGGTTGAGGCTCGACCGCTTGAGGCTCGACCGCTTGGGGCTCGGGCGCAGGCGCGGGCGGTGGCGCGGCGTGCACCGGTGGTGGTGGGACCAGCTCGACGGCGGGTGGTGGCGGAGCAGGGCTCGGCGGCGGCGGGGGCGCGGGAGCTGCCCGAGGCGGCAGCAGCCTGAGCGGGTCGACGTAACCCTGCGGATCGCTGGTGACGCGGATACCCAGGTGAACGTACGGGACTTCGTGCTCGGGCGTCCCGCTCGGCCCGATCGTCCCCACCGGCGCTCCCTCGCTGAGAGCGTCGCCCTTCCCGACCGAGAGCGCACCCAGGTGAACGAGGGTCACCGAGTAGCCGCCGTCGGTCTCGATCGTGACGACCTTTCCGTTCGCGCCGACCGACCCGGCAAACACGACGGCGCCTGAAGCCGGCGCGAGCACGACGCCGTCTTTCTCGCCCTCGACGTCGATGCCGCGGTGCTGGCCGCCGGCGTACGGGTCGCCGCCGAAGACGAAGGGCTCGAGCACGTCTCCCGGAGCAGGCCACGTCCACGCGTGCGCGGTTGACGGCAGCGCGAACAGAGCGAAGGCGGCAGCAACTATTGCGAGGCGGCGCATCGATCTCTCCTTGTTAGCGAAACTGGCAACGGCTCCACCGTAGCGGGAGCGGCGGACGTTGTCAATTTCGTATACAGGAGTAGGTGGCGAGCTCGTCAGAGAGAGCGCCGGTAGAGCCGGCCGCGCGGGATCGACGTCAGCCGTGACACGAGCTCGGCAGCGTCACGGCGCGTGAGGCCTTTAGCGACCAGCTCGGCGACAGCCGCCGCCGCCTCATTGGCCTGCGCGTCGGACGACGCAGCGGCGGCCGGCGCGAGCACGAGGGTGATCTCCCCCTTCGGCGGGGTGCCGAACCGGGCGAGCACCTCGGCCGGAAGGCCTCGGACGACTTCCTCGAACGCCTTCGTCAGCTCCCTGCACACGGCAACTGGCCTCTCGGGCAGCGAGGCCGCGAGCGACTCGAGCGTCTTCGGCAGACGCTGCGGCGACTCGTAGGCGACGACGGCGTTCGGCCACGCCGCGAGCTCCTCCCACAGCGCTGCCAGCGCCTTGGCGCTTCGCGGGAGGTAGCCGACGAACTGATATCGCTCGAACGCGAACCCGCTGGCGACGAGCGCCGTCTCCACGGCAGAGGCACCCGGCAGCACCGTCACCGCGACGCCAGCCTCGATCGCGGCCGCGACGAGCCGGTGCGCCCGGATCGGAGATGCCCGGCAGGCCGGCGTCGCTCACGAGCGCCATCCGCTCGCCGTCGACAAGACGTGGCAGCAGCTCGGCCGTGCGCTTGGCCTCGTTGTGCTCGTGGTAGCTCAGGAGCTTCGCGGAGATGCCGTGGCGCGATATGAGCTTGCTCGTCCTCCTTGTGTCCTCGCAGAGCACGAGGTCGGCCTCGGCGAGCTCGCGCAGCGCGCGGAGCGTCACGTCCTCGAGGTTGCCGATCGGCGTCGCGCAGACGGCGAGCGGCACGGTCGTCTACCGCGTCCAGCTTCTCGAAGGCGATCAGCCCGGCGCCCACCATGCCCGCCTCCTCGCCGAGCTCGGCAGCGACGACACGGACGCGGTCACGCCCAGGGGGAAGCGCATCCCGGCGCAGCGTCTCGAGCGCGGGCCCGAGCAGCAGGTCGAACGCTTCACCGAAGCCGCCGCCGATGACGATCGCCTCCGGATCGAAGATGTTGACCAGGCCGGCCATGCCGGCGCCGAGCTTCCGCCCCAGCTCCACGAGCGCTCCGCCCGCCCGCTCGTCGCCATCGCGTGCCGCAGCGACGAGCTGGTGCGAATCCCCGTCCGGGCCCAGCAGCTCCTGGGCAAGCTCGTTGGCGGCGCTCCCGGAGACGAAGTACTCGAAGTGCCCTCGTCCCGTGCAGAAGCCGCGGCACTCCGGCCCGTCGTACTCGAGCACCATGTGACCGAGCTCGGCGGCCGCACCGCTCGAGCCGCGGTAGAGCCGCCCGCCGAGGATGAGACCGCCGCCGATCCCCGTGCCGAGGGTCAGCATGACCATGTGCTGCGTGCCGCGGCCGGCGCCGATCGTCCACTCGGCCACAGCGGCCGCGTTCGCGTCGTTGTCGAGCGCCACCGGCAGGCCCGAGGTATTGCTCTCCGCGCTCGCGCAGCGGCACACCTGCCAGCGGTACGTGCACGGAGAAGACCGACGTGCCTTCGCGCTGGTCGATGGTCGAGGGGATGCCGATGCCGACGGCGGCCACGGTGTCATCTCGCAAGCCGTCGACGATCTCCGCCAGCCCCGCCAGGAACGCTTCCGTGGACTCCACTGGCGTGTCTCGGCGCTCGGTCCGGAGCACCGTCCCGTCGCGCTCGACGACGCCCGCCAGGATCTTCGTGCCGCCGACGTCGATGCCGATGGTTCTCTGGGTCGCCATAACCGGCGGCTACCATAACGCGCCGCATGGCCCCCGAAGACAAGCCGTACCGCGTCTACCGCGGGGGCCGCCGCGCACCGAAGCTGCCCACCCTGCCTCGCCCGAAGCGAGAGAACGGCCGCCGTCCGGCAGCTCGACCCAAGCGCACCACTCCGCGACGCCCCCCGTGGCGGCGGGCGCTGCGCTGGGTCGGCATCGGCTTCTGCGTCTTCCTGCTCTGGGTTGCCGCGTGGAGCCTCGCTGGCTACTTCTCCTTCCGGGACGGCGTGAAGGAGGCGAACAAGCGCCTGCCGGCTGCGGCGGAGAAGCAGCTCTCGGGCCAGGGCGGTCTCGCGCTCACGAAGCCGACGACGATCCTCCTGCTCGGCACGGATTCGGCGCCCGGTGAGGCCCGGCGAGGGCTGCGTCACTCGGACTCGATGATGCTCCTGCGCACGGATCCCGATCTCCACCGGCTCTACTACCTCTCGATCCCGCGTGACCTGTGGGTGGAGATCCCCGGCTACGGCACGGACCGGATCAACACGTCGTACCAGGCCGGTGGCTCGCCGCTCGCCATCCGGACGGTTCGCAACCTCACGGGGATCGACATCGATCACGTAGCGGTCGTGGACTTCCAGCGCTTCAAGGAGCTGATCGACTCGCATCGGCGGGATCGACGTCAACGTCCCTCGCGCCATCCAGTCCAACCGCTTCGAATGCCCGTACGACGCGACGGGCTGCGCGAGCTGGGACGGCTGGCGCTTCGCCAAGGGAAGCCAGCACATGGACGGGCGGCGGGCGCTCGTCTACTCGCGCATCCGCGAGAACCGTCTCGATCCGTCCGACAACGACCTCACGCGGGCCGAGCGACAGCAGCAGGTCACGCAGGCGATCGCCGACAAGCTCGTCAGCGTCGGGACGTTCCTCCGCCTCCCCTTCTCGGGCGACGAGCTGCTACGACCGCTGGCGACGGACCTCTCCGCGAACCAGCTGCTGCAGCTGGCGTGGGTGAAGTTCCGTGCCGGTACGACCATCCGCTGCCGTCTCGGCGGCGACCCGGAGACGATCGGCGGCGCATCGGTGATCCGCTCCTCAGAAGAGAACCGGAATGTGATCTCGATGTTCCTCGACGATTCCGCCCCGCAGCCGCCGAGGCCCGGGACGGGAACGTACGGGCCCGGCTGCGTCGTCGGCAACCGCTCGCTCGGCTCCCGCTAGTTGCCTGCGGGCTCGGTCTTCTTCGCTTCCTTCTTCTCCGTCTTCTTCTCGCCGTCGGTGGACTTCGCCTTCTCGCTGTCCGTCGAGTCTCGCCTTCGTCCCTTCTTGCCGTAGTCGGTCGAGTAGAAGCCCTTGCCCTTGAAGAAGATGGGCACGGGGTGGAGCACCTTCTCCAGCGGGCTCGCACCGCACACCTCGCACGCCTTCGGGGGGCGGATCGTCCATGCGCTGGAAGAGCTCGAAGAGGTGGCCCTTCGGGCAGCGGTACTCGTAGATCGGCATTGGCGCGCAGGCTACCGGGATAGGCTGCTGTCGTGGCCGAGGCAGTCGCGCACGAACCGGTAGCGGCCGCCACGAGCGAGACGTTCGCCGAGCGGGCGTTCGCGCCCGTCGTTGCGACGTGCACGGCGGCCGTGGCCGTCTTTCTCGCACTCCGCCTGACCGCCTGGCCGCCGCACGAGGACGAGACGCTAGCGCTGTTCGTCGGCCGGGACTCCCTCGACGGAATGCTGGGAACGGTCCTCAACCAGCGGGGCGGCGCGCCGCTCCACTTCGTCTTCGCGTGGGCGGTCGCGCACCTCGATGGTGGACTGGTGGCGCTCCGTGCCGTATCGGCCTTCTTCGCCGTGGCCAGCTTGCCGCTGCTCGCGGCGCTCGCCGCGCGCCTCGTCGGGAAGGGCCCGGCGATCGTCGCCACGATCCTCGCTTCCGCCAGCTGGATGCTGCTCTTTCACGGCGTCTACGGACGGATGTACAGCCTCTTCCTGTTCACGAGCCTGCTCTCGTTCCTGGCGCTGCTGGCAGCGACGGAGACCGGTGGCCGCGGCCGCTGGGCAGCATGGATCGCCGTCATCCTGCTCTGCGTCGCGGCGCATCCCTACGGCGCGCTCGTGCTTGCCTCACAAGCCGTCTACGTTGCCGTGACGAGGCTGCGACTCCGTGAGGCGGCGCTCTCGTTCGCGATCGTCCTCGTGCTGGGCATCCCCTTCTGGCGCACCGACCTTGTCCTGGCCGGCCGCTTCGAGATCGGCGTCGGCGGAGGCGGCGGCGGGCGCCTCGGCTCCCCGCTCGACGTGTTGCGCTACCTCGGTGAGACCTCCGGGGACTTCGTAGCGGGCTACCGGCTAGCCATCGCCGCGGTGATCGCGCTCGCGTGCTTCGGCGCCTACCGGCTGGCGCGCACGCGGCCGCGGAGCGCGATCCTCGTCGGAGCCGTCGTCGTGACCCCCGCGGCGCTGCTGATGCTGGCACGGTTCGGCTCGGCAGCGGCGCCCGAGTCGCGTCATCTCATCTTCGTCATGCCGTTCTTCCTGATGGCCGTAGCGACGGGCATGCTGGGGGTCGCCGGGTCGCTGGGCCGCGCCGGAATGCCGGCAGTCATGGTCTCGGTCGGTGCTCTCGTGGCTCTCCAGCTCGCCTGGGGCTGGTCGCAGACGACCGAGCTCTACCGCGGCGAAGCCGGAAACGCGCGCCGCTGCTCGGAGCGACGCCGCGGCCTGGCTGGCGAAGACGTCGCGCTCCGACGACGTGCTCTTCGGCTACAACCCGCTCTTCCTGGAGGCCTGGCGTGACGGCGGCAGCCTCTCGCGCTCGGTTGTGCCGCGCGCGGATCCCCGACTGGCCTTGCGGGCACTGCAGCGGGCGGAGCCGCTCGGTCGCGGGCTGTGGGTCTTCGAGGCGAGCGACACGGGCAACCGCAGCCGGCGGCTTGACGTGCCGAACCGTCTGCCGGCGCCGCCGACGGCCTTCGAGACGCGGACGTTCGGACCGTTCCTCGTCGTGCGCACGGTCGAGCCGACGGGCGATGTCCGCTCGTACCTCAAGCTCGCACGCCGGGCACAGCTCGCCGGCAAGGCGTTGTCGATCGCCGACGCAGACACGAACCTTCTGACCGTGCTGGAGGCCGGAGCGCTTCTAGCCCGAGTGGGCTGACGAGGACTCGCGCTCGATTGCCTCCCGGTAGCACGGCGCATCCTCGAAGGCGGCGAGGCCGGTCGTCACCGTTCGCTCCGGAGGCCGCCTGCGGCGGACAGCAGCGAGGGCGGCGAACGCGCCGAGCACGCCGCCGATCATTAGGTCACGCAGGCGCTTGCGCCGCACATCGTCGTCCATGCGACGATTGTACGAATGCTCGTTTGCGCCCTCGGCGACCTCCTGCTCGACGTCGTCGTCCGACTTGAGGGATCGTTTGCTGCCGGGGACGACACGCCGGCCGGCACGCATTTGACGGCCGGCGGCCAGGCGGCGAACGTGGCCGCGTGGGCAGCCGCTTTCGGCGCAGCTGCGCGGCTGATCGCCAAGCGCGGCAACGACGGCGCGGCCGGGCTCGCAGAGCGTGAGGTCGCCGCGCGCGGCGTCGAGCTCTTCGGGCCGGTTGTGCCCACCGCCGGCGGCGTCGTCGTCTCCGTCGTCGACGACTCTGGTGAGCGGTCGATGCTCACGGACCGCGGGCCGTCTCCCCAGCTGCGTGCAGACGAGGTCGACGTCGACTGGCTACGAGGTTGCGACGTGCTCCATCTTTCGGGCTACGCCCTGCTCGGCGGCTCGATCGCGGAGGCTGGCGCCAGGGCGGCCGGCGCGGCACGAGCTCAGGGCGCGCGCATCAGCGTCGACCTGGCAACGGCCCGCGGAATCGCCGACTTCGGACCGGAGCGACTGCTTGCCCGGCTCGAGCAGCTGCAGCCGGATGTCGCCTTCGCGGGAGACCGCGAGCTGGACGTGCTCGGGCGCGAACCTCCGGCCACGACGCTCGTCGTCAAGCACGGCGCAAGCGGCGTGACAGTCGTACGAGACGGCAGTCGACAGGAACATGCCGCACGGCCGACGGAGGTCGTCGACCCGACCGGTGCGGGTGACGCGCTGGCTGCCGGCTTTCTCGTCGGCGGCATCGAGCTCGGCCTGGAAGCCGCCGCCCGTTGCGTCGCGACGGCGGGAGCGATGCCGTGACGTCACGTGTCGTGAGGTCCTCACCGGAGGTCCAGGAGGCCTTTTCCGAGGGGCGGGCGCTCGTCGCCCTCGAGACGACGATCGTCGCCCACGGCTTCCCGCCCGGCGAGGGACTGGCCGTCGGACGGGAATGTGAGCAGCGCGTGCGCGACGGCGGCGCGGTGCCGGCGACCGTCGCCGTCCTAGACGGCGCACTGCAAGTGGGTCTCGACGCCGAGCAGCTGGAGCGGGTCGCCGCCGCCGGCTCGGACGCACGCAAGGTCAGCCCACGCGATCTCGCCGCCTGCATCGTCGACGGCGCGCTCGGCGCGACCACGGTCGGGGCAACGCTTGCCGCATGCCGTCTCGCCGCCATCTCGGTCCTCGCCACCGGCGGCATCGGCGGCGTCCATCGTGGCTACGAGACGCGACCGGACGTCTCCGCCGATCTCGCGGAGCTCAGTCGCACGCCTGCAATCGTCGTCTGCTCGGGAGTGAAGTCGCTGCTCGACGTCCCCGCCACCCTCGAGGCGCTGGAGACCCTGGGCGTCCCGGTGGTCGGCTTCGGCACCGACACCGTGCCGCTCTTCTACGCGGCGGCAGGCGGGCCGCCGGCGCCCATCCGGGCGGATTCGGCCGAGGACGTCGCCCTCCTCGCGCGCGCCCACTGGGCTCTCCAGCGCACATCCGGCCTGGTCGTAACCAGGCCTCCGGAGCCGCACACGGACGTCTCGGCGTTGGTCGAGCAGGCGCTGCAAATGGCAATAGCCGAGGGAGTTGAGGGTCAGGCGATCACTCCGTACGTGCTCTCGTACCTCCACGAGCGAAGCGGCGGCGAGACACTGGAGGTGAACCGCCGGCTGGCGGCCGACAACGCCGCGCTCGCCGCAGAGATCGCGGTCGCGTACGCTGAAATGCCTGACGCTCCGGGCGCTTAGCCCGTGTCGATGCCGGCGAGGTAGTCGTCGATCCCGATCAGCTCGTGCGTCTCGAGCTTCGAGCTGCCGCGCGCGCCGAGCTGAACGGAGACACGCGCGATCGTCGTCGCATCCGGCGCTTCGACGACGTTCACGAAGTCGAACGGCCCGAGACATGCCCACTGGTGGAGCACCTTGGCGCCGAGCTCCTCGACGTCCTTGTTGACCTCCTTCAGGCGCTCGGGATTCGAGTTCAGGGTCTGCACGCCCTTCGCGGTCAGGCGGGACAGCATGAGATACGTCGGCATCAGGCCTCCTCGGCTCGTTTGCGCTTCGACTCTACTGCCGCTCGCGCGACCTGGTCGTCGTAGAGATGAGCGGCGCCGAGAAAGAGAATCGGCGTCAGCACGAGCGTCGCCAGGTAGAGGGCGATCTGGAACGCCTGGCCGCTGGCGCCGTGGATGACGAACGCCATCACCTGCCCCGTGAGGAATACGAGCAGTCCCAGCGTGCCGAGCGTGGCCAGCGCGTGGACGAAGTCGGCCCGACCCAGCTCGAGGCCCCGCCGCAGGGCGTCGAAGACGCCGAGCCGCTCGACCACGGCCGCGGGCACGGCCAGCCCGAACAGCGCGAACCAGGCGATGCCCGGCAGCACGAACCCCAGGAAGAGGATCGGCGCCGGCAAGTACACGAGGATGCCGACAGCAATGGCAGCCGCGATCGTCCGTCGCGACGGGCGCACGCCGGCCACCATCGCGCAGGCGGCGACGTAGGAGGCCGTGAACACGATCACGGCACCGCCGGCGCTGACCGCAACGGCCGGAACACGGCCGAGGTGCGACGCCACGACAGCAAGGAGCAACGGCCCAAGACCGAGGGCCAGGGAGCTCCAGAAGTGGCTGCCGTAGAAGCGAAGGGTGTCGGCAACCAGTTGGCCGATCATTCGCTCCGCCGGCGGAGTCGCAGACTTGCTCTCCACGGCCGCGAACGCTACCCGCCTGTACACTCGGCCGCCGTGGGACGCGGATCGAGACCGAGCGTGCGCTGGAAGGCCGACCGGCAGCGGAAGAAGAAGGTCCGCCGGGCGAAGAAGGCCACCGACGCCGGCACCGCCCGCAAGTCCTCTCGCTAACCAACCGCCCGTTCGAGGTACGCGGCGAGGCGCGTCAGCGGGAACGAGATGCAGAAGAACACCACCATCACCGCCGCGTAGATTTCGAACGCATGGATCTCGCCTTCGCCGATGGGTGGCGGCGCCGTCAGCCGCTCGATCTGGCGCTTGCCTGACTCGAGGACCTCGGAGGCACCGATCACCTGGGCGATCGTCGTGTTCTGGATGATGTTCACGAGCAAGCTGACGAGCGGAGGAAGGAGCCTGCGGAATGCCTGCGGCAAGATGACGAAGACGTGGCGCCCGGCCCAGCCGAAGCCGAGGGCCGCCGCCGCCTCGTGTTGCTCGCGCGGGATCGACTGCACCGCTCCCCGCGTCGCCTCCGCCACCTGGGCGCTACCCCAGAGGATCAGGCCGATCGTGGCGGCTACCCAGGCCGCGAACTCACCGTCGAACGTCACCCCGAGAATCGCGAAGTGCAGGCTCGACCGCGCCACGAGGCTCGGCAGCGCGAAGAAGATGAGGAAGATGGTCACGATGATGGGCAGCCCGCGCCACACCTCGATGTAGAGCCGGATCAGCGCCTGCGTGGGACGGAAGCGGATCGTGTACAGCGTCCCCAGGATGACTCCGATGATCGTGCTGCCGACGAGCGCGATCGCGGAGATCTTGAGCGTCAGGACCAGCCCGGGATTGAGCATGTACCGCGCGACCGGCTCCACCCAGTCGGGCATCAGGCTCGCTCCGGCAAGGCGAGATGGCGCTCGAGGACGCGGATCAGCGCAGACATCGTCCAGACGATCGACAGGTACATGACCCCGAGGAACGTGAACGCCTCGACGGTCTGCAGCGTGAGGTCCTGGATCTGCTTCGCGGTCGTCGTCAGCTCCGGATAGCTGATGACGTACAGGAGCGATGTGTTCTTCACGACGCTGATGTATGTGTTGATCGACGACGGCAGTGCGATCCGCCCACCGATGGGCAACGTCACGTTGACGAACGTCCCGAGCCGGCCGAAGCCGAGCGCGAGCCCCGCCTCGCGGTAGCGGGCGGGAACCGCCTCGAAGCCGGCGCGAAAGTTCTCCGTGTTGAAGGCGCCGCCCCAGATCGTCACGGCAAGCCAGGCGACCGTGAAGGCGTCGAGCGTGATGCCGAGCTGCGGCAAGCCGAAGTACAGGAAGAAGATCTGGACGAGGATCGGCGTGTTGCGGATGATCTCGACGTAGACGGCGGCGATCTGGCTGACGACCGGCACCCGGGCTGCGCGCGCCGCACCGAGGGTCAGCCCGACGACGAACGCCCCGGCGATGGCGATCGCCGATACCTGAAGCGTGCGCAGGAACGCATGGAAGCAGCTCGTCGCGGTTGTCGCTGACGTAGGACCAGAAGTCCGCGAAGAAGGACGCTGCGAGGCCGGCGCTCAGCATCGCAAAGAAGAGCTAGGAGCGGTCGCGCCGATCGCGACCGCTCCTAGAGCTCGTCGACGTCGCTACGGGCACACCGTCGTCGGGTCGACCTTGTTGTACCCGAAGTTGTTCTTGGGCCGGAGGACATTGTCCTGGAACGCAGCGAAGATCCGCTTCGGGACGTTGTTCCTCAGGATCCCGATGAACAGATCCCGCTTCTTCATGAGCGCGAGCCGAGAGTCGACCCACTTCTTGAGCGCCGTGTTCCCCTGCTTGATCCCGATGCCATACGGGCCGGCGAGGAACGAGTCGCTCGTGAGCTTCGTGGTGCCGTCGGTGACCGCGATCCCGAGGACGGCGGTGTCGTCCCACATCACGGTGTCCGCACGCCCGTCCCGGAACGCGAGGACGGAGTTCGTGAAGCTGTCGAAGGTGAGCAGCTTCGTCTGCGGGAAGCACTTCTTGACCCAGGTCTCGTAGACCGAGCTGCTCGTCGTCGCCACCGTCTTGCCGGCGAGGTCGCCAAGGGACCGGATGGATGAGTCGTTCTTCACGAGCAGCCGTCCCCCGGCCTTGTAGTAGGCCCTCGAGAAGTCGATGCGCGTATCCCGGTCGGCCGTGTACGTGAAGGTCGAGAGCATGAGATCGGCGCGCCCGGTCGTGAGGAGCGGCTCTCGCGTCGGGCTCGGCGCGCATATGAAGTTGACCCGGCTTCCCTTACCGAATGCAAACCGCGCCATCCAGCGGGCGATCTCGACGTCGACTCCAGCGTTCTGACCTTTGACGTTGATATAGCCGAACGGCGGCACGTCGCACTTGACGCCGATGTTCCACCGCCCCCGTGCTTTGATGTCCGCCGGCAGCGGCGGCAATGTCGCCTTCGTCGCCGATGTTGACTCCGCCCCATCCGTCGCCAGCGGGACTGCGCCTCCCCAGGCGGCAAGCGCGGCTGCGACGAGCGCGGCGGCGGTGACGGCAAGAACGATTCGCTTCATGGTGCTCCTCCTTCGTCGTCGATCGTTGCCTCTTCCATCGTGAGGTCATCCAGCGAGTGCGCGAGTTGAAGCGAGCGCCGTAGAAAGCGTTGCGTGCGCTCCTCCCTGGGCTGGTCGAGCACCTCTGCTGGACGACCTTGTTCGACGATGCGACCTTCGTCGATGAAGATCAAGTAGTCGCCGACCTCGCGGGCGAACTGCATCTCGTGCGTGACGACGAGCATCGTCATGCCGGAGTCGGCGAGATCCTTCATGACAAGCAGCACCTCGCCCACCAGCTCGGGGTCCAGGGCCGACGTGACCTCGTCGAAGAGCATCACGTGCGGCTCCATCATCAGCGCCCGCGCGATCGCGACCCGCTGTTGCTGGCCCCCCGAGAGTTGGTGTGGATGCTGCCGAGCCTTCTCCTCCAGCCCGACCCGGCGGAGGAGGTCGAGACCCCGCTCCTCGGCCTCCCTCTTCGGCACCCTGCGAATCCGTCGTGCTGCCAGCGTGATGTTGTCGATCACCCTCAGATGCGGAAAGAGGTTGAACTGCTGGAAGACGATGCCGATCCGCTGGCGCACTGCCGACACGTCGGCTCCCTTGGCAGTGAGCTCGACGCCCTCCAGCAGGATCCGTCCGGAGTCGACCGGTTCCAGCAGATTCACGCAGCGGAGCAGCGTGCTCTTGCCGCTGCCGCTGGCTCCGATGATGACGAGCACCTCGCCGGCGACGACACTCAGATCGATGCCGTCGAGGACAAGGTGATCGCCGAAGCTCTTCCGCACGCCTTCGAGCTGCACGACAGGCGTCGCGCCATTCGGCGTAGGCGCGGGCAGCGAACTCATCGTCTGGGAGTCAACGGGACTCGACGGCGGAAGTCAAGAAGTGGATAACGGCCGATCCGATTGTCCGAACGGTCGGTCGTACTCAGCCAGGAGATCGAGGAACGGCACGGCGTCGAACGCCTCGGGGCCGAGCACTCCCGTGCCCTTCCAGGCGCCCGTCGCGAGCAGCTCGAGCGCGATCACGGGGTTGAGGGCGGTCTGCCAGACGACGGCCTGTGAGCCGTAGTCGCGCATCGTCTCCTCGTTGTCGGCCACGTGGTAGAGGTACGTCGCGCGCGGCCGGCCGTCCTTGCCCGTGCCGGTGACGAACGTGCCCGCGCAGGTCTTGCCGGTCATCCTGTCGCCGAGCGTGGCGGGGTCGGGCAGGCACGCCGCGACGACGTCTCGAGGCGCAACTTCCACACCGCGCACCGACACCGGTTTTTTCGAGTCGAGGCCGAGCTTGTGCAGCGTGCGCAGCACGTCGATGAACTCCTCCCCCAGCCCGTACTTGAACGTCACCCGCTTGCAGTCGACCCAGCGCGGGATCAAGAGCACCTCCTCGTGCTCGACGTTCACGCACTCCACGGGCCCGATGCCTTCCGGGAACTCGAACACCTCGGGCTCGGAGAACGGCTCCGTCGTGTACCAGCCCCGCTCTTTCTCCCAGATCACAGGCGGGTTGAGGCACTCCTCGATCGTCGTCCAGATGGAGAAGGACGGCGCGAACTCGTAGCCCTCGACGACGATGTCCGACCCGTCGCGCACGCCCGCCTCCTCGATCTCCGAGAACAGATGGTCGGCCGCGTAGCGCGCGAAGACGTCCGAGAGGCCCGGCTCTACTCCGACGCCGACGAGCGCAAGCAGGCCCGCCGCCTTCCAGGCCTCCTCGGCCGCGAACTGCTCGTCGCCGAGCTTCACGCCCGTGAGCTTCGTACGGGTGCTGCGGGTGCGGCTCGGACAGCGTCATCGCCATGTCGAGGTACGTGCAGACGAGCCTCGAGCGCCGCCGCGAAGATCGGCGGGTTGAAGCGCGGGTCGACGGCGTTGAGAATCGCGTCCGCCTTCGCCTCGCGGGCGAGCGCGACGATCGCACTGATGTCGGACGCGTCCACCTGCGCCGAGCTGAAGCGGTCCGGCTCGCCGAGCTTCTCGACGACGGCTTCGGCGCGGGAGCGGTCGTAGTCGGCGAAGACCATGTGCTCGAAGAACGAGCGCCGCTGCGCGATCGGCCCGACGGCCGACCCCACGCCGCCCGCACCGACGACGAGCACCCTCACGGGTCGTCAGGGTAGTGGGAGCGCTCCGCCGCCGGCCACGCAATCGGCGAGGTACAGCGCTGTTCCCAGATCGCCGGACCAGAGCGAGTAGTGGCCGCGGCCGCTTTCCGTCCGCTCACGTGCCACCTGGGAGATGGCATGCATGGCGAAGGCTCGTGCGCGCTCGAGCCACAGCTCGTCACCCGTCCGCTCGAGGAGCGCCAGGAAGGCATACCCGTTGCCCGCCGTGCCGTGACAGAGGTTCGCGCCCTTCTTCAGCGGACCGGCGAGCCACGTCAGCTCACCGCCCGCGCGAAGTAAGCGACTGTGCTCGTCGTCGTCGAGCGCCACCCGGGCCAGCGACGCGACCACACCGGGCGCGCCGTGGCACCACTGCGTCCGGATAGACCCGTCCCGATTGGACTGCAGGCTCTCCATGGCGGCGGTCGGCCAGTTCGCGAGCCCGTCCTCCTCGATTGCGTAGCGAGCCATGGCAGTTGCCGCGCGGCGATGAACGGCGCCGTCCGCATGCGGAGACAGGGCCAGCACGCAGCCCGCGAAGCCATGTGCGGGACCGATCCACTGCCACACCGACCCGCCTGGAAACCGCTGTGTCCAGAGATCCGTCTGCGGATCCCACTGATCGATCAGCCACGCCGCGCCGTCACGCCACAGATCGAGCCACCTCGCCTCGCCCGTCCGCTCGTGCATCGCTGCGGCGGCGAGCATCGTCCCGGGACTGCCCCAGAACACCTCGCAGTGCTCGTCTTCAGCGTTCTGAGCGACCAGCTCGGCGAGGCGGTCGGCGTTCTCGCTCGATGGCGCGAGCTGGTGCAACACGAGCCGGATTCCCGTCTCTCCGTCCATGAGGCTCGAGACTCGGTCGTCATCGGGAACGTCAGGTTCGTACGGGCGGTCGAGGTACGAGACGTAATCGCGTCGCAAGTCCACCAGCCCTCTTCGTTGCAGCGTGTCGAGCGCCCGAACGACGCCCGCACCACCGCAATAGACGCCGCGGTAGCGGCGCGTTTCGTCGTCTTCATGGAGGAAGTCCCGAGGGTGCGTCGGCCAGCCGTCGTCGAATGCGCCCTCTGCGTCTTCGACGATCTCGCGGATCGCGTCGCGCGCGCGATCCTCGTTCCAGGTGTCCTCGACGAGCGGCTCGTGGGCATCAGGATCGAAGAGCACCGCCGGACCTTAGAGAAGCCAGGTATTGCGCGCGGTCGAGCGGGTTCCAGTCGGATCGAGGCCGCGTGGGGACGGTGCCATTCGTGGGCTCGTAGTGGCCGAACTCGCACTCCAGCACGCCCTCGCCGCGCGTCAGTCCCGGCAGCTCGAGCCGCAGTTCGTGCACACGAGCCGCAGCGATGTCGCCCTTGACCGTGCTCGACGAGCCACGGACATCGGGCGCCCGAGGGACGGCATCCAGCCGTGCCAGCGCCGACAACACTTGACCGACAGTCTCCGTCGGAGCGTCGATCGAGAAGTGGTGGATCGGCTCGCACACAACGGTGCCGGCCTCCTGTAGCGCCTCCATCAGCACGAGCGGCGTCAGTAATCGGAAGTCCCCCGCCGTCGAGGTCGGTGACGAGTAGCCGGAGTGCGTCATCGTCACGGCGCAGTCCAGGACCTGCCAGCCGCACAGGCCTTGTCGCAGTGTCGCTCGGACCGTCTCCTCGACGGCACGGAAGAACGCGAGTGGCAGCGACCCGAGCTCCACCTCGAGCCGGAACGTCACGCCCGACCCGACGGCGCCCGGCTCGACGCGCAACCCGACGGTCGCGCGGAACGGGTTCGGCCGTTCCCCGATGATCTCGACCGCCGCGCCCGTGCCGACGAGCCGCTCGGCGCAGATCGTCGTCGTCTCGCGGAACACGACGTCGATACCGAAGTCGGTCGCCAGTGTCTCCTGGATGACCTCCTTCTGCACCTCGCCGTAGAGCGAGAGGAACAGCTCCTGCCGCACGTCGTCCTGCCGCAGGTCGATCAGCGGATCGTGGTCGGCGAGCTGCGTCAGCGCGATGTGCAGGGCGCCCTTCTCACTCGGGTCACGCGGTACGACGGCCGTCTCCAGCGTCGGCGGGGCGAAGTGGTGCTCCGCGTGCGCGCGTGGTGCGCCGATCGCGTCGCCGATCCTGATCTCGCCGAGCCCCCACACCTTTCCGATCTGGCGCGCAGCCAGCGAATCGCCTCGAACGGCCGAGCCGCTGTCGAAGACGCTGAGGGCGGTCACCTTGCGCTCGTCCTCGCCGACCTGCAGACGGTCTCGCACGCGCAGCGCGCCCGAGAACATCCGGACATAGGCGACCCTCTCGCCCGCCTGGCCTCGCTCGATCTTGAAGACGGTGCCCGAGGGCGGGCCGTCGGCGTCCCCTTCGGCAGCCGGCAGCAGCTGCGCGATGCCGCTCATGAGCACGTCCACGCCGGCGCCGGTGATGGCCGAGCCGAAGAACACCGGATGCACGACGCCTCGCTTGGTCTGCGCCGCAAGCTCGTGCCAAAGCCGGTCGTACGGGATGCTCTCGTCTTCGACGTACGCGCTGAGGATCGCCTCGTCGCGCTCGGCGAGCACCTCGGCCAGCCGCTCCCGAAACGCGGGGCTGCCCGCGGATGCCATCGGGACGATTGCGCTCGTCAGCCGTCTAGAGATCTCTTCGAGAACGCGCTCGCAGTCCGCTCCTCTACGATCGACCTTGTTCACGAACAGCAAGGTCGGGACGCGCAGCCGTTGCAGCGCCCGCATGAGCAACGGCGTCTGCGACTGCACGCCCTCGACAGCGGAGATCACGAGCACGGCGCCGTCGAGCACGCTCAGCACGCGCTCCACCTCGGCGATGAAGTCCGGGTGGCCGGGCGTGTCGATGAGGTTGACGGTGACGTCGTCGATCGGAAACGAGACGACGGCCGACTTGATGGTGATGCCGCGCTGTCGCTCGAGCGCCAGCGTGTCCGTCTGAGTACTGCCGTCATCGACGCTGCCAATCTCGTCGATGACGCCGGCCGCGTACAGCAGCCGTTCTGTGAGCGTCGTCTTACCGGCGTCTACATGCGCCAGGATTCCCAGGTTGAGCGTTCGTCGAAGCAAGGTTCATACCCTCCGAAGTGGTCGCAAAGCCATTCGCGATGGATATGAACTGCCCCACGTACGCTCCTTTCCTGGTCGGCGCTGTCGTCAGGAGTAAAGCACAGGCTACGGTCGGCGAGAAGTGATCATCGAGACGTGTGTAGCTCCGCCCAACGGCGCGCGAACGCGATTCGCTCAGGGATCGTCGGGTGCGAGAAGAGCGCGTAGTACAGCGCCCGCGGCGGGTCGAGGTCGGAGAGGTTCGCGAGAGCGAGCGAGCGGAACGTCTCCTCGAACACGCCTAGGTCGCCCGTCAGGTCGAGGGCAAAGCGGTCGGCGACACGTTCCCAGCTACGAGAGAGCGCCGTCATCGCCGGCAGGGCCGCGAGCTCGAGCAGGGCACCGATCAGCATGATCAGCGGGATGTCGTCGGGCTGCGGCGTGCCGACGACCGCCCAGACGACCATGACCGCGAAGGCGATGCCCGCCATCGCCAGCAGCGTCCCCTTGAAGATGTGACGGGCGCGCCGGTGGCCGAGCTCGTGGGCGACGACGAGCTTCGCCTCCGCCGAAGACGACTGCTCGAGCAACGTGTCGAAGAGGACGACGCGGCGCGTCCTCCCCACGCCGGAGACGTAGGCGTTGACCTTCGTCGTACGCCGGCTCGCGTCAGCGACGAGCACGTCGCGAACGGGCGCGCCGGCCCGCTCGGCGAGGGCACGGAGGTCGTCCGCGAGCTGCTCGTCGGCCAGCGGCTCGAACCGGTTGAAGATCGGCTCGAAGAGAACTGGCGCGACGAACGACACAACCAGGGCGAACACCGCGCCGGCCGCCGCCGCGACGAGCGGCCACCAAGAGGGAAACCACCGTCCGAGCGCGACGAGCCCGACCATGAGCGGCACCGTCAGGGCCAGGCCCACGCCGAGGCCCTTCAGCCGGTCGACGAGCCAGGCGCCGAACGACTGGGTCGAGAAGCCCCAGTGCCGCTCGTGGCGGTAGCCGACGAGATAGCCGATCGGCAGCCGTGCCGTCCAGGGCAGGACGATCGCGAGCGCCGTGATTGCTGCCGCAGCGAGCCACCACGCCCAAGCATCGAAGTCGGGGCCGGCCACTGCGAGCAGCGCGAGCACGCCGAGCCCGATGGCCGTGTTCGCCGCCCAACCGACGTATCCCGGCCGATGGTAGCGCCGCGCCTTCTCCACCTGCTCGCGACCGAAGAGCTCAATCGCATCCATGCCGGAATAACACCAGCCTTCCTAGACTCCACGCGTGGCCATCTGCGCGAGCTGCGGGCACGAGGCTGCCGAGGCGTTCAGGTTCTGCCCCGAGTGCGGCGCCGCGGTGGCCAATGGAGGCCGCGTACAGCGGAAAGTCGTCACCGTGCTCTTCTGCGACGTCGTCGGCTCGACGGCGCTCGGCGAGTCGCGCGACCCGGAGGCGGTTCGCGCAATGCTCGCTCGTTACTTCGAGCGTGCGAAGTCGATCGTCGAGCGTCACGGCGGCACGGTCGAGAAGTTCATCGGCGACGCCGTGATGGCGGTCTTCGGCGTGCCGACGGTGCACGAGGACGACGCGCTGCGGGCGGTCCGGGCAGCCGCCGAGCTGCGGGCGGCGCTGCCCGAGCTCGGCGTCGAGGGGCGGATCGGCGTCAACACGGGCGAGGTCGTGACCGGCACCGCGGAGCGCCTGGCGACGGGTGACGCGGTCAACGTCGCCGCCCGGCTCGAGCAAGCTGCGGGCACGGGCGAGATCCTCCTTGGTGAGCGGACGCTGCGGCTCGTACAGGAGGCGGTGGAAGTCGAGCCCGTCGAGCCTCTCACGCTGAAGGGCAAGGCCGAGCCCGTGCCAGCCTGGCGGCTTGTGGCAGTCTCGGAAACGGCAGGCGAGCGGCGATTCGACCAGCCGCTCGTGGGGCGCCGACAGGAGCTGACCGCCCTCCAGGCGGCCTGGGAGCGCGTGCGACATGGCCCTGCCTGCGAGCTCGTGACCGTGGTCGGTGCGGCCGGCGTCGGCAAGTCCCGACTCGCCGCCGAGTTCCTCTCGAGCATCGACGCGACGGTCGTCCGCAGCCGCTGTCTCTCGTACGGTGAGGGCATCACGTACTGGCCCGTCGTCGAGACCCTGAGGCAGCTCGAACCCCATCGTGCCGGCCTCGCGCTCGATCCGGTCGCCGCCGATGCGCTCGCGGTCGTCCTCGGATCCGACGGAACCTCCTCCACCGACGAGATCGCGTGGGCGTTCCGCAAGCTGCTCGAGGCGGTTGCCGCCGAGGAGCCGCTGGTCGCCGTCTTCGACGACATCCAGTGGGGCGAGGACGTCTTCCTCGATCTCGTCGAGCACGTCGCGTCCATGTCGACCGGCGCGCCGATCCTCCTGCTCTGCCTCGCGAGACCGGAGCTGCTCGACCGCCGGAGCGGCTGGGGCGGCGTGACGCGCCTGCAGCCGCTGTCGATCGAGGAAGCCGAGCAGCTGATGGACGTCCACATCGCCGCTCGAACGCTCAACGACGACGTGCGGAAGCGCATCCTCGAGGCTGCCGCCGGGAACCCGCTCTTCGTCGAGGAGATGGCCGCGATGGTGGATGCGTCGGGCGACGGCGACGTCGAGGTGCCACCGACGATCCAGGCCCTGCTTTCGGCAAGGCTCGACCAGCTCGAGACGCCGGAGCGCACCGTGCTCGAGCGCGGGTCGGTCGAAGGCGAGCTCTTCCACCAGGGCGCGGTCCGCGCGCTCTCGCCGGAGGAGCAACAGCTGACGACGCGCCTGGCGGCCCTCGTCCGCAAAGAGCTCGTCCGTCCCGACAGGGCGCAACTCGCCGGAGAAGACGCATTCCGCTTCCGCCACCTCCTCATCCGCGACGCCGCCTACGACAGCCTTTCGAAGGCGGGACGGGCCGAGCTGCACGAACGGTTCGCCGACTGGCTCGGGGAGCACGGCACCGAGCTCGTCGAGCTTGACGAGCTGCTCGGCTACCACCTCGAGCAGGCGTACCGCTACTGGCAGGAATTGGGCCAGTCCGACTCGGACCTCGCCGCACGGGCCGGCGAACGACTGAAAGCTGCAGGGAGTCGGGCGATCGTGCGAAAGGACTTCCGCGCCGCGCTCAACGTCCTCGAACGGGCAGCCGCGCTGCTGCCCGACGAACAGTGCGATGGACGTTTCGAAGTCGAACTGTGCTGGGCGCGTGTCAACACGAGCCGCGGCGCCGAGGCGATTGCGGGCCTCTCAGAGGGTGCGACGCGCGCCGAGGCCGTGGGCGACCGCATCACCGCGCTCGGTCTGCGCCTCAACGGCGCCGGCTACGAGCTCGTGTTCAAGGGCACCGACACAGGTGCGACGCGACTACGCGAGCTCATCGAGGAGGCCCGCCCGGTGTTCGAGGCGGCGGACGACGAGTGGGGCCTCTCTATCGCCTGGTCCGAGCAGATGATCCTCGAGGACTTCCACGGCTCACGGGGAGCCGCCGTGGACGCTGCCAAGCGGCTGGTCGAGCACGCGCGACGGGCGGACTACCCCACAGTGGGCGAGTGGGCGAAGGGTCAGCTGGTCATCCATCAGTTTCTGGGCGCGACGCCGGTCGAGGAGTGCCTGAGCTGGCTCGACGAGCACCCTGAGGTCGAGCGGCGTGCCGTACTGCCTCGCCGCGATCGCCTCCTGGCGATGCTCGGCCGCTTCGAGGAGGCACAGCGGCTGCTCACAGAGGCAGCCGACCGCGTGGCGGAACTCAGCGTGACCAGATTCCAGATCCAACTAGCGTGGCATCGCTCCTACGTCGCGATGCTCGAGGGCGAGCTTGCCGCCGCGGAGACGGCAGCGCGGGAGGCGTGCGATGTCACACTGGCCTCAGCCGAGATGGGCAACTTCATGTGGCTCTGCTGCAATCTCGCGCAAGCCCTCACTGCGCTCGGGCGAGACGACGACGCCGAGCAGTGGGTCGAGCGTGGTCGCGAGACAGATCCGAGCGAGTTCCGCAGCACGCAGATCCTGTGGCGCCAGGTGCAGGGCAAGGTGCTCGCGCGGCGCGGCGAGCTCGAAGAAGGCGAGCGGCTTGCGCGCGAGGCGGTCGCGATGGCCGAGGAGACGGACATGCTGAACGCGCACGCGGACGCGCTCGTCGACCTCGCCGAGGTCCTGGCACTCGCGGGCAAGGACGGACGGGCGGAGCTCGAGCAGGCGCTCGCCCTCTACGAGCGGAAGGGCAACCTCGTCATGGCCGAGCGCACGCGATCGAAGATCGCCGCGCTCGTGACCCTCGCCTGAATCAGACGAACGGAACGAGGCGACGCAGCAAGCGCCTTCGGCGTTCGCGCCGCTCCTTCTGTTCGCGAAGCTGCGCGTCGAAGCGGGCGATCAGCTCGCCGAATTTCCTGCGGTCCTCGGCCCATTCGGCGAGCTGGGCCTCGAAGGCGGCGCGCTCCTCAGGAGTCATCTTCCGTCTCGCCATCGCCCTCGCTTAGTAGGTCGAGAACGCGATCCAGCTTAGCGTCGATGCGCATCACGAACTCTGCGATTCCGTTCAAGAGCTCATTGGGGTCGAGAGGTTCCTCCCGCCTGCGTCGCACAAAGCAATGGTGCCGCGGCCACAACCCCAACGCAAGGTGTCACATCGAGACTAGGCGGCGACGCGCGCAGACGCTTGCGCGAACACGAGCTCGCCGTTCTCGGCGTCCACGCGGACGGTGTCTCCCTCGGCGAAGCGCGCTTCGAGGAGCGCCTTCGCGAGCGGGTTCTCCACGAGCCGCTGGAGCGCGCGCTTCAGCGGCCGCGCGCCGTACGTCGGATCCCAGCCGGCCTCGAGCACGACCTCCTTCGCATCGTCAGTGAGCTCGATCGAGAGCCCGCGCTCGGCCAGCCGCTCGCGTAGCCGCGCCAGCTGGAGCTCGACGATGTCCGCCAGCTGCTCGCGATCGAGCGCGCTGAAGACCACGACCTCGTCGATCCGATTGAGGAACTCGGGCCGGAAGAACTCACGCAACGCCTCAGCCGAGCGCACGTTGGAGGTCATGATGACGACGGTGTGCCGGAAGTCGACGGTGCGGCCGTGGCCGTCCGTCAGCCGGCCGTCGTCGAGGATCTGCAGGAGCATGTCGAAGACTTCCGCGTGCGCCTTCTCGATCTCGTCGAGGAGGATCACCGAGTACGGGCGCCGTCGCACCGCCTCCGTCAACTGGCCGCCCTCCTCGTAGCCGATGTAGCCGGGCGGCGCGCCCACGAGGCGTGACACCGTGTGCCGCTCGGAGTACTCGGACATGTCGATCCGCACCATCGCGCGCTCGTCGTCGAACATGAACTCCGCGAGCGCGCGTGCGAGCTCGGTCTTGCCCACACCGGTCGGGCCGAGGAATACGAAGGAGCCGATCGGCCGGTTCGGATCCTGGAGGCCCGAGCGTGACCGCCGCAACGCATTCGACACTGCCTCGACCGCCTCGTGCTGGCCGACGACGCGATCGTGAAGCCGCTCCTCCATGTGGATGAGCTTCTCGGTCTCGCCTTCGAGCAGGCGCGTCACGGGAATGCCTGTCCAGCGGCTGACGACGAGCGCGATGTCGTCTTCGTCGACCTCCTCTTTCACCATCGGCTCACCCTCGGCGGCCTCGCGCTCGCTCAGTTCCGTTTCGAGCGCAGGCAGCTCGCCGTAGCGGATCTCGGCCACCCGCTGGAGGTTGCCCTCCCGCTCGGCGCGCTCGGCCTCCATGCGCAGCCCGTCGATTGCCCGCGTGATCTCTTTCACACGCTCCAGAGCCTCTTTCTCCTTCGCCCACCGCGCAGCGAGCTCGTCCCGTGCCGCCTTCGCGTCGGCGAGCTCACGCTCGAGAGGCTCGCGCACGTCCTTCGATTCCTTCGCCATTGCCGCGAGCTCGATCTCGAGCTGGCGGACACGGCGCTCTGCCTCGTCGAGCTCGAGCGGTGACGAGTCGATCTCCATGCGCACACGCGAGGCGGCCTCGTCGACGAGGTCGATCGCCTTGTCGGGGAGGAAGCGGCCCGAGATGTAGCGGTCCGAGAGCACGGCCGCCGCGACGAGCGCCGCGTCGCGGATACGCACGCCGTGGTGGGCCTCGTAGCGTTCCTTGAGCCCGCGGAGGATGGCGATCGTGTCCGCGGTCGACGGCTCGCCCACGAATACCGGTTGGAAGCGCCGTTCGAGCGCGGCGTCCTTCTCGATGTGCTCGCGGTACTCGTCGAGCGTCGTCGCGCCGATCGCCCGCAGCTCGCCGCGGGCGAGCATCGGCTTCAGCATGTTGGCGGCGTCGACGGCGCCCTCGGCCGCGCCCGCGCCGACGATCGTGTGCAACTCGTCGATGAAGACGATCAGCTCGCCCTCGGCAGCGGCGATCTCGGCGAGCACGGCCTTCAGCCGCTCCTCGAACTCGCCGCGGTACTTCGCACCGGCCAGCAGCGCGCCGATGTCGAGTGCCCACACGCGCTTGCCCTTCAGGCCCTCCGGCACGTCGCCGCGCGACGATCCGCTGCGCGAGCCCCTCGACGATGGCGGTCTTCCCCACGCCGGGGTCCCCGATGAGGACAGGGTTGTTCTTCGTCCGCCGCGAGAGCACCTGGATCACGCGCCGGATCTCCTCGTCGCGGCCGATGACGGGGTCGAGCTTGCCGCTCTCGGCGAGCGCCGTCAGGTCGCGGCCGAACTTCTCGAGCGCCTGGTACGAGCCCTCGGGGTCCTGGGAGGTGACGCGCTGCGCGCCGCGGACTTCCTTGATTCGGGCCAGCAACTCGTCGCGCGGGACCGACGTCGGAGCGCGAGCAGGAGGTGCTCGACGGAGACGTACTCGTCGTCGAGTTGCTGCGCTTCCTGGAGCCTGCCTTGTCGAGCACGCTCGACAGCTCGGTCGAGATGCGCGGCTGCTGTGCGGCGCCTTCCACGGCCGGCTTCTGCGCGAGCCGCGATTCCGCATCTGCGCGCAGCGACTGAGCCGATGGGACGAGCGAACGCGGCAGCTCCTGGTCGAGTAGCGCCAGCAGCAGGTGCTCGGGATACACCTCGGGGTTGCCGCGGCGCCGTCGCGTCCTCGACCGCAGCGGCCATCGCCTCCTGCGACTTGATCGTCAGTCTGTTGAAGTCCATCTCAGCCCTACTTCCTGGGGAGTCGCAGCTCGCGCTGCGCCTCCGAGTAGAGAATCGACCTCGCGCCGGTACTGCCGGTGCACCGATCTCGACCGCATCGTTCATCTCCCGCTCAAGACGGTCGAGCGCCTGGCGGCAGGGCAGCGAGCTCGTCCTCGAGCGCGAGCACGCGCCGCACGCCCGCGAGGTTGAGCCCGAGCTCGGTCGTCAGCCGCTGGATCGTCGCGCAGCCGCTCGAGGTCGTGATCGGAGTACAGGCGCGTGCCGCCCGGCGTCCGACCGGGACGGACGAGCCCCTTCGTCTCGTAGATACGCAGCGTCTGCGGGTGCATGCCGACGATCTCAGCGGCGACAGAGATCATGTAGCGCGGTCGCTGATCGGTCACGAGAACGCCTTCTCTCTCGGATCCTCGCGCGACACCTCGCGCAGCTGCTCGACCGCCTCGCGCTCAGCCTTGGAGAGCTTCGACGGCACCGTCACGCGCACCCGGGCGATCAGGTCACCGCGGCCCGAGCCCTTGAGCTTCGGCACGCCGCGGCCCTTGATGCGCAGCAGCTTGCCGTCCTGCGTGCCGGCGCGGCACCTTGAGCGAGACGCGGCCGTCCGGTGTCGGCACCTCGACGGTCGCGCCGAGCGCCGCCTCCGGGTACGTGACCGGCACCTCGATCTCGAGATCGGCGTCGCCGCGCCGGCGGAAGAGCTTCGACGGACGCCACGCGCGTGACGACGTAGAGGTCGCCGGCGGGCGCGCCGCCGTAGCCAGCCTCGCCCTTGCCGCGCAGGCGGATCCGCGTGCCGTCCTTCACGCCGGCAGGGATCTTCACCTTGAAGCGGCGCGTGCGCCGCTCCCGTCCCGTGCCGCGGCACGTCGGGCACGGATCCTCGATCACCGTGCCGTTCCCGCGGCAGCGCGGGCACGGCTGCGAGAGAGCGAACAGCCCCTGCGCCTCCGAGACGACGCCACGGCCGCCGCACTGCGGGACAGGTCCTGGGCGCCGTGCCCGGCTTCGCTCCCGATCCCTTGCACGTCGAGCACGACGACTCGAGGCTGACCGGAATCGTCGTCTCCACGCCGCGCAACGCGTCCTCGAACGAGAGGTTGACCGTCGACCTCCACGTCCTGGCCGCGCCGGCCGCGCTGACGACTGCGCCCGCCTGCCGCCACGGCGGTCGCCGAAGATCCCGCCGAGCAGGTCGCCGAGATCGCCGAAGTCGCCGAAGTCGAACGTGAACGAGCCGCCCGGCCCGAACTCGCGGGCGGCCGCTCGGGGAGCCCCAGGAGTCGTACTGCTCTCGCTTCTCCGGATCGGAGAGGACGTCGTAGGCGGCCTGCACCTCCTTGAACTGCTCCTCCGCCTCCTTGTCGCCCGGGTTCTTGTCCGGGTGGTACTGCCGGGCGAGCTTGCGGTAGGCCTTCTTGATCTCGTCCTGCGAGGCGCCCTTCTCGAGGCCGAGCACCTCGTAGAGGTTCTTAGTCGTTCGCGTCGCCACGGCTCGTCGCCACCGGCGCTCACGACGACCCGCGCCGGCCGCAGCACGCGGTCGCCGAGCCGGTACCCCTTCTGGATCACCTCGAGGATCGCGCCCTCCTCGGCCTCGGACGGCTGCGTCAGCAGCGCCTCGTGCTCGTGCGGGTCGAACTTCCCGTCGGTCTCGATCGCGACCAGGCCTTCCTTCTGCAAGCACGTCCGACAGCTCGCGGTGGACGAGCCTGACGCCTTCCTCGAGCTTCACCTCTTCGTGCTCCGCCGCGGCGTCGAGCGCCCGCTCCAGGTCGTCGAGCACGGGCAGCAGCTCCTTCACGAGCCGCTCGTGCGCGCGTGCGACCAGCGACTCTCCTGATCGCGCGCCGTCCGCTTGCGGTAGTTGTCGAAGTCGGCAGCGACGCGCTGGAGGTCGGCGATGGCGCTCGTCCCCGCCGGCCTCCAGCTCCGTCGATCCGCTGCTCGAGGTCGGCGTTCGTCGAGGCTCCGTCACTTCCTCGTCCTCGACGACCTCGTAGTCGGCGTCCTCGACGACCTCCTCGTCGTCGGCGGCGCCGTCGCCGGCCGCCGCCTCGCCAGCCGCGCCACGTCGGCGCTCGCCTTCGCGTAAACGGCCTCGGCCAGCGAGTGCGAGGCCTCGACGAGCGCGTCGGTCTTCGCCTGCACCTCGGCGAGATCGGAGCCCTTGAGCGCCTCGTTCAGCTCCATGATCCGGCCCTCGATCGTCGCGGCGACCGACTCGTCGAGCGCCTCGCGGTTCTCCTTGAGCGCCTTCTCCGTCTGGTAGACGAGGTTCTCGGCGTGGTTCTTCGCGTCGGCGAGCTCGCGCATCGCGTGCGCCTCGCCGGCGTGCGCCTCGGCCTCCTTCATCATCCGCTCGACCTCCTCGGGCTTGAGGCCAGAGCCACCCTCGATGCGGACCTGCTGCTCGTTGCCCGTGCCGAGGTCCTTCGCGGAGACGTTGATGATGCCGTTCGCGTCGATGTCGAAGGTGACCTCGACCTGCGGCATGCCGCGCGGCGCCGGCGGGATGCCGACGAGCTGGAACTTGCCGAGCGTCTTGTTGTAGAGCGCCATCTCCGACTCGCCCTGGAGCACGTGGATCTCGACGGACGGCTGGTTGTCCTCCGCCGTCGAGAACATCTCCGACTTGCGGTTCGGGATCGTCGTGTTGCGCTCGATCAGCTGCGTGAAGACACCGCCCTTCGTCTCGATGCCGAGCGACAGCGGCGTCACGTCGAGCAGGAGGACGTCCTTCACCTCACCGCGCATGCACGCCCGCCTGGATGGCGGCGCCGACGGCGACCACCTCGTCCGGGTTGACGCCCTTGTGCGGCTCCTTGCCGAGCAGCTCCGTGACCTTCTCCTGCACGGCCGGCATGCGGGTCATGCCGCCGACGAGCACGACGTGCTCGATCGCCGACGCGTCGAGGCCGGCGTCCGTGATGCACCTGCTTCGTCGGGCCGACGGTGCGCTCGAGCAGATCGTGCGGTCAGCTCGAGCAGCTTCGCCCGCGTGAGCTGCATGTCGAGGTGCTTCGGCCCCTCGGCGATGAACGGCAGGTTGATCTGCGTCGTCATCGTCGAGGAGAGCTCGATCTTCGCCTTCTCCGCTGCGTCGTAGAGCCGCTGGAGCGCGACCGGATCCTGCGACAGGTCGACGCCGTGATCCTTCTTGAACTCCGCCACGAGCCAGTCGACGACGGCCTTGTCGAAGTTGTCGCCGCCGAGGTGGTTGTCGCCCGACGTCGCCTTCACGTGGAATGTCCCGTCGCCGAGCTCGAGCACGGACACGTCGAACGTGCCGCCGCCGAGGTCGAAGACGAGGATCGTCTGGTCGGCCTCCTTGTCGAGCCCGTAGGCGAGCGACGCGGCCGTCGGCTCGTTGATGATGCGGAGCACGTTGAGGCCGGCGATCTTGCCGGCGTCCTTCGTCGCCTCGCGCTGCGCGTTGTTGAAGTACGCGGGGACGGTGATGACGGCGTCCGTGACCTCCTCGCCGAGGTAGGCCTCCGCGTCCGTCTTGAGCTTCTGGAGGATCATCGCGCGAGATCTCCGGCGGCGCGTACTCCTTGTCGCCCGCCTTCACGCGCACGTCGTCGTTCGGGCCCTTCGACGACCTCGTAGGGGACGATCGTCATCTCCTCCGAGACCTCGTCGAACTTCCGGCCCATGAAGCGCTTGATCGAGAAGATCGTGTTCTCGCGGGTTCGTCACCTGCTGGCGCTTCGCAGGCGCGCCGACGAGCCGCTGGCCGTCCTTCGTGAACGCGACGACGGACGGCGTCGTCCGCCCGCCTTCCGCGTTCGGGATGACGTCGGGCTCGCCGCCTTCGATCGCCGCCATGCACGAGTTCGTCGTGCCGAGGTCGATGCCGATCACCTTGCCATTCGCTCTCTCCTTCTAGGTCGAGTTCGTCATGGAAGAAAATCTAAGTCTTAGCGTAGCAAGTTACACCGTCGTTAGTGTCCAGAGTTCATGGCCGATCCACGGCTCGCGAGCTACGCGTCGCTGCTCGTCGAGCGGTGCGTCGACGTGCAGCCGGGCTGGCAGGTGCTCGTGCGCTGCAACTCCCGATGCGACGACCCGCTCGTCGAGGAGGTCGTCGCGGCAATCGCGCGCCGCGGGGCCTACGCCCTGCCGCGGCTCGCGTTCGCGCGCTCGTCTCGCCTGGCTGGCCGAGGCGCCCGAGGAGCTGCTCGGGACGCTCGCCGAGATCGACGGCGTACGAGCTCGACCACGCCGACTGCCTCGTCGTCATCGACGCACCCGAGAACACGCGCGAGGGGTCCGACATCCCGCCCGAGCGCCTCATGCTGCGACAACAGGCGACTCGACCGCACGCCGAGCCGTTCTTCGCACGGACGAAAAGCCGTGGGTCGGCTGCCAGTTCCCGACGCCGGCGCTCGCCCAGGACGCCGGCATGGGCCTCACGTGCGTTCGAGGACTTCCTCTACGGCGCCGTGCTCGTCGACTGGGAAGCGCTCGCCGAGCGCATGCGCGAGATCGCGCGCGCGCTTCGACGCCGCCGGCGAGGTGCGCATCACCGGCGACGGCACCGATCTCACCTTCAGCCTCGACGGCCGCTCACGGCCACGTCGACGCGGTCGGCGCGAACATGCCCGGCGGCGAAGTCTTCTACAGCCCGGTCGAGGACTCGGCCGAGGGCACGGTCACCTTCTCCGAGTACCCGGCCTGCTACGGCGGCCGCGCCGTCGAGAACGTCCGGCTTCGCTTCGAGGGCGGCCGCGTCGTCGACGCGATCGGCGTCGACGAACGAGGACTTCCTCCTCGACGACGCTCGACACCGACGAGGGTGCCCGCGTGCTCGGCGAGTTCGGCATCGGCTGCAATCCCGGGCATCCAGCGGCACACGCAGAACACCCTCTTCGACGAGAAGATCGAGGGCACGATCCACCTGGCGCTCGGTAACGGCTTCCCGTTCCTCGGCGGCACGAACGTCAGCGCCGTCCACTGGGACATGGTCAAGGACCTGCGCCGGCGGCGGCACGATCGAGCTCGACGGCGAGGTCGTCCAGCGCGACGGGACGCTGGCTGATCTTGACGACGACCCCCGAGATCGAGGCGTACGCGAAGCTGCTCGTCGAGCGCTGCCTCGACGTCCAGCCGGGCTGGGAGGTGCTCATCCGCTCGACGCCGCTCGCCCGCCCGCTGCTCGAGGAGCTCGCAGCGCCAGATCGCGCGGCGCGGAGCGTACGCGATCCTGCGCATCAGCTGGTCGATGTGGCCGATCGACGACGGCTGGGTCTCCGAGGCGCCCGAGGAGCTGCTCGTCGGAGCTGCCGGAGATCGACCGCTTCGCGTGCGACCGCATGGACGCACGGATCACGCTCGACGCGCCCGAGAACACCCGCGCACGAAGCCGACGTCCCGGCCGAGCGCCTCGCGCTCGCCAATACGGCGCGAAAGGTCTTCTTCCGCCGCACGATGAGCTCGCGAGATCCCGTGGGTCAGCTGTCAGTTCCCGACGAATGCGCTCGCCCAGGAGGCGGGGCTCACGCTCGACGCAGCTCACGGACATCGTCTTCGGCGCGTGCCTCCTCGACTGGGACGCCGAGGGCGCAGCGAATGCGGCGCTACGCCGACCGCTTCGACGCGGCGACCGAGATCCGTATCGTCGGCGAGGGCACCGACCTCACGATCAGCCTCGCCGGGCCGCCACGGCGAGGTCGACGACGGGCGCAAGAACATGCCGGGCGGCGAGTTCTTCTTCGCGCCGGTCGAGGACTCGGCCGAACGGCGTGATCGACGTTCTCCGAGTACCCGGCCGTCCACGAAGGCCACGAGCTCGAGGGCATCAGGCTCGAGTTCGACGGACGGCAAGGTCGTCGAGGCATCGGCCACGCGCGGCGAGGAGCTCCTCCACGAGCATCCTCGACCGCGACGAGGGTGCACGGCGGATCGGCGAGCTCGGCATCGGCTGCAACCCGGGCATCACGCGCTACATGAAGAACGTCCTCTTCGACGAGAAGATCGACGGCTCGATCCACCTCGCCCTCGGTCAGAGCTACACGTCGATCGGCGGCCAGAACTCGAGCTCGATCCACTGGGACATCGTCAAGGACCTGCGCTCGGGCGGCCGGATCGAGCTCGACGGCGCAGGTCGTGCAGGAGAACGGCGCCTGGTCGATCTAGTGCGGGTCGCGCTCGCGACGTGTGCCGAGATTCCTGACCTCGAGCCCGACGACCGGCTGCTCGTCCCTGCTCTCGCCGCTCTCGGCATCGAGGCCGTGCCGGCCGTCTGGGACGACCCGGCACGGTCGACTGGGACGCCGTTCGACCTCGTCGTCCTGCGCTCGACCTGGGACTACGCCGAGCGGCGTGACGAGTTCCTCCAGTGGGCGACGTCGCTGCCACGCGTGGTCAACGAGGTGCCGCTGCTCGAGTGGAACACCGACAAGGCGCTACCTCGAGCGACCTCGAAGCGGCTGGCGTGCCGATCGTTCCCACGCGGTTCGTCGAGCCCGGCGACGCGTTCGAGCCTCCCGGCCGAGCCCTTCGTCGTCAAGCCGTCGATCTCGGCCGGTGGGCGCAGGTCGGCGTGGTTCGCGCCGAGCGAGGCCGACGCTGCGGCAGGCGCTCGTCGCGCGCATCCACGGCCGAAGGCCGAGACGGCGATGGTCCAGCCGTACCTCGGTGACGCCGAGGAGAAGGCGCTCGTCTACATCGACGGCGCGTACTCGCATGCGCTACGCCGACGCGTGCCGCTTCCGGCTGGCGGCGAGCGCCAGGTCCTCTACCTCGACGAAGAACTCGCCGCCGGCCGACGCGACTGCACAAGAACGCGAGACGGCTGAAGCAGCGCTCGCCTGCGCTCCCGGCCAGCCTCTCTACGCCCGGGTCGACCTGCTCGGCGGCGCGGTGCTCGAGCTGGAGCTGACGGAGCCGTCGCTCTACCTCGCAGTTCGGCGACGGCAGCGCCGACCGGCTTGCACGTGCGATCTCGACGTGCCTGGCATCGGAACCCTGATCGCGCACGGTCGGGCAATCTGTAATGCTGGGACGAGCCAAGCGACGTAAGGGGGAAGCCGTGCGACATCGTCGTCACGCCATGTGGAGTCGTCGTACTGCAGTGGGCTTGCTCGCCGTTGCGGCCATCGTCGCGGCGTTGATCGCTCCCCTGGCAACGACGTCGGGGCCGGCGGGAGCCGCCACGATCGACGGAGCACGGTCTCTCGCCGACAAGGTTGACGTGCAGTTCAAGAAGCCCAAGGGCACTACCACCGACGTGCACCTCCTCGCGTGGAACGACTTCCACGGCAACCTCGAGGCCGGTGCCGGCCTCAACATCTACGGCCAGTTCGCTGGCGGGGCAGCCTGGCTCGCTCAGGCCGTGCACGACAAGCAGGCGCAGTACGGCGACAAACAGATCAGCCTCATCGCCGGCGACAACATCGGCGCCAGCCCGCTCGTCGACGGGCTCTTCTTCGGCGAGCCGTCCACGATCGTGACAAACCTGATGAATGCCGACTTCGCTTCGGTCGGCAACCACGAGTTCGACAAGGGGTCGGCCGAGCTGCTGCGCATCCAAAACGGCGGCTGCCGAGTCGACGTCGGTTGTACGGCGGCGCCCTATGCCCTGGTCGGTGGTGGCACAAGCAACACATATCCCGGTGCCGAGTTCCAGTACCTGTCGGCCAATGTCGTCCGCAACGACAACGGACAGACGCTGTTCCCAGCATTCGGGACCACGCGGATCAAGAGCGACAGTGGCAAGAAGTTCGAGATCGGCATCATCGGTGAGGTTTTGGAGGCGACCCCGACCATTGTCACACCCACGGGCGTGGCCGGCCTCACCTTCGAGGACGAGGCCGACGCTGCCAACCGCGCGGTGGAGCAACTGCAGCGCCAGCACGTGGACACGAGCGTGCTCGTCATTCACCAGGGGGGCTTCCAATCGGGGACGGCAACCCTCAACGGGTGCGCCGGGAACCTGGCCGGCAGTGACATCGCCGAGATCGCCACGCGGCTCGACCCGTCCATCAAGGTCATCGTGTCCGCCCACACACACGCCGAATACCGATGCACCATCACTACTCCGGACGGCGTCACGCGTTTGATCACGAGCGCGTCGTCGTTCGGCCGCATCCTCACCGACATCACGCTGACCATCGACGACAAGACCGGCGAGCTGACCGCGGCCGGCGCGACGAACTCGATCGTGCGCAACTCGAGCAACCCGAGGAACTCGGCCGCCGACGTGCCGCTGCTCGACCTGCCCAAGGACCAGCGGGTCGCTGACGTGGTGCAGCAGTACGTCACCGCCTCGGCGCCCCTCGCGAACCAGATCATCGGCAAGGTCAGCGCGGACATTCTGAACAGCGCCAACACCCTCGGCGAGATCCCGTCGGGTGACGTGATCGCCGACGCCCAACTCGTGGCCACACAACCGGTCAACCTGGGCGGCGCCCAGATCGCCTTCATGAACCCCGGCGGCATCCGCGGCGGGGCCACATTCGGCTTCCTCTTCACCCCATCGGGTACCGAGGCGCCGGGCGAAGTCACCTATGGCGAAGCCTTCACCATCCAGCCGTTCGGCAACAGCCTCGTCACCAAGACGATGACCGGCACCCAGATCCGGGACCTGCTCGAGCAGCAGTTCCCAGGGTGTGGCGGCCAGACCACGAAGCGGATCCTCCAGATCTCGGCCGGCTTCTCCTACGAGCAGAACCCGTCCGGGGCCGACTGCGCATCACGGATCGGGAACATCACGCTCAACGGTTCAGCCGTGCCCGACGACGGCACCACCTACCGCGTAACGATGAACAACTTCCTCGCCGGCGGTGGCGACGGATTCACGGTGTTCAACCAGGGCACGAATGCCCTCGGCGGTGCGCAGGACATCGACGCCCTCGTGGCGTACTTCGGCTCGTTCCTGCCTGGTGCCGTCCCGAACCCGCCGGTGAACCGCATCGTGCAGAAGCCATAGCCGGAACGCGCTTGTCGCCTGCGGTCGAGCCCGTGCGCGGCATCATTCGTAGGGTTCGTCCGGCTCGGGGATCGGGGTTACCGAAGTAGCGACGAGCCGAGGGTTGACCTCGGCACCGGGCTCGAAGGTGCCTTCCACTTCGACCCAGGTGTCGCGTGCCGGCGTCGGACCGTCCCAACCGACCAGGTGGGCGGTCGCCGCCAGCGCGTCAGCAGCGCAGCAGGCGATGGAGTAGCGGGCGACGAGGAAACCGTCGGGCTCGGCCGGCGCCACAAAGCCGACGAGGCGCACCGTGGCGCCGTTGAAGCTGGCACCGTCCGTCCCCTCGAATGCACGCTGGTTGAACTCGAGCAGCGACATCTCATGAGGCCCCGCCTGCGGGTCGAGCGCGGCGTACACGCCGCCCCCGCTCCGCACGCTCACCGCCGACCCAGTGCGGTCGAGGGAGAAGGCGCCGAGGGCTCCAGGGGCGATCAGCAGCAGCGTCAGCACCGGGGCGAGGAGCAGCCACGCCACCCGCTCGCCCCCGTGCTCATGAGCGTTGTGATCGTCCTCGCCGTGCCGGTGGCGCCACAGCACGATCACGCCGAGGAGGATGAGAAGCACACCGGCGATCGCGAGCCACATGCCCATGCCGGGCTGCACGTAGCGCCGGAAGGTGCCCCCGAGCGCGAGCCGAGTGAGGAGCACGCCGATGACGGCGGTGAGGGTAGCGCCCGCGTCGCTGCTCAAAGCAGCAACGTCCCGACGACTACCGCGGCGCCAACGGCCACGCAGAAAGTGAGGGGCGCGAAGAACGACGTGAAGCGACTACCGAACGTTCCCGCCTGGAGGGCGACGAGTTTCACGTCCACCATCGGGCCCACGACCATGAAGGCCAGCCGGGCGGTCAGCGAGAACTGCGTCAAGCTAGCGGCCACGAAGGCGTCGGCCTCGGAGCAAATGGCCAAAACCACGGCCAGGCCGGCCAAGGCGAGGACACCCAACGCCCCGTGGCCCGCCACGCCGTCGAGAACGGAGCGCGGCACCAACGTCTGGAGCGATGCGGCGGCGGCAGCACCGATCACCAGGAAGCCGCCCGCGTGCAGAAAGTCGTGTTCGGCGGTCTCGATGAAGGTACCGAAGCGCGACCCCTCCTCGCGCTCGTTGCGCCGCGCTTTGGCGGTCCACTCGTCGCGTCCCTTGAAAATCCAGACGAAGCCGACCACGCAGGCGGCGATGAGGCTGGCGACCAAGCGGGCCACGACCATCTCCGGATGCCCTGGGAAGGCGACGGCCGTCGCCGCGAGCACCACCGGGTTCACCGCAGGCGCAGACAGCAGGAACGTCACCGCTGCGGCCGGTGCGACGCCGCGGGCGACCAGCCGGCCGGCGATCGGCACCGAGCCGCATTCGCAGCCGGGCAAGGCCACCCCGGCCGCCGCGGCGACCGGCACGGCGAGAGCGGGACGCGTGGGGAGCGCTCGGGCGAGCGCGGCCGGGGGCACGTAGGCGGCGATGGCGCCGCTGACCGCGACGCCGAGGACGAGGAACGGAAGGGCTTGGATGCAGATAGCGACGAAGATCGTGGCCCAGCTTTGGAGGACGTCAGCATCCAGCGACCCGGCGACGAGCGGCCGGGCCAGCGCGGCGCACACCACAAGGCCCACGAGCAGTGGCAGGGCATATGCCCGCCCGGAAGTGGAGGACAGCTCGTTCGTATCGGTACCTGGCGCGACGGGCAACCCCCTGACCTTAGACGTGGCCGCGCGCTACCGACCAGGGCGTACAGCCTCTCGCACCCCTCATTGGAGTCAAGCCCGAGCGAGCCGCCAGGTACTTCCGGTAACTCGGGCGATAGCATCCGGCCCTGGCGCCCTCTCGCTTTGGCCGGGGTACTCTGAACGTGTGCCCCTGACCGACACATTCGGCCGTCCGCTGCGCGATCTCCGCATCTCCGTCACCGACCGCTGCAACTTCCGGTGCGTCTACTGCATGCCGAAGGAGGTCTTCGGACGCGACTACGAGTTCCTGGGCCGCGACGAGCTGCTGACGTTCGAGGAGATCGAGCGCATCGCACGCGTCTTCGTGGGCGGCGGCGTGGAGAAGATCCGCATCACCGGCGGCGAGCCGCTCGTCCGGCGCGACCTGCCGGTGCTGGTCGAGAAGCTGGCCAGCGCTCGGCGACGTCGACCTCACGCTGACGACAAACGGCGCGCTGCTGGCCCGGCTCGCGCGAACGATCTCGCCCGCGCCGGCCTCACTCGCGTAACGGTGAGCCTCGACTCGCTGGACGACGAGGTCTTTCGCGCAATGAACGACGTCGACTTCCAAGTCGACCGCGTGCTCGAGGGAATCGACGCGGCGGCGGCTGCGGGGCTCCCCGTCAAGGTCAACGTCGTGGTCAAGCGCGGGCTGAACGAGGGCTCGATCCTCGAGCTGGCCCGCCACTTCCACGGCACCGGCCACACGCTGCGGTTCATCGAGTACATGGACGTCGGGCATACGAACGGCTGGCGCCTCGACGATGTCGTATCCGCTGCGGACATCGTCGCGGCTATCGACGCCGAGCTGCCCCTCGAGCCCGCTCGATCCGGCCTACCGAGGCGAGGTCGCCCGCCGCCACCGCTACCGCGACGGCGGCGGCGAGATCGGCGTCATCGCGTCCGTCACGCAGCCGTTCTGCGGGGACTGCACGCGGGCGCGTCTGTCTGCCGACGGCGCGCCTCTACACGTGCCTCTTCGCCGTGCGGGGGCATGACCTGCGCGAACTCGTGCGCGGCGGCGCGTCCGACGACGAGCTGGCGACGGCGATCGCAGGCATCTGGGCGGCTCGTCAAGACCGCTATTCCGAGCTCCGCACCGCCGAGACAGTAGACCTGCCCAAGGTCGAGATGTCCTTCATCGGCGGCTGACTGCCACAGCGCCGACAGGCACGTTAGAATCGGGCCTGCCGTGGCGGGAACGAGTTTCGTAGGCTTGCCGGTATGACCGGAGCTGTTGTCACGATCGGGAACCGCTACCTCCCGCGCGGGTGGCGGGACTTCGGCGTGCAGCTCGCGATCTGGTTCGGCTTCCTGCTCGCCTATCAGGTCGTCCGCGGCATCGCCGACCGGAATCCGGCGCGCGCGTTCGACAACGGCCTGTGGGTGATCGAGATCGAGCAGCGCGTGACGGGGCTTGTCGAGCTCTCGTTGCAGCAGATGATCCATTCCTCGGGGTTCCTCACGGCCGCGGTCTCGTGGACGTACTGGAACTCCGAGTTCACCGTCGTCGGCGTGACGCTGCTCTGGGTTTATCTGCGCCGCAACGACCACTTCTATCGCTTCCGCAACTGGATCCTGCTCGCGAACGCGCTCGGTCTCATCGGCTATGTGGTCGCACCGACGGCCCCGCCGCGAATGTTCCAGGCGTTCGGCTACGAGGACACCCTCTTCTCGTTCGGCTCCTTGAACCACGGCAGCGGGTTGATCGAGCTCGCGTCGAACCCGTACGCCGCGATGCCGAGCCTCCACGCCGCGGACGCGCTGATCGTCGGCATCAGCATGGCTCTCATCGTCAAGAGCCGCTGGCTGAAGGCGCTCTGGCTCGCGTGGCCTGTGTGGGTCTCGTTCGCGGTGATGGCCACGGCGAACCACTTCTGGCTCGACATCGCCGCGGGAGTGCTCGTGGCGCTCATCGCCGGTGCGATCCTCTACCGCCGTGAGCTGCGGCGAGCCTTCAGCCGGGGCGAGCCTCAGGTCGCATAGAGTCGCCGCATGGGTGACGCAACGCCCGGCGGCAAGCCGGATCCGCGCGTGGGCGAGCTGGACCGGGTCAAGCAGGAGTACACGAAGGCCGCGCGCGAGATCCTCGAGAAGTCGATGCGGGGCGTCGCGAAGACGAAGCTCACCCCGGACATGCTCACGCTTGCGGGCGTCACGCTGTGCCTCGCGGGCGCGGTGCTCGTCGGCTTCGAGCAGCGCAACGAGTACCTGTACTTCTGGCTCGGTGGCTTGCTCTTCGTCATCGGCTCGGTCGCCGACATCCTGGACGGCGCGCTCGCCCGCGCGGCGAGCAAGGGCACCGTCTTCGGCGCCTTCCTGGACTCGAGCTTCGACCGGGTCGGGGAGGCCGCGATGCTCGCCGCGATCGGCCTGTCGTTCATGCACGACGGCAACGAGGTCGCGCTCGTGTTCGCCTTCGCCGCCGTCATCGGGTCGTTCCTCGTCAGCTACACACGTGCGAAGGCCGAGTCGCTCGGGCTGCGCGCGGACGTCGGCTTCGGCTCGCGCGTCGAGCGCGTCGTCCTGATCTCGATCGGCCTGGGCCTCGCCCCGTGGGGCCTGCTCCAGTGGCCGATCTACGTCCTGGCGGCGATTGCGTGGCTCACGGTCGCCCAGCGCATCCTCTTCGTGCGCCGCCAGCTGCGGGAGATCGCAGACCAGGCATAACGCTTGGCCGGCCGGCGGGGTTTGCCGTCGCCGGGGAGCCGTGCTATCAGGCTGCATGCACGCGGTTATCGGGAGGGACCGTGAGCTCCAGCAAATCGAAGCGTTCCTCGAACGGGATGAGGACGGCGGACGAGTCCTGCTGATCGAGGGCGAGGCCGGGGTTGGCAAGACAACGCTCTGGCGAGCCGGGTTGAAGGAGGCCGCCGACCGTTCCTTCGAAGTGCTCGCCGCGGCGCCGACGGAAGCCGAGGCGACGATGTCGTTCGCTGGGCTCGACGACCTGCTCGCTCCGATCGTCGAGACGGTCCTCCCGGAGCTTGCTCCCCCGCAACGGCGAGCACTGGAAGTGGCCCTGCTGCTCGCCGACGATCGAGGCGGAGCTGTCGATCCCCGAGCCGTCTCCGTTGCGTTTCTCAATGCACTACGACATGTGGCTGACTCGACGCCGGTGCTCGTCGCCGTGGACGACATCCAGTGGCTCGACGAGGCGTCTGCGGGGGTGATCGCGTTTGCCACGCGCCGGCTTCAGGGCGCTGGCGCTGCCTTGCTTCTCTCCCAGCGGATCGGCGAGTCGACGTCGCCCGAACTCGAGCATGCGTTAACGGCTGACATCGCGTCGTCGTTGACCGTCGGCCCCCTGACAAGCGGCGCCATCCACAGGCTCATCCGGGAGCGCATCGGGGTCGCGCTGCCCCGCCCCGTCCTCCGTCGCATCCACGAGACCTCCGGCGGAAACCCCTTCTACGCCCTCGAACTTGCGCGCGCCCTCGAAGGGCGGGACATCTCCGCCGGAGCGCCGCTGGCTCTCTCGCCGACGCTTGACGATCTCCTACGCGATCGCATTGTCTCGCTCCCGGCCGAGACACGGGAGGCGCTCCTCGTGGCGGCTTGCGCGTCCGATCCCCGCATCGCCGTGCTCTCTCAGGTGCTGGGTGTCGATGCACGAGACGCCCTTGGCCCAGCCGCAGAGGCGCACGTGATCTCGATCGAAGAGGACCGGGTTCGCTTCGCGCATCCGCTCTTCGCCGAGGCGGTGCTGTCGACCACGGAGGAGAAGAGACGCCGAGATGCCCATCGCCGCCTCGCAGCCGCCGTAGACGAGCTGGAAGCGCACGCGCGCCACCTCGCCCTCGCAGCCGAGACGCCTGACGAGACGGTCGCCGCGGCGCTCGAGGAGGCAGCCGCACATGCAGGCGGCCGAGGTGCTAGTGCCGCGGCGGCAGAGCTCTCAGAGCTCGCGCTGAGATTGACGGCGGCAGGCCTGCCCCACGAGGTCGGGCGCCGTACCATTCAGGCCGCCGGCTACCGATTCGCCGCCGGTGACACGGGCGGCGCCCGCGCACTGCTCGAGAGCGCCGTCGCTTCTGAAACGCTGGACGAGCTCACACCCGAGGCGCTCGCATTGCTCCAGCGAATGCACCGGCTCGAGGGCGACGAGCCCCGCGCCGCGGAGATCGCCCGGCAAGCGTTGGCCGATCCTCGCGCGGATGACCGAGTGCGCGCGGCGGCCGCTCAAGGGCTCGCGTTCACGCTGTACTACATGCGTGTCGACCTCGAGGCCGCGCTTGGCTACGCCCAACTCGCAGCTCGATGCGCTCCGCCAGATCTGCCGCTCCCGTTCCATGTGGAGACGCTCAATGCCACCGGCCTGCTCGAGGCAGTCCTCGGGAAGCCAGACGCCGACGCAACGCTCCGAGCCGCCACGGATCTCGGTGTGGACGATGCCGTTGACATCCTGAACTCGGGGACCTACACGCGGTTCTTCGCTGCGCATTGGCGCGACGAAGCCGCGGCTACTCCGGAAGTGGCGAAGGAACTCCGCGCGGACGCCCTCGCGCGCGGCCAGGAGGGCTCGATCCCCAGGATGATGGCGCTCGAGGGCATTCTGCTGTACCTCTCCGGGCGTTGGCACGAGGCCGGGGAGGTGCTCGAGGAGGGCTACGACCGCGCGCTTCAAACGGGCCAGCTCTCGTCGCAGGCCTACACGCTGTCGGTGCGAGCGCTCCTCAGGGGTTCGCACGGGCAGGAGCGAGAGGCGCGGTCCGATGCCGCGGCTGCGCTCATGCTGGCCGGCGAGCGCAACCTCGCGACAGCCCGGATTCATGCGATCTGGGCGCTCGGTGTGCTCGAGCTATCCCTCGACCGTCCGGCCGAGGCCGCAAATGCCATCGCGCCCCTACGCCAAGAGCTGATCGCCGCAGGAGTCGGCGAGCCCGGATCGATGCGCTTCGTTCCCGACGAGATCGAGGCGCTCGTCGCGCTCGGTCGCGAAGAGGACGCGGAGGTGATCCTCGGGTGGCTGGAGCGGCAGGCTCGCAACCTCGATCGCCCATCGGCGCTCGCGCCGCGGGACGGTGCCGCGGCCTGCTGTCCGCATCGAGGGGCGAGAGCGACGCCGCGTTCGCTGTCTTCGATCGCGCGCTCGCCGAGCACGAGCGAGTGCCGTATCCGTTCGAGCGCGCACGCACGCTGCTCGCGCTCGGCGCGGCGCGGCGCCGCGCGATGCAGAAGGCGCGCGCCCGCGAGGCTCTCGGCCAGGCGCTCTCAGTGTTCGACCACCTGGGGGCGCGGCTCTGGTCGGAGAGAGCGCAGGCGGAGCTGGCGAAGATCGGCGGCCGGACCGCGTCGCCGGACGAGCTCACGCCGGCCGAGCGCCGGATCGCTGAGCTGGTCGCCTCTGGGCGGACGAACAAGGAGGTAGCGTCCGCCCTCTACCTGAGCGACCGGACGGTCGAGGGTCACCTGACGAGCATCTACCGCAAGCTCGGCGTCCGCTCACGCGCAGAGCTGGCGCGGACGTTCTCCTAGCGGCTCGGCAAAGTCGGGGGGTTTCCACGTTTCCCCGGGAGCGGGTGCGTCCTACGCTCGAGTCGATGGCCACTGACTCGAAGGGAGCACTGCCATGAAGCGACGCATCGTCTGTCCGTTCCTCGCGCTCGCGGGCGCGGTGGTGCTGGGGACACTCGCTCCACTCGCGGCTGCGGACGCCGTCTACCACACCGAGCACCTGCCGCTGAAGCCCGTCGGCGGCGCGCCGCTGCGCAGCGGCTTCGTCCAGAACATCAAGGCGGAAGGCCCCAATGTCTACGCGCACGAGCTGTTCCAAGTGAACGGAGCGGTTCCGAGCACGACGTACATCGTCACGCGCCGCTTCTTCGCCGTTCGACCCCGACTGCAGCGGCGGCTTCGGCCCCGATCAGGTGGGGACAGTCGAGGACGAACGGCGCAGGCAACGGGCGCGACGACGTGTTCGTGCCCCCGGAGCTGATCCCCCCGTCCTTCGCCGGCGACCACGGCGTCCTCTGGGTGTTCACGGACGGCTCCGGCTCGGTTCGATATCAGACCGACTGCACCACGGTCACCCTCGACTGACGGAGCAGACGGTGAAGAGCTATCTCGTCGAGTCGTACGTCGCTCGCTCTCCGGCAGCTCTCGAGTCCTCGCGTGAGAAAGCGCGCAAGACAGCCGAGCTCGGAGCCGCCGTGCTGTACGTACGCAGCACCTATCTGCCCGAGGACGAGGTCGCCTTGCACCTCTTCGAGGCGCCGTCGATCGAGGCGCTCGAAGAGGCGGGGCGACGTGCCGCTCTCGAGTTCGAGCGGATCGTCGAGGCGGACGACACCCCGGCCGTCGAGACGACGGCGGAGGCGACATGACGGTCGGGCGAACACCCATGCTCGTCGCCGTCGCCGGCCCGCTCGGCTCGAACGCGCGGTGCATGGGCGCGGCTGAGCGAGCGCGCTGCACTCACCCTCACTCGATCGCTGTGTTGCGCGCTCCTCATCCTGAGCCTCGGCCTCATGCATGCTGCGCCTGCGGCCGCCGGAGCGACGGATGTCGCCGTCGAATTCGTCACTGCCGCCAACCGAGGCGATTACCGCACCGTCTGCCGCCTCTACTCGGCCCGCTACCTGAAATCCCAAGCGAGCTGCCGCTCGCTCTATCGCTGGGGCGCGGGGCTGTACGGCCCGTATGACTACAGGATCGTTCGCTGGCGCACGCTTGAAAACGGCCACCGGCGGGTCGATCTCACCCTCCGGCAGCATCCGTCCTTCATCGAGCTCGAACATGAGAAGGCGGGGTGGCGCATCGTGGCCGGCGGATGGTGAAGCGATGACGAAGATCAGGTGCGCACGACGTTGTGTCCGACGACGAGACCGCACTGCACTGCCGAGCGGCAGCGCCACTCACGTCATCTCGGCCAGCCCACCGGCGGGATGCAGCGGATCAGACGGCGGCCGGAGCGATCGTCGCCACCGCACTTGCCGGGGCATCGCCTGGGCGGCGATTCCCGAAGGAGGCGTGATCCAGAGCTGCTACGACAGCGGGGAAATTTGAAGGTCGTGTCCGCCTTCCCCTGCCCCAAGGGCTACACGCCGCTTACGTGGAACCAGCAAGGGAACCAGGGCATGCAAGAGCCACAAGGCGTCCAGGCCCAGCCGGGAAGGACGGGATCAACGGCACGAACGGCACCGACGGAGAGGACGGCGTCAGCGTAACGAGCCAGTCGGAACCCGTGGGCGCCAACTGCGAGAACGGCGGGTCGAAATTCACCGCCGCGAACGGCGTCATGTACGCCTGCAACGGCGTGACGGGGCCGTCCGGGCCGAGCGGCCCGCCCCGCTCGGGCGGCGGATCCGGAGCGTGCAGCTCCGCGACGGCGAACGGTGGCACGGATGGGTTTTTTGGGAGGCTGGCGGCCTGCCGCGCTACGCGTCGCTCGTCAGGCAGACCGATCCGAGCGACGTCTCTACGGCCAACCTGGACACGTTCACGTGCGCGGGTCGGATATCAAACTTCAGCGCGACGAGGAACTTCAACCCGCTGTTCCATGGCTCCTTCTTTGTCACGGTGCGGGTGAACGGCAGCGACACGGCAGTCGAGTGCAGGCTGTCCACGAGCAGCGAGACGTGCAGCGACGCGACGTCCACGGCCGACGTAAATCCCGGCGACGAGATCAACGTCAGGATTGTCCCGGACCCTTTGGCTCTCCCGCCGTCATCCACGGTCACTTGGTCGGCCACCGTGAATCCCCCGGTCTTCGCGTATCCGTAAGCCGGCATCGATAGCGTTGTGAAACGAACAGGGGGCCTCGCGGCCCCTGTTCGTTTCCTGATACAGTGCTAGCAGTTTGAGTGCTAGCAGTTCTCGCAAGAAGTGCATCCTCGTAAGGATGCCCGCCTCGTTGAAGCAGGCGCTCGTGCGGGAGACCGCTCGCCGCGGCGCCAGCCTCAACGACGTCGCCGTCGGCATCCTCGCCGACGCACTTCGACGTCCCCTTCACGCCCTCGGGCCGCAAGAGCCCGCTCCCGGGCGCGAGCCCCGTCGTCCTCCTGCGCGTCCCCGTCGACCTCAAGTACGAGCTCGAGCGAGGCGCCGGCGCGCGGAGCACGAGCGTCAACGACGTCATCCTCGGCGCGCTCTGCGGACGGCCTCGGCCGTCTCACGCTCACCACGACGAAAGGAAACCATGGCCTCTCACGAACGGCTCGCAGAACGGCGCGCGTCGAAGGACAAGGTGCGCGTCGCCATCATCGGCGTCGGCAACTGCGCCAACTCGCTGCTCCAGGGCGTCGAGTACTACAAGGACGCCTCACCCGACGACACCGTCCCCGGCCTCATGCACGTCGACCTCGGCGGCTACCACATCTCCGACATCGAGTTCGTGGCCGCGTTCGACGTCGTCAAGGGCAAGGTCGGCGTCGACCTCGCCGACGCCATCTGGGCGCACCCGAACGACACGATCAAGTTCGCCGACGTGAAGAAGACGGGCGTCACCGTCTCGCGCGGCATGACGCACGACGGCATCGGCAAGTACCTCGCCGAGGTCGTCGAGAAGGCGCCGGGCGACACGGACGACGTGGTCGGCATCCTCAAGGAGACCGGCGACGGACGTCGTCGTCAACTACCTGCCCGTCGGCTCCGAGGCGGCGACGAAGTGGTACACGGAGCAGATCCTCGAGGCCGGCGTGGCGATGGTGAACTGCATGCCGGTCTTCATCGCGCGCGAGCGGCTACTTCGCGAAGCGCTTCGAGCAGGCCGGCCTGCCGATCATCGGCGACGACATCAAGTCGCAGGTCGGCGCGACGATCACCCACCGCGTGCTGACGACGCTCTTCCAGCGACCGCGGCGTCCACCTCGACCGCACGATGCAGCTGAACGTCGGCGGCAACTCCGACTTCCTCAACATGCTCGAGCGCGAGCGGCTCGAGTCGAAGAAGATCTCGAAGACGAACGCCGTCACGTCGATGCTCGACTACGACATCGGCGCCGAGAACGTCCACGTCGGCCCGTCGGACTACGTGCCGTGGCTGACCGACCGCAAGTGGGCGTACATCCGCATGGAGGGCACGTCCTTCGGCGACGTGCCGCTCAACGTCGAGCTGAAGCTCGAGGTCTGGGACTCGCCGAACTCGGCCGGCATCGTCATCGACGCCGTCCGCCTGGCGAAGCTCGCCCTGAACAACGGCATCGGCGGTGCGCTCGAGGCGCCGAGCTCGTACCTCATGAAGTCGCCGCCGAAGCAGATCCGCGACGACGAGGCGCGCGAGCTGACCGAGCGCTTCATCAAGCAGAACGCGCGCACGAAGACGAGCGCCAAGGCGAAGGCCTAGTCGCTCTTGCTACGCAGAGGGCGGCCTCGCTGGGCCGCCCTCTGTAAGGCGTGCCAGGCACGAGTTACGTGTCTGTGCCAACTCTGTGACAAGTCTCCACGCGGGGCGTGGACGTATCCAGGGCTACACTCGCTCGACGTTGCCCCTCCGAATCTGCCTCGTCACGCCGTTCGCCTGGTCGCAGCCGCACGACGTGAACGACCACGTCGCCGGCGTCGCCCGCGAGCTGCGGCGCCTCGGCCACACGGTCACCGTGCTCGCACCGTCCAACCGTGCCGCCCGACCTGCGGGAGGGCCGGCGAGCGCTCCAACGCGGGGAGCTCGGGGACGTCGTGGCGATCGGCCCTGCGCTGCCCGTCTCGCGCCGCAGCACGATGGCCGCGCCCGTCGGCGTTCGCGCGAACCTCGCGCTGGCGCTCGGCCCACGGCGCGTTCGACGTCGTCCACGGCTTCGAGCCCGGACTGCCGAGCCTCTCCTACCTCGCGCTCTGCGGGACACGAAGGCGCTCGCCGTCGCGACGTTCTTCTCCCCGGACCGGCTCTTCTATCCGCCGGGCAAGGCGCAGCGGGCGCGGCTGCTCGGCCGTGTCGACGCGCTACTCGCAACGTCCGAGGAGACCGCGGAAGCAGCAGCCGAGCGCTTCCCGGGCGACTACACGGTGATCTCGCCGGGAGTCGACCGAGAGCTCTTCCGCCCCGCTAGAAAGGGGCGGAGGATCGTCGTCGAGCTCGTCCCGGGCGAACGCGACGTCGCCCGAGCCGCGATCCGGCGTCTCGACGGGCTCGACGGCTGGGAGGTCGTGGTCTTGAGGCAGGCGGGCCCTCGCCGCCCGGCCATACGTGCCGCTCCGCCTGCGCGGGCGAGTCCACGTCCGCACGCAGCCGTCCGCGGAAGAGCGCGCGGCGATCCTCAACGAGGCCGGCGATGTTCCTCCCGGCACCCGGTGGGAGCGAGCGGCTCGCTCTAGAAGCGGCTGCTGCCTGCCGGCGCGAGCAATCCACGCGACGACTTCGCCGCCGTCGCGGCCGAGCTCGACACGCTCTACCGGCGGCTTGCCGCACGGCGGCGCGTCGTCCATGTCGAGACCGATCCACTCTCGGATCGCGAGTGGATCGCGGTCGATCTCCACACGCACACGTCCTGGTCGCACGACTGCAGCGTCCCTGCGGCCGAGCTGCTCGAAACGGCAGAGGAGATCGGCCTCGGCGCGATCGCCGTCACCGACCACAACGTGTTCGGGGGCGCGCTCGAGGCGGTCGAGCTGGCACGTGATCGCCGCCTGATCGTCATCCCCGGCGAGGAGGTGAAGACGAAAGGCCAGGGTGAGGTGATCGGGCTCTTCCTGCGCGAGGAGATCCCGCGTGGCCTGACCTTCGAGGACACGATCGCCGCCATCCGGGCCCAGGGGGGCCTCGTCTTCCTCCCTCACCCGTTCGACCGCCGCCACGCCATACCCGATCCCGCCACGCTGCACCGCCACCTGGCGGAGATCGACGTGCTCGAGGTCTACAACGCACGACTGCTCAAAGAGACGTACAACGACGAGGCGCTGCGCTTCGCGCGGAAGTACAACCTGCTGCAGGGCGCCGGCTCGGACGCGCACGTGCTGCCCGGCCTCGGCACCGGCGCCGTGCGCATGCGCGCGTTCCGGACGCCCGAGGAGTTCCTCATCAGCCTGCGCATCGGCCGAGATCCTCCGGCGGCCGAAGTCGCTCGACGTATCTCCAGTCCCTCAAGTGGGTGGCCCAGGTCAAGGAAAAGGTGCGCTAGCCGAGAAGGTCCACCCTCCACGTGGCGGTGCCGAACGACGAGATCTACGAGAAGTACCTGCAGAAGGCGATCCGCGAGATCAACGATCTCGGCGACGAGATCGCCCGCGCCGCCGGCGAGCGTGCCGTGCCCGTGCTCGGCTCAGGGCATCCCCTGGCCGACATCATGCTTCTGAAGTACGGGCCGCAGGCGTCCGAGATCGAGGAAGGCGTCGCGTTCTACGGTCGCGCCGGGCAGGCCGATCCTGCGCTCGCTGCAGCGCCTGCGCGTCGACCCGATGGCCGTCTACGGCACGAACTGCCTGAAGTTCGAAGGCGCGGAGCCCGACGACCAGTCCCGCGAGTGGCTCGCCCGCGAGCTCCACATCGTCCAGCCGAAGCTCGTCGTCTGCATGGGCGAGGACGCGCTCGGCTTTCTCAACGGGCTCGACTTCCCGCTCAGCCAGGAGGTGGAGCCGAAGATCGGGCGAGCTCCAGTCGCTTCACGCCGACGATCGACGCGCTCGTCGCGCCCGACATCGACGCGTCGCTCGACGAGCAGCCGCTCGAAGACCGCGTTCTGGAACGCCTTCAAGCCCGTCGGCGCGTGGTGGGCCGAGCTGCCGCCGTACTGAGCTAGCTTACGGTGTAAGCCGGTAGAAGCGCCAGAAGTCGTTCTCGATCGGCAGCACCTCGAAGCCGCCGAAGCCCGCCTCCTCTGCGTACGCGCGGACCGTGTCCGCGCGCATGACGGTGCCCGTCCCGGCCGGGTCGTCGCCGACCATGCCCACCGGCAGGCAGTGGAGCACGCTGAAGCCGTAGTAGAGGCGCTCGAGGTCGCTGGCGGGCGCCGGAAGCTGTCCTCGGCGCGCTCGTCGCCGACGATGACCGAGCCGCCGTCGGCGAGCATGCCGCGCAGCGCCGCGAGCACGTCCACCGGGCGGGACATGTCGTGGAGCGCCTCGAAGATCGTGACGAGGTCGTACTGGCCCGCCATCGCCGGATCGGCGGCGTCGCGCTCGTAGAACGTGACGCGATCCTCCACGCCGCTCCCGACGAGGTTCTGGCGGGCCTTCGCGATCGACGCCGTGTCGAGATCGATACCGTCGACGTGCACGAGCGGATACGCGCGTGCGATGGCGATGCTCGACCAGCCGCAGCCGCAGGCGACGTCGGCGACCCGAGCCGGGGGGTCGGTCGAGCAGACGCGCGTGCACGTCGCGGCACCGCCGGGAGCCACTCGCTGCCGAGCAGATGGCTGAACAGCGGACGCGTGAACGCCTCCTGGCCCTCGTAGAGATCGGCGCCGTAGTCCTCGTACGGGACGCCGTCGCCGCTGCGGAACGCGGCGAGCAGCTCGTCGAGTGGCCGGACGCCGCGACGGCGAAGGCGCCCGAACGGCGCGGCGTAGTTGAGGCTCGTCTCGTCCAGCAGCGCCTCGTCGTGGCCCTCAGGGAGGCTGAAGCGGCGTTCGAGCGCGTCAGCCCCGGCATCGTCGACCTCGAGGATGCCCGTCGCCGCCTGCTGCTCGAGCCACTCGCGCGCATAGCGCTCGTGGATGCCGGCCGCTGCGGCGAGGCCGCTCGACGTGAGCGGCCCCGCCTCAGCAAGTGCTCGATACAGCCCCAGCCGGTCGCCGAGGTAGACCCCGTAGAGGTCCATCGCGCCCAGGGTCGCCTCGAAGAGGCGACCGACGAGCGCGTCTCGTCGTTCCTCGGCGGTCTGACACGTCTACCCCGTGCAGTTCTCGCTGCGCCCACGTCGAGATGTTCGTGCGCGCCTGCGTCGCTGCGGTCGCGTCGATGCGACTGCAAGCTTCGCGAGCGCCTGCGGGCTCGGCGTCTGCCCGACGAAAGGTCGACTCCCTGAGCGCGTCGGCGACCTGCCCGATAGTAGTCGGCGAGCGTCTGGAAGTCGTCCTTGATCTCGTGCCGGCGCAGCAGCGCGAGCTCGTCGAAGCCTGCTCGACGTCGTCGAGGTTCGCGCTCGCGCGCCGCTGAACGCCTCGAGATCTGCTGCCCGATCGTGGCGAACTCCTGACAGTTCTCCGCGGTCGCGAAGTCGGATGACGCGCTCGGTCGTCCGTCGTCTCCGTGTCGGTGGTCTCGGTCGCTGTCTCTGTCGTCTCTGTCTCCGTCGTCTCCGTGTCGGCGGTCGTCTCTCGGTCGTGGTCGTCTCCGTCGTCGTGGTGTCTCCACTTGCGCTGTTGTCGTCGCCTCCGCAGCCCGCGAACGCAAATACGAGCGTCGCGAAGCTCACGACGACGAGCAGCGTGACGAGCTTTCGTGCCATTCCAGCCCTCCTCGATTGACGAGCCTCGACCCTAAGGCACGGTCGGAAGTCCGTGCAAGCGAGAGCCACCGTCTCGACGTGCGGAGTGTGCGGGAACATGTCCACGGGCCGGGCGCGCACGAGCGAATAGCCCCACTCCGCAGCGAGCTCCTTGACGTTGCCGGCGAGCGTGGTCGGGTTGCACGAGACGTAGACGATACGCGGCGCCTCGAGTCGTCCGACCTGTCGCAGCGCCTTCCCCGAGAGCCCGGCCCGCGGCGGGTCGACGACGACGACGTCCGGCGGGCCCGGCCCGCTCGCGCAGCTCCTCGAGCGAGCGCCCGACCTCGCCGGCGAAGAACGCGGCGTTGCGCGATCCCGTTCAGCTCGGCGTTCTCGATCGCGCACGCGACGGACTCCTCGGACGCCTCGACCCCCCACACCGTCATGCGCGTTCCTGGCCATCACGAGGCCGATCGTGCCGGTGCCGCAGTAGAGGTCGTAGACGTTCTCGCCGCCCGTCGAGGCCGGCGTACTCGATCGCCAGCTCGTAGAGCTGCTCCGCCATCGCGGTGTTCGTCTGCAGGAACGCGTTCGGGCGCACGCGGAAGCGCAGGCCGCAGAGCTCCTCCTCGATCGCGTCCTCGCCCCAGAGCAGCCGCGACGGCACGTTCGTCACCTCGGCCGGCCGGTCGTTGATGCCCCAGTAGACGGAGCTGCACCTGCGGAAAGCGCGTCATGGCGCGCGACGAACGACTCCTCCGGGAGCTCGCCGGGCGCGGTGACGAGGACGATGAGCGCCTGGCCGGTGTTTCGCCCCTCGCGGACGACCAGATGGCGGAGGAATCCCTGCTGCGTGGCCTGGTCGTAAGCGGCGAGCCCGCGCTCACGCGCCCAGGCGCGCGCCGCGTCGCGTATCGCGTTGCCGAGCTCGGTCGTCAGCCAGCACTCGCGGATGTCGAGCACCTCGTCCCAGCGCCCCGCCCGGTGGAAGCCGAGCACGGCCGCGTCCGTGCCCGGTGCGAACGAGTACTCGAGCTTGTTGCGGTAGTGGAACTGAGACTCGGCCGGCAGCGCCGGCTCGAGCGGCGGGTCGACGATGCCGCCCAGCCGCACGAGAGCGTCGCGCACCTGCGCATCCTTCTCCGCAGAGCTGGACGTCGTAGGCGAGGTCCTGGAAACGGCAGCCGCCGCACGCGGGGAAGTGGTCGCAGGGCGCCTCGACGCGATTCGCGCCGGGCTCCAGCACCTCCACCGCCGTCGCCTCCGCATGGCTGCGACGCACCTTCGTCACTCGGGCGCGCACGACGTCGCCTGGCAGGCCGCGGCGGACGAAGAGCGACGAAGCCGTTCAGCCGCGCGACGCCGTTCCCGCCGTACGCGAGCGAGTCGATCGTTCAGCTCGACCTCGTCACCGAAGGCGACGGGAGGGGCCATCGCGTCACCTAGATGACCGCGCGTAGCCCCTCCCGCTGGGGGCACGTCAGGCCAGAGCCGCGCTCCACAGTCTCGACGCGGTCTGCGAGCGGCACGTACGTCGCGCTCGTCCGCACCGAGATACAGCTGCCGCGGCCTGGCGATCTTCTGCTCCGGGATCGACGATCATCTCCAGCCACTGGGCGAGCCAGCCGGCCGTCCGCGGGATGGCGAACATCACCGGGAACATCGCCACGGGCAGGTCGAGCGCCTGGTAGATGATCCCCGAGTAGAAGTCGACGTTCGGGTACAGCTTCCGCTGGACGAAGTACTCGTCCTCGAGGGCGATCCGCTCCAGCTCGAGCGCGATGTCGAGCAGGGGGTTCCGTCCGGTCACCTCGAACACCTCGTCGGCGACCTGCTTGATGATCTTCGCCCGCGGGTCGTAGTTCTTGTAGACGCGGTGGCCGAACCCCATCAGCAGGCCCTTGCCGGCCTTCACGCCCTCGACGTACTCCGGGATGCGGGACACGTCGCCGATCTCGGCGAGCATCCTCAGCACGGCCTCGTTCGCGCCGCCGTGCAGCGGCCCGTAGAGCGCCGCCGCGGCGCCCGCCATCGCACTGTACGGATCGACCTTGCTCGAGCCGATGGCGCGCATGGCGTTCGCCGAGCAGTTCTGCTCGTGGTCGGCGTGGAGGATGAACAGCACCTCGAGCGCCCGCACGATCGCGGGATCGGCGGCGTAGCGCGGCTCCGCCATCCTGAACATCATCGAAAGGAAGTTCTCGACGAAGCCGAGCTCGTTGTCGGGGTAGACGTACGGCAGACCGCGGTTGTGCCGGTACGACCACGCTGCGATCGTCGGCACCTTCGCGATCAGCCGTTGCACCTGAATGAGCCGGACGTTCGGGTCGTCGACGCGCGACGCCTCGGGGTAGAACGTCGAGAGCGCAGCGACCACGCTGACGAACATCCCCATCGGGTGGGCGTCGTAGCGGAAGCCCTCCATGAGGTGCTTGACGTTCTCGTGCACGAGCGTGTGGTGCGTGATCTCGTTCGCCCACACGTCGAGCTCTGCCTGGGTCGGGAGCTCGCCGAAGAGCAGCAGGTACGCCGTCTCGAGGTAGCTCGCCTGCGCTCGCCAGCTGCTCGATCGGGATAGCCGCGATAGCGGAGGATTCCCGTGTCGCCGTCGATGTACGTGATCGTGCTCTTCGTGGACGCCGTGTTGAGGAACGCCGGGTCGTAGCTCATCAGCCCGAAGTCCTCGTCGTCGACCTTGATCTGCCGGAGATCGGCCGCGCGGATGGCGCCGTCCTCGATCGGGAGCGTGTAGACGCGCCCCGTGCGGTCGTCGGTGATCGTCAGCGTGTCGGTCGGCATGTGGCACCTCCTTTTCCGCAGGGATCTCGAAGATCATCGGAGAGCGCGCGCGAAGCGCCATCGGGTCGCGCGCCGATTCCGCGCGCGGAGAAGTACGGAGGCTACTGGCGAGGGCGTGACGTAGACCTTGCGGTCGCGAGGCCCGTCGAACTCGCAGAAGAAGACGCCCTGCCAGGTGCCGAGCGCGAGCTTGCCGTCGTCGAGCGGCACGAGCACCTGCGGGCTCATCAGCGAGGCGCGAATGTGCGAGGGCGCGTTCTCCTCGCCCAGCTCGACGTGCTTCCACGTCCAGCCGTCGTCGACGATCCTCTCGAGCGCGGTCTCGAAGTCGCGAGCGACCATGGGGTCGGCTCGCTCGTTCACGGTCACACCCGCGGTCGTGTGCGGCACGTAGACGAGCACGGCCGACGCGCCGTTCGCGCCGTCGACGGCACTCTGGACGTCCTCCGTGATCTCGACTAGCTGCGTCCGCGCGTGCGGTGCGGATGGCGATCTCCCTCACGTCGTTATCCTACGCCGAATGCCGACCGAGCCGCTCACCGGCGCAGAGCTCGAGCACCATCCGCCAGAAGGCCGATCGCTTCCTCGCGGAGCTGCTGGACGAGTGGTACCATGCACTACGCCGGTCATAAGGACTCGCTCGACATCGCGGAGATCTACGACCGCTATCCCGAGCTGACGTCGCTCGAGAATGCGACCGCGCTGGGCGCATCGGTCGACGGCGATCGCAGCATCCGTGAGCTCTGGCACTTCGGCTGCTCCGAATACCTCGGCGAACCTCACGAAGAAGCACGCCGAGCAGATCGCCGCGCTCGAGGCGTCGGTCGAGGCGAACGTGAACGGCGAGCAGATCGGCTTCCGCATGCTGCGGCCGGCGATGGCCAACGAGCCCGACCGCGACAAGCGGCGAGCGCTCGAGCAGGCGCGGAACGAGCTGACCGAGGAGCACATGAACCCGGTCTACCGCGAGTCGGCTGCCGTCACGCTGCAGGCGGTCGAAGGATCTCGGCGCGCCCGACGCGGTCGAGCTGCATCGCCGCTTCGGCTTCAAGCTCGACGAGCTTGCCGACCAGTGCCGCGCCGTCCTCGCCGACACGGAGAGCCTGTTCGAGGAGACGATCGAGCCGCTGCTCCGCGAGCGCCTCGGGCATCTCGCTCGACGAGGCGGAGCGCTGGGACATCCCGCGGCTCTTCCGTGCGGCCGAGTGGGACGAGCAGTTCACCGCCGACGCGATGCTGCCGGCGCTCGAGTCGACGCTCGAATGAGCTCGGCGTCGACATCCGGTCGCAGTCGAACGTCGAGCTCGACGTCGAGGCACGTGAGAAGAAGTCGCCGCGCGCCTTCTGCGCGCCGATCGAGGTCCCGGACCGCGTCGTGCTCGTCATCCAGCCGATCGGCGGTGTCGACGACTGGCGTGCGCTCTTCCACGAGGCCGGGCACACGGAGCACTTCGCGCTCACGTCGGCGGACCTGTCGATGGAGGAGCGGCGGCTGGGCGACAACGCGGTCACGGAGGGCTGGGCGTCGCTGTTCGACCATCTCGTCAGCGATTCGACGTGGCTCGACCGGCGGCTGTCGTTCCCGGACCCGAAGGGGTTCACGGCCGAGAGCGCGGCCCAGGAGCTCTGGTTCCTGCGCCGCTACTCGCGCGAAGCTCCTCTACGAGCTCGAGCTCTACCTCGCGGACGACATCGAGTCGATGCGCTCGCGCTACGTCGAGATCCTCGGCGGCGCGCTCAAGGTCGAGCCCAGCCCGACCGACTGGCTGTTCGACGTCGACCCCGGCTTCTACTGCACCGAGTACCTGCGCTCGTGGGCCTTCGAGGCGCAGATGCGCTTCCACCTCTGCTCGAAGTTCGGCTACGACTGGTTCTCGAAGAAGCAGGCCGGCTCGCTGCTGCAGGAGCTGTGGTCGCTCGGCCAGAAGCCGACGGCCGACGAGATGCTCGCCGACGTCACCGGCGCCGGCATCGAGATGGCCGCGGTCGCCGAGCGCGCCCGCGAGATGCTCGGCTAGAGCGCGCCGCCGAGCCGCGACAGCTCGCTGAAGTCGGCACGATCTTTCGCGGCTTCTTCGGGATCGTCGCGGGGCGATGACTTTCCTCGCATGAGCGGTGCGAGAGCGATGAGCTTTGTACTGACTCCGTTCAGCTCACCAACGTCGTCCGCGAGCGCCTCCTCGGACCATGCGGCCTGTCCATGCCGCATCGGCGTAAGGGTGCGTCCGTCGTCGCCGCGCACGAGGTACGTGAGCTCCAGTCGCACGGCTCCCTGCTCGTAGCCCGTACCGCCGTCTTCGCCCTCTTCAGGTGCGTGATGCCAGCCCTCTGCTTCTAGCAGCGCCGCGATCCGGGGAAGGTCGTCGAGCCAGACCGCCATGTCGAGATCGTCGTGAGCTCTCGCGACCGCGCCGGCGTAGAAGTCGACAGCCCACCCACCGAACAGCCAGTAGGCGATGCCTGCCTCTCCTAACAGGTGACTGACGCGCGCGAGCGCGGACAGCTGCTGCGATGCCAGCTCATCCATTGTTCTCCCGTTACAGGGCGCCGCCGGCAGCGGGAGGCGCACCGGCTTCGAGCGGGCTCGCCTGGCCGGCCTGTCGCGCGAGAAGCTCCTCGACGAGCAGGAGGTTGTCCTGGCCGCGCTCGACGACCGAAAGCAAGTCGGACATGCTCGATACCTCCTCACGCTGCTCCTGAAGGAACCAGTGGAGGAACTGCTCGCCGACGAGCTCACCCTCCTCGCGGGCGAGCGCCACGAGCGCGGCGATCTGCTCCGTGACCGTCTTCTCCTGAGTCGAGCGCCAGCCGCACGGGCGCGACGGCGTCCTCGAACGCCGTCTGCGGCGCCTCAACGCCGGGGATCGTGACGTCCTCGTCGGCGTCCAGCAGGTACTGGACGAGCATCATCGCGTGGTTTCGCTCCTCGACCGCCTGCCGGTAGAAGTGCGCGGCCAGCTGCGGCAGCGTCTCGGCGTCGTAGTAGACGGCGATCGCGATGTACTGCTGCGATGCAGCGAACTCGTGCCCGATCTGCTCGTTGATCGACGCGGGGAAGCTCATGCGGTGACTCTATCCACTGCGAACAGCTGCCACTCTCCCGGCACGCCCTTCAGCTCGTGCACGCCTCGGTCGGCGAATGCGATGCCGGAGCCGGCGACGAGATCCTTGACGGTGCTCGACACGAGCACCTCCCCCGCTTCGGCCTGCGAGGCCACACGCGCTCCGGTGTGCACCGCGATACCGGCCACCTTGCCGTCCACCACTTCGCACTCGCCCGTATGTAGACCGGCTCGCACCTCGATCCCGAGCTCCCTCACGCCTTCGACGATCGCGCTCGCACAGCGGACAGCCCGTGCAGGTCCGTCGAACGAGGCAAAGAACCCGTCGCCCGCCGTGTCGACCTCCTGGCCGCGGAAGCGCACGAGCTGGCGGCGGACGGTCTCGTGATGGCGCTCCAGCAGCTCGCGCCAGCCTCGGTCGCCCAGCGCGGCCAGCCGCGTGCTCGAGTCGACGATGTCGGTGAAGAGCACCGTCGCGAGCACGCGATCCGGCTCGGCCTGCTCCCAATCGCCGTGCTCCCAGACCTGAGTGAGGAAACGCTCGACCTCCGCATTGATCGCCTCGGTGCCCCGGCCGAACTGGAGATGGGCGGCGCCCGGGACTTCGACGTAGCGCGCGCCCGGGATGCGACCGGCCATCCAGCGGGCGGCCTCCGCGGGCACGACCACATCTTCGGATCCATGCAGGATCAGCGTTGGGACGCGGATGGCAGGCAGCACGTCTCGAACGTCGATCTCCCTGTTCATCCGCGCGAGCGCCTCGAGCGCCCCGGGGCTCGAAGACCAGCGTAGGTAGTCGGCGATCACGGCCGGGTCCTCCTCCTCCCAACCCGGCAGCGAGCGCACTTGCGCGGCGGCCTCGTCGCGCCGCGCGTACAGGCGCAGGTCCGCCTCGAGGTCGCCCCGGTACTGCTCTTCGGTCCGGCCCCACGGGTAGTCCGGCGCCCACATCATGCGCGGAAAGCCGCCCCGAAGAACGAGGGCTGCGGTGCGCTCGGGATACGTCGCGGCGAAGAGCAGACTCATGGGCGCGCCTTCCGCGACGCCGAACACGGCCGCGCGGCGCGAGCCGACGGCATCCATGACGGCGCGCAGGTCGTCCATTCGCGCCTCGAGCGTCGGCGCACCGGCAACGCGGTCCGACATGCCGGTTCCGCGCTTGTCGAACAGGAGGAGCCGAGAGAAGGTGCTGAGCTGCTCGAGCCCGCGAGCGAACGTCGGCACGTTCCACCTGAGCTCGATGTGCGAGACGAAGCCGGGCACGTAGACGAGGTCGAACGGCCCGTCGCCGAGCACCTGGTAGGCGATGGAGACGTCTCCGCTCCGTGCGTACAGGGTTTCGGGACGCACGGCGGTAGTCTCGCGCGTTCCGTCCTCCCTCGCTGCATATGCTCTGCCGCGATGGAACCGAGGCGAGTGGTCATCGTCGGCGCTGCCGGCCGCGACTTTCACAACTTCAACGTCGTCTTCCGCGACTCGGACGCGCACGAGGTGGTGGCTTTCACCGCCACCCAGATCCCGAACATCGAAGGCCGCGTCTACCCGCCAGAGCTGGCCGGCCGCCGGTATCCCGTCGGCATCCCGATCCGGCCCGAGTCCGAGCTCGAAGACGTCATCGCCGAGCACGAGGCAAACGAGATCGTGTTCTCGTATTCGGACGTCTCGCACCAGCACGTGATGCACATCGCGTCGCGGGCGCTCGCGGCGGGAGCGGACTTCCGGCTCGTCGCGCCGCAGGAGACCATGCTGCCGTCGAGGAAGCCGTGCGTCGCCATCTGCGCTGTGCGTACCGGCGCGGGGAAGAGCCAGACGAGCCGCCGCGTGACGGAGATCCTTCGCGCGAGCGGCCACCGCGTGGCCGTGCTCCGGCACCCGATGCCGTACGGCGATCTCTCGAAACAGGTGGCGCAGCGCTTCGCGCGCTACGAGGATCTCGAGGCCGCCGACTGCACGATCGAGGAGCGCGAGGAGTACGAGCCGCACATCGCCGCCGGCAACATCGTGTTCGCCGGCATCGACTACGCGCAGATCCTCGACCTCGCCGAGGACGAGGCCGACGTGATCGTCTGGGAGGGCGGCAACAACGACACGCCGTTCATCCGCCCCGACCTCCATCTCGTCCTGGTCGACCCGCACCGGGCCGGCCACGAGCTCCGCTTCCACCCCGGCGAGACGAACCTCCGCATGGCCGACGTCTGCATCGTCAACAAGGTGGACAGCGCGCCCGAGGGCACCGTGGACGAGGTGCTCGCGTCCATTCGCGTGCACAACCCGAAGGCCCAGGTCGTGCTCGCCGCCTCGCCGATCGAGGTCGAAGGCGGCGGCGACCAGATCCACGGCAAGCGCGTCCTCTGCATCGAGGACGGGCCGACGCTGACCCACGGCGACATGACGTTCGGCGCCGCGGTGCTGGCCGCCCAGGACTACGGGGCTGCGGAGCTCGTCGATCCACGGCCGTTCGCCGTCGGCTCCATTGCCGAGACGTTCGTGAAGTACCCGAAGACGGGAACGCTGCTGCCGGCAATGGGCTACGGCGACGAGCAGACGGAGGAGCTTCGCGAGACGATTGCGCGCTCCGACGCCGAGCTCGTGCTCATCGGGACGCCGATCGACCTGCGCCGCCTGATCGACTTCGACCGGCCGGCGCTACGGGTGAGCTACCGGCTGCAGGAGGTCGGCGAGCCGACGCTGGCCTCGATCTTCGCCGAGCGCGGCCTCATCTCGCAGCAGGCGCTCGTCTAGCGATCACGTATCGCTGGACCTCAGCAGACAGCCTTCAAGCCTTTCGGAGCCTCTCCGAGACCTACGCGCTGTCATCTAGGTCTGGTTCCAGTTTTCTCACAGGCTGCGTCATCGCCCAAGCGGGCTGGGCAATCAGACGAATTCTTCTGCCGCTGCGTAGGCCTCTCGCCGGTCGAGGCGTTTCTCTACGTCAGCGTCAGGGAGGAACCACCGCTCGGCGAACGCCGTGGGTACGACGGCCGAGAGCACAACGACCGTCACGAGTAGCGAGAACTGCGTCTCATCAATGATCCCTGCACTCAGCCCGTAGAGCGACGAGATCGTCCCGAAGGTCAATCCGGTGCTCATCAGGAGCGTCGTGAACGTCGCGTGTCTCGGTGCGAATCTCCGGGACAGCGGAAACACAAAGGCGATCTTGGGGACCATCTTCGCCGCGAGCAGCACTCCGAGCAGCCCGAGGTTCGCGAGGACCGCGCCCAGTGAGACATTCAACCCACCCTTGAGGAAGAAGAATGGCGTCAGGAACGCAAAGGCAACAACACGCAACCGCTTCTGCTCTTCCCGGTGCTCCTGGTAGTGCCCGCTCATAACAAGCCCCAGCACGAAGGCGGGTAGCACGGCGTGACCGTTTGACAGGTCCGCGAGCACCATCAATACGAGGAGGCAGAAGAACACGAGCTTGATCTCCGGCTCGATCACGCGATCCCCGTAGCGACCGAAGAACGGCCGTGCGATCCAGGGCAACACCAGAATCAGCACGACCGACACACCCAGAAATACGGGGAACCAGGCGTTCGGCTGGATGAAGATCGCTGACAGGGCAACCGCGGTGCAAAGGTCGGTGACGAACGTCGCGCTCATCAACAGCTTTCCGATCGCGAGATCGGTCAGCCCGCGCTCGACGAGGACGGCGTACACGACGGCGAGTGACGTGGTCGACAGTGCAGTGCCGGCGATGAGCGATGCCTTCACCGTCCAGTCGAGCAGGAAGTAGCTGACGAGCGAAACGACTACGAACGGGCCGGCGAAAGACGCGACACCGATTCCCAGGGAGGCTCCAAGCCGCCTCCGCATGTAGGACGGATCGACTTCCATCCCCGCCAGAAACGTCAACACGATCGACGCGAACGCAGCGATGAAGTCGAGCCACTGCTGAGTGTCAAGATCGAAGACGTTCCCGAGCACGACGCCGAACGTCAACTCGAGCAAGGCAACGGTCACACCAAGCTCGACCGACACCATGCTCGCAACGAGGACTGCTGCTCCAAGAACAACTGCCAGCTCAACGGGGCTCATGTCCGGCCTCCTACTCGCGTCTGTGGACGTTCCGTAGAGGCCATCAGCCCCGTGCGGGGCGGTTAGGCGCGAGCCTCATCGCGCTGGGCCGAATCCTACCGTCCGAGGCTCGGCTCGCACACGGCAACGAGGTCGAGTGAGCGCGACTTACCCTGCTGAGCTCCAGATCGCTCTGAGAGTGCTTTCGTAGAGTCGCCGTGGCAACCCAGCCTCTGAGGTTCATCATCGCGCACGCGGCCGCGACCGGCGTGACGGGCGCGGCTAACTCCGGCTTGTCGGAGACCACCCCCGTCGGGAGATCGTCAGATCTCCCGACGCTAGGACCGAACCGGTCCAGGCAACTCGACGAATGCCCTTTCGACTACGGCCGCATACCCGACTCGGACGGCCGTCGAACGAAAGGAGCAGGATCAATGCGCAAATACGCACTGGCCGCCTTGGGTATCACCGCGGCGGCCGTGGCAGCGGTGCTGGTCGGGCCCAATGTAACGGGTCAAGGGCACGGCATCCAGCCACCGCGAGGCGCCGCTGATCGCCGAGGATCCGTCGGGCGACAACACGGATCTCTACGCGTTCCGCAGCCCTGACAAGCCCAACACGCTGACGATCGTGTCCAACTGGATCCCCGGCGAAGACCCCGCCGCGGGCCCCAACTGGTACACGTTCTCACCCAGCGCCCGCTACAACATCAAGATCGACCGGACCGGGGACGGCCGGGCGGACCTCACGTACGCGTTCCGCTTCAAGACGGCTACGGGCCCGCTCTTCCTCGGCAACACCACGCAGTCGTTCACGGTCATGAGGAACGGCCGGGCCTACGCCAAGGGAACGACACCGCCGAACAACATCGGTCCGCGGCTGCTCGGCTTCCTCGGCGTCAAGAACTACAAGGCGACCGTGGCCAAGTCGATCGTCTCGGCGGCGGGCGGCGTCAAGATCTTCGCCGGCCAGCGTGACGACGCGTTCTTCGGCGACATCGGCGCGATCTTCGACCTGCTCGGCTTCCGCAAGGCCGGCACGACGGGCAACAAGGGCGGCGGCAAGGACTTCTTCGCCGGCTACAACGTCCACGCCGTCGCGCTGCAGATCCCGATCGGCCAGCTCGACAACGCGAAGCACACGATCGGCATCTGGTCGTCCACCGACCGACGGAACGTCACGGTGGCGGGCAAGCTCAACCGCGGCTGGACGCAGGTGTCCCGCCTCGGCAACCCGCTGATCAACGAGGTCATCATCCCGACCTCGCTGAAAGACGCCTGGAACCGTGGTGAGCCGGCCCAGGACGCGAAGTACCTGAAGTACTACACCGACCCGCTGCTCGCAGCGACGATCAACACCGTCTACAAGCTCGACGTTCCCGCAACGAAGCGGGACGACCTGGTGGCGGTGCTGCTGACCGGCATTCCCAACGTCACGTTCACGGGCGCGAGGCCCGCGGACATGCTGCGGATCAACCTCGCTGTCCCGGTGACACCGGCCGGCAAGGTCAGCCGCCTGGGCGTGCTCGGCGGCGACAACCAGGGCTGGCCGAACGGGCGCCGGCTCGGCGATGACGTGATCGATATCGCGGAGCAGGCCGTGGCCGGGTTCCTGAAGGGCACGAAGCTGCCACTCGGTGACGGTGTCAACTCGGGCGACGTGGCGAACCTCCGCGCGTTCCCGTACGAGCAGCACCCAGCTGAGGGCTTCGCCAACTCGAAGGGACAGCAGAAGCCATAGGTCTCTTCACGGGGGGAGGCGCGCCCAGTGCCTCCCCCCACCCTCCCTCCCATGCGAAACACGATCCTCATAGCCACCACCACTCTCATCGCCGCCGGGGCGTTCGTGCTCTTCGGCGGCGTGCTGCGGGAGTCGACATCGGCCGGAGCCTCGGCGCTCCCGGCCGAGCGCGTCGCAGCGGCTTTCGACCCGGCGTTCTCGTCGGCCCAGAACGCCGCCGCGCTCGTCCTGCGTCTCCAGCAGCAGCTTCGCCAGAACGCCGACGACGCCGCGTCCAACGCGCTGCTCGGGCTCGCCTACGAGCAGCGAGCGCGGGAGACCGGAGACGCGGCCTACTACCCGCGAGCGGAATCAGTGCTGCGCCGGGCGCTCGAGGTCGACGACGAGAACGCCGTGGCGTTCTCGGGCCTCGCCTCGCTCGCCCTGTCGCGCCATCGCTTCGGCGAGGCGCTCGTGCTCGCTCGGCGCGCCCGCGCACTCTCGCCCACGGAGGCGCGCACTCTCGGCGCCGTCGGCGACGCGCTCGTGGAGCTCGGCCGCTACGACGAGGCGTTCGCGACCTTCGACAAGTTGGCGCGGCTCAAGCCGGGCCTTCCGGCCTATGCCCGCGTGTCGTACGCGCGAGAGTTGCTCGGTGATCGGGCCGGCGCGGTCGCCGCCATGCGGCTGGCCGCCGAGACTGCGGTGCCCGGTTCCGAATCGGCCGCCTGGACGGCTCTTCACCTCGGAAAGCTCTTCTTCTCCGGAGGCGACCACGTACGCGCGGAGCGGGAGTTCCGTATTGCGCTTGCCCACGTACCCGGATACGCAGCCGCGTTCGACGGCCTTGCTCTGGTCGAGGCCACTCGGAAACGGCTGCCGCGGGCGATCTCCCTCGAAAGACGGGCGGTCGCGGCTGTGCCTTTGCCCCAGTACGTCGCCACACTCGGCGACCTCCTGCAGCGGGCCGGCCGGCCAAGAGCGGCCGCCCGGCAGTACTCCGTCGTGGGCGCCATCGACCGCATACAGCGCGCGAACGGTGTCAAGACGGATCTCGAGCTCGCGCTGTTCCGCATCGACCACGACCGGGGATTGGAGGCAGCCATACGCCGGGCGCTCGCCGCGTACCGGGTACGGCCGTCGATCGACGCCGCCGACGTCGTGGCGTGGGGCCTGGCGCGCAGCGGCCGTTGCGGTGAGGCCAAGCGCTACTCGAAGCTCGCGCTCCGCCTCGGCACGGAAGACTCGCTGAAGTTCTTCCACAGGGGCATGATCGAGCGCTGCCTCGGCGCTGACGCCGCCGGTAAGCGATGGCTCCGCCGCGCTCTCGACCTCAACCCCGGCTTCTCCCCGCTTTGGTCGCCGATCGCCCTGAGGTACGCACGATGAAGCGGCTCGCCGGCGTCGTCGTCGCCGTGGCTGCGCTGGCGCTGCCCGCGGTCGCAATGGCCCACCCGCTCGGCAACTTCACGATCAACCACTCGAGCTCTCTCGCCGTATCGGGCGACCGGGCGTACGTGCACTACGTCCTCGACATGGCGGAGATCCCGACGCTCCAGGGTCGCCAGGCCGGCCGTATCAATGCGACGGCGCTGCGTCGGGCGGTCTTCCCGGGCATCGCGCTGCTCGTCGAGGGCCGCCGCGTCCAGCTGAAGCCCGTGCGCCAGCGAGTGCAGCTTCGACCCGGCGCGGGAGGGTTGCCAACGGCGCGCTACGAGCTCGTACTCGCCGGGCCACGGCTCGAGGAGACGGCCTCGCTCGCACTGCGAGACGAGACGTACGCGGGTCGCCTAGGTTGGAAAGAGGTCGTTGTCTCCGCTGCCGCCGGCGCGCACATCGCCTCGTCGACCGCGCCGGCAATCAGCCCGTCGAGGCAGTTGCGCGCGTATCCCCAGGACAGTCTCTCGAGCCCGCTCGCGGTCACGCGGGCGCGCGCCACCGTCCAGCCCGGCGACGCGCCAGGCACGCCGCCGCAGCTCACGGCGCGGGTGGAAGAGGAGCACGGCTCGGGTTTCGAGTCGCTCGTCACCCGCGACCTCGGCGCAACGGGAATCCTCCTGGCGCTCGCACTGGCCCTCTTCTGGGGCGCCGCCCACGCGCTCGGTCCCGGCCACGGGAAGTCGATCGTCGCCGCGTACCTCATCGGGCAGCGCGGAACCGTGCGCCACGCCGCGTACCTCGGCGGCATTGTCACCGTCACTCACACGGCGGGAGTGTTCGCGCTAGGCGCGGTGACGCTACTGCTTTCGGAGTTCATCGTTCCCGAAGACCTCTACCCGTGGCTCAACCTCATCGCCGGCCTGATGGTGGTCTCGATCGGCGTCGCCGTGCTTCGCTCGCGCCTGTCCCATCGGCGCGCCCACAAGCACGGGCACCACCATCACCACCACGAACACGGTCACGACCACGACCACAACGACCTCTCGTTGCGCTCGCTGTTCGCGGTGGGAGTCTCCGGAGGCCTGCTGCCGTGCCCATCCGCCCTCGTGGTGCTGCTGGCAGCGATCTCTCTGCATCGCACGGCCTTCGGCCTCGCGCTCGTGCTCGCGTTCAGCATCGGTCTCGCGATCACGATCACGGCCATCGGCCTCGTGGCGGTCCTCGCGAGAGGCGTCTTCCGCCGCAAGAGCTTCGACGGCCGGCTCGTGCGGGCACTGCCAGCTGTGAGCGCCGTCGCCATCCTCGTCGCCGGTCTGCTGATGACCGTGCGCGCCCTGCCAAACGTGAGCTGAAAGGAGCACGTGGTGTTCGGACTCGACGACATGATCGCCAATCTCTCTGACGGAACGACCTTCGGCATCGTCATGGTCGTGGCCGTGTTGCTCGGCCTCCGGCACGCGACTGACCCCGACCACCTCGCGGCGGTAACGGCGTTGGCGGCCGGCAGCCGCGACCATGGCGGAAGGCAGTCAGCGCGACTCGGCCTCGCCTGGGGCGGCGGGCACGCGTTGACCCTCTTCGCGTTCGGCCTGCCGATCGTCCTTTTCGCTGCGTTCCTGCCCGGGATCGTGCAGCAGGGCGCCGAGACGCTCGTCGGCCTCGTGATCATCGCCCTCGCCGTCTGGCTGCTCGCCCGCTGGCGCCGCGGCCACTTCGAGAGCGAACAGGGCGGACGTGTCGCGCGAACGCCGCGCCAGGCATTCGGCATCGGGCTCGTGCACGGAATCGGCGGCAGCGCCGGTGTCGGAGCCATCCTCCTTGCGACAATCGACAACCGTGCGCTCGCCGTGGGCGGCCTCGTCGTGCTCGCGGCCTTCACCGCGCTGTCGATGACCGTGCTCACGACGGGCTTCGGCTTGACGCTCGCGCGGCGGCCCGTCCAGCGATCGCTCACCCGTGTGATCCCGGTGCTCGGCGTGGCCAGCCTCGCGTTCGGTGCCTGGTACGCTCTCGGCGCTCTGGAGCTGGCGCCGTACTACTTCTAACTGGATGGCGAATGGCGACCTCCACGATCAGCTTGCGGCCTACGCGCTAGACGCGCTCGACGACCGCGAGCGAACTGCGTTCGAAACGCACCTGGCCGAATGCAACGACTGCCGTGCGGAGCTGTCCGACTTCCGTGAGACGGCAGGAATGCTTGCGTACGCCGCCGAAGGCCCCGCGCCGCCTGAGGCGCTGCGCGAACGCATCCTGGAGGAGGCTCGGCAAGAGCGCCCCACACAGAGCGTCGTCGTCCTCCGCCCACGACGGGCGCTGCGGCTGACGGCGATCGCCGCAGCGGCTGCCGTTGTCGCCGCGATCGGCCTCGGCGTCTGGGCGGCCTCGCTATCGAACTCGCTGGACGCGGAGCGCAGTGCCCTGGCCAACCAGGCTCGCGCCGTCGCCGTCCTCACGGATGCGGACTCCACGCACACCCCGATGGGTGAGCGCGGCGAGCTCGTCCGCAGCCCGGATGGACAGTCGGTCATGGTCGTCCGCAACCTGCCCGCCGCCCCGGAAGGCAAGACGTACGAGGCCTGGGTGATCGACTCGGGCGGGCCGGTGAAGGCGGGTCTCTTCGAAGGTGGCGGCCATGAGATCGTGCTGCTGGAGGAGCCGGTGGCCGAAGGCGCGATGGTCGCCGTCACGCTCGAGCCCGAGGGCGGGTCCGAACAGCCGACCGGCGACATTCTCTTCGGAAGCGGGGCTGCCTGATGGGCGGCGAGCGCGAGCGGCTAACGGTGATTCAGGGCGGCAAAGAGGCGGCGACGCGCGCCCTCGCCTCGCTGTCCGACGAGGCGCTGCTGGCAATCATCGCCACGCCGGAGGGCGATCTCGCGCTTGCGGAGCTCTACGACCGTTACGGCAAGATCGCGTATGGCCTCGCGTACCGCGTGCTCCGGGACTCTGCTCTCGCCGAGGACGCGGTCCAGGAGGCCTTCATCACCGTCTGGCGGACGGCCGGCACGTACATCAGCGAGCGCGGCAAGCCGCGCACCTGGCTGCTGACGCTCGTGCACCGCCGGGCCGTCGACCTCGTGCGCCGCGAGCAACGACGCCGTGTCCCGGCCGCCGCCGACGAGCCGGTCCCGGCCACCCCGGCGGCGGAGGACGAGGCAACGCTCCGCGACCGCCGCCGCGCCGTCCAGGCCGCGCTGACGCAGCTGCCGGCCGACCAGCGGGAGGCGCTGGAGCTCGCGTACTACGGCGGGCTGACGCAGACGGAGCTCGCGCAGCAGCTCGGCGTGCCGCTCGGCACTGTCAAGAGCCGCATGTTCGCGGGCTTACGCAGGCTCGGGGACCTGCTCCGGGAGGCAGGCCTCGAGCCCGAGCTCAAGCTGTAGCGGGTGATGTTACCGAGTGCCGACAAATGCAAGAGGCGGCCCGTAGGCCGCCTCTCGGGTCGGGTGACGATCGCGGTTACGCCTCGGTGGCCGTACCCTCGATCGTCTTGGAGCCGTTGACGCCAATCTCGATGCGGCGCGGCTTCGTTTCCTCAGGCTTCTGTACGTGCACCTCGAGGACGCCGTTCCCGTACGACGCAGAGATGCTGTCGTCAGTGACGCCCTCGGGCAGCGAGATCGTGCGGGTGAAGCTGCCGACGCGCCGCTCGTAACGGTAGAAGCCGTCCTGCTTCACCTCGCCCGAGCGCTCGCGCTCGGCGCTCACCGTGAGCACGCCGTTCTCGAGCTCCACCGCGATCTTCTCCTCGGCGGTGCCGGGCAGGTCGAATGCGTAGACGACCTCGTCCTCTGTCTCCCAGGCGTCGAGCGCCGGCGCCCAACTGCGGGCCACCGTGCCGCTCGTGGTGCCGTTCCCGTTCAGCTCGCGGAGCACCCGGAAGAACACCGGATTCCGTCGCACGAGTGTTGTCATGTCGCTTACCTCCTTCGGTACTTGATCCCTAGCCAGGAATAAAATCTTAGTCTCTGGATATCAAGCTTAGCAAACGATAGGATCGGTGGGTGATTGCGGTCGCTGATGGGCTCCGGGGCAGGAGCTTCACCCGCGTCGCCGACTGGTCGCGCGACGAGTGGCTGACCGCGCTGGACCTCGCCGACGAGCTGAAGGCGGCGCGCGGTGCGGGCGAGGAAACACCTCTTCTCCCCGGCCGAACGCTCGGCATGATCTTCCAGAAGCCGTCCACGAGGACGCGGGTGTCGTTCGAGGTCGGCATCACGCAGCTGGGCGGCACGGGGCTCTATCTCGCCGCCTCCGACCTCCAGCTGGGCAGGGGCGAGACGATTCGCGACACGGCCGTCGTGCTCTCGCGCTACCTCGACGCGATCATGATTCGCACGTTCGCGCAGGCGGACGTCGAGGAGCTCGCACTCCACGCGTCCATTCCCGTTGTCAACGGGCTCACCGACGAGGAGCATCCCTGCCAGGCCATGGCCGACGTGATGACGATCCGCGAGCGGCTCGGCCGGCTGGAGGACGTGCGGCTCGCGTACATCGGGGACGGCAACAACGTCTGCGTATCGCTGGCCGAGGCCTCGAGACTGCTCGGGCTGAGCTTCGTCGCGGCCACGCCGCCCGGCTATGAGCCGCCGCTCGACCGGGTCGAGGTGACGAACGACCCGCGCGCGGCGGCAACCGGCGCCGACGTCCTCTACACCGACGTCTGGACGAGCATGGGCCAGGACGAGGAACGCGCCCGGCGCCTCGAGGACTTCCGCGGCTTCACACTCGACGCGGACCTCGTATCGCTGGCCTCGCCGGAGTCAGTCGTCCTCCACTGCCTGCCCGCGCATTACGGCGAGGAGATCTCCGAAGACGTGCTCTACGGTCCACAATCGGCGGTCTGGGATCAGGCCGAGAACCGCCTGCACGCGCAGAAGGCGCTGCTGGCGTTGATCGTTCGCTAGATGGGCTTCGAGGACGTCGTCCGCCGCGCGCTCGACTCGTTGCCCCCCGAGATCGCCGCCCGCATGGAGAACGTCGCCGTTGTCGTCGAGGACGAGAATCCCGAGGATCCCGACATCTTCGGGCTCTTCTCCGAGGAGCCCTACATGCCGGCGCAGATCACGATCTACCGGCTACCCCTCGAGGAGTCGTTCCCCGACCCTGTGGCGCTCGAGGATGAGATCCGGGTCACGGTCCTCCACGAGATCGGCCACTACTTCGGGATGGACGAAGACCAGATCGCCCAGCTCGGCTACGACTAGAGCTAGCGATGGAACGGCCCCAGGACGTCGTGGCGGCTGGCTACGACGCGATGAGCGAGCGGTACGCCACGTGGCAAGCGGAGATCATCAACGATCCGCGGGAACGCTGGGTGCAGAGGCTTCTTTCGCACCTGCCTGAGCGCCCCGACATCCTCGAGATCGGCTGTGGAGCGGGCGTCGAACCGACGCCCACCTTCGCCCGCATCGGCCGCCTCACGGGAATCGACATCTCGGGCGAGCAGATCGAACGCGCGCGCCCGGTTCTATCAGGCGCCAAGCTGATCCACGGAGACGTCACCACCGCGACGTTCGGTGCCGGCTCGTTCGACGCGGTGGTCGCGCTCTACGTCCTCACGCACATCCCGGCGGCAGACCTGCCGTCCCTGCTGGAGCACGTGGCCACGTGGCTGCGACCAGACGGCCTCTTCCTCGCGACCTTCGGGAGTGGCGCCTCACAGGAGACCGTGGACGAGTGGTTGGGCGTACCGATGTTCTTCTCGGGTCTCGACGAGGAGACGAACGAGCGGCTGGTCCGGCAGGCTGGGCTTCGCGCCATCGAGTCGCGAGTCGAGGTCATTCACGAGCCAGAGAGCGAGCGCGGGAAGGGCGCCGCGGCGGTCGCCTTCCACTGGATCCTCGCGCGGAAGGGCGCGGAGACCTAGAGCTGGGAGTCTTCGTCCGAGGCTGCCTCGGCGACGCCGGCGACAACGGTCTCCTGCGAACGCTCGTGGAGCCGCTCGCGGCCGCGACGGATGGCAGTCAGGAACTTCTCGAGATTCACCTCGAGTGTGGAGAGGATGTTGTCGGCCCAGTCCTCCATCTCGAGCTTCGTCTCGCGAGCCTGGCGCCGCGACTCGTCGATGATGTCCTGCGCCTGGCGCTCCGCGAGCTTCACGATCTCGGTCTGCGAAGCCTCGCGCACCGCCTGCTCGCGAGCTTCGCCGAGCATGCGGTCACACTCTCGCTTGGCCTCCGCGAGCATCTCCTGGCGCTCCTTGACGATCCAGCGCGCCTGCTTGATCTCCTCGGGAATCGTGGCGCGCATCTGGTCGAGGATGTCGTAGATCTCCTCACGGTCGATCCGCACCTGGTCGGTGAGCGGCACCGTGCGCGCGTTGTGCACCACGTCGTCCAGCTTGTCGATCAGTACGAGTACGTCCATGGGGCGCCAGTCTACTCAGAGGGGCTTACCGGTGCGCCAGGCCTACCCTCGGGGAAGAGATCGCGAAACCGCCGCGCCACAGCGGGTGGCACGAGCTGGTCGACGGCTCCGCCGAACGACGCGATCTCCTTCACCCCGCTCGAGGAAACGAAGCTGTACTGCGGGCTGGCCATGACGTAGAGCGTCTCGATGTCGGGCGCGAGCGTGCGGTTGAGATGGTTCATCTGGAACTCCCATTCGAAGTCCGAGATCGCGCGCAGCCCCTTGACCATCGTCTTCGCTCCGTGCTTGCGCGCGAACTCGACGACGAGCTCGGCGAACACATCCACCTCGACGTTCGTCACGTTCGTCTCGCCCAGCGCCTCCTCGAGGAACGCGACCCGCTCCTCGACCGTGAACATCGTGCCCTTGTGCGTGGGATCGCGCACGACGCCGACGACGACGCTGTCGAAGATCTCCGCGGCGCGGCGGATGATGTCGACGTGGCCGTAGGTAACCGGGTCGTAACTGCCCGGGCAGATGGCGACGATCGGCGCGCTGGCGCTCATGGCGCGTCGAACACCGTCAGCTGTGTCGAGCCGTGGCGCCGCGTGGAGCGCACAGGGAGGCGCAGCTCCGGCTCCACCCCAGCCGCGGACTCGAAGACGACGCTGCCGCCCTCGGAGAGCACGCGAGGTAGATGTTCGGCGAGCGGCATGCGCAGGGATTCAACCATCTCGTAGGGCGGATCGACGAAGACGACGTCATAGCGATCATGCGTTCTGGCGACATATCGCGCCGCGTCCGAGCGGACGATCCGGCCTTCCAGGCCGAGCTTCTCGAGATTGCGCTCGATGGTCTTGACGGCGCTCGGATCGGACTCGACGAACGTTGCGCTCGCGGCGCCTCGCGAGAGGGCCTCGAGGCCGAGGGCACCCGAACCGGCGAAGAGATCGAGCACGTTGGCTCCCTCGACCGATCCGAGGATCGCGAATACCGCCTCCCGAACGCGATCGGATGTCGGCCGCGTGTCGCGTCCTTTCGGCGCGTGGATTGTCGCGCCCTTGCGCGAGCCCGCAACGATTCGCATGGCGAGAGGCTATGCGGTCGACGGATCGCCGCCGAAGACGCGGTCGACCTCGTCGTTCAGCGGCCCTTCGTAGTCGGCGAGCGCGTCGGCTTCCGCCCGCGCGAGCTCCAGCAGCGGGCGATCGGCGACGAGCCGGGCGTAGCGGAAGTCGGTGAGACCGGATTGCCGCGTCCCGAGCAGCTCGCCGGCGCCGCGCAGCTCGAGATCGACTTCTGCCAGCTGGAAGCCGTCGGACGTGTCCACGAGCGCCTCCAGGCGGGCGATCGCCGTCTCCGTCAGCTCCTCCTTCGGCCGCGACACGAGCAGGCAGTACGACTGCTCCGCCCCACGCCCCACGCGGCCGCGGAGCTGATGGAGCTGGGCCAGGCCGAAGCGGTCGGCCTCCTGCACGATCATGATCGTCGCGTTGGGCACATCGACGCCGACCTCGATCACGGTGGTCGCGACAAGGACGTCCAGCTCGCCCGCCTTGAAGCGCGCCATCAGCTCGCGACGATCCGCAGGACGGAGTTGGCCGTGCATGCAGCCGACTCGCAAACCGCGCAGCTCGGCCCGCTGGAGGCGCTCGGCCTCCTGCTCCGCCGCGCGTGCCTCGATGGCGACCGACTCAGAAACGAGGGGACACACGACGTAGGCCTGCCTGCCCGCCTCGAGATGTCGTCGGAGGCGCCGGTACGCCTCCGAGCTGCGCTCGGCCGTCACCCAGCTCGTGACGATCGGCTGCCGGCCGGCGGGCAGCTCGGCGATCTCGGACACGGCCAGGTCGCCGTACACGGTCAGCGCGAGCGTCCGCGGGATGGGCGTGGCCGTCATGTGCAGCATGTGCGGTCTTGTGCCGGCGGAGAGAGCCTTGCGCTGTTCGACCCCGAAGCGGTGCTGCTCGTCGACGACCGCCACGGCCAGCTCGCCGAGGTCGACTCCGGCCTGGATGAGTGCATGCGTACCGACGACCACAGATGCCTGCGCCGCTTGCTCGCGGTCTCGCTTGCCGACCGAGCTCGTCAGTAGGCCGCAGGTGACGCCGAGCTGCGTGCAGAGCGACTCCACCGTCAGGAAGTGCTGCTCTGCCAGCGTCTCGGTCGGCGCCATCAGCGCGCCGCGGTAGCCTGCCTCGACGGCGCGCAGCAGTGCGTAGAGCGGCGACCACCGTCTTGCCTGAGCCGACGTCTCCCTGCAGGAGGCGCTCCATCGGCACGGCGCGTTGCAGGTCACCGTCGAGCTCGCGGATCGACACGCTCCTGCGCCTTGGTCAGCTTGAAGGGCAAGACTTCCCTCAGCGCACCGGCGAGCTCGCCCGGCGGCGCTAGCGCGCGGGCAACGTCGTCTTCTCGCTCGCGGCGCCGTCGTGCGAGCCCGACCTGGAGCACGAGCAGCTCCTCGAGCGCCAGACGGCGCCTTGCCGCTTCTGCCTCGTCGAGCGAGCGGGGACGGTGGAGGGCGTGGAGCGCGTCACTCTTGAGTGGCAGGTCGAGGCGCGGGCCGAGCTCCGCGGGCAGCGGATCGGTCACGCAGCGCGTCGCGGGCAGCGCCTGGTCGACCAGCGCCCGCAGGCGCTGCGGCGTCATCTCTTCGCCCGCCGGGTAAACGGGCGCGAAGTCCGCCGTCGCCAGCGCGTCGCCGAGGTCGTACGCGCGCACCTGGAAGTCGCCGCGCTGGAGACGCCCGCGCAGGCGAATCGGCGTGCCCGGCGCGAGCTTCGTCGCCAGCCACTCCTGGTTGAACCAGATGGCTGCGACCTCTCCGGACTCGTCGTGGACGCGTGCACGAACGATCGCGAGCCGCCGGCGCGGACGACGGACGGTCACATCGCGGACGACGCCCGCGATCGCGACCTCCTCCTCGGCCAGGAGATCGGCGATGCGCCGTTCCGGCGCAGCGGTCTCGTAGCGGCGCGGGGCGTGGCCGAGCAGATCGTCGATCGTGCTCAGCCCGAGCTTCTCGAGCCGCCGGGCAGCCGTTGACCCGACGCCGCGCAGGGTGTCCAGCGGACGCGCGAGCGCCTCGGGCCGGCAGGACGTGCGCGGCCTCGTCCACTTCGCCGGCCGGTCCGGCACGGCGAACCCGGTCGGCAGCCGAGTCACCGTCGTGAGTCTAGGGAGGCGTTCGGCTGGGCCTCCCTAAGGATCGTCGAACCAGAAGAGTCCGACGGCGCCTGGTCCGGCGTGCGTGCCGACGACGGGGCCGAGCATCCCTGCCGCCTGGATCTGAGCGTTCAGGCCGGACGTCGTGGACCATGCTCCGCAGCGCCTGCTCGCGGTCGGGCGCGTCCGCGTGCGCGATCGCCACGCGCAGCGAAGGACGGTCGACCGTTGCCCCCTCGAACGTCTTCGTGAACTCGGCGAAGGCCTTCTTGTTGCCGCGCACCCGCTTGACGGGGACGATCTCGCCGTCGTCGATCGTGAGAATCGGCTTGATGGAGAGCAGCTCTCCCGCCCACGCCTGAGCTCGGCCGATGCGCCCGCCGCGGGCGAGGAACTCGAGCGTGTCGACGGTGAAGACGAGACCGGCCTCCTGCTCGAACGCGTCGACCAGCGCCTCGATCTCCTCGTCCGTCGTGCCGCGCTCGAGGCGCCGCTGGACACCGATGCCGAGCAGCGTGATCCCTAGCGACGCCGACTTGGTGTCGACGACGCGGATCCGCGTTCCTAGTTGCTCGCCCGCACCGAGCTTCGCGCTCTCCCAGGTGCCCGAGAACTTCGCCGACAGATGGAGCGAGTACACACGCTCATAGCCGGCCAGCTCCCCGTAGACGGTTGCGAAGTCGCCGGGCGTCGGCTGCGACGTCGTGGGCATGACCGAAGAGGCGCGGAGGCGTGTATAGAACTCGGCCGGCGGCAGATCGACGTAGTCGCGGAAGCTCTCGTCGCCGAACAACACGTAGAGCGGTACGACGCGCCAGTTTCGGAACCGGTCAGCCGCGTCGGGGAAGTCGGCCGTCGAGTCCACGACGACGGCGGTGTTCTCGGCCGTGAGCTCCATCCCTCAGCGGAGCTTATTCGGCAGCGATCAGCAGGTGATAGTGCGGCTGTCCGCCGGGCTGGACGTCCACCTCCACGTCGGGGTGCCGGACGGCGACGCCCTCGAGCAGATCGTCGATGACGGGAGCATCGGCGCCCGTGAGCACCGTCATCGTGTCGTGCGGTGACGACAGCAGCGCCTCGATGACCGCGTTGGCGACCTCGTCGAAGGTCTCACCGCCTACGAGCGGCTCTTCCTCGAGCAGGCCGAGGTACTGGCCCTGGCGAATGGCCAGACCGTGCAGCTCTACGTCGCGGGACGCCGTCGTCACGGCTGCTGTCGCCACCGAGCCGATGGCCTCCCGCATCGCCGCCTCGTTCTCGCTCGCCGTGGCCGCCGGGTCGTAGGCGAGCAGCGCGGACAGGCCCGCCTGGATCGACCGCGTGGGCACCACACGGGCATTCCCTGCGATCGCCGCGGCGTGCTCCGCCGTCATGATCACGTTGCCGTTGTTCGGCAGCACGATGACTTCCGGCGCTTCCGTCCCCTCGACGGCATCGATGATGTCCGCAGTCGAGGGGTTCATCGACTGGCCGCCCTCGACGATGTTTGCCGCGCCGAGGCTCTCGTAGAGACGGCGGTTTCCGCCACCTGCCACGACGGCGACGACGTCCGTGACGGTCCGGTCCTGCTGCGACGGCGACAGCCGTCAGCCGCTCTTCGCGCTCTGCCGTCTGAACGTGCATGTCTGCGATCTCCACGCCGGAGATCGCACCGCGCGTCGTGCCGAGGCTCAACGCCGCCCCAGGGTCGTCGGTGTGCACGTGCACCTTGAGCGCAGACGGGTCCCCGACGACGAGCAGCGAGTCGCCAAGCGCCTCCAGCTCCCGCTCGAGCGCGGCGCCGTCGAGACCAGTCCCCTCCACCAGGAAGGCCGTGCAGTAGCGGAACTCCGAGAGCTCGCGATGGATCGCCTCCAGTCCGAGCTCGTCCGTAGGAGCAGGCACAGGCGCGACGAGCTCCTCGCCGGTGACTGCCGCGACCAGCCCGCGCATGATCTCGACGAGGCCGGCGCCGCCCGCGTCGACGACGTTGGCGTCCCGGAGGACGTCGAGCAACTCGGGGGTACGCGCGAGCGCGGCCTCTCCCCGGGCCAGCACGGCCTGTAACAGCTCGCCTGGAGCCAGGTCGGACGCCTGGGCCTCGGCTTCCTCGGCCATCTCCCGGATGACCGTGAGGATCGTGCCCTCCACCGGCTGTCGGACTCCGCGGTAGGCAACGTCGCTCGCCGCACGCAATGCTTCCGCGACGGTTGGAGAGTCGAGCCTCTCGGCGGATCCGAGCACCTCGGCCGCGCCGCGCACGATCTGCGAGAGGATGACCCCGGAGTTGCCGCGGGCGCCCATGAGCGTCGCGCGCGTGACCGTGTGTGCCAGCGCCGGGCGAAGAGCGTCCGACGCACCGTCGAGCGCCTCGACGAGAGCGCGCATCGTCAGCGCCATGTTCGTGCCCGTGTCACCGTCGGGCACCGGGTAGACGTTGAGGTCGTCGATCCGACCGCGGCTGGCATCGAGCGAGGCCGCAGCCGCACCGACGAGCCTCCGGAGCTCAGCGAGCTCGCTCATGTCGACGTCCGGACGTCTGCGATCAGAACGTCGACCGACAGCGTTGGGATTCCGGTCAGGCGCGAGACCTCGTAGCCGACGTGGGAGCGAACCGTGGACGCCACCTCGGCGAGATTGAGCCCATGCTCGACCACAACTCGTAGCGTGATGACGAGCCCGTCAGGCGTGCGCACGACCTCGACTCCGAGCTCGGGCTTGTCACGTGACACGAGCCGCCGTAGCCGGCCACCCTTGGGCTGAGCGCCGACGACGCCGTAGCACTCGGCCGCGGTGAGGCCCGCCAGCTGCGCAATGGCATCCGTGGTGATCGTGATCTCGCCTGGAACGGCGTCGGCCACGCGCGGAGGTTAATCGAGCGGCGACGAGGCCGCTCGGGCCCTAGACGGCTTTCTGAACTGCGCCGGAGCGCAGGCAGCGCGTGCAGACGTAGGCACGCTTTGCCGTGCCGTCGATGAGGACGCGCACGCGCTGGAGATTCGGGTCGAAGCGCCGCTTCGTCGCCACCATCGAGTGGCTTCTGCTGTGGCCGAACCCCGGCTTCTTCCCGCAGACTGCGCAAATCTTTGCCATGAGCGACTGAGGAGTGTACCTCGCGTGCCTGGCCGGCGGCGCTGTCAGCCGACGGAGTCGGCCGCTGCGCCGCCTAACGTCGCTGGCGGCAGGATCCGGCGCTCGCAACGCTGGGCCGTATCCAATACTGTCCTGCGCGTTGCTCGCTTGGCTCCTTGGCCAGCGACGCCCCAGCCGCGCGAGGGAACCTACGAGGCGGCGGCGCTCGTCCGCACGTGTGAGAAGAGATCCGCCATCTCGAGCGCTGTGCGGGCAGCCTCGCCGCCGCGGTCGATCCGCTCCTCCGCCTGCTCGTGCGTCTCGGTCGTGATCACGCCGAACGCGACCGGGATGCCGGTCTCGATCGCCGCCAGCTGGAGCCCGCTCGCCGCCTCGCTCGCGATGAGATCGAAGTGCGGCGTCTCTCCGCGAATGATGCAGCCGAGCGCGACGACACACGAATAGCGGCGCGTCTTCGCGAGCGCGAGCGCCGTCAGCGGCAGCTCGAACGCGCCGGGCACCGGCACTACGGTGATGGCGTCCTCGCCGACGTTGCAGTCGCGAAGTGCCGTCAGCGCGCTGTCCAGCAGCTCCGTCGTGATGTCGCCGTTGAAGCGGCTGACGACGACGGCGACGTTCCGACGAAAGCCGTGGGGCCCGCCGGCGAGCACGTCGACGCCTGGCGGTATCAACAGCTCCCCGGGCGCGTGTTGGACGGCCACCGCGTCCTCTACGGGGACGGCAGGAAGCAAAGCCTCTTCCTCCTCGACGACCGGCTCTTCCTCGAGCGCGGGCTCGTCCTCGACGACCACCTCGGCCTCGACCGCGTCAGCCTCCGCGACTTCTTCGACGACCGCGACCGCCTCGACGGGCTCGGGCTCGGGCTCATCTTCTACGGCAGCCTCAACGGACATAGGCAACTGCTCTTCGTCTTGTGCTTCTTCTTCGTCGATCGGCGCCGAGAGCTCCGTGTTCTCGAAGACCTGGGGCTCCGCACGCTCCGGCTCAGGCTCCGGCGCGACGTCCCGCTCGGGCTTCGGGGGAGCGTCCCGGAACGGCCAGTCACCAGTGTCCTCGAAGGGGTCGTAGCTGCTGATGTCGGGGCCGCTCGTCATCGCTCGAACTTCAGATCCTGGTGGTGCAGCACGTGGCCAAGCTTGTCACGCTTCGCGGCAAGATAGCGACGGTTCTCGACGTTGGGTGTGATCTCGATCGGCAACTGCTGTGTGACTGTCAGCCCGTAGGACTCGATGCCCTCCATCTTCCGGGGGTTGTTCGTCAGCAGCCGGATCGACGTCAGGCCGAGATCGGACAGGATCTGATAGCCGATTCCGTACTCGCGCGAGTCCGCCGGGAAGCCGAGCTCGGCGTTCGCCTCGACCGTGTCGAGGCCCTGCTCCTGGAGCTCGTACGCGAGCAGCTTGTTGAGCAGGCCGATGCCGCGGCCCTCCTGGCCCATGTACAGCAGCACGCCGCGCTCCTCGGCGCCGATCTGGCTCAGGGCGAGCTCCAGCTGCTCGCCGCAGTCGCAGCGCAACGAGTGGAAGACATCGCCCGTGAGGCATTCGGAGTGCACGCGGACGAGCACGTCGTCGTGGCCGTCGACCTCTCCCTTGACGAGAGCGACATGGTGCTTCCCGGTCAGCGTCTCGCGGAAGGCGACGGCGGTGAACTCGCCGTACTCGGTAGGCAGCCTCACGGAGCTCACGCGCTCGACGAGCTTCTCCGTCCGGCGGCGGTATTCGATGAGGTCGGCGACGGTGACGAGCTTCAGGCCGTGCCGCTCGCAGTAGTCGACGAGGTCGGGGACGCGGGCCATCGTTCCGTCGTCCTTCATGATCTCGCAGACGACGCCTGCGGGCTGAAGGCCGGCGAGCCGGGCGAGATCCACGGCGGCTTCGGTCTGACCGGCGCGCTGCAGGACGCCGCCCGAGCGGGCGCGCAGTGGCTGGACGTGGCCGCCTTCGATGAAGTCGTGGGGGCCGGCCGTGGGATCGACGGCGTGCATGATCGTGTGCGAGCGGTCTGCGGCAGACACGCCGGTGGAGATGCCCTCGCGGGCGTCGATCGGGTTCGTGTACGCCGTTCCGTGGCGTGATTCGCGGCTCGACGCGAGCACGTGCAGCCCGAGCTCGTCGCAGCGGTCCTCGGTGAGGCACAGGCAGATCAGGCCGCGCCCATGCGTTGCCATGAAGTTCACCGCGTCCGGCGTCGCGAGCTCGGCCGCGATCGTCAGGTCGCCCTCGTTCTCTCGGTCGGGCGCGTCGACGACGACCACGAACTTCCCGCCGCGGATGTCCTCGATCGCCTCCTCGATCGTGGCGAACGGGGCCGTGCGCGTCTCAGCCAGGGTCGCCATCCCGGGAAGCGTAGCCGGGCGGCTGAAGCAGCCGTTCGACGTACTTCCCGATCACGTCAACCTCGACGTTCACGTCGTCGCCGGGCCCGAGCTCGCCCAGCGTGGTCTCGTGGAGCGTGTGGGGCACCAGGGCAACGGCGAAGGCGCCGTCCTCGAGGTCGGCCACTGTCAGGGAGACGCCCGAGACGGTGATCGAGCCCTTCTCCACGCAGTAGCGCAGGACGTCGGGCGAAGCCTCGATCCACATGCGCCGACCGTCGCCCTCGGGCTCGACCTCGCGCACGCGGCCGACGCCGTCCACGTGACCCTGGACCATGTGGCCGCCGAGCTCCTCGCCCACACGGAGCGCCGGCTCGAGGTTGACGACCGCCGCCGCCGCCAGCTTGCCCAGCGTCGAGCGCGAGAGCGTCTCGGGCACGATGTCGAACTCCAGCGTCGCCTCGTCCCCGGCGACCACCGTCAGACACACGCCGTCGACGGCAATCGAGTCGCCCACGGCCGCCTGCAGCGAGGTCTCGAGCACGAGCCGCGCGCCGTCGAAGGACGCGACGCGGCCGCGCTCGCGAACGATGCCGGTGAACATGCTCGAAGGCTAGATCAGCGCGATGCGGCTAGCCCAGTGCGACCGCGTCGAGCGTCTCGCGCACGAGTCGCTCGAGGTGCCCGTGTCCGTTCGAAGACTTCGTGCACGGGAGTGGTTTCAGGGCTCGCGGACATAGGCGCTGAGGAGCACATCATCTCCCACGCGCTGGGCGTCCATCCTCGACAACCGCGCGGGTTGCGACAGCTCGCCGAGGATTGCCGGGCCGGAGCCGGAGAGCCAGGGCGCGACGAAGACAAGAAGCTTGTCGACGAGGCCCTGCTCGAAGAAGGCGGTGGCGAGCGTCGGACCGCCCTCGAGCAACAGCGACTGCACGCCCTCCTGCGCCAGCGCTGCCAGCTCGTCGGCAAGCGGGCCGCCGCGCAGCTCGAGCGCCGATCCTGCCGGCAGTGGCCCGCTACCGAAGGCGATCCGCCGCGGCTGCCGTACGGCGTCGACGCCGCGGGCATCCAGGCGAGGATCGTCGGCACGGACCGTGCCCATGCCGACGGCGACGGCGTCGACGCTCGCGCGCAATTCGTGCACGAGACGTCGGCTCTCCTCACCGCTCACCCAGCGCGATCCCGGCACTGTGGCGCGTCCGTCGAGCGTGGCCGCCACCTTGTAGGTCACGAACGGACGGCGCTCGGTCGTCCACGTCCGCCACGCCTCGTTCTGCGCCCGTGCTTCGAACGCATCGACGAGCTCGACCTCGAGCCCCGCTGCGCGCAGCTGGTCCAGCCCGCCGCCCGAGTCCGCGCCGGGGTCGAGGCTGCCGGCGACGACTCTGCCCACGCCCGCTGCGAGCACGGCATCGACGCACGGCGGCGTGCGGCCGTGGTGCGCGCACGGCTCCATCGTCACGTACAGCGTCGAGCCACGCGCGCGCTCGCCGGCCGCAGCGAGCGCCACCACCTCCGCGTGTGGGCCGCCCGCGCGCTCGTGCCACCCCTCTCCCACGACTTCTCCGTCGCCGACGACGACGGCGCCGACGACGGGGTTCGGGCGGGTCGTGCCTCGGCCTCGCTCGGCCAACTCCAGCGCCCGTCGCAGCTGCTCGTCCACCCTCTGATCCTAGGTCGTTAGCCGCGCGATGAAGAACCCGGCCGTCCCGTGAACATGCGGGAGCGTGAGCAGGTACTCGGGCCGCTTGGGGTGGCGAAACGTGGGCCACTCCGCCCCCAGGTCTTCCACCGCCAGGCCCGACGCATCGACGATCGCCTCGTTCTCGTCCGTGTTGATCGTGCAGACGGAGTAGACGATCGTGCCACCGGGCTTGACGCGCGCGACGGCCGCACGCAGGAGGGCGAGCTGCAGGTCGGGCAGCGGCTCGGCTCGCCAGCGGAGATCCGGTCGCTGATTCAGCACGCCGAGCCCCGAGCAAGGGGCGTCGACGAGCGCTCGGTCGAATCCCGTCAGGTCGGCAGGCAACTCCAGCGCGTCCGCGCAGACGACGCGAACGTTGGTAGCGCCAAGCCGGGCCACGTTCTCTTCGAGCTCGCGGGCCCGACCCGGATGCTTCTCGACCGCCACCACGTCGCCAGCCAGCTCCGTCGCCTTGCCACCGGGCGCGGCGCAGAGGTCGAGCGTCCGTTCCCCATCGCGAGCGCCGACCGCGAGTCCGGCAAGCGCCGATCCCCGGCTCTGCGGCCAGATGCGACCCTCTGCGAGTGCGACCGGGTCCACACGCTGTACCCGGAGCACCCCCGGCACGTCGGTCGGCTCGCCGTCGAGCTCGCCACGAACGATCCTGACCGTCGTCTCCGGCGGCTCGTTCTCGGCGTTCATGAGCGCAATCGCCTGATCCCGACCCAGGTCCCGTTCCCAGACCTCGGCGATCCAGTCGGGGTACGACAGCTTGAGCGGACATTCCGGCAGCGCGTCGATGAGCTCTCGGAGCCCTTCCGAGAGGCGGCGCATGACGGCATTCGTGAACGCCACGGCGCGCTCGAGGCGCGCGCGGCGGACGAGCTCGACGCTCTCGTTCACCGCTGCGTGGGTGGGCACGGCGTCGAGGTAAGCGAGCTGGTACGCGCCGATCCGCAGCGCGGCCAGAACGGGCGCATCGAGCTTTCGTACGGGACGGCGGCCCAGAGTTTCGATGCCGTGATCAAGCGTGCGAACGCGCTGCACGGTCCCGTAGGCGATGCGCTGGGCGAGCGCGCGATCGCGCTCGTCGAGCGACTTCGCGGCAGTGGCGAATGCACGGTCCGCATACGCCTCGTGCTCGAACACGCGTCGCACGACCTCGTACGCCGCGCGCCGGGCGGGTGAGACGGCGCTCACGACCGCAGGCCGCGAAGGAAGTCGTCGTACGCCATGCGCCGGCGCCCCTCGGCCTGGACGACCTCGGGCACCAGGCGCCCGTTCTCCACTCTGGCCTTCCAGATGGTCACGCGACGGCCGTCCAGCTCGGTGCGGGCGCCGATGTGCGGTGAAAGGGCGCGGATGCGGCGCAGGCTCTCCCCCGGCGGTGCCTCCGGATCAAGCTCGCGATCGGCGGCGGAGAGCTTCTCGGCGTAGGTCATGCCCTCGTCCGGCTGGGGACTGAAGCTTGGTTCGACGAGCGCCTGCTCCAGCAGGTCGGTGGCGACGGCGGCGGCCTGTTCGTACACGGCCCCGGCGTCATCGTCCGGGGCGATCGGGAACGCCTGCTGTGCCGCGATCGGGCCGGCGTCGAGCTCCTCGACGAGCTTGATGATCGTCACGCCGGTCTCGGCGTCGCCCGCCATGATCGCGCGCTCGACGGGCGCCGCTCCGCGCCACCGCGGCAGCAGTGACGGGTGGACGTTGAGCCAGAGGTGTCGGTCGAGGAGCGCCGGCGGGACGATGGCCCCGTACGCACACGTAACGATCACGTTCGAGGGCAGGTCGATCCTCTCGTCGAGGCGCTCCGGCTGCAGCACCGGAATGCCGAGCCGCTCGGCCGCGATCTTCGCGGGCGGCGCGTCGAGTTGCCGGCCACGGCCGGCAGGACGATCCGGGCGTGTCAGACAGAACGAGATCTCGTGCCGTGCTGCGACGCGCTCGAGGACGTCCGCACCGAAAGGTGCCGTCGCGGCGAACCCGATGGGAGCCATGTCAGATGCGGGCGCCGGGTACCGGCCTGCGACGCAAGGTGGCCATGGCCTCTCGCCGGGCCTCATCCGTCGCACGGTCGATCATGAGCACGCCGTCCAGGTGGTCGAGCTCGTGCTGGGCCGCGCGAGCCGCAAAACCCTCGAGCTCGAGGAAGACAGGCGCGCCGGTGGGATCCTTCGCGGACACCGTCACCGAGGTCGGCCGCTCGACCGGCACGAGCAAACCCTGGAGGGAGAGGCAGCCTTCGTCGTCCGTTTCCAGCTCTTCGCCGTGCGCGACGAGCTCGGGGTTGACGAGCGCCACCGTCTCGCCCTCATCCTTCGCGCGCATGACGAACACGCGTCGTAGCACGCCAACCTGCGTCGCGGCCAGGCCCGCCCCGTCAGCGCCCTCCATGATCGCCGTCAGGCGCTGCACGAGCTGGTCGAGCTCGCCGTCGAACGACTCGACCTCCTTCGCCCGCATGCGGAGAACAGGATCCGGGTACTGGCGGACCTGCGCGAGCGCGACGAGCTTCCGAGCTTCGCGCTCGGGATCCGGTTGTTCCTCCTCCTCTTCGCCTGCCTCGGCCTCGTCGGCCGGCACCGTGTCTGGCTCGCTCGCCACGGCGCCAGTGTACTCCGCGGTCTGGGGGCCACCCCATGCCTCCTCCCGGTTCTCAGCGTACTCAGGAAGTTCGTACTCGTGTGTGCCAAGACTGCGACAACTTCGTCGCAGTGGGACGCCGCCTAGAAGCTCTGCGGATCGACGTCGACCGACGCCGACAGGCCGGCCTTGCGCATCGACGTCGCGGCAGCCGCCAGCCATCTACCCGCCTGCCCGGCCACGCCGCGCGGCGAGCCTGTCTTCGCGATCAACTGGGCGCGGTGCCGGCCGCGGAGACGCGGCAGCGGGGCGGGCCCGACGATGTCCTCACTCGCCAAACGGGACTTGAGCTCCGTCAGCGCACGCAACGGGCCATCTGCCGAACGCCCGGAGACGAGCACGCGGACGACGTGACGGAAAGGCGGATAGCCGAGCGCCTCTCGCCGCTCGAGCTCCGCCGCCAGAAATCCGGCCACATCGTGACGCGCCGCGAACGCGAGTGCCGAGGCATCCGGTTGAAACGTCTGCACGATCACGCGGCCCGGCGCATCGCGCCCGGAACGACCGGCCAGCTGCGTAACGAGCTGGAAGGTCCGTTCCTCGGCACGGAAGTCCGGCAACCCGAGACCGAGGTCCGCGTCCACGACCGCGGCCAGCTCGACGCCGGCGAAGTGATGACCCTTGGCGACCATCTGCGTGCCGAGCAGGACTGCGCCTTCCGTGCGCCGGAAGCGCTCGAGTGCCGCCGCCAGCGCCGCCGGCTTCGACGTCGTGTCCGCGTCTAGCCGGATGCGCTCGAGCCCTGGCACGAGCCGCGCCAGCTCCGACTCGAGTTTCTGCGTACCGGCGCCGATCCGCATCAGCTCGGGCGAGCCGCAAGCGCCGCAGAGCTCGGGCGCGGTTCGAGAGCGGCCGCAGTGATGGCACCGCAACACGTCGTCGCGATGAAGCACGAGCGCGACGTCGCAGTCCTCGCAGCGAATCGTCGTGCCACAGGACCGGCAATGGACGGCCGGCGCAACCCCGCGGCGATTGAGAAGGAGGATCGCGCGCCTCCGGCGCTCGGCGACGCCCTCCAGGGCGGCGACGAGTTCGCCGGACAACGGGTACGCCGCCTCTCGGCGCATGTCGACGATGCGCACGCCGGGCAGCTCTACTCCCAGCCTGCTGCCGAGCTCGAGCCTCTCGAGCCGCGCCCAGCTCTCGGGCCGAGGTGTCGCGCTCCCGTAGACGGCGACGGCGCCCTCGAGCGCCGCCCGCTTCGCCGCCACGGTGCGCGCGTCATAACGTGGATCGGACTCTTGCTTGTACGAAGAGTCGTGCTCTTCGTCCACGCAGACGACGCCGAGGCTGCGGACTGGAGCGAAGATCGCGGAGCGCGCGCCGACGACGATGCGCGCCTCGCCGGCCGCGATCCGCTCGCGCTCGTCACGGCGCTCGGCTTCCGTCAGGCCCGAGTGGAGCACCGCCACGAGCTCACCGAAGCGGGCGCGGAACCGCCCGACGGTCTGCGGTGTGAGCGCGATCTCGGGGACGAGCACGATCGCGTCCCGGCCACGGTCGACGGCAGCCGCGCAGGCGCGCAAGTAGACCTCGGTCTTGCCGCTCCCCGTCTCGCCGCACAGGAGGAAGTGCCCGCCGCCTGCCGCCATCGCCTCCTCCACGCGTCCGAGCGCCACCTCCTGTGGCGGGCTCAGCGCGATCGGCGGGCCCTCTCCGGTCAGCGCGTACGACTCGGCCGGCTGGCGCCGCTCACCTCGCCGCGCCCGAAGCGGCGGCGCGACGAGCGCGAGCGCGCGTGCGGGCGTCGAGCCGTAGTACTCAGCTATCCACAGCGCGAGATCCACGAGCGCGGTCGACACCTCGTCGACGACGCCGGAGACAGGCACGGTCCGGACGCCCTCGGGCGCCGACGACTCCTCCGCCACCACGACTCCGCGGACGCGCGAGCGCCCCAGCGGGATCGAGACCACGGCTCCCTTGCCCACGCCCTCCTCGACCTCGTACGTGAACGGCCGCGCGAGCGCACGTGTGGTGACGAGCGGGTAGACCGATGCATACGGCACCGGCCCACCTTAGGGCTAGCCGCCGACGGCCTCGAGAACGAAGTCCGTGGCGAACCCGAGGAAGAGGCCGCCCAGCAGCGCCCAGGACACGAGCAGCTTGTGCCCGAGGTGGCGGTTGACGTTGGCGAGCTCGATGATGACGTAGAGGATCGAGCCGGCGGCCAGCGCGAGGAACGCCACCGAGAGCGCCTCGCTCGTCCAGGCCTGGCCGATCAGCGTGCCGAGGAACGTCGGGCCGCCGCCGATGACTCCGAGCAGGAGCAAGAAGCGCCAGGTCGGCCGCTCCGCAGACCCGGAGAGCGGAGCGACGATGCCGAAGCCCTCGGTCGCGTTGTGGAGGGCAAACCCGATCACGAGCGTCAGCGCGAGCGTCACCTCGTCGGCGGCCGCCGACTGTCCGATGGCGAGGCCCTCGGAGAAGTTGTGGAGGCCGATGCCAGTAGCGATCATCAGTGCGAGCCAGGCTGCGGGCGTCAGCCCGACGGCGCGGCCCGCTTCGAACTCGGCCGCCGACGCAGCACCCGGGCCGAGCATGTTCCTGCGTCGTTTGGCGCCGATCCAGCCGTCGTAGTAGACGAGGCTCATCAGCCCGACGGCGGCACCGAGGGCGAACAGCGCGGCCAGCCACGTGAACTCGAGCCACGAGCCGCCTGCGTCCACAGCCTCCTCCAACGCATCTTCCACCGGAACGATCCCGTGGGCGAGCACGTCGTACAGCAGGAAGAGGAGGATGCCCGTCGCCATGCCGCTCAGGGCCGCCTTCAGGCGCACGTCCGGGTTACGGACGCGCCCGAGCGGAAGGCCGATGAAGATCGTCAGGCCCGCGAGGGCGCCGAGTGCGAGAATCTGCGTCGAGCTCAAAGCGAGGCGGTCCTTTCAGTCGATGTAAGGTCTGCCTTACACGAGGCCAGGACTATATTGCCATCGAGCGCGCCGCGTCAAGCGAGAGGTGGAGATGGCGGGTCATTCGGTCGACGACTACCTGGAGACGATCTACTTCCTGGCGTTCCCGATCGGCGAGTACCACCCGTCCACCGGGTCCTCGGCCATCGCGGCGCGCGTCGCGGAGATGCTCGGCGTCTCCCGCGCCTCCGCAGGCGAGATGCTGAAGCGGCTGGAGGCTGAAGGCCTCGTAGAGCGCGGCGAGCAGAAGGAGGCGATCCTCACCGCAGCCGGCATTGAGCGCGCGAAGAAGGTGGTCCGCAAGCACCGCATCATCGAGCGCTTCCTCACCGACTTCATGGGCTACACGCCAGAGGAGTCGCACGTCCAGGCGGACGAGCTCGGCGACACGTTCACGGAGGACATGGTCGAGCGCATCAACGAGCGGCTCGGCCGCCCGGACCGCTGCCCGCACGGCTGGCCGGTGGACACGGCCGTCGAGCACGCGGAGAACCAGGAGCTCGTCTCGCTGTCAGGGCTCGAGCAAGGACAGCGCGCGACCGTCGTCAGGCTGGCGGAGCACGACGGCGAGCTCCTCCACTGGTTCTACTCGGAAGGGCTCGTCCCCGGGTCGACCGTCGATGTCCGCTCGGTTCAAAGCCCCTCGGGCGCCATGGCGGTCACGGTGGACGGCGTCGAAAGAGCTGTCGGCGAAGCAGCCGCCGAAGGCCTCTTCGTGCGGCCGCACTGATCATCGCGCCGTGACATCGGTGATCTCTGCGCGGGGGTTGACCAAGCGCTACGGCAACACCGTCGCGCTCGAGGGCCTGGACGCGGAGATCGGCCCCGGCATCACGGGCCTGCTGGGCTCGAACGGCGCCGGGAAGACGACGTTCCTCTCGCTCGTGCTCGGGCTCCGCCTGCGCGACGCCGGAGAGCTCACCGTGCTTGGCCGCGACCCGGCCGTGGCCGGGATCGAGACACGCATCCGCATCGGCTACGCGCCTGAGCACCACGATCTGCCTCCCGAGCTGACTGCCGCAGACTTCGTGCGCCACCTCGGCGAGATGCACCTCTTGCCGGCGCGCACGGCGATGCAGCGCTCGAACGACGCACTGTGGCTCGTCGGGCTCGGCGAGGAGCGTTTCCGGCCCGCGGCGACGATGTCCACGGGCGAACGGCAGCGCGTGAAGCTCGCGGCGGCCATCGCCCACGATCCCGAGCTGGTCCTGCTCGACGAGCCCACGGACGGCCTCGATCCCGTGCAGCGCAGCGAGATGCTCGACCTCATCCGCCGCATCGGCACCGAGTTCGGCATGCACATCGTCGTCTCGTCCCATCACCTCGAGGAAGTCGAGCGGATCTGCGACGCCGTCGTCATCGTGGAGGGAGGCACGGTCGTGCGGGAGGGTCGCCTCGACGAACTGCGGCGCGGCCCGGAGGGGCTCGTGGTGGAGGTGGACGAAAAAGCCGAAGAGCTCGCAGCGCTGTTGGTGACCCAGGGACTCACCGCAACGGTCGACGGAGCCATTCTGCTCGTCAGCGGAGAGGACGGCATGTACGACGCCGTGCGCGACGCAGTGGCCGAGCTCGGCGTCGGGTTGCGACGCCTCGAGCCGCGCGGGCGGACGCTCGAAGACGTCTACCTCGGAGTCGACGCGTGAGTACAGGACAGGACGCTCAGCTCTTCGACCTCGGTTACCGCGCATACGACGGCCTGCGCAGGCGGCCGGCCGCCGCAATGTTCACGCTCGGAGTCTTCACCGCCAAGCGCATCCTCGGCATCGGGCGAGGCGGGCGCCACAAGGTGCTGCCGGCGATCACGCTGGTGATCGCGTTTGTCCCCGCCTTCATCTCGCTTGCCATCGCTGGGCTTGCAGACACCGTCGCCGAGAACGACCTCATCTCGTACGGCGACTACGGGTTCTTCACGGGAAGCGCGCTCGTCCTCTTTGCAGCCTTGCTCGCGCCCGAGGCGCTCTGCACAGACCGCCGCACAGGCCTGCTCGGCCTCTACCTCGCCGGACCGCTCGACCGCACGCGCTACCTCGCCGCGAAGTGGGCGGCGGTGTTCGCCGTCATGCTCCTGATCACGGTCGGCCCGTTGCTCTTCGTGCTCGTCAGCTTCCTCGTCGGCGGCTACGGCCCGAGTATCGGAGAGACGCCGAAGCAGCTCCTCCAGATCGTCGCCTCCGGCGTCGTCATCGCGCTGCTGTACACGGCGCTCTCCATGGCCGTGTCGAGCTTCACGACGCGACGCGCGGCTGCCGCCATCGCCACGGTGCTCGTGCTGATCGTGCCTGCTTCGATCATCCGCCCGGCAATCGACAGCGCCGGCGCGCCGAACGAGCTCGACCTGCTGAGCTTCCCGCTCGTCGTGGGCGATCTCTCCTACCGGATCTTCGGCGAGGACCCCGAAGACGGAGGCCCAGTCGAGAAGCTCTCTACCGGCATCGTCACGCTTGGCTTCTTCGCCACCGTGATCGCCTGCCTCGGCATCTGTTGGCTCCGCTACCGGCGCTTGGAGGACGTCAAGTGAGCACTGAGGCTCGCGTGTCGGCCGAGGGCGTCTCCAAGTGGTTCGGAGCGAAGGTCGCGGTCTCCGAGGTGAGCTTCGAGGTCGGCGTTGGCGTGACCGCGCTGCTCGGACCCAACGGCGCCGGCAAGTCCACCATGCTGCGGATGCTCTCCGGGCTCGCGCAGCCGTCGCGGGGCACGGTACGCGTACTGGGGAGGGATCCACGGGCAGATACGGAGGCCTCGCGCTCCATCGGCCTCGTGCCGCAGCAGGAGAGCGTGTTCGAGCGCCTTACGGCGCGCGAGTTCGTCGGCCTGATGGCGAAGCTCCAGGGAGTCCGGCAACCCGACACCGAGGCGGGACGCGTGCTCGCGGTGGTCGAGCTCGACCCTGACGACCGGCGCAAGCTCACGGCATACTCGAGAGGAATGCGTCAGCGCGTCAAGCTGGCGCAGGCGATCATTCACGACCCGCCGGTGCTGCTGCTGGACGAGCCGCTGACCGGCCTCGACCCGCGCCAGCGCGCCAGCATGCTGGAGCTTTTCCGGAACCTCGGCCGCGAAGGCCGTTGCGTGATCGTCTCGAGCCACGTGCTCGAAGAGGTAGAGCGGCTCGGCTCGCGGGTGCTCGTCATGTCGCAGGGCAGGCTCGCCGCGACCGGCGACTTCCACGAGCTGCGTGCGCTGATGGACGACAGGCCGCTGCGCGTCAGAGTCCGCACCGACCGGCCGCGAGAGCTGGCAGCGGCGCTCGTGCAGTCCGGCATCGCGGTCGGCATCAGGCTCGACGGAGACGAGGTGCTCGAGCTCGATACGTCGGACGCGAGGGCGCTGGCGCATGCGATCGCTCCGGCGGCGCGAGACCTCGACGCCCGCCTGCTCGAGGTGAAGTCGCTCGACGCCGACCTCGAAGGCGTCTTCCGCTACGTGGTGCAGCGATGAGCACGGTCGATGTCGCCGGGCGTCCGGGCAGCTGGACGGTACTCGTCGCCCTTTACCGGCTCGTGCTCCGCACGCAGGTCACGCTCGGCCGCGTGCTCGGGATCGCCGCGCTCGGCGCGCTGGCGATTGTCCTGGGCGCTTTCACGGCGCTGGAGGACGATCCCGCGCAGGCGGTCACGGACGCTGTGTCCTCATACGGGCTCGCCGTGCTCGTACCCCTGGCGACGCTGTGGCTCGGCACGGCGGCCATCGGCGACCTGATAGAGGACCGGCTGCTCGTCTACCTCTGGCTGAAGCCCGTGCCGCGCTGGGAGTTGCCGCTCGCCGCGGTTCTGGCGACGGCAACCGTGGTCGTGCCGCTCGCCGTCCTGCCCGTGGCGGTGTCCGCTGTCGTCGCCGGCGAAGGCGAGGTGGCTTCGGCGGCGCTCGCCGCCGCGCTGCTGGCGGCGCTGGCGTACTCGGCGCTGTTCGTGGCCGCGGGCATCTGGTTCCGGCGCGCCGTCTGGTGGGGGCTCGCGTTCGTGCTGCTGTGGGAGAACCTCGTCGCGAACATCTCGAGCGGAGTCGCGCGCTTCACGGTTGCCGGCTGGGCGGGCTCGATCCTCGAAACGGCCGGTGATGTCGACGTCTCCGTGACCGCGGGGTCGGCCACGGCGGCCTTCATCATCCTGCCGCTCATCGCCGCGGCGGCCTGTCTCGCCGCAACTTACCGGTACCGACGGACTGAAGTGGACTAGGCGGTCGCGGTCGCAAGGCCGGCGGCCTCGCGCAGTACATCGGCCTTGTCCGTGCGCTCCCACGTGAAGTCGGCGTCGTCGCGGCCGAAGTGGCCGTACGCGGCGGTCTTCGCGTAGATCGGACGGGTGAGGTCGAGATCCCGGATGATCGCGGCGGGCCGCAGGTCGAAATGCTCGCTGACCAGCGCCTCGATCCGGTCCACGGCGATCGCCTCGGTGCCGAAGCACTCGACGGTGACCGAGACAGGATGCGCGACGCCGATTGCGTAGGCGACCTCGAGCTCGCAGCGGTCGGCGAGGCCGGCGGCGACGATGTTCTTGGCGACGTAGCGCGTGGCGTACGCGGCCGAGCGGTCTACCTTCGTCGGATCCTTCCCGGAGAAACAGCCGCCGCCCTGGCGCGCAGCGCCCCCGTAGGAGTCGACGATGATCTTCCGGCCGGTGAGCCCGGTATCCGCCTTCGGGCCGCCGACGACGAACTTCCCGGTCGGATTCACGAGCACGAACCCGTCCTCCCCCAGCCGTGCCTCGTCGTAGAACTCGGCCGGGAGGATCGGGTGCAGCACGTGCTCGATGATGTCCGGTTTGATCTGCGACTGGCCGTCGACGCCGTCGGCGTGCTGGCTGACGACGAGCAGGCGCTCGATCTCCACGGGACGCGAGCGGCCGGACTCGTCCTGCTCGTAGCGCACGGTGACCATCGCCTTGCCGTCGGGTCGCAGATAGTCGAGCGTGCCTGCCTTCCGCACCTCGGCCAGACGGCGGCAGATGGCGTGTGCGAGCGTGATCGGCAGCGGCATCAACTGCGGCGTCTCGCGGCAGGCGTAGCCGAACATCATCCCCTGGTCACCGGCGCCGATCTGATCGAGCGGGTCGTCGTCCGACGGGTCGTGCTGCATCTCGTACGCCGTCTCGACGCCGCGGGCGATGTCCGGAGACTGCTCCTGGATCGATGTGATGACGCCGCATGTCTCGGCGTCGAGTCCCAGCTCGTGGTGCGTGTAGCCGATCTCGGCGATCCGGTCGCGAACGAGCCTCGGCACGTCGACGTACGTCGTCGTCGAGATCTCACCGGCCACCATCACGAGACCGGTCGTGACGAGCGTCTCGCAGGCAACGCGGCCCCGGGGATCCTCGGCCAGGACAGCGTCCAGTACCGAGTCGGAGATCTGGTCGGCGATCTTGTCCGGGTGGCCCTCGGTGACCGACTCGGACGTGAAGACGTATGTGCGCGCAGACATCGGCCGCGTAGCCTATCTACTCCGAGCGGGGCTTCCTACCCATGATCGAGCCGACGAGGTCGGTCAGGCTCTCGCCGCCGAGCACTGAGCAGACGGCCTCCGTGATGGGAAGGTCGACCGAGAGCCTGCGCGCGAGATCGCGCAGCGGCGGCGCGGTGTTGAGCCCTTCCACGACCTGGCCGATCTCAGCCGCCGCCTCCTCGGCCGTCCGCCCCTGGGCGATGAGCTCGCCGGCACGACGATTGCGGCCGAGCTTGCTCCAGCAGGTAACCATGAGGTCGCCCATGCCGGCCAGCCCCGCGAACGTCTCCACGCGGGCGCCGGCCGCCTGCCCCAGCCTCGCCATCTCGGCGACGCCGCGCGTGATCACGCCCGCCTTCGCGTTGTCGCCCAGCCCGAGGCCGTCGACACCTCCCGCGGCGAGCGCGATGACGTTCTTCGCAGCGCCGCAGAACTCGACGCCGGCAACGTCCGTGTTCACGTAGACGCGGAACGTCGGCGAGTTGATCACGTCCTGCAGGCGGATTGCGAGCGCCTCGTCCTCGCTCGCGATCACCGTGGCAGCCGGCAGCCCGGCGGCGATCTCCTCCGCGAAGTTCGGCCCCGAGAGGCACGCCACAGGCCGGTCCTCGACGAGCGTGGATAGCCGTCGGCCAGTGTCCGGGTCGAGGCCCTTCGTCAGGCTGAGCACCGGGCACTGCCCTGGCAGCCCGCGAACGACACCGGCGAAGGCACTGCTCGGCACCGCGATCACGACCAGGTCGGCGTCGGCGATGGGCGCGTCGTCGATCGTCGTCGCCGCAATGCGGTCGAGCCGGGCGGCGGGAAGGTAGCGCGGGTTGTGGCCGGTGGCGACAATCGCCTCTGCCTGGGCTCGGTCTCTGCACGCGAGCGTCGTCTCGTGGCCGTGCTCGGCGAGCAGCCAGGCGAACGCCGTGCCCCAGGAGCCACCACCGATGACGACGACTCGCACGCGGCGAGTCTATGCCGCCTAACCCCGAATCACGAAGTCGATGGAGACCGGCACGCCCTCGAGCGAGAAGCGCTCGCGCATCCGGTTCTCCACCCAGTACGCGTAGTCGCGGGTGATGAGGCTCGGGTCATTGACGAAGAAGCGGTAGCGCGGCGGGCGCACGCTCGTCTGCGTGCCGTAGAGGAGGTTGAGCCGCTTGCCGCGCCGCGACGGCGGCTGGCGGTCTTCGCGCAGCTCGGCGAGGAAGCGGTTGAGCTCGGGCGTACCGATCCGCGCCGTGTGCTTGTCGTAGAGCTGCGCGATTCGCTCGAGCAGGCGCGCGATGCCCCGGCCGGTCTTCGCCGAGGTGGTGACGACTGGCGGCCGCTGGCGCAGACGGCTCTCGAGTCGCGAGCGAACGTCGTCGATCTCCACCGTCGTCTCGTCCCACTTGGAGAGCACGACGAGCGTCGAGCACTGCGCCTTGCGTGCGACGTCGGCTACGGTCAGATCCTGCTCGACGACGCCCTCCGAGGAGTCGACGAGCACGAGCGCGATGTCTGCACGATTCGCCGCCTCGAGCGCGCGCAGCTCCGAGAAGTACTCGATCCCCTGCCGCTGCCTGCGCTTCCGCCGCATGCCCGCGGTGTCCACGAGCACGAACGTGCGGTCGTCGACCTCGAGCACGGTGTCGATCGCGTCGCGCGTCGTGCCCGGGATGTCGGACACGATCAGCCGCTCCTGGCCGAGCAGCGCGTTGAGGAGGCTGGACTTGCCGACGTTCGGCCGCCCGAGCACGGCCACGCGGATCGCGTCGTCCGGCACGGGTGCTCCCTTGCCGCCGGGCAGCCGTTCGAGGACCGCGTCGAGCAGATCTCCCGTACCGTGGCCGTGGAGGCCGGAGATCGGCACGGGCTCGCCGAAGCCGAGCGACGCGAACTCGTGTGTGAGCTCGGGCCGGCTGAGATCGTCGAGCTTGTTCGCAACGAGCAGCACCGGCCGGCGCTCTCGCCGGAGGATGTCGGCAAGCTCGGCGTCGCCCGGCGTCAGCCCTGCGCGCGCATCGACGATGAACAGCACGAGGTCGGCCTCCTCGATCGCTGCCCGCGCCTGCGCGACGGCGCCGCGCGTGATCGGAGAGTCGTCGGTGATGTCGACACCGCCGGTGTCGACGAGCAGGAAGCGCTCGCCTCGCCAATCGCATAGGAGCTCCTTGCGGTCACGGGTCACGCCGGGCGTCTCGTGGACGACCGCTGCCCGGGTCGCCGTCAGCCGGTTGACGAGCGTCGACTTGCCGACGTTCGGGTAGCCGACGATGGCAACGGTGCCCTGGAGCTCGTCAGTGGCTGACTCAGACACGGCGAACGATTTGCTCGATGAGCGCAACCACACCGTCGATGTCGAGCTCGGAGGTGTCGATGCGAATCGCGTCCTCGGCCGGCTCCATACGCGCTGCGTCGCTTTCGTCGCGCAGCCTGAGGTCCGTGGCCAGCGCGTCGGCGCCGATGTCCGGGCGCTCGGACTGGCGGCGCTGCGCCCGGATGCCTTCGTCCGCCGTCAGGTACACCTTCACCTCGGCACCGGGAGCGACGACGGTGCCGATGTCGCGACCCTCCATCACGGCGTCCGCCTCGGCAGCGAGCTCGCGCTGACGCTCGCGCATCACCGAGCGAACCTGAGGATGCCGCGCGACGACGGGCACGGCACGGTCGATGCGCGGATCGCGGATCGCCGACGTGACGTCCTCGCCGGCGATGCCGACGTGTCCGGACTCGTCGAGCTCGACGGGGTGCTCCGCTGCGAGCTCGCCGAGGCGGTCGCCGTCCTCGAGCTCGATTTCCTCGCGCATCGCGAGCCAGGTCACCGCCCGGTACATGGCGCCCGTGTCGAGGTAGCGCACGCCCAGGCGCTCGGCGAGGCGGCGCGCCACGGTGCTCTTGCCGGCGCCTGCCGGTCCGTCGATGGCGATGATCATCTGTGCGCGAGAGAGTCGAGGAGCTCGAAGAAGCCGGGGAACGATACCGCCGCCGCGTCCGCGCCCTCGATCTGCACGCCGTCTTTCGACACGAGGCCGGCGACGGCGGCGAGCATCGCCAGGCGATGGTCGCCCGCTGCGCTCACCGCACCCCCGCGCGGTCGCGTCGGCACGCCGCGCACCGTGAAGCCGTCGGACGTCGGCGTCACGCGCGCGCCTACCGACTTCAGCGCCGTCGCGACCGTGTCGATGCGATCGGATTCCTTCGCGCGCAGCTCGGCTGCACCGCGGACGCGGCTCGTGCCGCGCGCCATCGAGGCGGCCAGCGCGAAGAGCGGCAGCTCGTCGATCGTGCGCGGCACCCCCGCGGGGACGATCTCGGTCGCCACGAGCTCGGCGTGCGTGATCTCGAGATCTGCCACAGGCTCGCCGGACTGCGACCGCCGGTTGAAGATCGAGATGCGTGCGCCCATGCGCTCGAGCGCGTCGAGCAGGCCCGTGCGTGTGGGATTTACGCCTACTCCCTGGAGGATGAGCTCCGAGCCGGGCAGGAGCGTGGCCGCGACCACGAACGGCGCGGCCGCGGAGAAGTCGCCGGGCACGTCTACCACACCGAGGTCGAGCCGCTCCGCCCGCTCGACGGAGATGCGGCTCCCCTTCGTCGTGAGCCTCGCCCCCGCCGCGCGGAGCATCCGCTCGGTGTGGTCTCGGGTCGGCACGGGCTCGACTACGGTGGTGCGCCCTTCGGCGAGCAGCCCGGCGAGCAGGACGCACGACTTGACCTGCGCGCTCGCGACGGGCGGTTCGTGCTCGATGCCCGTGAGCTCCCGCCCCTCGATTGTCAGGGGCAGCCGGCCTTCGTTCGTCTCCACGTGAGCTCCCATCTCGGAGAGCGGCATCGCCACGCGCTCCATCGGCCGAGACCGCAGCGACTCGTCCCCGGTCAGCTCGAAGCGGCGGCCCGCCTGGCCCGCGAGGAGACCCGCCAGCAGGCGGGCCAGCGTTCCGGCATTTCCGCAATCGATGGGCGCGGCCGGCTCCCGCAAGCCAGTCAGCCCCGCGCCCTCCACGCGCAGCAGGTCCGGCGCGTCTTCGGCGACGGCGACTCCGAGCGAGCGCACGGCCGCGAGCGTGGACTCGGTGTCGAGCGAGCGTCCAAAGCCACGAACGACTGTCTCCCCCTCGCTGACCGCTCCCACCAGCAGTGCGCGGTGCGAGATCGACTTGTCGCCGGGCACGCGCAGAGCGCCCCGCAGGCTGGCCGCCGGAGCGATCTCCATCAGTCGCGGCCTGGGAACACGGGCCCGAGCGGCACCCGCGCCCACTCATCGTCCGGCCACGGCTTCGCGTCGATGTACTTCACCTGTGCTCTCTTCAGCGGCCCGTGGCGCGGGGAGCCGTCCGGGAGCGTCTTGGGGAGATCGTCGACCACCGCCTGGGCCGCCTGGCGCCAGAGCCCGAGGATCGCCTCGTCCACGATCGCCGCGCCCTCCTTGTAGCCCTTGCCGCTCCGCGGCAGCCCGGACAGATCGATCGGGTCGCCCCACACGATCGCGCAGAGGCGTGGGTTGCGCAGCGACCACTGGAACGTGTCGAGCCCGCACGGCACGACGGGAACACCCTCCTGGATGGCGATCATGGCCGCGCCCGCGTGGCCGGGGCCCGGGTAACCGAGCTTCCGCCTCGTGCCCTCGACGAAGAAGCCGACGGCGTGACCTTCTGCGGCGACCCACCGTGCCACGCGGAGCGCGTCCCGGTCACCCTCTCCACGGCGCACGGCGAAGGAGCCAAGCCAGCGCAGGACCTCACCTGCGATCGGCACCTCCAGCAACTCGATCTTCGCCAAGAGGTAGATCGTGCGCGGGCAGAGGATGGGGACGAGCACCGGATCGATCGCACTCAGGTGGTTGGAAGCGACCACGAGGCCGCCCGAGGCCGGAACGCGCTCGACGCCGTACGTCGCGCTCGGCGCCAGCGCCGTTGCCACGGTCCCCATGAACAAGCGCGCGAAGCGCTGCGCCTTCTCCGGGTCCTCACCGAAGAGCTTGTAGAGCCCCAGCTCGGTGAGCATGCCGCTGGACCTAGCCGATCTCGCGGCCCATCAGCGAGACGACCTCGGTGACGGAGCGGGCGAACTCGGCGAACTCGTCGGCGGGCACCTGCTGGGGCCCGTCGCAGAGCGCCTCTTCGGGGCGCGGATGCACCTCGACGATGATCCCGTCGGCGCCGACGGCAGCGGCCGCTCGCGACAGCGGCAGGACGAGATCGCGCCGCCCGGCCGCGTGGGACGGGTCGACGATCACCGGCAGATGTGTCTCCTCCTTCAAGACGGCCACCGACCCGAGGTCGAGCGTGTAGCGCGTGGAGCGCTCGAACGTCCGGATACCGCGCTCGCAGAGGATGATGCGCTCGTTCCCCTCCTTGGCCACGTACTCGGCCGCCATCAGCAACTCCTCCACCGACGCCGACGGGCCACGCTTGAGCAGTACCGGCACGTCGACCCGGCCGAGCTCCGCGAGCAGCAGGAAGTTCTGCATGTTGCGGGCGCCGATCTGGATCACGTCGGCGACGTCAGCCACGTCTTCCAGCTGGCGCGGGTCGAGCAGCTCCGTGACGATCGGCAGGCCCGTCTCTTCGCGCGCCTGCCGGAGGATGGCGAGCGCCTCGACGCCCAGTCCCTGAAAGGCGTACGGGGACGTGCGCGGCTTGAAGGCGCCGCCACGCAGCATCGTCGCCCCCGCCGCCGCCACCGCACGGGCGGTCTCCAGCGTCTGCTCCTCCGTCTCGACGGTGCAGGGCCCGGCGATGAGGCCGAACCAGCCGTCTCCGATCTTGCGGCCGCGGACCTCGATCACCGTCGGGTCGGGCGAGATCTCCCTCGACACGAGCTTGTACGGCTTGAGGATGGGCAGCACCTGCTCCACGCCCGGGTATGCCTCGATCGGGAGCGACGTGAGGAGCTCGAGCTCGCCGATGGCGCCGATCACCGTCGCCTCGCGCCCGCGCGAGACGCGCGAATCCACCCCCACCTCCTGCAGCCGTGCGACGACGTTTTCCGTCTGCTCGGCAGTCGCGCCGCCCTTCATGACGATGAGCAGCTCGGGTGAGACATTCGTGGCCATTGGGATAATCCTGCCATGCGCATCTTCTCGGGCATCCGCGCATCGGGCGAGAAGACCCTCGGCAACTACAGCGGGGGCTACCGCCAGTACCGGGCGACGCAGGAGCAGGGCGACGCAGTGTTCTGCATCGTCGACCTCCACTCGATCACGACGGCCTACGAACCGGAGGCGCTCCACGAGGCGACGCTGGCGGGCGCAGGGATGCTCTTCGCCACCGGCATCGACCCCGAGCGCTCGATCGTCTTCGCCCAGAGCCACGTGCCTGCGCACGCCGAGGCGGCATGGCTCCTGAGCAGCGCTGCGTCCTTCGGCGAGCTGCGCCGCATGACGCAGTTCAAGGACAAGTCCGAGGAACAGGAGTTCGTGTCGGCCGGCCTCTTCAACTACCCGGTGCTGATGGCGGGCGACATTCTGCTCTACCAGACCGACATCGTCCCCGTCGGCGACGACCAGCGCCAGCACGTCGAGCTCGCCAGGAACATCGCCGAGCGGTTCAACCAGCGCTACGGCGAGACGTTCAGGGTGCCCAAGGGTGTCTTTCCGGAGGAGGGCGCACGCATCAAGAACCTCCAGGAGCCTGAGCGGTTGATGTCCACCTCCGCCGGAGCGCCGCAAGGTGTGGTGCGCATGATCGATCCGCCGGACGTGATCCGCAAGAAGTTCAAGACGGCAGTCACCGATTCCGGGAGAGATGTCGTCCACGACCCGGAGGCGAAGCCGGGCGTCTCCAATCTCATCGAGATCATGTCGGTGGTGACCGGTGCGCCCATCCCCGAGATCCAGGCTCGCTACGGCGGCCAGGGGTACGGACCGTTCAAGGACGACGTGGCAGAGGCGGTCGTCGAGCTGCTCGCACCGATCCAGGAGCGCTACCGCGAGCTGCGCGCCGACGACGAAGGCCTGCGTCGGCTGCTGGCGATGGGGGCGGAGAAGGCGGCCGCGGAGTCCGCGCCGACACTCGCGCGCATGTACGACGTGATGGGCTTCGTCAGGCGCTGAGCTCTCGCAACGCCCGCACCTCGTCAGACGTCAGCTCTCGCCATTCGCCTGGGCCGAGGCCGTCGAGGGTGAGCGTTGCGTAGCGCGAGCGGTGCAGGCGCCCGACGGGATGGCCGACTGCCTCGCACATCCGCTTGACCTGGTGCTTGCGGCCCTCGTGCAGCGTGAGCTCGAGCCTGGAAGGGCCAAGGCGGCGGACCTCGGCTGGCGCTGTGGGGCCGTCCTCCAGCTCCACGCCCTCGGCGAGCTTCCGTAACGCGTCGTCGGAAGGGGAGCTTTCGACCTCCACCTCGTAGACCTTGTCCACCTCGTAGCGCGGGTGCGCGAGCCGGTGCGCGAGGGCGCCGTCGTTCGTGAGCAGCAGCGCGCCGGTCGTGTCGACGTCGAGGCGGCCGACCGGCACGACGCGGGCCTCGTGATCGACGAGCTCGACGACCGTCGGCCGGCCGCCCGGATCGCGTGCGGTCGTCACGACGCCGGCGGGCTTGTGGAGGAGCACGTATGCCAGCCTCTGCTTCGTCACGGGCCGGCCGTCCACCTCGACGATGTCGTCGCCGGAGACGAACGTGTTGAGCTGCCCTGGCTCGCCGTTCACCGTCACTCGTCCGGCGACGATGAGCTCGTCGGCCTTGCGCCGCGACGCCACCCCTGCACGACCCAGGAAAGCGTTCAGCCGCATTCAGCTATTCTCGCCGCCTCGTGAAGTGGCTTGTCGTTGGCATCACCATCGCCGCCGTCGCCGTCGCAGGCGTCTTTGCGGGGCTGTACTTCACGAAAGACACGGAGGCCCAGCCCGTCGCCGCCCAGCCGTGCGGCGACAGAGTCTTCGGGCACATCAGGTCGCTCGTGCGCAAGGGCGACCACTACGAGCTGAGGTTCGATCCCGCATGGTTCACGAGCGGCGTGACGGCCAACACAGCCGCAGCCGAGGACGGCAAGGTCGAGCCGGGCCAGCCGGTGCCGAACGACAACTACGTCGTCGACGAGAGCGACCGCACGCTGAAGTACCTCGTCCGTCCAGGAGCGCACGTGACGGTTCTCGTCAACAACAAGACGGGGAACCTCTCCACCCCGATCAGCGTGTCCGAGCTCTCGGAGATCGCCCGCACTGGCCAGAGCAGCCGGCGCAAGCTCTTCGAGCCGCTCGAGAGCGGCGTCTGGATTCGCTATCGGATCGACACCGTCTGCGCGCTCGACCAGCAGTACAGACCTTAGAAGGCTAGTAAAGCGCCGTCGCGAGCTGCTTGCGGTAGCGCGTGGAGAGCTCGTGCTCCTGGCCGAGCTCCTCGAACAGCGCCACCATCAGCTCGCGGATGCGATCGCGTTCCTCTCCATCGGCGTTTCGCGCCTGCTCGAGCAGCAGCTGGAGCGCGCGCTCTTGGTCTCCGGCCTCGAGCGCCGCAAGCACGTCCGGCTGCTCGCCTGACTCGCGGAGCTCCTCGAGCAGCCGTTCGCCGGCAGTCGGCCCCGACAGCTCGTCGAGGAACTCGCCGACGCCCTGCGCCGAGCGGACGCCGACGAACTCCGAGACGACCTGGCCGTTACGAAATGCCTTCACGGCGGGAATGCCGCTGATGCCATAGTGCGCCGCCAGCTCGGGATTGCCATCCACGTCGACCTTGGCGAGGGCAACTGAGCCCGATCGAGCTTCGACCTCGCTCTCGAGCACCGGCGCCAGCGCCTTGCAGGGGCCGCACCAGTCGGCCCAGAAGTCGACGACGACCGGGAGCTCGTGCGAGCGCTCGAGGACGTCGCGGTAGAAGGTCTCCTCGGTGACGTCCATGCCGACCGTCACGTTACCGACGACGGCCTTGCGCTACGCGGGGCGACGCTCGGCGACCGCTTCCAGGCGCTCGCGGATCTCGGCGGCATCCTGGCCGAGATCGTCGAGCCGCGGCAGCTCGGAGAGAGCTTCGAGGCCGAAGACGCGCTCGAACAGCACCGTTGTCCGATAACGGATGGCCCCGCCCAGACCGGGCTCACGACCCGCCTCGACGACGAGCCCCCGCTCGACGAGACCGGCGACCACCGTATCGGCTGCAACACCGCGAATGCGGGCCACGTCCGGGCGCGTGCAGGGCCCCAGATAGGCCACGATGGCAAGCGTCTCGAGTGCAGCCTGGGAGAGACCGCGCTCGACCGGTCGCTCGACGAGGCGTGCGCAGGCAGCTGCTTCACCACGAGCGGCTCGGAACGCGTAACCACCGGCCACGTGCTCCAGCACGATGCCGCTGCGTCCTTCGGAATAGCGCTCGCCGAGGAGGTGCAGCGCCGCCTCCACGCGGGTCTCGTTCTCCTCGGCCGCAGCAGCCAGCTCGTCGGCGGGAAGCGGCGCAGACGCGATGACGAGCAGGGCCTCGAGCGTCCGGCTGAGCTGCCCGAGCGGCTCCGCGTCGACCAGTCGTAGGGTCGCGGCCTCGTGCGTCATGCGGCACTCCTTTCGACGTCCGGACGACAGATTCCTATCGGCCCGAAGGCCTCCCGCTGCTCGATGCGCAGCTCGTCGAGCTTGCGTAGCTCGAGCAGCGCGAGGAACGCCGACGCCTGCTCGAGTCGCGTGAGGCCGCGCAGCTCCTCGTCGAAGCCGAATCTCCGGCGACTGCGAAGCACGGCGCGGAAGCGTTCGAGGAAGCGCGCTACCGGCGGAAACGTCAGTTGCATGTGGGCAAGAGACACCTGCGGCGGCTCGGTGGCGAGCTGCCGGAGGGCGGCGGCGAGATCATTCGGATCCTGCGCGGCGAGCCGGAGCTCCGGCTGCGGCGCGAGCGGCGCCGGCCCGAGGCGGAAGTAGCGGTCGGCCTCGCCGTCGAGGCGCTCGGAGAGCCACCCGGCCGCCGACTTCATACGGCGGTACGCCTCCAGGCGCTCGGCCAGCTCCTCCGCGGCCTCCTCGGGGCTGAGCTCGGCGAGGTCGGTGGCGGCGTCCGGGAAGAGCTCGCGGGCCTTGATCTCGAGCATGGCGCCGACGAGCACGAGGAACTCGCCGCAGGCCTCCAGGTCCAGCCTGCGCTCGTCCTCGAGCCGCCCGGCGAAGGACGTGACGATGTCGGCCACGTCGACCTCTGCGAGCCGCAGCTCCTCCTTGAGGATCAGGGTCAGCAGCAGGTCGAACGGGCCCTCGAACGTGTCGAGGTCGAGGTCCAGCACAGGGGCTGTCACCCGCGGGAGGCTAGCGAGGCGGGCGGACGCGTCCCTTGGGGACGGCCATCGCCGGACCGTCAGGCAACGAGCTGCCGGGCGCCACGACGCCCGGCGTCGGGCCGCGATGCTTGCGGATGAACTGCCACCAGATGAAGAACGCCGTCGAGCAGACGAAGAGGACGGCGGCCACCCAGAAGTTCAGCCGCTGGCCGAGGAACTCGTGCGACGGGTCGATGCGCAGCTGCTCCTCGAAGAGCCGGCCGAGCGTGTACCAGGAGATGTAGAGGGCGAACAGCGCGGGCGGGCGGACGCGGATCAGCCGCTCCACGAGCAGCAGCACGCCGACGCCGATGAGGTTGTAGGTGAACTCGTAGAGGAAGATCGGGTGGAAGTTCTGGCTGCAGCCCGTAGCGAGATCGAGGTAGTTGGCCGGGCAGTGCTCGGCGTCGATGTCGAGCGCCCAGGGTAGGTCCGTCGGCTTGCCGAACAGCTCCTGGTTCCACCAGTTGCCCCAGCGTCCGACTCCCTGGGCGAGCAGCAGCCCAGGCGCCAGGCAGTCGGCAAACAGCGTGATGCTCTGGCCGGAGCGCCAGACGACGATGCCGCCGGCGACGATGCCGAAGAGGATCCCGCCCCAGATTCCGAGCCCTCCTTCCCAGACCGCGACCGGACCCCACCACTCGTCCGGCAGCTGGTCGTAGCTCGTGACGACGTGGTAGAGCCGCGCGCCGACGATGCCCGCCGCAACGCCCCAGACGGCGGCGCGCAGCACGAGGTCCCAGTCGCCGCCGCGCCTCGTCCAGCGCAGGCCGGTGACCGCAATCGCGCAGACGATGGCGACGAGCAGCGTGATCCCGTACATGTGGATCGACACCGGCCCGATGTCCAGGGTGCCGGTCGACGGGGACGGAAACGTTGCGAGGAGGCTCGGCATCGAGCCGCATTCTGCCCGGTTTGAGCGGACGAGGTCTAGAGAAGGATTCGCGCGGCCAAATCAGGCGGGCAGCCGCGCTGGACCAGCTCGAGGGCGAGGTGGAGGTCGACCTCGCCGTGCTCGGCCAGGTCCACGGCGATGAGCGGCTCGTAGCCGGCCTTCAGCAACTCGCACGCGCGCCAGGCGGTCACGCGCTCGGACTCGGTGTCGAGGGTCAGCTCGGTGTCGGCCGCGTTCGTCACAGGACGTACTTCGGTTCTCTCTCCCCGTTCTGATTCCCTCCTTTGAGGGTGCTCGACCGCGGGGGCCAGACTCTTTCTTCACTACAGAGTTGTGATTACACCGAACTAGATGGGCTCCCGAGCGACAGGACAGACGCGTGTCCATGTCAGGCAGGACGCGCGTAGACTCCATCGCTCGTCAGCTGCGCAACGCCAGTGAACGGAGGTTGCAGTGAGCGAGTACGCGATCCGGGCGCTTGATGCCTCGACCTGGGATGCGTTCGCCCGTCTCGCTGAGAAGCACAAGGGCGGTGGGTTTGGTTGCTGGTGCACGTGGTTCCATTCGCGCGAGGGCAGGCCCGAGGGCGAGGTTGGCCGCCCTTGGAAGGAGCGTCTCGTTCGCGAGGGGAACGCTCATGCGGCCCTGGTCTTCGACGACGACGCGGCGGTGGCATGGTGTCAATACGGTTCTCCCGAGGAGCTTCCGCGGATACACCACCGGAAGGAATACGAGGCGACCCGCACGGATGAGCCACCCGACTATCGGATCACGTGCATCTTCGTGGACAGGGACTATCGACGGAAAGGCGTCGCAGGTGTCGCGCTGCGTGGCGCCCTCGACCTGATCGCGAAGGCGGGCGGTGGCGTGGTCGAGGGCTATCCGCAGGACACGCAGGGCAAGAAGATTTCGTCCACGTTTCTCTACAACACCACGCGCAGCCTCTATGAGCAGACCGGCTTCAGCTACGACCGGCCCAAGGGTAAGAACCACTGCGTGATGCGCCGCACGGTCTCAGCCGCCAAGAAGCCTCGACGCGCCCGCGTCGGGTGACATTCGCGAACTACTGGCCCCTCCGACGCGGTCTACCTCTGCTCTCGCGGACTCAGCGAACCGTGCGGGCGAGCTCGAGCGCCTGCGCCTTTGTGAACCGTCCCTCGAGCCGCAACGTCAGGCCGCCCTGCTCCCAGAGCAGAGTGTTCCCGGACAGCCTCGGCATTCCGAACAGCTCGGTGACGACATGTTGGCCCTCCACCCAGATGCCCGGCTGCCCGTCCACCTCGACGCGCTCCACGCGCTGGTCGATCTGCGCCTGCTTCTCGATCACGCCGCCGTTCGTCTCGGTGAGGCGCAGCCGCACATCCGGCCTGCCGTAGAGGAAAACGACGAAGTACGGGCTGAAGCGATTGATGCGTATGCCGTCGGGTGGATCGAGGTCCGACGGCAGCAGCGGCCGGAACCCGACGACGCGCTCAGCCTCCGCCAGCGTCACCGACTCGCCGAAGAGGTGGGGCTTGGTCGAAGCCGGCGGCAACTCGTTCACGCGAATCACTGTCACGCCCTTCAAGCCGAGGAAGCGCAGAACCGCCGTGCGCGCATCCGGTACGGCCATCGTCGCGGCCAGCCCGATGACCAGCACGAGCGCCGCCACGCCGGCGAGCCTCAGCCACCTGCTGAGGTGCGTCGGCTTGCGTAGTCGGGCGAGAACAGCTGGGGCAAGATCGCGCTCTGCCGGCAGGTCAAGAACAACCCCCAGTGCTCTCAGCTCGCGCTCGAGGTCAGGCAACCTGCACCTCCAGCTCGGCCCGCAACCGCCCGAGCGCGCGCGACAGGCGCGACTTCACGGTGCCGCGCTTCCAGCCTAGCGCCGCCGCCGTGTCCTCCTCGGACAGATCGAGGAGGTAGCGGCACGCGATGACCTCGCGGTCCTCGCTACGCAGCCGGTTGAGCGCCGCCATGAGCTCGTCCCGCCGCTCGGCGGAGAGGAGGGCCGACTCGGGGGACGGAGCCGCGTCCTCCACGCCTGCGCTCGTCGCAGCACGCACGGTGAGCGCTTCCCTCCTCCCCGCCGCGCGGCGGCGGTTCCGGGCTTCGTTGGCCACGATCTTCAGTAGCCACGGCCGGAAAGGCGCTCCCTGGCGGAATCGGCCAAGCGCGCGAAAGGCTTTGACGAAGGCGTCCTGCGCCGCCTCCTGCGCGTCCTCGGCCACGCCGGTGAAGACGTAGGCGGTGCGAAAGGCAATCCCCTGGTGCATGCGAACGAGCTCCTCGTAGGCGTCCTCGTCGCCCCGCTGCGCGCGGAGGACGAGCTCGGACTCGTCGAGTGGCCGGCCCACCACCGCCCGTAGTACACCGCACGGTGTGGGCCGGTTCCACCCGGAGCCCTCCCGTCAGCTCTGAGTCGCCGGCCGGCGACCTCGCTGTCGCGCGAGCGTGGCTGCCGCGCCCGCCACGAGCACGATGGCTGCCAGCACGAACGGCCACACGGGAACTCCGCCCCCTCCACCCGTGCCGGGTGCAATGTCGACGGCGGCGTACGTGTGCGTCTGTGAGTGGCCGTAGCCCGTCGCGGTGAGCCCGTCACTCACCTCGTAGCGCCACGAGCCGGCGGACGGGAACACGACGTGCGCCACGTACACCCCCGTCGTTCCGGCCGGCTTCGCCTTGAACGTCTGTGCGCCGCCCTGACCACGAATCGTGATCGACGGCGCGGCGCCGTCGGTCGGCGTGCGTCCGTGCCGCAGCACCGTCAGCTGCGCCGTCCAGGTCTCTTCTGCCTGCAGCCCAGCGGGCGGCGGTGCGAGCACCACAGTCGCCCAGCCGCCCGCCTGTGCAGCAGCAGGCACGACGAGCGTCGAGGCGATTGCAGCGGCGATGGCAATCCTGCGCATGGGTCCTCCTTCGTAGACGCCCTGCCTACACCGCCGCGGCTACGCTGGTTCCGTGGCACGTCCAGTGGGCATCAACCACGTCGCAGTGGAGGTGGGCTCCATCGACGAGGCACTCGAGTTCTTCGAGCGGATCTTTGGCGTGCTGAAGCTTCGCGGGCGGGGCCGGCACATGGCCTTCATAGACCTCGGCGACCAGTTCATCGCGCTCGAGGCAGGTCGGACGCAGCCGCCGGACGGTGGACGTCACATCGGCCTCGTCGTCGACGATCAGGAAGCGACGGTGGAGCGTGCGCGCGAGGCCGGAGGGCAGATGGTCGGCGGCCACGACTTCCTCGACCCGTGGGGCAACCACTGGCAGGTCGTCGACTACCGCGACGTTCAGTTCACGAAGACGCCGCAAGTCCTCGAGGGGATGGGCCTCGGTGGCCTCGAGAAGTCGGACAAGGCACTCGCGGAGCTTCGCGAGAAGGGCCTAGCGGATTAGGTGACCGCGGCCTCGCCGAGGAGAGCCTTCACCTCGGCGAAGAAGTCTGCCTCGGGGCGCACGCGGTAATCGGGGCCGAGCTCGAGCGTTCTTGGGCCTTCCGAGGTCTCCAGCGCCACGACGACGCGGGCGTCGCCCGGGAAGTCCTTGACGACGTGGCCCAACTCGCGGACGATGCCGGCCCGCGCCGCCCGCGCGTCGACCTTCAGCCGAACCTCGGTGGGCACGCGCGCCGCCTCGAATGCGGAGACCTCGAGCGCGATGAGCTTCGTCTCGCCCTCCTGCTTGTGGTCGACGCGGCCCTTGACGACGAGCACCGTGTCAGCGTGGCACAGGTCGCGCGATGCCGCGAACACGCTGTTGAAGACGACCACCTCCGCCTCCCCGGAGAGATCGCCGAGAGACAGGAAGACCATCGGATCGCCCTTCTTCGTCGTCAACTGCTTCACCGACGAGACGATGCCGCCGATCGTCACCACCTCGCCGTCACGGCGCCGCTCGAGGTCGGCCACGCTCGAGTCGGTCTTGCGGCGCAGCTGGTCGCGGATGGCGTCGAGCGGATGCTCGGAGACGTAGATGCCGAGCGCCTCCTTCTCCAGCCGCAGCAGCTCGGGCTTGTCGAACTCGGCGGCGGTGATCTGGGGGTGAGGTGCCGCTCTCGGCGCGTCGGCGGCGTCGGGGAGGTCGTCGAAGATCGAGGCCTGGCCGGCCGCGCGGTCGGCCTGCTTCGTCTGGCCGTACGACAGCGCGTGCTCGAGCACGTCGAGCATTCCCTTGCGAGAGCTGCTCGTCGAGTCGAGCGCGCCTGCCTTCACGAGCGACTCCAGCGCACGCTTGTTCACGAGCTGCGGGTCGACGCGCTCCGTGAAGTCCCAGAGCGTCACGAACGCGCCGTCTGTCTCACGCGCGGCGACGATCGCCTGCGACGCCGCCTCGCCGACGTTCTTGACGGCGTTGAGCCCGAAGCGGATCTTCCCTTCCACGACGGCGAAGTCGACCTGCGAGGCGTTCACGTCGGGCGGCAGGACTTCGATGCCCATCTCGTCGCACGCGTTGACGTAGTACGGCACGCGGTCCTTCGTGTTCATGACCGAGGAGATGAGCGCGGCCATGTACTGCGCCGTGTGGTGCGCCTTCAGGTATGCCGTGCGATAGGCGATGAGCGCGTAGCAAGCCGCGTGCGACTTGTTGAAGGAGTAGTCCTGCGCCTTCTCCATGTCGCTCCAAAGCCCGCGAGCCACGTCCGCGGCCACGCCGTTCGCGATCGCGCCCTCGACGAACTTGTCCTTCAGGGACGCCATGAGCGAGTGGATCTTCTTTCCGATCGCCTTGCGGAGATCGTCGGCTTCCGCGGGAGAGAAGCCGGCCAGCTGCTTCGCGATCTCCATGTACTGCTCCTGGTAGATGCAGATGGCGTACGTGCCGCCCGTGATCTCCTCGAGCCGCGGGTCGGCGAACGTCACCGCCTCCTGGCCCGCCTTCCTCCGCGCGTAAACGGGGATGTACGACATCGGGCCGGGACGGAAGAGCGCGACGAGCGCGATGAGGTCCTCGAACTCCGTCGGCTTCACCTGCCGCAGCGCCTCGCGCATGCCCGAGGACTCGAACTGGAAGACGCCGGCGGTGTCCCCCCGCTGGAGCATCGTGTACGTCGCCGCGTCGTCGAGGGGGATCGCGGCGATGTCGACGTCGCCGACGAGCCGCACCGCCGCGTCGATCACGTCGAGGTTGCGCAGGCCGAGGAAGTCGATCTTCAGGAGGCCGAGGGCCTCGACGTCGCCCATCGCCAGCTGAGTGACGAGCTCCTGATCGGCGCCCTTCTGCTGGAGCGGCACGATGTCCGTCAGCGGCCGGTCGGCGATGACGACGCCGGCTGCGTGGATCGAGTCCTGGCGCACGAGCCCCTCGAGCGGCTTGGCGAGATCGACGATCTCGCGGACGAGCGGGTCCTCGTCGTACGCCGCCCGGAGCTCCTGGCCGGGCTTCATCGACTCGTCGAGGTAGACCTTCGGCCCTTCGGGGACGAGCTTCGCGATTCGGTCGACGGTGCCGTACGGCACTTCGAGCACGCGGCCGGCGTCGCGAATGGCGGCGCGCGCCATCATCGTCCCGAAGGTGATGATCTGCGCCACGCGGTCGCGGCCGTACTTCTCGGCGGCGTAATTGATGACGCGGTCGCGGCCGGCGACAGCGAAGTCGATGTCGATGTCGGGCATTGACTTCCGGCCCGGGTTCAGCATGCGCTCGAAGAGGAGGTCGTACTTCATCGGGTCGACCTCCGTGATGCCGAGGCAGTAGGCGACGAGCGAGCCGGCGGTCGATCCTCGGCCGGGGCCGACGCTGATGCCGTTCTCGCGCGCGAACGAGATGAGGTCCCAGACGATGAGGAAATAGTCGGCGAAGCCCATCTCGCGGATGGTCTTCAGCTCGAACGCGAGCCGCTCGTCGAGCTCCGGCGTGCGCTGCGGGTAGCGGCTGGGGAGCCCCTCCTCCGCGAGCTCCACGAGGTACTCGAACGCGTCGCGGTCCTCGGGCGTCGGGTACGACGGCAGCAGGATCTGGCCGAGCTCGAGCGTCACGGTGCAGCGTTCGGCGATCTCGAGCGTGCGCGCGAGTGCCTCCTCGTAGCCGCCGAAGTCGGCGAGCATCTCAGCCTGGGACTTGAAGAAGAACTGGTCGGTGTCGAACTTCCAGTGGTCGGGGTTCTTCAGCGAGTCACCCGACTGGATGCAGAGCAGCGCCTCGTGGGCGAGCGCGTCCTCGTGGCGAAGGTAGTGGACGTCACCGGTGGCGACGAGGGGTAGGCCGGACGACGCGGAGAGCTTCGCCAGCTCGGGATTGATCCGCTGCTGCTCGGCGAGCCCGGCGTTCTGGATCTCGACGTACGTCGAATCGCGGCCGAAGATCTGCGCCAGGCGGTCGAGGTCGGCAGCGGCGTCCTGCGGCCGGCTCTCCTCCAGCGCCTTGCAGACCCGGCCTGAGAGGCAGCCCGACAGCGCCACGATTCCTTTCGAGTGCCGCTCGAGCAGCTCCCAGTCGACGCGGGGCTTGTAGTAGTAGCCCTCGAGGTAGCCGAGCGAGGAGAGCTTGATGAGGTTGCCGTAGCCCTCGTTCGTCTCGGCCAGCAGCGTCAGGTGCGCGTAGCCCTTGGCCTGCCGGTGGCGGTCCTCCGCTACGTACACCTCGCAGCCGAGCACCGGCTTGATGCCCTGTTTGCCGCACTCCCGATAGAGCTCGACGGCGCCGGCGAGCGAACCGTGGTCGGTCAGCGCGACCGCGGGCATCTCGAGCTCGGCAGCGCGGGCTGCGAGTGCCGGGATGCGGCAGGCCCCGTCGAGGATCGAATACTCGGAGTGGACGTGGAGGTGGACGAACGGCGGCGCGGACATCGGGCCACCGATCATAGAAACGCGAGCGGCTAGCCGCGGGTGACGTACACACGAGCACCGAGAGCCGGGAAACGTTCCGTGACCGTGTCACCGTCCGGCTCGATCCGGCGTCGGCTCCCCACGACGGTGAGGGCACGGCCGTCGAGGTCTGGCACCGTGATCAACGCCTGCGCGGGCTCATAGCCTGCGTTGACGGCGATGATCGTGAGCCTGCCGCCGTGCCTCCGAGCTCCCGCTTTGACGAGGCCGTCCGCGGGCTCAACTCGCGCCGCCACCTCCGGCGCCGTTAGCGCGGGTCCGAGCGCGCGCACGCTCTGGGTCACCTCGGCGATCGCCTCGCCGACGTCGCCCGTCCACGCCGCAGGCGGGAAGAACCCGAGGCCTTTGGCGCCGCCTGCGATCGCGAGCCACGACTCCGCCCGCACCGTGGCGGGCGTGACGGCGTTCGGCCCGTCGTGTGGGCAGATCATGCCGGCCGCCTCGATCCACTGGAACGTCGGCTTGCCTTTCGCGAGCTCGACGAGCTCCTGCTGGGAGAAGTAGACGTCGACGAGCCGTTCCGGGCGGCACCAGTACGTGAGTGGATAGAGGTCGAAACCGACCATGTCCGCCTTCGCGACGAGCCCCGGGTACATGCCCCGGCCCTGGGGGAGCGGCGCCGCCCATGAGTAGAAGTGGTTGGTGAGGGTCAGGAAGCGCACGCCGTGGCTCGGGTCGATCGTGGGCATCGTCTTCGCCGTCAGTCCCTGGCCGTCGGGCTCGTCGGGATAGAAGACGCCGACGACGGCGCCGTGGTCTGGGACGGCTTCGCCCGTGACCGCTGCCGACAAAGCGCGATCGCCGAGGGCGGGCAGCTGTGCCTCCAGCCCGCCACAGCGGTTGGCGGCGTAGAGGTTCGTGCCCACCGGCAGGCTCGTCTCGAACCCGTCGGTGCACTCACCCCACGACATGATCGGGAAGAACGGCTTGCCGTCGACGACGAGCCGGCCGTCCCGCACGGCCGCCTCGTGCTGCGGCGCGGGTGGGGGCGGCGGAGGTGGAGCCGTCTCGGACGGCGGCGGTGGAGGATGAGCACTCGGCACGGGTTGCTCCTCCTCACCTCGTGCGAGCAGGACCACGGCGACGACGGTCGCCAGCAGCAGCCCGGCGCCGAGCGCGACGTACTCACCGCGCAGCCGTCTCACGCCAGCGGAAGCGCTTGCTGCCCGCGCAGACGGCGCGCGGCAGCCCTCGCGCGGCGGAGCGGCTCCGGCGAGCGGGCCTTTGCCGTCGCTGCGAGCACGACCTCAACGGCCGCTTCGGGCCCGGTGCGCCACGCCGCGTGCGCTGCGAGCGGCCGCGAGCCGGGCTTCGTCCGCACCCAGTAGCCGACGCGCTCGCCGTTGAGCACGAGCTGGCTCGTTGCGCCTCGCTCGTCGGCGGGCCACTCACCCTCGGCGCCAAACGGCCGGTGCGTCACGCCGACGGTAGGCACCCCGAGAACGGCGCCCAGATGGAGTGCGAGCCCGCAACGCCGCGGGTGGTCTCGGCCGGTGGCATCCACGAGCAGTACGTCGGGGTGGGCGCTGAGCCCGTGTATCGCACGCTCCAGCAGCGAGCCCTGCCGCAGCGCAAGCCGTCCCGGCGCGTAGCCGGCCGCAGCCTCTCCTGTGACGACGGCAACCTCGTCGCCGCACGCTGCAGCTGCGAACCCCCGATCACCCAGGGAACCGTTCCCCGGGCCGGTCTGGTCGAAACACGCGAACACCGCGCCCACCGTGTAACGGCCGAGCGGCCGCCACACGGTCCAGATCTCAGCCGCCAGCCGATCCTGCTCGGAGGCGAGCCGCCCGGGGGATTGCGGCCAACCCATGCCCGCCCATAGTGCCTGGGCGGGCAGCCCGCCGCGACTAGGACGTGGCGTCGTCTACGGCGTCCGAGACAGCGTCGGTGGCGTCCTTGGCAGCGTCCGTACCAGCGTCGGCGACGTCCTCGGCCTTGTCCTGGGCGGTGTCGCCCCAGGAGGATGCCGTGTCAGACGCCGTGTCCCAGCTCGACGCGTCGTCGTGTCCGTGCTTCTTCCGCCAGAAGAAGACGACGGCGCCGACGGCGGCGAGCAATGCGAGCAGCTTCTTCATGTCACTCCTTTCCCGAAGGGCTTGAGGCTATTCGATTCACGAGCTCTGCGTCGAGGCCGTCGCGCGGCGCCTGGGCCCCACGTGGATGGGACGGCCGAGCGCGACAAGACCCGCCTCCTTGAACGCCTCGGACAGGGTGGGATGCGCCGCCATGCCGTCGGCCACCGTCTCCACCGTCGCCTCGGCGTCCAGGGCGACGACTGCCGCCTCGATGAGATCGGTCACGTGCGGCCCGACCATGACCACGCCGAGCAGCTCCCCGTACCGGCTCTCGTGGATCGACTTGACCCAGCCCACTGTCTCGTTCTGCATCACCGCTCGGGCATTCGCCGCCCACGGGAACCTGCCGACGGCCACGTCGTCGCCGTGCTCCTCCCGCGCCTCCGCCTCAGTCAGGCCAACGCCCGCGATCTCCGGGTCGGTGTAGATCGGGCGCGGCACGGCTCGTGCGCCCATGGCCGCCTCGTGCCCTGTCGCGTTCTCTGCGGCGATCTCACCCTCGCGGAACGCCGTATGCGCGAGCTGCCAGTAGCCGGCGCAGTCGCCCACCGCGAAGATGTGGGGTACGGACGTCCGCCGATGGTCGTCGGTCGCGATGCCCTGGCGGGGGTCGAACTGCACGCCTGCCTGCTCGAGGCCGATGCCCTCGACGAGCGGGGCACGACCCACGGAGACGAGCATGAGGTCGGCCTGCACGGTCTCCCCTTCTCCGAAGTGCACCGTGAGCCCGTCGGCTCCATCCTCCACCTTCGTGCACTGCTTGCCGAGCTGCAGCGCGATCCCGCGCTTGCCGAACTGCTTCGCGAGCTCCTTCGTCGCGTCCTCGTCCTCCTGCGGGATCAGCGTGTCCAGCATCTCGACGATCGTCACCTCGGAGCCGAACCGCTGGAAGATCGACGCGAACTCACAGCCGATGATGCCGCCACCGAGGACGGCGAGCCGGCGCGGCACCGCCGTCTGCGCGAGCAGCCCCGTCGAGTCGACGCAGCGGGCCGAGTCGAGCCCGGGGATCGGCGGCCGCATGGGGTACGAGCCCGTGGCCACGATCGCGGACGAGAACGTCACGTCCTCGCCTCCGTCGACCGCGATCGTGCCCGCGTCCTTGAAGCGCCCCGTGCCGCGCACCCACTCGACGCCGTTCGCCTTGAAAAGCAGGGCGACGCCGCCTGTCATCTGCTTCGAGACGCCGTTCTTCCACTCGTTGGCGGCGCCGAAGTCGAGCTGCGGCGCGCCCACGTTGACGCCGAGCTTCGCAAACGTCTCCTCGGCCTCCTTGAGGCCGTGCGCGGTCTGTACCCAGGCTTTCGTAGGGATGCAGCCGACGCGGAGGCACGTGCCTCCCAGCTCGGCTTCCTGCTCGACGCAGACGACCTTCGCGCCCAGCTGAGCGGCTCGGATGGCGGCCGTGTAGCCGCCCGGTCCGCCCCCGAGGACGGCGACGTCGCATTCCATCGTTCGATCCTATCGACTAGCCTCAGAGCGCCGTGCTGAGCGAGATCGCGCTGTTCACGGACGATGTAGCGGCTCTCGTCGGCTTCTATCGGCGGGTGCTCGGGCGCGAGCCGACGGCGTCCTGGCCCGGTGGGGCGACGTTCGACATCGAGGGCGTCACGCTGCTCGTCCACGTGCGCGGAGAGGCCCAGGAGGGCATGCCGCCGAACACCGACCACTTCGCGATTCGTGTCTCCGACGTCGACGCTGAGGCGACGCGGCTCGGCACGGAGGCGAAGGACTACGACTGGGGCCGGTCGGCGTACCTCACGGATCCCGACGGCCGCCTCGTCGAGCTGCAGTAGGCCGCACCCGGCGCGACGGTCGTGTATCCGAGGCCACGAACCGCCTCGATCAGGCGCCGGTCGTAGACGACCGCCTCGTCCGGGTCGACCAGCTGGAGCGTCGCCAAGTGAATCGCGTCGAGTGTCCGGAGCGTTCTTGAAGCGAGCACGGCGGCCGCGTTGAGCAATACAGGGCTGACGTCGACGAGAAGCACGCTGTCGAGCAGCTCGCGTGCCCTCGCCTGCCCTTCGATCGACGGGTTGGAGATCCGTACCGCCCGCGCCACCTCGACAAGAGCAACTCGGCTTGTGGCGAGGCGTCGCTCGCTGTGCTGGACGTGCGCCCTGAGCGCCTCGGTCTCCGGCTCCGCGATGACGAGCTTCACAAGCGCCGACGCATCGGCGTACGAGAGGCCCTTAGCGGCCAGCGCGGTCCTCCTCGAGCGCCTCGCTGGCGCTCATCGGGCCCGTAATAGGGAGCGGCTCAGGCAGCTCGAGCGGCCGCAGTGGCGCGGTCACGAGGCCGGCGGCGATGAGCCACTCGACGCGGTCCCTGGCGACCGGCGTGAGCAGCGCGACGGGCTGACCGTCGTGCGTGATCTCGATCGACTCACCCGCCCGGACCTCCCGGATCGTCTTCGTGAGCGTGTCCCGCAGCTCCCGGATTCCCATTCGCCGCATGTGACCACATGTTACCACACGAGGCTGGCCAAGCCCTGAGAGCGGCGCGCATGATCCAGGCGCCTCCGCGCTCGCCGACCTTCTCGAAGCCGTGTCGCTGGTACAGCGCGAGCGCGGGATTGTCGGGCTCGACGCTGAGGCTGACCGCCCCGTAGCCATCCTCCTTCGCCTGCGCCAGTAGCGAGGTGAGCAGCTCCGCTCCGTACCCGCGACCACGACGGCTGGGCACGACTGCGATCGTCAGCTCGGGCGTCTGATCGTCGACGAAGCCGTAGCCCGGCTGCGCCTCGCTGAACAGCCGATACCACGCGGCCCCCACCGGCTGAAAGCCCTCGATGAGGATGAGCGCCCGGTCTCCCGGCCGTCCCCAGCCCTCGACGTACCGCGACACCGGCAGGTCGCGAAGCTCGGGCTCCTCCCAGCGCCAGTAGTACGCGTGTCGCAGCATGTCGCGGAGGAACGCCGCGTCGTTCGCGTCACCTCGCCGGATCACGGCGGCACGCTCACAGCGCCAGGGACAGGTCCTCGAGCATCGCCTTCACCGTCTCCAGGAACTCCGCTGCCGGTGCGCCGTCGACGGCGCGGTGGTCGCAGGTGAGCGTCATCGTCATCGTCGGCCGGGCGACGATCTGTCCCTCCCACACGACCGGCCGCTCCTGGCTCGCACCCACGGCGAGGATCGCCGCTTGCGGCGGGTTGAGCACGGCCGTGAACTGATCGAGCCCGAACATGCCGAGGTTGGAGATAGTGAACGTGCCGCCCTCGAGGTCCTCCTGGCGGAGCCCTCCCTCCCGCGCTCTGCTCACGACGTCGGCACGGGCGGCTGCGACCTCGGCGAGCGACAGGTGCTCGGCGCCGTGCACGACCGGCACGACCAGCCCCCGCTCCGTGGCGACCGCGATGCCGACGTTTGCGTAGGGAAAGACGAGCAGCTCATCCTCGGTGAACTGGACATTGACCGCGCGATGCCGCATGAGTGCGGCGGCACAGACCTTCACGAGCACGTCCGTGACGGTGACGCGTTCCTCGGGATCGAGCGCGCGGCGCCGCTCGACGAGCTGGTTCGCGACGTCCATGTCCGCGGACAGCACGAGCTGGTAGACCGGCACCTTCCAGGCATCCGTCAGCCGCCTGGCGATCGTGCGCCGGATGGAGGTGAGCGGGATACGCTCGACGTCCGCGCCAACCTCCGCGACCGGGCCGGTGCCGGCATGGCGTGTCGGCTCCGCAGGCACGGTGGCGGGGGGCGCTGCGGCCGTCGTCGACGCGCTCGACGTCCTCGGCCACGATGCGCCCGTCCGGCCCCGTGCCGGAGAGGGCGGCCAGGTCGATCCCCTGCTCGCGCGCGAGGCGCCGCGCGAGCGGCGAGGCCTTCACGCGCTCGCCCTCACGCCGTTCGGGTGCTGGAGCGGCGACGGCGGCAACCGGCGACTGCTCCGGCTCGGGGGTCGGCGCGGGCGCGGGTGCCTCGGCGGGAGGAGGCTCGGTCGTCTGCGCCTCGATCTGTTCGCCGGCCTCCCCGATGAAAGCGATCGTCGTCCCGACCGGGACCTCGCCCTCCGGCACGACGATCTTCAGGAGGACGCCCGAGGCCTCGGCCTCGACCTCCTGCGTCACCTTCTCCGTGTCCAGCTCGTAGAGCAGCTCACCCTTCTCGACGGCGTCGCCCGCGGCCTTCAGCCACTTGACGATCGTGCCCGACTCCATCCCCTGCCCGAGCCGGGGAAGCCTGACCTCGCTAGCCACTAGCCACGACCGACCGTGCGGCGGATCGCGTTCAGCACGTCCTCCGCGTGCGGCACGACGTACTGCTCCATGACCGGCGCGAAAGGCAGCGGCGCGAACTTCGCGCCCACGCGCTCCACCGGCGCGTCGAGCCAGTCGAACGCCTGCTCCTGGACGACGGCCGTCACTTCTGCTCCGAAGCCCATGCGCGTGACCGCCTCGTGGGCGACTACGCAGCGGCTCGTCTTCTTGACCGACGCGACGATCGCGTCCTCATCGAGCGGCAGCAGCGTGCGCGGGTCGAGCACCTCGACGGAGATCCCTTCCGACTCGGCCTCCTCTGCGGCGCGCAGCGACTCGTGCACGAGCCGGCCGATGGCGACGACGGTCACGTCGCTCCCCTCGCGGTGGATGCGTGCCTGGCCCAGCGGGATCGGTTCGAGCTCCTCCGGCATGTCTTCCTTGAGCGGGTAGAGCGTCCTGTGCTCGAAGAAGACGACAGGGTTGTCGTCGTAGATGGCCGACCAAAGCAGGCCGCGGACGTCGGAGGCGGTGGACGCGAACACGACCTTCAGGCCGGGCACGTGGCAGAACCACGCCTCCACCTGCTGCGCGTGCTGGGCCCCCGGCGACCAGCCTGCGCCGCCCTGCGTACGCACGGTCAGCGGCACCTTGATCTGGCCACCAGACATGTAGCGGTGCTTCGCCGCCTGGTTCACGAGCTGCTCCATCGCGAGCGTCAGGAAGTCCTCGTACATCACCTCCACTATCGGGCGCATGCCCATGATCGCGGCGCCCATGCCCGAGCCGACGAGCGCCATCTCCGAGATCGGCGTGTTGCGAACGCGTTCCGGGCCGAACTCGGCGAGCATGCCCTGCGTGACGCCCATCGAGCCGCCCATCTCAGCGATGTCCTCGCCCATGATGAAGATGTCGTCGTCGCGCCGCATAGCCTGCGACATCGCGTCACGAACGGCCTCGCGGTAGCTGAGCTCAGGCATAGACGTTCTCGAGAGCGTCTTCGGGCTTGTGCTCCGTCGCGTTGCGCGCGAACTCGACGGCACCTTCCACCATGCGCACGACCTCCGCGTCGATCGCCGCCAGCTCGTCGTCGGGGAGGCCGAGGCGCGGCTGGAGCTTCTCCAGCGGATCCTGGGTCTCACGCAGCTCCTGCAGCTCACCTTTCGGCCGGTAGACCTGCGGGTCGCCGACGTAATGGCCGACGAGTCGATACGTGTCGGCGAGCAGGAACACCGGCCCCTTGCCTTTGCGCGCGTGCCCGAGCGCCCTGGTCGTGGTGGCGTGGACCGCCTCCACGTCCTGCCCGTCCACCGTCATCGAGCGCATCCCGAACGCCGCCGCGCGCTTCGAGAGATCCGTGATTGGCAGCTGCTGGTGCGTAGGCGTCGACTCCGCGTAGTGGTTGTTCTCACAGACGAACAGCGCAGGCAGCATCCACAGCTGCGCGAGGTTGAGCGCCTCGTGGAAGGTGCCGATGTTCGTTGCGCCGTCGCCGAAGAACGCCACAGCAACCCGTGGCTCGCCGCGCAGGTGAAAGGCAAGCGCAGCGCCGGCGATCATCGGCAGCCCTCCGCCTACTACCGCGTTCGCACCGAGGTTGCCGCGCTCGACGTCGTACAGGTGCATCGAGCCCCCGTAGCCACGCGACGCGCCTTCCACCTTCCCGTAGAGCTCCGCCATCAGCGCGTTGGGGTGCGAGCCGCGCGCGAGCGCGTGTCCGTGAGCGCGATGTGTCGACGCGAAGACGTCCCCCTCGGCCATGGCACTCGCGACGCCGACGGCGACGGCCTCCTGGCCGATGGCCACGTGCAGGAAGCCTGGCAGCTCGCCGGCGCGGAACTGCTCCTCCACCTTCTCCTCGAAACGCCGGATCAGCAGCATCTCGCGGTAGAGCTGTCTCAGGCGCTCCTGCGAGAGCCCGCGCTTCCTTGCTGCCTTTGCCTCGGCCACGAGCTTGAGTTTATGCTGCTGGCTGTGGGGCTAGTCGCGCAGTGGGACGGGATCGTGGACCAGCTTCCCGGCCATTGGCGAGAGCTCGGGCTGAGGCTCCGCCTCGCCCGCCCGGGTGACGCCGCGCGCGCTGCTGGACTGCTCGGATCACTGAGCCCGGGCCGTGTCGGGGACGAGCTGCATGTGCGTGTGACCCCCGGAGGTGAAGCAGGCCCGGGCGTCGTGCGGCGGCTGCTCGCCCGGCTTGACGAGCAGGTCATCCCTGGCACGCTCGAGGTCGCAAGCTCCGAACAGGCACTCGAGGCCGCGTCGGACGATGCTTCGGCTTCGACCGAAGCGCCTGCGCCTGCTACCTGGGACGAGCTCGTTGCGAGCCTGCCCGATGACTGGAGCGACCTGCTGTGCGTCGTCGAGCTGCGCTCGAGCGACGAGCTGGCCCCGGCCGCGCTCGCCCTCGCGCCGCTCAATCCCTCACGTCACAAAGGGTCGCTCGCCTTCCGTTTCCGCGTCGCGCGCCGCTTCGGCTACGGCGCGGCGCCCCAGATGGCACGTCGCTGCCTCGAGCGCCTCGACGAGCTCGGCATTCCTGGTGAGCTTAGACTGCTAGAGGTGCTCTCCGACACCCAGCACGTGCTCACGCAGGGACCGACGTTCGTCGTCGCGGACAGGGCGGTCTGATGCTCGCCATCGTCGAGCGCGTCCGGAAGATACAGGAGCGGGCACGCTCGCTCGCCCTCCTGCAGCTCGAGCTGGCGACGATCGAGCTGAAGCGCAAGGCGAAGTGGATCGGCATCGCCGCTGCGCTTGCGGTTGTCGCCCTCGTGGTAGTCCTCTACTCGGTCGGATTCGCCTTCGCCGCGGCGGCAGCCGGTCTCACGGAAGTCGTTCCGCTCTGGGCGGCACTGCTCATCGTGTCGGGGCTGCTCTTGCTGACAGCCGCCATCCTCCTCTTCGTCGCCATGCGTTTCGCCCGCAAGGCGGCCCCGGCGCGGCCCGTGGAGGCCGTCCAGGAAGCGCAGACAACCGCTCAGGAGCTACGCGATGCCTAAGCGCACGACAGAGCAGGTGCGTGCGGAGATCGCCGCCGAGCGCGAGGCGCTCGTCGGCGAGATCCATGGGCTGCGCCAGGACGCCGCCAGTGTTCTTCCCTATGCCATCGGCACCGCGCTCGTCGTCGCGGTGCTCACGAAGAGCAAGACAGCCCGGAGCGCCCTCAAGGTGCTCTGGTGGCTGCGCTAGGCGCGCAGCTCGGCGTCATACTGCGCCGCCAGCGCCGCGACGATCCGCTCCCGTAGGGCGGTCCCGTCTTCGTCAGCGAGCGTCCGCTCCGCCGACTGGAATGACACGCGGAACGCGATCGACTTCCGTCCCTCCCCCGCCTGCTCGCCGCGGTAGACATCGAAGGCTTTCATCTCTCGGAGCTCAGGGCCGGCGGCCGCCCGTGCGGCGGCGACGAGCTCCGCGGCGGTGACGGATTCGGCGACGGCGAAGGCGAGGTCCTGCTTCAGCGCCGGGTACGTGATCACGTCTTCGAAGACGACAAGCGCTGGGACACGCTCGACAAGGGCGTCCACGTCGAGCTCGAAGAGGCCCCACGCGCCCGGCAGACGGTCGTCCGCGAGCTCGAGCACCCAACCTTCGTCCATCCTCGCTCCGGCGCCCGGGAACCGCAGGTCCGACGCACGCTCGAAGGACGGCTCGACGTGCAGGGCGGCGTACAACCCCTCCGCGACGCCCTTGGCACGCGAGAAGCCGCCCTCGACGATGCCGGCGACATGCCAGCGCTCGTCCGGCAGCTCTTCTCCGCTCGGTAGGTACACGTGTGCGAGCTCGAAGAGCGCGACGTCCTCGTTGCCCGCGTCGACGTTCCTCGCAGCCGAGGCAATGAGGCCGTCCGCGAGCGCCGTGCGTAGGACGGCCTGCTCGCTGGACAGCGGCTCAGGAAGCCGGATCGCGCCCGGGACCGGATCGTCGGGCAGCAGGCTCCAGGTGTACGCCTCGGCGAAGCCGAAGCCGACGAGCGTGTCCTGGACACGGCGACGGATGCGCTGCGCGTCGGTGAGACGGCCGTTGAGCTCGCTACGCAGCGGCTGCGTGGCGGGCACGCGCTCGAGGTCGAAGCGCGCCACCTCCTCGACGAGGTCGATCTCCCTTGTGACGTCACCGGCGCGCCACGTGGGGACGCGCACTGACCACTTGCCTCCGACCTCGAAGCCGAGACGCTCGAGGCGGCGGCGCTGCTCGACCTCGTCGATCTCGAGGCCGGTGACCTGCTCGGCACGCCCGGGTCTGTAGACGATCGTCGGTGTGGGCCGCGGCTCAGCGCGCACGTCCGCGTGCCCTGTCCAGCGGGCACCGGTAAGCGAGACGAGCAGCTCGGTCGCGAACTGTGCCGCCTGGAGCGCCACCTCCGGGTCGACGCCCTTCTCCCAGCGGTTCGACGCCTCCGAGCGCAGTCCCAGCCGCTCCGACGACCGCATGATGCCGACGGGCTCGAAGTTCGCCGCCTCCAGCAGCACCGTCGTCGTGGAATCGGAGACCTCGGTCTCCTCGCCGCCCATGATCCCGGCGATGGCGATCGGCCGTTCCCCGTCCGTGATCAGGAGATCCTCCGGCTCGAGAGCACGCTCCTGCCCGTCGAGCGTCCGCAGGCGCTCGCCCTTCTTCGCCGGGCGCACACCGATCTGCCCGCCGGCGAGCCTGTCGAAGTCGAACGCGTGCAGCGGGCTGCCCAGGGCGTGCATGACGTAGTTCGTCACGTCGACGACGTTGGAGATCGGACGCATTCCCGCAGCGACGAGCCGAGCCTTGAGCCAAGGTGGCGACGGGGCGACCGTGACGTCTCTGAACAGGCGGCCGATGTAGCGCGGACAGCCGTCGAGATCGTCGATCGTGACGACCACCGGCTCGTCCTCGGCGCGCTCCGGATCGATGCCCGGCGGCGGCGCCAGCTCAACGTCGAGGATGGCCGCCACCTCGCGGGCGATGCCATGGACACCGAGCAGGTCGGGCCGGTTATGGGTCGTTTCCAGCTCCAGGACGACGTCGGTGATGGGCAAAGCCTCTGAGAGAGGCGTGCCCGGCTCCCACTCGTCTGCCAGGACGATGATGCCCGCGTGGTCGTCTCCGAGCTCGAGCTCCTGCTCGGAGAGGATCATCCCGTCGGACACGGAGCCGCGCAGCTTCGCTCGCTCGAGCGTCCTGCCGTCCGGGAGCACGGCGCCGGGCAGCGCGACGGCAACAGTGGCGCCCGCGGAGAAGTTCCACGCGCCGCAGATGATCTGGCGCGGCTCCCCCTCCCCCACGTCCACGGAGCAGAGCTGAAGCCGGTCGGCGTTGGGGTGCTTGCCCGCCTCGAGCACGCGCCCCACGCGGTAGAGCCCGAGGTTGCCGTCGGTGTCCGCGACACCCCGCGTCTCGATCTGCACCTCACAGGTCGTGAACAGGAGCCGCTGCGCGAGCTCGGCGACGGGCACGTCGACGTCGACGTAGTCGCGTAGCCAGGACAGTGGGACTCTCACGTCAGAACTGCCTCAGCACGCGGAGGTCGTTGTCCCAGAACATGCGGATGTCGGGGATGCCCAGGCGCTGCGCGGCGATGCGGTCGAGCCCGAGCCCCCACGCGAAGCCGCTCCACTCGTCCGGGTCGTAGCCGACGTTCGCGAACACTGCGGGGTCGACGACGCCCGCGCCGCCCATCTCGAACCACCCCGAGTGCTTGCAGAACGCGCACCCCTTTCCGCCGCACAGGAAGCACGTCATGTCGAACTCGACAGAGGGCTCCGTGAAGGGGAAGAAGTTCGTGCGCATACGCGCCTCGCGGTCCTCGCCGAACATCGCGCGGGCGAAGTGCAGGAACGTGCCCTTGAGGTCGGCGAGCGTGATGTTGCGGTCCACGGCGAGCGCCTCCACCTGGTGGAAGACGGGCGTGTTCTTCGGGCTCGGCGTGTCCCGCCGGTAGGCGCGTCCGGGAGTGGCGATGTAGAGCGGCGGCTGCCGCGACTCCATGACGCGGATCTGCCCCGTCGACGTGTGCGCCCGGAGCAGCGTGTTGTCGTCGACGTAGAACGTGTCGCGAGGCGAACGCGACGGGTGCGTCAGCGGCTGGTTGAGCGCGTCGAAGTTGTGCCAGACGGTCTCCACCTCGCGGCTGTCGACGATCTCGTAGCCGAGGCCGAGCAAGATGTCCTCAGCCTCGCGGATGATCTGCGTCAGAGGATGGAGATGTCCCAGCGGCGGGCGGTCTCCCGGGCAGCGTGACGTCGAGGCTCTCGGCCGCGTCAAGCCTGCCCGCCCGCTCGAGCGCCGGCCTGTCGCTCGTCGACCGCAGCCTCGAGGCGCTCGCGGGCGGCGTTCAGCGCCATGCCCGTCTCGCGGTCTCGCACCTCCCGCAGTGCGAGCTTGAGATCGCTCTTTCGGCCGAGGTAACGGACGCGGACGGCCTCGAGGTCGTCGAGGCGTCGAGCCGTCTGCGATCGCGCTCAGAGCCTCGTTCTCGAGCGCCTGGGCGTCCATCCGCCGACTGTACCATCGGCCTTCGTGACCTCACCGTACGACCCTTTCGCCGCCGTCTACGACGCCTGGGCCTCCGACATGACGGAGGACGTGCCGTTCTACGTGGAGCTCGCCAGGGATGCCCCGGACGGGCCGATCGTCGAGCTCGCCGTCGGCAACGGCCGGGTCGCAGTCCCCGTGGCGCTGGAGACCGGACGCCGCGTGATCGGCATCGACGTGACGGCCCCGATGCTCGCCCAGGCCCGCGTCCGCGCCGAGCAGACCGGCGCGGACCTCGACCTGCGGGAGGGAGACATGCGCGACTTTGCGCTCGACGAGCCGGCCGCGCTCGTCTACTGCCCGTACCGGTCTCTGCTGCACCTGCCCACCTGGCAGGACAAGCGACGGGTCTTCGAGCGCGTGGCGGCGAACCTTGCCCCCGGTGGCCGGTTCGCCTGGAACGCATTCGCCTTCGACGGCCGGATCGCAGCCAAGGTCGAAGGTCATCACCCCAACGACCCCGTCCCGCACACGATTCGTCACGCGCCCGCCGACAACCGCGTCGACGTCGAGCTCGACGCCGGCGGAGCGATCTCGCTCTGGTGGGTTACGAAGTCGGAGTGGGAAGGCCTGATCGACGTCGCCGGCCTGGAGGTGGAGGCGCTCTACGGCTGGTTCGACAAGCGTCCGTTCGAAGACGAGAGCCCGGAGTTCGTATGGGTGACGCGCAAGCCGGCCTAGCGTCGGCCTATGACGCGATTGCGCGGCTGTACGACCCCTGGAGCCGCGGCGTCGTCGAGGACGTCTCCTTCTACGTCGAGGAAGCCTCACGCGCAGCACCTGGACCGATCGTCGAGCTCGGCGTGGGCACGGGTCGGATCGCGGTGCCCGTGGCGGCGGCGGGCATCTCCGTGATCGGCGTCGACTCCTCGGAGGGCATGCTCGAGATCTGCCGTGAGGCTGCAGACCTCGCGGGCGTGTCCGAGAAGCTCGACCTGCGGCTCGGCGACTACAGCAGGCCGCCCGTCTCCGACCCGGGCAGCCTCGTGCTCTGCCCCTTCCGGGCGTACCTCCACCTCCACAGCGAGGCCGAGCGACTGGAGGCACTGCGCGCCGCATATGACCTGCTCCTGCCTGGGGGCCGGCTCGTCTTCGACGTCTTCACACCCAGCCGCCAGGACATCGAGGAGACACACGGCCGGTGGCTCGAGCGCGAGCCGGGGATCTTCGAGCGCGCGGACTGGGACACGGGCAGACGCGTACTGACGCTGTCGCTGCGCGGCCCGGGCTCGGAGACGACGATGGAGCTCGCATGGGTGTCCCAGGCCGAATGGCGAGCGCTGCTCCACGCGACCGGCTTCACGGTCGACGCGTGCTACGGCTGGTTCGATCGGCGGCCGTGGGCGGGCGACGAGGACTCGATTTGGATTGCCACCCGGCCTGCCGTAGGCTAGCCGCATGAGCTGGTGGGTCTGGCTGGTGATCCTCGGCGCGATCGTCCTGATCGCCGTGCTCCTCGTCGGGATGTACAACAAGCTCGTCCGCCTGCGCAACCACGCCGAGAACGCGTGGGCACAGGTCGACGTCCAGCTCCGCAAGCGTTACGACCTGATCCCGAACCTCGTAGAGGCGGTGAAGGGCTACGCCGCCCACGAGCGCGGGGTGTTCGAAGAGGTCACTGAGGCGCGTACCAGGGCGCAGCAGGCGCAAGGCGTGCAGGACCAGGCGCAGGCCGAGAACGCGCTGACGGCGGCGATCGGCCGACTCTTTGCAGTGGCGGAGGCCTATCCGCAGCTCCGCGCGACCGAGAACTTCCAGCAGCTCCAGGCGCAGCTGAGCGAGGTCGAGGGCCAGATCGCGGTCGCCCGACAGGTCTACAACGACACGGTGCTCTCGTACGAGAACGCGCTCGAGACCGTGCCGACGAGCGTCATCGCCGGCATCTTCAACTTCCGGCCGCGCGAGTACTTCGAGGTCGAGGACGCCGCGATGCGCGAGGCTCCTCAGGTCAGCTTCCCCTAGCTGGATGATCAAAGTACGCGCGGCCGCGACGCTGGTCGCGATAGGAGCCCTGGCGCTGCTCGTCCCTGGAGCGGCGAGCGCGAAGTCGTACTCGCTGCCCAGGGCTGACGTCAACGTCGAGATCGCCTCCGACGGATCGTTGCTCGTCCGCGAGAACATCACGTTCTCGTTCTCCGGCCCCTTTACGGGCGCGTACCGGGACATTCCCGTACGGCGGGGTGAGCGCGTCGATCTCGTCTCCGTGAGCGAAGGCGGTCGCCGCTACCAACCCGGCGGCAACACCGAGCTCGGGAGCTTCGACCGCGCCGGCACGTTCGGCGTGGACGCGAACAAGCAGCGCGTGCGCGTCGTCTGGCACTACTCCGCGCTCAACGAGCAGCGCGTCTTCACGGTCCGCTACCGCTTCCGCGGCCTGGCCGTCGCCTACGACGACGTGGTCGATGTCAACCTCCAGGTCTGGGGCGACGAGTGGCCCGTTGCGGTCAACGACCTGCACGCCCAGATGGAGTTGCCGCGCCCGATCTCGCTCCAGGGCCCCCGCTACCGGGTCTGGGGCGCCCCCGCATGGGTGAACGGGGTGGTCGAGCGCACGAGGACCGGTACGACGCTGCGCGCTGTGAACGTCCCGGCCGGCCAGTTCGTCGAGATGCGAACCGTGTTCCCGCGGCGGCTGCTCACGTCGACGCGCGGCGCGCGCGTGGTCGACGGCAACGGCTTCGCGCGCATCGTGGCCGAGCAGCAGGAACGCGCGGACGACTACGACGAGAATCGCAGGAAGATCGACGAGGCGAAGGACAACCTCGGCCGGACGCTGCTGACGCTGGGCGTGCTGGCCGTCGGACCGGCGATCGGCGTCATCCTTCTCATCTGGTTCTTCTTCGGCCGCGAGCGCAAGACCGGCTACGACCGCGAGTACGAGCAGGAGCCGCCGTCCGAGGAGCCGCCGGCGATCGTGCCGCCGCTGTTGCGCCAGGGAACCGAGCCGGGGTCGCTCGAGTTCACGGCAACCCTCTTCGATCTCATCCGCCGCGGGTACTACAAGGCGAAGCCGGTCACCACCGAGAAGAAGACCTGGGCAGGCCTGCGCACGCAGCAGGTCGCGGATCTCGAGCTGTCGCCGGGCGATACGTCGACCGAGCTGGCGAAATTCGAGGAGCCCGTCGCGAGTGTCTTCGACCACATCGTCGACGACGGGCCGGAGGCGCTGTCGAAGATGCGCGACCGCATCGAGAAGGCCCGTACGTCGAACAGCAAGCGCTTCGAGCGCTTCAAGGAGGAGGCGTCGAAGGAGATCGGCAGGCGCGGCTGGTATCTCAGCGGCGGAGCCAAGGCCTTCGCGCTCGCCATCGCCTTCTTCGTCATCGCCGCCGTCGTGCTGCTCTGGATGGGCATCTCCGGCTTTCGACCGGAGTCGCCCCGCTGGAACGACATCGTGCAGATCGCGCTCGGCGTCTGCGCGATCGTCAACGCCGTGGTGCTCGTCATCGGCGTCGCCAACACGAAGCTCTGGCGGCGCCGCACGAAGGCCGGCCAGTTGGAGGCCCAGCGCTGGGAGGCGTTCCGCCGCTATCTCTCAGACTTCCCGCGGCTGGACATCGCTCCGCCGGCCACGCTCGTGCTCTGGGAGCGCTTCCTCGTGTACGGGATCGCGTTCGGCATCGCCGAGCGGGTGCTCCAGGGCGCGCAGATTCACATGCCCGAGGAGTTGCACGAAGCCAGCCAGATCTACTGGATCAGCCCGCACGGCGACCTCGGCTCGGGAGCGAGCGCCCTCGCCATCGGCGACCTCTCGGCCGGCTTCGGCTCGGCACTGGCCCCGCCCTCCTCGAGCGGGTCCGGTGGGTTCGGCGGCGGCTTCTCGGGCGGTGGCGGCGGCGGTGGCGGGGGCGGTGGTGGCGGCGCGTGGTAAGGCCGAAGAAAGTCCAGTTCGCTTACGCGTTGAAATGTTCGGCGGGGGCGCAGAACGAGCAGGCGGGCCACCAGGCCCGCCTGCTCTGCATCGAGCGTGCACCGAGCTCAGGAGGTCCTGAGCGTGCCGCTCCTGTGGCGCACGGCGAGTGCGCCCAGGCCGAGGCCGGCTACGAGCAACACGAGGCCGAGCATCGCGCCTGCGCCGATGCCGAACTCGTCCCATTGGAATCCGGCGGCTGTCGACTGGTAGGCGACTGATGCCCCGCCCGATTCTCCGAGTGGTCGGCCGGTGGCAGGATCGACACCCGCCGGGGGAGTCTGGAATCCGCCGGCTGTCGACTGGTAGGCGACTGATGCCCCGCCCGATTCTCCGAGTGGTCGGCCGGTGGCAGGATCGACACCCGCCGGGGGAGTCTGGAATCCGCCGGCTGTCGACTGGTAGGCGACTGATGCCCAGCCCGATTCTCCGAGTGGTCGGCCGGTGGCAGGATCGACACCCGCCGGGGGAGTCGTGCCACCGACGACCGTGACGGCATCACGGAACCAGTCGTCGACGAGACCGTCGTTTGCGGTGGCCGCCGGCACGGCGAACGCCGCTGCCGCGAGAACCAGTGCGAAGGTCTTCGCGAGCCGGGTGATGGTGGTCGGGGTGATCATCTCTTCCTCCTGTTGTCCTCGACCGCCTCGTGCGGTCGTCTCGACCACTTGACACGGAGGCGGCAAAGCGGCGGCTATGCGCCGGTAAAGGCGCGCCTAACCCCGGCTTGAGGCACCCACCGGCCGGTGCTACCGTCGGCGGCCTGATGGAGTTCCGCATCCTCGGACCACTGGAGGTTGTCGAGGACGGGCAGCCGCTCGTCGTCGGCGGAGCCAAGCAGCGGACGCTCCTCGCCTGTCTGCTGCTGAACGTCAACGAGGCCGTCTCCACCGACCGGCTGCTCGATGCCCTCTGGGAGGACGCGCCGCCGGCACGCGCCCACAAGGCACTGCAGGTCTACGTCTCCCAGTTGCGCAAGCTGATCGGCACGCATCGGCTGGAGACGAAGCCGCCCGGCTATCTGCTCCGGGCGTCGGAGGCAGAGCTCGATCTCGAGCGCTTCCAGGCGCTCCTGGCGGAGCGAAAGCCGGGTGAGGCGCTTGCTCTTTTCCGCGGCGCGCCGCTTGCCGACTTCGCCTACAGCCGCTTCGCCCAGGGTGAGATCGCGCGCCTAGAGGAGCTCCGGCTCGCCTGTCTCGAAGAGCGGATCGAGCAGGACCTCGCCGCCGGGCGCCACGCTGCCCTGGTCAGCGAGCTGGAGGGCCTCGTGCGCGACCATCCGCTGCGCGAGCGCCTGCGGGGCCAGCTCATGCTCGCCCTGTACCGATCCGGCCGCCAGGCGGAGGCGCTCGACGTCTACCAGAAGGGCCGGCGCGGGCTCGCCGAAGAACTCGGGCTCGAGCCTGGTGAGGAGCTCAGGAAGCTGGAGCGGGCGATCCTCCAGCACGATCCCGCCTTGGACGTCTCCGCGCCGCAAGCCGTCGTCGCCGAGCCGCCGGTCGCGGAGCGCTCGATCCTCGTCGTGCCGCGGACGCTCGACGGCCTACAGTCGTTGCTCGCGCTCGCCGAGCCGCTAGCGAGCCCGGAGCCTTCCTGGGAGCTGATCGTCGCGTATGTGGTGCCGGCCGGGGAGCTAGCCGATGCGAACGAGATGCTCGCGCGCCGCCGCGACGAGCTGCTCGGGCGCGGACTCGCCGCCCGGACGGCCGTGTTCTCCTCTCCGGTGCCCGGCGAGGATCTCGTCAAGCTCGCCTCGCACCAGGACGTCGACCTGGTGATCATGGACGTCGGGCTGTCGCCGCTGGACGGTGCGGCCGAGATCATGGTCGACGGAGCTCCCTGCGATGTCGCGCTCTTGCTCGAGGCAGGAGGCGAGCCGCGCGCAGGCCCAGTGATCGTCCCCTTCGGTGCCGCCGAGCACGACTGGGCGGCGCTCGAGCTTGGAGCGTGGGTTGCCCGCGCCACGGGCGCTCCGCTTCGCTTGATCGGCGCGGCCTCCGATCGGCCCGAGGACGGCCGCGATGCGAGCCGGCTGCTGGCGGACGCGTCGCTGATCGTCCAGCGGACGGCGGGCATCGCCGCCGAGCCGCTGCTCACGATGCCAGGTCGCGACGGCGTGATGACGGCTGCTGCAGGCGCCGGACTTCTCATCGTCGGCTTCTCTGAGCGATGGCGGCAGGAGGGGCTCGGGAAGGTACGGAGTGAGATCGCCCAGGCGCCGCCGGCGCCGACCGTATTCGTCCGTCGCGGCCCCCGTCCAGGCGGCCTGGCGCCCGCCGAGAGCCGGACCAGGTTCACGTGGTCCATGACGTCGGCGGCCGCCCGGTGAGTGCCACGCAGCTCGCGCCCCGCTCCACGTTTGCCGGCAACGGGGAGTGGCCTCGGAGGGCCGCCCCGTGCCGCGTCCGCCACGTCGGCCGCGGCGGCAACTCGTGATCGCAAGAGCCGGCCCGCATTCCGCATGAGACGGGCGCGTACTCTTCGAGTTCCGCCCATCTCGTCGCTACTATGGGGGCCGCGCTGAACGCGAACGAGGCACCTGAACCACCGGTCTCCGCGCTGCCAGGCGGCACTGTTACCTTCCTGTTTACGGACATCGAGGGCTCGACTCTCCTCGAGCGCGAGCTACGGGAGCAGTACAGCGAAGTGTTGGCGGAGCACCGCCGTCTGCTCCGCGAGGCATTCGCAATATACGACGGCCATGAGGTCGACACGCAGGGCGACTCGGTCTTCGTCGTCTTTCCGCGCGCACGTGATGCCGTCGATGCGGCTGTCGCCGCACAGCGCGCGATCGTCGAACACAAGTGGCCCAACGGACGGCAGGTGCGCGTTCGCATCGGCATGCACACGGGCGAGGCGATGCTCGACGATGGCCGCTACGTGGGCCTCGCGGTGCACCGCGGTGCCCGCATCTCCGCGGCCGGTCATGGCGGTCAGATCCTCCTCTCGGGCTCGACGCGCGACGTTGTCGAGGACGACCTTCCTGCCGATCAGCGGCTGATCGACCTCGGTGAGCAGCGGCTGAAGGACCTTCCACGTCCCGAACGTGTCTTCCAGCTCTGTGCGGACGGCCTTCCGACCGAGTTTCCACCACTCAAGACCGTCTACGAGCAGCCCGCCGAGCTCGCCCCTGGCTCCACGTTCGCCGGCTACCGCATAGAGGACGAGATCGGCCGCGGTGGGATGGGTGTTGTTTACCGCGCCACCGACCTCCGGCTCGAGCGTCCCGTCGCGCTCAAGCTGATCACGCCCGAGCTAGCCGCCGACGAGCGCTTCCGCGAGCGCTTCCTCAGGGAGTCGAAGCTCGCTGCCTCGCTCGGCCATCCGCACATCCTGCCCATCTTCTCTGCCGGCGAGGAGGGCGGACAGCTCTACCTGGCCATGCGCTACGTGGAGGGAGGGGACCTCAACCGACTCGTCGCGGCAGAGGGAACGCTCGCCCCCGAGCGTGCGCTCCGCATCTGCGGCCAAGTTGCAGGGGCCCTTGATGCCGCCCACGAGAAGGGCCTCGTGCATCGCGACGTCAAGCCAGCGAACGTCCTCCTCGACGAGCACGAGGACGGCTACCTGGCCGACTTCGGTCTCACCAAGCAACTGGCCGGGGGCGAGACCGCGACCGCCACCGGGCAGCTCGTGGGCACGCTCGACTACCTTGCTCCCGAGCAGATCCGCGGCGAGGAGCTTGACGGGAGAACGGACGAGTACGCGCTCGCTTGCCTTCTCTACGAGTGCTTCGCCGGGAAGCCGCCCTTCAGAAGGGAGACCGAGGCGGAGACGCTCTGGGCGCACATGCAGGAGGCGCCGCCGCCCGTGCGCGACTACCCGGCGCTCAGCTCAGTCTTCGAGAAGGCGCTCGCCAAGGCCAAAGAAGACCGCTTCACGAGCTGCGCCGAACTCATCGCCACTACCCGGTCGGCGCTAGGTCTGGAAGGGCCGGCCCCCACGCTGCGCGCCGTCGTTCTGCCCCGCGTGATGCGCCACCGGCGGAAGCTCCTCGTCGCCGGCGTGCTCGTCGTTACTGCCGCGGCCGCGGCCGCGGTATTCGAGCTCACTCGGGCACCCGGGTCGCCGGAGCTCGTCGGGGATGCGGTCGGCGCGATCGACGCGAACACGAACCGCCTCGCCTCGTACACGGAAGTCGGCTCGACGCCCAGCAACATCGCCGTTGGCGAGGGCGGCGTCTGGGTCCTCAACGCCGACGACCAGACCGTCTCACAGATCGACCCGCGGACGAAGCGGATCGTGAAGACGTTCGGCACGGGAGGAGTGCCTACCGACCTCGCCGTCGGAGAGGGAGCGGTCTGGGTCGGCAACGGAGCCTCGACTCCGGAGGCGATTGCCGGCGAGAGCTACACGACAGGAGTCTCGCGGATCGAGCCGCGAACAACCATCGTCACGCGGAAGCTCAGGCTTCCCCCGCGCGGTCGCGAGCCCGGTGGCTCGGGCGCGTTCCACTATCCGGGTGTCAGCCAGCTCGCCGTCGGGGCGGGCTCGCTCTGGGCCATCAACCCCGACCTGACCGTGTCCCGCTTCGACGCGGCAACAGGGGCTCTCGTGGCACGTGTCCCCGTCAAGGCCGGCTCCGGGATCACCGCCGGAAAGGACGGCGTTTGGGTCACCGGCGCTGTGAAGCCCTCCGTGAGTCGAATCGACGTGCGGACGAACAAGGTGGTGGAGACTATTCCCCTCAACGCAAGCAATGCGGTTGGAATTGCGGTCGGAGCCGGCTCGGTCTGGGTGAGCGACCCCCCGGACGGCCTCGTGTGGAGGATCGAGTCGGGACCGCGCCCGCTCACGAGGTCGATCGACGTCGGCATAGGAGCAATCAACATCACCTTCGGGAACGGCGCCATCTGGGCGGCGAACTTCGTGGACGGAACAGTCGTACGAATCGATCCGCGCACGAACTCCGTGACGAAGAGGTTCCCGCTACCGGGAACGCCACAGGGGATCGCGGCGCGCGCCGGTTCCAGTTGGGTCACGGTCGTCGGTGGGACGAAGGGGGGCCCGCTGCCGGCTTCGGCCTGCAGCGGGGTTGTCTCGGGCGGTGCCCGGCCCGACGTCCTCGTTGCGTCGGACTTCCCGCTCCAAGGGCCTCAGGGCGAAATCGCGCGCTCGATGGAGGACGCGGTTCGCTTCACCGTCTCGCAGCACGGATTCAAGGCGGGGAAGTACACGGTCGGCTACCAGTCCTGCGACGACTCGACTGCCCAGACGGGCGGAGCGGATTACTTCAAGTGCGTCTCCAATGCCAGGGCCTTTGCCGAGCATTCGAGCCTGGTGGGCATCGTCGGCCCCTACAACTCGTACTGCGCCTCGGTCGAGATCCCGATCGCGAACCGCGCCTCTGGCGGCGCGCTCGCGATGATCAGCCCTGCGAACACGAGTATCGGCCTGACCCGTCGCGGCCCCGGCGCGGCGACGGACGAGCCGGGGAAGTACTACCCGACCGGCGTCCGCAACTACGTGCGGCTCGTGGCCCCCGAGGATGTGGAGTCGGCGGCCGAAGCGGTCCTCGCCCACCAGCTCGGACTGAGACGCATCTTCGTGCTCAGGACCGCTGCGTCTGGGGACTACGGCGTCGGCCTCACGTCGGGGTTCGCCCGTGCCGCCCGCAGAGTCGGCGTCGGGATTGCCGGCTCCGCGCTCTGGAATCCCGAGGCGAAGAGCTACGACTCGCTCGCCGACCGGGTGACGCGTTCGCGAGCAGACGGAGTCTTTCTCGGAGACGACGTCTTCGCGAACGGCGGGCAGGTGGTCAAAGCCCTGCGCGCGCGTCTCGGCTCGAAGGTCACGCTCATAGGAGGAGACGGCTTTTCCTTCATCCCGGATTTGAAGAAGGCGGCAGGGCCAGCCGCGATCGGGATGTACGTGAGCTTTGCCGGAGTGCCCAACGAGCGACTCGGCCCTACCGGTCGACGGTTCCTGCGTGAGTTCGGGGCGACTCAACCCGAGGGCGCAGTCCAGTCGGAGACGTACGTGCCACATGCCGCGCAGGCAGCCGAGGTCCTGCTTCAGGCAATCGCGCGCTCGGACGGGACCCGCTCCTCCGTCCTGCGCGAGCTGCGGCGGGCCCACGTCAAGAACGGAATCGTCGGGAGCTTCAGCTTCGATCGCGACGGCGACGCGACGCCGGCTGCAGTCACCATCTTCCGCGTTACAGGTGGGCCAGGCGACCCTGATCTGGTTTCAGACTTTCGCGGTGCTGTAGTCGACCGCGTGATTCGAGTGCCAACCTCCTTGCTGCGCCAGTGAGCGTGGAGCTCGCTGCCGGCTCCACCTTCGCCGGCTACCGGATCGAGGAGCTGGTCGGCCGGGGCGGGATGGGCGTCGTCTACCGGGCGACCGACCTCTCTTTGGAGCGCCCGGTCGCGCTCAAGCTGATCGCTCCCGAGCTCGCCTCCGACGAGCGCTTCCGGGAGCGCTTCCTGCGGGAGTCGCGCATTGCCGCATCGCTCGGCCATCCGCACGTGCTGCCTGTGCACGCGGCCGGCGAGGAGGACGGGCAGCTCTACCTGGCGATGCGCTACGTGGAGGGCGAGGACCTGAAGACGCTAATCGGGCGAGAGGGAACACTCGAGCCGCAGCGGGCCGTTCGCATCTGTGGCCAAGTGGCCGAGGCGCTCGATGCCGCCCACGCGAAGGGCCTCGTGCACCGGGACGTCAAGCCGGCAAACGTTTTGCTCGACGAGCAGGGCGAGGCCTACCTCGCCGACTTCGGCCTCACCAAGCAGGCGGGCAGCTCTTCCACCAAGACGGGCGAGATGGCTGGCTCACTCGACTACATGGCGCCCGAGCAGATCCGCGGCGAGGAGGTGGGCGGCTACTCCGATGAGTACGCGCTCGCCTGCTGTCTCTACGAGTGCCTCGCCGGCAAGCCACCCTTCCGCCGCCGCACGGAGGCGGAGACGCTCTGGGCGCACATGGAGGAGACGCCACCCGCGCTTGCCAGCCACCCGCAACTCGAGCCGGTCTTCGCCCGCGGCCTGGCCAAGGACAGAGACGAACGCTACGAAAGCTGCGCCGAGCTCATCGACTCGGCGCGCGAGGCGCTCGGCTTCGAGACGCCGCGCCTGCGCCGTCGGCGGCGGCGGATGCGGCGCAGTCGCGTGCTCATCGCTGCTGGCGCGCTCGTCCTCGCAGGCGCGGCCGCGGCGCTGGCTGTTGAGCTGACGGCAGGCGGATCGGGCGAGATCACAGCGGCCTCGGCAAACTCGCTGATCGCGATCAACCCGGACACGGGTCGGATCGAGGCCGAGATCAAGACCGGGAGGACGCCGAGCGCCGTCGCGGTGGGCGAGGGCGCTGTTTGGCTGCTGAACGTCGACGACAAGACGGTCTCCAAGATCGACCCGCAGGCAAAGCGGGTCGTCGGGACGTTCGGTGTCGGCAGAACACCCACGGATCTTGCGGTTGGACGGGGCGGCGTCTGGGTCGTGAGCGACGGGATCCTCACGGGCGTCGGGCCTCTGACCGTCACCCGCCTGGATCCCGACACGGGCGCCCCCGTCGCCACCATCGAGCCCTCTCCGCCTGGGCCTGCCAGGGCTGACCGAACAATCCCGCTGCGGCAGATCGCAGCAGGCGGCGGCGGCGGCGTCTGGCTGACGGAGCCGATCACGGGAGGGCTCTGGCGGATCGACCCGCGGACGAACAAGGTGCAGGTTCGCCTCACAGGCCTGACGCCTCGCTCGCTCGCCGCTGCGCCGCAAGGCGTGTGGCTCGCGAACCCCGACAGCGATGTGCAGCAGGTGACAGCCCGCGGCCGAAGAGGCCAGCGGGTCCCGGTCACCGCAACCACGCTCGACGACGTCGCGTACGGCGATGGTGCCGTCTGGGCACTCGATCGGCCCGACGGCACGCTCTGGCGCATCGATCCGGGGCTGAAACCCGTCTCGCGCACGATTCCGGTAGGCGTGGGAGCGTCCAGCGTCGCCTACGGTGCCGGCTCGGTGTGGGTGGCGAACGGCTTCGACGGAACGGTCCTGCGCATCGACCCGGCCGTGAACCGCGTCGTCCAGACGGTGAGAGTCGGCGGCGTGCCGCGATCTATCGCCGTCGGCGAGAACGCCGTCTGGGCGGCCGTCAGCGGCCCGGGCGCGCTGCGAGAGGCAGCCTGCGGCCCCGTGCTGTACGAGGGCAAAGGCAAGCCGGACTATCTGATCACCTCGGACTTTCCGCTCGAGTTTCGCACTCTGCCCTACGAGCCTCAACCGCAATCTCTCTCGGTGCAGGCGATCGAGCTCGTCCTTCGCCAGCACCGCTTCCGCGCAGGCCACTACAAGATCGGCTACCAGTCGTGCGACGACTCGCTCGCCCAGACGGGCAGCTGGGACGACTACAAGTGCGCGGCCAACACCCGCTCCTTCGCAGACGACCCCGCCGTGCTCGGGATGATCGGGCCCTTCAACTCGGGCTGCGCGCAGGTCGAGATCCCGATCGCGAACCGCGCTTCGCTCCCGATGATCTCGCCGTCGAACAACCGGACCGGCCTCACCCGATCCGGCCCGGGCGCAGAGCAAGGCGAGCCCGGCAAGTACTACCCGACCGGCCTGCGCACGTACTTCCGCGTCGCGCAGACCTACTCTCACGAGGCGGCGGCCGACGCGCTGCTGGCGAAGCAGCTCGGAGCCAGACGTGTGTTCGTGCTCCGGTTCGGTGAGCCGTACGGAGTCGAAACGGCGGCCGTATTCGCCCGAGCAGCGCGTGCGCTCGGGCTGTCCGTCGTCGGCAGGAACGAATGGGGCGATAACCCGGCGACGTACCCGCGTCTCGCCTCTCGTGTCGCCCGGGCGAGGCCCGACGCCGTGTTTCTCGGTAGCTTCCTGTGCGTGACTTGCGGCGAGCTGGTGAAGGCGCTCCGCGCCCGCCTCGGTCCACGTGTCGCCCTCATAGCGCCCAGCGGCTTCGCGCCGCCGTCTCTTCTGCTCGACGCGGCCGGCAACGCCGCGATCGGCATGTATGTCAGTGTCAACGAGGCGCCGACCAGCGCCCTCACGCCGAAGGCCCGCCGATTCCTCCGGGAGTTCCGCCGCCGATTCCCCGGCACGGAGCCCGGGTTCCCCTCGTACGCGTCTTACACGGCAGAGGCCACGGAGGCTCTCCTCACCGCCATCAGCCGTTCCGACGGGACGCGGGAATCCGTCGTCCGCAAGCTGCACGCGCTCCGCATCGTGAACGGGCTGCTTGGGACGTTTCGCTTCGACGCAAACGGCGACCCGACGGTGAACTACACGACGATCTTCCGTGTTGTTAGCAAGACGACGCCCGGGTCGCCGCAGCCGAACGGCGTGATCGACCGTGTGCTCTCGGTACCGCCGAGCCTCGTGCGCTGACGGCCACGCGGCTCGCCCCGGCTCCGGCGTCGCCGACCACTGGCTCCAGGCGGTCGAGACCCACCGCGAGCTGGGCCGGAGAGCTAAGCGGCAAAGGCTGCCGCGACACCGACCCAGATAGGTGCGTACGCGTAAGGGTGGTAGAAGACCTGGAGGGCGTTGTCGGGGCGCGCCTCGAGCTCGAATCGCTCGTCCGCCTTCGTGTCCTGGACGACGACAGTCAGGCGATCGTCCGTGGGGCTCCACAGGAGCACGACCTCGACGCCGTCGTTAGCCCTGTGGGCCAGCTCTCGTGTCGTTGCCTGCTGCATCACTCGCTCCTTTCCTTCGTTGCCCACTAGACGGGAACGTGGTAACGCCGTGGTAACGCAGCGCTAAAGCCGGACCAAACAGGAGTCGTAGGTGTGAAGGTCCGCGACGAGCGGACCTAGCGAGTCGAGCGGTTACTGCGCCAGTGCTCGTAGAGAGCGATCGCGCCGGCGACGGCGACGTTGAGCGACTCGGCGCCCTCCGACCATCGGGATCGACGCTGCCGCGTCACACCGATCCAGCACCTCGGCGGGAAGTCCGGCGCGCTCGGCGCCGAGCACGAACGTCACGCGCTCGCCTAGCTCGAGCGTCTTGCAACGGCCGACCGCCCTCGGCGACGAGCGCGATCCACGGTGCCGGCGCGTCGTCGAAGTCGAGCAGCGGCACGCGGAAGATCGAGCCGGCCGAGCCGCGAAGCGCCTTCGGCGACGTCGGATCCGCGCAGCCGGACGAGAGCGCGACGAAAGCACCGAACGCGTCCGCTGTCCTGATCAGGGTGCCGACGTTCCCGGGGTCGGCGACGTGCCAGAGCGCGAGCCCCACCGGCCGGGACTCGGCCTTCTGAAGGTCATCCCTCCGAAAGACCGCGATCACCCGCGCCGGATGCGCGAGCTCGGAGACATCCGCCAGCAGCTTCGGCTCGACGTCGACACCCGCCGTCAGCACGTCGACGGGCTCGAGGCCGGCGTCGAGGCCCGCCTGGACGAGATCCTCACCCTCCACGACGAACAGCCCGAGCCGCCGGCGCTGCGGCGCCGAGCGCAGCCGCCGGACGAGCTTCAGGCGGGGATTGGCGGCCGAGGTGATCATCCCCGGCCCGCCCTTACTTCTCGAGAGCTGCCTTGGCCTTGGCGGCGATGGCCTTGAAGCCGTCCGGATCGCTGACGGCGATGTCCGCTAGCACCTTGCGATCGAGCTCGATCTCCGCCTTCTTGCAGCCGGCGACGAACTGGTTGTACGAGAGCCCTTCTTGTCGCGCTGCGGCGTTGATGCGGATGATCCACAGGCTCCGCATCGTCCGCCTGCGGACGCGCCGGTCGCGGTAGGCGTAGACGAGCGACTTGTCGACCTGCTCCTTCGCCTGGGTGTAGCTGATGTGCTTCTGGCCCCAGTAGCCCTTGGCCTGGCCGAGCACCTTGCGCCGCTTCTTGCGGGCGGCGACGGAGCGCTTCACGCGCGGCATGTCAGCTTCCCCTCCCGAGCAGCTTCCGCGCCTCGCGGACGTCGGAATGATGAACGGACTCGTCGCGTGCGAAATCTCGCTTGCGCTTAGCCGACTTCTTCTCGAGGTTGTGGCTCTTCATGGCGTGGCGGCGCAGGATCTTGCCCGTGCCCGTCACCTTGAACCGCTTCTTCGCGGAACTCGAACGTCTTCTGCTTTGGCATTTCTAGCTCCCGGTTGCGCTCTGGACTTCGGGTTCCGCATCGTCGGCCGGCCGTTCCTTGCCGGCGGCCTTCGTCGGCGCGAGCACCATGACCATGTTCCGCCCGTCCACCTCCGGCTGCGTCTCGATCTGGCCGAGCTCAGCCACGTCGTCGGCGAGCCGCATCAGCAGGTCGCGACCACGCTCCGGGTGGAGGTTCTCCCTCCCCCTGAACATGATCGTGACCTTGACCTTGGCGCGCTGTCCGAGGAAGCGGAGGACGTGGCCCTTCTTGGTCTCGTAGTCGTGGATTCCGATCTTCGGTCTGAGCTTGATCTCCTTGACGTGTATCTGGGACTGGTGCTTGCGTGCGAGCTTGGCCTTCTGCTCCTGCTCGTAGCGGTACTTCCCGTAATCCATGACCCGCGCCACCGGTGGATCCGCCTGGGCGGCGACCTCCACGAGGTCGAGGCCCTTCGAGTACGCGTACTCGAGGGCTTCTGGCGTCGGCTTGATGCCGAGCTGCTCGCCACCTTCGTCAATCAACCGGACACGTGGAACGCGGATCGAGTCGTTGGCCCTGGTCTGGGGGACCGGACGGACGGGCTCTACGAACCGTCTCGGTCTCAAAGGGTTGTCACCAAGTCGCGCCTATCCTCCTGTACGAATGACAAAACCGCTACGCAAGCGGCCCGATACCTCGTCGTTGCGACTCGGTTGAACCTCCACGGAGCCTCGTAGCTCGGGAGGTGAGGAACGGTGCCGCTCCTGCTTTGCAGAGCTAGAGGGTAGCAACTTCCCCGATCAGCTCGTCCAGGCTCCGGGTCGACTGCCCGCCGCCGCGCTCGCGGACGGCCAGCGCCGCGTCCGACTCCTTGTCGCCGTACACGACCACCCGCGGGATCTTCTCGAGCTCGGCGTCGCGGATGCGCTTGGAGACGGTCTCGTCACGTTCGTCGACATCGGCGCGCGCGCCGGCCTCCACGAGCCTCGTCCGGATGTCTTCGACAGCGGCCCGGTGACTCTCGCCCACCGGGATCACCCGCACCTGCACCGGCGCCAGCCAGAGCGGAAAGTCGCCGGCATAGTGCTCGATGAGGATGCCGAGGAAGCGCTCGAGCGACCCGAGCAGCGCGCGGTGGACGACGTACGGCGTGTGCTCGGCGTTGTCGGCGCCCATGTACGTGAGGCCGAAGCGGGCGGGCATCTGCGAGTCGAGCTGGATCGTCCCCATCTGCCACGAGCGTCCGAGCACGTCGGTCATGTGCAGGTCGATCTTCGGGCCGTAGAAGGCGCCGTCCCCTTCGTTGATCGTGTACTCGATCCCGCGTCTGTCGAGCGCCGCGCTGGAGCGCGCCCTCCGTGAAGTCCCACTCCTCGTCGGTGCCGAGCTTGTCATCCGGCCGCGTCGAGAGCTCGAAGCGCGCCGTCATGCCGAAGAGCTCGTAGAGGTACGCGGCGAAGTCGAGGCAGCCGAAGATCTCGTCCTCGATCTGCTCCGGCGAGCAGAAGATGTGCGCGTCGTCCTGCGTGACGTGCTGGACGCGCAGCAGGCCGTGCAGCGTGCCGGCGCGCTCGTTGCGATGGAGCGTCGACGACTCCGCGTAGCGGAACGGCAGGTCGCGGTAGCTGCGGAGGTCGCGAGCCGAAGAGCAGCATGTGGCCGGGGCAGTTCATCGGCTTGAGACCGAGCGTGCGGTCCTCCCCGTAGGGCACGAGGAACATGTCGTCGCGGAACTTCTCCCAGTGGCCCGACGTGATCCAGACGGCCGTGTCGTACATCAGCGGCGTCTTCACCTCGACGTAGCCGCGCTTCGCGTTCTCGCGGCGCCGCAGGTCCTCGAGGCTGTTCCAGAGCACCATCCCCTTCGGGTGCCAGAACGGCATGCCGGGAGCGCTGTCGTCGAGGTGGAAGAGATCGAGCTGCTGGCCCAGCTTGCGGTGGTCGCGGCGCTTCGCCTCCTCCAGCCGCTCGAGGTACGCGTCGAGATCCTCCTGCGAGTAGAAGGCGGTGCCGTAGATCCGCGTCAGCTGCGTGTTCTTCTCGTCGCCGCGCCAGTAGGCGCCGGCGAGTCCGGTCAGCTTGACGCGCCTTGATCGGCTTCGAGTCCTGAAGGTGCGGGCCGCGGCAGAGGTCGGTGAACTCGCCCTGCGTGTAGAGCGAGATGTCGCCTTCGGCCGTGTCGACGAGCTCGACCTTGTACTGCTCGCCCTCGGCGGCGAAGCGCTCGCGGGCCTCGTCGCGCGAGATCTCCTCGCGGCTCCACTCGCGACCCTCGGCGAGCTCGCGGCGGATCTCCTCCTCGATCCGCTCGAGGTCGGACTCGTGGATCGGCTCCGGGAACTCGAAGTCGTAGTAGAAGCCGTTCTCGATCGGCGGGCCGATGGCGATCTTCACGCCGGGATAGAGCCGCCGCACCGCCTCGGCCAGTAGATGGGCCGCGGAGTGGCGGAGGACGTAGAGCGCATCCGGGTCGTCACGGTTCCGCGTCGTGAGGATCTCGATCTCCTCGCCGTCGGTCGAGCGGCAGCCGGAGATCCTGCGACATGCCCGTTCGAGCGCACGAGCACGGCCTGCTTCGCGAGCTTCGGGCCGATGGCGCGCGCGGCGTCGAGCCCGGAAGCGCCGTCCGGCAGCTCGAGCTCCGACTTGTCGGGAAGGACGACCTTCATCTCAGGCATCGGCGCCCGCCTCGAAGCGCGGCCTCACGCGCCTCGGCCGTCGCGCGCCACCGCCGGTCGAAGAACACCGCGAGCCAGATCGACAGCTCGAACAGCACCAGTCAGCGGGATCATCTCCACGATCGTCGTCACCGGGTCGACCCCGGGCAGCAGCGACGGCGAGCGCGGTGACGGCGACGTAGCCGATCCTCCGGTTACGCCGCAGCTTGCTCGACGGGACGATGCCGAGCCGGGCGAGCGCGAGGATGAAGATCGGCAGCTGGAAGACGACGGAGAGCGCGATCAGCACCAGCAGCACGAACGTGTAGTAGTCGCTGCGCCCGAAGCTGGATGTCGAACTGATCGGAGTCGAAGTTCGTGAGGAACTGGATCGAGGCAGGCAGGGCGACGAAGTACGCGAAGATCAGCCCGCTCACGAAGAGCACGGTCGCGAACAGCACGAAGCCGAGGACGACCCGCTGCGTGTGCTCGTGGAAGGCCGGCGCGAGGAAGCTCCAGAGCTGCCAGAGGATGACCGGCAGCGCGATAGCCACCGCCGCCCAGAAGCTGATCATGAACGAGATCATGAACGGCTCGGCGACGCGCGAACGTGGTCGGCTTTACGCCCGCGTCCAGCGGCCGTTGAGCCAGTCGATGATCGTGTCGTGGAAGGAGAAGGTGACGATGAACGCCAGGCCGATGGCCACGAGGCACCACACGAGCCGCGCCCGCAGCTCTCCCAGGTGGTCGACGAGCGTCGCCTCTTCCCCGGGCGCCAGCCGCCGCGGAACGACACGCCGCATGGTTACGTGGTGTCGGTCTTCGGCGCCCGAGGAGTCTCCTCGGGCAACTCGGGCGACACGTCGTCGTCATCGTCCGAGCCGCTGATCGAGCTCTTGAACTCGCGCATGCCCTTGCCGAGCGAGCGCCCCATCTCCGGCAGCTTCTTCGGCCCGAAGACGAGGAGCGCGACGATCAGCAGGATGATGATCTCGCCCGGTCCGACCCAGCCTGGCACGAGAGCTAGGGTACCAGCGGCCTGCGCGGGCTCGGCAGCGGAGTCAGCACCGGCTCCAGCTTTTCGCGCAAATGCTCGAAGTCGGGCGGCAGCACAAGCGTCTCGCCGAGAGTGCTCGGCATCCTCGTCGACGCCGAAGCCCGGGCCCAGCGTGGCGATCTCGAACAGCACGCCGCTCGGCTCCCGGAAGTAGATGGAGCGAAACCAGAAACGGTCGATGATCGGCGTGGGCCGCAATCCGGCCTGTGCCACCTGCTGCTGCCACTGCTCGTGATCGTCCATGGTCGAAGCCCACGCGACGTGGTGGACGGCGCCGGCGCCCATCGCGCCGGGCTCCGCCGGCGCCGGGTCGTATGCGTAGAAGCCTCCCCGCTCCTCGCCGCGCGCTTCCCACGTGCTGTCTCCGACCGGCGTGAACGCGAGCGTCTCCTCGAGAGCCCTGCGGCTCGCCTCCGGGTCGTTCGTGAACGCGCGGACGCCGTCGAAGCCCTGCAGCGCCAGCTCCTTCGGGATCTCGGGATGGTCGGCGACGAGCGGCGGGTCGTCCGTCTCGACGACCGCCAGCTCGTGCTCGAGCCCTTCGGGATCGGCGAAGCGGAGATAGCCGTCACCGCGCTCTCCTCCGACACGCTCCTCCCAGAAGTCGAGCGCGCTCGGTGGACGCGACGCGCCAGACGACGCGGTGCACCATGCCTGCGCCGGCGCGGCCGGGCGCCGCGTGTCGGGTATTCGAAGAACGTGATGTCCGAGCCGGGGCTGCCGTGCTCGTCGGCGTAGAAGAGGTGGTAGACGGTCGGATCGTCCTGGTTGACCGTCTTCTTCACGAGCCGAAGGCCGAGCGTGCCCGTGTAGTAGTCGACGTTCCTCGGCGCGTCGCCGGTAATGCACGTGACGTGGTGGACGCCTTCGAGCTTCATCGCGCGTACCGTACCGATCGAGATCGTGCTGACAGCGGAGCTCTAGATGGTCTCGGTTGAGCAGGCTCGGCAACTCGCACTCGCACTGCCGGAGGCGGTCGAGCAGGATCACCACGGCCGGCCGTCCTTTCGCGTCGGCGGCAAGATCTTCGCCACGCTCTGGGATGCCGAGCACATGAACGTCATGCTCGACGAGGGCGGCATCCTCACTGCGATCCACGAGGCTCCGCAAGTGTGCGAGGAGGTCTGGTGGGGCAAGAAGCTCGCCGCGGTGCGCGTGACGCTCCGCCTGGTGGAGTCGAAGGCCCTGGCACAGCTCCTCACCGAGGCCTGGGAGCTTCGAGCCCCGAAGCGTCTTCTGTGAGCCCTACGCCATGCCGATAGTGGCTCGTAGAAATGGGACGGATCGCCCTGGGAATCGCGCTCGTGCTCGCCGTCGGCTGGTTCATGTTCGGTCACGGCGGTGAGGCCGCAGCCGTCACCGACTGCCTGACCGACGCCGGCGCCACGGTCGAGGAGTCCCCGCGGTTCGGGCAGCTGTTCCCGTACGCGATCGCCGCCCGCACCCTCGACCGCGTGGAGCAGTACCCCGAGCTGGACGGAGCGCGGTTCTACTCGGTGAGCTACGGCAAGAGCCGCGCCATTCTCTTCATCGGCAAGGGTGACGAGGCGTCGGCGGCCTTCGAGAGCACGCTGGCGGGGTTGGTCAGCGGTGAAGGGCAGACGATGTCGTCCCGGCGGTCGGGCAAGGCGCTGCTCGTCTGGGAGCGGGCCACGTACGCCCCAGAAGTCGACGCCTGCCTCGACTAGGCAGCGGTCAGATCCAGCGGCGGCGCTTGAAGATGAAGTAGAGGATGACGGAGAACGCCACCATCAGCACCAGGGCGAACGGGTAGCCAAGCCTCCAGTCGAGCTCGGGCATGTGTGTGAAGTTCATGCCGTAGATCGTTCCGACCAGCGTCGGGGCGAAGAGGATCGCGGCCCAGGCCGAGATGCGCTTGACCTGCTCGTTCTGCGCATGCGACGCCTCGGTCATCGCCTTCGTCTCGAGCGTGAGGTTGACGCTGAGGATGTTCTGGAGGAGGGCGCGAAACGAATCGGCATGCTCCTTCGCGCGGATGGCGTGGTCCTGGACGTCGCGCAAGTACCGCCCCTCTTCCTCTTCGACCTGCGGCTCGTCGATCAGGCGCGCGAGGATGTCCTCGAGCGGCGCGGTTGCCCGCTGGAACTCGATCACTTCCCGGGTCAGCTCGTAGATTCGGCGAGAGACGGTTGGGCTGCCACCGAAGACCTCATCCTGGATCTCGTCGATGTCGTTCTCGAGGCCGGCCACAACCGGTTCGTAGCCGTCGACGACGTGGTCGACGATCGCGTACAGGATCACGAGCGGACCCCGCCGGAGAAGATCCGGGCGCGCCTCGAGCCGCCGCCGCACCGGCCCCAGCTCGGGCGCATCGCCGTGACGAACGGTGATGACGAATTGCCCGCCGACGAAGATCGCGACCTCCCCGAACACGACCGTTTCCGTCTCGTCGACATAGCGAGCCGGCCGCAGGACGAGGAACAGATCGTGGACGTACCGTTCGAGCTTTGGGCGTTGATGCGCCTTGACGGCGTCCTCGACGGCGAGCTCGTGGAGGTCGAACTCGCGCGCGACTGTTGCGAACTCCTCCGTGCTCGGCTCGTAGAGTCCCAGCCAGGCCACGGCGTCGCGGGCCTGGCAGGCGGCGTGCAGCTCTGCAAAGCTGTCCGGCTCGACAGTGCGCTTGCCGTCGCGATAGACCGCGCGATCGATGATCATGCGCAAACCGTAACCCGTCCGGGTGCTGGCGCAGTAGTTTTGTGATTCCCGATGACCAGATTCGTCGTCGACGCAAGCGCCGTCCTCCACCTGGCGAGCGGAGAGATCGGAGTGTCAGCCGAGCACGAGCTCCTGGCGCCGACCCTTCTCCGTTCTCAGACGCTGTCGGCGCTGCACGAGGCCGTGCATCGCGGGGAGCTCCCGGCCGACGTCGCGCGCGAGCGGCTCGCCCGCATTCAGCGGATGCCGATCAGGCTCCTCGGCGACGCCGTGCTCCGGCGCCGGGCCTGGGAAGTGGCGGATCAGCTGGGGTGGGCCGAGACGTTCGACGCCGAGTACGTTGCACTCACTCAGCTGCAGGCAGACGCGTTCGTAACGCTGGACACGGAGCTGGCGCGCAGCGTCGACGGGATCGTCGCTACCGCGTCGATTGACGCACTGCGCTAAGAAGACAGGTCCTCGGAAGCGCGCGTCGGCGTCGTCCCTCCCCTCACGTGGCTCGTGCGGCATTCCCCTGTTACGCTCGCTCGCGACCCCGAACGAGAGTGAGGACACGATGCCAGTAGCCGTAGAGATGACGTTCGACGGAGCGACGCTCGACCAGTACGACCGGATCGTCAAGAAGATGGGCCTGACACCCGGGGGCGCGACGCCTCCCGGCGCACTCTTTCATTGGGTCGCTGCGACCGACTCCGGCGTGCACGTCGTCGACGTGTGGGACTCGAAAGAGACGTTCGAGCAGTTCGCGCAGGAGCAGATCGGGCCGTACTCACGGGAGGTCGGCATCGAGGACGAGCCCGAGATGACCTTCCACGACATCCATAACTACCTCGCGTCCGGCTAGCTCGCGCGACCAGGCCTGGACCCGGACGACTAGGAGCGACCGGGGAACCCCACGAACGAACGACGGAGAGCCGCCCGAAGGCGGTTCTCCTAATCTGGCCACCGGGGGAGGGCCAGAGTCCCGAGTTCAGGGCTACGCGCCTCCCTACCTGCGGACGCTCTCACGTCGTGACGGATTGTGTCAAGCCCGTGCCGACCGCCGCTCCCGGCGCACTCCTACCGGTGGTAGGAGTGCGCGCCACTGGCGCGCCAGTACGCGCCAGTTTCGTGCGGGTTACTGCGGACTGCTCCGGATGACGAGCCCTGGTTCCAAGAGAGACGAAAGCCCTGCATATGCAGGGATTTCGGCATGTCTACTGTGGTGGGCGGTACTGGGCTCGAACTACCCTGCAAATCGCAGGCTTGCTCCCGCCGATGTAGCACCGGTGTAGCACGCCGCAGAGAAGGGCATCGCCGGCTGGACAAAAACAGTCAGTGCGGCGTGCGTTCAAGACAACCCCCGAACGACTTCTGCTTGCGGCAGATCACTGCGCTCGGCACGGCCAGTGGTGCGCCGGCCCCGGTTCGCCGGACACCTCAGCTGAACCGATCATGCCATCGCCGCCTGTCGACGTCCCATGTCGCGCTTCCCGCAGACTGCGACGAGTTACGTCCCATCAGGGCAGGCGCGGACCCGCATTGCTGTGACCTTCCGAAGACTCGGGCCGAGACAAAGAAGGCCCGCGTTGCGGCGGGCCTTCAGTCTGCTTTGCGGGGGACGAGCCTCAATCACTCAGGGTCTTGCGAGTTGCGCTCGGATCGCGCCGTTGGGGAACTGCTTGGTGTGGACATTGACGTAGAACCCGCTCGGCTTGGCGATGATCGCCTTCGCAACGGCGGCAGAAGCGGTGGTGCAACCCTGCTGGCGGTAGGCCGCACCGAGCGGGACGACGACCGGGCCTGCCGTGCCAGCGCGGCCCCGGTGGATGTGAGCGGCAAGTGGCTTGCCGATCCCGCTGATCGTGAAGTCCCAGCAGAACTTGCTCCCGCTGATCGTGAAGTCGGCAGCGCCCTTGCCAGTCCGCGAGCCCCTCGGCACCTCTTTCGCACCGGACAGCCCTTTGGCCTCCAACTTGATTGTGCCCGCCGAGGATGTCGATGAGCCGAGCGCACCAGCAACACCAGCCGAGAGCACGATCGCCGTCGCAAGTGACAAGGCAATGAACTTGCGCATGGTGATGTTCTCCTTCTCTCTGTGATCCAACCGCCGTCAGTTCTACACCGACCCGTACAAAGAGCGGGCCAAGCGAAGGCCAAGCTTCAATCAATCGTCGCCCACATCGCGCCGACCTGATCGGTGTCTGATGATTGGCGTCGCCTTTCCCACCAGATCGCGATAGTCCAGACGCACTGGTCGGCTCCGGCTCGGGTCGCTGCGTTAAGTCAACTCCCTCTCGGGAGCAAATGCTCGCGCCTCGGTCGGTGTGCGGTAGCCGTGCCCTTCGATCAGCCAGTGCTGGTTGTAGGTGCGCCTGAAGCGGCGCACCGCCTGCCGCAGCTCGTCAGGCGTGTCCAATCGCCAGAGCTGTCGACTGCTGGCAAGTTGGAGCCTGTGGCGTCCGGTCGGTCGTCCCGGCATTTGCCCACGAGGCTAGCGTCAACCGCCGACGTTCACACGTAACGCGCGCGCGTGCGGAACGCACGGAGGCGCACTCCTCAATTGGCGGGCTTCCGCGCTACAACGGCGACGATGTCTCCGAGGCGGTGCGGTGGCAGTCTCCTCTCCAGCTGGTTCAGACCCCGCTGGAGGGGACGGCGATCGAGCGGCCACCGCAGGTGGAAGCGGAAGGTCTCGGCATGCTCGACCCGGAGCCCCGTCTGCTGGACGAAGCCGACGAACTCGTCCAGCCCGAAAGCGTGTTGAGGGAACTCGACGGGGACGCGGCGGTGCCGGAGGCCCAGAAGTCGCACGGCCGCGGTGCGCGGGGCGTTGAGGACGCTGCTCACGAGCATGCGGTCGTGGTCGGTGGAGACGACCAGGACGCCGCACGGCGCGAGCACCCGCGCGAGCTCGCGGAGGCCTGCCGACGGGTCGGCGAGGTGCTCGATCACCTGGGTACAAAGGACTAGGTCGAACGATCCGGACCGGAGCGGAAGCGCCTCGAGGTTCGCCCGAACGAGCTCCGCCTGGATTCCCGCGACCGAGGCCGTCTCGGCGGCCGTCTCGAGGATGCGCTCCGAGATGTCCACGGCGACGAGGTGTGATGGGGGATCGGGGTGCGACGCGAGCGCGGCGAGGTAACGCCCGTCACCGCAACCGGCGTCGAGAAACCGATCGCAGGGCAGGTGTTCGGTGACCAGCTGCCAGATTCGCTCGAACTTCCGGTCGAAGGAGGGATCGGGAAGGGCCGCTGGGCCTGCGTACTGGAGCTCCGCACGCCGCTCGTACAGATCGCGCAAGGCGTCGGAGGGCGCGGTCGCCGGGGGGCGATCTGATCTGATTGCAGTCGCCACAGTTGCCGATTGCTGGCAAGCCGACACTTGTCTGATCGCTTCGAGTCGACCGGCCATTACACGCGCGAGGCTACCGGCCGGCGATGACGTTACGCGTAACGCGACGCGCACGAGGAGGCGCGAGCGCGGTGCGCACCTCCCGACGTTCCGCACGCACACCCCCACGAGCCCCAAGAGCCGGTTCGGCGATGTAGCACCGATGTAGCACCGCTCGTACAAACGTGGCACTGCTGGCACGCCTGACACGAGGTTTCAAGCCAACCCCGCATCGCCGCTGGGCGGTGAATGGGCGGTACTGGGCTCGAACCAGTGACCCCCAGCTTGTCGAGCTGGTGCTCTCCCAACTGAGCTAACCGCCCCTGATTGTGCCTATTTGCAGGCACTTTGCTAACTTTGACGATCCTACGCTCTCCCAACTCTCTGAAGCACGCAGGCCGGTCCGATTTTAGCCGACCTCGCGATGTCGTCGCGGATCCCGCGAGCCGTGAGACTCAGTCACGAAGCGGAGCGCCAGCCGAGGGCGTCGTGCTCGACCACCACGCCGTCGGCTCCGACGTCGAACCAGTCTTCGCAGGTGCCAACCCGCATACGGCGCGCTGTGTCCGCGCGTGCGACGACCCGATCGGGGAGCACACGAAAGCGGAAGACGGCGTCCTGGACCATGACCTGGAACTCCAGCGCTTCCCAGCCGGCCGGCAGCTGCGGGTGCAGCTTCAGGTCCTGACCATGGAGCTCGAGGCCGGCGACGCCGTGGACGAGAGCGTGCCAGACCCCGCCCATCGCCGCGACGTGCAGGCCGTCGCGAGTGCTTCCTTTACGGTCGTCGAGATCGATCGTGGCGCTCCTGCGAAGGTAGGCGAGCGCGTCGTCGAGCCGCCCGGCCCGGGCGAGCACCGCCGCGTGCACCGGCGCCGAAAGGGATGAGGCGTGCGTCGTGCGGGGCTCGTACCAGTCGATGTCGGGGACGAGAGAGCCTGCGCTCACGAGGTCCGGGACGAGCAGGTGGAGCATGAGGACGTCCGCCTGCTTGACGAGCTGTGTCCGCTGCACGTGCTCTGCGCCGAGCAACTGAACGGGATCGACGCCCTGTGGAAGGTCGGCGACGGTGAGCGGCTCGAGGCCGAAGTAGCCGGCGAACTGCTCGTGGCGACCGCCGGTCGGATCGTGCCCGTCGGCGAGGGCCGCGGCGCATCTGCGCCAGTGGCTGGCCTCCTCGTCGCCGGACCTGCCGACCTCGGCGGCGTGCAGCAGATTCCAGCGCACCATGCCGTTCGTGAACGCGTTGTCATCGACGTTCTCGTGGTATTCGTCGGGGCCGATGACCCCGTCGATGTGCGCTACTCCGTCGGAGTCGAGGCGTATGCGCGACGCCCAGTAGCGGGCCGTTTCGCACACGAGCTCGCGGCAGGCTCCGAGCGTCCGCGCGTCGCCGCTCCAGCTCTGATACCGAGCCACCGCCCAGGCGACGTCGGCCGTGATGTGCTCTTCCTGCTCGCCGGTCAGAACACGGACGAGTTGGCCGCCCGAGTCCGTGACCCACGTGGGCGTGACGTCCTCGCCGGTATCGGCTGATTCCCACGGGAAGCGGGCGCCCTCGAACCCGCCGCGAGCGGCGGCCGTCCGCGCCGCATCGAGGCGTTGCACGCGATATCCGACGAGCGCGCGGGCGGCCGGCGGGTGCGTCGCGGCCAGGAACGGCAGGACGAAGATATCGGTGTCCCAGAAGACGTGTCCGCGGTAGCCGAGGCCGCTGAGCCCCCTGGCGCCGAGAGCGGCCTCGGCCCGGTCGGCAACCGAGGCCATGAGGTGGAAGAGGCAGAAGCGCACAGCCCGTTGCAGATCGGGATCACCCTCGATGCGGATGTCTGCAATGGACCAGCGGCGCGCCCAGGCCGATCGCTGCTCAGCGAGCAGGGTCTCGACCCCGAGCCGCTCGGCGGCCTCGAGGGCTTCCAGGGCAGCCTCGGGCCGAGGCGCCTGCCGGGGGTCAGTGGCGTAGGCCACGAGTCGCTCGAGCCGCAGCCGGGCGGCTGCCATTCGCACGACTCGCTCAGACGCTGCGACGGCCACGCCGCCACTGCCGTGGACGCGTGCCCACCGGCGGGCGCCCTCACGGCCGCGCTCGGCGTCGACGGGAAGGCGAAGCGGTCCCTTCTTGTCATCTTGGAACGCAGGGGCCTCGGCCACGAGGACCGCAGTGCCTGGGCGAGCGAGAGACGCGAAAGCGACTGTGGTGGCCTCGCCGTCGGGCGTGTCGAGCTCGGTGCGCAGGGTTCCATTCCGCAGGTCGAGCACCCGGCGCCGGGGATTCGCCTTCTCGAGCGGGGCCTGGTTCCAACCCGGAAGCGGCGCAAGCGCCGTCTCTGGCCCCTCGCCCTGATAGATCCCCGCAGCAACCACGCCCGCGCCCTCGGTGCTGCCGGGCGAGTCCGCCCTCGTCCCGACGATCCCATCGCTGAGCGTGAGGATCGCCGCGCGCGCCGGCTCGCTGGCCGGATCGACACCCTCGATCTCGACCATCCATGCCGTCGTCTCATCGTCAGCTGCAACCGGACGGGACGTCTGCAAGGGCGCACGGTCGGGCGGCTGGGCGCTCACCGGATCGTCACCGGACTGGTTGCCACCGTCGCTGAGGCCGATGGCCTACCGTTTCGACATGGCCGGTTATGTCCCTCTTCAGGCAGCCATCTTCGACGTGGACGGCGTACTCGTCGACTCGCCACACGAGCAGGCCTGGCGCGAGACCCTCGACCGGCTCATGGCCGGCCCCTGGGCACAACTCGCCCTCGACACCGGGTACCAGCCCGGCTCCCTCACGACGGAGCGCTACCAGCGCGCCGTAGCCGGGCGACCTCGCCTCGACGGGGCCCGCGGAGGACTCGAGGCCGTTGGCGTAGCAGACCCCGACGACGAGCATGTGCACGCCTACGCCGCAGCCAAGCAGAGTCGACTTGTCGACCTCATCGAGCGCGAGCCCCCACCGGTGTTCGACGACGCCGTCACGCTGCTGATCGGTCTGCGCGAACTCGGACTCGCTATCGCGACCGCCTCGGCCTCGCGTAACGCCGCCCGCCTTCTGGCGGCCATCTCGCTTCCCGACGGGCGTTCGCTGCGCGACGTGCTCGACGCCGACGTCTCCGGCCTGGACGCCCCGGGGAAGCCTGATCCGGCGATCTTCATAGAGGCAGCACGTAGCCTGGGATACTCGTCGAAGGAGTGCTTCGTGGTTGAGGACTCCCCCTCCGGGGTCGAGGCGGCGCGACGCGGCGGCATGCGCTGCGTCGGAGTCGCCCGAAGCGGCGATGCCGACGTATTGCGGGCGCGCGGCGCCGTCATCGTGCTCGACCGGCTCGATCGGCTCCGGCCCACCGAGCTTCTCGAACGCCTCGAGGGAGGTCCATGACTCGCTTCCGTCGAACGTGGAGATCGTCGGCCTACGATCGGGTCAGGCCGCAGAGCCCATCGCGTCGCCACTCTCCGCGTCGAACAGCAGCAGATGGTGAAAAGGCACGGCGAACCTCTCCCTGCGGCCGGGCTCGAGGCTTGCCTCGAGGGGGAGCTTGGCGACGACCTCGGCGTCACCGAGCCGGAGGTACGCGAGCTGTTCGTCACCGAGGTACTGGACCACCTCAACCGTCGCGTCGTAGTACGCGCAGTTCGGCTTGCCGTTTCCGAGCTGGACGTGCTCGGGGCGGAACCCGACGAGCTGTCCGGAGCCCCCGACTCCGACACCAAGGGCACCGGAGGGCAGGAGGTTCATCGCGGGCGACCCGATGAACGTCGCGACGAAGGTGTTCGCGGGGCTCATGTAGAGATCCTTCGGCGTGCCGATCTGCTGCAGGACGCCCAGGTTCATCACGGCGATCCTGTCACCCATGGTCATCGCCTCGATCTGATCGTGCGTCACGTAGATCGTCGTGGTTCCGAGGCGGTCCTGGAGCTTCAGGATCTCTGCCCGCGTCTGGACGCGCAGGGCTGCGTCGAGGTTCGAGAGGGGCTCGTCCATGAGGAACGCGGCCGGCTCGCGTACGATCGCACGGCCGAGGGCGACGCGTTGTCGTTGCCCACCCGAAAGCTGCTTCGGCTTGCGCTTGATCAGCGCGCTCAGCTCGAGGATCTCGGTCGCTTCCTTCACGCGCCTGTTGACGTCGCTCTTCGGCAGCCTTCTGTTGCGGAGTCCGAACGCGAGGTTGTCGAACACGGTCATATGCGGATAGAGCGCGTAGGACTGAAATACCATCGCAATGTCGCGCGCGCCGGGCGCGACGTTGTTGACAACGCGGTCCCCGATCAGGATCCGCCCGGACGAGATGTCCTCGAGCCCTGCGAGCATCCGGAGCGCGGTCGTCTTCCCACACCCGGAAGGGCCGACGAGGACGAGGAACTCGCCGTCGGCGACGTCGATGCTGAGATCGTCGACGGCGACGATCTCGTCGAAACGCTTGGTGACATGCTCGTAGGTGATCGTTGCCATCAGACGGTGTCCTCCGAAATCGGCTCGAGCAGGAAGTGCGCCGCGACGAGAAAGGTGTACGCGACGGTAAGCGTGAGGAAAGGCATCACTGCCGCGGCAATCCCGACGGCGTTCACGAGTAGGAGCGCGAGCCCGAGCACGAGCATGCCAACCGGCCGCTGCCCCATGACCAAGAGCGCCTCGCGCGCCACAGAGCGGAGTGGCCGCGCGGCCTCCGCAATCGCGAGCGTCCAGAGGACGAGCTGGTAGATGCCGACCAGCAAGACGACGTAGATCGTGAGCATCGCGAGCGGCCACAGGGATTCAGAGACGTAGAGGCGAACCGCAAGAAAGCCGAGCAGCATCAGCCCCGCCCCCGCGGCACCGAGCGCGACACCACGCCGCCAGTGGAGCCGCAGTCCCTCCCAGGCGTCGGCCAGCGCCAGGTTCCCCGTCCGCACGAGCGTGACGGTGCAATGCACGAGCGCGGCCGTGACCGGCCCCGCCGCGAGGACGACGATCGCCGCAGCGGGTACCGCGAGCGTAGCGAGGGCACTCGCCACGAGCACTGCGCCGAGAGCAGCATTCACGGTCAGCAGTCGCCAAGAGTTGGCGTAGAAGTCGCGCAGTGCGAGCCACATGGCGTCCTGCGGCCTCATCCTTTGACCCCCGCAGCCGTGACCCCGGCGATGAAATAACGCTGGAAGATCAGGAAGATCAGCAGGATCGGGGCGATCGCGATCAGGCTGCCGGCCATGAGCTCGGGCCACAGCGTGCCGTACTGGAAGCTGAACGCCGCGAGCCCGAGCTGGACCGTGTAGTGGTCGGTGTTGCCCTGGCCGAAGATGATGAGCGGCCAGAAGAAGTCATTCCATATCCCCTGAAACTGAAGGATCGAGAGTGCGGCGATCGCGGGCGCTGCGAGTGGCAGCATGACGCGCCAGAACGTCTTGAAGAATCCCGCTCCGTCGAGCTTCGCCGCCTCCTCGAAGTCTTTCGGGATCGTGAGGAAGTACTGGCGCATGAAGAACAGGTTCACCGCGGAGACGAGACTGATCAGGATGTAGCCCGTGAAGCTGCCGTACAGGCCCCAGTCCACGAGTAGCACGAAGACCGGGATCAGGCGCAACTGGTCGGGAATCATCAGCGTCCCGAGCACGAGCAGGAAGAGGAGCTCGCGGCCCGGGAAGCGCAGCCGTGCGAATGCATAGCCGCCGAGTCCGGCCAGGAAGACGTTCAGTACCGTGACGGTGACGGCGAGAAAGAGGCTGTTGAGGATGTAGCGCTCGAAGTCGTACTTCGTCCAGACCGTCTCCCAGGCCGCCGTCGTGAACGGATGTGGGATGAAGTTGAAGTTCGCGGTGTCCTCCAGCGTCTTGAACGAAGTCGAAAGCGACCAGACGAACGGCGTGAAGTAGAGGAGCGCCATCGCAACCAGCAGGAGATAGAAGACGAGCCTGGCGACGACCTCCGACCGAGCGCGGCGCGGGACAAAGGCCTCGGCGGGTGCAGCCGCTGTCTGACGCGTCACCGGATCTCCGCCCGGCCGATCGTTGCACGCTGGATCACGGTCAGGAGGAAGATGCCGACGAACATGACGACTCCGGCCGAGGCCGCGACTCCGAAGTCGGACCCATGAAACGCCTTTAGGTAGATGTAGAGCACACCCGTGTAGGTCGAGTTCTGAGGGCCTCCAGTGCCGTTCGAGACGATGAAGGCCTGGTCGAAGAGCTTCAAGGCCCCGATGCCGAAGACGACGAGCACGAAGAAATGGGCGGGCTTGAGCAGCGGGAAGGTGATTCTCCAGAACGCGCGCCAGGTGCTCGCGCCGTCGAGGGCTGCCGCCTCGTAGACGTCCGTCGGGATCGACTGCAACGCCGCCAGGTAGAAGAGCATCACCGTGCCCGCCGTCGTCCAGGCATTGAGACCGGTGATTGCCCAGAGCGCGGTACTCGGGTCGCCGAACCAGGCACGGTTCCCGCCGATGATCTCGTTGAGGAGGCCGTTCGCATTGAGAATGAAGATCGCGATCGCGGCGATCGCGGCGGACGACGCGACCGAGGGGAAGTAGAACGCCGAACGGAAGAACGCCCTACCGTGGATCTTCTGGTTGATCACCAGAGCCAGCAGCAGACCAAGCGCCATCTCGAGGGGGACGACGACGACCGCGTACTCGACCGTGTTCTTGATCGCCCTGTGGAAGACGGGGTCGGCGAAGAGGTCGCGGTAGTTCTGCGTCCCGACGCCCTCGATCTTCCCGAGGATCCCCCATTCGAAGAAGCTGATGTAGACCGCGTACCCGAGCGGGTAGATAAAGAAGATTCCGAATACGGCCAGTGGAAGCAGAACGAAGGCGTAGCCCCATCCCGCCTCACGAACGCGCGCCCCCACGAGAGTGCCGCGTCGAGGGGCCGGAGTCGTCTCGCTTGTGGTTGTCATCCCAGGAAGTCGGTCTCCTTCCGTGCGGCTCGTCCGCACGGAAGGAGACCGAACATGCTTCCTACTTCTTCAGCGACGCGGCCACATTCGCCAGCATCTCGGCGACCGTCTTGTTTCCGGCGATCACCGACTGCAGATCGTTGTTCATGATCGTGTACGTGTCCGAGAAGTTGGGGAAGCCCCAGCCGTGGACGTAGGGAGCGGCGGCGAGGAACGCTTTCCGCCCCCCGACCGCCTTCAGGTCCGTACGCGAAGGAAGGGCAAGGCCCTTCGAGATCCAGATCCCCTGCCCGACCTTGCCCGTGAGCCAGCTGAGCACGGTCCAGGCGGCCGGCTTGTTCTTCGCGTCCTTGGCCATCGAGTAGGACACCGTGAACCCGAGGTTCCCTCCGGTCTTGCCCTTGACCATCGGGAAGGCGCCGTATCGCACCTGCGAGAAGGTGGACTTCATGTACGGCAGCGCCCAGTTGCCTTCGAAGATGATGGCGGCCGTCTGCTTGCCGAGCGCCTCACCGCACCATCCTGCCCCGAGCTTGTCCGGGGTTGTGGCAAGACCGCTCTTGATCAGGCCGACGTAGTAGTTGACGGCCTGGGTGACCGCCGGCGACTGCACGTTCGCGAGCGAGCCCTTGTTCTGGAAGACGAACGGGAGCATACGAGCCCAGTCCGCGGGCAAGCAGATCGGCTTGCCGTTCGGCACCGCATTCGACGATGCCATCGTCTGGGCGGTCGTGCGGAGCTGGGCCCAGGTCGTCGGCACCTTGGCACCAGAGGCGGTCAGCATCGAGAGGTTGATCTCCATCGCGAGCGGCGACCAGTCCTTCGGGAACCCGTACATCGCCTTCCCGGCCTTGAATGAATTGAGAAGACCCGGGATGAACGCGGCTGTGTTGTACTTGGTCTTTGTGACGTAGCTGTTCAGCGGCTGAAGCACGCCCTGCTTCCGCCACTCCGGGAACTTGCTCGAGTCGACGTAGAAGACGTCGGGTGGATTGTGAGCGGCAAACCGTGCCGTCATTGCAACCGGGTAGTCGCCCTGGATGACCGAGTAGTCGATCTGGACGGCCTTGTGCGTCCTGTTGAACGTCGCGACGACCTGGTTGAGGAGCTCATTCTCCTCAGGCGACGACGACCAGCCCGAGAGCGTCACCGTCGTTACCTGGCTCTTCTCGGACCGCGCCTGTGCGGTCGCGGCAGCGACGACTACCGTGACGAGCGCGAGACTGAGGAGTGCAGCGGGAACTGCGATTGCCTTGCGCATTTCGACACCCCCTCGTTATCGGATCCGTTTCCCCTAGCCGGTAGAGTCAACGACCCCGGGCAAGGTGTCAACCGCGTTTATCCGCAAGTCCCGTGGGTGGGTATGCGTACGAGATCCCTGCTCCGTCGACGGCGCGAAGGTGCAGCGTGAGGCGGCCGAGCTGCTCGTGGGTTGCGAGCTGCACTACCTCGATGCACTCTCGTCTGCCGAGAGGCGAACGCTGGTCGAACTCCTCGGCCGGCTCGTCGCCCGCGACGCGTCGCGGACCGGAACGAAGGAACCTCAGGACGACATTTCACCGAACGGATTCCACTCGCTCGGCTCCGGAGACGAGGGTCGAAGAACGCGGCGGTTCGCCGGTTTGCGCAGATAAGCCATATCCGCCCGCTACGCTGGGCGTCCCGTTCGCCGCGTGCCGCTACCGTTAGCTCGCATGAATCTCGCATGTCTTGCGTTGGCGATTAGGCTGCCGGCGATGAAGGTGGGTGTGCTGCTCGCGGCCCTTGCGGCAGCAGCCATACTCGCAGGCCCATCTGCCACGCAGGACCGCCGGCCAGAAATCGTCCTCGAGAGCCTCACTTTCAAGCGCACGGCGGTTCGCGGTGGTTTCGCGGCAAGCATCGATCTCCGCGTGCGTCTGTGCCTGAGTCGTGGTCCACGTGCTGTGATCACAACACGCGAAGAGCGACGAGTCGGTTCAGTCGTGAAGGCGCGAGGCACCACCATCGACGAGCTCGGCGTCGACCTGGGGAAGATCTATCCCTACCGCTGTTCGAAGTACCAGATAGGGTGGCTGGTCGAGGCGCGGTTCGTGGTCGGCGGCGGCAGCTACTTGGCGAAGCTGCGCGTTCGCGATGGCCGCGGGCGCCTGAGCGCACCGCTGGCATTCACCGTTCGACTGTAGCCGCCACGGAGCAGCCCTCGAGACGCCGGGTTCGGCGTGGGCGAGCACCGAGGTGACGTCGTCGCCCATCCCCGCGCGGTCGGAGCAGTTGTCGTCTCCCGCCTGTGTAAGCGCACTCATTCGTCATCGAGGATGGAAGCTGATGCGGCATCAGGCGTCGTCGCGGCGTCGGCCGGACGCACCCACGTTGTTGACTGAACGTCCCAGACAAACAGGCCACCCTAGCGTTCGCAGTTGGTCAAACGAGGTACAATCGCCGGTGACCAGGGGGCCGCGTCGATGGCGAAGATCGCTTGTCCGGAGCTCGTGATCCCGTCGCCGGTACTGGGGGCGAGTTGAGGCCCTGGTACGCCGACGACTACCGCGGCTGGCCGGTCGGCCCGCGGAACCGGCAGCACCCGGTGCGCGGCTCGTGGCTCGACCCGCGGAGTAAGCCGGAGTACCACCCCGGGATCGACATCTCGGTGCGCGACGACCAGCCCGAGCGCGGGCATCCGAAGGGGCGGACGCACCGCGTCTATGCGCTCGAGGGCGGACCGGTGTGGCACATTTTCACGCAGCCGCCCCCCGGTGTGGAGAGCATCATCCGGATCGGCCACTTCACGTACGGGCACGTCGACCCGGTCGTCGAGCTCGGGCAGGACGTGAAACCCGGCCAGCTGATCGGCTGGACCTTCAAGGACGAGTGGCACCTGCACCTGAGCGAGTGGCGCTTTCCAGGGGGAAAGCCAAGTGCCAGTCGCCAGATTCAGGTGAACCCGCTCGACCCGGAAGGCAAGATCGCGCCGTACCGCGACACAGCAGCCCCGGTCATCCGAGAGATCCGTTTCCACCAGCCGGCGGATTCGTCCTGGGGGACCCGAAATGGGTCGGCTGTCTTCGCTCCCGGCGGCGCCCCCCTCGACCCGAGCCGGCTCTCGGGCCAGGTCGACGTCCGTGCCCGGATCGAGGACCTCCAGTCCTTCCGGGGCTGGTGGAAGGACGTCCCCCTCCTCGAGACCGACCACCATCCGGCTCGCGTCCACCTCGCCGTCGACCGCGCCACTGACGGGAAGCGAGTGATCGACCGCGACGTGTTCCCGTCCGGCGTGTGGCCGGGCCCCAAGGCTTCTCGCCAGAATCAGATCTCCCTCTCCCACCACTACGCGCCGGGGACGCGGCAAAACCTCCGAGCCAAAACGGCGATCAAGCTGAAACGCCAGGGCCGGGGCGAGCTCTGGTTCCGCCTCTTTGCCGGCCCCCGCCGGAAGAGCTGCTACTGGGACACCACGGCTTTCCGCGACGGCCCCTATCGGTTGACCGTGACCGCCTGGGACATCGTCGGGAACCACACGGCAGAGTCGATCGACGTCATCGTCGCGAACAACGTCTGAATCAGTTCGCGACCTGGAGCCGCAGGGTCTTACTAGCGCTCCGCCCGACGGTGTCCTCGACGGTGAGCTTCAGCGTGTACGAGCCGTTGGGCACTTTTCTCGTGTCCCACCCGCGCTCCCAGAGCCGGATCCATATCTTGCCCGTGCAGTCCTTCGGCTCGCGCACGATGCAGACGGCGATGGGCGCGCTTCGGCGGGTGAGCGGGCGGAAATAGTGCTGCCAGGTGGGCCCGGGCGCCATGTCGAGCTGAAAGAGCGTCCGGGCGAGGACGGTGGTCTGCCCCCGGCGAAGCTCGATCGATGCGCGGTAGACGTGCAGGGGAACGGTGGGAGCGCCCGGCCACTCCCGGAAGGGGAAGGAGTCCATCGCGAGCGCGACGGGGATGACGACGCCGCGGACACGGTCGGGCGGTAGAGCGCGTGGCTTCGGACTGTTCTCGTCCGCTTTCGCGTAGATGCGCATCTCGCGCACGAACGGGTTCCCCGTGTCCTTCACGGGGGCGAGCTTCCCGCCGGGCCGAAGCGGGTTGAGCATGACGGTCTTCCCGCCCGCCGTCGCCCGCTCCTCGAGGTGCATGTGCCAAAAGCCCAGGCACGTCTGGCCGATCTCCTGTCCCGCCTCGACTTTCTCCCCGAGCTCGACGGACGGCGCGACGTGCGAGTAGCGGAAGTGGCCGATGCTGATGATTCCGCTGCGAACGCGTTCCTTGAGCGGGGTAAGTATCTCGGCCACCGTTGCCTCATGGACCGTGCCTCCCTCGATGGCGAAGACAGGATGGCGGCCCGAGGCGTCGTTCTGGAGGATGTCGATCGCCTGGTGGTAACCAGCCCGCGGCCCGGGCATGTCCGAAGGCCACTTCGTGGTCGGGTTGCCGAAGGTCCCGTAGACGGCGTGGGTGCGGTGCTGCGGCGCCACGGGCCAGCCTTTGAAGTCGTCGTTCCAGACGGGCACGAAGCCCAGCGCGCCGCGGACAGGCTTGCTTGCGGCGGGGCCGTCCGACCGACCCGGAAGCGGTGGCACGCCTCGAGAGTATAGGGGCGGGTGCTACCGGCACACCTGCAGGACGAGGATGCGGCTCGTGCGGCCCTGACCCGGGGGGCCGCCCGCTACGGTGGCGGGATGGACGCGATCCACAGCTGGCTGCGCTCGGGTAGGCGGCGGGGCGCTCATCGTCGGCGCTCCACATACGGGTGAATCGGCTACCAAGCGGGACGCCCAGTTGGCTTTACTGGTGCTCTCCCAACTGAGCTAACCGCCCTGGCCGACCAATTGTAGCCCGCCTCGCAGAATTCGCCGGCAAACATCGGGCGACCTGCGGAGTCGAATCGGGCAATGAGTGAGGTCGAGCATGGCCCCGCAGCGATTGCTCTCGCGTACACGGACGCAGTCAACGGGCGCGCGTATGCCGAGGCAGCGGAACTACTTGCCGAAGACGTTGAGTTGATCTTCCCCGGTGCGCCGTCTGATTGGCCGCGAGGCGTGGCTCGAGAGCAGGGCGCGACAGCAGCCGGCCGAGCTCACCGAGGAGCTTGCCGCGGACAGTGTCACGGAGAGCAACCGACGACGCAGAGCTCAGCGGGCCGCCTCGTACAGCGCTGGGCCGAGAGCGGCGAGGTGGCAAGCGAGTTGCCCGTTCGCGTTGCGTTCACGGTCGTCCGAGGGGCGATCACCCGGCTCGAGTTCCTCCCACTGACACGCTCCTGAGACGAAGCGCCTACGTCCCGATCGCCCTCTCGGTCTCCGGATCGAAGAAATGCAGGCGCCGGGCGTCCACCATCACGTCGATCGTGTCCCCCTCCCGAATCCCCGATCGCGGCTCGAAGGTCGCACAGAACGGCGTGCCCTCGCGCGTGATCAGCACCACCTCTCGAAGGCCTCCTCCTGTCGCCTCGGCGACTGCCTCGCTGGTGGCGGTCGCGGGCGGCGCATCGACGCTGAAGAAGCACAGCAGGTCGGAGCCAAGTGCCTCGACACGATCGATGGTGGCCGCGAGGTGGCACACGCTCCGGCTTCCGCATCACGCAGTCCTCCGAGATCCTCGGGGCGAATGCCGACGATCACCTCGCGGCCGAGCCAGACCTCGAGCCCGCGGTCGCGGGACGAGCTCGTCGGGAATCGAGATCGTCGAGCTGCCCAGGCGGGCGACGAGGCCGCCGCCGTCACCACCCGGCTCGATGGTGCCACGTGCGAGGTTCATCGGCGGCGAGCCGATGAAGCCGGCGACGAAGAGGTTGGCCGGCCGGTCGTAGACGTTCGTGGGAGTGTCCGCCTGCTGGAGCTCGCCTGCGCGTAGGACCGCTACGCGGTCGCCCATCGTCATCGCCTCGACCTGGTCGTGGGTGACATAGACGGTCGTCACTCCGAGCCGCTTCTGCAACGCCTCGATCTCGCCGCGCATGTGGACGCGCAGCTGCGCGTCGAGGTTCGAAAGCGGTTCGTCCATGAGGAACACCTGCGGCTGGCGGATGATCGCCCTGCCCATGGCGACGCGCTGGCGCTGGCCGCCGGAGAGCTGCTTCGGCCTGCGGTCGAGCAGCTCATCGAGCCCGAGCAGCTTCGCCGTCTCCTGCAAGCGCTGCCTGATCTCCTGCCTCGGCCGCCTCTGCAGCTTCAGGCTAAAGGCAATGTTCTGCGCGACGGTCATGTGCGGGTACAGGGCGTAGTTCTGGAAGACCATCGCGATGTCGCGGTCGCGCTCGAGCACGTCGTTCACACGCTGCCCGCCGATGTAGAGGTCGCCGCTCGAGATGTCCTCGAGCCCGGCGATCATCCGCAGGGCCGTCGTCTTCCCGCAGCCCGAGGGACCGACGAGCACGAGCAGCTCGGCTTCCGCGATCTCGAGCGACAGGTCCTTGACCGCCACGAACCCGTTCGGGAACCGCTTGCCGAGCTTGTCGAGCCTGATTTCGGCCACGTCCGCTCCCTAGCCTTTCAGCGCCCCGGCCATGAGGCCGCGCATGAAGTAGCGGCCGAGCAGGATGTAGACGATGAGCGTCGGCAGCGACGCGATGAGCGCCGCGGCCATCTGGACGTTGTACGGCGTGACGAGCGAGCCCGTCGTGTTGTTGAGCGCGACGGTCACCGGCCAGCTCGCGGGATCGGTGACGAGGAACACCGCGAAGAGGAAGTCGTTCCAGATCGACGTGAACTGCCAGATGGCCGTGACGACGAACGCCGGCGCCGAGATCGGCAGCACGACCGACCAGTACGTCCGCAGCATCCCTGCGCGGTCCATGCGCGCCGCCTCGATCAGGTCGTTCGGGATCGTCGCGTAGTAGCTGCGGAAGATGAGCGTCGTGATCGGGATGCCGTAGACGATGTGGGCGAAGATGAGCCGCGGTATCCCTTCGGGGAAGTCGACGTCGATGAAGATCTGCGACAGCGGGATCATCACCGCCTGGTACGGGATGAACATCCCGAACAGAAGGAAGAGGAAGACGACGTCGGACCCGGGGAAGCGCCAGCGCGAGAGCACGAACCCGTTCAGCGACCCGAGGACGTCGAGATGATGGTCGCCGGAATGACGAGCTTGAGGCTGTTCTTGAGGAAGGGCAGCAGGCCGTACTGCTCGCCGTTCCACGCCTCCCTCCACGCATCCAGCGACCACACGTCGGGCAACGCCCACGCGCGGCTCGGATCCGCCTCGGTGCCGCTCTTGAAGCTCGCCACGAGCAGCACGTAGACGGGCAGCAGCACGATCAAGGCCGCGAACGCGAGCGCCGCGTACTTGAGGATCTGCGTTCCTATGCGCCTGCCGGCGCCGGCGCTTGAACTGCGACTCGAGGGCGACGGAGGCCGTGCTCACGACTCCCGCTCAGAGCGGATCGTGGAGATGAGGTACGGAATGACGAGCACCGAGATCCCGACGAGCAGCAGCGTCGCGATCGCGGCTCCCTTCGCGTAGTCCCGCGCGTCGTAGATGAGGATCCACATGTAGACCGCGGGCGTCTGCGTGATCAGCTGCTTGCCGCCGATCGCGACGATCAGGTCGAAGACCTTGATCGAGATGTGGCCGAGGATGATCAGAGCGGAGAACGTCACCGGCCGCAGGTGCGGGAAGACGACGTGCCGGTACACCCGCCACTCCGAAGCGCCGTCCATTCGCGCCGCCTCGCGAAGCTCCTCGGGGACGCCTCGGAACCCGGCGAGGTAGAGCGCCATGATGTAGCCGGAGAGCGCCCACACGGCAGGTACCGCGAGCGCGGCGGCGCCCCAGTCGGGCCCGAGGTACCACTCGTTGCGGAGGAAGCCGAGACCGAGCTTGTCGAAGAGAAGGTTGAACCCCGTCGAGCGGTCGCCCGGCGCCGGGTTCATCAGCCACCGCCAGACGACTCCCGCGGCGATGAAGGAGACCGCCATCGGGAAGAGGTAGATGGCCCGGAACATCCCCTCGCCCTTGACCCCCTTGTCGAGCAGGAAGGCGAGAGAACGCGCCGACGATCAGCGCACCGGCGACGAAGGCGACAGTGAAGAGAAGACCGTGGTGAAGCCCGACGATCCAGGCCGGGTCGGTGTTCAGGCTGATCGGCTGATCGCCCGTGGCGACCGCCTTGGCGAAGTTCCCGACCGAGCGTGCGCTCGACGACGGGAAGAGCTCCTCGTAGGCGCTCGTGTCGAAGCCGGTCGTCTCCTCGGCCTGTCGCCAGTCGGACAGCGACACCTTGACGTTCCAGCCGATGAGCCCGTAGACGAATACCGCGACGAGCAGAATCGACGGGGAGACCAGGAGTAACCCTGGTCCCCACCGTCGAATCTTCCTCACTCCGCCGCCGTCACGCAGTTCTGCTTTCCCCGTTCTTCGCCGCCACGAGTGCTGCCTGGAACCTCGCGACGTCCTTGTTCTGCAGGAACAGCCCGAGGGCCGTGCCGATGTCGGTCGCTCCAAGCAGCGGGAGCGACGACGCCGTGCGTCAGAGAGCCCGCCAGGGTGTCGTGCTTCCAGTCCTTCGAGCGCCGTCTTCAGGTACGGGCCGTACAGCTTCGTCTTCGCGTCCTTCCGTGCGGGGATCGAGCCCTTCACGGGGTTGAAGGTGTCCTGCGCCAGCTGGCTCCCGAGGAACGTCAGCCACTCGACTGCCGGCCGCGCGATGCGGCGCGCCCTTGGGCAGCGTGAAGCTGTCCGAGAGCCAGTCGTAGACGTTGTCCGTCCCCGGCACCGGTGCCCAGCCGTACTGGGTTCCCGGCTTCAGGGCGAGGTTGCCACCCTTCTTCGTCCCGCTGAAGTACCCGTCCTGCCAGTCGCCCATGACGTTGAAGGCTGCCTTGCCGTCGGCGACGAGCTTCCCGGCGTCCTGCCAGGTCAGAGACCCGGCGTCCGAGTTCGTGTAGCCGAGCAGCGTGGCGATAGCGGTTGAGCGCCGTCGTGACGCTCTTGCTCGCCCACCTGCCCTGCGAGTTCGACTTCCACAGAGCCGCCCAGCCACTCGGGCCGAGCGCACCGATCATCACCGTCTCCAGCAGGTGCTGCGCCGTCCACTGCTCGCCCATTGAGAGCGGGATGAGGCCGGCGTCGTCAGCCTTCTTGAGCGCGGCCACGAACTGTGCCCACGTCCTCGGGACGCGTGATCCCGTTCGCCTTCAGCGTCTTCGGGTTGTACCAGAGGACATTCGCCCGGTGGATGTTCACCGGGACCGAGTACAGCTTGCCGTTGTACTTGATCTGGTTGATGAGAGACGCGGGCATGACCTTGTCGAAGCCCGCGGCCTTGTAGATGAAGTCGACCGGCTCCAACCTGGCCGGCCTTGATGTAGTCGCGGAGCTCTGCGCCCGCGTGCCCCTGGAACGAGTCCGGCGGGTTGCCCGCCTTGAGACGCTGCGCGAGCACGGCCTTCGCGTTCGAGCCCGCGCCACCCGCGACCGTCTCGTTCTTGAACTGGCACTTCGGATGCGCCTTGTTCCAGATCTTGATCAGCTTGTCGAGCCCCGCTGCCTCACCGCCGCCCGTCCACCATGAGAAGACGGACAGCTGGCAACTCGCGTCGGCGGTCGCATGCGAGCCGAGGCCCGCGGATGGAACCGTCAGCGCGATTGCGGCGCCGACGAGCGCCGCGACGAGCACGATGCTTCGCCTGAATCCTTTGACCATTGCTTCCTCCTAGTTCCGTACGTCGATGATTCTCCAGCCGGAGAAGTGTGTCAAAAGGAGCTGTCCGGTGCGCGCTTAAGCATGCCCGCGCCGTCGACGGCGCGGCAGGTGAACGCCTGCGGCTCGAGACCCGTCAGCAGCGCGATAGCGCGCCATGGCCGCATCGCCTACGGCTGCGACCGCCTCGGCGTCGCAGACGGCGACGACCGCACCCCCGAAGCCGGCTCCGGTCAGCCGCGCACCGAGGGCGCCGGCCTCGACGAGCGCCTCGACGAGGGCGTCGAGCTCCGGCGTCGAGACGCGATAGTCGTCGCGGAGGCTCTCGTGGCTCGCGCTCATGAGCCGCGCCGAGCGCCTCGAGGTCACCGCCGCTCGAGCGCCCTTGCCGCCTCGAGGACGCGCGCGTTCTCCGTCACCACGTGACGGCCGAGCGGGCTCGTCCGCCACCTGCTCCATGGTCGCGTCGCGAAGGGCGGAGACTCCGAGCTTCCGCGCCAGCGCCTCGCACGCGCGGCGGCGCTCCTGCATAGGCGCTCGCGGCCAGCGTTCGCTCCTGCCCGGAGTGGACGACGAGCACTCCCATCCCCTCGGGTAGCCGAACCGCCTGGGTCTCGAGCGTCCGGCAGTCGATCAGCTGCGCGCAGCCTTCCCGGCCGGCGACGGCGATCAGCTGATCCATGATCCCGCAGGGGACGCCCGTGGCGCGTTCCTCCGCGTTGCGGCAAGCGCCGGCGATCTGAGCCGGATCGGCGTGCCAGTCCGCGACAGCGACCAACGAGACTGCGCAGGCAACCTCGAACGCCGCGCTCGACGAGAGTCCCGCCCCGATCGGGCACGTCGGATGCGACCACCGCATCCATGCCCACCGGTGGACGGCCGAGCACGGCGAGCTCCGCCGCGACGGCCGCAACGAGCCGCCCCCAGACCGAGTCGATGCTCTCTACGCCGCCTCCGTCGGCCGGGAGCTCGACCGACTCTCCGAGCTCGACCGACTCCACCCGCACCGTCGCCGCCGGTCGGGCCGCGACGACGCACTCGCGATCGATTGCGATCGGAAGCACGAACCCGTCGTTGTAATCCGTGTGGTCGCCGATCAGGTTGACGCGGCCCGGTGCGCGATACCAACGCGCCCCTTCGGGGCCCGCGAGACGCTCTTCGATGCGTGACACGGCGGACGACATCGAACGCCGACGATACGCCACCGAACGGCCTGGCTTGACGCCTGCAGCATGGGTCACCTAACGTCGCAGCATGGCCGCCACAGTCGTGTGCATCTCGCGAACGATGGGCGCCGAAGGCGAGGAGGTGGGCCGGCTCGTTGCGGGCTCGCTCGGTTTCGACTACGTCGACGAGGACCTCGTCGCGCGAGCGGCCCAGCGAGGCGGTGTCTCCCCAGAGGATGTAGCGGACGCCGAGCGGCGCAAGTCGTTGATCCGCCGCGTGCTCACGAATCTCGGCACGGGGAGCGGTGTCGAGAGCTATGGGCTCGCGCCGGTCGCCGGAGGAGAGCTGCCCGACGACATGCGGGCTCTCATCCGAGAGGCAATCGAAGAGGTCGCCGCCCGGGGCAACGTCGTCATCGTCGCCCATGCTGCGTCGTTCGCGCTCGCCGGCCGTGAGGACACTCTCCGTGCGCTCGTAACGGCCTCGCCCGAGACCCGGGCAGGCCGGTACGAGGGCTCGATCAAGGACTCGGACGCCGAACGCGCCGACTACTTACGCCGCTTCTACGGCGTCGAGCACGAGCTGCCGACGCACTACGACCTCGTCCTCAACACCGACCTCGTCAGTGTCGAGAAGGCGGCCGAGCTGATCGCGTTCGCCGCCCGTTAGAACACTTCGGGGCACCAGGGCAGAATGTCAGTGCGGAACATCGCGTCGGCCCGTGACGCGGCTCCGCGCTTCAACTCCTCGACGCGTCCGCCTCGCACGAGCTGCGCGAAGGTGAAGCCGCCGAGGTAGACCGAGCCGAGCGCTGCGGCGTCGCACGCGAGGTCGGCGTCCGCGCGCGTCTTCTTGGCGACGCCGCCCTCGAGCTTCCAGCGCCCGCCGTTCCAGGTGCAGAAGTCATCGGTGACCTGGAAGACGATCGGGCCCGGCGCCGAGTACGAGCGAGCGGCGAGCGCCGCGCCGACGTCGAGCAGCCGCACCCACAGGCCGTCGCCGACGCGCATCTTCATCCGGCGCGGCTGGGCGAGGATCCACCAGAGCGGGTGGTCGAGGGGCAGTAGCCGCGCGGAGACGGCGCCCGCCCACTCGATGTCGAGGAGGTAGCGCCAGAGCGCGACCTCGGCCTCGAGCGATCGTGCAAGCACCTCGTGCACTGCCACCTTCCCGGCGTCGGGCACGCCGCCCTCCCACTTCGGGTCGTGTCGGTAGATCGCGTAGCCCGAGACGTTGCCGCCGAGCTCGACGACGGCGAAGCGCTTCGGGCCCGCGCCGCGACGCCACTGGGGCGGGTCGTAGGCGGTCCGCGACTTCCACCACTCCGCCGACCGCGCAAACATCCCCGGCCGCTCGTTGAAGATGTGCTTCCAGATCGGCCCGAGCACCCTCGGCACGTCCTTTGGCTCGACGTAGCTGACCGTGCCGCGATCCTCGATCGGGGACACGAAGTCGGAGTGCGTACGAGGCATCTCGATCTCGCCCGTCGAGCGACGCCAGGCCGTAGCCGTACCGTCCATATATGCGTTCGTCGGACGCCCAGAGCGCCGCGATCGGCTCGCCGCGCTCGTGCGCGTCGTCGAGCTGGGCGCGCATCAGCGACGTGAGGATCCCCTGCCGGCGATGCGTGGGATAGACGCCGACGATCGTGACGCCGGCACAGGCGACCGAGCCGCCCGGCACGGACAGGTCGAAGGGGAAGGCACCGGCGCCGCCGACGGCGCGCTTGCCATCGAACGCCGCGTGCATGTGATCGAGCGGGTGCACACGCAGGAAGCGCTTCGCGAGGTCGTCGTCGATTTCCCAGCCGCCGTACTCGGAGATGGCGCCGACGGCCTCCTTGAACTCGGCGAGGCTCCGGCACGTGCGGACCTTGACGGCCACTAGAAGGGTTCCGGGCAGTACGGGGGCAGCGCTGTTCGGAAGAGCGCGGATGCCCGTGCGATCGCGCCGTCGGCGAGCTCCTCCACGCGGCCGGCTGCCGCGAGGCGCTCGAAGGTGAACGCGCCGAGGTACGCCGAGGCGAGATCGGCAGCCGAGAGCCGCAGCTCCGCTGCATCCTCCGTCGGCCCCGCGTCGTTGCCCGCCCGGTAGCGACCCTCGTTCCACGAGCAGAAGTCGTCCGTCACCTCGAGCACGACAGAGTCGTCGCCTTCGTACGAGCGGATCCGCAGCGCCTCGCCGACGTGGACGAGCCGCAGCCAGATGCCGTCGCCGAGCTTCAGCTGGAGCCTGCGGGCGTCGCGCACCATGAGGAAGAGCGGCGTCGCCGGGTCGAAGTTCCACAGCGACACCTTCGCGATGAGGTCGACGCCGAAGAGGTAGCGCCAGAGCTCGCGTGTGGCTTCCGTGGACGTCGCGATCGCGTCTACGAGCACGAGCTCGCTCTGCGACATCCCTCGCTCCCACTTGCTCTTGACCCGGTACATGGCGAATGCCTCGCCCTGCCCGTCGATCTCGATGAGGACGTAGTACTTGGGGCTCGCGCCGTCGCGCCAGTGCTCGGGGTCGGCGACCCGGGCGTCCCACCGCGCGTCCGACCGCGAGAGCAAGCCGTTTCGCTGGACGCGCGCCCGCTCGAAGATCGGCGGGAAGAGCTCGCGAGCCTCCTCCTTAGACAGCAGGCGTGCTGTGCCGGTGGGCCCGGGATCGTCGCGGAACGCGAAGCCGGCGTGAACCGCCTCCATCGCCGCGGACGGAGCCGCGATCCCGTAGCCAAAGCGGCCATAGATGACGGGCTCGGACGCCCAGAGCGCGGCCAGCGGTTCGCCGCGACTGTGCAGGTCGTCTAACTGTGTGCGCATGAGCTGTGTGAGCACGCCACGGCGCCGGTGGCTCGGCATGACGCCGACGAACGTAATGCCGGCGCAGGGCGCGACGCCGCCGGGGACCGTCATCTCGAAGGCGATCGAGGCGGTGAAGCCGACCGGGACGTCGTCGTCGAATGCGCTGAAGGCACGGTCGACAGGCAACTCGGTCTTGAACAGCTCGAAATCGTCGTCGCGGAGCTCCTCTGCGAAGGCGACGCTCGCAGCGGCGCACGACGCGCGAAGCTCGTCCTCCGACGGGTTGCGGTACTCGAGGGCCACGGCGCCGGAGGTTATGCGATCTTCTCGAGCGGGGCGTACTCGAGCATGAGCCGCCGCTCCGCGTCGTCGCCTGCGAAGCGGACGGCGACGATGCCGCCCGGCTCGATCGCGACGACCACGCCCTCCCCCAGCGCGGCGTGACGGACCGAATCCCCGGTGGCAAGCGCTGGCACGTCCGTCCGCGGCGCCACCTCCGGTGCGGGCGACTTGGCGGCCCAGGAGAACGGCCGCAGCCGCTCGCGCACGATCTCTCCCTGCGGCAGCTCGTCGAGGAAGCGGGAGGGGAGGTTGTGCGCGCGCGTGCCGAAGAGCGTGCGCGTTGCGGCATGCGTGAGCGTTAGCCGCTCCTTCGAGCGGGTCATCCCGACGTAGGCGAGGCGCCGCTCCTCCTCGATCCCCTGCTCCTCGATCGAGCGCGCGTGCGGGAAGATTCCCTCCTCCATGCCGATCAGGAACACGGCGCCGAACTCGAGCCCCTTGGCGTTATGGATCGTCATCAGCGTGACGAGCGACTGCTGGTCGCGCAGCGCGTCCTGGTCGGAATAGAGCGAGATGTCCTGGAGAAAGCCGGAGAGGGACGGCTGCTCGGCCTGCTCCTCGTACTCGCGGGCGACGCCCACCAGCTCCTGAAGGTTCTCCACGCGGCCGCGCGACTCGATCGTCCGCTCCGCTTCGAGGATGTCGAGGTAGCCCGAGCGCTCGAGCACGGCCTCGACGAGCTCGTGGACGGAAAGCTCCTGCGCGGCTGACTGGAGCGACTGCAGCAGCGTCTGCAGTTGGTGGACGGCACGTGCCTGGGCCGGGCCGAGGCCGGCGTCCTCCGGATGGCCGAGTGACGTGAACAGCGACTCGCCGTGAGCATCGGCCCACGCCTGAAGGCGCGCGAGCGACGCGTCGCCGATGCCGCGGCGCGGCCGGTTGGCGATGCGAGAGAGCGACACGTTGTCCACGGTGTTGTCGATCACCTGGAGATACGCCACCGCGTCCTTGATCTCCGCCCGCTCGTAGAAGCGCGGGCCGCCGATCACCTGGTAGGGGATGCCTTGCCGGACGAGCACGTCCTCGAGCACCCGGCTCTGCGCATTCGTCCGGTAGAAGACCGCGATCTCAGAGCCCGACCAGCCCTCCTCGATCAGCTCCGCCACCTCGGCGGCGACGAAGCGCGCCTCGGCGTGCTCGTCCTCGACCTCGAGCGCCCGCACCGGCGGACCGTCGCCGAGGTCGGAGAAGAGCGTCTTCTCCTTGCGCTCGCGGTTGTTCGCGATGACGGCGTTCGCGGCGCGGAGCACGGTGTTCGTCGAGCGGTAGTTCTGCTCCAGCGCGATCAGCCGGGTGCCCGGGAAGTCGCGCTCGAACTCGAGGATGTTGCGGATGTCAGCGCCACGGAACGCGTAGATCGAGTTGTGCGTGACGAGGCCGCCGGCGACGTAGTTGTGCGTTCGCTCGACGTCGAGGTCGTAGACGGGCGAATCGAGGCTGACTCGCTCCACGCTCTCCACGAGGTCGAACTCGCCCAGGTCGTTCACCATCACCATGCCCCGGCGAACAGAAGAGGCGGGCATGAACGGCAGAGAGTTCCGATCCTTCGTCGTGCCGGTGGTCTGCGCGCCAAGTCGTGCCGTGAAGCGCACCGAGACATCGAGGACGTCTTCGATGTCCTCGATGCGCTCGACGAGCTGACCGAAGTCGCTGAACGCAGACTCGTATCGCCAGCCCGTCGAGCCCCGGTAGGCCGGCCGCAGGGACAGCCCAGCGTTGACCAACGCGCGACGCCCCTCGTTGTCGTACCCGAAGAGCGCGATCCGGTGCGACGGCTTGTCGCCGCGTGAATCGCCGCAAAGCGACACCGTCAGCCGCCGCCGCGTCCGCACGCCGCTCGTCGTAGTTGCAGCACTGAAATGCGGGTGGTCGAAGCTCAGCCCTTCGTCCTCGAGTAGCCCCCGCCCGAGCGCTTCGGTGTCGAGCTGAGCAAAGACGCTGTCGATCGCTGCCTGATTGCCCACGAGGCTTCGTTCAGGGTTGCTGCCGCCCGCGCGTGCGACGAAAGGCAAGGTGGGCAGGCCGTAACGGAGCGACGTCACAGCTTCCGCTGTCCGCGCATCGACCTCCGACTCGTGTACCGACAGCACCCAGGCCGCGTCGGCGTGCTCCTGATTCATGCGGAATGCCGGTCCCGGAAGTGGCTGTTGGCGGCCATCGGTGTACGTGCGCGACGTTCCCACACGGAAGCCACAGCCGCGCTTCCACATCAAGTACGTCATGTGCAGCTGCGGCGTCCACCCGGTCTTGAAGCCTGCAAAGTGCACGTGGTCTAGCGTCGAGACGACCGAGCGGCCGGATGCGGTGCGGATCTCGACGCCCTCCCTGCGCCGAGATCGGTGAACTCGTGTGACCTCCGCAGGGCCAAATCGCCCGCTGCCGTAACAGGAGAGGACCTCGTCTCCTGAGCGAACTTGGTCGACGGGCTTCGTCGTTCTGTCCGCCATCGTGATGAGCGTCCCTTCGACCACGCACTGGTCAGGGTCGCCGACGGCGCAGACGTTCCCGTGCTCGCCGCCTAGCAGCTGCAGCAGCCGGTACTGCGCGTGGTTCGTGTCCTGGTACTCGTCGACGAGGATGTAGCGAAACGCCTTCTGCCAGCGTTTGCGGGCTTCGGGGAAGCGCTCCAGCACCTCGACCGTGAGCATCAGCAGGTCGTCGAAGTCCATCGCGTTCGACGCGTGCATTCGCCGCTGGTAGAGGTCGTAGACGTCGGCGACCGTCTGGTCGTAGAACGACTGGACCCGCTTGGCGTACTCCTCGGGCGAGACGAGCAGGTTCTTCGCGTTCGAGATCTGCGTGTGGATGCCGCGGGGCACGAAGCGCTTCGGGTCGCGCGCGAGCTCCTCCAGGCAGTCCTTCGTCAGCCGGACCTGGTCGGCCTGGTCGTAGATCGTGAAGTTCGACTTGTAGCCGAGCCGCGGCGCCTCCCGGCGCAGGATGCGGCCGCAGGCGGCGTGGAACGTGAGGATCCAGATGGCACGGGCGGTTGAGCCGAGCAGGTCCTCGAGCCGCGTGCGCATCTCGCCCGCCGCCTTGTTCGTGAACGTTATGGCGAGGATCTCGTTCGGCTTCGCGCCCTGTGCTGCGATGAGGTGAGCCACGCGACGCGTGAGCACTCGGGTCTTGCCGGAGCCCGCCCCCGCGACGACCAGCACGGGTCCCTCGGTCGCCAGCACGGTCTCGCGCTGTGTCGGATTGAGGTCGGCGAGGTACTCCTCGGGCTTCAGCTTGACGGCGGGGGCTGCCACGCCGCCGATGCTAGCCGCGCCGTCGCGAATGCCGCGAAACAGACGAGGACGGCCGCGAACGGAACGACCGAGAGCAACGCGGTGCTCCCGCCAACCGGCCACTCGACGGCGGCCGCCGTGCCGAGGCAGGCGCTCCCCGCCAGCGCTCCCACGGCCAGCCACGCCGGCCACCTCGCAAGCCGCGGCCTCACCCACGAGACGGCAAACGCCACGGCCGCAAGCAAGAGCGCTGCGGCGTATAGAGCCATTGCCCAGTCGAGCTTCCACTCCACGGTCGCCGGCAATCCCTGCGGCGGAGCCGGCGGCAGCGTGTTCTCGGGAATCCCGTACAGAGGTGCCACGAAGGCAAGGATCGTGCCGAGCAGGATCAGCGACAACAGACGAATGCGCCTCGGCTGCTCGAGAGCGGAGACCTGCTTCGCCAGAAGCTCGGGGTCGCCGAAGCTCGCCGCTGCGTCCGGGTCGCACGCGATGTGATCCGCGGCCTCGGCGAGGAAGCGACGGCGCCGTCGCGCCGGGACTCGGTGTCTCCGGAGTGCCCGCTCGAGCTCCTCCAGGTAACGCTCGCTCACGCCAGAACACCTGCCATCGCGCGCGAGAGCGTGTCCCACTCGGCTCGCGCCCGGGCGAGCTCGCGCCGGCCGGCAGCGGTCAGCCGGTACATCCTGCGGCGCCGTCCTTCCGCGACCGTCCACGAGCTTGCGACGGCCCCAGCCGCCTCGAGCTTGTAGAGCGCCGGGTAGATCGTGCCTTCGGGGAAGTCGAGGACGCCGTCGCTTCGCCTGCGCAGCTCCTCGATGACGGCGTAACCGTGGCAGGAGCCATCGGCGAGCACCGCGAGGATCAGCCCGTCGACGTGGCCGCCTTGCAAGGGCTTCGTCATCGCTAGCAGTATATACCTAGATCAACTAGGTATCAAGTGAAGCGGCTACCAGCGAACGGTGAGCTCGACGTGTGCCGCCTTCTTCGGCGTGCCCACCCACGCGATCTTCCACGTGTACTTCCCCTTGGGGAGCGGCTCGTACGAGGCCTTGCAGAAGAACGAGCCCGCTGCGCCCTCGCAGTCGAAGGTCTTCGTGTCGATCAGCAGTCCCGGCTTCGGCGCCTTCTTGCCGAGCAGGAAGAGCTTCGCGCGGCCGGTAGTCGGCACGCGCAGGAGCACCTTGAAGGCGGCGGCGTGATGCGTGTTGATGGTGACCGAGCTCGACTTCCCGCTCGGAACGTTGTCCTGGAAGAAGATCTTGCCGCCCGCAGCGAGCGCCGTGGACGCACCGAAGGCAATGACGAGCGCTCCAAGTAGGCAGAAACGCACGCGGAGATGCTATCGGGAGAAGGCAGCGCGCGAGACGACCGCGAAGCGGCGGCCGTAGAGCGCTACACCCGCCAGCGCGGCGGCCGCGGTGACTGCGCTTGCGAAGAGCGGCGCGACGAGCCCGACGGCGATCGCCTTCGACCCCGCCTCGCCGACCATCGCCAGTGCGCCGAGCGCGGCGCCCTGGTAGACGCCGGCGTTGCCGGGCAGGATCGGCGCGGTGTTGGCGAGGCCGGTCACGATCATGTAGACGAGGGCGGCTCCGAGGCCCGCCTCGACACCGAGTGCGTGCAGCAGGAGCACGATGCCCAGCCAGCGGACGATCCACGTCGCGACGAGGATCCCGCCGGCGTGGGCGAGGATGCGCGGCGAGGGGGAAGCCTCTGCGAGGAAGCGGTCCACGCGCCGAGGCAGCACGCGACCGAGCTTGTGATGGAGCAGCGCGGCCACGCCGATCCCTCCGGCCGCGAGCGCGAAGCCCCCGACCATCGTCCACCGCGCCCAGTCGGGGAACGGGAGGAAGGCAGCTGCGGCGGCGCCGACGACGACGAAGGCGAGCGCCTCCAGCAGGTGGGCGCAAACGAGGCTGCCGGTCGCGCGCGGGAAGCCGGGCCAGCGGCTGCCGGACGAAACCCGGAGGACGCCGACCTTCGACACCTCACCGAGTCGCGCCGGGAGGACCGTGTCGAGGAACGAGCCGACGGCGCTGGCGGCATACACGGCCCTGAACTCGACACAGCCATGGAGCGTTGCCCGCCAGGCCATCGCGCGCAGGGGCTGCGCGAGCGCGGCCACCGCGAACGCCGTCGCCAGGAGCGGCCAGCTCGGGTGCGCGGCGCGATGCAGCGCGTCTCCGCTCAGCTGGAAGGAAATGGCGACGAAGCCTGCGATCGTCGCCGCGGCGATCACCACGGGGAGCACCAGTCGCCTCACCCGATGCTGATCGGCTCGGAGAGACGGCACGCCCAGCCCCCGAAACGGGGAACGCCTAGCTCGTGCGGAGCGGGAATGGCCGCTTCAGCACGGCAGGCAGCACCTGCGCGGTCACCCAGACGGGCGTCGTCACGTACTGCTGCGAAAAGCGGTAGCTGCCATCTTTGCGTCGGAGCTCGCGCAAGTACGCGAACGTATCCATGGGCACGGGTGCTCTCGCGGCGACGAACGCCTGGATCGCCCAGGCGGTCGACTGTGCGTCCGACTCGCGTCCGCGCGTGAGGGCAAAGCCGCCGTCCATGCCGCGCACCGAGCGCAAGTAGCCGAGCGCGCGGCGTATCGGCGCGCCGGACACGCCGGCTGCCCGCAGCGCCTGTACCGCAGCGGCGGTGTCGTTCGAGTCCGGCGCAACGCCCTTCGCCCAACCCCAACCGCCCGACTTCGCCTGGCGGCCGAGCAGCACGGAGACGAGGGACTTCGGCGCGGGCAGCTTCGCCTGGCGGCGCGCGAGGATCGTCCAGATGATCGTGTTGGTCTGGCCGGCGGCGATCGGCAACGCCTCCGCCGCGCGACCATCGCCGAGCGCGGCCTCGGCCATGGCCACGAGCGCTCGCGACGCGACTGGCAGCTCCGACACGTCGGCGGCCTGGAGGTACTCGAGAGCCGGCTGCGAACGTTCGCCGGCGGCGGCCAGGCCGAGCGCCGCCCAGGCCGTGAGCGCGGGCGAGGTCTTGCTGCCACTCTCCGCGAAGCCTCCATCCGGCTGCTGGTGCGCCTGGAGGTATTGCGTCGGCGTGGCCAGCGCCAGGCCGGCTACGAGCGGTGCAAGAGCTTTCAGTCCCATACGACTTGCGGCCGCAGCCGGCGGCCGTAGCGCTCCAGCAGTCGTCGTAACTCCGGCCCGGCCGCGAGCGCAATAAGGAAGTTGCCGGTGGCGTGCGAGAGGTCGAAGGGCAGGCCGCGTGCGAGCACGGCCGTAAAGGCCGGCCCCGTATGCGGGTAGAAGCTGAACCAGAGCCAGAGATCCATCAGCGCGCTGAATCCTAGGCCGAGGAGCGCGCAGAGCAGCGCGAACGGCAGCCTTCCGCGGATGGCGCCGCGGGCCAGCGCGCCGGCCAGGCCGCAGCCCGCCCAGCCGAGCATCTGCCACGGCGTCCACGGGCCCTGGCCGAGAAAGAGGTTGGAGACGAGGGCAGCCGTCGCGCCCACCGCCATGCCGGCCCGCGCGCCGAGGGCCGCTCCCGCCGCCACCGTGATCACCGTCACGGGCTGCACGCCGGGCACCGCGGCGAACAGCACGCGCCCGGCGGCGGCGATCCCCGCGAGCGATCCGATCATCGCCAGCTCGGCGGCGGAGCCCGGCCCGGACTCGAGCCACGCATACGCCGTCGCCGCCAGTGCGAGGGCCACGAGCAGCAGGGAGAACCCTGCGTCGTCCGGCGCCATTGCCGTCCACGCGGCCGCCGCCAGCGCGGCTGCGACGAGCGAGAGCGTCGCGCAGCCTAGGCAGCAGCACGCTCGGCCACCTCCCCCAGCTGAATGTTGCGATCGGCGACGGCGGCTGCGAGCTCCTGATCGTGGGTGATGAGCAACGTCGCCCGCTCGGGCGGCGCGCTACGCAGCAGCGCGGCGAGGCGGGCTCGTGCCTCCGGGTCGACACCGCGGGTCGGCTCGTCGAGCACCAGCACGTCGGGGTCGCCGGCGAGTACCGCGGCGAGTGCCAGCCGCTCGCGCTCGCCACTCGACAGGTCTCGTGGGTGCCGTGCCTCGTAGCCCGTTAGGCCCACGGCTTCGAGCGCCCGGGCTGCGGCGGCTCCATCACGAGCTCCCAGGGCGACCTCCTCATCACAGCGTTCCCGGGCCAGGTAGCGGCCCGGATCCTGAGACAGGTACGCAGCACGTCCGATGCACGTTCGCGTGCCGTGGTCGGGCTCGAGCAAACCGGCGACGAGCTTTCCGAACGTCGACTTGCCGCTGCCGTTGGGGCCCGTCACGGCCACGATCTCTCCTCGCTGTAGCTCGAGCTCGATGCCCGAGAGCACCGGCTCTTCTGCGACGTAGGCGAAGTCGACGCCGTTGAGCGTGCATACGACGTCCCCGCCGGGTCGAGCTGGGCCGCGCGGCAACGGCGCGACGACCCGGCTGCCGGGAACGATCGCACCGCGTTCGAGGCAGACGACCCGATCGCAGTACGCACTCGTCCGGGCCACCCGGTGCTCGCTGATCACCACGGCCGTCCCGCGTTCGTGCGCGAGGCGCTGCGACAAGCTCGAGCAGCGCCAGCGCACCGTCGGTGTCGAGCTGGGACGTAGGCTCGTCCAGCAGGAGCAGGGCCGGCTCGAGCGCGAGCGTCGACGCGAGGCAGACGCGCTGCAGCTCGCCCCCCGACAGGTCGGCCACGCTCCGCTCCGCCAGGTGCCCCGCGCCCACAGCGTCCAAAGCTGCAAGCGCGCGCCGCTCGATCTCCGGCGGGGGAGCACCCGAGTTCTCGATGCCGAAGGACACTTCTGCCAGGACGCCGCCGAAGACGATCTGGTCTTCTGGGTCCTGGAACAGTGTGGCAACGGTGCCGGCGAGCTCGGCCGGCCGGGTCCGCCGGGTGTCGCGGCCGCCGATCTCGACGCTGCCCGCGAAACGGCCGCCGTGGAAGTGCGGTACGAGCCCGGCGAGCGCCCGGATGAGCGTTGTCTTGCCACAGCCCGAACGTCCGGTCAGCAGAACGATCTCTCCCAGGGCGACGTCGAGGGAGACGCCAGAGAGCGCCGGCCTGTCGGCTCCGCCGTAAGAGAACGTCAGCTCGCGTACCGTGGCTACAGCCACACCGCACCCGCCACGAGCACCAGCGAAGCCAGGAGCGCCAGCCTGTCGAACGAGCGCCACGGCGGCGACGGCGCGCGCGTCGCCCCCTCCCGTCCGAAGCCGCGTGCCTCCATCGCCTCGGCGAGGTTCAGCGCGCGCTCCAGCGACCCGGAAACGAGCGGGGACACGAGCCGTGCCCGGCCACGGAGGCCGGCAACCTCCACCCCACGCCCGCGCAGCGCCTCCACGAGCCCGCGCACGTCACGCTCGAGCGTCGGCACGAGCCTCGTCGCGAGCGCGACGACGAGCGCCGAGCGGCGCGCGAACCGCGCCGAGCGCAGCAGCGCGTCGTGGTCGAGCAGCAGCGCGTACACGGCAAACGCGAGCGTCACCGCTGCGAGCCGAACAGCCTGGATCGCTGCGCCGGCAAGCTCTTCGGTCGTCACGTCGAGCTGACCGAGCACCGGCACCACCGGCCCGCTCCACAGCACGTCCACACCGTTCACGACGAGGAGCGGCGTGATCACGAGTACCGAGACAGACGTGATTGCGCACCCGAGCAGATACGGCCAGCGGCGGGAGGCCGGCGCCCGCAGGCAGAGCCCGAGCAACACCGCGGAAATCGCGACCGGCACCTGCCAGTGGTCGGCGACGAGCGCGGCAGCCGCCAGCGCGACCAGTAGCGCGAGTGCAGGAGCGGGTCTCACGACTCCAGCCCCTCGTAGCGCTGCTGCGCCAACTCGGGATCCTTGAGCAGCCGCTTGGCGTCCTCGAACGAGACTTGCAAGAGGACCGGCGCGCCGGCGGAGGCGTCCGGCGAGCGGAGCTGTGCGTTGAACGTGGCGGCGTCGTCCGTCACGACGAGCACGTTCGCGTCCGGCGCCACAGGCACGTCGACAGGCTCGACGCTCGCAGCGCCGATCAGGTGCGCGAGGCCGAGCGCCGTTCCACGCATCTTCTCGTCCTGGAAGCGAACGACCGCCCGTCTCAGCTTCCCGTCGTAGCCGTGGAGAAACGGCTCGGGGAATGCGCCGACGACGACGGGCTCGCGCATCGTCCTCGCCGGCCCAGGAGCGGTAGTCCCACCAGAGCACGTCGCCTTCCCGCAGGCGGTACTCCGCGGCCCCGCGATCGGCCTCGATGCCGTTGACGAAGTAGAACCAGTCACGCTTGGCGTCGGCGTCGCCGGCGACGCCCTCGATCGACCGGACGAAGCGACCGCCGTAGCTCGTGTCGACGTCCGCCTCACTCCGCAATGCCTGCATCGCAGTCACCCCCGCGGGCACCGAGGTCGTCACCAGCACCTCGGCGCCGCGGTCACGCGTCACCCACAGCGTCGCCTCGCCGCCGTCGTCGGACCCGGCGCAGCCGGCCAGCGCGGCGACGAGGCAGAGCAGTGGGAGCAGCCGGCGCGCCACCGCTACCTCAGGGCGTTCGACCGAACTGCGCCGAAGGCAATCGCCCGCACGTCCCGCCGGTGAGGGCCCGGACACGCACGACCGCCGTCCATCGGCACGCGTCTGGCGTCCACCCGCAAGGTGGCGGAGACCGAGACGGTATTCCCGGCGTCGTTCCTGGCCACGACCTGGTAGCAGCCTTTCCCGGCGCGCGTCAGCTCGAGCGTCGGCGGGCCTCCCGTGTCGCTGAAGTCGGCCCAGTACCAGAGAACGACGTCGCCGTCCTTCAGCTCGACCTTGTCGGCGCCCACCGGCGGCGAGGCGCCGTTCACCTTGAACGCCCAGCCGCTCGAGCCCCCGGCCGGATGGCGGCCGATCTGATCGACGTACGGCCCGAAGCCGGTCTGCTGGACGTGGTAGTAGAACTCGCCGCCGATGCTGGCGGACTCGAGTGCGCCGAGGGCGCTCGTCGCCGACGCGCGGGGCTGTGTCGCGCCGAAGATCGTGCTGCTTTTCCCTTCGACCCGCACGCGAACGGCGGCTGCCGAGGCGGAGCCCACGATCGCGAGCACGAGCCCTACGACCACGGGGAGCATGAGAGTCCGTCGAAACACGAATCCTCCTTCCACGAGGGGTTCGGATCGACGGGCGGCAGGTCTTCTGACTCGGGGCTCCCTGCTCCACCGCCTTCCCAGCGTCAGCCAGTGGCATGGTGGTGGGGCAGCGTCTCCCCTCACAGCGGCGGGACCGTCCCGGACTTGCACCGGGTTCCCTGACCCGCCCGCCTATGTCTGGGCCGAGCCTACCATTGCGTCGTGACGCGCGTCCTTTCCGCCTGGCTGCCGGTCGTCGCCTGGGCCGCCCTGATCTTCACGCTCTCTTCGATCCCGGACCTGGGGACCGGCCTCGGCGGCTGGGACCTCCTACTGCGGAAGATCGCGCATGCCGCGGAGTACGCGGTGCTCGGAGCGCTGCTCTTGCGCGCCGTCGGCAGAGAGCTGCCGGCAGCGGCCATCGGCATCACCTACGCGGCGACCGACGAGGCGCACCAGGCCTTCGTGACCGGGCGGCACGGCGCCGTGCTGGACGTGCTCGTCGACGCTGTCGGCGTGCTGATCGGCGTCTACCTGCTCGGGCGCGCGGCGCGCAGAGTCGTGACGTGACGGACCGCACCGCTGTTGTGGTCGACCTCGACGCCGTATTCGGGGACACGGAGCCGCTGTGGCGAGCTTGGCTGGAGGATGCGCAACGCCGCTGCCGCGTCGAGCTCGACGACGGAGTCGACGAGGCAGCGCTGGACGCCGCCGTCGGCAACTGGCGCGCGTTGCTGAAGCGATTCGCCGAAGACCATGCCCGCGTCTACCTACGGCCGGATGCGACTGCCAACGCCGAGCTCCGCCGGTTGGCGGCAGCAGGCGTCAGCATCGGCGCCTTCACACCGAAGCCCGAACCGCTCGCGCGCGTTGCCGCTGCGCACCTCGGCGTCGCCCGCCGTCTCGAGAGGCTGGAGGCCGGGCCTGGCGCGCTCGACCGGCTGCTCGACGCGCTCGGCCGCGACGCGGTCGTCGTCGGCTCGCTCGCCGAGCTGCAGTCCGTCTAGCGGGCCAGGCGGTAGATGTCACCTTCGTGGGAGACGAGATACAGCTCGCCTCGCGCGTCCTCGCCGAACGACGAGATGCTGCTCACCTCGAAGGGCTCGCGCCGCACGCCAGCTGCCTTGCCGTCCACGACCCGTAGGCTCCAAACCGTCCCCGAGCAGTAGTCGCCGAAGAAGTACCGGCCGACCGCAGCCGGCACCGCGCTGCCCCGATAGACGTAGCCGCCCGTCACCGAGCAGCCCTCGTCGTGGCCGTACTCGAAGATCGGGAACACGAGCGGCGACGGAGGATCGAGCTCGACTTCGCTCGCATTCACCCGGCTTCCCTCGTACCTGGCCCAGCCGTAAGTTCGCCGGCGGGGCGCCTCGCGGCTGGTAGTCGATCTCTTCCCGCTCGTTCTGGCCGACGTCGCCGATGTAGAGCTCACCGGTCTTGCGGTCGAACGAGAAGCGCCAGGGATTGCGAAGGCCGTAGCCCGCCGATCTCCCAGCCGACGGAGAGCGGATTCGAACGCAGGAGCTTCGCGAGCTTCGCCCGAGGGTTCTGGCCGTAGTTGTGCGGATCTCCGCCGCTGCCACCGTCGCCCATGCCGACGTAGAGCTTCCCGTCGGGCCCGAACTGGAGCTGCCCGCCGTTGTGGTTGGCGTACGGCTGAGACACGAACAGCAGCTGCCGGGCCGTGCTCAGGCGCGCGCGGCGGCCGTCCGATCGGAACTCGACGACGCGCGTGTCTCCGTCGTTGCCCGTGTAGTTGACGTAGAAGCGCCGGTTCTTTGCGTAAGCCCGGGTGGAACGCCATCGACAGCAGCCCCTGCTCGGCCGACTCCGAGCCGACGCGGCCGCGAATGTCCATGAACAGCGCGCCGCTTGCCCTTCTCGAACACGAAGACGCGTCCCGGCTGCTCGACGATGTAGATGCGCCCGGGCTCGGAGGGCGTCGCGGCCACGTACACGGGCGCGTCGAAGCCGCCGGCAACCCGGATGATGCTCGAGTTGCTGCCGCTCGGTCCCAGCGCCGGCGACGGCCGGAACGGTCACGAGCAGGGCGAGCGCAGCTAGCGACCGAGCAGTGCGTGACGTAGCTCTTCCTCCCGGCCCGGCTGCAAGAGGCCTAACACCTGGTCGCCGTTCTCGAGGCGAGATCCCCGTCGTTCAGGCGAGCCTCGCCGTCGCGCACGATCGCGATCAGCCGAGCCCCCTCGGGCAGCTCGACCCGAGACACGCTCCTTGCCGAGGCACGGCGAGCGCCCGTCGATCTGCACCTCGACGATCTCGAGGTTCTCCTTGCGCAGCTCGAGCGAGATGCACGAGCCCGTGCTCGGGCACCTCGTGCTCGACGAGCGCGAGCAGGCTCGAGGTCGCGCAGACGGTCGGGGCGATACCGAGCAGGTCGAAGTGCTCCTGGTTCCGGGGATCGTTGACGCGGGCGACGACCTTCGGGCACGCCGTACTTCTCGCGGGCGAGCTGGCAGATGATGATGTTGTCCTCGTCGTCACCGGTCGCTGCGACGACGATGTCAGGCGGCCTCGCGATCCCGGCCTGCTCGAGCACGAAGATCTCGGTGCGCGTCGCCGGACTGCACCTGGTGCTCGAACTCCTGCTCGAGCCGCTCGAAGCGGTCGCGGCGTTGCTCGATGAGCGTCACCTCGTGATCCATCGCGATCAGGCTGCGCATGAGGTTCGCGCCGACCTTTCCGCCACCGACGACGATGATGTACATCAGGCAGGCGCCGCCTCGTACGTCGAGCACAGCGTCGATCAGCGCGCGGATCGCCCTCGACGTCGGGCAGATCGTGCGCAGGCCCAGCGTGTCGTAGAACGTCGCGCGCCCTGGATCGAGCACCCGCACGACGACGTTGGACGACACCGAACCGCTTCTGCGCGACCTGGGCGACGACGAGGTTCGTGTTGTCGCCGTCCGTCGCGACGATGACGGCGTCGGCGTCCTCGATGCCGGCCGCGCGCAGCACCTCGACGTCCATGCCGTGGCCGACGACGAACCCGCCGGACCAGTTCTCGCCGAGCCGCTGGAGCGCCTCCTCCTTCTCGTCGACGGCGCACACGTCCCAGCCCTCGGCTTGCAGCGCCTTCGCGCTCGCCGAGCCGACGCGCCCGCAGCCGATGACGACCGCCTTCATGGCGCGCAGAGTAGCTTCAGCTAGACGCGCTACGTCGCCTCTGCTGCGAGCACCGCTCGGGGAAGGCGACGACGAGCACCTCGCACGGAGCGTTGCGGAGGACGTACTCGACGGTGGGCGAGAAGAAGCGCGACTGCCGGCGCCAGCGCGGCGCCGAGCCGAGCACGATCAGGTCGACGTCACGCGCGATCGCCTCGCGCACGATCGCCTCCCCGATCGAACGCGCCCGGACGGTCGCGCCGCGCACGACGACGCCGTGGTCCTCGCCGAGCAGGCGCGCCTCCTCGAGAGACTCCACCGCGCGTTCCTCCTCGGCCGGGTCGGCCGAGCGCGTCGAGGCTCTTGGACAGCGGCATGCGCAGGACGTGCAGCGCCTCGACGTCCGAGCCCCGCTCCTGGGCGAGCTTCACCGCCGTGGCGATCATCTCCTCGCCGATCAGTCCGAGCTTCATCGGCACGAGGATCTTCGACAGCGCCGGTTCCGCGAGCTCCGCCTGCTCGTCGGGTGAGACCACACGCTCCAGCAGCCCCTCACCGCGATGGCGGCGCACGAGCCCGTAGATCACGAGCCCCGCCGCGAGCCAGATCGGGCCCGCGTACCGAGCTCCGGGGTGAGTCACCATCGCGGCGACCCAGACGGCCAGCGTCAGGACGATTCCGACAACAGCGGGGATGGGGACGTCCGCTCCGCCGATGCGGACGTTCCCGGGCACGCGGTACGGGCGCTCCAGCTCCGGCGCCGTGAAGCGAAGGCGGATCACGGCGAGCTGCGCGGCGGCGAACGCGAGCAGCACGCCGAAGCTGAAGAGCGCCGCGAGGAAGGCGACCTCGTCGTCGACCGCAGCGGTGACCGCGATCAGGCCGCCGGCGGCGATGACGACGACCGAAGCGAGCGCGGCCGGCGAGATGAGCGTGCGCCTACCCAGCCGGCCGAAGGTGCGCGGCAGCATTCCGTGCTCGCCCAGCGAGTAGGCGAGGCGCCCGAACCCGGACACGGACGTCGTTGCGGCGGCGAGCAGGATGAGCGCGCCAGAGACGCCGACGAACATCCGCAGTGCGTCCGCGAGCAGCGGCGAGAGATCCTCGCCGAGCACCTGCGCGATTCCGAGCAGCGGCGCGAAGAGCCACTCGTTCCCGAGCGCGGTCTCGCCGTCGGACACCGGAAAGGCCGAGAGCCCGACGACGGCGATCGCAATGTAGAGAGCGACGACGACGCCGATCGCGCCGAACAGGCTGCGCGGTATGTCGATCCCCGGTCGCCGCGCCTCCTCGGCGAGGTTCGCCACCGTCTCCAGGCCCGTGTACGCCAGCATCGCGAGCGGCAAGGCAAAGGCCAGCTCAGACCAGTTCGGGGCCGAGCCCAGCTCGACGCCCCGCGTGAGCGCGTCCGGCGAGAAGAGCAGGGCGAGGCCGAGCACGACGACGAGCAGCTGCGTGACTAGGTCGAGCACGGCCACGCCGATCCCGGCCGTGTAGAGACCGGGACGCCGGAACAGGCGAACGACGGCGATGGCGACGATCGCGGCGACGCCGACGACGACGTCCCACGGGTGCCTCTGCAGCGCATCCATCTCGAGCGCCCCGCCGAGGTAGTGCGGCAGGAAGAGCGCGGAGAGCGTGATGACGATGATGTAGTCGAGGAACAGCACCCAGCCGGTGCAGAAGCCCGCGAAGTCGTTGAAGGCTTTGCGCACGAGCGTGGCCGCGCCGCCCGTCTCCGGGATGGCGCTGATGCCCTCGGCATACGACAGGGCAACGACGAGGAAGAGCAGCCCGGTCAGCAGCAACACCTCGGGTGTCAGCCCGAGCGCGTGTCCGGCGATGATGCCGAGCGCGAAGTAGATCGACGATGCGATCTCGCCGTAGGCGACCGAGAACAGCGTCGGTGCGCCGAGGACTCGCTGCAGAGCAGGCAGCTTACGAGCCATCAGCTTCTCCCCTGCCGCGTACGCAGCAGGTAGAGGCGCCCCGCGCCGAGCCCGACGAACAGGACGCCGAGCAGGTAGCCGACACCACCTCCGGCGCGTACCGTCTGCACGAGCAGCGCAATGCCGAGGCCGATCAGCACGACGGCGAAGACGAGGACGACACGGGCGGGCATCAGGCCGCTGCCCTCCTCGCGGCGGCGATCATCACCCGGCAGGAGGCGTTGCGAAGGACATAGTCGGCCGTCTTGCCGAAGATCTCGCTCGTGCGCGTGCGGTGCGGCAACCGCGGAGCGCCCATGACGATGATCTCCGCGTTCCTCCGGTCCGCTTCGGCGACGATGTCGGCGCCGGCGTTGCGGCCGCGCACGACACGCTCGACGACCCGAACGCCGTAGAGATCGCCGATGTCGTGTGCCTCGTCGAGCAGCTCGTCGGCGAGCGTCTCCTGCTCGGGCAGGTCGGCGTTGAGCGGCAGCTCGAGCGGCACCACGATCACCCGCAGGGCGACGATCGTCGACCGGCGCTCCGCGGCCAGCCGCGCTGCCAGGTGCATGGCCTCGCGCGCCTGCTCGCCGGCGACGATGGGAGCGACGATCGTCCGATACTCGAGCGCCACGGCGGGACCGAGAGCCGGCGGGGCCTTCACGGTCGCGGCCACAGGCATCTGGACCACGCGGCGGCGGTAGATGATGTAGCCGACGAGGCCAGCCGCCATCCAGGCCAGCCCGACCCAGCGCGTCTGCGCGTTCTGGACGAGGATGACCAAGAAGGAGATCCCGGTGGCGATCCCGCCGAGCAGGGCGAAGAGCGGCCAGTCGACGGCGCCCATGCGGAGGTTCGGACGCGCCCGGTACGGCTCCTCTTCCTCCGCCGGCTTCATGCGCAGCCTCACGATCGAGGCGTGCGCGACTGTGAAGGACAGCGTCGCGCCGAACGAGTAGAGCGTTCCGACGAACGTCGTGTTGCCCGGCAGGATGACGAGAGTCGGCGCCAGCCCGGCAAAGACGACGAGCGAGAGCCACGGTGTCTTGAAGCGGGGATGGAGCCGGCGGAACACCTCGGGTATCTGCCGGTACGTGGCCATCGAGTAGGTGATGCGCGAGGCGCCGATGACGCCAGCGTTCGTGGCCACGATGAGAATCGTCGCAGCGAGAATGCCGACGTAGACCTGCAGGGCGTCGAGCGTCAGCCCGGTCACGCCGAGGTTGTCGACGACGCCGAGCACCGGGTCGTTCGCGTAGCCGCCTTCCTCGGGAGGCAGCGCCAGCAGCGTCGTCAGCTCGCCGTCGATCATCTTCACCGGCATCGCCGACAGCGCGACGAGCGGCAGCGTGAAGTAGATGGCGAAGACGGCCCCGGCCACCCACTTGTAGGCCGCCGGCACCGTGCGCGACGGGTCGCGGGCTTCCTCGGCGAGGTTCGACACAGTCTCGACGCCCGTGTAGGCAAGCATCGCCACCGGGATCGCGATCGCGAGCTGCGACCACGTGGGAGCCACGCCCCAGTGGATGTTGTCGGCGATCACCTCGGGGCTGAAGACGAGGACGAAGCCGAGGATCACGAGCAGGACCTGCGTCGCGAAGTCGATGACGGCCAGCGTCACGCTCAGCCTCGTTGCCTCCTGGACGCCGACGATGTTCAGGGCGACGAGCACGACGATCACGATCGCGCCGCCGACGATGTCGGCCGGATTCTCGCGCAACGGTGCCCAGAAGACGGACAGGTAGTGGGGCACGAAGAACGCCGACGTGGCGACCGTGACGATGTAGACGAGCATCTGCGCCCACGCGGCACAGAAGCTCACGAGCTCGTTGAAGGCGTGGCGGGCAAAGCTCGACGAGCCTCCTGCCTCGGGATAACGCACCGTTCCCTCCGCGTACGTGGCTGCGGTCGCCGCGAAGATGATTCCGGCGATGACGAAGACGAGCGGCGTCAGCCCCAGGGCGTAGACCGCCGTCAGGCCTAGCGCGTAGTAGATCGAGGAGCCGACGTTGCCGTAGGCCGTCGCGAAGAGCGCGGGCGTGCCCAGCACGCGCTCGAGCCTGTGCTCGCGGCGGCGGCGGCCAGGTCTCGGCGCTGTCTCCGGGGTCGTCACCGGCTCAACAGGCGGCTCGTAGGATCCCGAGCATGGTGCACCTTCGCATCGTCGCGCCTCCTGCGCTCGCCGAGGCCGCGTACCGGATCGTGAGCGGCCATCCGTCCACCCTGAACGTCGTCCGGCTCCCGGGCGCCGCCGAGCAGCCGCACGGCGACCTCATTCTCTGCGACGTCGCGCGGGAGGACACGAGCCTCGTCGTGGAGGAGTTGCGTCGGCTCGGCCTTGAGCTGGAAGGGTCGATCGCGATCGAGCCGATCACCTCGCTTGTGTCGGAAGCCGCTCGCAAGGCCGAGCGGGCCGCCGTCGGCTCGCCGGCGGACGCCGTCGTCTGGGAGGCAGTGGAGACACAGACGTCCGAGAGCGCGGAGCTCTCGTTCAGCTTCGCGGCGTTCATGGTGCTCGCGACGCTAATCGCGGCGGTCGGCATTATCGAGGACTCGCTCATTCTCATCATCGGGGCGATGGTCGTCGGTCCGGAGTACGGCCCTCTGGCGGGATTGTGCGTCGCCCTCGTGCAACGGAAGGGCGAGCTGGCTGTGCGGTCGTTAAAGGCGCTCGCGGTCGGCTTTCCGATCGCCATCTTCGCCAGCTTCCTGCTGACGACGGTCCTGCGAGCTGTCGATTCGGCGCCGGAGGAGCTGAGCGCGGTCGACCATCCGGCGACGCTATTCATCTCCCATCCCGACGAGTACTCGGCGCTCGTGGCTGTTCTCGCAGGCGTCGCGGGCACGCTCTCGCTCTCGACTGCCAGGTCCGGGGCACTGGTAGGCGTCCTCATCTCCGTGACGACGATCCCGGCGGCTGCCAACGTCGGCGTCGCAGCCGCGTATGGCGACAGCTCGGAAGTCGCCGGGGCAGCCGCCCAGCTCGGGGTGAACCTCGTCTGCATCGTCACGGCGGGGGTGGCGACCCTCGCTCTCCAGCGGGCCTTCTACACACGTCGCCGCCGCCGGCGCGCCCGCGACGGCTGACGCCGGCTCGTAAGCGGTGCCAGGCACCAGTTACATGTCTGGCCCAATTCTGTGCCAACTGTGTTGCGACGGCTGGCACAGTGGCCGGCGACCCGTAACCTCGACGCATGGGTCGCTCCCATCGCACCCTCGTCCCTGGAGGCATCTACCACGTCACCGCCCGGGGCACGGGCCCGATCGAGATCTTTCGCGACGACGTCGATCGCCGCTGCTTCATGCGCAGGCTGGTCACGGTTGAGAGACGCTTCGCGTGGATCCGCCGCGCACTCTGCTTGATGGGCACGCACTACCACCTGCTCGTCGAAACGCCCGAGCCCAACCTCTCCGCCGGGATACACCAGCTCAACGGCCTCTACGCACTGCTGTTCAACCGCCGGCATGGCCGCGTCGGAACGCTCTTCCAGAGTCGCTTCCACGCCACGCTCGTGGAGAGCGACGAGCACTTGGAGACAGCCGTCCAGTACATCGCCGCCAACCCCGTTCGAGCCGGGCTCTGCGCCCGCCCCGAAGACTGGCGGTGGAGCTCGTTCCGGCCCGCGGCTAGCCGTGAATCGCGGCGATGAGCGGGATGATGAGGATGGCGACGATGTTGGTGATCTTGATCATCGGGTTGATCGCCGGCCCAGCCGTGTCCTTATAGGGATCACCGACCGTGTCACCGGTGACGCCGGCCGCGTGTGCCTCCGAGCCCTTGCCGCCGAAGGCGCCGTCCTCGATGAGCTTCTTCGCGTTGTCCCAGGCGCCGCCGCCGGACGTCATCGCGATGGCCAGGAAGATGCCCGTGACAATCGTGCCGATCAGGAGGCCGCCGAGCATCTCCGGCTTCATGATCCCGACGACGATCGGGAACACGATTGGGATGAGCGCGGGCGCCAGCATCAGCCGAATCGCCCGCCCGGTGACGATGCTCACCGCGCGCGAGTAGTCGGGGCGCGAGGTTCCCTCCATGATCCCGGGGTCCTCACGGAACTGGCGGCGCACCTCCTGCACGACCTCGCCGCCCGCCTTCCCGACAGCGGTCATGGCAAGCGACGCGAAGAGGAACGGCATCAGCCCGCCGATGAAGAGACCGGCGATCACCCACGGGTCGGTCAGAGAGAAGAAGACGGTAAGGCCCTCCTCGCCGAGGCCGCGAACGTACTCGTCGAAGAGGATGAGCGCTGCGAGGCCCGCGGAGCCGATCGCGTAGCCCTTGGTCACCGCCTTGGTCGTATTGCCGACGGCGTCCAGCGGGTCGGTGACGGCACGCACGGAGTCGTCGAGATCGGCCATCTCTGCGATGCCACCCGCGTTGTCCGTCACCGGCCCGTACGCGTCGAGCGCGACGATGAGGCCCGTCATCGAGAGCTGCGCCATGACGGCCACGCCGATCCCGAACAGGTCCTGGCCGGCCGCGTAATACGAGCCGATGATGCCCGCCGAGATGACGATCACCGGCAGGGCGGTCGCCTGCATGCCCCACGCGAGGCCGGCGATGATGTTCGTCGCGTGCCCGGTCTGCGACGCCTCGGCGATCGCCTTCACCGGACGCCAGCGAGTGCCCGTGTAGTACTCGGTGATGGCGACGAGCGCGAACGTCACGACCAGGCCGATCAGCGCGGGCCCGTAGAGCTGCCAGAAGTCGAACTTCCCGTCGTCGAAGGCCAGCGTCACGGGGATGAAGCCGATGGCCGACAGCACCGTGGCGACGAGGACCGCCTTGTAGAGGGCGTTCATGATCGAGCCGTCCCGCCCGATGCGCGCGAAGAACGTCCCGATCACCGACGAGAGGATCGAGATGCCACCGATCGCCAGCGGGAACAACCAGAGCTCGCTCGTCGGGAACGCCGTCGCGAGCAGCATCACGGCCACCGCCGTAACTGCATACGTCTCGAAGAGGTCGGCAGCCATGCCCGCGCAGTCGCCGACGTTGTCGCCGACGTTGTCGGCGATCACCGCGGGGTTGCGTGGGTCGTCCTCCGGGATACCCGCCTCGATCTTCCCCACGAGATCCGCGCCGACGTCGGCCGCCTTCGTGAAGATGCCGCCGCCGAGTCGCGCAAAGACGGAGATGAGCGAGCCACCGAAGGCGAGGCCGATCAGGTCGTCGATCGCCGAGTCGGAACTGTTACCGAGCCAGTCCGTGAGCACCCAGTAATAGCCGGCCACGCCGAGCAGGCCGAGGCCGACGACGAGCAGTCCCGTGACGGAGCCCGCCTTGAAGGCGATGTCCAGCGCCGGCGCTACGCCGCGCTTCGCAGCCTCCGCGGTGCGCACGTTCGAGCGCACGGCGACGTTCATGCCGATGAAGCCGGCAGCCGCGGAGAAGACGGCACCGATGAGGAAGCCGATCGCCGTCCCCCAGCCGAGCTGGTTGTAGAAGCCGAGGATGAGGAACGGGACCACCGCCACGATGGCGATCGTCGAGTACTGCTTGCGAAGGTACGCGGCGGCGCCCTCCTGGACGGCGCGCGCGATCTCCTGCATGCGCTCACTACCGGCCGGCTGCTTCATCAGCCAGTAGGTGAGGTAGACGCCGTAGCCGATCGCGACGCCCGAGCAAACGAGCGCAAACAGCACGGCATGGTCGATGAAAAAGCTTGCTACGAGCAAGGCCGCAAGACCCTAACGAAAGCTCGGTACCGCTGTCTCCTCGACCTGCTCGGCGTAGATCGCCTCGAGTGTCGCCCCCTCCTCGTGCCTGGTGATCTGCCGCTCGGCAGCGTTCGCCGCGGGCACTTTGAGGTACGGCGTCACGCCCAGTTCGTCGGCGACCGGGAGCACCCACTCGGCCAGCTCCTCGACCGCCGCGCGAGCGGGACGGACGCGCAGGGAGTCGAGATCGATCAGCTCTCCGGAGAGGCCGTTGCGGATCGCTCGCCAGATGTTCTCCTCGATCATGCGATGCGGGTGGTCGCGGAGCGGCTCGCCCTCGTCGACTGCGCGAGCGATGCGCGCCGTCAGGGCGTACGCGAAGGCAGCGAGCGACTGCGCTTCCTCCAGGCGCGGCTGGCCGTCGCAGATTCGGATCTCGATCGTGGGATACGCGAGGTGGGGCCTGACGCTCCACCAGAGCTGCGTGTGCTCGGTGATCGAGGCCGTCTCGTAGAGCGCCCGCACGTAGTTCTCGAATCCCCGCCAGCCGTCGTACGCATCGGGGACGCCGCAGCGCGGGAACATTCGGGTGAAGATCTCTGTGCGCGCCGAATGCAGGCCGGTGTTGACTGCCTCGACGAACGGCGAGGAGGCCGACAACGCGAGCAGCTCTGGAAGAAAGCGGCGTAGCCCGTTGTGGACGGCGATCGCCCGGTCAGCGCCGCGGATTCCTACGTGCACGTGCAGCCCGAACGAGTTGTTGCGCCAGACGACGTAGCGGAGGATCTCGTCGTTGCGGCGGTAGTGCGGCGTGTCGATGATGTGCTGGTCCTGCCAGCGGCTCCACGGGTGCGTCCCCGTCGCACCAAGACGCACCTCGTGCGCTTCGGCGAGCTCGAAGAGCTGCCGGCGCCGCTCGACGACGAGGCCGGCAGCATCGGCGAACGTCTCGCAGCGCCCTGTCCGCACCTCGACCTCGGACGAGATCAGCTCGCCCACCAGATGCTCTTCCAGCGCCGTGCCGCGCGCCGCCGCCTGGAGCTCCTCGAAGTGGTCGGCAAGCTCGAGCGTTTCCGGGTCGAGCAGCGCGAACTCTTCCTCGACGGCGACCGTGAGGTCCCGGCCGCCGTCGAACGGCCTCGCGGGCGCCCGCGAGCAGGTCCTGCCAGGGGACGCTCTGTGCTTCACCCATTGAAGCGGAACGCTACTGGAACGGTTCGAGCAGGCGTTGCGCGACGCTCTCCCACGACCAGCGCTCGAGGGCGACGCGGCGTGCGGCGGCCCCCAATTCCCGTCGCTCCTCAACGGGCAGCGCCAGCAGATCGTGGAGCTTCTCCTGCGAGCTCCGCCGAGTCGCCCTGCGTGAACGCCGCCAGCTCGCGATGCACCGGGCCGTACGCCTCCTCCAGGCCTTCCGCCACCTCCGCCAGGCCCGAGTGCCTGGCGACGATCGGCGGACAGCCGGCGGCCGCGGCCTCGGCGGCGACCATGCCGAACGCCTCGGGAAAGATCGACGGCACGACCACCACGTCGGCGAGCGGGATCAGGTGGACGAGATGGCGGTGCTCCAGCTGTCCCGTGAACAGCGTTCGCTCCGGCGCCAATTGCTCGAGCCGCTCGCGGTAGTCGCCGAAGCCGACGATCACGGCCCTCGCGTCAAGGCCGTGAAGTGCCTCCAGGAGCAGGTGGACGCCCTTGTTGTAGAGGAGCTTGCCGAAGTAGAGAACGGTCGGCTGCTCCTCTGCGAGGAAGCGCTCGAGGCGCTCCGGGTTGCCCTCATCGGGGAGCCGCTCGTTCGCGTTGCCCGGATTGGGCGGATCGCGGCGGCACTCCTCGAGCAGATCGCGTAGCGCCGCGTCGCGCGGCTGCGGCGTGAACTCTTCGACGTCGACGCCTGGCGGCACTTCGTGCACGCGTTCGAAGGGACCGACGACCTCCTCCAGTACTTCCCGGATGTGGTCGGAGCCAACGAAGACGGCCTCTGCCGGCGCCAGCGCCACGCGCGCGGCTTCGGCCAGCTCGCTACGTCCCCGGATCGAGTACTCGAGCTCGGAGCCGTGCGCCTTGACGGCGAACGGCGCGCCGGTCGCGGCTCCGACAGCTCCGCCGGGCAGCACGTGATTGCAGAACACGAGGTCGGCGGGCAGGCGCTCGCTGATCGACGCCGCGTTCGCGGCCACGTACTTGTCGACGCTCGGACGGCGTCAGCTCCTGGAGCAGCCGCGGCTCGAGACCCTCGTACGCGGTCGAGCACGAACACCGGCAACTGCCGGCCGGGGAGCTCCGGACGTACGACCTCGGCGCCTGCCAGATCGAAGCGCTCGGGCGCGGGCTCCTGGCAGAAGACCGTGACCTCGTGCCCGGCGCGACCCCACGCTCGGGCGATCGCCTGCGTGTAGACGTTCGAGCCGGTGCCCGAAAGGAGGTACCCATGCCAGAGGAAGATCCGCATGCTGCGAGCTTACGCCCGTCCCGCGGAACGTCCCCCTAAGGAGGGGGCTCGCGGGGGAACCATGGGTTCCCCCGCGTTTTTCTTCACTCGATCGAAGGAGCATTCTCACCCGCGCAGGTGAGCGCGCGCGGCGGCGAAAGCGCCGACACTCTCACCAGGCAGCACGAAGCCATCGTCCGCCGACCCTCGCAGGCAGCGGCGGACGCCAAGACTCCTCGTCCGTGGGTCGCAGGCGAGGAGCGCTCAGGCCGGCCGGGGGCTATTGCCGCTCCCGGCCGAGCCCCATCGCCGGCTAGGCCAAATGGAAGTACAGGGCGTGGAGCAGCTCGACTGCAGGGTTCGACGTATGCACCTGCACGTCGGCCGGGACGTCGAGCAGCGCCTCGGAGTAGTTGAAGATGATCTTCACGTCCGCGTTCACGAGGTCGTCCGTCGCCTGCTGGCGCGGCGTCGGCGGGCACGGCGATGACCCCGACGACGATGCTCTTCTCCCGGACGACGCTGTCGAGCGTCGAGGCGTCGAGCACGGTGGCCGAGCCGATGTCCCGGCCGACGAGGTCGGGATCCTTGTCGAAGACGGCGGCGATGTTGATCCCGTGCTCGGCGAAGATCGGCGAGCTTGCGATCGCCTGACCCAGGCGACCGGCGCCGACGAGGGCGATGTTGTGCTGCCCCTGCGTGCGAAGGATCTTGCGAATCTCGGCGAGCAAGCCGTCGACGAGTAGCCGACACCCCGCTTGCCGAACTTCCCGAAGGCGGAGAGATCGCGCCGGATCTGCGTCGCGTTGATGTTCGTGTAGTCGGACGATCTCCTGCGAGGAGATGCGCTCCTTGCCCATCTTCTTGGCCTGGGTGAGCACCTGCAGGTACCGGCTCAGCCGTGCCGCCACACCCACCGTCACGCGATCGGACACCAGCTCTCCTTGTATCGAGGTTTGTGACACGAGGCGGCCATTCTGCCACTGTCACCCATCGGGATGCGGCAGTAGGGCTGCTAGCCTGCTCGTGCGCGACTTTGTGCGGCACGAGATCGCACGCTCGGAAGCGCGTCGCGGCGCGTCGACGAAGTACGAGAACGCCTGCTCGCCGTCGATCTCGACGACGGGCAACCACTCCCGGTACCGCGCCTCGAGCTCGGCATCGCCGGAGATGTCGACCTCCTCGAGCTCGAAATCGCTGTCCGCGGCCACGGCGACCAGCGTCTCGCGCGCGCGCTCGCACAGGTGGCAGCCCGGCGCGTGGTAGAGGACGACCTTGGTTACGGGTACAGACCTCTCGTTGTCGTCGCTTCGGCGACCCGCATGACAGCGCAGCCGTAGGCCGCCATGCGCATGCTCGTCTTCCGCCGCTCGCGCAGCTCCCAGGTCTCGTGGAAGGCCCTCTGGACGATGTCGTGGAGGTTCGAGTTGACCTCGTCCTCCTTCCAGAAGTACTCCTGCAGGCCCTGTACCCATTCGAAGTACGAGACGACGACGCCGCCGGCGTTGGCGAGCACGTCCGGGAGGATGAGTACGCCGCGGTCCTCGAGGATGTCGTCGGCAGCCGGAATCGTCGGGCCGTTGGCGCCCTCGAGGATGATCGCCGCCTTGACCTTGTCGGCGTTCACCTGCGGTGATGACTTGCTCGAGTGCGCTCGGAGCGAGGACGTCGCAGTCGAGGAGTAGCAGCTCCTCGTTCGTCAGCGGCTCCGTGCCCTTGAGGCCGGCGAGCGAGCCGGTCTCCTCCTTGAACGCGATGGCGGCGGGAACGTCGATTCCCTCCGCGTTGTGGACGCCGCCCGATGAGTCGGACACCGCGATCACCTTCGCGCCGTTCTGGTGCGCGAAGAGCGCGAAGTAGCTGCCGACGTTGCCGAAGCCCTGGACGGCCACGCGCATCCCGGCGAGCCGCTTGTCCAGCTTCTCGAGGGCCTCCAGCAGCGCGAACAACCCACCGCGCGCGGTCGCCTCGAGACGGCCGAGGGAGCCGCCGATGGCGAGCGGCTTGCCGGTGACGACGCCCAGCACCGAGTGGCCCTTGTTCATCGAGTACGTGTCGAAGATCCAGGCCATCTCGCGCGGGCTCGTGCCCACGTCCGGCGCGGGAATGTCCTTCTCCGGGCCGATCTCCGTGATGATCTCCGACGTGTAGCGGCGCGTCATGCGCTCGAGCTCCCTTTCGGACATCTGCTTGGGATTGCAGATCACGCCGCCCTTGGCGCCGCCGAACGGGATGCCCATCAGCGCGCACTTCCACGTCATCCACATGGCGAGCGACCGCACCTCGTCGAGCGTGACGTCGGGGTGGTAGCGAATGCCGCCCTTGGATGGGCCGCGCGCGATGTTGTGTGTGACGCGATAGCCATCGAAGGTCGTGATCGAGTCGTCGTCCATGCGCGTCGGAATCGAGACGGCGACGGCCTTCTTGCACTTCGAGAGGACGCTGATGAGGTTGCGATCGATGTCGAACGTCTCCCCGACGAGCCGGAGCTGCTGCTGCGCGATCTCGTAGGGGTTCTCGCGGAGGTGAGTTGCCGGTGTGTCTAGCGTGGACACGAGCGCTCCTTGATTGGTTTCAGGCGGCCATAGGCTATTCCACCGCGAAGCGCACGGTGCGCCGTGCCGGCGAGCCGCCTGCTTCCGGCCAGGCGACGAGCAGCAGCTCGTATGAGCCTGGTGTCAGACGCGAGCCGTCGGGCCCCCGGCCCGTGAGCCCGAAGGCGTACTGCCCGGGCAGCACATCGCGGAGCCGGGTCAGCAGCCCGAGGGCTTGACCGTCGCCGTCGAGTAACGAGACGTCGAGTCGCCGCACGGGCTGGAGCACGTCCCGCCCTCGTACGCGTTCGATCGTGCCGAGTCGAACCGAGAGCACCGCAGGCGTCAGATCGGACGGCGAGAAGACCCGCTCGGAGAGCTCGATGTCGCCGATCAGGTCCTCGGGCGGCGGCGCCAGCAGAACCGACCAGGGCACGGCAAGCGGCTGGCTGCCGCGCGGCGCGATGCGGACGATGCCGCTCACGACGTCGGCTCTCGCGACCGCGGAGACGCGGACGCTCACGCGTATGCGGCCCGTCCCTCCGGCAGAGATCCGCAGGCGCTTCGGCACCAGGCGAACGAGGACGCCCCCGCTGCGCGCACGCACGCTTGCGTCCACGATCAACGGCCGGCTGGACACGCTGTGGAGCGACAGCGTTCGATGTCCTTGCCAGCCGTCGCCCTTGCCTCGGCCAAACGACAACGAGGCATGGTCGGCTGCCAGCTCCACGACCGCGGCGCGCGCGGCGTCCACCACCCCCGTCCCCTGCGCCGCCAGCGACGCATGGGCGAGCGGGCGGGCGGTCGTCGCAAGCGCGCTGCGCAGCCCGGCCGCATCGAGCGAGGGGCGAGCATGGGCGAGCCGCGCGGCGGTTCCTGCCACGGCTGCCGCGGCGACGCTCGTGCCGCTGACGGTGACGAAACGCGAGAAGCCGTCAACGTCCGCACCGGGGAGCGCGGTCGCGACCGCGACTCCGGGCGCGACGACATCGGGCTTCACATGCACGCCGAAGCCGTATCCCCAGGAGGAGAAGGCTGCCGGCGAGGCCGCCGCAGTGGGCCGTTCGGCTTCACTCGCGCCGATGGAGAGCGACACCGCGCCACCATCTCGCGCGCCCTCGCGAACCAGCGGAACGAGAGACGGTGGTGCCGACAGCACCGGCACGGCGAGCCGAGGGTCCAGCCCCAAGGCGCCGCCGGGAAGCCCTTCTCCGGCGAGGATCACGACCGCGGCTCCCGCCTCCACGGCGCGCACGGCTGCGCTCCGGGGCGTCGCGCCCGGTGCCAGCAGCGCCGCCCGCCCCGCAACGCGGCTCTTGCCCTTGCGGTCGAAGAGATTCGCGGGCTTGCCAACACGGACGAGCTCGAAGCTCGCTCCTGCGTCCGGCGCGGCCGCGCTGAGCAGCTCCAGCGGCCGGTGCAGCAACACGTTCAGCCCTGCGCGAACGGACACGGGAACGCTTGCCGTCGCCGGCCTGAGGTCAACGGCGCCGGCGGTGAGAGCCTCGGGCGCGCCGCCCGGGCCGCCGATCGAGCCGAACCCCGGCCCGCCTGGCCCGTCGTTCCCCGCAGGGACGACGACGAGCGAATCGAGCGCGACCGCCCCCGCGACGGCCTGCGACAGCGGGCTGTCGGGGAAGGCCGAGAACGGCTCGGACACGGGGATCAAAGTGATGCGAGCCGCGTCGTGCGCGTCGCCGTTCCGGTCGGGGTCGACAGCGCGTTCGAGGCCGGCGATCAGCTGGTCGGTCCGCCCGTAGATCGACCAGTTGCCTGCCGCGTCGCGCTGCCAGCCGGCGACGCGAACCGGCAGCACGGTCACGTCGGGGGCGATGCCCGTGGGCGAGCCTGGACGACCCAGGCCGGCCACGATCCCCGCCATGGTCGTGCCGTGAGTCTCGAGCCGGTCGCCTCCGGGCTTCTGGTCGTAGCGGGCTGCCGCGCCTCCGCGGATGACGTCGAAGCCGGGCAACACGCGGCCGTGGAGGAACGGCGTTGCGGGGTCGACGGCAGTGTCGAGCAGCGCCACGGTGACCCCGGTTCCCCGAAATGCTGCGAGCCCTGTCGGCGAGCTTGTCGCGGCGGCTTCGTCCGGGCTCACTGCGGCGGCAGCCGGAAATGCAGCCCGCACGGGAAAGACGCCGGCCACTCGCGGCGAGCGCTCGAGCAGCACGGCGGCGCTCGGGTCGGCCACGGCGGAGAAGCCGTTGACGACGCGCGTGAACTGGAGGTCCGGCCTGGCGACGATGCCCTGCGACGCCAGCTCGGCGAGGAACTGCTGCTGGCTTGCGAGCGCGGCCGCGGTCCAGCGCCGCTCTGCCGCTTGCGTGGCGAGCCCACCGGCCTCCCGCACGCGGTCTGCCAGCGATGGGTCCTTGAGTAAGACGATCACGCGCTGCCCGAGCGCAACTTCGGGACGGGCCGTCCCCACGAGGCCGCGCCAGGCCGACGCGGCGGGCTTCGTCATCGCCACGTTGCCCGACTCGTCGCGCTCGGCGGCAAACGCGACGAGCGTCAACGCCCCGGCCACGCAGCCGAGGACGAATGCGGCGGCCGCGAGGCTACGCCACGCTGGCGTACGCATCGAGATCGAGGTAGTCAGGCGGCTGCAGCGGCTCCACCCACCTGGCGGCGGAGGCGATCATCGCCGCATTGTCCGTGCAGAGCTCGAGCGGCGCCGCCACGGCCTCGGGCAGCGAGCTCCGCAGCTCGGCGTTCGCGGCGACGCCACCGACGATTGCGATCCGGGCGACTCCGGTCTGCTGCGCTGCCTGGCGTGCCCGCTGCACGAGCGCCTCCACGATCGCGCGCTGATACGAGGCAGCGAGATCCGCTCGGCGCCGCTCGAGCTCGTCCGCATCGAGCTTCTTGACCGCGTAGAGCAGCGCCGTCTTCACACCGGAGAACGAGAAGTCGAGGCCGTCCAGCCTGGCCACCGGGAACGAGTACGCGGTTGGATCCCCGTCGCGTGCGACCCGCTCCAGCTCACGGCCTCCGGGGTAGCCGAGGCCCAGGAGCCGCGCTCCCTTGTCGAAAGCCTCACCGGCCGCGTCGTCGAGCGTCTGGCCGAGCACCGTGTACCGGTCGTGCGCGGTCACATCGAGCACCATCGTGTGCCCGCCGGTGGCGAGGAGGCACACGAACGGGGGCTCGACAGGGTCCGGGCTCGAGGAAGAGCGACGCCACGTGGCCGTGCAGATGGTCGACCGGCGCCAGCGGAACGGACAGCCCCCAGGCGAGCGCCTTCGCGGCCGACAGTCCGACGAGCAGCGCACCCACCAGCCCCGGCCCTCGCGTGGCGGCGACCAGGTCGACGTCGGCCACCGTCGCGTCCGCGTCGTCGAGAGCCGCCTCGACGACAGGCGAGACGAGCTCGAGATGGCGCCTGGCGGCCACCTCGGGAACGACGCCGCCGAACGGCGAGTGCAGCTCGACCTGGGAAGCGACGATGCTGGCCAGCACATTCCCCTCGGGCGTGATCAGCGCCGCAGCCGTTTCGTCGCACGAGGTCTCGAGCCCGAGGATCACTGCTCGGCTCCCACTGCAGCGTCCCGCCACATGATCACCGCGTCCTCGCGGTTGTCCGTGTAGTAGCCGCGCCGCACGCCCTGACGGCGGAAGCCCATCGCCTCGTACAGCTGGAGGGCGGCATCGTTCGACGCGCGCACCTCCAGCGTGAACCCGCGCCGTCCCGCATCCTGCGTTCGGTCGAACACCTCGTCGAGCAGCGTCTTCGCGATGCCACGACGCCTGTGGCTCTCCGCGACCACGAGATTCATCACGTGCCACGCGTCGACGTACCTTGAGACGATCACGTAGCCGACCAGGCGATCGGGGTCGGATTCATCCCACGCTCCTAGGCACACCGACGTCGGCTTCGAGATCTCGCCGGCGAACATCGCAGGCGACCACGGAGCGGGCATCGACGACTGCTCGATCTCGCCCACCGCATCCAGGTCGCCGACGTCGAGCGACCGGATCTGAAGGATGGCGCTCACGCCGGCACCTTCGCGTCCGGTGGTCGCACATAGATCGGCTCCACGAGCTCTGCTGGGCCGTAGTCGACGGCGAGGACAGCGTGCAGCCGCGCGTGCGGGACGTGCTCGGGGCTCGTGTCCGGAGGGACGTGCGCACCGCGCTCCTCGAGCGTGGTGCGGTAGCGGAGCGCGCCGTCGCCGACGCAGGTGACCCCTTCGACGTCGAGCTCGGCGGCAGGCAGCGCACGCGGCTCCCCGTCAACGCTCGTGAAGACCTCGCGCCGTCCGGCGTCGATCACCGGCAGCGCGCCGTCAGCGCCGGCCGCGAGGGCGTCCAGCGTTGACACGCCTGCCACGGGCACATCGCGCGCCAGGGCGAAGCCTCGCGCGAGAGCGAGCCCGAGCCTCGTGCCCGTGAAGCTGCCCGGCCCGGTGCCGACCACCAAAGCGGTGATGTCGTCCGGCGTGGCGCCCAGCCCGGCCAGCAGCTCGTCGGCGTCGGCGAGCACCCGGTAAGGGCGCGTCGTGCGCTCGGCGAGCGGTTGCCCGCCGTCCACGAGCGCGACCGTGGCGACATGAGTGGCGGTGTCGAACGCAAGGACGAGGCCCACGTCGCGTCAGGTTAGAGGTCTAGCTCGATCGTGCGCCGATCTTCCCCCGCGTGCGCGATCCGGACCGCCGCGCGTGGCTGAGGCAATCTGCCGGCGCCCGCCTCCGGCCACTCGACGAAGACGATCGCTTCCTCGAAGTACGGCTCCAGTCCCGCCCAGTCCGCGTCGCCGATCTCTGAGAGCCGGTACAGGTCGACGTGTGAGACGGTCACGCGCCCTGAGTAGCGGTTGCCGATCGTGTACGTGGGGCTCGTCACCGGCTGCTCGACGCCGAGCGCGCGACAGGCGCCGCGCACGAACGTCGTCTTGCCCGATCCCAGCTCGCCGGCCACCGTCACCACGTCGCCGGGGCGGAGACCCGCGGCCAGCCGCGCACCGATCTGCTCGGTCTCCTCCGGCGCGGCCGACTCGAAGCGCAGCATCCAGCCCGAGGATCCGACTACGGGATGTACTGCTGGTCGAGTGCGCGCACGGTATCGATGTGGACGCGCATCCAGAAACCCGTCGAGATCGGCTCGAAAGGCGGCTTGTCGAACGGGTTCTCACCGTGGACGAGCTGCGCGAGTTCATCGACTGTGACCGTGCTGCCTTCGACGCCGTCCCGGAGCACCGTCACCTGGGCGTCGTTTGGCAGCAGGTACGTGAACAGGCGATGCCCTTCATTCACGCGATAGTTGTCGTTCGGCACGGGCTGACCTGGCTCGACGGCGCCGTCTTCTGCGGCCGCGACGTTCGCCGTCTCGCCGCTGAGCATCAACGCGGGATCGAAGCGAATCCGGTAGGCATCGCCGTCCGGCGTCATTTTCTTTAGGTAGCCGAATTGCACGAGGTCGGCAGGAGCCCCCACACCCGTCTTCTCGCCGACGGTCTCCGTCACAGTCTCCGTCTTCGTGCTGCCGCAACCGGCCAGCGCGGCGACGAGAACGGCAGCCGATCCGGTCAGCAAGACCCGTCGCCTCATGGCGCGAGTGTACGCCCCGACGACGACGCACATCGCCCGACTGGCGTCAGAAGAGGTCGAGCTGGACCGCGGGCTCAGCGGGTGTTGCGGACGCGAGCGCCGGCTCCGGCTCCGCGTCGCGAGAAACCGGGCCTTCATCGCTGCTCAGCAGCGCCGGCAGCCGCGCGAAGTCCTCTTCGAGCACCGTCAGCATGCTCGGCGTGTACAGCGCCGCCGCCGGGTGATAGAGCGGATAGAGCAGCACCCGCCTTCCGCCGAGCGTTACGTCCTGCTCCTGGCCGTGGACACGGGTGATGCCGAGCTGCTTGCCGGAGAGCAGCTTCGTCGCGAAGTTGCCGAGCGTGGCGATCGACGCGCGGCTCGATCAGCTCGATCTGCCGGAAGAGATACGGCTCGCACGTCTCGATCTCGTCGGGCACCGGGTCGCGGTTGCCGGGCGGGCGGCACTTGATGACGTTGGCGATGTAGACCTCGGCGCGGGAGAGCCCGATGCCCTCGAGCAGCCGGTCGAGGAGCTTGCCGGCCTGGCCGACGAAAGGGTAGCCCTGCTTGTCCTCGTGGAAGCCCGGCGCCTCGCCGACGAACATCAGGTCGGCGTTGGGGTCGCCCACGCCGAAGACGACCTGCGTGCGCCCTTCGGAGAGCCGGCAGCGAGTGCAGCCGGCGGCTTCCTGCTGCAGCTCGTCAAGCCTGGCGAGACGCTCCGCCTGATCCATCGACCCCGAGTCTAGGCGCTTGCGCGGATGGAACGGGCTAATGCCCGCAACCGCAGGAGCCGCCGCAACAACCGCCCGCGCCGCCGCCGAAGCTCGGCTGAGGCGAGCTGCCGATTGCTGCGAAGACGGACAGCTGACGGCGGACGTCGGCGTCACCGCAGTCGGGGCAGTCGGGCTCCTCGCCGTTCCGGACGAGCTCCTCGAAGTGCGACTCGCACGTCATGCACACGTACTCGTAGATCGGCATCGCTTGGTCAGTCTAACCGTCAGGGCTACAATCGGCCTGCCCGGTATCCGCTACGGAACTGGAGCAGGAATGTTCGACACCATCACCGTCATCGGCGCCGGCGGCAGAGCCGGCTCGGCAATAGCCGGTCGCCTGCGCGAGCGGGGGATCGAGTTGCGCGAGGAAGGCGGCGCGCTCGTCCTCCTGTGCGTTCCAGACGCGGCCATCTCCGACGTGGCAGGGTCCGTCGAGCCCGGCCCCTGGCTCGCTCACGTCAGCGGTACGACGACGCTGGCCGCGCTCGACCCGCACGAGCGGCGGTTCAGCGTCCATCCGCTCCAGACCCTCGTCAAGGGCCGCGGCCCCGAGCAGCTCGATGGAGCCTTCGCCGCCGTCACCGGGGAGACGGGCGAGGCAGTCGACCGCGCGAACTGGCTCGCGGCGACGCTCGGCCTCCAGCCGTTCCCTCTCGACGACGACGCGCGCACGCTCTACCACGCGGGCGCCGTCATCGCCTCCAACTACCTGGTGACGCTCTATCGAGCGGCGGCGAAGCTCTTCGCGGACGCGGGCGCACCGCCGGAGGCGCTCGTGCCGCTCATGCGACGTACGATCGAAAACGGCTTCGAGCTCACCGGACCCATCGCGCGCGGTGACTGGGAGACAGTGGCCGCCCACCTCGACGCGCTGCACGAGCAGCGACCGGAGTTGGAGCCGGTCTACCGCGTGCTCGCGGAGGCGACGGCGACATGAAGGTCACGCGGACCGTCGATGACACACGCGCGTTCCTCGCCAGCGCGGACGGGCGCGTAGGCCTCGTCCCGACGATGGGCGCGTTCCACGGCGGACACCGCTCGCTGATCGAGGCGGCCCGCGCCGAATGTGACACGGCCGTCGTCAGCATCTTCGTCAACCCGGCGCAGTTCGGGGACACGACGGATCTCTCGGCCTATCCGCGGGACGAGGAGCAAGACCTGGCCGTGGCCGAGGAGGCAGGCGTCGATCTTGCGTTCTGCCCAACCGTCACCGAGATGTACCCGCCCGAGTTTCAGACGTGGGTCGAAGTATCGGAGCTGGGCTCGATCCTCGAGGGCGTCCACCGCCCCGGCCACTTCCGGGGCGTGGCGACGGTCTGCCTCAAGCTCTTCAACATTGTTCGGCCGGACGTTGCGTACTTCGGCCAGAAGGACGCGCAACAGGTGGAGGTCATTCGCCGTGTGCTCGAGGACCTCAGCCTCGAGATCGACCTCCGTGTCCTCCCCACCGTCCGCGACGCCGAGGGGCTCGCCCTGTCATCGCGCAACGACTTGCTCTCGCCCGAGGAGCGACAGCTCGCCCTTGCCCTGCCGCGGGCACTAGCGACGAAGGATCCAGAGCTGGCACGCGCTCAGCTCAACGGCCTCGAAGTCGACTACGTCGAGGAGGCGCCGTTCGATCCACCCGTCCTCGCCGCCGCCGTGCGCGTCGGCGCCGTCCGTCTCATAGACAACGTCGTCATCGACAAGGAGGAGGCTCATGAGCACGAGGCCGCGTAAGCCCGCACCCGCCACGCCCGCTCCGGGCAAGCTGCCGCTGACCGAGCTGGCGGAGATGAAGCAGCGCCGCCAGAGGATCGTGATGGTCACCGCCTACGACGCGCCCAGCGGCCGGCTGGCCGACGAGGCCGGAATGGACATCGTGCTCGTTGGCGACTCGGCCGCGATGACCGTGCTCGGCCACTCCTCGACCGTGCCGGCGACGATGGACGAGATGATCGTGCTCGCCCGCGCGGTGACGCGCGGAGCGCGGCGGCCGCTCGTCGTCGCAGACATGCCGTTCGGCTCCTTCCAGGTCTCGGACGAGACGGCCGTCGAGAACGCGGTGCGCTTCGTCAAGGAGGCGGGCGCCGATGCCGTGAAGATCGAGGGCGCAGGACCGATGCTGTCGCGGGCCCGGGCACTCGTCGGCTCTGGCATTCCCGTCATGGGCCATATCGGGCTGACGCCGCAGTCGGCAACGATGCTCGGCGGCTTCAAGGCCCAGGGCCGCTCGGCAGAACAGGCACGGCAACTGCTCGAGGACGCGCTGGCGCTCGAGGAGGCCGGTTGCTTCTCGCTCGTGCTCGAGTGCGTGCCGCCGCCGGTGGCCGCGCGCATCACCGGCGCGCTCCGCATCCCGACGATCGGCATCGGCGCCGGGGTGGAGTGCGACGGCCAGGTGCTCGTGTGGCACGACCTGCTCGGCCTCTACGAAGGCCACGCTCCGCGCTTCGTCAAGCGCTACGCAGACCTCGCCACCGTTGCGCGGGAGGCGCTCGAGACGTACGCCGACGACGTGCGCAGCGGCGCCTTCCCCGAGGAGCAGCACACGTACTCGATCCCCGAGGACGAGCTCGCGCTGTTCCTAGGCGAAGATCGCGGCCGCCAGCAGCAGGCCGAACAGCGTGGCGGCGAAGGCGGCAGCGCCCAGGGAGCGGACGAGGCTCCAGCCCTCTACGGTGCGCACCCCGACGACCGCGAGCACCAGTGACCACAACACGAAGCCGGCGTCCACGGCGTTGAGCACGTAGCCGCTCGTCGCTTCGTCCGAGCCGCCGGAGCGGAAGAGGTCGCCGCCGAAAACGAGGATCCGCACCGGCCAGACGACGATCAGCGCGAGCACGAACGGCGCCGTCGAGAGACCGACGATCTGACGGGCCGTGCGGTAACGCGCCATCGAGCCCAGACTGCGCAACCCCAAGAGCAGAGCGGCGCCGCCGAGCCAGTAGTTCTGGAGCGCGACGAGCACGCCGGCGAAGAAGGCCTCGACGGCGATCAGCAGCCAGTCGAACTCCGGATCGTCGAAGAGCTGACCGGCGGTCGCCGTCGAGAGGAACATCGCGGTGCCGGCGAGGATCGTGAGCGCAACCATCGGCTCGGAAAGCGCCTCGGCCTGCTCGTCGGAGCTGTCGCGCAGCTCGGCGAATACCTCGCCGGGCCTCACGAGGATCAGAGGCAGGCGTCGCCACCACCCCCGCTCGAGCCGTCTGATCTCTTCCGCCCGCGAGATGCTCACGGCGCCACGGTACTTGTCAGGATCGCGTGATGGAGACGGCAGTCGTCATTGCCTTCCCCGAGCTCTCGCCGGTCGTCGACGGCTGGCGCGAGCGTACGTGCGATGACAGGCCGTCGATCGGCATTCCGCCCCACGTGACGCTCCTCCATCCCTTCGTGCCGGCCGAGAAGGTCGAGGGCGCGCTTGACGATCTCAGCGCGCTGTTCGCCGCGACGCCGAGCTTCGATGTCTCCTTCCGCGAGCTCCGGCGCTTTCCGGAGCTCGCCTACCTCGCGCCGGAACCTCCCGAGCCCTTCGCCCGGCTGACCGAGGCGATTGTGGAGCGGCGGCCGGACTACCCGCCGTACGAGGGGATCCACGACGTCGTGATCCCCCACCTGACCGTCGCCTACGGCGACGAGGCGTTGCTCGTCGAGGTCGACGCCGACGTCACGCCGAAGCTGCCGATCGAGGCGCAAGTGACCGAGGCGGTCTTGCTCGAAGAGCTCGAGCAGGGCTGGGGGCGGTGGGGCGAGCGCGCGAGGTTCGCGTTTGCCAGCTAGGCGCCGTCACCTCCGACGCTCAGGAGGCCCCAGCGGCCCGGGACACCCTTGAGCTCGTGCGTTCCTCGCTCGGCGAACTCGATCCCTGAGCCGGCGACCAGATCCCGGACAGTCGCCGTCACCATCACCTCTCTCGGCTTAGCCAGAGCCGCCACCCGCGCACCAATGTGCACGGCGATCCCGCCGATGCCCTGCTCGAGGAGCTCGACCTCACCGGAGTGGACGCCCGCTCGGATCTCGAGCCCCTCCCTCGACGACGACTTGACGACGGCTTCCGCGCAGCGAATCGCGCGCGCCGGGCCGTCGAAGGTGGCGAGGAACCCGTCGCCGGCGCGGTCGATCTCCTGGCCTCGATATTCGGCGAGATAGCTGCGCACGAGAGCGTTGTGTCGCTCGAGCAGCTCACGCCACCGTGCGTCTCCAAGCTCGGCGGCTCGCCGTGTCGAGTCGACGATGTCGGTGAACAGCACGGTGACGAGCACGCGGTCCGGCGGTCGGACGGGCGCAGCCCCCGTCACGAACCGCGCCACCTCGGACACGATGCTGTCCGCGTCGCCGATCCACGGGAGGTAGTCCTTGCCGGGAAGGGCAACGAGCTTTGCCCCGGGAATTCTCTCCGCGATGTACCGCGACTCTTCGAGCGGCGGCATGTCGACCGGCCCCTTCGGCATATGCGCCTCCGAGCGAGCGAGCACAAGGGTCGGCACGCGGATGAGCGGCAACACCTCCCGCGCGTCCATGAAGGCCTGCATGCGCATGAACGCCTGGGCCGTTGCCGGACTCGCGGCAGTGCGCATCATCCTGCCTGCCCACTCGATGAACTGCACGTCGTCTGCTGCGCTCGGGGCGAGCCGCGCCACCCAGGCCGCGGCGAAGTCGTCGGTGCCCCACTCTGCACTTGTCTCCTGCCAAGCGCGGCGCTCCTCCTGGCTGGGGCCCCACGGAAAGTCGTCCGTCCTGACACCCGCCTTCACGGTGGCGGCGTAGAGCACAAGACGCGTCACGCGCTCGGGATGCGAAGCCGTAAAGAACAAGGCGATCGGGCAGCCGTATCCCTGTCCGAGCAGGACGGCCTGTTCACTGCCGATCGCGTCGAGAATGGCACGGACATCATCCGTCCGTTCCTCGAGGTTCGGCATCGCCGACGCCGGGACCGGGTCGGAGAGCCCGATTCCGCGCTTGTCGAAGATGATCAGCCTTGCGAAAGAGGCGAGGCTTCCCAGGAAGCGCGCGATGGACGGTTCCTCCCAGTACAGGTCGAGGTGCGAGATCCAGCCGGGCACGTACACGAGGTCCACCGGACCATCGCCGACTACCTGGTAAGCGATGTGGTAGTCGCCACTCTTCGCGTACCTCGTTTCCCGGCGATTCACTTTGACTCGATCCTACGCCCCGCGGCGCGCGATTGACTTTGCCGCACACGCGCCATAGCCTCCCGCGCGTGACACGAGCTCGCGCACTCGCTGCCCTGGCAATCGGCGCGGTTCTGGCAGGTTCGCTTACAGCCGTGGCACTCGCCGGCGTCGGGAAGAAGGTCCTCGGAGGGCGAGGGTTCGCCACGAACGTCACCGTCTCGTTCACGGCGCCAGACGGCTACAGGATCGTCGGCGGCGGCTACGAGAACTGGAGAGGACCAGACTTCTCGAGCCTTGCCACAGGCCTCACCGACCTCGAGTCCGGCGTCCACTTCGACGTACACCCGGACTACACGACACGCTCGATCACGAAGGCTGCGCGCAACAGGGTCGGGACGGAAATGGGTGGACTGCCGACGCGCCAGGTCGCCGCTGGCCCGATCGACGTCGCTCACGTGATCCGCGGCAAGAAGGTCGGAGTCGTCAAGGGGTACTTCATCATGAGGCAGGTAGTCAACAAGGGCTACGAAGGCTGGTACGAGGGCGGGCTCACGTTTTCTCCCGGCAAGGGCTATCCGATTCTGGGCGCGATCGTGGACACGACGGCGCCCGCCGACGATGCCGACAAGAGGATCAAGGACACGTTGCCCTCGGTGTGGAACCGGCGGATCGTCGAGGAGGGCATCCGCGGCATCGTGGTCGAGGGCAACTTCGCCCCGGCAAGGCTCATTGCGCGCGTTCAGGGGAGACGAGTGGTCGGCCGCGCGACTGATTCGCTTGGCCACCCGGTCGTCGGGGCCAAGGTGAAGCTTCGGAAGGTCGGCGGCAAGACCTGCTGTAACTCCGTCACGACCGCTTCCGGCGCGTTCACCGTGAACGCTCCGCGGAGCGCCGGGACCGGCGCCTTCCAGCTCTCGGTCTCCGCCGGAGGAGCCAAGCTCAGTAAGAACGTCCGGCTCGGCTAGGCCACCCCCGCGTCAGCCGGGAACGACAGCGAGGAGGCCGAGCGACGCTGCAGCAGAGGCGAGGTCCTGATCCGACGTGACGAGAATCGCATCGTCATCCGCGATCGCCTCCGCTGACGCGAGGTGTACGGCGTCGTAGCCGCGCAATGCGAAGACTTCCGCGAGCTCCCCGGCTCTGATCGCCAACTGTTCCGTGAGCTCGATCCCGTCGATCTCGAGCCACAGCTCGGCCAGAGCGCCGACTGCCTGAGCATGTTGCCTCGCCGTCTGTCGTCCCAGTCTCCTGGCCGCGGCCAGCGCGGCGCGTGCCTCGGCGAGCAACGCCACCGACGATGCATGCGGCTGTCGCTCACGCCAGACGGCCTGGACCTCCGGAGTGCCGGGCTCCTCTAGCAGAAGCTTGACGATCGCCGACGTGTCGAAGTAGGCGGTCAGTTGCGCTGGTCGAGCACGATGTCACTGACCGTGCCCTTCGTCTTGATCGGCGTGGGCAGCCAGCCCGTGCGGCGACGTGCGGGCCGCACGACTCCTTCGCGGATCAGCCGGTCGATCTTGCGCTCGCCTTCGAGCGGGACCAGCCGCGCCACCGGCTTGCCGTGCTCGGTGACGGTGATCTCCTCGCCTGCTTTCACCTGCTTGACGTAGCGTGAAAGGCTCGCGCGCAGCTCACGAATACCGACGTCCATAGCTCCGAAGTGTAGCTACAACTCGCGGAGATTTGAAGCGTCTTTTTTGAACGTGTCAACCAGCGACGGCCGGGATCGTCGCCTGCCCAACGCGACCGTCGAGTACCACTTTTCACTTCATGTAACCGGAGTCGGCCTGTTCACGCAGCCGCGACCGCGAGAGCCGGCAAGAGCTCGCGCAGGTACGCGCCCGTGTACGACTCCTCGACCTCGGCCACCTGCTCCGGCGTCCCGGTCGCGATGACCTCGCCCCCCGCGTCGCCGCCCTCAGGTCCGAGGTCGACGAGCCAGTCGGCCTGCTTGATGACGTCGAGGTTGTGCTCGATCACGAGTACGGTGTTGCCCGCGTCCACAAGCCTCTGCAGCACCTCGAGCAGCTTCTCGATGTCGGCGAAGTGCAGGCCCGTCGTCGGCTCGTCGAGGATGTAGAGCGTCCGGCCCGTGGCGATCTTCGACAGCTCCTTGGCCAGCTTCACGCGCTGTGCCTCCCCGCCCGAGAGCGTCGTCGCGGGCTGCCCCAGCTTGATGTAGTCGAGACCGACGTCGTGCAGCGTCTGCAGCTTGCGCCGGATCTTGGGGATCTTCGCGAAGAACTCGAGCGCTTCCTCGACCGACATCTCCAGCACGTCGGCGATCGCCTTGCCCTTGAAGCGCACCTCGAGCGTCTCGCGGTTGTAGCGCCGACCGTGGCAGGTCTCGCAGGGCACGTAGACGTCCGGCAGGAAGTGCATCTCGATCTTGATCTGCCCGTCGCCCTTGCACGTCTCGCAGCGGCCGCCGCGCACGTTGAACGAGAAGCGGCCGGGCTTGTAGCCGCGCACCTTCGCCTCGGGCGTGAGCGAGTAGAGCTCGCGGATGGGCGTGAAGAGATCGGTGTACGTCGCCGGGTTCGAGCGCGGGGTGCGGCCGATCGGGGACTGGTCGATGTCGATCACCTTGTCGAAGCACTCGATGCCGTCCACCGAGTCGTGGTCGCCGGGCTTGATGCGCATGCGGTGCAGGCGGTTGGCGAGCGCCTTGTAGACGATCTCGTTGACGAGCGTCGACTTGCCGGAGCCGGAGACGCCCGTGACGGCGACGAGCTTGCCGACCGGGAACTCGACGTCGATGTCCTTGAGGTTGTGCATGCGGGCGCCCCGCACCACGAACGTGCCGTTGTCGAGGGGCCGCCGCTCGGGGACGGCGATCTCGCGCGCCCCGGACAGGAACTGCCCGGTCACCGACCCGGCCGCGCGCTCGACCTTCTTCGCCGGCCCCTCGGCGACGACATGGCCGCCGTGCTCGCCCGCGCCGGGCCCCATGTCGACGAGCCAGTCGGCGGAGCGCATCATCTGCTCGTCGTGCTCGACGACGAGCACGGTGTTGCCGAGGTCGCGCAGCCGCTCGAGCGTGCCGATCAGCCGGCCGTTATCGCGCTGATGGAGCCCGATCGACGGCTCGTCGAGGATGTAGAGGACGCCCACGAGCTGTGAGCCGATCTGCGTCGCCAGCCGCAGCCGCTGTGCCTCGCCGCCGGACAGCGTCGAAGCCGCGCGATCGAGCGTGAGGTAGCCCACGCCGACGTCGGCGAGGAACGTGAGCCGCTCCCGGATCTCCTTGACGATGCGCGCGCCGATCAGCTGCTCGACCTCGGTCAGCTCGAGCCCGTCGAGGAACTCGAGCGCCGCGGCGACCGACAGCTGCGTCAGTTCATGGATGTTCCGGCCGCCGACGGTCACCGCCAGCACCTCGGGCTTCAACCGGGCACCGCCGCATGCTGGGCACGCCCGGAAGCTCATGTACTCCTCGATCCGCTCGCGGATCTGGCCGGAGTCGGTCTCCCGATAGCGCCGCTCGAGGCTCTTGGTTATGCCTTCGAACGACAGCATGTACGAGCGCTTGCGGCCCATGCGGTTGCGGTACTGGACGTAGACCCGCTCGCCGTCCGTGCCGTTCAGGAACAGGTCGCGCTGCTCCTGCGGCAGCTCAGCCCAGGGCGTCTCCAGGTCGACTTCGTAGCGGTCGGCGATGCCCTGGATCACCGACTCGTAGAAGTTCGAGTTCATCACCGACCAGGGAACGAGCGCGCCCTCGCCGATGGCGAGCGTGGGATCGGGCACGACGAGATCCGGGTCGACCTCGAGCTGCGCGCCGAGTCCCGTGCAGCGCGGGCAGGCTCCATGGGGCGAGTTGAAGGAGAAGATGCGAGGTTCGAGCTCAGCGAGCGAGACACCATGCTCGGGGCACGCGAAGTTCTCGCTGAAGAGCATCGTCTCGCCCGTGTCGACGACGTCGATCGCGACGAGCCCCGCGGCGAGACCCGCCGCGGTCTCGATCGACTGCGCCAGCCGCTGGCGCAGGTCGGGCTTCATCGCGAGCCGGTCGACCACGACCTCGATCGTGTGCTTGCGCTTCTTGTCGAGGACGATCTCTTCCTCGAGCAGCCGCTGCTCGCCGTCCACCTTCACGCGCGTGAAGCCGTCGGTGCGCAGCTCATCGAGCACGTCCCTGAACTCGCCCTTGCGATCGCGTACGACCGGCGCGTTGACGGTGAACTTCGTCCCCTCGGGCAGCTGCAGCACCTGGTCGACGATCGACTCCTGCGACTGGCCCGCGATCGGCCGCCCGCAGACCGGGCAGTGCGGACGGCCCACCCGCGCGTAGAGCAGTCGCAGGTAGTCGTAGATCTCCGTCACCGTGCCGACGGTCGAGCGCGGGTTGCGCGACGTCGTCTTCTGGTCGATGGAGATGGCCGGCGAGAGGCCGTCGATCGAGTCGACGTCGGGCTTCTCCATCATCTGCAGGAACTGGCGCGCGTACGCGGACAGCGACTCGACGTAGCGGCGTTGCCCCTCGGCGTAGATCGTGTCGAAGGCGAGACTCGACTTCCCCGAGCCCGAGAGCCCGGTGATCGTGATCAGCCTGTTCCGCGGCAGGCGGACGGTGATGTCCTTGAGGTTGTGCTCACGGGCGCCGTGAACGACGAGCTCTTCCTGAGCCATAACCGATCCATTCTAACGAGCCGAATCGGACGGGAACGCGTGTTCGCTCGGCTAGTTGGCGAGGCGTTCGACGAGGTCCCGCGCCTGCCGTGCGCACGGCACGTGCTCGACCTCCAGCGGCCCTGCGTGGAGCGTGCCGTAGCCGAGCATGCGGCCCCAGAGCGACTGCTCGAGCGTGATCGACCGGAGTCCCTGGAGGCGCACGGCCGCCGCGCGCTTGCGGGTTACGCCCTCCACGAGGAACACCTTCTCCGTGGTGACGACGAAGCGCGTGCGATCCCAGCGCCACACTGCCGCAATTGCGCTCACGGCGCCGATCCCCATCACCAAGGGCGCGGCGACGGGCACCGGCCACGGCAGGGCCATGAGGAACAGGCCGACGACCAGGAGGGCCAACGCCCAGAGGAACGGCCTCATGAGCACGACGCCGTGGCGGCGCACGTCGAAGCAGACACGTTCCTGGGGAGCAGCGTGCATGGTCGGCGCCTTCGCCGGTCGCGGCCGCACTCCTCTAGGCTCGACCCTGGTCAGCGTGCAACTCCCTGAAGCTCTCTCGTGGTGGCGAGACGTGCCGGGCGGCCCGGCCTGGCTCGACAGGCTGCCCCGACTCGCGGCGGTGTGCGCCGAGCAATGGCAGCTCGAGCTGGGAGAGCCGTATGCGGGCAGCAACGCGTCGCTCGTGGTCCAGGCAGGCGACGCCGTGCTCAAGATCAACTTCCCAGACGATGAGTCGGAGCAGGAGCCGGAAGCGCTCCGCGCGTGGGACGGCGACGGCGCAATCCGCCTGCTCGCGTATGACGTCGAGCGGCGGGCGCTGCTGCTGGAGCGCTGTCGGCCCGGCACGACACTGCTCGAGCTCGATGATGATGCAGCCGGTGACGTCGTCGCCGGCCTCTTGCCTCGGCTGTGGAAGCCTCCGCCGCAGACCCTTCGTCTGGCGTCGGATCTCGCGCTGCGTTGGATCGACGAGCTGCCCAGGCACTGGCATGCGACAGGCCGCCCGTTCGAGCGCTCGCTGCTCGACGCTGCCGTCGACGCACTACGCGAGCTCGGCCCGACGCAGGGGCCGCTGGTGCTCTCGAACGAGGACTTCCACGCCGGCAATGTCCTGCGTGGCACGAGAGAACCATGGCTCGCCATCGACCCCAAGCCGATCGCAGCCGAGCGCGAGTTCACGCTCTTGGCGATGGTCCGCGACCGGAAGGACGAGGTGCTTGCAGGCCCACGGCCCCTGGCACGACTGCGCAGGCGACTCGACCGCCTGTCATCGGACCTGAGCCTCGACCGCGAGCGCATGCGCGACTGGACGATCGCGCACACGATCGCGTGGGGCTTCGAGCCCGACCTCTCTTATTACCACGCCGCCCATGCGGAGACGGCGCGACTCTTGCTCAACGCGTAAAAATCCCTACGGATACGGATCCGGCGGCGGTTCGTCGCCGGGCGGCGGAGGAGGCGCAGGCGGGGAGTCGTCCGATGCGGTCTCGGTGGCCTTGATCTGACCACGAATCTCGCCGGCGGCGTTCTTCTTCGTGTGGACGTTGACGTACGCACGACCCGCCTGGATCGTCCTGAGCTGCGCATGCGTGATGGTCGCCGTCCCCCGCTTCCCGCTCTTGCATGGGCCGCAGAGCGCGACCATGACGTTTCCGGCCTTGCCCGGCTTGCCGATGTGAATGTGGGCAGCAGCGGCTGGGCCGGTCAGCTTCGAGAACGTCAGCTGCCACGCGAGCCTCGCGCGGTCGTTCGCGAGCTCCACAGTCGTCGCAGTGAATCTGCCCTTGGCGCCGACGACGGTACCTGTGGGCTTCGGCACCTCGGAGCTGGCCTTGAGAGTCGCTGTGAGCTTGTAGGTGTCCTTCTGACCCGCGGCGAGCGTTAGCCCAGCAAGAGCCAGACCGACTGCGAGTGCGGCGGAGACGAGGAGTGTTGGACGCATGAACGTGCCCTTTCGTAGAAGTGGACCTTGGTCCTACGCAATCGGCGGCTCGGCGGATTGGAGGCTTCGCCTACGCGTTGCGGCGGCGGCCGAAGATGATGCCGCCGATCGTGAAGCCGAGCCCGAACGTCCCGAGAGCGAAGGCGCCCACGGCGATCACCTTGCGCCACCTCGACAGCCGCTGCCAGTGGCCGAGAGCGGCCTCCTCTTCCATGGTCAACGGCTCTCCGCGCCTTTGCTTGCGGATGGCGCCGCCGGCGCGCAGGCCAAGGTAGAGGTCGTCGAAAAGCTCGGTCGACTCAGTCGACTCGTCCGGCACGAGGCCAGTGTATAGCCTGCCTCGGCTGTGCCTGCTCGCCTGATCCACGTCTCCGACATCCACCTCGGAGCCCGCGATCAACCCCTCATCGAGAGTGCTCTGCAGGCCCTCGTAGAGCGCGTTGGGCCCGATCTCGTGGTGGCCACAGGCGACCTCACGCACCGCGGGCGGCGCGACCAGCACGAGCGGGTCGCGAGCTTGTTGCGGCGCCTGCCCGCGCCGGCGCTGGCGGTGCCCGGCAACCACGACATCCCGTTGCTGCCGCCGGGGCGATTCACGCGCCCCTGGCTGGAGTTCGAGCGCCAGTGGGAGACGACGGAGCCGGTGCACTCGGCCGAGGGCCTGTACGTCGTGGGCGTCAACTCGGTACGGCCGTGGCGACACCAGTCGGGGGGCCTCCGGACGGATGCGGTGGAGCGCGCCGCCGAGCGGCTCGGCACCGCGCCGGCCGGTGCCCTACGAGTCGTCTGCCTTCACCATCAGCTGGCCAACGCACCGTGGCGGACGCGCAAGCGGCCGCTCGCTCACCGCGGCCGCGTGCTGGAGCAGCTGGCGGCAGCCGGCGCCGAGCTCGTCCTCTCCGGCCACGTCCATCAGGCGGGCGTCGCCGAGCGGCGTGAGTTCGAAGTGCTGGAGGGCGAACGCTCGATCGTCGTAGTGACGGCGCCCGGGCTCACGCGACCCCGGCCCCATCGACTCGGCGAGGCGCAGGGAGCGCACGTGATCACCGCCGACGAATCGTCGATCACCATCGAAACGCACGTCCTCGACGGCGAGGCGTTCGTGCCCGTCGCCGAGCGCCGCTTCCCGCGCGTTACGCGCTGACCGCGGCGCCGAAACGCTTCCGCGCTAGCTCACGCTTCTTCGCAGCCTCGGCCTCGCGGTTCCTTGGCGGGGCCGAGGTGACGAGGCCGTCGAGCAGTCGAGACGTGGCGGCCGCCACCTCGTCGACGGCACGCTCGAACGCCTTCTCGTTGGCCTTCGACGGCTTCGTCGAGCCCGAGATCTTGCGGACGTACTGGAGCGAGGCGTCGCGTACTTCCTCCTCGGTCGCCGGGGGCTCGTAGTTGTGCAGCGTGTGGATGTTCCGGCACATGTCTGTCCTCCTTGGAGCTGAATCGACACAGAGTAGGCACAGAGCGGTCCGCTGCCGGGCGGTACGTTGGTCCGAGGCGGAGGGCTGAAATCCCAGGGTGGGATAGACGACTGATAATCGCTCTGGCCGGCTCACCACCGGCTCCGGTTCGAGTCCGGCGCCCTCCGCCGACACTCGCTACGATGGACTCATCAGTCGTCTGCGGAGTGGTACTCCGCTTCAGCCTCGGCGGCCCGCTTCGGCGGGCCGCCGGCGTTCAAGCCTTCGCCGGCGTCAGCAGCTCTCGCCGCAAGTCCTTGATCTCGTCGCGGAGCTTCGCCGCGTACTCGAAGCGCAGCTCCTCGGCGGCGAGGAACATCTCCTCCTCCAGCTCGATGACGAGCTTCTCCAGCTCCTCGCGGCCCAGCTCCTCGAGCTTGCGACCGCCCCGGCGGCGCCGCCCCGGCACCGTCGGCGACTCGAGCGAGAGGAACTCGGCGATGTCGGAGACGCCCTTCACGATCGTCTCCGGCGTGATCCCGTGCTCCTCGTTGTACGCGACTTGCTTGGCGCGCCGCCGGTTCGTCTCGTCCATCGCGCCGGCGATCGCCTCCGTGATCTTGTCTGCGTAGAGGACGACGGTGCCGTTGACGTTCCGCGCCGCGCGGCCGATCGTCTGCACGAGCGCCGTCTTGCCGCGCAGGAATCCTTCCTTGTCCGCGTCGAGAATGGCGATGAACGACACCTCGGGTAGGTCGAGGCCCTCGCGCAAGAGGTTGACCCCGACGAGCACGTCGTACTCGCCGAGCCGCAGCTCGCGGATGATGGAGATGCGCTCGAGCGTGTCGATCTCCGAGTGGAGATACCGCGCACGGACGCCGGCTTCGAGCAGGTAGTCCGTGAGGTCTTCGGCCATCTTCTTCGTCAGCGTCGTGACGAGCACGCGCTCGCCCACCTCCTCGCGCCGCCGGACCTCGTTGAGGAGATCGTCGATCTGGTTCTTCGTCGGCCGCACCTCCACTTCGGGGTCGACGATGAACGTCGGCCGGATCAGCTGCTCGGCCACCACCGCCGAGTTGCGAAGCTCGTACGCCCCGGGCGTCGCCGACACGAAGACGAGCTGGGGCACCTTCTCGAGGAACTCGTCGAAGCGCAGCGGCCGGTTGTCGATCGCGGACGGCAGCCGAAAGCCGTAGTCGACGAGCGTCTGCTTGCGTGAGCGGTCGCCCTCCGACATGCCGCCGATCTGCGGGATCGTCTGGTGCGACTCGTCCACGAAGCACGACGAAGTCGTCCGGGAAGTAGTCGATGAGCGTGAACGGATGCGAGCCCTCGGGCCGGCCCTCGAGGTGGCGCGAGTAGTTCTCGATGCCCGAGCAGAAGCCGAGCTCCTTCAGCATCTCGAGGTCGTACTCCGTCCGCTGCTTGAGCCGGTGCGCTTCGAGCATCTTTCCGTCCGCGTCGAACGTCGCAACCTGCTCCTCCAGCTCTGCCCGGATATCGTCCACGGCCCTCTCGATGGACGGCGTAGACGTCACGTACTCCGTTGCCGGCCAGATGACGAGGTTCTCCAGCGGCGCCATCACCTCGCCGGTGAGCGGGTCGAAGTGGGTGATCGACTCCACGTCGTCGCCGAAGAACGAGATTCGGTAAGCGGTCTCCGCGTTCGCCGGCTGCACCTCCATCACGTCGCCCTTCACCCGGAAGCGGCCACGGCCGAGCACCGAGTCGTTGCGAACGTACTGGCTCTCGATCAGCTTGCGGAGAGCGGCGTCGCGATCGTGCGTCTCCCCCACCTCGAGGATGAGCACGCGTTCCTTCCACTCCTCCGGCGAGCCGAGGCCGTAGATGCACGAGACTGATGCGACGATGACGACGTCGCGCCGGGTCATCAGCGCCGACGTCGCGGCGAGCCTCAGGCGCGCTATGTCGTCGTTCTGGGAGGAATCCTTCTCGATATAGAGGTCGGCCTGGGGGACGTACGCCTCGGGCTGGTAGTAGTCGTAGTACGAGACGAAGTACTCGACCGAGTTCTCGGGGAAGAACTCGCGGAACTCGTTGCAGAGCTGCGCGGCGAGCGTCTTGTTGTGCGCGATGATCAGCGCCGGCTTGCCGACCTTCTCGATCGTCCAGGCCATCGTCGCGGTCTTGCCCGTCCCCGTTGCGCCCAGCAGGGTCTGGAAGCGGTTCCCGGCATTGAGCGACTCGGCCAGCAGGTCGATCGCCTCCGGCTGGTCTCCGGTCGGGCGATACCCGTCTGAGGTGCGAAACTCGGCCACGCTCGAAGCGTAGCCGTCTAGGTCTCGAGTACCGGTACGGGAGTCCGCAGGTGTCGGAGCACGACGGCGACGAACACGAGCGACGCGGCGGTGAAGCCGGCGGCGACCGTAAAGAACACTGCCGACGTGCCCACCTCGTCGATCACCTGGCCGGCGAGCAGGAAGCCGAGCGGAGCGGCGACCGTGTTCAGGGCGATGATCGCGGTCATCGCCTTGGGACGGATCTCCGGCGTCATCCGGGACGTGAGCGTGCCCATGACAGGCCCGTTGACGAGCGGCGTGAACAGCACGGCCGAGAAGAGCGCGAGCGTGAACACCCACGTCGGCAGATCCATGCCGAGCAGCCACAGTGGGAGCGTCACGCCGAGAATGGCGGCGGCGGCCAGCCGCAGCGGCTGGGTCTTGGGAATGAGCATGACGGCAAAGATCGTCCCGATCAGAGCCCCGGCACCGAGCGCGCTGTAGAACAGCCCCGCGATCCTCGGGCTGTCGAAGTCGAGATACGCGTGTGCGGGCAGCGCCGCGGAGAGCGCGGAGCTGAAGAACCCGAAGACGACGATCACGAGGACGAGCGCACCCATGAACGAGTCCCGCGCCACGAAGCGAAGGCCCTCGAGCAGCCCGCCGCCCGCCTGCTGGTCGAGCGGCTTGGGTCGCGGGACGAAGGCGAGCACGAGCAGGAACGCGACGAGGTACGTAGCGGCATCGATGTAGAGGACGTTCGGGGCACCGAGGAACGGGATGAGGATGCCGGCAAGCGCGGGCCCGATCAGGGCGGCGGCCGCGGTCCCGCCCTCGATGAGGCTGTTCGCCTGCGACATCGTCGTCACGTCCTCGCCGACGAGCTCGGGCAGGATCACGCGCTGCGACGCGGCGTACGGCGGCATGAAGGCTCCGACAGCGCGCCACGATCGCGAGCAGCAGGCCGAACGACAGCACCCCCGCCGAGTGCAGCAGCGGGAGCGCCATGATGAGCGGGGCGCGCGCGAAGTCGCACGCGAGCATTGTCGTCCGGGAGCCGAGCTTCTGGACGAGCGAGCCGCTCGGCACGCCGAGGATCGCCATCGGCAGGATCTGCACGGCGAGGACGACGCTCATCTTCGCCGCGGAGCCCGTCGTCACGAGCACGAACCACGGCAGCGCCAGGTACGTCATCCGCGAGCCGAGCGTCGAGATCAGCTCGGCGACGACGAGTGCTCCGACCGCCCGCTTGTTTACGCGTTCCATCTCTGCCGATAATATAAAACGTCTGTACGGTTTTGTAAAGTACGAATATGCCGAAGGTCTCAGAAGCACACAAGCAGCGTCGCCGCGAGCAGATCCTCGACGGAGCCCGCCGCTGCTTCGCGCGCTACGGCTACGAGGGGGCGACCGTCGCCCGGCTCGAGCAGGACACGGGCCTTTCCCGCGGCGCGATCTTCAACTACTACGGAAGCAAGGACGCGCTCTTCATCGAGCTCGCGCTCGAGATGTCGAAGCGGCTCACGGACGTCTGGCTGCACGAGGGCTTCCGGGCCGTGCTCGACGCGATCGTCCGCGAGGACCCCGACTGGCTGGCGGTGCAGCTCGAGGCGACTCGGAGGATCCGCACCGACCCCGAGTTCAAAGCCTTGATCGAGCAGCGAGAGGAGGAGCTCAAGGAGACGCGCGCCGAGCGACTCGAACAGGTCCGGCCGAAGGTGCGCGAGGACGTGCCGCTCGAGGACGCAGTCGTCTTCCTGTCCTTCGTCGCGAACGGACTGGCGCTGCGGCACACCGATGGACGACCCGTTGCCCGACCTCGACGTGATCGCGCAGCTCGTCGACGAAGGCGTCGCGCCGCGCTAGTCGAGCCCGTAGCGCTCGCGTTCTTCGCGCAGTCAGCGTACGGCCGCTCGAGGCGAGCTGCGCCCTGGCACGCGCGAGCAACGAGTCCAGATCCGCGCAAACGGCGCACTCGGCCCGGCGTACCGTGCCGTCGCGTCGATGTGCTCAAGACGAAACGGCCCGTCGGGTCGAAGACGGCGCTCGTCAGCAGCGGCTTGTGGCCGCCGAACCCGTAGGGGAGAATCGGCTCCCGCAGCCCCGGCTGCCACAGAGCCCGACCGTCGCCGGACCCGCCGTCACGATCCAGCGGCCGTCGGGGCTGAAATTCGCGTCGGCGACGCGACCGTAGTGACAGCGCAGCACCTGAGCCAGCTCACCCGTCTCCGCGTCCCACAGCCGTGCTGTGTGGTCGCAGGCTCGCGGTAAGGACGAGACGGTCGTCCGGGCTGAACGCGACGGACAGCACCTCCTTTCGGCCCCGCAGCGTTCGGATCGGCTTCCCGGTCGCGACGTCCCAGATCCGTGCCGTCCCATCAAGCGAGGAGGTCGCGATGCGCTGGCCGTCAGAACTGAAGGCGACGTCCGTGATCGCTGCCGTGTGACCTCGAAGCTTTCGTCGTAGCCGTCCGTCAGCCGACCAGATTCGCCCGGTTCCTCCGGCGCCACCGCCCGCCACCGCCGAGCCGTTCGGAGCAACGGCGACGGCGGCGGCACCGGGCAACGCGAGCACGGTCCGCCTGCCGTCGCGACGAAAGACGACACTGCTCGCCCACCAGCTGCGGCGACCACGTCGCCCGTCAGCCGACGACGAAACGGCACGGGCCGGGCCGGGGAGGACATAGGACGAAAGCGGCCGCCTGTTCGTGGCAGCCACCAGCCGCACGCGGTCTCCCTGGTCCGGCAATCGCAATCGCGTCGGTCCCGGCGTACGTCGCGCCCGGAACTGGCCCTCGTGACCGGGCGACAACCTCGAGATGCGGCTGGTTCTCGCGATCCCAGAGACGCGCTGTCCCGTCGTCGCTTCCCGTGAGCACTGTCGAGCCGTCAGGGCTGAACGCAACGCTGCCCGACGACGTCGCCGTGCCCGTCGAGCCAGGCTCGCGCGTCGCCCGTTGTCCGCCTTCGACACCCGCGCCGACTGCGTCGTCGCTCCCCGTGACGACGAAGTTGCCGTCCGGGCTGAACGCGATGGCGCGGACGATGCCCTTGTGTCCGACGACCGAGGCCAGGAGATCGCCCGTGCGCACGTCCCAGATCCGACCGGTGCCGTCGGCGCTCGCCGTCGCGAGCCGCGATCCTCCGGGCTGAACGCGGCGTCGAGCACGGCGCCACGGTGCCCCTTCAGCTCGTGCAGGAGTCGGCCGTCGCGAGCGCGCCAGATCCGCGCCGTCTCGTTGGCGCCGGTCGTGGCGAGCAGCCGCCTGCCGGCACCGCTGAACTCGGCGCTCGTGACCGTTCCTCCCTGGTCGAAGCGTCCGGACGAGACTTCCGGTCGTGGCGTCGTAGAGCCGAGCGACCCTGTCGTTGCCGACGACGACGAGACGTGTCCGTCGCGGTTGAACGACACGCGCCGGTCACGGGCTTGGGCCAGTGAATCTCGGCGAACCTGGTCGCCGTCCGGGAGCCAGAGCGGACGGTCCTCCCTCCACCCGTCAGCGACGCGCGCCACCGACTCGGGCGATGGCCACGCTGCGGACCGGAGCTCCCGTGACGGAACGTAGCGAATCAGCTGTCCGCTGTCATCGAGTCCCACAGCCGAGCAGTGCCGTCTTGCTCCCGCCGGTCACTACGTACCGGCCCGCGCGCTCGAACGCTGCGTCGAGCACCGGCGCGCCGTGATCGAGCGTCGCGTATGAGCCTGTGTGTCGCAGCGTCGTAGATCCGTACGTGGCCATCGTGGCTGGCGGCCATGACGACGTTTGCCGTCGGGGCTGAAGCGCAGCCGTGGAAACCGGGCCTCCGGCAGGGAAGACTGCGCGCCGGCGGTCGAGGAGGTACGCGGTTCGAAGCACGTTCTCACGTCTGCCGCCCCGGTCGAGCCGCGCCGCCTCGGCGGCGAGGCTGAGGCTGAGCGAGGGATCGCTGGTCGAGCGACGACACCGCCGAGGCAGTGAGTAGTCGAGCCTGCGCCTGGCGAGCCTGCAAGCGTGCCTCGCTCCGTTGTACCCGTGCTTCACTCCGCTGGGTGAACGCAAATACGTCGTCACGCCCGCCATCGCGGCGAGCAGCACGCCGCCGACGCCGAGACAGCGAGCAGCCGGCGTGGCGCCGGCGTGCGCCTGCCGCTCGTGCGTCGAGCTCTCGCTCCGCCTCATGGCCGCTTCGCCACGCAAGCACGGCCTCACCGAGCACGTCGTGGTAGATCTCGTAGCGCGGCGCGCCTCCGTCCGCCGCGACAGGTCGGAGGATGCGCTCGCGCACGAGCGTCGGCAGAGCACCGGCTCGAGCTCGTCCGTCGACGGCTCCTGCGTACCGTGCGAGGTCCGGCTGCGCATGGGCGATCTTCGTCCCCGACGGCGTGACGAGGTGGTTGAAGATCGCGGAGGCGAGGTCGCGCTGCGAGGCCGGGTCAGCGAGGTCGAGCGCGCGATCGAGATGCGCACGCACGATCTCGCTCGGCGCCGCCGAGCTCGTCGAGCGTCGAAGCGCGCAGCGTGCGCGAGCCCGCGTCCCGTTCGGCACTCCCACAGGCGTTCCATGACGAGCTGGAGAAACGGCGTCTCGACGCGGCTGCCTGCGTCGTCATCTCGCGTCGCCGACCACACCGCGGCCCGCGTGGCCGAGTCGACCTTGCCGGTCGCGACCTCGTCGAGCACGGCCTCGACGAGCTGCCGGCTCGACCGCCACTGCCGCGACTGGCTCGACAAGCCGGTTGTAGTGCTCGACTGGGCCGACGATCGCCTCGGCGACCAGCTCCGGTCGAGATGATCGAGCCGGAGGTAGTTGCCGAAGAGACTCGGGGATGCTCGCCTTGAAGCGATCGAGCTTCGCGAGCGAGTCCTCGCGGAGGCGAGACGAGGAAGCTCGCGCGCAGCCTCGGGCGCCGGACCGCCTCGGGGAACTGCTCCGAGAGAACGTCCCGGGTCCCGTGCTCGTCCTCGTGGTAGAGGAAGTACTCCTCGACGCCGTCGAGGACGACGAAGACGTCTCCTCCGAGCTGCGCGGCGCATGCCTCGAGCGTGTCTGCGAGCGACGCTCGCGGCTCGGACTGCCCGCCGCCTGCGACACAGCGGCGTTCGAGTCCGGCCGCCGGATCGTCCTTCCAGTTGTCGAAGACGACGACCGCGTAGCGGCCCCCGCTTTGGACGCCGCAGCGTCCTGCGCAACGCCCGCCCGCAGCACCGAGCTCTTCCCGACACCCGTCTCGCCGTAGAGAACGGTGAGCCGCGAGGCCATGAGATTGGCGCAGATGACCTCCGTTTCTCGCTCTCGCCCGAAGAAGAACGCCTGGTCGCGTTCGGAGTCCTCGAACGGAGCGAGGCCCTTGTACGGCGAGACCGTCAACGTGACGCCTCCGGACCACGCTCGGCCAGCCGCGTCACGTACTCCTCGAGCGGTACGTCGAAGACGTCGACTCCGCGCCGACGCCAGAGCTCGCGCTCGACGGGGTCGTTGCCTCCGCTTCGACGGCCCAGGACCTGTAGGCGACCGTCTCCCGTCCCCAGATGCGGTGGAGGAACACGCGCAGGCCCCAGTCTCGTAGCGGGTAGCCGAGAAACAGGAAGTGGCTGCGACGGAGCTGGGCGACGAGCGTCACCGGCACGAGGCTTGCGATGTCCGCCTGCGCCAGGTAGTCGATGTGATCGTCCTCCGTGACCGCGAAGCTCTCCCACCGGCGGTCGGGCTGGCGGTCGACCTGGCCGAGGAGCTTGCAGGATGACGGCGCGCTCGTCGAGCGAGATGCCCGTGTACGCGTTGGGTACGTCGACGACGGTCGCTTTGTCCCTCGGCGATAGCGTGGAGGAAGCGGCCGTGGTGCCGCCCGCGAGCGATGTACGAGACGACATCCAGTCTTCTCCGCCGCCTCGGCGAATGCACGCTCGAGCGCGAGATCGAAGTTCGTCGTCACGATCAGCTGGCGTGGCACGTTCGCGCGCGCCGATGAGCCGACGCAAGCGTCCGCGAGCGCGCGATGGACGGGGCCCGGCTCGTAAGTCGCGGTCGAGCAGATCGTGCAGCTCGTCGTAAAGAGGGCCGACCCCCTGCATCAACGCGACGTACTCCGAGACACGCGCAAGGTCGCGGTGCGCCGGCGGGCAGTCGAAGGCATCCGCGAGATAGCGCGGCGATCTCGTCGAGACCCGGGGATGGAGCCGCTCGCCGTTCACGCCGGGTCGCCCCTGCACCGAGGACCGCGCACGACCCTCCCGGCGAGCAGCGCTTCGCGACCTCCGCGTAGTGATCCTCGACCGGTCGGGCGACTCCGACGTCGTGGGCGTGAGGACCGACTCCTGCCGGAGGATCGATGCCGTACAGCTGCTGGAGCTTCGGGCCTGGATCGATCCCGAGCTGGTCGGCCGAAGCGCTTACGGCGCGTGCGTGGTAGACGTCGAGCGCCTCGGCCTGCCGTCCGGAGCGGTACAGAGCGAGCATCAACTGCCCGCGCAGGCGCTCCCGCAGCGGGAAGTTGCGACGACAAGCGCCTCGAGCTCCGGGACGAGACTCCGAGCCTTCGCCGAGCTCGAGGTCGCGCGTCGATCCGTTCCTCGACGGCTTCGAGACGAAGCTCTTCGAGCCGGCGGATCTCCGTCTGGGCGAACGTCTCGAACGCGAGGTCGGCGAGCGGCGAACCCCGCCACAGGCGCAAGCGCCTCGCGCGAGCATCTCCGCCCGCTCCGCAGGCTCCGGCGGACCGCGCCTCGGCGACGAGCCGCTCGAAGCGGGCGAGATCGAGGCTCTCGGCATCGACCTGGAGCACGTAACCAGGCGGCCGCGTCACGAGCACGTCCGGCCCGAGCAGCTTGCGGAGCTGGGAGACGAGATTCTGGAGCGACGTCGTCGCCGTCTTCGGCGGCTGCTCGCCCCAGAGCTGATCGACGAGGCGGTCGGTCGCGACGACCTCGCCTGCGCGCATCAGAAGGAGCCCGAGCAGCGCCCGCTGCTTCTGGCCGCCGAGCGCGATCGAGCCTTCGTCGCCGCACGACCTCGAGCGGGCCGAGGATCCGGAACTCGATCATCGTTAGTTGCAATCGTCGCGGGCGATCACCGTTCGCGCAAGAGCGTGCAGTTGCGCGCTAACGCCGCGCCAATATCGAGTCCGAAGCCGTTAGCCGGCCGTTAGTGCGCCGTGACTGAGCCATTTGGGCCCCGCCCGACGGTGGGGCCATGCTCCAAGCTCAGGCCCCACATCCACCGCGGTGAGCACACCCGCACCCTGCTTCTTCTCGCAATCGCCGTCGTTTTCATCAGCCCACTCGCCCTTTCCGCGGCCGCTCCGGCTCTTCCCGTCGAGCTCTCACTCGAGGAAGAGGAGGAGCTCGAGGGCAGGGCACCGACCATTGTCGAGCTGACGCCCGGCGTCGAGGCTGCATTCCCTCGTGAGAGCTACGCGCCACAGAGTACTGCGACGCTGAAGGTCTACAACCGCGCCCGCGGACTCCGGCTCCAGATCTTCCACGCAGGCCCGGAGGGCACGCGGACCGTGGACAACGTCACCATGAACGGCGTCGCCATGACGAAGGTGGTCGGCGTAGGCGCGAGTTCAGGCCGCCGTTCTCTCAGAGTTCGCATCGGCGCCTGGCCGACCGGCCTCTACTTCGCGCGGTTGACCGCGGCGGACGGCCGCATCGGCTACGCACCATTCATCGTCCGGCCGCGCCGTCTCGGCGAGCACCGCATCGCGGTCGTGCTGCCGACACTCACATGGCAGGCCTACAACCTGCGTGACATGGACGGCGACGGCAAGGGCGACAGCTGGTACGCGAGCTGGGGCCACAAGACCGTCGTTCTCGGCCGGCCGTTTCTCAACCGTGGCGTCCCGAACTACTTCCGCCAATACGACCTTCCCTTCCTGCACTGGCTGAGCTGGAACGACCGCCCGGTCGACTTCCTCGCCCAGTCCGACCTCGAGGCCTTGCCCAGCGCGGCATCGCTTGCAAGGGCTTATGACCTGATCGTCTTCCCGGGCCACCACGAGTACGTGACGACACGTGAGTACGACCTCATCGAGGGCTATCGCGACCGCGGCGGCAACCTCATGTTCCTCTCGGCGAATAACTTCTTCTGGAGGGTCGTCAAACAAGGCAACACGATGACCAAGACCGAGCAGTGGCGCGATCTGGGTCGGCCAGAAGCAGCGCTGCTCGGCGTCCAGTACCGCGGCAACGACAGCGGAGGGCGCCGCGGCGGGTGGCTGCTGCGCAAGGCAGCGGCGGGACGTTGGATCTTCGCGGGCTCGGGCCTGAAGCCCGGCGACGCCTTCGGAAGCGGAAGCATCGAGATCGACCAGACGTCGGAGGATTCGCCTCGCGGCACGCAAGTGCTCGCCGAGATCCCGAACCTCTTCGGGCCCGGCTTCACAGCGCAGATGACGTACTACGAAACCGCCCGCGGCGCCAAGGTCTTCGCGGCGGGGGCGTTCACGATGGCCGGCGCTGTCGGCCGCCCGGACGTCAAGAACGTCGTCGAGAACCTGTGGGAGCGGCTATCGCGGCCGTGAATGCACGCGGATCTGCAAGGTTGCGGCGTGTTAGCGGCGTATTAGCGACGGCGAGATAATCACGACCGTGCATGCAAGACCTGCTGTGGCCGTCGCCATCGGCATTGCCGCCCTCGGCTCTGCCGCGCAGAGCGATGCGGGCGCTCTGCGACCGAACGCGCCTCCATCACTCGTCTGCAAGCTGCCGCGGGGATCGACGTCGTTGCCTCCGGGAGCGCGCCGCGGGCTCATCCAGCACATGCGCCAGTACCGGACGTGAGCCTCGCCACACCGTCGCAGCGGCGAGCGGCCGCTCGCATCCTCGCACAGCTCGTCGACGAAGGCGTCGCGCCGCGCTAGCGGCTCGATGTAGTCGTCGAGTCCTGGCGGGCTCAGCGCGTCTTCAGGATGCGGAGGCGGCCGATCGAGTCGCCGTCGTCGTTCGTGAACCAGAGGGCGCCGTCGGGGCCGGCGGTGATCCACTCCGGGAAGTCGATGCTCGTGTGCCGGTAGGCCGTGACCGTGCCCGTGGTCGTGATGCGGCCGATCGAGTCGCCGCCGAAGTTCGTGAACCAGAGGGCGCCGTCAGGGCCGGCCGTGATCCCCGCCGGACTGCTTACCACGTTCCCGAAGCTCGTGACCTCGACCCGTGGCCCGGCGGCACCCGTCGACGCCTCCGCCAGCGGCTGTGCTGCCGCACCCGCAGCCATGAGCACGACCGCGACCAACGCCGCGAGCGCGGTCGACTTAGGCATGCTGACCCTCTCCCACAGGCAGCCACGGCATGGGTCGGCAAGGTAGCGGCAACTCTGATCAGGCAGCGTCAGGAATCGAGGATGGCCAGCGGGATCTCGCGCGGCGTCTTCGCCTGGTACTTCGCGTAGCCGTCGTACGTCTCGACGATCCGTGGCCAGAGACGCGCGCGCTCGTCAGACGTCGCCCGCCGCGCCCGCATGTGGCGGCGCTCGCGGCCGATCGTCACCTCGGCTTCACCTGCGGCCATCAAGTTCTCGAACCAGTCAGGGTTGTGCGGCCGGCCCCCGTAGGAACCGACGAGGACGATGGCGCCGCCGTCCTCGAAGTACGTGAGCGGCGAGGTGCGCTGCTTGCCGGTCTTCCGCCCCACCGTCGTCAGCAGCAGCACGGGCATGCCGACGATCCGGTTGCCGACCCGTCCGCCGCTCGCCGAATAGATCCCGCGATGGATCGCCGAGAGCGTCCTGACCCTTACGGACACGCCTGTTCCCTCAACGCTGCCTGAAGCTGTGCCGCGGCCTCTCCCGGCTTCCCCTCGCCGATCGGCCGGCCGTCGAGGGCGATGATGGGCATCACCTCGCGTATGGACGAGCAGGCGAAGGCCTCGTCAGCGGCGGCCAGGTCGCCGACGGGGAACTTGCCCTCGACGACCTCGTAGCCGAGCCCGGGCGCCGCCTCCGCGAGCACGCCTCTCGTGACGCCGGCGAGGATGCCTCCGTCCACGCCCGCGGTGTACAGCGTGCCGGCGCGGCGCCACCAGACGTTCGACGTCGTCCCCTCCAACACACTTCCGTCGGCAGCGACGAACACAGCGTCGTCGGCGCCGCGAGCGCGCGCCACGTCGACGGCCATCATGTTGAGGGCATAGCTCGTCGACTTCACGCCACCGATGAGATCTGCCGGGCGGAACTCGACGGTGATCGCGTGGATGCCTCGCGCGCGCAGCTGGTCGAGGTCGGACGGCAGCTCTCCCACGACGGCGAGGGCGACCGGCTCCGTCTCCTCGTCCCGGCGTCGCATAGACGCGCAGCACGGCCTCCCGCTCCCCCGCCTCGCCAAGCGCAAGCGCCACCAGCCCGTCCAACTCAGGGCGTGCGAGCGGCACGAGCCCCAGCCTCGCACAAGAGGCTTCGAGGCGGTCGAGATGCTCGTCGAGGCGAAATGGCTTGCCGCCGTAGACGCGGAGCGACTCGAAGGCGCCCCGGCCGCGCATGAACGCCTCGTCGTCCACGTGGATCACTGGCTCGTCAGGCGGCACGAGCCCGCGCCCGGAGACGGCGAGGGCGAGAACGCGCGGGGTCACGCCCGAACGCTATCCGGCGCGCGGCCAATAGCTTCCAGCAGCGGCCGCGCCTTCACCCAGGATTCCTCAATCTCCTCCGCCGGGTCGGAGTCCCACACGATGCCGCCACCCACCCAGAGGTGGATTCGCCCCTCGGCGAGGGCGAAGGTGCGGATCGTCAGCGCCAGGTCGAGGTCTCCGTTGGGATAGATCGTGCCGAGCGCACCCATCGACGCGCCTCGGCCCGACCGGCTCGAGCTCCGCGATGTGGTCGATGGCCGAGATCTTCGGCGCGCCCGTCACCGAGCCGCCCGGGAAGGTCGCCTCGAGGAGCGTCGTCAGCGTCACCCCCTCACGCAGCGTGCCCTCGACGAGCGAGACGAGGTGCTCGACTCCGGCGAGCGGCCTCGGCGCCATCAGCTCGGGCCACGTGACGGAGCCCGTCTCGCAGACGCGGGAAAGGTCGTTCCGCTCGAGGTCGACGATCATCACGTGCTCAGCGGCGTCCTTGTCTGACTCCGTGAGGCCGTTCCCTCCGGCCGGACGCGTGCCCTTGATCGGCATCGTCCACACGCGTCCCCCGCTGCGCGCGAGAAACAGCTCGGGGGAGGCGGACACGATCGCCCAGCCGTCACCGACGAAGGGCCGCGGATGGAGCGGGCGCAGCGGAACGAGCTTCCGGGCGAGACCCGCAGGATCGCCTGAGAACGGGGCCGAGAGATGCTGGACGAGGTTGACCTGGTACACGTCGCCACGGGCGATCGCCTCGCGAACGGCGTCGACCGCGGCCGCGTGCTCCGTGGGAGACCAGGTCTGCTCCCACTCGCCGATCCCGAAGCTGCCGGCGGCCGCAGGCGACTCGTCCTGCGGCCGGATCCGCAACGCGGCGGGCGGGAGCGGGCAAGGCTCGGGCGGCGACGGCTTCCATCCTCGCCGCAGCGAACCGGACAGACCGTAGCCCAGGTAGACGTCGGCCACGACACCCTCGGCGCCGCCTCCGAAGAACCCGTGCGCTCGCAGCGTCGTCTCGACAGCGGCGAGCGAGCCGACCTCGATCACAGTGCTTCTACGCTATCGCCTCTCCGGTCGCCGGCGGCAGCAGATGCCTCGCACGCCGCGGGACGATCATCGCGAACGCGATCGCCATGACCACGCGTCCGATGGCTAGCCCGAGGAGCACCGTGCGCACGTCGAGCGACTCGAGCAGCCAACCGAGCACGAGCACCGTGACCGGGCCCGAGATCGTGATCAGCGTGATCACCGCCGTCATCACCTTGGGACGAAGCTCCTCGGGAGCCCGCGTAGTGAGGATGGCCATCAGCGGCGCCGTCGCCACGGCGCCCAGGCCGGCGGCGAACATCACCGCCATCACGCCGATCGCCGGCAGGTCGAGCCCCAGCAGGAGCAGCGGCGCCGAGACCCAGAGGATCCCGGCCGTCGCCAGGCGGAGCGGCGGCACCCTTCGCGCCAGCGGGATCGCCGAAAGGGCGCCGATCACGGACCCTGCCCCGAACGCGCCGAACATCAGCCCGGCCGTGCGCGCGCTGGCGCCGAAGTGGTCGTATGCGAGCACCGGCAGCGATACGAAGATCGCCTGCGCGAACATGTGCAGGAAGACGGCGGTCGCGAGCATCGGCCGCAACAACTCGTCGCTCAGGACGAAGCGCAGCCCGGCGAGCAGGCCGCTGCCCTCGGCGGTAACGGGCAGCGGGCGGCGCCTGGGCACGAAGACGAGCAGGAGGAAGAACGAGACGGCGTACGTCGCGGCGTCCACGTAGAGGACGTTGACGGCGCCTATCCACGCGATCAACAACCCAGCCGCGACAGGCCCGAGGAGGATCGTAAGCCGGGAGCCGGCCTCCACGACCGCGTTCGCCTGTGTGAGCGTCGCCGAGTCCTCGCCGACGAGCTCCGGCAACACGATCCGCTGGGCGGAGAAATACGGCGCGATGAAGCAGCCGAGCACGAACACGAGCACGAGCAACAGGCCGAAACGAGAGCAGCCCCGCCTCGTACAGCAGCGGGAATGGACACCATTAGCGGTACGCGGGCGAGGTCGCAGACGAGCATCGCCTTCGCCGCACCCGAGGCGTGAAACGACCGTGCCGCTCGGGAATGCCGAGCAGCGCGATCGGCAGCAACTCGGCTGCGAGCACGATCCCCATCCGCGTCGTCGAGCCGGTCGTCGTCAGGACGAACCACGGCAGCGCGAGAAACGTCATCTGAGCGCCGAGCGACGAGATCACCTCGGCGCTGAGCAGCGCGAGAATGGACCGCTGAAGGAGCGGCGAGCGTTCTTTCACGAGGCGTCTTCTACGGCCGGCACGTGTCCGGGCATGACCCTACCGCCGTCACCCTCGGCCTCGGCGAGAGGCTCGGCTGCCTGCTCGGGCATCTCTCGGAGCGAGCGCACCGGCGACAGCAGCACCGGCAGGAACGCGAACGACATCCCGATGGCGCCGACCCACATCGCGGCGCGCAGGTCGACGACCGAGGCAATGAGCGCCGCCGACGAGCATGCCGAGCGGCATCACGCCCCAGACGATGAATCGCATCACGGAGTTCATGCGGCCCTGGAGCCGCTCGGGCGTGATCGCCTGGCGGAAGCTGCCCTGAGTGACGTTGTAGACGCACGACCCCGAAGCTCATGATCACCTGCGCGGCGAGGAGGTAGGGAACGGGACCGCTCTCAGGAGCGAGCGGCACGAGCAGCGACAGCGATGCCCGACGCCGCACCGAGGACGATCGTCGGCCCGACGCCGAGCTTCGCGGCAACTCGACTCGTCGTCATCGCTCCGACGAGATAGCCGACGTTCCCGATCGCGAAGATCACGCCGATCGTTCCCGCGCTGAGGCCGAGCGTCGCGCACCGCGTAGACGAGGAAGATCGTCCACATGACGCTGCCGAAGAAGTTGAACGTCGCCGTCGAGGCCGCGATCCAGCGCAGGTACCGGTGCCCGAGCGACGTAGCGCAGGCCTTCCGACAGCTCCGCCCGCATGCCCGTGGAGGCGGCGCCCTCTCATGCATGCGCTCCGGCACGTCCTCGCTGCTTCCGGATCCGCAAGACGAAGAGCGCCAGACGCGACGAAGCTGACGGCATCGACGAAGACGGCGACGGTGCCGTCAGCGCCTGTACGAGCACGCCTGCGAGCGCCGGGCCCGCGAGCTGGGCGCCGGAGCGCGAGATCTCGAGCTTCGAGTTGCCGTCGACGAGCTGATCGCGCGATCGACGAGCGACGGGAGGTACGACTGTAAGCGACGTCGAAGAACACCGTGAGCACGCCGAAGGCGAAGCCGACGACGTACAGCTGCCCATCGTCAGCACGTCGAACGCGTAGGCGAGCGGGATCGATCGCGCAGCAGAAGAGCGCGCCCGAGATCCCCCACGATGAGCATCGGCCGCCGCGGCTAGCCGGTCGACCCAGACTCCGGCCGGCAGGCTGATCAGCATGAACGGCGCGAACTCGACGACGCCGAGCAGCGCCACCTCGAACGCGCTGACGTCAAGCGTCACGATCGCGACGAACGGCAGCGCGAAGCCGGCCGATCTGCGATGCCGAACTGGCTGATCGTCTCCGCCGACCAGAGCTTCAGGAAGTCGGAATGACGCCAGAGGCCGCCCTTCGGCCAGATCGTGCGCATGTCCCCCTCCCTTGACGCGGTCTACCGCGTCACGCGCGGTGGATGCGGATGTCGCCCGAGAACGACTTCGCCTGTGAGCTCGACGAGCGGGCCGCCGTTCGCGGGCGGCTCGTCGCCGAGCTCGAGCTCCGAAGTCGTCTGGCCGCTCGTCGAACGCGCGTCGACCCAGAGCTTCGAACCCGTAGCGCAGGCCGACCGTCAGGTCGCCGGACACGGACTGCAGCGTCACCTTGCCCTGCGACGCCGAGCCGATGCGCACGTCGCCGGAGATCGTCTTCGCGTGAATCGAGACGCTCGGCTCTCCCTGACCTCGATGTCGCCGGAGACCGAGTGGAGAACGGCAGGCCCGGCGACACGGCCGATCGTCGCGTCACCCGAGACCGAGTTGACGGTCGCCTCGCCGCCGACGCTGCCGAGGGTGACGTCGCCTGAGACGCACTTGACCCGGACGCCTCACCCTCGACTTCGTCGAGCCGGACATCGCCGGCCGCGGTCTTCACCTCGGCGCGGTCGAACCGGCCCGGTGCCGCGTTGACGTCCGCGGCTTCCGTCACGACCTCGACGCGACGAGCCGGCCGGGACGCGGATGCCCGCGCGAACCGACGGACCTTGGCCGAAGACGATGCTCAGCCTCGGGCCCCGCCGGCCACCGACGCGAAAGCCGTGCTGGATGTCGACGAGCAGCTCGGCGCGATTGCTGCCAGGCCGTAGCTCGACGATTGCGTCGTGCGACAGGTCCTTCGGCACTGCCGTCGTCAGCGCCTCGAGCTCGACTACCGCCTCGGACACGTCGGTGGCGTCGATCTCGATCGTTCCCGGCGGGTGCGCGGACGACGAGCGCCACCGGGCCCTCGACGGGAAATGCCTCGCGCCTCATCGCCGCCATCCGCGGATGCCCCTGGGCTTGCGAACCCGGACGGTCGGCGTCGTGCTTCTGGCGGCCGCCGGTCGCCGATCAGCTGTCACGTAGTCCGGGATATGTGTGTCGAAGGTCCATGCTCTCCCTCCTTTCCTAGCCCTCTGCGAACCCGTCAGGCCGCTGCCGAAGCCCTTGTGACGCTGCCTCGATGCACGGCGCGCTTCAGCTCCCGTACGAGCCATGTGTTTGCGGAGATGCCCTTCGCGCGCCGCCGCCGCGTCGATCGCCGTCTTCAGCGCCTTCCGGCAGCCGCAGCGAGATACGAGCGGTCATGCCGTCATCGGTCGCGGCGGGCTCTGCCTGTTGCCGGTCCTCGACGTACACGAGCGACGGCTCCTGCCCCGCCAGCCGAATCTCGACGTGGCCCGAAGGAAGCTGGTCGGACACCTCGAGCGTCACCTCAGAGAGGAGGTCGAGCAGCCGCAGCCGCGCCGACCCCTGGAGTGCCTCGCTCAGCCGCTCGGCGGCCTGGGCGACGTTCTCGTCGCCCAGGGAGCCCGTCGAGCGAGGTCTGCGAGGAGCGCTTCGATGTGTACTGACAGCTGCATGGTGACTGTCATTATGACATCACTATGGCGTATGTCAAGCATCTATTTGCAGTCGCCCCAAAACGGCTTGAACAAAGGCATCGAGCGTCTTCGAGCGAGCCGTCGTTGACGTAGGAAGTGCGCAGCGCGACGCGTCTTTTCGTCGTCCGGGAGCAGTCGAGGCGACCGTTCGTCGACCGACTCGCCCCGTCTCGACGACCGCAGTTCCTCGGGCGCAGTGATCGACGACGACCGCGTCGAACAGCGCGTCCGCCCCGGTCTCGTAGAGAAGCGGAATCTCGACGACGGCGACGGCCGCATCGACGCCTGCGAGCCAGGCTGCGTACGCGGCGCGGACGCGCGGATGGAGCAGCTGCTCGAGCCACGCCAGCTCGTCGGTGTCCGCGAAGACGACGTCGGCGATGAGCGCGCGATCGAGGGTGCCGAAGCGCTGCTCGAGAGCGGCTCGCACATCGGAATCCTCTGCGTAGAGCTCGTGGACGACCTCGATCCGAGGAGAGAACTGCCGCGCCGTGACGGCGGAATGCCTCCAGCGCCTCGCTCTTGCCGGCGCCGATGCCGCCGGTGAGGGCGACCCTAACCGGCGTCTTCTGTCGTCTTCGTCTCGCCAGCTCTCGCCAGCCGGCTTCCTTCGGCCGCTCGCCTCGGCTACGACCTCGGCCTCAGACTCGACGGCGACGCGTCTTCAGCCTCGACGGCGAGCTCCTTCAGCCTCCGCTCAGCTGGCTCTTCGGCCTCGCCTCGACGACCGCTCGGCGATCGCCTCTCGACCGCGCGGCGCCGAGGACTCCTCGGTGAAGACCTCTTCCGAGAGCGCGAGCGGCGGAGCGTCTTCTGGCCGCGGCTGCCCGCCTCGCCTGTCCTCCACCCGCTTCAGCGACAGCGAGAGGCGCCGGCGCTCGGCGTCCATCTCGATGATCTTCACCTGGACGACCTGGCCCTGGGCAACGACCTCGCGCGGGATTCTCGACGTGGTGCTGCGCGAGCTCCGAGATGTGCACGAGGCCCTCGACGCCGGGCAGGATCTCGACGAAGGCGCCGAACGTGACGACCTTCGTCACGCTTGCCCTCGACGACGTCGTTCACGCGAGTAGCTGTCGAGCACCTGCTGCCAGGGATCGCTCTGGGTCTGCTTGAGCCCGAGCGAGATGCGCTGGCGCTCGCGGTCGATATCCAGCACCTTGACCTTGACGTCCTGGCCGATCTCGAGCACCTCCGAAGGGTGGTTGACGTGGCCCCACGAGAGCTCGGAGATGTGGATCAGGCCGTCCATGCCGTCGAGGTCGACGAAGGCGCCGAAGTCGACGATGTTCGAGATCGTGCCCGTCGACGACGTCGCCCGGGGTTGAGCCGGTCGAGGATCGCCTGGCGCATCTCCTTGCGCTCGTCCTCGAGCACGGCGCGCCGCGAGAGCACGACGTTGTTGCGCGAGCGGTTGAGCTCGATCACCTTGCAGCGAAGCTCCTGGCCGAGGAACTCGTCGAGGTCCTGGACGCGGCGGATGTCGACGAGCGATGCGGGCAGGAAGCCGCGCACGCCGAGGTCGAGGATCAGCCCGCCCTTCACGACCTCGATCACGCGGCCCGTGATCGGCTCGCCGCTCTCGGCCTTGCGCTCGATCTCCTTCCAGGCGAGCTCGAAGCGGGCGCGCTTCTTCGAGAGGATCAGGCGGCCTTCGGCGTCCTCCTTCGTCAGCACGAGCGCGTCGATCTCGTCGCCGACGACCACCTCGTCGTCCGGGTTGATCGAGCGGCGAATCGACAGCTCGGCGACCGGGATGACGCCCTCCGACTTGTAGCCGATGTCGACGAGCACCTCGTCCTTGTCCACTCGGACGACGGTGCCGTGGACGACCTCGCCCTCCGTGATCTCGGGGAAGGTCGCGTCGTAGTCGGGGACGAGCTCGCCGTCCGGACCGGTGATCCAGACGCCAGGCTCGGCGGTAGCTGCTTCGGTGTCGATGGTGTCGTTGGCCATGCGAAAAGGCCGGTCAGTATAGCCGCGGCCGAATTCGCCCGATAGCAGAGAACTCGGCGTGCGAGTCACGCTCGTCCGGAACGCGACGCTGATCGTCGAGCTCGCGGGAAAGCGGCTCCTCGTCGATCCGATGCTCGACGACGCGGGCGCCCGGCCGCCGATCGAGAACACGCGCAACCCCGTGCGCAACCCGACCGTGCGCGCTGCCGATGCCCGGCCGAAGACGTCGTGCGCGGCCTCGACGCGGTGCTCGTCACTCACCGACACCGCGACCACCTCGACGCGCGTGGCGAGGAGCTGACTCCCGCGCGACGTGCCCGTCTTCTGCCAGCCCGAGGACGCGCACGCGCTGCGCGAGCTCGGACTCGACGCTCGCGCCGTCGGTCGACGAGATCGACTGGGACGGCATGCGCATCGTCCGCGTACCCCGGCGCGGCACGGCTCGCGGCGTGATCGCGCGAGCTGCTCGCGCCCGTCAGCGGCTTCGTCCTCGACGACCTCTACCTCGCCGGCGACACCGTCTGGTACGAGGAGGTCGCCGAGACGATCGAGCGCACCGGCCGCGCGTGGCGGTCGTCAACGCGGGCGGCGCCGAGTTCCTCGAAGGCGGGCTGATCGTCATGGGGATCGACGACGTGCGAGAGGTGGCGGCGCGCGTGCCGAACGGTGGTCGCCGTACACATGGAGGCGATCAACCACTGCCACCTGACGCGCGACGCGCTACGCGCGGCCGTGCCCGACGTGCTCGTGCCGGAAGACGGCGAGACGCTCGAGCTCTAGCTCCTTCGCCTCCGCCCAGTTCTCGCCGACGCCGACGTCGACGGCGAGCGGCGGGTCGAGCTCGAAGGCGCCGCACATCTCCTCGCGAACGAGGCCTCGCACGTCGCGCACCTCGGCCTCGGGCGCCTCGAGCAGCAGCTCGTCGTGCACCTGGAGGACGAGCCGTGCCGACCGCCCCTCGTCGCGAAGGCGCCGATCGATGCCGAGCATCGCCACCTTGATGATGTCGGCGTTCGAGCCCTGCATGACGAAGTTGACGGCCAGCCGCTCGCCGAGCGCGCGGGTCTGGCGGCTCGACGTCCGGATCTCGGGCACCGGGCGCCGCCGGCCGAGCAGGCTCGTCACGTAGCCGTCGACGGTCGCCTGCTCGATCGTGCGGGCGATGAAGTCCTGCACGTGCGGGAAGCGCGCGAGATACGTGTCGATGTACGTCTGCGCCTCCTCGCGCGGGATCTGGAGGTTCTGCGAGAGGCCGTGCGCGGAGATCCCGTAGACGATGCCGAAGTTGATCATCTTCGCGATCGCGCGCTCGTCCTTCGTCAGCGTCGCAGGCTCCTTGCCGAGCACCTCGGCGGCGGTCGCCGCGTGGATGTCCTCGCCCGCCGCGAACGCGTCCCTCAGCTTCGGCTCGCCCGAGACGTGAGCGAGGATGCGTAGCTCGATCTGCGAGTAGTCGGCGGAGAGCAGCTTGCTTCCTTCCTCCGCGACGAAGGCGGAGCGGATCTCACGACCCAGCTCGGTACGGATGGGGATCGCCTGAAGATTCGGATTCGACGTGGAGAGACGGCCGGTGGCGGCGACTGCCTGGTTGAACGTCGTGTGCAACCGGCCGTCCTCCCCGAGCAGCTCGGGCAGCGGCCCGAGGTACGTGTTGACGAGCTTCGTCAGCTCTCGCCACTCCTCGATCACGGGCACGATCTCGTGCTCGTCCCGGATCGTCTGCAAGACGCGCGTGTCCGTCGAGTAGCCCGTCTTTCCCTTGCGCCCGGGCGTCAGCCCGAGCTGCTCGAAGAGGACTCGCGCGACCTGCTGGGTCGAGCCGAGCATGAACTCCTCGCCCGCCAGCTCGTACGCGCGGCCTTCGAGCTCTTCGACACGCTCGCGGAGCCGGGCGGTGATCTCCCCCATGCGGTACGTGTCGATGCGGACACCGGCGTCCTCCATCCGCGCCAGCACGTCAATGAGGGGCAGCTCGATGTTGTCGTAGAGCGGGACGAGGTCGCGCTCGGCGAGGCGGGCGCGCATGAGCGGAGCCAGCCGCAACGGCAGCGCCGCGCGGCGGACGAGCGCCTCAGTCTCCTCGTCGGCGGTGGGCGAGGGATCGAGCGCGATCGCCGTACTCGGCGGCGAGGTCGGTCGAGCTCGTACGCCGTGCGTCCGGGCTCGATCAGGTACGCAGCGAGCAACGTGTCGTCGACCGCCGAGACGCGAAGTGGCTTGGCATCGTGGGCCGCGATCTCGCCATCGACGCGCTGCGCCCGTGGTGTCACCACCACCTCGTCCTCCAGCGCGAACGCACTACGGTCGTCGTCTGCGGCGTAGCCGAACAGTCCCGATGTCTCGGGCGGCTCGCCCTCCCGCCAGCGCAGCTCCTCCCCGGCCACGGCGGGCCTTTCGGCCGCCGGCAGGGCCTCGTCCAGCTGGTCGACGCGCTGCAAGCAGAGCGCGGAACTCGAAGCGGCGGAACATCTCCTGCAGCTCCGAGCGGTCGGGCGGCGCCAGCACGAGCTCGGTCGGATCGCAGTCGATATCGAGATCCCGGCGCATCGTCGCGAGCACCTTCGACTCGCGCGCCTGGTCGGCGTGCTCGCGGATCGACTTCGCGCGCGCGGGCGACAGCTCGTCGACGTGGTCGAGCACGCCCTCCACCGAGTCGAACTGCTGGATCAGCTGCGCCGCGGTCTTGTCGCCGATGCCGGGCACGCCGGCGATCGAGTCGGACGTGTCGCCCTTGAGGCCGATCAGGTCAGGAACCTTCTCCGGTGGCACGCCCAGGCGGGCCGTCGACGCGCTCGGGCGTGTAGACGTGGACGTCGGCGACGCCACGCGGCGTCATCATCAGGCAGACGTTCTCCGTCACGAGCTGGAACGCATCGCGGTCGGTGGAGACGACGCACGTGGCGAGACTCGCCTCGTCGGCGCGCGTGGCGAGCGTCGCGATCACGTCGTCCGCCTCCCAGCCTTCGAACTCGAGGTTGCGGTAGCCGAACGCCTCGACGATCGGCCTGAAGTACGGAAACTGCTCGCGCAGCAGATCGGGCATCGGCCGGCGGTCGGACTTGTACTCGCCCGAGATCGCAGTCCGGTGCACGGGCTTCGTGTCCCAGGCCACCGCAACGCCGCGCGGACGGTAGTCCGACAGGAGCTTGACGAGCATGTTCGTGAAGCCGAGCAGCGCATTCGTAGGGAAGCCGTCGCTCGTCACGAGCTCCTCGGGCAGCGCGAAGTACGCCCGGTAGGCGAGGTTATTGCCGTCGACGAGGAAGAGGTCGGCCTCGCGCGCCGGCGCGTCGTCGAGGTCGAGCTCCTCGCCGGTGATCGTCTTCGGGCTCACCGCTCGAGTCTAGTGTCCCAGTGATGCGTGTCCCGCTGCTCTCCGGCACCCGCCTGCTCGTCGTCGACGGGCCGGACGACGCGGTCGTGCTCGTGCCTCCTGAGCCGGCCCCGCAGGCGATCACGGACGTCGGTGCGGCGGTGCGCGACGCGGTTCGCTTTCCACTTTCTGGTCCTCCGCTCGCGGGCATCGTGCCGAAGGGCGGGCGGGCCACGATCGTCGCCGACGTGCCATCGTTGCCGCTTCCGAGTGCGCCTGTCGATGCCCGGCGCGCCGCCGATCGGGGCCGCCGTGCAGGAGCTGCGAAACCTCGGTATTCCCGACGAGCGCCAGACGATCCTCGTCACGGCCGGTCTCGGGCGACGGCCCGGCCGACGCGAGCTCGACCGCTTGTTCGCGCCGGCGTTCGCGCGCGCGTTCTACGGCAACGTGATCGTCCACGACGTCGAGGATCCCGGGCTGGTCGAGCTCGGGGACTACGAGGGCCGGTCTCTCGCGCGATAGCGCGGGAGCTGGTGGACGCGGACGTCGATCGTGTCGGTCAGCGCAGCGGAGACGGTCGCTCCACGGCGGGCCGGCCGTGCTGCTCTCGTGTGGCGGGCCCGACGCGCATACGAGCAGCCGAGGCGCGATCGTTGCTCGAGCCGAGCGGTTCCTCAGGCTGGCGAGCGGCAGTCGCAGTGGAGGAGGCGCTCGCGCGGCGTGTCGCTTTGCTCGGCGTCTCGCTTGCCCTCGACCAGCCGCGGATCGCCGAGACGGCGTTCGGTTATCCGTACGACCGGCGCGCGGCGGAGCGCATCGCCGCGTCGCGCGTTGCGCAGGCTGTTCCGGCTGTTGCCCGGCTTCGTCAGGCTGCGCGTCATCCGGTCGCTGCCCGAGGCGATCACCGCCGCGGGAGTGTTTGCCGGACCGCCGTCGGTCGCGCACGCCGAGGCGCTGCTGCGTTCGATCGACCTCCGCGCGATCGAGCTCGACGCGCCGCTCGACGCGATCTGCCTCGGCATCCCGCGCACGACGCCGTACCTCCCGCGCGAGCGGCCGAATCCTTTGCTCGCCGCCTACCTCGGGCTGGGTCTCGCGCTGCGCCTGTGGCGCGAGTCCGCCGCCCGTCGTCGAAGGCGGCACCGCGATTCTGCTCCACCGCTTCCACCGCCGGTTCTCGCATCCGACGCAACAGCCGTACCGGGCGTTCTTCCACGCCACCCGCGGAGGGCTCGATCCGTCGGTCGTCGCCGAGGCGGAGCAGACCGCGGCGGCCGACCCGCACGCGCTCGACCGCTATCGCGCCGGTCGTGCCTGCCATCCACTGCTGCCGTTCGCCGACTGGTCGGCGGTCGCGGCAGCAGACCGATCGGCTGGGAACGGTGATCGTCGGCGGCTGCCGCGACGCGGCTGCGGCGCGGCAGCTTCGGCTTCGTGCCGTCGCAGAGCGTCGGCGCCGCCCTTTCGACTCGCGCTTGGGCTGTGCCGAGGGACGGGCGCGAATCGGCTTCTTGCTCGCCCCTCCGTACTTCCCCCTTCGCGTCGGCTAGAGAATCTTCGAGAGGAACTGCTTCGTTCGCTCGTGCTCGCGGCGCGATGAAGAAGTGCTCCGGCGGGGCGTCCTCGATGAAGCTGCCCGTCGTCCATCATCACGACGCGGTCGGCCGCCTTTCGGCGAAGCCCATCTCGTGCGTGACGACGATCATCGTCATGCCGTCGTCGGGCGAGCTCCTCCATCACCTCGAGCACCTCGCCGATCACCTCCGGGTCGAGTGCGCTCGTCGCCTCGTCGAAGAGCATGAGCGCCGGCTTCATGGCCAGCGCGCGGGCGATCGCCACTCGTTGCTGCTGGCCGCCGGAGAGCTTGCCGGGATACACGTCCCGCTTGTCGGCGAGGCCGACGCGCCGAGCAGCTCCTCGCCGCGGCAATGGTCGCCTGCTCCTTGGACATGCCCGCGTACGTGAATCGGTGCTTCGATGACGTTCTCGAGCGCAGTCTTGTGCGGGAAGAGGTTGAAGCGCTGGAAGACCATGCCGATCTCCGCACGCTGGCGTGCGATCGCTCGTCTCCGAGTCCTCGACGAGCTTGCCGTTCTTCTCGCGGTAGCCGATCAGACGGCCGTTGACCTCGATGCGACCGGAGTCGATCTTCTCGAGATGGTTGATGCAGCGGAGGAAGCGTCGACTTGCCCGATCCAGACGGGCCGATGACGCAGACGACTCTCGCCCCGCTCGACCTCGAGCGATCGACGCCCTTGAGCACGTGCACGCGGCCGAAGCGCTTGTGGACGTCGACTGCGCGAACGACCGGCCGCTCAGCGTGCTCCGCGCGCCGCTACGCCTTCGTCGTCGCCCATGCGTGCAGCGGTCGAAGCACTTCTCGACCGCTCACGAACGTCGAGCTCCTCTCCACGATCACTGACCGCGAGCCTGCGCTCGATCTGTGACTGGATCAGGCTCCAGACCGTCGTCAGGACGAGGTACCAGAACGGCGACCGCCACGAAGTACTCGACCGGCTGGAACGCTCGTCGAGTAGTGGACTCCGCATCGCCGAACAGCTCGTAGACGCCGATGAAGAAGAGCAGCGAGCTCGTCTTCATCATGTTGTTGAACTCGTTGCCGAGCGGCGGCACGATCACCCGGGCGGCCTGCGGCAGGATGATGCGGCGCATCGCCAGCCCGTTGGGTCATCCCGAGCGATCGTGCCGCCTCCATCTGGCCCCTGTCGATCGCGTCGATGCCCGCGCGGATGATCTCCCGCATGTACGCGCCCTCGTTGATGCCGAGGGCGAGGATCCCGGCGATCGACCGCATCCGTCGAGCGAGAAGAGCCCGAAGTTCGCCGGCTCGGGATCAGGTCGTGGCCGAAGAAGAAGCCGGCCGAAGAGCAGGTTGACGCCGAAGTAGACGAAGAAGATCTGCACGAGTCACCGGCGTTCCCCGGAAGATGAGCACGTAGAACGCCGGAGAGCGACGCGCAGCGCCCTGCAAGCGTCGACATCCGCATGAGCGCGGCGAGCAGGCCGAGGACGACGCCGAGGATCTGCGCGAGCACCGCGATGTAGACCGTCGTCCAGAGCGCCCGCACGAAGACGTGGTCCGGGTGGAACATCCGTTCCCAGACGACGTGCCAGTCGACCGATGCCAGCATCGGGCGCTCGTCTCCGAGCTACTTCTTGAGCAGGACCACGGACTTCGTCATCCCCCACTTGGCGACGATCTGCTGCATCTCGCCCGTCGCGTACATCGCGGCGATCGCCTTCTGCGCCTTGCGGCCCGCAGCGGATCGCCCTTGCGGATGGCGATCCCGACCGGGAACGGGTTGACCGGGTTGCCGCCGATCTCCAACTTCGTCGGGTCCTGCTTCGATGTAGTACGACGACGACTGGCGAGTCGCGCGAAGTACGCGTCGACGCGGCCGGTCTTGCAGCGCGAGCGACGGAGTCCGTGTCCTTCGGGAACGTCACGATCGTGATCGCCTTCTTGCCCTGCTTCTAGCAGCTTGCTCTGCGCGTCGAGAGAAGTCGCGGTTCGTCGTCCCCGACTCGACCGACACGCGGAGCCCGAGAGGCTCGGCCACGCGTCTTGATGTGCTTCGGGTTCCCTGTCTTGCACCATGATCGACTGGCCGATCTTCAGGTAGTCGACGAAGTCGACCTGCTTGCGGCGCTCGGGCGTGTCGTTCATGCCGCTGATGACCGCGTCGCACTTCCTCGCGAGCAGCGCGGGATGATGGCAGTCGAAGTCGTGTTCTTGAGCTCTGCCTTCACGCCGATCAGCTTCGCGATACCCGTGCCGAAGTCGATGTCGGAGCCGACGATCTTCGACCCCTGGTAGAACTCCTCCGGCGGGTACGTCGCGTCGGTGCAGTAGACGAGCGTCCCCGCCTTGGCGATGCTCGGCGGGGCCTTGATCGTCGCCGTACTCTGGGCCGCCGCCGTGGTGGCAGCGACGGCAGCGATCGCAACTGCGACGAAGCTGCGAAAAGGCTCTTGCGCATCGAAACCTCCTCTGCGTTGGGACTTGAAGTATGAACGCGCCCGCGCCGGCGCGCGTGATTACTCCACGCCGAGGTACGTCTTCTGCACCTGCTCGTTCTGCGCGAAGCTCCTTCGCGGAACCCTCGAGAACGATCGTGCCGGTCTGCAAGACGTACCCGCGGTCTGCGACGTCGAGCGCCATCAGGGCGTTCTGCTCGACGAGGAGGATCGGCGTTCCCTCCTTGTTGATCTCGACGATCGTCTCGAAGATCCGGTCGACGAAGATCGGCGCGAGACCCATCGAGGGCTCGTCGAGCATGAGCAGCCGCGGCCGCGCCATCATCGCGCGTCCGATCGCGCACATCTGCTGCTCGCCTCCCGACAGCGTCCCCGCCTTCTGGCTTCGGCGTTCCGCCAGGCGAGGAAAGAGCTCGAAGACGTGCTCCATGTCCTCGTGGATACCCGCCTTGTCGGAGCGCTGGAACGCGCCCATCTCGAGGTTCTCGACGACGGTCATACGCGGGAAGAGCTTGCGGCCCTCGGGCGACTGCGAGATGCCCATGCGGACGATCTCGTGCGCCGGCTTGCGCGTGATGTCCTCGCCCATGAACCGGATCGATCCCGCGGCGGGGCTGATTGAGCCCGTTGATCGACCGGAGCGTCGTCGACTTGCCGGCGCCGTTCGCGCCGATCAGCGTCACGATCTCCCCGTCGTGCACCTCGATCGAAATGCCCTTGAGCGCCTCGATCGTCCCGTAGAACGTGTGGACGTCCGAGAGCTCGAGGATCGTGTCGGCGCTCGTCTGTCAACTGACCGCCGCCGTTCCCAGGTAGGCCTCGATCACCCGCGGGTCAGCCTGCACGTCCTTCGGCGTCCCCTCGGCGATCTTCTCGCCGTAGTCGAGCACCGTGATCCGCTCGGAGACGCCCATCACGACCTTCATGTCGTGCTCGATGAGCAGGATGGCGAGCTTCTCGTCGTCGCGGAGCTTGCGGACGAAGGCGATGAACTCGAGCGTCTCCTGCGGGTTCATGCCGGCCGTCGGCTCGTCGAGGAGCAGGAGCTTGGGCTGCGTCGCCAGCGCGCGGGCGACCTCGAGACGCCGCTGGTCGCCGTAGGAGAGGTTGCGCGCATAGTCGTCGTGAAAGCCGGCAAGGCCGCAGTAGTCGAGCAGCTCGAGCCCGCGGTCGCGCGCCTCGCGCTCCTCGCGCCTGACCCGCGGCGTGCCGAGGATGCTGCCGAAGATTCCGCCCTTGAGGCGGCAGTGCATGCCGACGAGAACGTTCTCGAGCGACGTCATCTGCTGGAAGAGCCGGATGTTCTGGAACGTCCGCCCGATGCCGCGCTCCGTGGCCGTGTGCGGCGGCATGCCGGCGATGTCCTCGCCGTCGAACACGACCGCGCCCGACGTCGGCTTGTACACGCCCGTGATCATGTTGAAGAACGTCGTCTTGCCGGCGCCGTTCGGCCCGATCAGGCTCACGATCGCGCCCTGCTCGATCGTGAAGTCGACGTCGTTGACCGCGACGAGGCCGCCGAACTCCTTCCGCAGCGCTCGATCTCGAGCAGCAGGTCGGCCATTCAGCTACTCCTCCGGCGCATGACGGACGTCCATCAGCGGCTCGTCGTGAACGCCGGTCTCGAACTCGAGCTTGCGCCGCTGCTCGGGAATCAGGCCCTGCGGCCGGAAGAGCATGGCTAAGACGAGAATCGACCCGTAGATACCGGTGGCGAGGAGCGGCGCGTTGAAGCAGCCGGCGCTGATCGCCTTCGACGGATCCGCTGCGATCGGATCGCACGCGAAGACCCCGAAGTCCTTGCCGTTGAACCACTCTGCGATGTTGCGAAAGCCCCTCCTTGTCGAGGTACGTGAGGAACGCCGCGCCGGCGATCGCCCCCCAGACGTTGCCCATCCCGCCGAGGATGACCATGCAGAGGATGAAGACGAGAAGTTGAACAGGAAGTCGTCGGGAAAGACGCCTTGCTTGAAGGAGCCGTACCAGGCGCCGGCGATCCCGCCGAAGAACGCGCCGCCGGCGTACGCCCACGTCTTCGTCCGCATCAGCGGGACGCCCATGGCGGCGGCGGCGATCTCGTCCTCGCGAATGGCGATCCAGGCACGGCCGAGCCGCGAATCGCGCAGACGGATGCTCGCAGAAGACGTGATCAGCAGGAGCCCGATGGCCGACCAGTAGATGAGGCTGACGAAGTTCACGTACGTGCCCTGCTCGAGGATGAAGTCCGCGGGCAGGCCGAGGTGAGCCGACAGCCAGCTGCCGAAGCCCGGCGGGTCGATCGGGTTGATGCCGAACGCGCCGTTCGTGAGGTTGAAGCTCGTCTTCGTGTCGATGAGGGAGCTGATCCCGTCGGCGTCGCCGTTCAGCGCAGCCTGGTGGATGATCTCGCCGAAGCCGAGCGTCACGATGGCGAGGTAGTCGCCGCGCAGGCGCAGCGTCGGTAGCCCGATGAGGACGCCGCACACGGCCGTGACGATCGCCGCGATGACGAGCACGAGCCAGATCGAGATGTGGATGCCACCGACGCCCGGACGGCACGCCGACGGCGCCGAAGTTGAAGTCGATCGCGGGGTTTCCGAGCAGATCCGGACGCGCGAAGTGCGGAGAGGCGAGCCACGCCACGGTGTAGGCACCGATGGCGTAGAAGGCGACGTAGCCGAGGTCGAGCAGGCCCGCGTAGCCGACGACCATGTTCAGGCCGATGGCCATGATCGCGAAGAGGACGATGGCGACCATCGTGTCCATGGACGGGAGGTCTCCGAGCAGCGGAATCTCGAACAGCCTGTTCTTGCCGTTCAGCTCGTCGGCCCAGACGATCGGATAGAGGACGGCGAACGTGAGCACGGTCAACGGCAGCGCGATCCTCCGCACCGGCCTGGGCAGCAGGTAGAGGACGTAGGTGATCGCCAGGACGATGATCGCCGTCGGATGCGGCGGTACGCCCAGCACCCATGCGATCAGCATCACGAGCGCCGGCGATCACGAGCGGCGGCACTGCGCGCCGCGCGAACGGATTGCGAATGCCCGCGCGGTCGAGGGCGTGATCCGTCAGCGAAGAGAGACCGCCTCATGCCGCTACCCGCCTTCCGGCGTCTGCTCGCCGAGCAGACCTTGCGGGACGGAAGACGAGGATGATGATGAGGATCGCGAACACGATCGTCGTGCGTCCACGCCGGGCCCGGTGAGTGCCACGAGAGGCCCTCGTTGAACGCCTGGACGAAGCCGATCAGCAGCGCGCCGAGCACGGCCCCGGGGAGATTGCCGATCCCGCCGAGCACCGCGGCGGTGAACGCGATCAGGCCGATCGTGAAGCCGGTGTCGTAGCGGATCGTCTGAAAGTAGAACGCGAAGAGGACGCCCGGCCGCCCCGGCGAGCGCGCCGGCGATGACGAACGTGAACGAGATCGTCCGGTTCACGTCGATGCCCATCATCGCGGCCGCATCCTTGTCCTGGGCGGTGGCACGCATCGCCTTCCCACGGCGGGTGAAGCGGACGAGATAGACGAGCGCGATGAGGACGGGGATCGTGATGAGGATCGGCAAGAGCCGATTCCACGTGAAGACGACGCAGTTCGGGCAGGTGCCGATCGTGAAGACCGACCCGCTGAGACTCGGTGTTGCGGGCATCGCCACCGGCTGCGAGCCCTTCCAGATCAGCGCAACGTCCTCGAGGATGAACGACATCCCGATCGCGGTGATCAGCGGGACGAGCCGCGGGGCCCTGCGGAGCGGCTTGTACGCGACCCGCTCGATCGAGGCGTTGAGAAGGGCGCAGCCCGCCATCGCGATCACGAGCGCTACGAGGATCGCCGGGATCAGCGTGCCGAGACCCGACGTCTCCGTGAGGTTGAACATCGTCGAGCGCGACCGTCGCCGCGATCATCCCGCCGATCATGAACACGTCGCCGTGGGCGAAGTTGATCAGCTCGAGGATGCCGTAGACGAGCGTGTAGCCGAGCGCGACGAGTGCGTAGAGCGAGCCGTTCGTGAGCCCGATCAGGAAGACTCGGAAGAAGAGGTCCCAGTCGTCGACGAGGTTCTTGATCAGCCAGCCGACGACGACTGCGACGAGCGCAAGCCCGATTGCGGGCACGATGAGCGACGAGGCCGACCTGCGGCGCTTCGGCGCGACTCGTTCAGCCTGTGATCTCGCTCGCGATCTTGGCCTCCTAAGTCCGCTGGGGAAGGGCTCCGAAGAGCCCTTCCCCAGGGTCGTGTGCTCGCGGGCGATTCGCCCTTATGCCTTGACTTTGGTGACAACGGCGAACTCATACACGCCCGCGTTGCCCTTGAGTCGGTCCAAGCTGATCCACTTGTAGCGGAACGGTGTCGCCGTTCCTGTCGAAGTGGAAGGTGCCCATGATGCCGTTCTTGACGTTCGTCCGGAACAGCGCCTTGACCACCGAGGCACGCGTGCCGTTCGACTCGGCGATGGCGGTCGAGCATGACCTGCGCCGCCTGGGCCTGGTACACCGAGTACGGAGGCATGTTGCCCTTGATCTTGGCGTACTTCCGGAACGCCGCCATGAACGCCTTGCCGGCCTTGCCCAGCTTCTGCGAGCGGCTGGCCGGCGTAGCTGATGTACCATGCCCTGCGCGGCCGAGCCCGCGCCCAGCGTCGCCGAGTACGGCGTGAAGCCGTCGGGAGCGGTGAGGCGCACCTTCGGTCCGACAGCAGCGCCGATGTCCTTGAGCAGCTTGACGCCGTTGTTGCAGACGATGCCGCCGAGGTAGACGGACTGCGCTCCCGACGTCGCGATCTGCTCGCCGATGGCCTCGTAGCTCGTCGCCTTCGCGTCCCACGGGACGAAGCCGAGCACCTTGATGCCGAGCCCCTGCGCCCGGTTCTGGAAGGCCTGGGCCACGCCCTTCCCGAACGTCTGGTTGTCGTGGACGATGAAGACGCTCTTCACCTTCTTCGCCTTCAGGTCAAGTCAGCCACGCAGGGCCCTGGTAGTCGTCGGTGGCCGACGACGCGGGCGTAGTTCCGCACGCCCGTCGGGTAGTAGATCCTCGGCTCGCCGGGGCTGTTCCACGGCGCTGCGTGGGTCAGTCCCACGTTCGTGTTCGCCGAGCTGAGCATCGCGACGGCTCCACCCGGTGCCCGGTTGAGGATCGGCACCTCGAGCTTCGCGCAACCGGAGTTGAACGTGCCGAGGACGCCGAGCAGCGTCTTCTCAGCGGCGTACGCACGGGCGTTCGACGAGCACTTCGCCGAGTCCCACGCGCCGGTCTGGGCCGTCGAGTCGTCACAGCCCTGGTAGCCGACCGTGATACTTCCCGGCCTTGAACTTGAACTGCTTCTCGAGGACGAACTGGACCGCCTGCTGCATGGCGATCAGCTGCGCCCGGCCTGCGCCCTGGAGCGGCAGGTCGGTCGCGATCAGTGCCTGCGGCTTGCCGGAGCCCTTGTAGAACAGAGGCCCACACGATGACGACGGCAGCGTGCCGGCACTGCTGGGCTGGCTGACCGCGGACGCCCGCCGCGACCAGCGCGACCGCCGCAGTAGCCGCAACCGTGACCGCCAAGATTGGCTTCTTCATACACCCTCCCTTTCTCTAGCCGATGCAGTGCTCGATGCAGGCCGGAAGTATCAGGCCTACGGCTACTACTTGCAAGCCGCTGCTTATCGACCCGTTTCCCGTAGACCCCCGCTCGAGCGTCTGCGGCGGCAGCCCGCCGGTGAGCTTTCGGCGGGCAAAGGCCGCCTGCGGCGTCGAATCGCGGCAGATCCATATCTGAATGCCGAAGGTGAGACTCGAACTCACACGCCCTTTCGGGCACCGGATTTTGAGTCCGGCGCGTCTGCCAGTTCCGCCACTTCGGCGCTGATCCAGAATAGACCGTTGAGATGCCGGCCCACGGCTGCCGATCGATGTTCGAGCCGCTTCGCCGCGTGCTCGTGCGCCGTCCGAGCGTGAAGGCATGCGCCCTGTGGCGTGAGTACGGCTGGAGAGCGGCGCCTGACCCGACCGTGCTGCTGCGGGAGCACGGGCGATTCTGCTCTCTGCTCGAAGATGCGGGCGCCGAGATCGTCGCTCGCGGGCCCGCTAGACGACGATCCGGACGCGATCTACGCGTTCGATCCCGGCGCTCATCACTGAGCACGGCGCGCATCCTGCTGCAGCCGGGCAAGGAAGGTCGGCGTCAAGAGCCGAGCCGGGTCGCGCAGGACCTCGAAGCCGTCGGCGTCCCCGTCGTCGGGGCGGTGGAGGAGCCCGCCGTCGCCGAGGGCGGCGACTTCATCCGGCTCGACGAGGGGACCCTGCTAGCGGGCCGTGGCTACCGGACGAGCGCGGCGGGCATCGATGCCGTCGCGCAACTGCTTCCCGGCGTCGAGCTACACGTCTTCGATCTCCCGCACTGGCGCGGCGAAAGCGAGGTCATGCACCTGCTCTCGCTGCTGTCGCCGCTCGACGCCGATCTCGTCGTCGCCTACCCACCGCTGCTGCCCGTGGCGCTCGCCCAGCTGCTGGACGAGCGCGGCGATCGAGGTCGTTCCGGTGCCTGACGACGAGTTCTCGAGCGATGGGCACGAACGTGCTTGCGCTCGCTCCGCGCGTCGCACTCGCCCTCGACGGGAACCCGACGACGCGCACGACGGCTCGAGGCAGCAGGCGTCGAGGTGCTCGTCTACGAGGGCGGAGAGCTTTCGGTCAAGGGCGACGGCGGCCCCACCTGCCTCACGATGCCACGCTGCGCGCCTACGGCGCGCAGCTCCGCGAGCGGGAACGAACGGTGCGCGCCGCGGCGGCACGAGGAAGTTCTGGCGATGCGTCGTCTGCAGGACCGCGTTGAAGCCCTGCCCTCGCGAGCGCGGCTCGAACGGCAGCACCGTGCCGTCGGGGAGCACGCCGTCCATCGCCAGCCGATTGCGACTGGAAGTCGTCGCTCGAGGGGTTGAAGACGACGAAGTGCAGACCCGCGGCCGGCTCGCGGACGAAGCGGTCGCGGTCGGGATGCGCGGTCCAGAAGAAGGGGTTGTCGAGCGTGTTGAAGTCGGCGCGCTGAGGGATCGCCGTGCCCTTCGCGTACAGCGTGCCGTCGGGCCCGGCCACGTCCTCCGCGAGCCTCGAGGACGGCTGGATCGACCCGCTGTGGCCGATCCGCCGGATCGACTCGTAGTCGGCCGCGACCTGTGCCGGCGTCTGGACGTCGTCCGGGCCCTGCGGGACGGTGAGCGTCTCCACGGGGACGTCGAGCCCGGGCCGGAAGGTCGTGTCCACTCGCTCGCGGTGGTCGAAGTTGAGATACCACGCCTCGAGATCCTCGAACAGGTGGGAGAGGTGCATGTTCGTACCCTGCGCGAAGTACTTGCTCGGGCCCGACGTCGACGTAGCCGAGCGTCTCGAAGTTCGCGATCTTCGGCGGGCCGAGGCCGGCCTTCTGCGTCGACGTGAAGCCGAGGAACAGCTCTGACGTGTCGGGAATCAGATCGGCGCCCGGGCACGCCCGCCGCCATCGCCATCCGCTTGGGCAGGCTCTGTCGAGCCGTCGAAGCCGCCGCCGGCGAATCCCTTGCGGATGCTCGTCACGCGGAACATCCCGTCGAGCCCCTCGAACAGCGCCTTCGCTCCGTCGGCGATCGTGGTCGCAGCGAGTCGCTGCGCAGGAGCACGGCCACGTCGTTCTCCTCGAGCAGCGTCTCGGGCGGGTCGCTCGGGAAGCGGATCGGCATCGTCGAGAGCGCGCACGGTCTTCCCGGTCGTCGCCGACGCGCGCGTGTCGACCGGCAGATGCGCTCCGCCTGGCCGGCGACGTAGCGCGCGAAAGTACGGCAGTCCCCACGCGACGGTCACGCCGAGCCCGGCCGGCGTGCGGCTCGTAGCGCGCGTCGAGCCGCCGCAGCGCAGCCTCGAGCTCGGCCTGCGCCGCCTCGAAGATCGGCCGCGCTGCTCGCCCGTGCGGAGCGTCGCGGTCACCACCTGGTGGTGCAGCGGCGGCACGACGACCTCGACGCTCGTTGTCGACAACGACGGACAACCCGTCGAGCAGGTGCTGCTCCGGGCGGCAGGGTCCGCGCCCGCGCTCGCGCTCGGGCGACGCCGCCAGCTGGTCGACGAGCTCGTAGATGCCGGCCGCCGCCAGCGCACCTGCCGCCGCGGACGCCGAGCAGCGCTCGTCGGGTCAGTCGCAAGGAGCTCTCAAGCAGTCGGCTCGAGCAAGACGAGACCCTTCGGATCATCCGATCGAGGTTCTCGACGACCTGCCGGTACGAGTAGGGCGAGACGACGTGCTTGCGAGACCGTGTACAGCGAGCCGTCGCGCTTCCAGGCGTAGAGCACGTGCCACTCGTCGATGCCCTGGTTGACCGTGTAGACGGTGGCGGTGATGCCGCCGAGGCGTCGCTTCTTCGGCTGCGGGTCGGAGAAGCACGGGATCGGCTTGCGAATCGTCTTGCCCTTGACGGTGTGCGTGCTCTCGCACGTGGGGATCGGCGGTCTGTCCCGGGTAGCCGCGGAAGTTCACGTGCACCTCGCGTGAGATGCCAGCGTCCTGATCGAGCCAGAGGAAGCTCACGAGATACGACTTGTCCTCGTCCACCCAGCGGCCGTTCTTGTAGCGCCCGTTGATCTTCGCGTCGACTTCCGGCGGCATCCACGTGGGGCAATAGACCGGCGCGCCGACCTCGTCCGCGAGCCGCTGCCAGCCCGCCTTCCATGCCTTGGGACACGATGGCGCCGCCGCGGCGGCCGATGCGGACGGCGAGCTTCCCGACGTGCTGTAGTCACCGCCGCCGCAGCCCGCAGACACGAGGGCCAGTGCCGCGATGAACAACACGTACTTCACGAAGGAACAGGGTAGCGGCGCGCCGCTCGGAGCTTGCTAGAGGCGCGACACGAGCACAGCGTCCACACCTGCCCGCTCGAGGGCGATCAGCTCCCCTTCGCTCACCGACGCCAGCTCCGCCGCGACGAGCTTCCCGGCCGGCACGTCGGGGAGCAGCTCGAGAATCCGATCGACGGCATCGTCCTCATCATCGGCGGCTCGTGGCGAGAGGAGCACGATCTCCGGATCGATCCGCTCCAGCACCGCCTCCAGCTCCTCCTCGTCGCGGACGTCCACGACGCACTCGAGGCCGAGATCGCGGGCGGCCGCGTCCCGCTGCTCGAGGTCTTCGCCTTCCGTCTCTGCCACGAGCAGCCAGGCGTCGGCCCCTGACGCGCCGGCCTCCTGTGGCGTACCGCCAGCGACGAGGATCGGCAGCGTGGTCGCGGCGCGTACGTCATCGACGACACCGTCGGTCGCCACTCCCTCGGCTCCAGAGGCTTCCGCCGCAGCAGCCTCGGCGGCGCCGTCGACACGAACGAGCGTCGAGATCGCCTCCCCTTCGGAGATCGCCTCGCTCAACCGCCGCCGGCTGCTCACAGGAGAAGCGTAAACAGCCGCCCCTCGATCAGCGGCCGATGGGATGCCACACGGTCTTGAGCTCGACGACAGCGGCGATGTCCCACAGGCTCTCGCCGTCGGCCGCGCCTCTGACGACACGCTTCACGTTCTCCGCCGCCGAGCGCTCGAGCTCGGCCACGTCGCCGTTGGCGCCGGTGACGTCGATGGCGTTGACGTCCATGTGGGACGCGAGCCACGGTGCGAGCTCCGACTGCACCCCGGTGAGGATGTTGACGACACCGGCCGGGAAATCGGACGTGGCGAGCACCTCGGCGAGCTCGATCGCGGCCACCGGGTGACTCTCGGAGGCAACGGCGACGACGGTGTTGCCGGCCACCAGCGCAGGCGCGATGCGCGTGACGATCCCCTGGAGCGGGGGCTCGTCCGGGCAGAGGATCCCGACTACGCCCGTGGGCTCCGGGACGGTGAAGTTGAAGTAGGGGCCGGCGACGGGATTCGAAGAGCCAAGCGCCTGCGCGAGCTTGTCGGCCCAGCCGGCGTACCAGACGAGGCGGTCGATGGCAGCGTCCACCTCCTTGGTGCCCGACGCCGCCGCGGCGAGTTCGGCGCGGCGCGCTTCCATCATCTCCGCGGCGCGGTAGACGATCTGGCCGCGGTTGTAGGCAGTGCGGCCGGCCCAGCCGGGGAACGCCTGGCGCGCGACGCGGACGGCATCGCGGAGGTCCTTGCGCGACGCGCGGGCGATGTTGTGGCCCTCGGCCTCGTACGAGCGGCCGGACTCCGAGCGCGGAAACTCACCACCGATGTAGAGCTTGTAGGTCTTCTTGACGGGCAGTCTGGCCATGTCCGCTAGGGACACCCTTGAGGTGCCCGAGCCTCCTCCCCGCTGCGATCGTACTGACGAACCACGCGTCCAGGGGTTGCGTCCTTGCGCCGAATCTGTGTCATTCGAACCCCAGGTACGGCTCGAGCCCGTGCAGGCCGCCCTCCCGCCCGAAGCCCGACTCCTTGTAGCCGCCGAACGGCGACGCCGGATCGAAGCGGTTGTAGGTGTTCGCCCAGACGACGCCGGCGCGCAGCCGCTCAGCCATCCAGAGGATCCGTGAGCCTTTGTCGGTCCACACACCCGCCGAGAGCCCGTACGGCGTGTTGTTCGCCTTCTCGACCGCCTCGTCGGGCGTGCGAAACGTCAGCACGGAGAGCACCGGCCCGAAGATCTCCTCCTGCGCGATGCGGTAGCTCTGAGCCACCTCCGTGAACACGGCCGGCGCGAACCAGTAGCCGCGCTCCGGCAGCCTGCACGGCGGCTGGTAGATCTCGGCGCCCTCCTCTTCTCCGGCACGCACGAGCTCCTGGATCTTGTCCAGTTGCTGCCGCGAGTTGATGGCACCGATGTCGGTGTTCTTGTCCAGCGGGTCGCCGAGGCGCAGCGTGCCCATGCGCCGCTTCAGCTTGCGGATGACGTCTTCGTACACCGACTCCTGGACAAGCAGCCGTGAGCCCGCACAGCAAACGTGGCCCTGGTTGAAGTAGATGCCGTCGACGATGCCCTCCACCGCCTGGTCGAGCGGCGCGTCGTCGAAGATGACGTTCGCCGCCTTGCCCCCCAGCTCGAGGGTGAGCTTCTTGGGCGTGCCGGCGACCTGCCGCCGGATCGCCTTGCCCACCTCGGTGGAGCCGGTGAACGCGATCTTGTCGACCTCTGCTGTCACGAGCTCTGCGCCGGTCCTGCCGTCGCCTGTGACGATGTTGACGACGCCCGGCGGCAGCTCTGCCTGCCGCAGCACGTCGCAGAAGAGGAGCGCCGTCAGCGGTGTCGTCTCCGCCGGCTTCAGGACGACGGTGTTGCCCGTGGCGAGCGCAGGAGCGATCTTCCAGGCGAGCATCAGGAGCGGAAAGTTCCACGGGATGATCTGGCCGGCCACGCCGAGCGGCCGCGGCTCTCGGTTCGGGAAGGCGTACTCGAGCTTGTCGGCCCACCCCGCGTAGTAGAAGAAGTGCGCGGCCGCAAGCGGCAGGTCGACGTCGCGGGACTCGCGGATGGGCTTGCCGCCGTTCAGCGACTCGAGCACTGCGAACTCGCGGGCTCGCTCCTGGAGGATGCGCGCGATACGGAACAGGTACTTCGCGCGCTCCGCCCCGGGAAGCCCCGACCAGCCGTTCTCGAAAGCCTCGCGAGCCGCCCCGACGGCGAGGGCTACGTCCTCGGGCCCGGCCTGCGCGACTTCGGCAAGCGGCTCCTCCGTCGCCGGGCTGATCGTCGTGTACCACTCGCCGGAGCGAGGCTCGACCCACTGGCCGCCGACGAACAGCCCATAGCGCTCGGCGATGGAAACGATGTCTCGCGCTTCCGGTGCCGAGGCGTAGTCCCACGTAGAGGGAACCGGGGCGGCGCTCTGTTTTCTCTCGAGCTCAGTCAACGGTGAAGTAGTCCGGGCTTTGGTAGCGGCCCGTCCTCTCCTTCCGTACCTGCATGAGCACATCGTTGAGCAGCGTGGACGCGCCGAGGCGATAGAGGTCGGGCGTCAGCCAGTCAGGGCCGAGCGTCTCATAGAGCTGCACGAGGTACTGCACGGCCTGCTTCGCCTGGCGGATGCCACCCGCGGGCTTCATGCCGATCTTGCGCCCGGTCTCGTCGTGGACGTCTCGAATGGCCTCGAGCATCACGAGCGTCACGGGCAGCGTCGCCGCCTGCGGCAGCTTGCCGGTGGACGTCTTGATGAAGTCCGCGCCCGCCGCGATGGCGAGGATCGACGCGCGCCGGACGTTGTCGTAGGTGCCGAGCTCCCCGACCTCGAGAATCACCTTCAGGTGCGCGTCGCCACAGGCCTCCTTGACCCGCACGATCTCGTCGTAGACCTTCGCGAAGCGGCCGGAGAGAAACGCGCCGCGGTCGATCACCATGTCGACCTCGTCGGCGCCCATCGCCACGACCTCCTGGGCTTCGGCCACCTTGATGTCGGTCGGTGACTGGCCGGACGGGAATGCGGTGGCGACGGACGCCACCTTCACGCCCGTGCCCCGCAGCCGTTCGACGGCGGCCGGCACGAGGTTGGGATAGACGCAAACGGCCGCCACCGAAGGAATCGTCGGATCGGCGGGGTCGGGGCGCACCGCCTTCGAGCAAATGGCGGCCACCTTTCCTGGCGTGTCCTGCCCTTCCAGAGTCGTGAGATCCATCATCCGGATCGCGAGCTCGAGGGCGAATAGCTTGGACTCGCGCTTGATCGAACGGCGGGCAAGCGACGCCGCGCGCTCTTCCACGGCCACCTCGTCCACAGAGCCGATTCGGGGTAGGCGCGGCTCGAGCGGGAGCTCGAAGCCCGACAAGACGGGCGTCCTGGCCATGGGCGGAGTGTAGTCCGCGCACGCCGATCGGCGGCCCGCGCCGCCACGCGTCGTATGCTCCGCTTCGAACGCAACGCGAAGACGGGAGGATCACGTGAGAAACGCAGTCATCCTGCTCGCCTGCCTGCTCGGCGTCGTCGCGATCGCCGGCTGCGGCGGAGGGGGTGGAGGCAACGGCGAGGCGCTGTCCAAGGCGGACTACGAGGAGGCGATGCAGGCGCTCCAGGCTGACCTCGACGCGTCGACCAACGAGCTCCAGCAGGCGTTCGCAGATCCACAGGACATCCCGGCGATGACCGACGGCCTCAACCAGGCGTCCGCCCTGATGGACGAGGCGTCGCAGAGCCTTGACGAGATCGAGCCGCCCGAGGATGTCGCTGACGCACATCAGACGATGGTCGACAAATCGGCTGCGGCGGCCGACCGGCTCAGCGAGTTCGCGGACACGGTCGAAAACGCCTCGTTGGCGGATCTTCAGGCAGAAGCTGACGGAGTTCCAGAACTTCGACGAGTTCGGCGAGCTCGAAGCCGCGGTCAACGAGATCAAGGCGAAGGGGTACGACATCGGCGGCAGCTAGCGGCTTCTCCCTGAGGTTGAATCAGACCGAACCCTCTAAAGCCCGACTCGTTCGAGCGCGCCTCGAGCGGGACATCCGTCCGTGCGTCCTGTGGGAAGTAGACCGGGCCGACCTGGTGCGAACTCCGCTAGGCGTATCCTGTATTGAGCCGTGAGTCACCAGCAGTTGTTCAAGACGAGGGACATCGACGACATCGTCGAGACCCTCAAGATGGCGAAAGACCGAGGCAGGGGGTGCGTGCTCCTTATTGGCGCCGGGTGCTCGGTGACGGGGGGCATCCCGCCGGCCTCCGGGATCATGGACCACATCCAAGAGCACTACGAGAGGGCGTACAAGAGAGCCGAAGAGAAGCGGTATCCAATCTGCATGGCCGAGCTCTCGAAGGACGAGCGCCGGGATCTCATCGCGCACTACGTCGACGAGGCCAAGATCAACTGGGCGCACGTGTGCATCGCGCAGCTCCTGGAGCGCGGGTACGTCGACCGGATCCTGACGACGAACTTCGATCCACTGATCGTTCGAGCGTGTGCTCTCATTGGTCTCTTTCCGGCCGTCTACGACTTCGCGGCATCCCAGGCGTTCGAGGCCGGCAACATTCCCGGTCAGGCAGTCGTTCATCTTCACGGACAGCGGTCCGGGTTCGTGCTCCTGAACACGCAGGCAGAGGTCGAGGGCCACGTACAGCTTCTCAAGCCGGTCTTCGACGAGGCGGGGCAGGGGCGGGTCTGGCTCGTTGTCGGGTACAGCGGCGAGAGCGACCCGGTCTTCGATCGCCTCGCCGAGTTCTCCGGGTTCAACAACAATCTGTATTGGGTGGGCTACCGGGACAGCCCCCCGGCCCGCCACGTCAAAGAGAAGCTCCTCTACGCGGACAAGGACGCCTTCTACGTCAACGGCTATGACGCGGACTCGTTCTTCATCTCCCTATTGCGAAAACTGGAGTGCTTCCCGCCGGACTTCATTGGCAGGCCCTTCTCGTACCTCGATCAACTGATGCAGAAACTCAGCCCTTTCGCGGAGCCGGGCGAAATGAGAGGGCCGGACGTCATCGGCGGCGCGCTCACCACGATCCGCGCTGCTATCGATCAGTTCGAGAAAGCGAAGGCCGCCGCGAGGGCGCGGGACGCTCAGGACAAGCTGATGGCCGGCAAGTTCGACGAGGTCGAGGTCGTGCGGCCGGACGACGAGGCGCTGACACCCGAGCTCCGTTCCTCGCTTGCATGGGCCGAGGTGCTCAAGGGTAAGGACCTCGCCGACCAGGCGACGACGAAGACGGGCGCCGAAGCGGACAGTCTCTTTGACGCTGCCTACGCGAAGTTCACCCTCGCGCTCGCGCTCGAGCCAGCCCTACAGGAGGCGCTCCTCAACTGGGGCAACGCCTTCTCCACCCAGGCGACGATGAAGACAGGCGAGGAGGCGGACGAGCTCTTTGACGCTGCGTACGCGAAGTACAAAGCCGTGCTCGAGCGCGAGCCACAGGACCACCTGGCGCTTTACAACTTGGGCAACGCCCTCGCCGACCAGGCGAGGACGAAGACGGGCACCGAGGCGAATGAGCTCTTTGACGCTGCCTACGGAAACTACGAAGCCGCGCTCGCGCTCGATCCGGACTACCACCCGGCGTCTTGGAACTTGGGTCTCGCCCTCTACGACCAGGCAAAGACAAAGACGGGCGCCGAGCACGACCGCCTGTTGGAGCAGGCCGAGCAGAAGGTGGTTCAGACTGGAAGGGTCTACGACCTGGCCTGTGCGAGCGCCAGACAGGGCGATGTCGACGCCGCTCGGAAGTTGATGGAGTGCGCGGCGAAGGCTGGGTTCCAACCAGACGACTCGGATCTGGACGAGCATCCTGAGCTCGCGGAACTTCGGGTCCCGACTTCGTGGGCAGACTAGGACAGACTCAGCGGTGAGCCGGCCTGATGTCAGATCCCGAGCCGCTCGAGCATCGCCTCGTCGCGGCGCCAGTGGGGGCGAACCTTGACCTGCAGGTCGAGGAAGATCCCCCTCCCCAGGAGCGCTTCGATTTCGGGTCGTGCCCGTGTCCCGATCTCGCGCACGACACGACCGCCCTTGCCGACCACGATCTGCTTCTGCGACTCGGTCTCCACGTAGATGGAGGCGCGGATGGTCCGGTCCTCGACCGCGTCTACCTCCACGGACACCGCGTGAGGCACTTCCTCCCGAGTGAGCGCCAGCGCCTTCTCGCGCACGAGCTCTGAGATCTGTGCCTCGAGCGGGAGGTCCGTACGCGTTTCCGGCGGGAAGTAGGCCGGGCCTTCGGGCAGTAGCTCCACGAGCTCACTGCGCAGCTCGTCGATGCCGTCTCCCGTCTTCGCGCTGACCGGATGGAGGGCGAGGAAGTCGCCCAGCTGAGCGGCGGTCGCCATCTGGCTCGCGACGTGGCCGGGCTTCAGCCTGTCGATCTTGTTGAGTGCGATCACGACGGGGACGTTCAACCCGAAGACCCTCTCGGCGATGAAGCGGTCGCCCGCCCCGATCCTTTCGCGGCAGTCGAGCACGAGCAGGACGGCGTCGACGTCGTCGAAGGAGCGATCGACGGTGCGCTGCATGCGCTCGGTAAGGGTGTCGAGCGGCCGCTGAAAACCCGGCATGTCGACGAGCACGAGCTGGTGCTCCTCTCCGTTGGCGATGCCAAAGATCCGGCGGCGAGTGGTCTGCGGCTTGTCGGAGACGATGGCCACCTTCGCGCCGCAGAGCGCGTTGACGAGCGTGGACTTGCCGACGTTCGGGCGGCCCGCGGCGGCGACGAAGCCGCTTTTCACGGCCTTCTCGGGCGTGTCCTCTGCAGCCTTCCTTTGGGAGCGCCCCACCTCCCCGTCCCATAGCGCGAGCGTAACGAGCCAAAACACGTCGAGGGGAAACGCCTCGCGCCAACTTCGTCACAGCTCGAACGTGTCCGGCAAGAGCTCGGCCGGCGTTGCCACCACGACGTCGCCGCCCGCCCGCGCGTAGACGACACGCTCGATGCCCAGCTCCACCAGCCACTGGCGACAGCCGCCGCACGGCGACGCGGTGATCGCGATCGCCTCCAGGTCGCCCGGCCCGCTGCCCCCGGTGACTGCGGCCGTCAGCGCCGCCTTCTCCGCGCACACGCCGAGCGGGTAGGCGGCGTTCTCGACATTGACGCCGAGAAAGACGCTGCCGTCACGCGCGCGCGCGGCCGCGCCCACGAGGAAGCGCGAGTACGGGGCGTACGCGCGCGCCGACACGGCCACCGCCTGCCCGTAGAGCGCGCGGTCGGCGGGCGTGACGTTCATGTCGGTCAATCGAAGAAGAGCTGGAAGACGACGAGCGTGACGAGCGCGCCGAGTAACCCACCGTAGGCGACCTCGAGCGTGGAGTGGAAGCCCGCCTCTACCCGGGTCTCCGCCACGAGCACCGCCATGATGAACATGATCGAGGAGACGATGAAGCGGTGCTCGTCGCCGCCGACGATGTACGTGACGGCCATCCACCCGGCGAACGCGATAGCCGCGTGACCCGACGGCAAGCCGCCGCGCAGCGGCGTTCCGCGCCCGGTCCACGCCTTCGTCGCGATCACGATGAGCGTCACCAACGCCAGCGCGGCAAGCGTCACAGTCACCGGCGCATTGCGCAACCGGTCGATGGCATTCGTCGCGGGCTCACCGAGGCGCCGAGAGAAGACGAGGTAGCCGATGGCGACGGCGGTCACCGCCGCGATCAGCACCGCACCCGCGGCGATGTCCTTGGCGAGCTTGGCGAGCGGGTCGAACGAGGTCGTCGCCACGTCGATTGCCTGCTCGACGGCCGAGTTGATCATTTCGGCGACCAGCACGAACGCGATGGCAAGCATGAGCGCGATCAGCTCGAACCGTGTCACGCCGACCCACACTGCGGCGACGAGGATGACGATGGCCGCGGCAAAGTGCAGTCGCATGTTCCGGTGCGTGCGCAGCACGTGCACGATGCCCTCGATCGCGAAGTTGAAGCTCTCGAGGAGCGACAGCGCCCTTCGCCGGCTCACGCGTACGCCTCTTCCCGCTTCTCCATCTCCACTCCGTGCCCGTACCCGAGTAGATGTAGCAGCCCGTGCACGAGCGGTCTTCGCCACGCCTCACCTGTGACCTGCGGGCACACGACGGCGTCGCCGAGCTGTCGAGGCAACCCGGCCGGCAGCTCGCCGCGGCCGTCGATGGGGAAGGACAGGACGTCCGTCGCCTCCGCGATGCCGAGATGCTCCGCCTTGAGCGCCGTCATCTCGTCCGGGCCCACGAAAGCGACGCCGAGCTCACCCGATTCGACGCCCTCGCCCGCCAGAACGCTGAGCACGAGGTCGCGCACCGCCGTCTCGTCGACCTCCACCCCGCTCCGGTTATCGATCTCGATCTCGATCATGGCCGGGCTGCGACTCCTCGGCGTGCAAGCGATAGGCCTCGACGATGCGCTGGACGATCTTGTGCCGCACGACGTCCTCGTGCCCGAAGCGAATGAACGCGATGCCCTCGATGTCCGTGAGGATGCCTTCCACCGTCAGCAGCCCGGAGCCTTGCTCTCGCGGCAGGTCGATCTGCGTCGCATCGCCGGTGACGACGACCTTCGAGCCGAAACCGAGCCGCGTGAGGAACATCTGCATCTGCTCGGGACTGGTGTTCTGCGCCTCGTCGAGGATGATGAAGGAGTCGTTGAGTGTGCGCCCGCGCATGAACGCGAGCGGCGCCACCTCGATCGCGCCCTTGTCCATGTGCGCCGTCAACCGGTCGGCGTCGAGCATGTCGTAGAGCGCGTCGTAGAGCGGCCGCAGGTACGGATCGACCTTGGCGAGGATGTCGCCGGGCAGGAAGCCGAGGCGCTCGCCTGCCTCCACCGCCGGCCGCGTGAGGATGATCCGCCCGACCTCACGCTCCGATAGCGCGCGGACCGCCAACGCCATGGCGAGATACGTCTTGCCGGTGCCTGCGGGCCCGATCGCGAACGTGATCGTGTGCTCGCGGATCGCGTCCACGTACCGCTTCTGGTTGACGGTCTTCGGCGCGATCTTCTTGCCGCGGTGGCGCCACACGACGTCCTCGAAGACCTCCCGGATGTCCTCGGCCTGCTCCAGCGCGCCCAGCACCGCGTCCACGGTGCTGGGGCCGATCTCGTGGCCGCCTTCGACGAGCTCCACGAGCTCGCCGACGACGATCTCGGCCTCCCGGACGCGCTGCTCGTCACCGTCGAGCGTCAGACGGTTGCCGCGCAGGTGGATGGAGCAATGCAGGCGCTCGCGCAACGAGTCGAGCACACCGTCGTCGACACCCGCCAGCTCGGCGGCGACATCGTTGGAGACTGAGAGGACGGCCTGGGTCACCTAGATCTAGGCGAGCTTCTCGCGAACGATCTGGCTGACGACGGAGCCGTCCGCACGGCCCGCGACCTGCGGCATCACGTCTGCCATCACACGACCGAGGTCGCGCATGCTCGTGGCGCCGACCTCGGCGATCGCGTCGTCCACGATCCGCTCCACGTCGTCCTCGGAGAGCGGCTCCGGCATGAACTCCTCGAGCACCTCGAGCTCGTAGTCCTCCTTGTCGGCCTGTTCGTCTCGGCCGGCCGCCTCGTACGCATCGAACGCTTCCTGCCGGCGCTTGCGCTCGCGCTGCAGCACCTGGAGCTCCTCGTCGTCGCTCAGCGGGCGCTGAAGCTCCTTCTCGGCGCCGCGCAACGCGTTCAGCAGCAGGCGAAGCGCGTCGCGGCGGTCGCCGTCGCGCTCCTTCATCGCCGCCTCGAGGTCACCCTCCATGCGCGCGATGAGGCTCATGGGCCGGTCCCCGGCCTATGAGCCTGTGGAGGGCGTGTGGGGTAACCGGGAGGTTCCCCCACCTCAAACTCAAAGAAGGGGGCTTGGCGTGGGGGAAACATGGTTTCCCCCACGAGAGCGAGCCGAAGGCGAGCGAGGCTCATCCCATCCCACCCAGGGAGCGTCCACCGAGGATGTGCCAGTGGAGATGGAAGACCGTCTGTCCTGCTCCGGGGCCGACGTTCACGGTGACACGGTAGTCGTCCAAGCTTGACTCTGCCGCCGCTTTCGCGATGAAGTCGAGCATTTGCTTGACCTCGTCCGGCGGGAACTCCGCGATGTCCCGGAACGACTCGATGTGACGCTCGGGGATGACGAGGAGATGCGTCGGCGCTCTCGGCGCGATGTCGCGGATAGCCACGACTCCGGGAGCAGAGGCGACGTGATCGCCCTCGCGGTAAAGCTTGCAGAAGAGGCAATCGTCAGGCAGCTCGAATTCCTTCCTCCGTCACCTCGAGCCCACGGACGCGGACGAGCTCGCCCACGTGCCCGTCGACGAGCCACGGCGCGTAGTCGTCGCCGTAGCCACGGCCGGGACGATCGACGAGCACGACGTCGTCGGCGCCGAGCTTGCGCCGCCAGTGCGCGAGCTCGGCGTCTCGCGAGCGGGCCCGCAGCCGCGCCGAACGCGCCTTCTTCTCCTGCGGGCTGACCGTGTCCGCTGCCGCGGTTCGCGTGCCCGGGCGCGGCGAGTAGGGAAAGACGTGAGTCTTCGTGATCCCGGCTTCGGCGACCACCCTCAGCGTGTTGCGAAACGCCCGATCGTCTTCCGCGGGGAAGCCCACGATGACGTCGGTGGTGAGGTTGAAGTCCCGCGCGAGGCCGGTTCGGCGCAGGAAGGTTGCGACGTCGTAGCGCCTGCCCATCGCCTTCAGGACCCGGTCGTCGCCGGATTGCAGCGGTACATGGAGATGCCGGCCCACCGTCGGCGTGTCGCGGAGGGCTGCGACGAGATTCTCGCTGACGTGGTTGACCTCGATCGACGAGAGCCGCAGCCTTGCCAGGCCAGGCGTGGCGCCCGCCTCGCGGACGAGCCGCGGGAGGTCGTAGCCGGCCTCGCGGTCTCGGTAGCAGCCGAGGTTGATCCCTGTCAGCACGACCTCGCGATGGCCCTGCTGCACGCGGCGCTCGATCTCCCCCAGGACGCGCTCCGCCGACCGACTGCGCGACGTACCACGCACGAGCGGGATCACGCAGAACGAGCACGAGAAGCTGCACCCGTCCTGCACCTTCACGAAGGCGCGCACTCGATCGAGCCGCGCGTCCGCCTGGACGCAGGCGATGGCGCCGACGTCGCCTGCTATGGCCGCCGGCGTCTCCTCGCTCGGACGCTTCACGACCACGACGTTGCTCGCGAGCCCTGCGAAGGCGTCGCTCGGGAGGTTGGCCGCGCAACCGGTGACGTAGACGCGACCGTGCGTGCGAGCGAGCCGGGAGACGGCCTTGCGTGACTTCGACACGGCCTCGTGCGTCACGCAGCACGTGCTGACGACCGCGACATCTGCTTCGCCGGGGCGCTCGGAATGACCGTCAGCGAGCAAGCGCTCCCGCACGGCGTGAGCGTCGGCGTGCGACACCTTGCAGCCGAGGAAGCCGATCGAGAACGTCGCCATCGGGCGAAACGTTACTCCTCTGCGGGCGCCCACACGTCCGCCGCCCAGCCCTCGAGCTTGGCCCGGCGGACGCTCGCTCGGCCTTCCAACGCGACGGGGTCGGTGGCGAGATATCCGGCCGTCACGAGCCGGGAGGAGCGGATGCGCGGTGCGAGCCCACGGACATCGTCGAGCGTGAGATTGGCCACCGTCGTGCCTGCGTCCGGCAGCTCGCCGGCATGCGCGTCGGCCACTCGGGCGTCGACGTCGACCCGATTCGCCTCGGCGTTAGCGATCGTCGCCTCCACGGCCACCGGATCGTGGTCGACGGCGTGGACCGGTGCAAAACCGAGCTTCGCTCCGGCGACGGCGAGCACGCCGGAGCCGCACCCGACGTCCAGCAGCGAGCCGGGACGGAGCTCCGCGAGCAGTTCGAGGCAGAGCCGTGTCGTTGGATGGGCGCCGGTCCCGAACGCACGACCGGGCTCGATGACGACCGCGTGCGCGTCGTCGGGTGGCCGTTCCCACGGCGGGCCGACCCAGAGCGGGCCGACCCGAACGCCGTGATGGAACTCGCGCCAACGCTCTTCCCAGCCCTCGGGAGTCTCGGCGGCCGTGACGTCTGCGAACGCCGCGCGCATACGAACCTCGCCTGACAGGTCGGTGTACGCGGCCAGCTCGATCCCGCCGTCGAGCTCGCGCTCCTCGATGCCCTGCGGAAACAGCCCGAGCATGACCGCCCGGCCTTCCTCAGCGCGCGCTAGGGCGACGACGACGGCGACTCGCTTCAGCGGAAGTGCGCCTTCAGGCGGCCGAGCAGGCCGGTGTCGTCCTCGTACATCTCGCCGTTCTCGCTCGCAGCGAGCGCCTCGAGCAGCTCTCGCTGTTCGGGCGTGAGCCGGCGAGGGATGCGCACGTTGACGAGCACGCGGTGGTCGCCTCGGCCGGCGCCGGACAGTACCGGCATGCCTTGCCCGCGCAGGACGCGCACGTCGCCGGGCTGCGTCCCGGGCTCGAGCGCGAGCTCCTGCTCGCCGTCGAGCGTGGAGACGGTCAGCGTGGCGCCGAGCGCCGCCTGCGTGAGCGTGATGTCGACCGCCGAGAAGATGTCGTTGCCTTCGCGAACGAACCGCGGATCGGGCCGTACCCGAACGAGCACGTAGAGCGTCGCCCGCCACGCCGCCCGGTGCGCCCGCATGTCCCTTCCCCGAGATCCTGATCCGCTGGCCGTCGTGGATCCCGGCCGGGATGGCTACGTCCACGGTGCGCTCGGAGATCGTGCGGCCCGCTCCCTCGCAGGTCGAGCAGGGTGTCTCGATCACGCTGCCCATGCCCCCGCATGCCGAACAGGTCTGCGTGCGCACGAACTCGCCAAAGGCCGTGCGGGATACGTGCTGCAATCTGCCCATGCCGCCGCACTTTGGGCAGCCGACCGGTGCCGTTCCCGGTTCCAGCCCGCTGCCGCGGCACGTCTCACAGGACGTGGCGACCTGGAACGCGACGTTCCGCGTCACCCCTTGCGCCGCCTCCGCCAGGTCGATCGACACCTCCGCGCCCACATCGGCACCCCGTCGTCCGCGGCCGCTCGCAGCGAACAGGTCGTCGCCGAAGAACGCCGAGAAGAGATCGGAGAGGCTCCCCAGGTCGAACGCAGTCGGGACGAAGCCGCCGCTCCGAAGGCCTTCGAAGCCGTAGCGGTCGTAGAGCTCACGGCGCTCGGCGCTGGAGAGCACCTCGTACGCCTCCACGACTTCCTTGAACCGCTCGTCGGTGTCCGGGGCGTCGGAGACGTCCGGATGGAGCTCGCGCGCGAGGCGTCGAAATGCCTTCTTGACCGTGGAGCTGTCCGCGTCACGGCCGACGCCGAGCACGTCGTAGTAGTCCCGCCTCATGCCGGCATCAATCCTCGTCGTACACGCTCTCGGAGAGACGCGACAGCTCCGAGGCAGCTGCGCGGACGGAGCGAATCGCGCGCTCGTAGTCCATCCGCCGAGGCCCGAGCAAGCTCACGGTACCCAGCGTCCGCGTCGAGAGGCCGTACGCCGACCCCACGAGCGAGAGCTCCTGCAGTGCCGGGTTGCCGAGCTCGTCGCCGACGCGGACGAACGGCCGCCGCGAGTCGAGCGCAGCGGCGACGACGTCGAGCAGCGTCCGCCGGCGCTCCAGAAGCTCGAGCAGTCCCCGAAAGGCGCGCAGCTCATCGGCGCTCGCGTCGTCGAGCAGGCTGGCCGCGCCGCCCACGAACATGCGCTGGTCATCGGCGACGGGTGCCTCGAGCACCGGCCGCAGCGAATCGAGGAACGACCGCTCGAGCGCGCGACAGACCGGAGTCTTCGAGCCGGCGCCTGAGGGCCTGCGAGCCCAGTCTCACGCCGACGACCTGCTCGTTGAGGTAGGCACCGGCCCAGTCGACGAGGCCCGGATCGACCGTGTGCTCGAACTGAAGCAGCCGCTTCGTCACCGACCCTGCTGACGTGATGACGACCGTCATGACGATGTGTGGCTGCAGCAGGAGAACCTCCACGTGACGCACTGTCGCGGTCTCAACAGCCGGCGCCGACACCAGCGCGAGCAGTCGCGTCAGCTCGGAGAGCATGTCCGTCGTCGATTGCAGAGCCGTCTCCAGCTCGCTGCGCTCCTCGGCCAGGTGCAGCGGAAACGACGGCGGCCGCGGCTCGAGCCGCTCGAGCAGGCGATCGGCGAAGAACCGGTAGCCGTGATCGGTCGGCACCCGCCCGGCGGACGTGTGCGGGTGCATGAGCAGGCCGCGCTGCTCCAGCTCGGCCAGCTCGCTGCGAATCGTCGAGGCCGACACGTCCAGCCCGGCGCGTTCGACGAGTGCCTTGGACGCCACCGGCTGGCCGGTGGCCACGTACTCCTCGACCACGAGCCGGAGAATCTCCCCCTGCCGTTGTGTCAGCGGCGCTTCCACTCGTATCAGTTTAGGCAAGCAGTTCCGCCGTCACGCCACCGCCCAGACGCCGCCCGCGCGGAGTCAACCGCAGGGTCGAAGCGGTCGTCTCCACGAGCTCGAGCCCTTCCAGCCGCCCGAGCGCGGCCTCGTCGATCACGGCTCCCACGTCCTCCAGCCGCACGGGCTCGTCGAGCCGGAGGCCAAGCATGAGCCTCTCGCGTAACGCGACCTCGTCGCTCAGCTCCTCGACGTCGCGAGCCGGCCGCACGCCGGCGTCGACCGCCGCCATGTACGCCGCGAGCCGCGGTGTGTTTCGCCACCGCAAGCCGCTCACCGTCGATACGGCTCCCACGCCAATGCCGAGGTAGTCGCGGCCGAGCCAGTAGGCGAGGTTGTGTCTCGAGCGAAGATCACGCCCGCCGTCCAGCTCCGGAGAGAGCGCAAAGTTCGCCGTCTCGTACCAGCGGTAACCCGCCTCCGTCAGCCGCGACACGACGAGCTCGAAGTACCCCTCCATGGCATCGGCCTGCCTCGCCAGCTCCTCGCCGAAGCGGTGGGTGAACCGCGTGCCCGGCTTGGCCTCGAGCTCGTACCAGGACATGTGCTCCGGTCGGAGCACGAGTCGCCTGGTCGATGTCGGCCTCGAGATCGGAGGTGCTCTGGCCGGGGATGCCGTAGATGAAGTCGAGGGAGATGTTGTCAAAGCTGACACCACGCAGAGTGTGCACTGCGCGCCGGACGTCGTCTGGCCGCGCGCGGCGCTCGAGCACCGAGAGCAAGCTGCGGCTGGAAGCTCTGAGCACCGAGCGACACGCGGTTGACGCCGTGGGCGGCGAGCAAACCTGCGAGCTCCGATGTGACGGTCTCCGGGTTCGCCTCGACCGTCACTTCCGCGGCCGGCGGCAGGCCGGACAGCAAGCGCTCGAGCGCCTGCGGCTCCGTGAACGTCGGCGTGCCGCCCCCCACGAACACCGTCTCCAGGGGCTCCGCGAGAACGCCGCGCTCCAGCTCGAGCTCGCCGAGCACCGCCTCGCACGTACGCCGCGTGCTGCTCGCTCCGGCCGACGGCGGTCACGAAGTCGCAGTAGCCGCAGCGATGGACGCAGAACGGCATGTGCACGTACAGGTGCCTGACGCCGCCGGTCACTTCTTCCCCTCGAGATTGAGCACCGCGAGGAAGGCCTCCTGCGGCACCTCGACGGCGCCGACCTGCTTCATCCGCTTCTTGCCGGCTTTCTGCTTCTCGAGCAGCTTCCGCTTGCGCGTGATGTCGCCGCCGTAGCACTTCGCGAGCACGTCCTTGCGCTTGCGCCTTGATCGTCTCGCGGGCGATCACGCGCGAGCCGATCGCGGCCTGCACCGCGACGTCGAACATCTGGCGCGGGATCTCCTCGCGCAACCGGTCGACGAGCGCGCGCCCGCGCGCGTACGCGGCGTCGCGGTGGCGATCAGCGAGAGCGCGTCGACCGACTCGCCGGCGATCAGCACGTCGACCCGAACGAGCTCGCCTTCCCGGAAGCCGGCGAAGTCGTAGTCGAAGCTCGCGTAGCCGCGCGTCCGCGACTTCAGCTGGTCGTAGTAGTCGAGCACGATCTCGCCGAGCGGCAGGTCGTAGACGAGCAGCACGCGGTCCTCGGACGAGGTACTCCATGTGGTCGAAGCTGCCGCGGCGCTCGTTCGACAAGCTCCATCACCGGCCCGACGTAGTCCTTGGGGACGATGATCGAGGCGCGCACGTACGGCTCCTCGACCTTCTCCAGCTCGCGCGGCATCTCCGAAGGGTTGTGCACCTCCAGCTGCTCGCCGGTGCGCGTCTCCACCCGGTAGGCGACGTTCGGCGCCGTCACGAGCAGGTCGAGATCGAACTCGCGCTCCAGCCGCTCGCGCACGATCTCCATGTGCAGCAGGCCGAGGAAGCCGCAGCGGAAGCCGAAGCCGAGCGCCTGGGACGTCTCCGGCTCGTAGAAGAGCGCGCCGTCGTTGAGCTTGAGCCGCTCCAGCGCGTCGCGGAGGTCCGGATACTCGTCGGAGTCCGTCGGGAACAGCCCGGCGAACACCATCGGCTTCACGTCCTTGTAGCCGGGCAGCGGCTCCGGCGCGCCGTCGCGCCGCGACGTCAGCGTGTCGCCGACGCGCAGCGCGGCTCACGTCCTTGAGGCCGGTGACGAGGTAGCCGACCTCGCCGGCCGACAGCGTCGGCGTCGACATCATCGCCGGCGACAGGAAGCCGAGCTCCTCGGCCTCGAACCGGTGCCCGCCGCCATCGCGCGCAGCGCCTCGCCCTTCGAGAAGGTGCCGTCGACGACGCGCACGAACGCGACGACGCCGCGGTACTGGTCGTACGACGGAGTCGAAGATGAGCGCGCGCGGCGGCGCGTCGGGATCGCCGGCAGGCGGCGGCATGCGCTCGACGATCGCGTCGAGCGCCTCGGCAACGCCTTCTCCGGTCTTGGCGGAGATGCGCAGCACGTGGTCCGGCGTCTCGCCCGACCAGCTCCGCCACCTCGGCCGCCACCTCGTCGGGCCGCGCCTGCGGCAGGTCGATCTTGTTGACCGCGGGCACGATCTCGAGGTTGTTCTCGATGGCGAGATACGCGTTGGCGAGCGTCTGCGCCTGGACTGCCCTGCGAGGCGTCGACGACGAGCAGCGCGCCCTCGCACGCCTGCGAGCGAGCGCGAGACCTCGTAGGTGAAGTCGACGTGGCCCGGCGTGTCGATGAGGTTGAGCTGGTGGCCTTTCCAGGCGACGCGCACGGCCTGCGCCTTGATCGTGATCCCGCGCTCGCGCTCGAGATCCATCGAGTCGAGCAGCTGCTCGCGCATCTCGCGCCCGGTCACGGTGTCCGTCAGCTCGAGGATGCGATCGGCGAGCGTCGACTTGCCGTGGTCGATGTGCGCGATGATCGAGAAGTTGCGGATTTGGCTTTGGTCCATGGGTTAAGAGGCGCGGCGGCCTCGAACCAAAGCTAGCAGCGGCCTGAGTCTCGCGAACGCGCAGCACCCAGCAGGCGCCGAGGTAGGCGACACCGCCCGCGACGAGCGCGAGGGAGACCGCGACCAGCTGGGCGAAGAACTCGTCTCCTAGAGCGATCGTCGAGCAGCCACCACACGCCGTAGGAGATGCCGCGCAAGCACAGCCGACGCGAGCGTGATCAGCACAGATGGCGCGTCCCGTCTCGCTTCAGCTCCAGCCGGCCGAGCTTCCTGCGCAGCAGCCCGAGCAGAGAGCAGCGCCGCGGCAACGTTGGACGAGCGAGATGGCGAGTGGGATACCCCACGTGCCGACGCGGTACAACGGGATGTCGAGCAGCGTGTTCAGCGTCGAGGTTGAACGCCGCGACCGACGTCGGTATCCACGGCGACTGGAGCGCGAAGAACGCGCGGTTGAGCATCAGCATCATCGCCGTTGAACGTCAGGCCGAGCACAGAACGCCGCCAGCGCGGCCGCCACGACGGGCGTCTGGTCGGCGGTGAACTCACCGCGCTGGTAGAGCAGCCGCACGATTGGCTCGGCGAGCACCGCCGCGGCCACGCTGGCCGGTACGAGCAGGAAGGCGATCTGGCGCACGCCGACGGCCACCGTGTTACGGAAGCCGTCCATGTCGCCTCGCGCAGCGAAGCCGCGACATGGCGGGAAACAGCACGGTCGCCACGGCCACCGAGAACATCCCCTGCGGCAGCATGTAGATGCGGAACGCGGCGTCGATGGCGCTCGGCGAGAGCCTCGGGTCGATGTACCGGGACGCGAAGAACGTGCCGATGACCGCGTTGAAGTTGATGAGCCCGAGGCCGAGCGTCACCGGGATCATCAGCACGAACGTCGTGCTTGACGGCCGGGTCGCGCCAGTCGATCAGCCGGTGCAGCCGCCCGTCGAGGCGCAGCAGCCACGGCACGCGGCAACAGCACCTGGATGATCGTCCCGACGAGGATCGACGCCCGCGTACACGTAGAGCTTCCCGCTCTCCGTAGTCCGCCTGGGGCACGCCGAGGACGAGCCCGATGATGATCGCGATGTTCCAGAAGACCGGAGTCAGCGCGGGGATCGAGAACTGCTCGTAGCTGTTGAGGATCGCCGACGATCACGCCCGAGACGCCGAGCAGGGTCGACGATCGGGAACAGGATCCGCGAGAGCGTGACCGCGAGGTCGTCGTACGCGACGGCGGCATGCCGAAGGGCGCCATGATGAGCGGCGCGAGCAGCATGCAGAGCGCGGTGATGCCGGAGAGGCCGAGCAGCAGCAGCCAGAAGACGCGTCGAGGCGACGCGCCACGCGCGCGCCTTCTCGCCCTTCTCGAGCAGCTCGCTGAAGACGGGAACGAACGCCGCCGAGAGCGCCGCGTCGGCGACGAGCGCCCGTACGAGGTTCGGCACCTGGAAGGCGACGGTGAAGGCGTTGATCTCGCCCTGGACGCCGAAGTAGTCGCCGGGCGACGATCTCGCGGACGAGGCCGAGCGCGCGGGAGAGGCCGGTCGCGACGCCGAAGATCGCCGCCGAGGCCGCGAGATGCCGGCGGCGCCGATGGGATCGGGGCCGCTCACGCCCGAGACAGGATAGGCAGGGGCTCGGCGGCAGAGCCCGCTTCTGCATGACGCTTCGTCGCCGAGGCGGCCAGGGTGGATGCGATCCAAGGACGCAGGGAACACCCATATCTGGCATATGGGTGCGACCGAGGACGCCGGAGCGCGCCGCCCTGGCTGTCTCGGCGGCTCAAGGCTTCGTGCGGAAGCGGGCTCGAACCCTCTGGTACCATCGGCCTTGCCCGCGCAGTAGCGGGTCTTTTCTCGTATGCCGAACATTCACCAGCAGAAGAAGCGCGTCCGCACTGCCGAGCGGCAGCGCGCGGAGAACGTCCGCTACCGCTCGACCGTGCGCACGCTCACGCGCAACGCTGCGCGACGCGGCGGCCGATGGCGACAAGGACGCAGTGCAGACCGCTCACCGCGATCTCGTGCGCTGGCTCGACCGCGCAGTGACCCGCGGCGCGCTGCACCGGAACACCGCCTCCCGCCGCAAGGCGCAGGCAGCGAAGCTCGTCGCCGGCTAGCGACTGACCTCGACGAGCGCGCGCTCGAGCTCGAGGTCGTCGGGCAGCGGGCTGCCGCCCTTCAGCGCGACGTCGAGCTCGGCCAGTCGTACGAGCGCTGCCGCGAGCTCGTTCTCGCCCCAGCTCTCGGCGGCTGCGAACGCCTTCCTGACCGGAAACTCGCTGCGGCGCTTGAGCCGTTTCGTCGCCTCGGCCGCGCCGATGCCTTCGCTGGGCGAACCGGCGGCAGGCGCTGACGAGCGCAACATGATCGGCGAGCTTCCAAGCGATGCCGCTCGGCGTACTCGCCGCGCCGAAGCATCCGCTGCGCGGCGGTGAGGACGCCGGCCATGTTGCGCTCCGACCAGGCATCGGTCAGCGTCCACGGCTTCACGGGCCCGCGCGGCAGCACCATCTCCTCGACGTGCTCGGCGGTGACCTCCTCGCCCTGTGCCCAGAGCGCGAGCTTCTCGACCTCGAGCCGCAGCTCGTCCGAGTTCTCCCCGACGAGCTCGACCAGCAGGCGGCACGCGTCGGGGTGGGCCTTCGCGCTCGAGCTGCTTGAACTGCTCGGCCACCCAGGGCACGAGCTTCCTCTCCGAAGCCTCGTAGAGCAGTAGCGTCGGCGACCTTCGCGAGTGGCGAGCCTTTCTTGCGCCTCCTCGGCGACGAGCGCGAGCACGGTGTCCGGCGCGGGCGCCTTCGCGATAGGCGGACACGCCTGGACGTCGGCCGCCTTCCAGCCTCCAGCCAGCCGGCCGTCCTTGTTCCTGTGGCCATCGACCTCCGTCACGATCACGAGCCGGCCACCGGCCGCGAACAGGCCGAGCGCATTGCACGCCGCCACCGCATCGTCGCCAGACACCGACTCCGCCGACAAGTGCTCGATGCCCGCCGGGTCGAACAACGCCTTGAGGCGGTCGACGGCGCGCTGCACCTTCGGCCGGTCGGAGCCGGCGATCAGGTAGACGGGCTTCAGGTCCGCCACGTCGTCACTCTAGTCCTCGGTCGCGACGCTGAGCCGGCGCCCGTCGGACTCGATCGTGACTGCGCCGTCGCGGTCGGTCCGGTAGACGGCAAGGCCGGGCGCGGCGTCGAGCGCGGCGAGCGTCTCGGGCGTCGGATGCCCGTACGTGTTGCCCTCGCCGACCGAGATCACTGCCACACGCGGCCGGAGCTCCTCGAGCAGCGCCGGCAGCAGCGCATCGGCCGAGCCGTGATGGGAGACCTTGAGCACCTCGACAGGCGGCAAGCGAAGCGCCAGCAGCACGGGAGACTCAGCATCGGCGCCGAGCAGGACGTCGGTCTCGCCGTACGAGACCAGACAGACGATGGCCAGGAGGTTCGGGTCCTCGCTCGCCACGCCGGGGCCGTCGGGCCAGAGCACACGGACACGCAGCCTGCCGATCGCGTACTCGAGCCCGGGCCGCGCCGTGACGACGGGCACGCGGTGCTCCTTCGCTTCGGCCATCGCCGCGCGCTCCTCGGGAACCGATGACGCCAGCCTCGGGTCGATCACCGCACCTACGTGTGTGCTGCTCAGAACATCGGCGGCGCCGCCGACGTGGTCCCGCTGCGGATGCGTCAGCACCAGCAGCGACAGCTCGTGGATGCCGTACCGCCGCAGCTGTTGCGCCACGTTCGCCTCGGGTGGGCCCTGGTCGACGAGCATCGAGCCCTGCGGCTACCTGTAGCAGCGTCGCGTCGCCTTGACCGACGTCGAGGAACGTGACGCGCAGCCCCGATGGTGGCGGGATGCCGGGGTCGGGCGCGGCTCGCCACGCTATGGCCACCAACCCGATGGCGGCGGCGATAATCGCCATCATTCGCGATCGCCGCGCGATGACGATCGTCGCGGCCAGCCCGACTCCGGCCGTGAGTACCGCGAGCGTCGAGACCTTCGCGTACGGCAGAGCCGACACTGCCCGCGCGCAGACGACGAGGTACGCGGCCAGCCACCCGTCGAGCCAGCTGAGCAGCGCCGCGACATCGGGTACCAGCGGGTGGAGCACTGCGGAGAGGAGTCCGATGCCCAGCAACGGCGCCACGACCGGAGCCGCCATCGCATTCGCCGATCACCGAGTAGGCGGGCACCGAGCCGAACTGGAAGAGGAGGATCGGCGCGGTTGCGACTCCGCACGCGATCGAGACGGCGACGACTGCCGCCGCCGCCCGCGGCACCGGATACCCCTCGAGCCGGAGCATGAGGCGAGGAACGAGCGTGAAGATCGCGGCCACCGCGGCAAACGACAGCTGGAAGCCGGCGTCGAGCAGGTTGTACGGGCTCCAGGCGAGCAGCACGAGAGCTCCGAGCAGCACGAACCACCAGCGGTCACGCTCCCGTGCGCAGATCCACGCGAGCGATGCAAGCGCTCCAGCGACACCCGCCCGCACGACGGACGGCTGTGCGCCGACGGCAAGGACGTATGCGCCTATGGCCGCGAGTGCGCCCACCTGGCCCGCCATGCGCGGAATCCCCAGCAGCCACGCAATGAGCAGCACGCCGCCCGCGACGAGAGCAACGTTCTGGCCCGAGACGGCGAGCAGGTGGTAGAGGCCCGAAGCGCGGAACGCGTCTCGCAGGGAGCGGTCGAGCCCTTCGTCCTCGCCGAGCACGATCCCGAGCAGCACCGCACGCCGCTCGCCGGAGACGCCCGATGCAAGCGCCGTGCCGATGGCAGACCGGAGCCGGTCGGCCACCCCGCCGAGGCCGCCTCGGCGACCGACGATCTCGGGCTCCCGTCCCTTCAGGACCACGTGCACGCCGTGACGGCGGAGCCAGGCTCGCTCGTCGAAGCCGTCTTCGGCGCTCCTGGGCTCGGCGACGAGGACAGGGAGCGCGGAGCACGGATCCCTGGGGCGGCGAGCGGCCCACGGGCAGCTGCAGCAGAACCGGTTCGCTGACGTCGCGACCCGCGAAACGCTTCGACGCGGGCCGGAAGGCGGACGGCGTACTGCGTGCGGCGTGCCGGGCCTGTCACGACTACGCGTGCCACCGCCGCCCGCCCGATCTCGGCGGACAAGCGGGCTGCGGTCGATCGCGTCGAGCCGCAGTGAGCCCCACCAGCAGCCGGCAAGCGCCAGACCGACGGCCAGGAGCGCGAACCGTGCTCGCGGAATCGCTGTCGCGGCGACAGTCGCGAAGGCAGCGAACGCCGGCACGACCAGCCCCTCCGCCCTGTGCACGTTGGCGGTCGCGATCCCGGCACAGAGGCTGGCGAGCAGCACGTGCGGCACGTGGAGCGAGAGCCGCCGAATCACGGCACGACCAGCTCCCGAAGCTCCTCGATCGTCGCCGGACCGATCCCGGGCACAGCGTCGAGCTCCTCGACCGAGCGAAATGCGCCGTGGGCCGTTCGATAATCGAGGATCTTCTGCGCCGTGACGGGACCGACGCCGGGCAGCGTGTCCAGCTGCTCGAGCGTCGCCGCGCTCAGGCTCACCGGCCCCGCGGCGGCACTCGCCGCGGTCGCGCCGGTTGCAGGAACCCCGCCTGTGACCTTGCGCGGCACCAGCACTTGCTGCCCGTCTGCGAGCGGTGCAGCGAGGTTCAGCGCCTCGAGAAACGCCTTCGGCGCGGCGCCGCCGGCGCGCTGGATCGCGTCGGCGACGCGTGACCCGTCGGCGAGCCGATAGAGCCCGGGGCGGCGTACGGCTCCGGCGACATCCACGACGAGCTTCGGCCTGACAGCAGGTCCCGCACGAACGCGGACGGGAGCAGCCGCAGGAGCCGAGGCCGTCCCGGATCGCTCGAGCCAGCGCGCGCCGAGCAGAAGCAGGACGGCCAGAGCCAGGGCGACGGTGATTGCCTGCCGGCGCGTGACCGGGAACGACGACACGTTGTCGATAGTGACAACGATCGTGTTACGTGTTCGTGCGTTCTCTGTGCCGGCTCTGCTAGCTGGGCTTCTGTGCGATGAGGCTTGCGTAGGCGATGTGGCCGAAGAACTCGCCCGCGTCTGACCGAATGCGGGCCTCTGCCTTCAGCGCTTCAGCCGTTTCGGCCGTGATCGCCCCACTGGCGAGCAGCGTGTCAGCTCCGAGATCGATGATCGCCAGCAGGTAGCCGCCCGAGGACGGCGCCTTCGTGTAGCTATGGCTTCGAAACTGCCTGACTTCGAAGCCTGCCTCGCGCACGAGCTTGGGCAACCGGCGCACGAGCCACCGATCGTGGACCAGGTGCTCCACCCACGCCTCGATACACGCCTGCAGCGGGTCGAAGTCACCGGTCGCGACCGTCGTCGTCGCGTAGTCGCCGTCGAAAATGACTACGAACCCGTCGTCGCGGAGAACACGCGACGCCTCGGTCAGGGCTTGCCGGGGCCCGGGAACATGGCACAGGGTGGTGTGGAACACCACGACGTCGAACGAACGGTCCTCGAGCGGAAGAGCACGCCCGTCGCCTTCGACGAAGCTGAGGTTCGGAAGGTCATGCACGAGGTCTCGCGCCTGCTCGATGAAGATCGGTGACGGGTCGACCCCGACCACCTCACCGACACCCGGACGGGACGCCAGTGCGCGCGCCACGGGCCCAGGGCCGCAGCCGATCTCGGCGACGCGCGCGTCAGCCGGAAACTCGATGTCCGAGAAGTACGCCTCCCGCATCTCCTGCTGCTGCGGATCGGCCGCCCGCAGCTCGAGGATGTCGACGAGGCGTTCGACGACTGCCCGGTCGGCTTCGGTGATCGTCGCGTAGACGTCCGGCACGGTCCGGACTTCAGACTAGACGACGAAGTTCACGAGCTTGCGCGGGACGACGACCGCCTGGCGGATCTCCTTGCCGTCCAGATGCGCCTGCACCTTCTCCGAGCCCTTGGCCAGCTCGACCAGCTCGTCGTCGGAGAGCGTCGCCGCCGCTTCGATGCGGTCGCGGACGCGCCCGTTGACCTGCACGACGAGCACGAACGTCTCGCGCTCGAGCAACGCCGGGTCAGCCTCCGGCCACGGCGCTTCCCAGAGCCGTTCGTGCCCCAGCACGCCCCATAGCTCCTCGGCGATATGCGGCGCGTACGGCTGGATGAGGCTGACGGCCGTCTCGGCGGCGAACCGCGCGGCCGGGTCGCCCGTGTCGCGAGACAGCTCGTTGACGAGCTCCATGATCGCCGCGATCGCGGTGTTGTACGACTGCCGCCGGCCGATGTCGTCGGTGACCTTCGCGATCGTCTCGTGCGCCTTGCGCGCGAGCGGCGTGTCGATCGAGCCGTCAGCCGTCGCCGCCCTCCGCCACCTCGTGCACGAGCCGCCACAGCCGCCGCAGGAAGCGCGCGATGCCCTCGACGCCCGAGGGTGTCCACTCCATGTCCTGGTCGGCGGGACCGAGGAAGAGGATGTAGAGCCGCACGGCGTCGGCGCCGTGCATGGCCACGAGCTGGTCGGGACCCTCGACGTTGCCCTTCGACTTCGACATCTTCGTGCCGCCCAGCTGCACCCAGCCCTGGTGGAAGACGCTGGCGAACGGCTCACGGAAGCCGACGAGCCCCATCTCGTTCAGGACCTTCACGAAGAAGCGCGAGTACAGGAGGTGTCCGGTGGCGTGGTCGATGCCGCCGATGTACTGGTCGACGGGAGCCCAGTAGTCGACGATGCGCCGATCGAACGGCGTGGAGTCATTGTGCGGATCGACGTAGCGCAGGAAGTACCACGACGAGTCGACGAACGTGTCCATCGTGTCCGCCTCTCGCTTTCCCGGCTTCCCACAAGATCGGGCAGGGCACGTTGATCCATTTCTCGTTCGAAGCGAGCGGCGGGACGCCCTTCGGACGGTAGTCGTCGACCTCGGGCAGCAGCAGCGGCAGCTCGTCGTCGGGGACGGGGACGAGGCCGCAATCGTCGCAGTAGACGATCGGGATCGGGGCGCCCCAGTAGCGCTGGCGCGAGAAGCTCCAATCGCGGAGGCGATACGAGACGGTGGGCTTCGCCGCTGCCTTGCCCGGCCAGCCACTCGACGATCGCGCGGCCTTCCGTCGGTCTGCGCGCATGTCCGTCGAACTTGCCTGAGCGGACGAGAACGCCTTCCTCGGTCACGACCTCGACGATCGGCAGGTCGAACGCCTCTGCGAACTCACGGTCGCGCTCGTCGTGCGCCGGCACGGCCATGATCGCGCCGGTCCCGTACTCCATCAGCACGTAGTCGGCGACGTAGACGGGGAGCCTCTCGTCGTTGACAGGGTTCGTCGCGTGGCAGCCGGTGAAGACGCCCGTCTTCTCGTCCTCGTCGCTCGCTCCTCGCCGCGCCGGGCGGCGGTCTGCTTCGCGTATGCGCGCACCTCGTCCGAGTCGCGATCCGCTCGACGAGCGGATGCTCGGGCGCGAGGACGAAGAACGTCGCGCCGAACAGCGTGTCGGGCCGCGTCGTGAAGACGGGGACGTCGACGTCGAGCTCGTCGATCCGGAAGCGGACCTCCGCGCCCTCCGAGCGGCCGATCCAGTTGCGCTGGATCGTCTTCGTCCGCTCGGGCCAGTCGCCGCCGGGCGGCAGGTCGTACTCGAGCAGCTCGTCGGCGTAGTCGGTGATCGGAAGAACCACTGCTCGAGGTTCCGCGCCTCGACCTCCGCGCCGCAGCGCCGCAGCGGCCGTCGATGACGTGCTCGTTCGCGACCACCGTCTGGTCGTTCGGGCACCAGTTGACGGGCGCCGCCTTTCGGTACGCAAGGCCGCGCTCGAAGAAGCGCAGGAAGAGCCACTGCGTCCAGTGGTAGAAGCCGACCTCGTGCGCAGAGACCTCGCGATCCCAGTCGATCGCCCAGCCGAGTCGCTTCATCTGCGCGCGGATGACGTCGATGTAGCTGCTCCGTGATCTCGCGCGGATGGCCGCCCTCGCGGATGGCTGCGTTCTCGGCCGGCAGGCCGAACGAGTCGAAGCCCATCGGTCGCAGCACGCGCCAGCCGCTGCCGTCGCCGCAGATGCGTCTGGACGTCGCCCATCGTGTAGTTGAGGACGTGTCCCATGTGCAGCGTCCCCGACGGGTACGGGCAGCATCTCGAGCTGGTACCAGTGGCGCGCGTCGCGCCTCCTCGCCCGGCGCGGGGTTCGGTGTATGGAAGGCCCGCTCGTCCTCCCAGACGCGCTGCCACTTCGCCTCGATCTGCTGTGGGTCGTATCGCTCCGTCATCCGTCCGTCCCCGGATACAAAAAAGCCTCTCGGGTGAGAGGCCGTGGGAAGCCGACGCGGCGTCGCCGCGGTGCTCCCTGCTCTATGCGAGAAGGCCCTGCATCTCTGCCGCAGTGTAACGCCTGCTAGCGTCGAAGTCATGTCGGAGCTGCCGCTCTTTCCCGACACGGCGGCGGTCGAGGACGGCGAATTGCGGCTCGGCGGCCTCACGGCGTCGTCGCTCGCCGAGACGCACGGCACGCCGCTCGTCGTCTACTGCGAGCAGACGCTGCGGGCGCGGGCGCGCGCGTACCGGGAGGCAGCCCGGGACGCCACCGTCCTCTACAGCGTGAAGGCGTTCCCGAACGTCGCCGTGCTGCGCCTGTTCGCGGAGGAGGGGCTCGGCGCGGAGGCGTCGACGCTCGGCGAGCTCGCGTTCGCCCGCCGCGCCGGCATCGGCGGCGACGCGATCGTGCTGGACGGGAACAACAAGTCAGACGAGGAGCTCGCGGCGGCGGCAGAAGCCGGCTGCCTCGTCGTGCTCGACGCTCCCGACGACGCCGAGCGGGCAGCGGCCGCCGGCGTGCAGCGCGTGCTCGTGCGCGTGACGCCGGGCATCGACGCCGACACGCACTGGGCGATTGCCACGGGCCACCGCGGCTCGAAGTTCGGGCTGACGCCGGAGCAGGCGTCCGACGACGCTCGCGCGCTGCGGCGAGCTCGGCCTCGACGGCGGAGGGTCTCCACGTCCACATCGGCTCGCAGCTGCTCGACCTCGGTGCTGAGCGGATGACGATCGACTGGCTCGCCGCCTTCGCCGCCGACTGCCGCACCGAGCTCGGCTGGACGCCGTCCGTCGTCGACCTCGGCGGCGGCCTCGGCATCCGCTACACGGAGGAGGATCCACGGCTCGACCGGTCGGAGACGTTCGTGCGCGCGCTGCTCGAGCGCGCTCGAGCACGCGTGGTCGCTCCACGACCTGCCGCAGCCGCGCATCATCCTCGAGCCGGGCCGGTCGCTCGTCGGGCAGGCCGGCGTCACGCTCTACCGCGTCGGCGCCGTCAAGCAGGCGAGCGAGAGCGTCACGTACGTCGCCGTCGACGGCGGCATGTCCGACAACCCTCGGCCGCAGCTCTACGGCGCGCGCCACACGGCGCTGCTCGCGAACCGGGCCGACGAGCCGCCGGCCGGCGCGTACGCCGTCTGCGGCAAGCACTGCGAGTCGGCCGACGTGATGATCGAGCGGGCGCTCGCTGCCCGAGCCGCGGCGCGGAGACCTGCTCGCCGTCGCCGCGACCGGCGCCTACACGCTCGGCATGAGCTCGAACTACAACGCCGTGCCGCGGCCCGCGGCCGTGCTCGTGCGCGAACGGCGAGGCGCGCGTCATCCGCCGCCGCGAGACGGTCGACGACCTGCTGCGGCTGGAGGTCGGAGTGAGCGAGCACGAACGTCCTCGTCTGGTCCGACTACATCTGACCGTTCTGCCGCGTCGGCCAGCCGACGGCCGACTGGCTCGAGCGCCGGTACGGCGCTCAGGTCACGTGGCTTCCCTTCGACCTGCACCCCGAGTATCCCGGAGGAGGGTCTGCCGCGGGAGCGACCTGCTCGCGCGCTACGGCGAGGCGGGCATCGACCGCGTGCGGCGCATGTTCGAGGCAAAACGGCCTCGTCTACAACCCGCATCCCGAGATCGTCCCGAACACGATGAAGCGCCCTGCGCGTCACCGAGCTCGCGCGCGACCGCGGGCTCCACCGCGCGGTGCACGACCGGCTGATGGACGCCTACTGGGACGAAGTCGAGGAACATCGGCGACCCGAGCGAGCTGCAGCGCGCTCGCCGTCGAGGCCGGCCTCGATCCGGCGGAGGTGGACGACGTGCTCGGCCGGCGACGCGTACGCCGACCGGGTGCGCGCCTCGACGGTGGAGGCGCAGTCGATCGGCATCACCGGCATCCCGGCCTTCGTCCTCGACGACCGTCTGCTCATCCTCGGCGCGCAGCCGCGCGAGGTGTTCGAGCAGCGCCTTCGCGCAGCTCGCCGAGTGACGGATCCTGTCGCACAGACTCGGCGAATGCAGGCGCTCGTCAGCGAGCTCTGGCGGCTCGAGGGCCCGGACGTGGAGAACCACATCGGCGACGTCGCCTGGCATGCGCTTCCAGCACGCAGGACGCGAGCCGGAATGGCGGTTCCGGATCTGGGAGGAGGACGGCGAGCCGGTTGCGTGGGCGTGGATGCGGCGTCCTGCCTCGCTCGGACACGAGATCCATCCGCGGCATCGTGGCGGCGCGCTCCACCACGAGCTGCTCGACTGGTTCGAGGCCGGTGCCGACGAAGACGAGCTGCGCGTGTCGTCGCTCACCACGGACAGGGAGCGCCTCGCGTTCCTCCGTGCCCGCGGTTACGAGATCGAGCCCACCGCCCGCGCGTTCGCGTACCACCTCCGCGAGCTGGGCGAGCTGTCCGATCCGGTCTTGCCGGACGGCTACCGGCTGCGCACGGTCGAGCCCGCCGACCTGGAGGCGCGGGTCGACGCTGCATCAGGTCGTCTGGGCGCCTTCGCGCGTGACCGTGGAGAGCTTCACCAAGCTCCAGACCGTGTGGCCGTACCGGGCCAACCTCGACTGCGTCGTGGAGGCGCCGGACGGTTCTCTCGTCGCGTACTGCCTCGCCTGGCTCGACGAGGCGAACGGTGTCGGCGAGCTCGAGCCGGTTGGCACGCATCCCGACTACCGGCGCCGCGGTCTTGCTTCAGCGGTGTGCAGGTTTGCGCTCCACAGGCTTCAGGAGGAAGGTGCGACGCGAGCCGTCGTCTACTCGATCGCGGGCACGGAGGCGACGGCGCTGTACGAGTCGATCGGGCTACGTCAGCACACACGCTCGGTCCAGCTCGTCAAGCGACGTTAGCCGTGACCGGCGCCGATTAGGCGGCGCCGGTCACGATCACGCTGGCTAGAGCTTGAGGCCGACCTGCACGAGCCTCGTCCCGGAGATGCCCGCGAGCTCGGGGTCGCCTTTGCGGTACGCCTTGACGAAGAGCTGAAGATTCTGGAAGCCAGTCATCTTCTTCATGTCGGGCGTGGGAGGCAGTCGAGTACTGCACCCAGCCCTCCACCGAGTGTGGGCGAGTTGTCACCACCGTCCGCCACTCTCGGTGTCGTGCGGATGAAGACGATCGCGCCCCGCACGACGTAGCCGCGCGTGTCCTTCACCCGGATCTGAGCGAGGACATGACTGCGTCGTCGAGGTGAGCGGGTTCGGCGAGAACACGACCTTGTCCACGATCAGGCGCTGCTCCCTTGCCGGAATGTTCTTGACGTCCACCGACTTGGAGCCGTCCGGCAGGGCGATGATGTCGCCGCTGTCGGCATCCTTGACGACGTCTGTGGCCGGTGAGTACGCGTCGCCCTGGCCGCGCGCATTCTTCGCGATGACCCGGGTACGGAGCGTCTTGTCGAAGTCGGCCTGCTTCACGCGTGTACGACGCTGCCGTCGCGCCGTCGATCGAGTTGCAGGCATTCCCCGCCTTGTCGCAGCGCAGCCACCGGTACGAGTACGTGATCGGCGGGTCGCCGGTCCACGTGCCGGTGGTCGTCTTCAGCGTCTCACCGACGAGGGCGCTGCCAGAGATCACCGGCGGCAGTGCTCGAGGCAGGCTTGTCGTCCGGTAGCGCGACGACGGATGTCGGCGCCGACGTCGCGGTCGTCGAGCCACCGCTCGTTCGTCGCCTTGACTCGATAGCGAATCCGCTTGCCGAGGTCGTCAGACCGGCACCGTGTACGTCTGCGACGTCGCGCCGGAGATCTTCTTGCACGTCGCCGAGGAAGAGTCACCGGCAGGCTCCGCCTTGCATTGGAGCCACTGGTACGCGTACTTGATGTCCTTCGTGCCCGACCAGAGCCCGCGGTTACCGATGAGCTCGCCGCCGACGACCGCGGCACCGGAGATCGACGGCTCGGAGACGAGCTTTGGCCCTTCATTTGCGCGTGCGGAGCCGTTGGCCGCCACGATGGTCGCCAGCACCGCGCACAGCGCAGCAATCGACGTGTTCCGAGCCGTGCGGCCCGGTAGGAACTTCGTCATGGGACCTCCTCTGGGGAGTGAGGGCGAGCGTCGATTCTTACAGAGGTCGCTCTCGCTACCCGCGGGCGGTTCGCAGCGGGCCGAACATCGACCAGTGCCCGGGCGCGGAGCCCTTGCCGCTCACCCAGCGCTGGAGTGCCATCTGCTCGATCGGGAAGCCGTCGGTCGGTGAGGTCTTGACGGCGATCCCCGGGATCAGCAGCGGGTGCTTCGGCTGATTCTGCGAGCGCGCAGCCTTCATCACCGACGCGCGGGTGAGGTTCCTGCCGGCGCGCCTGAGCACGTCGACGAGCGAGATCGCGGACGCCATGCCGGCGTAGTAGTAGCCGTCCTTCGTGTTCGCGCTCGGGATGTACTTCTTGAGGATCTTGCGGGCGAGGGCCAGCCCCGGGTCCTTCGCCCACTTGGGGTCGGTCGGATCCTTGAACACGGCGATCGAGATCGCGCCCTTGTTGATGGTCTTGCCGCCTGCGAGGTCGCCGAGGCCCATGAGGTTGGCCGACGAGGCGACCGCGTTGACGATCACGAGCTTCGGCTTCCAGCCGAGCTTCGCCGCCTCGATGCTCGCCTGCACGGCGAACTTCCCGAAGGCGAAGATGAGGTACGCGTTCGCCTTCGAGGCCTTGATCTGCGCGACCTGAGACGCAACGCTGGCGGCGGTGGGGTCGTAGCCGACGAGCGAGACGATCTGCTTCGCCTTGGCGCCGAGCCCCTTCTTCAGGCCCGTAACCATGTCCTTGCCGTAGGCGTCGTCCTGGTAGAGGACGCCGAGCTTCAGCGTCGGGAAGCTCTTCACGATGTAGCGGCCGTAGACCTGGCCCTCGAGCACGTAGCTGGGGATGAAGCCGATCGTCCACGGGTACTTCTTGTAGTCGGCGCCCCACGTGTTGGCCCCGGAGGCCACGAACAGGTGCGGGACGCCGGCCTGGTTCAGGAAGTCGCGGACGGCGAGGTTGTTGTTCGTGCCGAGGGTGTTGAACAGCGCGAAGACCTGGTCTTGCTGCACGAGCTCGCGAACAACCTGGACGGTCTTCGAGGGGTCGTAGCCGTCGTCGAGGAACTTGTAGGTGATCTTCCGCCGGTTCACGCCGCCGGCGTCGTTGACGGACTTGAAGTACGCCTCGGCGCCGCGCGCGACTGCGGCTGCTGAGGAGGCCTCCCCCGAGATCGGCGAGGTGCCGCCGATGAGGATCGTCGAGTCCGTGAGGCCGGGGTCGGCGGTCGATCCCGCGAGAGAGGTGCCGGCCGCCACGAGCAGCGCAGCGAATGCGATCAGACCTGTCCTGCGCATCCTGGGCTCAGCGAGTGTACAGACGGTCTGCCAGCCCGGTGACGCCCCGGCGTAGCAGTCCGCCGGCGCCCTTGGGGAGCAGGATCATCACGCCCACCAGCACCGCGCCGAAGACGAAGTCGGCGATGCCGATGGCGCTGGGATCGAGCGTCATCGGCAGCACGCGATCGGCCCACTCGACGATGTCCGTCCTCGAGACCGTGGCGACCTCGAACGTCGGGACGACGAGCCACTCGATCAGCAGGGCGCCGAACACGATCCCCCAGAGCGGTCCCGAGCCCGGCTGCAACCGTGCCCACCACGAGGTAGATGGAGAGGCGCAGCGCGAACGTCTCAGGGCTCACGTAGCTGAGGTTGACGACGGCGAACAGTGCCCCTGCGACGCCCGCGTAGAACGCGGACACCGAGAACGCGAGCGTCTTGTACGTCGGCAGGTGGATGCCGAACGAGACGGCCGCCACCTCGCTGTCGCGGACGGCGCGGAACGAGCGTCCCGTGCGGCCGCGCAGCAGCAGCCACGCCGCCGCCAGCAGCACGAGCGCGATCGTCCAGCAGAGGTAGTAGAACCAGTCGTTCGTCGTCAGACCGAGCCAGGACGGCGCCGAGACGAGGTCGAAGGACAGGCCGGTCGAGCCGCCCGTCAGGTCGGGGTACTTCTTGATCAGCGCGGGCGCGGCGAGCGCGAGGCCGAACGTCGCCAGCGCGAGATAGAGGCCGCTGAGCCGGAGGGCCGGGATCGCGAGCAGCAGCCCGGCGGCGCCGGCGACGATGCCCGCCAGTGGAATCGTCGTCCAGTACGGGAAGCCGGCCTTCGCCGCGAGGATCGCCGTCGTGTAGCCACCGACCGCCATGAAGGCGCCGTGGCCGAGCGAGATCTGGCCGGTGTAGCCCGTGAGGATGTTGAGGCCGCAGATCGCGATGAAGTAGATGCCGACGTAGGCGTACTGCGAGGCCTGGAAGTCGTCCACGAAAGAGGGCAGCAGCGCGACGGCGGCGACGAAGAGGACGACAGCCAGGGAGGTGGCGAACGACGATCCACGGCGCGGCATCACGTCACACCCTCCTCACCGCGACGCGGCCGAAGAGGCCCTGCGGGCGGAAATAGAGGACGACGAGGATGACGAACAGCCCGCCCACGAGCCGCATCTCGCCGCCGAAGAAGTCGACGTACGTGCCGAGCAGGTTCAGCACGACGCCGAGCAGCAGCCCGCCGACGACGGCGCCGAGCGGACTGTCGAGCCCACCGAGCACGGCGGCCGCGAACGCGTACAGGAGGACGCCGCGCATCATGTTCGGGTCGAGGAAGATCGTCGGCGCGGCCATCATCCCCGAGAGCGCGCCGAGCATGGCGGCGATGCCCCAGCCGAGCGCGAGCATCCAGCTGACGCGCACACCGAGCAGGCGGCTCGCCTGGCGATCACCGGCGGCAGCGCGCATGCCCAGACCGGGTTTTGTGAAGCGGAAGAAGAGCCAGAGCAGCGCGACGGCTCCGAACGTCACGGCGACGAAGCCGACGTCCTGGATCGAGAAGACGACTCCACCGACGTCGACGGTTCGCGTCGAGAACGCGCTCGGGAAGCGCTTCGTGTCGGCGCCCCAGATCCAGGCGGCGAGGCCGAACAGCGCGATGCCGAGCCCCAGTGTGACCATGACGATGGTCAGCACCGGGGCTCCTTCCACCGGCCGGATGACGAGCCGCTCGAGCGCGATGCCGCCGGCGAACGAGATGACGAGCGTCAGCACGAAGCCGATCCAGAGGTGGTACTCGGGCCCGTCCGGGTCGGCGATCAGCCACCAGGCGATAAACGTCGAGAACATCGCCATCTCGCCCTGCGCGAAGTTGATGACGCCCGTCGAGCGGTAGATGATGACGATGGCGAGCGCGAGGCTCGCGTAGATCGAGCCCGTGGCAAGCCCGCTCACGACCTGCTGCGCGAAGTCCGTCCAGGTGAAAGCGAGCAGATCCACTAGTACCCCAGGTAGGCCTTTCGCACCGACTCGTTCTCCGCGAGCTCGGCACTCGGGCCGCTGACGACGACCCGCCCGACCTCGAGCACGCAGGCCTCGCGGGACGCGCGCAGGGCGAGGGCCGCATCCTGCTCGACGACGAGCATCGTCAGCCCCTCCTCGCGGTTGAGCCGCTCGAGCGCGTCAAAGATCTCGTGGACGATCAGCGGCGCCAGGCCGAGCGAGGGCTCGTCGAGCATCAGTAGCCGCGGCCGCTGGAGCAGGGCGCGCCCGAGGGCGAGCATCTGCTGCTCGCCGCCGGAGAGCGTGCCGGCGGACTGCGAGAGGCGCTCGCCGAGGCGCGGGAACTGCTGGATCACCCTGGCGGTGTCGGCCTTCACCGCGGACCGGTCCCGGCGCGTGTACGCGCCGAGGCGAAGATTGTCCGACACGGTGAGGTCGCCGATGATGCCGCGGCCCTGCGGCACGTGGGCGACCCCGAGCCGCGCGACTGCCTCGGGGGACTTGCGGCCGATCGAGCGTCCGGCAAACGAGACGTGCCCCGTCTTGCGCACGAGCCCGGAGATCGCACGCAGCGTCGTCGTCTTGCCGGCGCCGTTGGCGCCCAGCAGCGCCAGGCTCGATCCCTCGTCGAGCTGCAGCGACACTCCGTGCAGCGCCATCGTGTGCCCGTAGCGGGCACGAACGTCCTCGAGCTCGAGCAGCGGCGTCACACGTCACCCTGGTCGCCGTTGCGCACGCCGAGATACGCCTCGATGACTGCGGAATCCGCCTGTACCTCGGCGGGCGTGCCGCTCGCGATCAGCTTGCCGAAGTCGAGCACGTGCACCCGGTCGCAGATGCCCATCACAAACCGCATGTGGTGCTCGACGACGAGCACGGTCAGCGAGAAGTCGTGTTGCAGCCGGCGCACAAAGTCGCCGAGTGCGTCCACTTCTTCCCGCGAGAGGCCGCCTGCGGGCTCGTCCAGGAGCAGCAGCTTGGGGTCGGACGTCAGCGCTCGAGCGGCCTCGACGCGCTTCTGGATCCCGTACGGCAGCGACCCCGCCTCCCGATCGGCGACGTCGCCGAGATCCACATAGTCGAGCAGCGACAGCGCGCGAGCCTCGTCGTCCGCCGCCGGGCGCCTGTGGATGTGCGAGCCGACGAGCACGTTCTCGAGCACGGTCATCGAGGGGAAGAGCGCGAGGTTCTGGAACGTGCGCGCGATGCCGCGGCCGATCACCTTGTGCGCGGGCGTGGCAAGCAGGCTCTCGCCCTCGAACTGGATATCGCCGCCGTCCGGCGAGTAGAGCCGCGTGACGAGGTTGAAGACGGTCGTCTTGCCGGCGCCGTTGGGACCGATCAGGCCGACGATCTCCCCCTGCGGCACGTCGAACGAGACGTCGTCGACGGCGACGATGCCGCCAAAGCGTCGGTTGAGGTTGCGCGCCTCCAGCAGCGCCACGAGGCGACTCTAAATCGTCAGCCTTCGTATGATCGAGCGATCGATCGAAGGGAGGCTGCGATGAGCCACGCGAACACGATGCGCCAGTTCTACGAGCGGGTGAACGCAGGAGACGTCGACGGGTTCTCCACGCTGCTCGCCGACGACCTGATCGAGCACGAAAAGATCGAGGGCCTGCCGCAGACGAAGGAGGGCGTGATCCAGTTCTTCACGATGATGCTGGCTGCGTTCCCGGACGTGCGCATGGACGCGGAAGACATCATCGAGAGCGACGACACGGCGTGGGCGCGGATCCGCATCACCGGCACGAACGAGGGCGAGTTCATGGGCATGCCGGCGACCGGGAAGCCTGTGGACTTCCAGGCCGTCGACATCGTGCGCTTCAACGACGAAGGAGTGGCTGCGGAGCACTGGGGCGTCACCGACTCGATGACGATGATGCAACAGCTCGGAGTCGTGCCGGAGGGGCCGCCGGGCTAGACCGTCAGCGCGGCTGGATCTGTGACGGGCGCCTGGCAGGCGAAGCGCTCGCACACGTAGACGGCGGGCTGGCCGTCCACGAGGTCCTTGCCCTGCGAGTAGGGGCACCTCCTCCGAGGGGCCGAAGGCGACGACGGCGTTCGGGTCGTAGCCGGCGAGCGCCGCCTTCGCGACAGCGTCGTCCGGCGAGCCGACGACGGCGATCTCCCGCGGCGGCGAGAAGTGGAGATCGAGCGCGCAGAGCGCCCACCCGAACGCGGCGGGTGCCCGCGGCACGAGGTCGCGGACGAGGCGCAGGACGGAGACGGCGTGGCGCTCCAGCTCGTCGTCGCCGTAGATCCGCGCCAGCCGTAGCAGCACGTAGGCGAGCATCGAGCTGCCCGACGGCGTCGGGTTGTCGTCGAGGTCCTTGGTACGCGCGACGAGCTCCTCTCCGTCGGCGGGCGTCAGGAAGAAGCCGCCTCGCTCGGCGTCGGCGAAGAGCTCCACGGCGAGCAGCGCGAGCCGGCGCGACTCCTCGAGCCACCGCAGCTCGCCCGTCGCCACGTGCAGCTCGTAGAGACCGTGCGCGACGTTGGCGTAGTCGTCGAGGTAACCGGTGCCCGTCGCCGTGCCGTCCCGGTAGCTGCGCCGTAGCCGTCCGCCGTCCGAGAGCGGGCCCGAGCAGGAACTCCGCCGAGTCGTCGGGCAGTGTCGAGCCAGTCGTCGCGCTCCAGGCGCCTCGCCGCCTCGGCCAGCGCGGCGAGGGCGAGGCCGTTCCAGGACGCGATCGCCTTGTCGTCGAGCCCCGGCTGCGGTCGCTCGGGCGCGGATCTCGAGCAGCCGCCGGCGCAGCTCGGGATCGAGCTCGCCGCGGACGATCGAGCGCCCGTGCTCGAACGGCTAGAGCAGCTCGCGCGGGAACGGCGTCGTCGGCAGTCCACGTGTACGTCAGCCCTTCGACGCCATCGGTGTCCGCGTCCTGCGAGGAGGCGAAGGCGCCCTCGGGCAGCAGCAGGTCGCGGAGCATGTAGTCGACGGTCTCCTCGGCCACCTCGCGATAGCGCTCCCGACCGGTGACGAGCCAGCCGTGAAGATACGCGGGGACGAGCAGCGCGTTGTCGTAGAGCATCTTCTCGAAGTGCGGGACGAGCCAGCGCTCGTCGACGGAGTAGCGGTGGAAACCGCCGCCGACGAGGTCGTACATGCCGCCGGCGGCCATGCCGTCGAGCGTCGGCTCGACCAGCTCCGTCTCGCCGCGCCGGAGCAGCAGCTCGAGCACGGAGTGCGGCGGGAACTTCGGCGCTCGTCCGAAGCCGCCCCATTCCGGGTCGAAGGACGCCGCGCAAGCCCGCGAACCGCCTCGCTCGAGCAGCGACTCGGTCAGCGGCTCCGACGACGGTGAGCGGCGGCCCGCCTGCTCGACGGCCGAAACGAGCTGGGCAGCCGAGCGGCTCACCTCGCCGCGCCGTTCGCGGTACGCGCTCGAGACGGCCTCCAGCACCTGGCGGAAGCTCGGCAATCCGTGACGCGGCTCCGGCGGGAAGTACGTGCCGCCGTAGAAGGGCTCCCCCTCCGGCGTGAGGAAGACGGTCAGCGGCCAGCCGCCGTGCCCGGTCAGCGTGACCACGGCGTCCATGTAGATCGCGTCGAGGTCGGGGCGTTCCTCGCGGTCGACCTTGACGTTGACGAAGAGCTCGTTCTGGAGCCGCGCCGTCTCCTCGTCCTCGAACGACTCGTGCTCCATCACGTGGCACCAGTGGCACGCGGCGTAGCCGATCGGAGAGCAGGATCGGGCCGGTCCTCGTCTCGCGCGCGGGCCAGCGCCTCCTCGCCCCACGGGTACCAGTCGACGGGGTTGTCGGCGTGCTGGAGGAGGTACGGGCTGGTCGCGTCAGCCAGCCGATTCACGTTGCGCCTTCCTTCGCCGCTGCAAGCCAGCGAACGAGCTCGACGCCACCCGCGACGGCGAATGCGATCGCGAGCGCGACGATCAGGCCCTTCCACGGCGCGTCCTCGAACTGCTTGCCGCCGACGTAGCCGAGGAGCGCGGCGTACGAGGCCCAGATGGTGACGGCGATCGCGTCGAAGGTCGCGAAGCGCCGCCAGCGCATCTCGAGCGCACCTGCCGAAAGCGTGACGACCGTGCGGCCGCCAGGGATGAAGCGGGCGATGATGATGATCTCGCCGCCCGCGCTCCTCGAGCTGGCGTTCGGCCCAGCCGTAACCGTCCCTTCGCCTTCTCGGACGAGAAGAAACGTCGCTCGATGCGTTCGCCGTAGTGGTGCCCGATGAAGTACGCGGTGTTGTCGCCGCAGAACGCGCCGAGCGCGGCGAAGACGATGATCCAGCGCCGAGCTGCATGTCGCCGGCGGACGCGAGCACGCCTGCCGTGATCACGAACGTCTCGCTCGGGACGAGCGGGATGATCGCGTCGAGGTACGCGACCGCGAACAGGAGCGAGATACGTCCACCAGGCGCCGGAGACGAGGTCGATCAGCCGGTCGAACATCGGTAGGAAAGACTATGCAGGTGACGTTCCTCCCCCTCGACGGGCGTGCGCGTGATCGACGTGACGACGTCGCTCGCCGGGCCGTACTGCACGGAGGTGCTCGCCGCGCTCGGCGCCGACGTGGTCAAGGTCGAGCCGCCCGGCGGCGGGGACGAAGCGCGCATCGTGGGGCCCGCCGTTCTGGAACGGCGAGAGCACGATGTTCCTGGCGATGAACGCCGGCAAGCGCTCGGTCGCGCTCGACCTGCGGCGCGGCCTCGACGTGCTCCTGCGGCTCGCCGACGGCGCCGACGTCTTCGTCCAGAGCCTGCGTCCGGGCGCGGCCGAGGAGCGCGGCTTCGGAGCCGACGCCTTCGCGCGACGCAATCCGCGCCTCGTCTACGCGACGATCGGCGCGTTCGGCCGCACGGGGCCGTGGAGCGCGCGGCCCGGCTACGACCCGCTCGCGCAGGCAGCCGGGCGGCATCCTCAGCCTCACCGGCGAGGAGGGCGGGCCCGGCGTTCGCGTCGGCGTGTCGATGGTCGACCAGGGCACCGGCATCTGGGCGGCGCTCGGCATCGTCGCCGCGCTGCACGAGCGCGAGCGCACCGGCGAGGGCCGGACGATCGACGTCTCGCTCTACGAGACCGACGCTCGCGCTGCTCTCCTACCAGATCACCGGCTACCTCGGCGAGCGGCGAGGTCCCGGGACGGCACGGCACCGCGTTCGCCTCGATCGCGCCGTACCGCGTCTACGACACAGCGGACGGCGAGGTGATGATCGCCGCGGGGAACGACAAGCTCTTCGCTGCGCTCGGCGGCGGCGCTCGGCATCCCGGAGCTCGTCGACGATTCGCGGTTCGCGACGAATCCCGATCGCGTCGCTCACCGCGGCGAGCTCGACGAGCTCATCGGCGATGCGGTGTCAGCACGTGGACGACCGCGGCGCTGCTCGATCGGCTCGATGCGGCAGGCGTGCCGGCCGCGCCCGTCCAGGACGTCGGCGCAGGTCGCGCGAGCATCCACAGACACACGCGCTCGGCATGCTCCAGCCGCTCCCGCACCCTGCGCGTGCCCGAGCTGCGTGACGGTCGCCGTCCCGATGTCGGTCGACGGCGAGCGCGTCGTGCACCGCATCGCCGCCGCCCGGCGCTCGGCGCCCACACGGCCGACGTGCTCGCCGAGGCCGGCTTCACCGACGAGGAAATCGCCGACCTCGCCGCCGACGGAGTCGTTAGGCTCCCGGCATGAGCGTCACGCTGCTCGTCGGCACGCGGAAGGGCCTCTTCCAGCTCCACTCCGACGACCGGCGCTCGTGGCAGCTCGAAGGGCCGACGCTCGAGGGCTGGGACGTCCTCCACGCCATCGTCGACGACCGCGACGGCACGCTCTACACGGCGGCCAACACGTACCCGTACGGCGGCACCGTGCAGCGCTCGCCCGACATGGGCAAGACCTGGGAGCGCGCCGAGGAGATCGGGCTGCCCGAGGAGACCGGCCTGACGCTCGAGAAGACGTGGCACGTGCGGCCGGGGCACGAGCCGGGCGAGGCTCTGGCTCGGCGCGGCGCCCGGGCGCGCTGCTTCGCTCCACGGACGGCGGCGCGACGTTCGAGACGGTCGACGAGCCTGACCCAGCACGAGACGCGTGACCGCTGGAAGCCCGGCGCCGGCGGCATGTGCTGCCACTCGATCCAGCTCGACGCGGACGATCCCGAACCGGATGTACGTCGCGATCTCCGCCGCTGGCGCGTTCCGCACGGACGACGGCGCCGAGTCCTGGACGCCGATCAACAAGAACGTCGCCGCCGACTTCATGCCCGGAGAAGTACCCCGAGGTCGGCCAGTGCGTCCACAAGCTGCTCGCGCATCCCGGCCAAGACGGAGCGGCTCTGGCAGCAGAACCACTGCGGCGTCTACCGCTCGGACGACCGCGGCGACACTGGGAGCGGCTCGACGGCAACGGCCTGCCCAGCGAGCTTCGGCTTCCCGATCATGCTCCACCCGCGCGACCCCGACACGGCCTGGGTGATCCCCGAGCAGGGCCGACCTGAACCGCGTCACGGCGGACGGGCCGCCTCGGCGTCTACCGCACGCGCGACGCCGGCGCGATCTGGGAGCTGACGGCCGAACGGCCTGCCCGACCAGGCCTGGACGGGTGTGCTGCGCGAGGCGTCGTCGTTCGACTGGGCTCGACCCGGTCGGCCTCTACTTCGGCACGCAGGGCGGCTCGGTGTGGGTATCGCCGAACGAGGGCGACGAGTGGATCGAGGCCGCAGCCGAACCTCCCGCCGATCCTCTCCGTCGAGGCGCATTGGGAGGAGTGACCGTGCTCCTGCCCTCGATCCTCGCGGCCGAGGCGGGCGGGCAGGGTCGGTTCGAGCTGGAGGCGGAGACGGTGGGCGACGCGCTGCGCGCGCTGCCCGTCGCGAACATGCTCTTCGACGAGCGCGGCGAGCTGCGCCGGCTCGTCAACGTCTACGTCGACGGCGTCGACATCCGCGGCGGCGACGGCGTCGACTCGCCGCTCGCGGGCGGCGAGGACGCTCCGCGTCGTTCAGGCGGTCGCGGGCGGCTGAGCCATCAGCGTGGCCAACGCGGCTCGCGTCTGGCCCGCTCTGGCGACGTTGCCCTTCCGTTCGTAACGGATGATCGCCTCTTCGAGCGCAAGACGGGCCTCCTCGATCCGACCTGCTACGCGGAGCACCTCGCCGAGATCCGCGAACGCCTGCGCCTGCGCGTTGAGGTAGTCGGACGCCTGCGCCAGCTCCACTGCCTCGCGGGCAAGCCGCTCGGCCGTCGGGGCGTCGCCCCGAGCTGCGGCCAGCTTCGCTCTCGCGCGATGGAGACCGATCTGGCCATCCGTGTCCTCGTCCATAACCTTGCTCGAGCCGAGCTCGATCCACGGCTCGGCCTCCTCGATCCGGCCCTGGTCGTACAGCGCGTCTGCCAGTAACGGGACCACGCTGCAGAGGTGACCCCAGTCGCCGATCTGCTCGAGCGCCTTGCAGGCGCGCATGAGCGCAACCTCTGCCGTCGCGACGTCGCCGGCGAGCACTTCGACGTTTCCGGCGGCCCACGACGACGTAGGCCAGCCCCAGGGGCTCCCCTCGTTCCTCCGCGAGCGTCTCCGCCTCTGCGATGTGGCGGCGTGCGACATCCACGCGCCCTCGCATAGCTTCGAGCTCTGCGACGACGTTCAGCACTCTGAGCTCGGCACTGCCCCCGCCCGTTCGGTGTCGAACATCCTCCGCGAGGTGCAAGGAAGTCTCGACGTCCGTCTCCCCCCACTTGACGAGTGCCAGCTTCAAGCGCAGGCAAGCCGACTCCTGGGCGACGTCACCCGCCTCGTGTGCATAGCGCGCTGCCTCCTCTGCCTTCTCTACCGCGCCTTCCGTGTCGCCGTTCCAGTGCTGGACGTTCGCGGCGAGCATGAGTGCGCGGGCGAGCCCGGATGCGTCTCCAGCCTGTTCGAAGATCGGGACCGCGGTATCGATGGTCGAGCGAAGATCAGCGTGACGCGCGCCGGGATCCGTATGTACGCGATACCAGCCCAGGTCGACCGAGGCATCGGCCCACGAGCGGCGATCCCCAATGGTCTCGGCCGCGCGAATCGCATCTTCGAGGACGATGCGGCCCTCCTCCCATTCACCGCGGTCGAGCAGCGCTCTCCCGAGCTTTGGTAAGAGGCGGACGCGCTCCGGATCGGTATCGGGCAAGAGACGGACGGCGCGGCCAAGCAGGTCGACCACAGCAGAGGTGTCGCCCCGATCGGCGGCCCGCGCTCCCGACGCTCCGAGATGCCGAGCGGCACGCAACCCAATCGCCCGGCTGCGCTCGGTCTCGGAGCCGAGTTCGGCGAGACAGCGGTGCGCCTGCTCGAGGTGGTAGCCGATGATCTCCTCGAACTCCTCGCCGCGACCGTCGAGCCAGCCGGCGAACCGCTCGTGATGGTCGGCGCGCTGGCTCTTCGGGATCCGTTCGTAGGCCGCGTCGCGGATGAGGATGTGGCGGAAGCGGAATGTGTCGTCGATGGCTTCGTGCGGGCGGATCAGCTCCCTGCGCACGAGCGCCGCCAGCCGGCCTCCCGGGGGACGCCGACCATCAGGCGCGAGCTCGCCGAGGGCTTCCCACTCGAAGTCGAGCCCGATTACGGACGCACGCTCGACGATCTCGCGCTCGTCGTCGGGGAGCGCATCCAGGCGCGCGGCGAGGAGAGCCTGGATCGTGGCCGGCACCTCGTCGGGCGCCGATCCGTCGGCGATCATCGCGAGCAACTGCTCGACGAACAGAGGGTTGCCCTCGGCGACGTCTCGGACGCGCGCGCGCGTCGCGTCGTCCACTTCTGCGTCTCCGAGGAGGTTCTCGATGAGCTCGTCCGATTCCTCGTCCGTGAGCGGCTCGAGCGTGATCGACTCCCCGGTCCAGGCGGCTCGTGCGTCGCGGAAGTCCGGTCGCGCGAGGCAGAAGAGGAGCATCGGCGCATCTCGCGACCAGTCGGCGACGTGCTCGATCAGATCGAGCAGCGGCGGCTCCGCCCAGTGGATGTCTTCGAAGACGAGGGCCAGAGGATGCTCGCGCGCCCGCTCCTCCAGCCACTTTCGCACCGTCCACGAGACGTCCTCCGGCCCCCCGGCCGCGAGCGCATTCGCCCACGCGTCTTCCGCGTGCGCATGCCGATAGATCTCCGCGAGCGGCCAGTAGGTGATGCCCTCGCCGTACGGGAGACACCGCCCGACGAGCACGTCTGCCTCTCCTCCGAGAGACGCGGCGACCTCGCGAGCAAGCCGCGTCTTGCCGATTCCAGGCGGTCCGAACGCCGTCACGAGGCGGCACGAGCGATCCGCGAGGGCGCCGGCGAACGCTTCACTGCACGAGCGCCAACTCCGCGCGCCTGCCGACGAGCGGCGAGTCGAGGCGACGCTCGAAGGCCGGCGCACCCTCGACGACGCGGAGGAGTCGGCAGGCCGGGACAGGCTCTGGCTTTCCCTTAGCCGAGACGGGCTCGACCGGCTCGACCTCGACCGCGTCGCGCGCCAGCGCGAGCGTCGCGTCGCCGAGCAGGATCTCGCCGGGCTCGGCCGCCTGCTCGAGCCGAGCGGCGACGTTGACGGCGTCGCCGGTGACGAGCGCGTCGCCCGCCCCGGCGACCACCTCGCCCGTGTTGACGCCGATCCGCGCCTCGAAGCCGAGCGCGGCGACGGCGTCGCGAAGCTCGACGGCGGCGCGTAGCGCGCGCAGCGCGTCGTCCTCGTGGAGCACCGGGATGCCGAAGACCGCCATCACCGCGTCGCCGATGAACTTCTCGACCGTCCCGCCGTGGCGCTCGAGCGCAGCACGTGCGTCCTCGAAGTACCGCGACTGGATCGTTCGTAGCGCCTCCGGGTCGAGGCTGTCGCCGGTGCTCGTGTAGCCGGCGAGGTCGCAGAAGAGGACCGTTACGACCTTGCGGACGAGCGCCACGCCAGAAGCCTAGTACCGAGCTAGCCGATCGCGACCATGCGCTCGATGGCGAGCCGCGCCTTCGCCGCGATCTCCGGCTCCACCGTCACGTCGAACTTCCAGTCGCGCAGCGAGTCGCGCAGCTTCTCGAGCGTGATCATCTTCATGTACTTGCAGATCGCGTCCTCGGACACGGCCTCGAAGCGTCTTGCCGGGCACGTCCTTGCGCAGGCGGTGGAGGATGCCGGTCTCGGTGGCGACGAGGAAGCGCTGCTTCGGCGACTCCTTCGCGAAGCGGATCATGCTCTCGGTGCCGAGGATGTGCGTGCTTGCTCGTTGCCGAAGGCCATGCACTGGCTCGCGCAGCCGCACTCGGGGTGGACGAGGAACTCGGCGTCGGGCGCCTCGGCCTGCCAGCGCTCGATGTCCGCGGGGCGGATGCCGGCGTGGACGTGGCACTCGCCCATCCAGATGTTGAGCTTGCGGCCGGTGACCTTCTCGAGCCAGACGCCGAGGATAGAGGTCCGGGCAGGAAGAGGATCTCCTGGTCCTCGGGGATGGCCTCGATGATCGCCTTCGCGTTCCCCGACGTGCAGCAGTAGTCGGTCTCGCGCCTTCACCTCGGCGGTCGTGTTCACGTAGGAGACGACGACGGCGCCCGGGTGCTCGCGCCTTCCACTCGCGCAGCTGGTCGGCCGTGATCGACGCGGCGAGCGAGCAGCCGGCGTCGAGGTCGGGGATGAGCACGGTCTTGTCCGGCGAGAGGATCTTCGCCGTCTCGGCCATGAAGTGGACGCCGCAGAAGACGATCGCCGCGGCGTCGGTGGCGGCGGCCTCGCGCGAGAGGCCGAGCGAGTCGCCGACGTAGTCGGCGACGTCCTGCACCTCGGGCACCTGGTAGTTGTGGGCGAGGATGACGGCGTCGCGCTCGCGCGCGAGCGCCCGCACCTCGTCCTGCATCGCGGCTGATCGTCTTGCGTCGTCACGGGAGCACCTCCAGGGAGACGTCGAGCGAGCGGGCGGAATGGGTGAGCGCGCCGACCGAGACGAAGTCGACGCCCGGTCTCGGCGATCGCGCGGACGGTGTCGAGAGTGACGCCGCCCGAGGCCTCGAGCTTCGCGCGGCCGGCCGACGAGCGCGACCGCCTCGCGCAGCTCGTCGGTGGACATGTTGTCGAGCAGGATCGCGTCGGCGCCCGCGTCGAGCGCCTCGCGCACCTGCTCCAGCGTCTCCGCCTCGACCTCGACGGGAGAGCCGGTCGCGGCGCGCGCGCGGCGACCGCGGCGCGCGACGCCACCGGCGAGCCGCAGGTGGTTGTCCTTGATCAGGATCGCGTCGTCGAGGCCGAAGCGGTGGTTCGTGCCGCCGCCGCACGCGACCGCGTACTTCTCGAGGCGCGCGGAGACCGGGCGTCGTCTTGCGCGTGTCGAGGATCGTCGGCGCCCGTGCCGTCGACCGCGTCGACGTAGCGGCGCGTGAGCGTCGCGATGCCGGAGAGGCGGCCGATGAGGTTGAGCGCCAGCCGCTCGCCGGTGAGCACGCCGCGCGCGGGGCCCTCGACCGTCGCGATCGGGCCGGGATCGACCGACGCGCCGTCCGGGACGAGCGGCTCGAAGCCGAGCGCCGAGCTCGGCGAAGACGCCGCCGCGGCCGTCGAGCCCGCAGACGACGCCCGGCTCCTTGCAGCACGGATCTGCGCCTTGCAGGTCGCGTCCTCGTCGATCAGCGCGAGCGTCGTCACGTCGCCGCTGCCGACGTCCTCGGCCAGCCAGGCACTCGATGTCGGGAAGCGTCAGCTGCCATCGCTCGAACGTCACGCTCCTCGCGCGGCGCCGAACGACGCTGTGCGCCGCGAAGCGCTCGTCCTCGAAGGGGAAGTCGGCGCGGAAGTGGCCGCCGCGGCTCTCCTCGCGGGCGAGCGCGCTGCGCGCGATCAGGCGGGCGAGGAGATGCGGCGACGTGCGGCCAGCCGGCGCAGGCCGGCGGCGTCGCGGACGAGCCCGGCGTCCTCGCCACATCGCGCGCCGAAGCTCCGGCGTCACCGCGTCGGGGACAGTCTCAGTGACTGTCCCTGGGACTGTCCCTGGGACAGTCGCCTGGTCCGATCGGCCGGCGTCGGCGAGCGCGGCGAGCGCCGCGCGGCGGCCGAAGACGAGGCACTCGAGCAGCGAGTTCGACGCGAGACGGTTGGCGCCGTGGACGCCCGTGCAGGCGCACTCGCCTGCCGCGTAGAGGCCCGGCGACGTCCGTCCGGCCGTCGAGGTCGGTGACGATGCCGCCCATCGTGTAGTGGGCGGCCGGCGAGACGGGGATCGGCTCGCGCGCCGGGTCGAAGCCCTCCTCGCTCGAGCGCGTCCATCAGCGACGGGAAGCGGCCGCGGTCGATCGCGGCGCAGGTCGAGCAGCGCCGTGCCGCGCTCGCCGACGGCGCGGGCGACGACGTCGCGCGGCGCGAGCTCGTCGGTGAAGCGCTCGCCGTCGTCGTCGACCAGCACGGCACCCTCGCCGCGCAGCGCCTCGCTGAGCAGCAGCAGCCCGTTGCGCAGCCAGCACGGTCGGGTGGAACTGCACGAACTCGAGGTCGGCGAGCCGCGCGCCCGGCGCGGAACGCCATCGCCATGCCGTCGCCCGTCGCGCCGGGCGGATTCGTCGTCCGCTCCCAGAGCGACGCCGCACCGCCGGTGGCGAGCAGCGTCGCCCGCGGCCTCGATCGTCCGCCGCTCCGTGACCACTCCGGCGCAGCGGCCGCCCGTGGCCGAGATCGCCCGCACGGGCTCGCCCTCGGAGACGCGGATGCGCGGGTGCTCGAGCACGCGTTCGACGAGCACGCGCAGGATCTCCTTGCCCGGTCGCCGCGCCGGCGACGTGGAGCACGCGGCGCCGCGAGTGCCCGCCTTCGAGCCCCGGCTCGGCGATCGAACGGCGACGCCGAGCTCGACGAGGTCGGCGACCCGCGCGGGCGCCTCCTCGCACGAGCGCGCGAACGGCGCTCTCGCGGCACAGGCCACGACCGGCACGCATCGTGTCCTCCGCGTGCAGCTCGGGGCTGTCGTCCGCCGCCGATGGCCGCCGCCACTCCGCCCTGCGCGAGATAGCTGGCAGACGAGCGCAGCGGCCCCTTCGACAGCACGAGCACGTCCGCCTCGTCGCCGACGCAGAGTGCCGCGTAGAGGCCCGCGACGCCGCCGCCGACGACGACGAGATCGCAGCTGGGTGCGTTGGCTCATCGAGTCACTCTGCTAGTTTTAGCCTCTGAGGCGATAACCTGTGAACGAGTCTACCAGAGTCCGCTCCGGCAACGCCAGCCCGCACACGTCACGCTCGCCGTCGTCCTCCAGGTTCGCGCCGGCGCGCCTGCAGGTGCTCGCTCTGGCAGCGCGCCAGGGAGCCGTTCGCCGGCGCCTGGTCGCTCCCGGGCGGCTACCTCGAGCCCGGCGAGACGCTCGAGGCAGTCGATCCGCCGCCACCTCGCCGACAAGGTCGACGTCCGCGAGCTCTCCCACCTCGAGCAGCTCGAGACGCTGAGCGACCCCGACCGGAACCCACGCCGAGTGGCAGCTCGCCACCGCCTATCTCGGCCTCGTGCCCGTCCGACCTCGATCCCGGCGGTGCCCGACGACACCGCCTGGCACCCGGTCGACCGCCTGCCCGCAGATGGCGTTCGACCACGGGGCGATCACGCTCGCCGGTCGCGACCGCCTGCGGGCGAAGCTCTCCTACACGAACCTCGGCTTCGCGCTCGCGCCGCCGACGTTCACGATCTCCGAGCTCCGCGACCTCTACGCCGCCGCGCTCGGGCACGACGTCTCCGCCACCAACCTCAAGCGCGTACTCCTGCGCACGCGGCGTGCTCGAGCCGACGGCGCACGCAGCGCTCGCCGGGCCCGGCGGGCGGACGCCCGGCCGAGCTCTACCGCTTCCGCACGCGCCGCCTCGAGATCACGGATCAGTTCGCAGTGCTCCGGCCGCCGCCGGTAACGTGACGCCCCGACTTCGCCTACCCGGAAGGAGCCCAGTGAAACGCATCCTCATCGTTGCAACACTCGTTGCGGCGCTCGGCGGCACCGCCGTCGCTCTCGGCGCCACGACTCTCGTCAATCCCACGAGCAAGACGAAGCTCGCGTACTCGAAGAAGACGCTGACCGCGCCGAAGGGGAAGATCACCCTGACGATGCCGAATCTCTCCGTGCTCTCGCACAACATCGCGCTGCGCAAGGGTGTCGGCGCGAAGGGAGCAGCCATCGTCAGGGGTCAGATCGTGCCCAAGGGCAGGACGTCGAAGGTGACCGCGACGCTCAAGGCCGGCAAGTACCGCTTCTTCTGCACCGTGCCCGGCCACGAGGCGGGCGGCATGTGGGGGATTCTCACGGTCAAGTGATCGGCGCTGTAGGGCCTGTAGCGGCGCTGGCCGCGCTCGTGGTCGTCGCTACGGCCCCCACGCCCACCGTCGATCGTGTGGACGAGGACGCGGCCTGGTCGCGGCTCGTACGCCAGGTGCAACTCGGGCCGCGGCCCGCTGGGTCGCCCCAGTCGAGGAAGCTTGCTGGGCAGCTGCGAAAGGAGCTGCCCCATGGGTCGTTCCAGGCCGTGCCGGGCGGGCTGCGCAACGTCGTCGGCTTCGTGCCCGGCCGCGATCCCACGCGGACGGTGGTCGTCGGCGCGCACTACGACACGAAGGATCTGCCCGGCTTTGTCGGAGCTAACGACGGGGCGGGCGGCACGGCGCTCGTGGTGGAACTCGCCCGAAGCATCGAGCCCAAACAGCTTCGTCCATCGATCGTCTTCATTCTTTTCGACGGCGAGGAGTCGCCGGACGACAACCACGATTTCCTGAAGACCGGCCTTCGCGGCAGCAAGGTCGCAGCGCCTCGGTACAAGAACGCCGAGGCGATGATCCTGCTCGACTTCGTCGGAGACCGCGATCTCTCGCTTCCACGGGAAGGGTTCTCGAATCGCGCGCTGTGGCAGAAACTCCGGGCAGCAGCTCGCCGTGTGGGCACGGCCGCGGTGTTCCCCGCGGAGACGCAGCCACCGGTGGCCGACGATCACATTCCGTTCCGGCAGCGTGGAGTGCCTTCGATCGATCTCATCGACTTCGACTACGCGTGCTGGCACCTGACCTGCGACAACCTCTCGCGCGTGTCGAAGCGCAGCCTCGACGCCGTCGGCGAGACGGTGTACGAGCTCCTACGAAGCCTCTAGCAAGTCGTCGATGCGGCGCCGGATGTCGTCCCTGATCACGCGGACGTCTTCGATCGGCAGTGCGACCGGGTCGCGCAGCTCCCAGTCGACGTAGCGCTTGCCTGGAAGCACGGGACAGGCGTCGCCGCAACCCATCGTCACCACGACGTCCGCCCATTCGACGTCTTCCTGGGTGATCCCGCGCGGGACGCGACCGCCCAGGTCGATGCCGAGCTCGCGCATGGCCTCCACCACCACGGGGTGCAGCTCAGCCTCGGGCCGCGATCCCGCCGAGCGCGCCTCGAGCCCCGCCTGCTTCGCGAACGCCTCCGCCATCTGCGAGCGGCCGGCATTGCCGATGCAGACGAAGTAGACGTTCAACTCATCGGAATCTCAGCGAGGACACGCGGCTCGATGCGGTCGAGGATCTCGTCCAGGCTCGGGCCGGTGACGGTGATGCCGTGGTTGCGCAGGCCGACGATCGCGTTGTCGGGATCGTCCTCGGCACGCACGAGATCGGCGACCGCGCGGGCGAGCTCCTCCGTGCCGCACGGATAGTTCACGTCCGTCGCGTCGATCCCGTCGACCCACGCGTGCACGTGGACGATGGCGCCGACGCCCGGATGCTCCTGGTAGATCATCCAGTGCTCGATCGCGTCGACGGACACGCGCCGCGGCTCGACGCCAGGCGGCACGCTGAGCACCATGCGGCCGTTCGCGATGTCGTAATCCGAGACGAGCAGGACGTCGCGGCCCGGGATGTCGAGCTTCGTCTTGTCGACACCGCTCGCGCTCATCCAGAAGCGGTCGGCGTCCTTGCGGGCGGAGAGGTTGCCGTACGAGAGCCCGCCGATGCCGTAGAGCCGCTTCACATGGCGCAGCTCGCGCTCGGTGAGGAGATCCTCGATCGGGAACGGGTTGGGCAGCAGGTTGAGCGCACCGAGCCGGACGCCGGCGTCACGGATCGACTCGGTGATCTCGTCGCCCTCCCACAGCTCGGTCTCGAGGTCGGTGCGGAACTCGTTGTCGATGATCAAGCGTGAGCTGGCCAGCGGCACGAGCCGCTCGATGACGTTCTTCGCGAGCTCCTCCTCCGAGCCTCCGACGACGCCGTAGTGGCCGCGCTCCATCGTCGTGAACCACGCGCCCTCGCCCGGCACGTAGTCGAGGACGAGGTTCGCGAGCGCGCGCAGCAGCATCGGGTAATCGGCGCGCAGCGACTCCTCGATCGGCTCCGGATGCTCGGATCGCTCGAAGACCGCGAGCACGTACGTGCCGCGGGCTCCACGCCGGAACGGCTTCGCGTCGTCGGGCTCGACGAGGCTGAGCACGAGATTCGCCTCCCGTGGGTCGCCGTCGCCGAAGTTGAAGCCCGCCTGCTCGAGCTCCTTGCCGAGCAGATCGCGCGAAGCGGTCGAGTGAATCGCTCTTCGCCTCGCCGAAGAACGCGTACTGCATGGGGCTCGGGTCCTGTGACACGCCCACTACGATAAATGGCCGAGCGCGGCGCCGAGCACCGGTACCGTCAGCGTGAGTGCCAGATTCGCCCACCCGACGACGACCAGCGGCCTGCGGATCGTCTGAGGACGGCCTTCGCGGATCTGCCGCGCCAGCCTCGGGCCGAGCACGAAGTCGTGGAGCGATCGCGCCCGCGATGAGCAGGCCGACGGCGGCGACTTTCACGACGAGGACGGTGTCGAAGTCGCTGCCGGCATCGTCGAACGCGCTGTCCGCGATGGCGAGTTGGACGCCGCTGAAGACCGCGACGGCCATCGCACTCCAGCCGAACAGCCGCCAGCCGCGGCCCGAGCTCGCGGAGGGCTTGTGCGCCGCGTCTCCCCGGGCAGCGTGCGCGCGAGCGGCACGGCGACGAAGACGAGGATGATCGTGCCGCCGACCCACACCGAGGCCGCGAGTACGTGCGCGGCAAGGAAAACGACGTCCACTGCCGATAAACGCTATGCGATGCGCGCGTGGCGCCCATCCGGCACCATCTGGCACGTGCCGCGCTTCGCCCTGCTCGCCGTCGCCGTCCTCGCCGTCGTCTCACCCGCCGCTACTGGGGCCGAGTCACCCACCATCACGATCTCGGGCACGGGCGACATTGCGATGGCGCCTGCCGGCGGCGGCGCGGCCGACTTCTTCGACTCGGGCATCCGCAAGGCGCTCAGAGCTCACATCGCGCTCGGCAACCTCGAGGGCACGCTTGCAACCGGCGGCTCGTCCAAATGCGGCCCGGGAAGCTCGGACTGCTTCGCCTTCCGGGCGCCACCGTCCTATTCGGCGGCGCTCAAGCAGGCCGGCTTCACGATCATGAACCTCGCCAACAACCACGCCCTCGACTTCGGCGACCAGGGGCAGGCCGAGACCATCGCCGCCCTGCGCCGCGCGGGCCTTCGCCACACGGGCCGTCCCGGCGAGATCGCCGTCCTGCGGCATGGTGGGACGAAGGTGGCGTTCGTCGGCTTTGCCCCGTATCCGTGGGCACAGGATCTCCTCGACATCCACGCCGCCGTAAAGCTCGTGCGGAAGGCCGGCCGGAAGGCCGACATCGTCGTGGTGACGATGCACGCCGGCGCCGAAGGATCGGACCAGCAGCACGTGCGGCCCGGGCCGGAGTGGTTCCTCGGCGAGCCGCGCGGCAACGTCGTCGCCTTCTCCCACGCGGTCGTCCGCGCCGGGGCGGACCTCGTTGTCGGCCACGGCCCGCACGTCCTCCGCGGGATCGAGTGGTACCGCGGACGCGTGATCGCCTACAGCCTCGGCAACTTCCTCGGCAACGGCACGCTCAACGTGAGCGGCGTGACGGGCCAAACAGCAGTGCTACGAGCGACTCTCCGGCGCGACGGCTCCTGGGCGAGCGGGAAGCTTGTCCCGGTGCAGCTCACATCGGGCGGTATGCCGCGTGTCGATTCGAGCCGGGCGGCGCTCGCGACTCTACGCAACCTGTCGCGCGCCGACTTCGGGCGGAACGCCGTCCGCATCTCCCCCTCGGGCACTCTGCTGCCGCCCGCCTGGCGCACCGGCTAACGACGTACCATCATCCCTGCTGTGCGTACGGAGCTCCCGTCCGGCACGGTCACGTTCCTCTTTACCGACGTCGAGGGCTCGACGCGGTTACTGCACGACCTCGGCGCGGACGCGTACGCCGAGGCTCTAGCCGAGCACCGCCGGGCGATCCGACAGGCGTGTGCCGCGAACGGCGGAGTCGAGGTGGATACTCAGGGCGACGCGTTCTTTGTCGCCTTCCCCACAGGCCCCGGGGCCGTCGCAGCCGCGTCGGCGATGACAGAGGCGCTGGCGTCAGGCCCAATCCGCGTGCGCGCCGGCCTGCACACGGGAACGCCGCTTCTGACCGAGGAGGGATACGTGGGCGACGACGTCCATCGCGCCGCCCGCATCGCCGCCTCCGGCCACGGCGGGCAAGTGCTCGTCTCCGCCTCGACCGCAAGTCTCCTCGACGTCGAGCTCACCGATCTCGGAGAGCATCGTTTCAAGGATCTCGGGACACCCGAGCGCGTCTACCAGCTGGGCGACGGCGAGTTTCCCGCCTTGAAGTCCCTGTATCGGACAAACCTTCCTGTGCCGGCGACGACGTTCCTCGGCCGCGAACAGGAGCTGGACGAGGTCGCGGCTCTGCTCCGACAGGACGATCTGCGACTACTGACACTCACTGGGCCCGGTGGCACCGGTAAAACACGGCTCGCTGTTCAGGCCGCAGCGGAAGCCGCGGAGTCGTTCCCCGACGGAATCTGGTGGGTGCCGCTGGCGTCGCTGCGGGATGCGGATCTGCTCATTTCGTCGGTCGCGCAGGCACTCGGAGTCGAAGAACAGCCCGGCCGGGAGCTCGCAGCGCTCGTCACAGCTCAACTCACCGGGAAGCAGACGCTCCTCGTGTTGGACAACGCGGAGCACCTCATGCCAGTGATCGCAACCGGGATCGCGGAGCTCCGCAACGTCGAAGGCCCGACGTACCTCGTCACGAGCCGCGAACGGCTCCAGCTCGAGGGCGAGCACGCGTACTCGGTACCGTCACTTGCGGAGGAGGACGGGGTCGAGCTCTTTCTGACCCGCGCACGGGCAATCCAGCCCGATGTGGGCGCATCCGGCACCGTGACCGAGCTCTGCTCACGGCTGGACAACCTGCCGCTGGCGCTCGAGCTCGCAGCCGCACGCACCGTCGTCTTCTCGCCGGAGCAGCTCATAGAGCGACTAGGCCAGCGCCTCGACCTACTGAAGGCGGGACGCGACGCCGATCCGCGGCAGCGGACGCTCCGGGCGACGATCGAGTGGTCGTATGACTTGCTGGAAACCGAAGAGCAACGGCTGTTCCGCGCACTTTCCGTGTTCGCCGGCTCTTGTAACTACGAGGCCGCGGAGGCCGTGTGCGGGGCCGACCCGGACACCCTCCAGTCGCTCATCGACAAGAGCCTCCTCCGCCGACGCGAGGAGAGGGGCGTCCCGCGGTTCTGGACGCTCGAGACCATCCGCGAGCTCGCGGCGGAGACGCTCCGATCAGCAGGCGAAGAGGCGGAGCTGCGGCGGCGCCATGCCGAGCATTACCTCGCCGTCGCGCTCTCCGCCAACCTCTCTGCCGAAGCCGTTGGACCCATGCGGCACGATCTCGTCATCCCCGAGCGGGACAATGTCCGAGCTGCGCTGGCCTGGGCGGTCGAGCAGGGCGAGTGGCAGCTCGGCCTCGAGCTCCACGTCGCGCTTGAGAACTACTGGGCCACGAGCCTCCCCGAGGAGGGCATCGACTGGGCCGTCACCCTGCTCGCCGGTGCAGATCGCGCGGGCGGCGTCGACCCCATCCTGATTGCGCGCGTTCTCCGCGTTCAGGGTGCAATGCAGGTCATGCTGGGCCAGCTCGATGCATCGAAGGCGAGCTGGGAGCAGGCCCTGTCGATCGTCCGTCCTCTCGGCGACGACCGGGCCCTGGCGATCCTCCTGCATCGTTTCTCCTTTGGGGCGTTGCAACGAGGGGACACACGTCGCGCGCGCGAGCTCGCCGAGGAGAGCCTCGCTGGCCACCGTCGCGCCGGCCCGTTCCCGAAGGGCGAAGCGCAGCCTTTGACATCGCTCGCGTGGGTGGAGCAGCAGGAGGGCGACCTCGAGCGGGCGCTCGAGCTGTTGCGCGAGGCCCGGTCACAGGCTGCCGAAGGGCTATTCCGCTGGTGGGAGGCCGGCACCCTTGCGAACATCGGCGCGTTGTCGCTCCAGCTCGGCAGGTTCGACGATGCGCGTGCGAGTACATGCGAGGCGCTCTCGTTGTCAGCGGCGATGCATGACCGTCGGGGCATCGTCTACGAGCTCCGGGTGCTCGTCGAGATCGCAGCGGCCCGCGGAGACCCGCTGCTGGCAGCCACGCTCAGCGGTGCCGTAGAGGCTGAGGCGGCGCGAGCTCCGGTGGGGAGGTGGGCACACGCCTGGGCGCGGGAGCCTGTCGAGCTATCCGACCTCGACGAGGCCGCGCTCGGGAAAGGGCAGCAGCTGTCGCTCGAGGACGCCGTGACGCTCGCGCTCGGGCAGCCGTAGCATCATCCCGCTATGCGAGCGGATCTCCCGTCCGGCACGGTCACCTTCTTCTTCACCGACGTCGAGGGCTCGACGCGACTGCTCCAGGAGCTTGGCGCCGACGCCTACGCCGACGCACTCGCCGAGCACCGGCGCGCGATCCGCGAAGCCTGCGTCGCGAAGGGCGGAGTCGAAGTGGACACCCAGGGCGACGCCTTCTTCTTCGCCTTCCCCACGGCTCCCGGCGCAGTCACGGCCGCCTCGGCGATGACGGAGGCGCTCGCAACCGGCCCGATCCGCGTACGCGCTGGGCTACACACCGGCACCCCGCTACTGGCGGAGGAGGGCTACGTCGGCGACGACGTCCATCGTGCTGCACGCATCGCCGCCGCGGGTCACGGAGGCCAGGTGCTCGTGTCCTCTTCCACGGCGAGCCTGCTCGGGCTCGAGCTGACAGATCTCGGGGAACACCGCTTCAAGGACCTCGGAGCACCTGAGCGCGTCTATCAGCTCGGCGACGGGACATTCCCGCCGCTCAAGTCTCTGTACCGGACGAACTTGCCCGTGCCTGCCACGTCGTTTCTTGGCCGCGAGCGCGAACTGGCCGAGATCGGGGATCTGCTACAGGACGGCGCGCGGCTCGTCACGCTCACCGGTCCCGGCGGAACGGGTAAGACGCGGCTTGCGATCCACGCGGCTGCAGAAGCATCGGACTCGTTTCCGGACGGCATCTGGTGGGTGCCGCTCGCGTCGCTCACCGACGCACGGCTCGTGACCTCCGCCGTTGCACAAGCACTCTCTGTGGAAGAGGAGCCGGGCAGGGAGCTCGAAGAGAGTCTGGCGGCCCGTCTCGCCGGAAAGCGGTCGTTGCTCGTGCTCGACAACGCCGAGCACCTCATGCCCGAGGTTGCGTCGCGGATCGCGGAGCTCCGCGACCTGTCCGGCCCGGCACTGGTCATCACGAGCCGCGAGCGGCTCCAGCTCCAAGGCGAGCAGGTCTATTCGGTGCCGCCGCTTGCAGGGGACGAAGGCGTCGAGCTGTTCCTCAACCGCGCACGGGCGATCGACTCCGACGTAAGCGCGTCGGAGTCCGTCGCCGAGCTTTGCTCGCGCCTGGACAACCTGCCGCTTGCGCTCGAGCTCGCAGCCGCCCGCTCGGTCGTGTTCTCTCCGGAGCAACTGGTAGAGCGACTCTCTGAGCGGCTCGATCTGCTCAAGGCGGGCCGAGACGCCGATCCGCGCCAGCAGACGCTACGCGCGACGATCGAGTGGTCCTATGACCTGCTCGAGCCGGACGAGCAACGCCTCTTCCGCGCGCTGTCCGTGTTCGCCAGCAGCTGCACGTTCGAGGCTGCGGAGGGGGTGTGCGATGCCGACCCAGACACGCTGCAGTCGCTGCTCGACAAGAGCCTCGTACGGAAGCGCCAGGACGAGCGTCCGCGGTACTGGATGCTGGAGACGATCCGTGAGCTCGCAGCAGAGCGGCTGGCTGCTGAGGGGGAGGACGGTCCTCTTCGGCGAAAGCACGCCGAGCACTACCTCGCCGTCGCGCTCTCGGCAGGTCTCGCCCCGGACGTCGAGGGTCAGATGCGACACGATCTCGTCATCCCGGAACGGGACAACATGCGGGCTGCGCTTACCTGGGCCCGCGACAACGCCGAATGGGACCTGGGGCTCGAGCTCTTCGTGGCGCTCGAGAACTACTGGGCCACGAATGCCGCTCACGAGGGATCGGAGTGGGCGCAGACGCTGCTGTCGAGCGCCCCGGCCGATTCGAGTCGCCTTCGGTTCCGCGCACTCCGAGTTCAGGGTGGCATGGAGAACATCCTCGGCCAGCCCGAGCTCAGCGAGCAATTGTGGGAACAGGCTCTGGCCATGGCGCGAGAGCTCGGCGACGACCTCGGCGTTGCCATCCTTCTCCACCGGCTGGCGACCAGCGCCGTCACGGCTGGGAGACATAGAGCGCGTGCGCGAGCTTGCCGAAGAGAGCCTCGCCGCCTTCGAGCGGGTCGGGTTCGCCAAGGGCGAGGCGCAGGCCCTCACCTCGCTCGCAGAGGTGAGGCATGCCGAGGGAGATCTCGAAGGCGCACTCGAGCTGCTCGACGAGAGCGCGCGGAAAGCCGAGATGTCAGGCTTCCGGTGGTGGCTGTCAGGCGTCCACGCGCGGACCGCCGCCCTGTTGCTCGAGCTCGGTCGGCTGGCCGACGCGCAATCACAGGCTCGACAGGCAGTTGTCTTTTCGCAGGCAATGCACGACCGCAGCGGCATCATCTACGAGCTTGGCCTTCTGGCCGAGATCCATGCGCGTGCGGGAGAGTCCGAGCGCGCCGGGACGCTATGGGGAGCCATTGAGGTCGAGGAGACACGCGCGCCGGTCGGCAGCTGGCTCCACGGGCCGGTGCGCTTCCAGCCGAGCCTCACGGACGCCGATCTGGCGTTCGAGCAGAGTGTCTCCGCGGGCCGCACGATGGAACTCGCGGATGCCGTCGCCTTTGCGCTCGACACGACGCTGCTTAAGACGGCCCGCAGGCAAGATTTGTGCCGCTCTTCGCGTCTTGTCTACAACGATGCGCCGCCTGCTCTTAATGGTCGTCGTTGCCGTCCTCGCCGCGGGCTGCGGCAACGATGGACGAGAAAGCTCGTTGGGCCATCCCGACTCGACGGAGACCAGCGCGCCTCCGGCAGCCGAGGCCCCGGCACCGACGATCGCCCGGGCTGACTACGCCGGCCCCCGCTCGTGCGCGCCGGTTGTCGAACGCCGAGCAGAGACGCCTCAAGTCGATCGCCAATAGCATCGAGCGCGCGGTCGTGCTCTTCGACCGTTCGGCCCGAACCTGCCCCGACGCAACCTGGGAGGGTTGCGTCGATCGCGCCTGGTCAGTCCTGGTCGGCGACCTCGACTGGCCGCCGTACTACCTCCGCCGCTACGCCGCTCGCACCCGCGGCTGCGAGCCGCTGGCCGTGGCCGTTCAGGGCGTGAACGGCTTCAATCTTGCCGCGCGGCAGGTCGACTACGGCGACCCCGACGAATATGCGACGCCGACCCGCCGCCGCGACTACCTCGCGCTCGTGGACGGACTACGCCCGGTCCCTGACGAGCTTCGCACCGCCGCAGCCTCGCGCTGTCAGTGACGGTCGCGGGGCTATCGCCCAGTCGGAAGCCGCGAGTCGAGGTAGTCGGAGATCCGCTGTGCCGCCGGCGGATCGAAGTTCGCCAGCACCGCGACCACGTAACCGGACTTCGGGATAGATCCTCAGGTCCCCGTTCATGCCCGGAGCGCCGCCTCCGTGGCCGACCCAGCCGTTGCCATCCGCGCCTCGACTGTCCTCGAATCCGAATGCATAACTGATCCCGGGAACCAGGGCCACCTTGCCGGTGATCAGCAGCTCCGTGGAGGCGGGGCTGAGCAACTCGTAGCTCGTGAGCGCGTCGGCGAATCGCGCGACGTCGCCGACCGTCGAGTAGCCGCCACCGGCGGCGGTACCCCTCCAGGGAAGCCAGTCGGTGTTGGGCTGCCACGATTGCGCGCCGTAACCGGAACGCGTGTAGCCGATCGAACGGTTCGGTACGTCCTCGGACTCGGGCAGCGAGTCCGTAGACGGTCATGCCGGCGGGGCCGAAGACGTGCTCGCGGACGTAGTCGTAGTAGGACTCACCGCTCACCGCTTCGATGATCGCGCCGAGCAGGACGAAGCCGTAGTTCGAGTACTCGAAGCGTGAGCCCGGCGCGAAATTCGGCGCACGAGAGCCGTAGAGCTTCACGTAGTCGGCGTGCTCCCGCAGCTGCAGGCGGTTGGCGTCGAACTCCGGCCCGAAGATGTCGCCCGGTTCCTCCCGTGTGGGTGAGCAGGTGACGCACGGTCACCTTCGTGGCCACCTCACTGTTCGGGTAGCCGCGGAGGTGCTTGCCGACGGGGTCGTCCAGCGCCAGCTTCCCTGCTTCGACGAGCTGTAGCGTCGCGACTGCAGTGAACATCTTGTTCATCGAGCCGATGCGGAAGCGCGTCTCGATCGTGTTCGGGATCCCTCGTTCGCGATCCGCCTGCCCGTAGGCGTCGGCGAAGAGAACCTCGCCGTCCTTTGCCACGAGCGCCGCGCCGCTGAACCGGTCGTCGGCGACCTGCTTGCGCAGTAGCGCCTCGACGCCGGCGATCGCTTCACCTTCCGTCAGGCGCGGATGGGAAAGGCCGCCGGCCGGGGGATGGGGGCGATGTCCACGGCGAGGATCTTCGGACGCTTCGCCGCCGACACCCACATCACGAAGCTCACGAACTGATCGGAGTCGCGCTCCTCTAGCCACCCGGAGACCCGCGAGGCCGACACGCGTCCCAGCTTCCGGAGGTCGAACCCACCGGTGAGCTCACGGAGTCCCAGGTCCCGGTCGATCAGCGGAGCCCAAGTCGGGAAGTTGCGCTTGAGGAACTTCGCGTACCGCGTCCGATCACCGCTGTTGAACGCGGCGAGCCATGCTTGGAACAGGCGAAGGGAAGCCGGTCGGCGAGCGTCGGCCGTCCCCTGCCGGTTGACTGCGGCCGCCGATCTGGCCGGATGACGCGTCTGTGCCTCGGCGGACGCGTCTTGCGCGGTCGAGCGGGCGGTCGGTGCGAGCACGAGGAGCAGCACGGCGGCCACCCCGAAGGAAGCGAGCTGGTGGATTCGATTCGACGACCTGTCGGTCACGTCCTTGCGTCTCGTCATCGCCGTCGCTTCACGGTCACCGTGAACTCAGCCGTGGTGGTGCTGCCGCGGCGTCCGACGCCTCGCAGTGCACCATCGTCTCGCCGAGCGGGAAACGGCTTCCCGACCTGGGCCGGCACGAGACGGGAAGGTCGCCGCCGTCGCCGGCGGTGGCCGTCACCTCGAAGGTCACGCGGGCGCCTGTCGCCCCCTTCGCCACGCGCACCGTCTTCGCAACGGCTCCGCTCAGCTTGGGCAGGTGGAGCTCGGGTTCCAACGACCGGGTTGCGTCCGGGTGCTGCGCTCGGATGTCGGTGAGCGCGAGGTTGGCCGCGGTTCGGGGCAGGAGAGGCTCGTACGTCAAGAAGCGCGTGACCATGTGGAGTCGCAGGACGGGTCTACCGGGTAGGTCGATGACTCCGCAGTCCTCGCACTCGAATCTGAAGCGGATAGAAGGTCTCTGGGTCTACGTATGCGTAGTTCGGCTTACGCGGGCAACTCGAAACGGGACAGTAGGATGGCGGATCGATGCGGATGCGTCTAACGGTGCGCCCGTCAAGCTGCATCGTGCCCTCATCGTGTGCGCGTCCTGAGCTGAGCCACTCGCGAAGTGCTCCACTGGGTCGTCGAAGTCGAACGGCGCAGTTTCCGTAGCTGGAGCTCAGCGTGTTCGGAGGCACGAACCTGAGCGTTGGCAGCGGGTCCGGACGGGCTCTTGACTTGTCTGGCGGCCACCGGGCTTTCCGGCCGGGGTCGAACGTTCCGCCGAGCTCGACTTTCGTTCCGCCCGAGCACGCGAGCGCGCGCAGATCGGCGCCTCCGAAATTGAAATCGCCAGGAGGACTCGGTATCTGTGCGGCGGCGTCTGGTCGATCCAGATCTCGTTCGGACCGTGTGTAACGGTGCAACGGAGGTCGCTCGACGTCGACGTCAGCTCCCACTTCACATGCAGGATCGATCCAGGAGCCGGCGTGACCGCCGCCTGCACTCGTCCCAGGAAGCCGGGCGACGTCTTCCATGGACTGCTGACGAAGAGCGCCGCGGTCGCGGCGACTGCCACGGTCGCCGCCAGGAGTAGGCGGCGCCGGCCCGGGGCGCCTTGCGAATCACGACCGGCACCGGCAGTTTCGTTCCGCGCTGGTGCTCGGCCGCTCGATCGCGCGTGTCAGATCGGCGATGGAAGCTCGCCGCCGTCATCGTCGCGTTGGGAACGCAGCGCTGCCAGCCACGGCGGACACGCTTGCGGAAGACGCTTTCCGAGCATCGGAGCTCCACTGCAGATCGGCGTACCTGACGCTCCTCGAGGTAGGGTGTGCCTCGATCGTCTCGCGTTGCTCGGGCGCCAACGTCTCGAGCGATGGATCGCCGGAGTGCTCGCGGCCGCCTCGAGGATCTCGATCGCGCACCGTCGCCGACCGGGACATCGCAGCGCACGCGCGATCTCGTCCTAACTGCGGCGACTGCGCGCGAGCGCATAGAGCTTGTAGCGCGCATCGCGCAATCACGCCCGCGGCGGTTCTGATCGCCGAAATCGAGAAGCGCCGCCAGCGCGGCCGCGAGCGTCTCGGCAGTACGATCGAACGCTTCGTCCGGTCCGCGCACGTCGCTGCCGAAAGAAGGCGAGCACCGAGGTCGACAGCGGCGCTCGCAGGCGTACGCCGAAGCTGGCGGAGCTCGGCGCTCGACGCAGCTGCGGTCGGAGGGATGCTCCCCGTCGTTCAGATGCACTTATACGACGATCCACGCGCATTTGTGACCGCTGTCGAGACGCACGACTGGCCGCGACGCCGCTCGAAGCTGCGATCGCGAACGGTTCCCCCAGCTTTCGCAGGCCCGCTCGTCGGACCGAGAGGGCTCTTTACGGGCTACTGCGCCTGCGCGTCGATCGGCGACCTGCCGGTGACACGGACGTCGAGCCAACCCTGCCGATCGAAGATCGGCTCGAAGGCCGTCGGCTCACCCAGCGAGCGCGCCAGACAATCCGCGTCCGACAAAGTTGACTCCATCACCCTGTCTGTGCCCGAAGTACCAAGCGTAGTTTCACAACTGGCAGGCATCGCGATCCGCCCGTGGAGCTCGTTGCGACACCGGCCCTCACTTCGCGAGCATCACCCGGACGTCGAGCGAGCTTGCGTTCCCTACAGGATCTACGGCGGTCGTCAGGATCAGCACCGTCCACACGCGTGAATTGGGGGGCCGCGAACGCAAAGCGAGATGGAGATGCCTCCGAGCTTCCATCACCTCGTTAATGCCCGAAGTCGCAGCAGGAGTTTCAGCGCCGCCGCGCGCTGACTAGCCGTGAGCGCCTGGCGGCGCTACTTGACGAGGTCGATCGCCTTGAAGCCGGCCGGGATGACGCCGAACTCTGCGAAGGCGTCGAGCCACGGCTGCGCGAGCGACGGGCGAAGGCGCGTCGCGAACGACGACCGCTTCATCTTCGCGAGCACCTTGGCGTCGGTTGGGGGGAGGTACCTCGCGAGGATCTTGGCGCCTGCAGCGTCGTTCTTGTCCTGGTTCGCCCAGACGGCGGCGTTCTGGACGGCGTTCCGGAAGCGCGCGGCGAGGTTCGCATCGACATTGGCTCGCGCCATCCAGAAGGTAATCAGGCAGGTCTTCGAACACACGGCGTTGAAGGGGTACGCGACGACCTTCGAGCCTTGCTGGACTGCCTGGGTGATGTACGGCTCGGGGACGAACGCAGCATCGACGTCGCCCTTGCCCAGCGAGGCGAGCATGTCCGGAAACGGGACGAAGTTGATCTTCACGTCGTCCTTCGAGACGCCTCCCCGCTTCAACCACGTGAGGACACCGATGTGCGCGATCGTGTTGGGACCGTCGATCAGGATCGTCTTGCCGACGAGGTCCCGGGGGCGTTTGATGGACGAACCCCTCGGGGCGACGAGCGCGGACGTCGGGTTCTTGGGCTCATACAGCGCTCCGGAAGCGACGACCTTGGCCGGAAAATTCCTGGACTTGAGTATGGCGGCGAGGCCGACGTGCACGCCGGAGAACTGCACGTCTCCGGACTGGAACGCCGCGGAAAGCACTGCGGGATCGGTCTGCGGCACCATCTCCGCGTCGATGCCTTGCTTCGTGAGCATGCCACGGTGCTTCGCGTACGTCACGAGGGCGGCAGGCTCGGCCTTCAGGAACCCGACCTTGATCTTCGTCAGCTCGGCGTCGCCCGCACCGGCCAGGGGCGCGAACAGAGCAACCGCACAGAGGCCTGCGATGAGTGCCCGGGGGATCACTGGGCGCGGGATTGTACCGACTCGCGCGAGGCGATGAGCGCGTGGAGCTCGTTGCGGAGCGAAAGGAACTGCGGCGAGCTGCGGGTCTCCGTCTGCTCGCGAGGTCGCGACAGGGGCACGTCGACCGAGGCGACGATGCGCCCCGGCGTGCCGCTGAGCACGAGCACGCGGTCGGCGAGGTAGACGGCCTCGTCGATGTCGTGCGTGACATGGACGATCGTGACGCCTTTCTCCTCGTGCTGATGCAGGCGCAGCACGAGATCCTGGAGCTCGGCGCGCGTAAGCGCGTCCACCGATGCGAACGGCTCGTCGAGAAGCAGGATCTCCGGACGCGAGACGAGCGCTCGCGCGATCGCCACGCGCTGCTGCATCCCGCCGGAGAGCTGCCAGGGGTACTTCTTCCCCACGCCTTCCAACCCCACTTCGCGGAGCACACCCTCGACGCGCCCGAGCTTCTCCGAGCGCGGCTCCCGCTCTCGGCGGAGCGGGAACATGACGTTGCGCGTGACGTTGAGCCAGGGAAAGAGCGAGCGGCTGTAGTCCTGGAAGACGATGGCCGCCTCGCGCGGCGGCGACGAGACGAGGTGGCCGTCGAGGTGGACGGTGCCGGCAGTCGGCCGCATCAGCCCGCAGAGCAGCCGCAAGAGCGTGGTCTTGCCGCCGCCCGACTGACCGACGATGGCGAGGAACTCGCCCTCGAGGACGTCGAACGTCACGTCCTGCGAGTGCGGCGGGTCCTTCCTCCGAATAGCGCTTCTCGAGGGCGGCCACTCGCAGGACCGGCTCACTCACCGGCTGCTCCGTAGTGCCAGGCAAGCAGGCGGCGCTCTGCAACCAGGAAGAGCCGGTTGAGCACGTACCCGAGCAGGCCGAGGAAGAGGATGCCCGGCGTAGAGCGCGGGGTAGTCGATCGTGGACTCCTGGATTTTGAGGTAGTAGCCGAGGCCGTTCGCCTCGCCGACGAACTCCGAGACGATGACGAGCACGAGCCCCAGCGACACCGCGACGCGCAGGCCGGCCATGATCGACGGGAGCGCGGCGGGCAGGTAGATCCGCACGAGGCGCTCGACCCGACCGACGTGCAGCATCGAGGCGGTGTCCCTCACTTCCAGTGGAATGCCTCGCACCCCCTCGGCAGTGTTGACGAGGATCGGGAAGCACAGGCCGAAGGCGATGACCACGATGCGCGAGGCGTCGCCGAACCCGAGAACGATGGCCGCCGCAGGTGCGATGGCGATCGCGGGTACCGCTCGTAGGCACTCGAGGAGAGGGTCGAGCGTCCGCCTGGCGGCGTGAGACGCCCCGACCAGGAGGCCGAGAGCGATGCCGATCGCCGCCGCGATGGCGAACCCAACGACGTACCGCTTCATGCTCTGCCCCACCTCCGACAGGAAGTCCGATGTCGGCCACACGTCCCAGGCCCGCTCTGCCACCTCGCTCGCCGTCGGCACGAGGAACGAGTCTCGCAGCTCCCGCCCAGAGCTGCCCAGACGCCCAGGGCGGCGAGAAAGACGAGCACGCCGAGTGCGTGACCGCCGAGGCGGCGAGCGGCAGAGGTCTTCACTGCGCCGACCGCTCCTCGCCGGCCCAAAAGAGCGTCCGGCGCTGGACGGCGCGCAGCCCGACGTTGACGAGATAGCCGAGGAAGCTCACGAGGACGACCGCGGCGTACAGCTCCGGTGCGTTGAGGGCGGCGTGCTGGTCCTCCATGTAGGCGCCGATGCCGCCGGCGGCCGTGAAGTACTCGGCCGTCACGCAGACGAGCAGCGCAATCGCGGCGCTGACCCGGATGCCGGTGGCGATGCTGGGAAGTGCCGCGGGCAGCGTCACGCGGAACAGCCGTCCGGCCCGGCCGACCCCGGATGTCCGCGCAACGTCATGGAGCATGCGGTCGGTGCCACGCACGCCGTAGATCGTGTTGATGAGGATCGGCCAGACGGCCGCAAACACGACGACGAAGCGGTGCGCGGCGATGCCGAAGGTCCCGAACAAGACGATCGCCAGCGGGATGAGCGCGACGGCCGGGATCGGCCGCAGGAACTCGATCACGACCGACGAGGCGTCGAGCAGCGTTCGCGAGCTGCCGATCAGGACGCCCGCGGTGACGCCGATGAGGATCGCGAGCGCGAGCCCTTCGAGATACGCGTGGAGCGTAAAGCCGATCTCGCCCGACAACGTGCCATCTGCCAGCCGGTTGTAGAGGGCGCGGAGCGTCGACGACGGCGGAGCGATGCTCTGCTCGTAGTCGAACGCGCGGACTCCGACCTCCACGAGCAGCGCGACGAACACGACGAAGAGCCAGCCCACGACGTTCACGCGCTTCACGGAGCGGACTATCGCTTGGCCCTCGGCGGGGCACAAGTGCGCCTACGCAAGAATGACCCCGTGCGAGGCCCGATTCGCTACGCGCAGAGCGGCGATGTCTCGATCGCCTACCAGGTGACCGGCGACGGCCCGTTCGATCTCGTCCTCGTCCCCGGGTTCATCAGCCACCTCGAGTTCGACTGGGAGGAGCCGCGCCACGCGGCGTTCCTCGAGCGGCTGGCGTCGTTCTCGCGACTCATCCGCCTGGACAAGCGCGGTACGGGCCTCTCCGACCGGCAGGGCGGCATCGCGGACCTGGAAACGAGGATGGACGACGTGCGCGCGGTCATGGACGCGGTCGGGAGCGAGCGCGCCGCGCTCTTCGGGTACTTCGAGGGCGGCCCGATGTCGATCCTCTTCGCTGCCACCTATCCCGAGCGCACACAGGCTCTCGTTCTCTTCGGCACGTACCCGAGAGTGTGGATGCACGGCCGTCTCCGACGAGCAGCGAGCGGCAATCGTCGAGGACGTCGTGAGCAAGTGGGGCGACGGAGACACGATTCTCCGCTTCGCTCCGAGCGCCGACGAGACCATGCGCGCGTGGTGGGGTGCTCGCGAACGTCTCGGCGGCAGCCCGGGCGCGATCCGGGAGCTGATCGCCTCGAGCGCAATCACCGACGTCAGCGATGTTCTCGACGCCGTTCAGGCGCCGACGCTCGTCCTGCAACGGACAGAGGACCCGACTGCTCGAGCCGAGGCAGGGCCGCGACCTCGCGGAGCAGATTCCGGGTGCTCGGCTCGTCGAGCTCCCGGGCATCGAGCACGTTGCCGTGGCTCGACGCCGACCCCCTCCTCGACGAGATCGAGGAGTTCCTCACGGGCGCGCGTCCAGATCGTGTCGAGAATCGCGTTCTGGCGACGATCCTCTTCACCGACCTCGTCGGCTCGACAGAGACGGCACAGCGGATCGGTGACTCGGCATGGTCCCGGCTCGTCGAGCAACACCACGCCGCCGTGCGACGTGAGCTCGACCGCCATGCCGGAGAGGAGATCGACACGGCCGGCGACGGGTTCTTCGCCGTCTTCGACGGGCCTGCGCGGGCGATTCGCTGCGCGCTTCGGATCCAGGGACGCCGTCTCGCGGCTCGGGCTCGAAGTACGGGCCGGCCTGCACACGGGCGAGGTCGAGCGCCCGAAGGGCGGGAAGCCGCGCGGCATTGCCGTGAACGTCGCCGCGCGGGTGTCGGGTCTCGCGGACAGGCGGCGAGGCTCTCGTGACCGCGACGACCCGTGACCTCGTAGCCGGATCCGGCCTCGCCTTCGAAGACCGGGGCGAGCACGAGCTGAAGGGGCTCGGCGAGTCGCGCCGTGTCTTCGTGGCTAGCGTCGGGCAGTAGCGAGCAGGTCGCCCGCCGCCATGCCGCGGATCGAGGCGTCGACGAGCTCGACCGGGTGGAGCGCGGGCAGGGCGCGGCCGGCACGTCGCAGCGCTGCGGAGACCTGCACGAGGCAGCCGGGGTTGGCGCTCGCGTAGGCGTCCGCCTCGGCGGCGAGGACGTGCTGCGCCTTGCGGTCACCGAGCTCACGCGCCGCTTCCGGCTGCGTGAGGTTGTAGATCCCGCGCTGAGCCGCAGCAGATCGCCTGCTCCGCAGGCTCCAGCGCGTTCGAGGCCGGGGATCGAGTCGAGCAGCTCGCGCGGCTCGATGCGAATCCCCTGCGCATGGGACAGGTGGCACGAGTCCTGGAACGCGACACGCAGCGTCGAGCGGATGCCGCTCGGCTCTCGGCTCCTCCGCCAGCAGCTCGGACACGTCGACGACGCGCACGTCGAGCCCCGCCTCCTTGAGATGCGAGCCGCAGCCGGCGGCGTTGACGGCGATCGCGTCGACGCCCGCGCGGAACCGTTCGGCCAGCGGCTGCGCGCCATCCGCTTCCCTCGCTCGCGCCGTCCTGCGTGGAGGTGGAGCGCGCCGCAGCAGCGCCTGACCGGGCGGCGTCGACGACCTCGAAGCCCTCCGCAGCCAGCACCCGCGCCGTGGCCACGTTCACGTCGCCGAAGACGACGCTCTGCACGCAGCCGGTCAGCAGGCCGACCCGGCCTCGACGCTCGCCTTCGGCCTGCATGACCTCGGGCGGCCGCTCGTGTGAGCGCCAGGGCGGCGCCAGCTCGGCCAGCGACCGCAGCGCCTTCGGCAGCGGCATTCCGGCCGGAGGGGCAACGCGCGAGTGCGACCCGCAGCCGCCGGCGGTGCGGAAAGACGGAGAAGACGAGCGTGCGCAAGCAGCCAGTCGCCGGCCGGGCCGCTCGTACTGCTCCTCGACGACCTCGCGCGTCTGCTCGATCAGCAGGTCGTAGCGGACGCCCGACGGGCACGCGGTCACGCAGGCCATGCAGCCGAGGCAGCGGTCGATGTGCTCGACGACGGCGGAGTTGGCCGTCATCGTCCCGTCGGCGAGCCCCTTCATGAGCCAGATCCGGCCGCGCGGCGAGTCGGCCTCCATCTGGCCGAGCGGCCCGTACGTCGGGCACGTCGGCAGGCAGAAGCCGCAGTGCGTGCACGCGTCGATGAGCTCGCGGTCGATCACGCGTGCGGCGAGCTCGGCCGCGGATGCGCTCGTGCGAGCGCGCGGAGGACGGGGTCGTCGGCTCGTGACCTGGGGCCGCGGGCGCGCACGCACCTCGTCCCAGACCTCGTCGCCGGCTCGCTTCCCGCCGACGAGCTCGCGCGCTGCGTCGAGCTGGACTCGACCGCCGCGGCACCGCCCTCGAACAGCACGGCCAGCCGCTCGTCGGTCACGTCGAGCGCGCTCGGCACGAGCGTCGAGCGGAGGATCGCCTGCCGCTTCGCCTCTCCGTCGCCGGCGACGACACGGGCGCGACGAGCGTCGCCGAAGCGTCGGGCAGCGGGTGCAGGCGCAGGCTGGCGCGGCAGACGACGCCGAGCGTGCCGCGCGAGCCGCAGAAGCAGCTTGCCGAGGTCGTAGCCGGCGACGTTCTTCACGACCTTGCCGCCCGAGCTGGCGACGAGCCCGTCGCCGAGCACGACCGTCACGCCGAGCACGAGGTCGCGCATGCGCCCGTAGCGGTGGCTGCGCGGCCCGTGCAGGTCGCCGGCGATGCACGCGCCGATCGTCGGGATCGCCCGGCGGGTCGAGCGCGAGCATCTGGCCGTGCTCCGCGAGCTCGGCCTGAAGTCGCAGACAGCCGGAGCCCTGCCTCGACGGTGCAGGTGAGATCGCCCGCCTCGTGCTCGAGCACCCGGTCGAGCCCGCTCAGGTCGAGATCGCCGCCACGCGTCGAGACCGCGGCCGCCTCCGCGCGAGCTGCGCCTCGTCGCGACCTCAGAGACGCTCTGCAAGGCCCAGCCTCTCCAGCGGGTGCTGACGGTACGGCCCCGGCACCTCGCCGCACAGTCGCGGCGTCGGGAAGAGCTTGCCCGGGTTGGCGATGCCGGCCGGATCGAACGCGCGCCGCAGCCGCTGCATCGCCTCGAGGTCGTCCTCGGAGAAGAGCAGCGGCATCGAGCACGCCTTGTCCGTCCCCACGCCGTGCTCGCCGGTGATCGAGCCGCCGGCGTCGACGCACGCGACGAGGATCGCGTCGGCCAGCTCGCGCGCCCGCTCGGCCTCGCCCTCGACGCGGTCGTCGTAGAGCACGAGCGGGTGGAGATTGCCGTCGCCGGCGTGGAAGACGTTGCCGACGCGCAGGCCGTGCTCGGCCTCGAGCCTCGCGATCTCGCGCAGCACCTCGGGCAGCTTCGTGCGCGGCACGACGCCGTCCTGGACGTAGTAGCTCTCCGAGATGCGGCCCATGGCCGCGAACGCCGACTTGCGGCCCTTCCAGAGCAGCGCGCGCTCGGCGTCGTCGGCGGCGACGCGGATCTCGAAGGCGCCGCGCGTCGCGGCAGATCGCCTCGACGCGCGCGAGGTCCTCCTCCACCTGCACGGCGACGCCGTCCAGCTCGACGATCAGCACGGCGTTCGCGCCCTCGGGATAGCCGGCGTCGACCGCCGCCTCGGCCGCCTCGATCGTCAGCCGGTCCATCATCTCGATCGCCGACGGGAGGATCCGCGCGCCGATGATCGCCGACACGGCGACGCCGGCCGCGTCGGTCGAGTCGAAGGCGGCCAGCAGCGTCACGCACGCGCTCGGGCCGGCGCAGCACGCGCAGCGTGACCTCGGTGGCGATGCCGAGCGTGCCCTCCGAGCCGACGAACACGCCGAGCAGGTCCGGGCCGGGCTCGATCCGCCGACAGCGTCACGACGCTCGCCGTTCGGGCAGCACGACCACGGCCGCCAGCACGTGGTTGACCGTGAAGCCGTACTTCAGGCAGTGCGCGCCGCCCGAGTTCTCGGCGACGTTGCCGCCGATCGTGCACACCTGCTGGCTGGACGGGTCGGGCGCGTAGTAGAAGCCCGTCGGCGGCCACCGCCTCCGTCACCTGGAGGTTCGTCACGCCCGGCTGGACGACGACGCGCTGCGTCGTCGAGATCGACCTCCAGCACGCGGTTCATGCGCGCGAGCGAGATGACGATGCCCTCGGCGACGGGCAGCGCGCCGCCGGAGAGGCCGGTGCCGGCGCCGCGCGCGACGAACGGGATCGCGTGCGCCGGCGCACGCGCGCACGACCGCCTGCACCTGCTCCGTCGTCTCGGGAAGGCAGACGAGCGCCGGGATCACGCGGCGCCCGGTCAGCCCGTCGCACTCGTACGTGCGCAGCTCCTCGGGCTCGGTGAGCACGGCGCCCGGCGGCAGCGCCGCCTCGACGGCCTCGGTGAACGCCCGCGCGAGCGCCACGCGTGTCAGTCTATGCCGATGGCTACGACGCTCCCGGCCGGCGTCGAAGTGCTCGCGGATGCCGGTGAAGCCGGCGAGCGCATCCTCACGCCGGACGCGCTCGCCTTCGTCGCCGACCTTGCAGCGCGAGCTCGGCCCGCGCCGCGCGGAGCTGCTCGAGCGGCGCGGACGAGCGGCAGGCGCGAGCTCGACGCCGGCGAGCTGCCCGACTTCCTCCCCGAGACGCAGCACGTCCGCGACGACCCGAGCTGGCGCGTCGCCCCGACGCCGGCCGACCTCCAGGACCGGCGCGTCGAGATCACCGGCCCGGTCGACCGCAAGATGGTGATCAACGCGCTCAACTCGGGCGCGAAGGTCTTCATGGCCGACTTCGAGGACGCGAACTCGCCGACCTGGACGAACTGCGTCGAGGGCCAGTCGAACCTCATCGACGCCGTCGAGCGCACGATCTCGCTCGACACCGGCGAGAAGCAGCTACCGCCTGAACGACGAGATCGCGACGCTGCTCGTGCGCCCGCGCGGCTGGCACCTGCGCGAGAAGCACGTGCTCGTCGACGGCGAGCCCGTGTCCGGCCGGGCTCTTCGACTTCGGCCTCTACATGTTCCACTCGGCCGAGCGGCAGCTCGAGGCCGGGTCGGGGCCGTACTTCTACCTCCCGAAGCTCGAGAGCCACCTCGAGGCGCGGCTCTGGAACGACGCGTTCGTCCTCGCCCAGGACACGCTCGGCCTGCCGCAGGGGACGATCCGCGCGACCGTCCTCATCGAGACGATCCTCGCCGCGTTCGAGATGGAGGAGATCCTCTACGAGCTGCGCGACCACTCGGCCGGGCTCAACGCCGGCCGCTGGGACTACATGTTCAGCGTGATCAAGAAGTTCCGCGACCGGCCCGAGTTCGTGCTGCCCGACCGGCCGCTCGTGACGATGACCGTGCCGTTCATGCGCGCGTACACCGAGCTGCTCGTGAAGACGTGCCACCGGCGCGAGGCGCACGCGATCGGCGGCATGGCGGCGTTCATCCCCAGCCGCCGCGACCCGGAGGTCAACGAGATCGCGCTCGAGAAGGTGGCCGAGGACAAGATCCGCGAGGCGGGCGACGGCTTCGACGGCACGTGGGTCGCGCATCCGGACCTCGTGCCGACGGCGAGGTCGAGTTCGACGCCGTGCTCGGCGACGCGGCCGAACCAGGTCGACCGGCGGCGTGACGACGTCGAGGTGACGCGCCGCCGAGCTGCTCGACGTCGCGGCGACGCCCGGCGACGTGACGGAGGACGGCGTGCGGCTGAACGTCTCCGTCGGCATCCAGTACATCGCGGCCTGGCTCGCAGGGTCGCGGCGCCGCGGCGATCAACAACCTCATGGAGGACGTCGCCACGGCCGAGATCTCTCGCTCGCAGGTCTGGCAGTGGATCCGCCACGGCCGGATGAGCCGCGAGCGCGTGCTCGAGATCGAGGCCGAGGAGATGGCGACGCTCGGCGCCGAGTACGAGACCGCCCGCGAGGTGTTCGACGAGGTCGCGCTCGCCGACGAGTTCGTCGAGTTCCTCACGCTGTCCGCGTACGAACGCCTGCCGTAGTGCTCACCCGGCGCGAGTTCCTCGGCGCCGCCGCGGCTGCAACGCTCTCGCTCGAACGCGCGACAGCGCGACGGCACGTCGTCGTGGTCGGCGCCGGGCTGGCGGGGCTCGCCTGCGCGCGACGGCTCCAGCGCTCGGGCTTCCGCGTCACCGTCTTCGAGGCGCGCGACCGCGTCGGCGGACGGGTGCTCACGCTTCCGCGACACATTCGACGACGGCCTCTACGCGGAGGCGGGCGCGGAATTCGTAGCCGCGAACCACTCGCAGACCCGGGCTCTCCTGCGCAGCCTCGGCATCGCGCTCGATGCCGTGTCAATGTCCTCACCCGACATCTACCGGCGCGAACGACGCCTCTCCTGGGATCGCTTCGTCACCGACCGCGTGGCTGCAGACGTCAAGCGGTTCCAGGCCCGCGTGGCGTCTCTACGGCCCTCGCACGCTCTCGACGCTCGCTCCGCAGCGTGGCTGATCCGCGACGCTGAAGCTCTCCGACCGCGCGCGGTTCCTCGTCTACCACGAGCTCCGCGACGCGTACGGCGTCGAGCCCGAGTACCTCTCGCTGCTCTTCCTCGTCCAGCAGGCACGCGTCCGCCGCGTCGGCCGCAATGTTCCGCATCCGCGGAGGTGCCGACCAGCTGCCGCTGGCGCTCGCACGCGGGCTCGACGTCCGGCTCGAGGAGTCCGTCTCCGCACATCGCGCGGACGGCGGGCGGCATTAGCGTGGACGGCGACAGACGCCGACGCCTGCGTCGTCACCGTCCCCGTGCCGGTGCTGGCGTCGATCGAGTTCGAGCCCGAGCTGCCGCCGACGCTCGCGGCCGCGATCGAGCTGCTCGCGTACGGCCACGGCGTCAAGACGGTGCTCCAGTACGAGCGCCGGCCGACGGACGGAGCCATCGCCGACCTCACGTTCCAGACCGCCTGGACTGACGACACAAGGCTCGTCTCGGCCTACACGACGGGACGCAACGGCCTCCTCCTCGGCTCCGTGAGCCGCCGGACGCGGCCGCTGCTCGTCGCAGACGAGCTCGACGATGTCTACCCGGGATCGCGCGGCCTCTTCGAGCTCGGGGAGTCCGTACGCCTGGCACACGGACGGGTGGAGCCAGGGAACGGCCGTCGCCTATGCGCCGGGCCAGGTCGACCGTTTCCAGGCGGCGCTGCGACCGCCGACTCGGCCGCCTGCACTTCGCCGGCGAGCACACGGACGCCTTCGCCGGGACGATGGAGGGCGCCATCCGCTCCGGGCGCAGGGTTGCCGAAGCCATCGCACGGGGATAATCGACCGGTGGACACGTATCTCGCGATCGTCAGCAAGCGGGACACGCGCCGCTACGCCGACACGCCGATCCCGGAGGACGTCGTCGAGCGGATCCTCGACGCAGGCCGCGTCACCGGCAGCGCGTCGAACCGCCAGCCGTGGCGGTTCCTCGTCGTCGAGAGACGCCGAGCGTCGCGAGAAGCTGGCCGACGCCGTCTACGAGCCGACGAACGTCCGCGGCGCGCAGCTCGTCATCGCCATCGTCGGCACCCGCCCGCTCGACCTCGGCCGCTGCGCCCAGAACATGATGCTCGCGGCCTGGAACGACGGCGTCGCCTCCTGTCCCGAACGGCATCGCGGACAAGGAGTGCGGCCGCAGGAGGTGCTCGGCCTCGAGGAGCCGCCGGTCGATCGTGCTCACGTTCGGCTACCCGGCGCGGCACCCGCGCGCGGAGAGCCGCATCGGCCGAGGAGTGGAGCGCGCGGGCGAACCGCAAGCCGCTCGACGAGATCGTCGAGCGGCTCTAGCCCGACGCGGGAACGACCGGCCGCCAGGCGGGGCTACCGTCGTTCGGCCCGTCGGTGAGCGCGTTCTCCTGGCCGCCGAGCACGAGCGTGTAGACGACGCCGTCGCGCTCGAACGATCAGCGTCTTGCCGTCGGGCGACCACGAGGGGTCGAAGTACTCGCCGGGCTGGAAGGTCAACCGGCGCAGGCCCTTGCCGTCGGCGCCGATCTCGTAGAGCTGGTACCGGTCGTCGCGCGCGTTGCTCGTGAAGACGATTCGGCGTCCATCGGGCGACCACGCCGGCCCGTAGCTCGCAGCGTTGAGACGGGTCAGCCGTCTGACGCTCCTTGCCGTCCGCATGCACGAGCCAGACCTCGCGCGTGGTGTAGCCCGGGAGGCGACGGATGTACGCGATCCACCGGCCGTCCGGCGCCCAGGCGGGCTCCCCCTCCTCGCCGCCGGTCGCGTCGGTCAGCTTCGCTGCAGCGTCGTCGCCGGTCGGCGTCATGACGTAGAGCTGGTCGTCCCGCACGAAGGCGATGCGCCTCCCGTCAGGAGCCCACGACGGGGTGGCATCCTCGTGCTTTCCGGACGTGAGCTGCGTCGTCCCCGAGCCGTCGGCGCCATCACGTAGATGTGTGGACGCGCCCGATCGCGACGGCTGGTGAACGCGATCCTCGACCGTCCGGAGACCACGCCGGCTCGACCTGGAAGAACGCCGTCAGTCGGCGTCGTGCCCTCTCCGTCGTCCGTTGCGCGTCAGCCGTCCCTGGCCGCTGCCGTCGGCGCGCATGCCGTAGATCGCGTAGTCGCCGTCGTGGCTCGTGACGTACGCGATCTCCGAGTCGGCTCCGGCGGCGCTCCGACCCGCACTCCGCAGCCGGCGGCGAGCAGCGCGAGCGCCGCGAAGGAGCAGGGCGAGGAGAACGAGCGGGGCGACGCATCGCTGAGCCTGCGTCAGTGTGCCAGCGGCTCGACGCCGAGGTAGCGCCGCTGCAGCTCGGGGTCGGCGTCGAGCGCGGCCGCCGTCGTCTCGGCGGCGATCTCGCCGCCGACCATGATCAGCTGCCGCTTCGCGAGCGACGTGGCGACGCCGAGGTTCTGCTCGATGAGCAGGATCGCGAGACCTCCTCGCTCGAGCTTCTGGAACGTGTCGACGAGGTTGTCGACGATCGTCGGCGCGAGCCCCTCCGACGGCTCGTCCATGATCAGGAGCCTCGGGTTGCCGAGCAGCGCCCGTCCGATCGCGAGCATCTGCTGCTCGCCGCCCGAGAGCTGGGCGCCGCCGTTTCGCTTCCGCTCGGCGAGGCGCGGGAAGAGCTCGTAGACGCGAGCCATCGTCCAGCCGTCGCCGCCGTTTCGCGCGGCGATCTTCAGATGCTCGTCGACGGTCAGCGACGGAAAGAGCCGGCGCCCTTGCGGAACGTAGCCGAGCCCGGCGCGGGCGATCTTGTACGACGGCCTGTCCGACGAGCTCCTTGCCCTCGAACCGGACCGAGCCGGACGTGCGCGGCGGCGACAGGCCCATGATCGCGGCGCAGAGCGTCGTCTTGCCCATGCCGTTGCGCCCGACGACGGCAACCGACTCGCGCCCCATCTCGAAGGTGACGTCGTGGAGGACCTGGGCGGTGCCGTAGTACGCGTTCAGACCCTCGACCGCGAGCAGCGGCGCGGCCATCACTCCTCCACGTAGTGGTGACGACCGAGGTAGAGGTCGTGCACGAGCTGGTTGGCCCGGATCTCGTCGGGCGTCCCCTCGACGATCACGCGGCCGTCGTGCATCATCGTCACCCGCTCGGCGACGTTGAGCGCGACGTCCATGTCGTGCTCGATCAGGATCAGCGTGATCGCGCGGTCGAGACCGAGCAGCAGGTCGGTCAGAAGCTGCCGCTCTCCGCGTGAGAGCCCCGATGCCGGCTCGTCGAGCATCAGCACCTTCGGCTCGGCGGCGAGCGCCATCGCGATCGCCACCTGCCGGTGCTCGCCGTGCGAGAGGGCGCCGACGGGCTCGTTGAGCTTGCTGTCGATCGCGACCCGTTCTGCGGCCTCGCGGGCCCGCTCGCGCAGCTCGCGATCCTTGCGCGGCAGCGAGACCGGCCGCAGGTGCCCGTTTCCGACACCGAGGATGGACAGGTAGATCGCGTCCTCGACCGTGAGCCCCATGAGCATCCGCGACTGCTGGTAGGTCCGCGCGAGCCCCAGCCTCGCCCGCTTTCCGGCGCGGGCAGGTGCGTGACGTCGACGCCGAACAGCTCGACCGTCCCCGACGACGGCGGCATGTCGCCGGAGATGACGTTGAAGAGCGTCGTCTTGCCGGCGCCGTTCGGGCCGAGGATCGCGCGCCGCTCGCCGTCTGCGACGTCGAGCGTGACGTCGCGTACGGCGTGCAGGCCGCCGAAACGCCGGCCGACCCCCCGCAAGCGGAGGGTCGGCGCGGCGTGCTTCTCAGCCAGGCTTGGCGCTCAACCGCCTACTTGATGTACGCCTTCGTGATCTTGCCGTTCTTGACGACCTGGATCTTGCCCTGCCACGGCAGCTTCTTCTTCACGCAGGGCGGGAAGTTCCGGCCCGGCGGCCGGCTTGTTCGGTCGCGAACGTGCCGCCGAAGGTCTGGTCGACGTTCGGGACGTAGCCGACGACGTCTGCACGCCCGGGCCGCTCGTCGATCTGCATCGCGTACTGGTCCTGGATCGCCTGGCGACGGCTGTCGAGCTTCACGACGCCGTTGTTCGAGACCTGGTACGGATCGTTGATCGACCGAGGCATCGCCGCCTGGAGCGCAGCGCCGACCGCTGCCGTTCGAGTCCTCCAGACCGTTGACGAGCGCCCTGAGCGCCCCGGTAGTAGTTGAGGTTGAAGGAGTCCTCGGCGACAACCTTCGGGTACCACTTCGCCATGGATCGCCCGGTACGCAGCGGCCGCCGGCGTCTTCAGTCCGGGAGCGATGCCGAACCCGCCGACGTACGAGCCGATCGAGGCGCGGTGCCACGCGCGACGCCGGTCAGGAACCAGAGGAACAGGTTGCCCGAGAGCTGCTTCGCCTTGAGCGGCCCGTAGGCCTGCTCGAACGCCTTGAGGCGCGGGTCAGTGCCCGTTCCTCCGACGACCCAGAAGTAGCCGTCGACCTTGTCTGGGCGCCGGCAACTGCCGGACGTACGAGGAGTAGTCGGTCGTGTTCAGCGGCGGGAACACGCGCTTCGTGATCTTGCCGCCGATTGCGCAGAAGTCGGCGATGATGCCCGCCGCGGACGTCCAGCCGAAGCTGTAGTCGTCCATGATGATCGCGGCGTTCCGCCATCCCACTTCTTGTAGACGATCTCGCCGATACCCGCGTTCCACTGGGCGCCGTCGCCGAAGTAGCGGAACAGGTTCTTCGGCGCGATCTGCATCGTCGGGTCCTGCGAAGCCGCGGTACCGACGATGACCGTCTTCGTCGGGTGCGTCTTCGCCCAGTTCGCCATCGCCACGGCCTCGTCTCCTGACAGAGGCCCGACCATGACGTCAGCGTTGGCCTGGACCATCAACCGCCGGATCTCCTTGAGGATCGTCGCGACGGTGTCGTCGCCGCAGGCGTAGCCGACGATGTTCAGCTTGGCGCCTCCGGCCTTGCCGCCGATGATCCCGGCCGACGGCTTGTTCTTGTTCTTCGGCTTCGCGCCCGCAAAGTCGGCGAACGCAGCCTGCGCGCCGGCGATGTCCCCTTCGTAAGCGAAGGCAAATGCTCCCTTGCAGTCGGTGAAGATCGCGATCTTCACGGCCTTCGCTGCGGCGCGCCGACGACGCTTGCGCGATAGCGGCGATCCCGGCGGCAACCACGCCGACGGCAACGAGGAAGCGAAGCTTCCGCCCTCCCAATCGTCGCATACTCGATCCTCCTTCGTCCGATTGGAAAGAACCGTGTCAAGCACTGACACATTGCGAACATCGATGTCACGGCTGTCGCGACCTCCTTTCGTCGTGCCTGCCTAGCCTTCGTGAGCCGGCGTGGCTCACGGTCGGCGCCGGACGCTCGGGGTCACGGCGGCGCGCGATGCTCCACAGGCGCTCCCAGATCCCCATCAGGCCGTCGGGCGAGACGATGACGATGGCGAGGAAGATGAGGCCGACGACCGTGTTGAAGCGTCCCGCCGACGTACCAGAGACCGTCCGACGGGATCCGGTTCGTCGACCTCGTTGTTGATGACGATGAACGCGAAGGCTCCGAGCCAGGCGCCCTCGATCGCGCGCGAGGCCGCCGATGACGGCCATCACGAGCAGGTTGATCGTCGAGCCGAGCCCGAGGGCGTCCGGCGCGATCTGCCCTGCCCACCAGGCGTAGAGCACACCGGCGACGGCGGCGAACAGGCCGGCGAAGCCGAAGGCAAGCGTTCGGTGGAGCGGAACGGCGTAGCCGAGTGACGCCATCCGCACCGGCTCGTCGCGGATGCCCTGGAACGAGAGCCCGAACGGCGTGCGCACGACGTAGCGAATCAGCACGTAGGCAGCGACGGCGCAGACCAGCGCGATGTAGTAGAGCGCTGGCGGTCGTTGACCACGTCGCCGATGAAGTCGGGCGTGCGCCGGTCGATGCCCGCGATCGGCGAGAAGCCGCCGAACTTCGTCACCGGGCCGAAGAAGTAGGTTCGCGATCACGCCGAACGTGAGCGTGAGCATCAGGAAGTAGATGCCGTAGCTCCGCGAGGCGACCGCGCCGAAGATCAGGCCGATGACGGTCGTGACGACGATCGCGAGCACGAGCGCGAGCGTCGGATCCCAGCCGAGCAGAGAGACCCTTCGACTCGCCGCCCGCGCCGCCGTGGGAGACCATGTTGCCGAGCATGTAGCCCGCGATGCCCATCAGCGCGGTCTGGGCGAGCGAGATCATGCCGCCGTAGGCGGAGAGGAAGATCAGGCTCGCGGCGGCGATCCCGAAGATGAGGGTCTGCGTGAGGATCGAGTCCAGCCAGTAGCCGCTGAAGATGGCGGGCGCCGAGCAACGCGACGACGAGCACGCCGACGCCGATCGCGCGTTCGACGTGGTCTTCGCGTCGAGGCTCGCCTCATCCGCCCTCCCGAACAGCCCCTGCGGCCGAAAGGCGAGCACGAGCGCGAGCAGCGCGAACGTGAGGACGATCGAGTACTGCGTGCAGCAGTCGTTCCCGACCGTGGGCAGGTACGCGGCCGAGAACATGAAGCACGAGCCCGTACAGCAGGGAGCCGGCAGCGGCCCCGAGCAGCGAGCCCATGCCGCCGATGATGACGACGACGAGCGAGTAGAGGAGCCACTGTCCGTCCTGGAGCTGGGCGATGTTGCCCTGCGACGTGCCCACGACGGCATCCGAAGCCGACGAGTGCCGGCACCGACGACGAACGCGATCGCGAAGACGACCTGGATGTTGATGCCGAGCGCCGACGTCATCTGACGGTCGTCGACGCCGGCCCGGATCACCATGCCCGTCTTCGTCCGGTAGAGCCAGAGATAGAGGACGACGCCGACGCCAACGCCGAGTGCGAGCATCACGAGCCGGGCCAGCGAGTACTCGACTCCAAAGACCTTGAGGTCCACGAAGTCGGTTCGACCACCCCGGCCAAGCCGATGCTGACGGCGTTACCGCCGAACTGCACCGCGCCCGGC